>CANRIK010000018.1 GCA_947630705.1 uncultured Clostridia bacterium | reverse complement strand
GCACAACGACAACTGAATAATAAAAATCAAAACGAAGAGTCCCATTAAAGTGTATCGGGATACCCATTGAAAGATATGGGAATATGTAAAACCGCAAGGTATGGCGGTATATAAATTTTAAGGTAATCGTAGAAAACGATTTGAGAGGTTGCGCCGAATGTCATAAACCTAAAAAACGGCGGGTGGGCAGAACAATCAAGTTCTGCCCGCCTTTTTCATAAAAAAATATAGACAATTAATAAAAAGTATGTTAATATAATAGTGTCATAATAAAGGAGTGTATTATGTTTAATATAAGTATGGAACTACAAGAAAAAATCTCTAATATTATTAATTGGGAACTGATTGACAATATTGAAAACGACAAAATCGAATTTTACTCGGACGGATGTGGCGGGTGTTGTGGAGGTACATGCAAAGGCACATGCATTGGTATAGGAGAGGATTAAGGTGTTCTAATGGAAATTTCCGAAAATTCGAAAAATATTTCGTTGACTCTGACGAATACATGTAATTTGTCCTGTACATACTGTTATGAAAAACAAAAATCTAATAGCCATATGTCATATGATATGGCTATTAATATTATTGAGGATGAGTTTCGACTAAATGACTTTTCTAAGGAAATAACTTTTGAATTTTTTGGAGGAGAACCCTTTTTAGAGTTCGAAACTTTAAAAAAAATTGTAGAATGTGTTGTCCATCGGAAATGGAGGAAACCGTATAGATTTTTTTGCACAACCAATGGGACGTTGATTCATGGTTCTATCCAAGATTGGTTGATTAAATATAAAAATTATATTACATGCGGTTTGAGCTTAGATGGTAATGCTCATATGCATAATATAAATAGGTCCAATTCATTTAATAATATTGATTTATCGTTCTTTTCAAAATATTATTCCTATCAACCGATAAAAATGACAGTTTCTCAAGAAACTTTGCCTTTTCTTTTTGAAGGGGTAAAATTTTGTCACGATAATGGATTTAAAGTAAACGCGAATTTGGCATATGGAATTGATTGGTCTAACAAAGATTTTGTTTCTATGTTGGAAAATCAGCTACATCAATTGATAGATTATTATCTGAAGAATAATGAAATAGAACCATGTTCGTTATTAAATGGAGATATTAAATCCATTAGTTATTATAATAAGAAAAATTATATTCCTAAATGGTGCGGTGCTGGCTCTCATATGCGAGCATATGACGTAAATGGTATTTTATATCCTTGTCATTTTTTTATGCCCTTGACTATAGCCAACTGTAATCTTAACGAGATTAGAGATTGTTTAAAAAATACAATAATACCTTGCGCACAATTACCAATAAAATGTAGAAAGTGCTGTATTAGATCTATTTGTCCGACATGTTATGGTTCCAACTATGTAGAGAATGGAAATGTTTTTGTAAAAGATAATAATTACTGTAAATTAACAAAGATTATAATAAAATCCAGAGCGTTCTTTCTTGCACAAAAATGGAATTTGGGCTTGCTTAAAATTCCTCATAATGATGAACAGATGCTACTACATAGTATCCTTTTAATCAACAACGAACTTATTGTATAAATCAATCTAAGCAATAGTCTTAGAATATTATTTATAAATAAGCAGAAGAACTTTTCATGATAATTCATATTCTGTAACTAATTATTTTTCTAAACAATTTTTCGTCGAATGGGAGCCTTAATTTAATCCAAGATGAAGTGTATCACCTATTTTTAACTCGGGATACACCTCACAATTGTGCTAGGGTTTATTTTTTATTATAAAAAGTTATCAAACTCTTCCATAAAGCAAAATAGCCCGAACGTTCTTTTTACGAAAAAGAACGTTCGGGCTATTCACACTTGGTGCACCGAGGCAATTATAATCCGAACACGAAAGCTCGTCAAGGCTGACCGTTTGCGTTCCGTTTTTATAGTTAAAAATGAAAGTTACTTTGTCATCATAGAGATAAATCGCATTGATAAAGCAGTCGATGAGTTTCTGTTTGCTTTCCCTCGTGGATATATCCAGCTTCTTGAACTTCTCGAAAGCATAGGCGATTTGCTCTTTTGTAAGGAACGGTTTTTTGATTTCTTCCTGTAAAATCGCAAGTTCGACATCGTTTTTCCGTTCTTCGAGTTCGGATAGCCGCTTCTGAACGGACGGCAGCACCGCGCCTTGCTCTATGACGTTCAAGATATTCTCTATCTTCTTTTCCGTTTCCGCTAATTGCTCTTTCAACCTCGGCAGCCTCGGATTATCTTCCGATTGCAGGGAATATATCTTGTCCACGAGGTAGGAAGTCAATTCTTCGTCATTCAGAACTTCCAAAGCCTTGCGCACCGCAAAATCTTCTATCCATTCTTTTTTGACGGTTTTCTTGTCGCAGGCGTGTTTCTTTGCCTTTGCGCATTTATAGTAATGATGAACTTCCTTGCTTCGGCTCGTTCCGCTTTCTCCGACCATAAACGCCCCGCATTTTCCGCAGAATAGGCGTGTCGTCAAAAGATAGTCGTCCTCTGCCTTGTGTCTTGCGGGCGCTTTCTTGTTCTTTTGCAGTTGCTCTTGCACGGCTTCAAACAAGGATTTGTCCACGAGAGCGGGAATACCGTCGGGTATCGTTATATCCCTGTATCTGAACTCCCCGATATACTTTCGGTTGGAAAGCATATATTGCACGATATTGATCGACATCGGTTTGTCGAACTTCGTGCGGATCTTCTTTGCGTTCAGATAGTCAACGATCTCTTTGATACGCTTTCCGTCCAAATACATTTTGAAGATTTCTTCGACGATAGGGGCAGTAGTCTTGTCCGGTTCTAACTTTTGTTCGGCGTTGATAATATATCCGAACGGAACTTGCCCGCCGTTGACTTTACATTTTAAGGCGTTCTCCGTCAAGCCTCTGATGACCTTTTCCGAAAGTTCTGCCGAATAGAATTCTGCCATTCCTTCGAGCATAGCCTCCAACAAGATTCCTTCCGAGCCTTCCGAAATACTTTCCTTTGCGGAGATGACCTTTACGCCGTTCTTTTTCAAGAGGTTTTTATAGTGTGCGCTGTCGTAACGGTTACGGGCAAAGCGGTCGAGCTTCCAGACTATGATAGCGTCGAAAAGATGTTTGTAGCTGTCCTTTATCATTCGCTGAAATTCGGGGCGGTTGTCCGTCTTTGCCGAAAATGCGCGGTCTATGTAAGAGGCGACAACGGTAACTCCCGTGTGGTCGGCAAACTCCATACACTCGCGGAGCTGTCCCTCGATGCTTTCTTCTCTTTGGTTGTCGCTTGAATAGCGGGCATAAATCACGGCTTTCATTTACGTTTTTCACCTCCTTGTTCGGGGATATTGTATCACGGCAAATATGACAGTTCTCGTCATATATCCGAAAATATTTTCGGCTTGGATTTGGAATGGCGAGGTACGCATTTGGCAAGCCAACCGCTCGACTAACGTCGTCCTCGTTAGGGGAAGATTTCCCCTAAAACCCTTTCTCCTTGCGTGGACTAAACAGCCCCGCAGGGCACACGGAACTTATGGAGCGTAGCGCAATAAGTATAGTGTGCTATACCTATGGTATAGATGCCTGTCGTCCGTTTTGGTAAATTCAAATTTAACCTCGCCTATATTTCTGCCCATAATATTCTTTTGCATTTTTGGTCTGTTCGATTACAAAATTCGCTTTAGCAGACGTATATCCGTCCCTGTCATGTTCAAACTTCTTCCAAAGAAAGAGCTTCAATTCTTCATATTGCTTTGCCAGTAAGGGGTTTTCATTCATATAGTCGCGGAAATAGAGTTCATCGTTATCCCCCTCATAGCGAAGATGAAGATGAAATACTTTTTCCGCGAATCCTTCACTTGTATAGCCGCTGTTAAAAGATTTTCTGTCTTTATTTTCTGACATACATATATAGCCGTTACAAACTAAAAGCTCCTTAACCTTGTCCATAGACAAGGACTTTGGGATTTCTACAAGAATGTCAATAATTGGTTTTGCCCATATCCCATTGATAGCTGTGCTTCCAACATGATTGATGATGATATTCTCTGCGGGCAAAAAGCTGTACAGCCTTATTTGCTCGTTTTCATACCACTTGTTCCACGTTTTTTTATGTTCGGTAAGGAATATGGGAAACAGCTCCCACAATTCCTCTAATGTCATATCAGATAATGCTTTCCTCATAATTGTTCCCTTCAAAGATCAATTTCGCGCTCTACTTTGCTTCTCGTTATATAACCGCAAATCGGTTGCTTCGTAACGCTACAATTATACCATAAAAACAAGGCAAACGCAAGTAGCAGGCGGCACTCATAAATAAAAAGTAAATCCGAACCATTCACTCGTTACGAGTATTTGGTTCGGATTATACTGACTTGGTGCACCGCTTGAAAACAAGATTGAACTTTCGAGTTCTTCAAGCGATACGGTTTCTTCTTTACCGTTTGCATTGTAGACGATTTTCATATGGTCGTCGTACAGATAAATCGAATTGATAAATGCGTCTATTATCTTTCTCTTTCCGTCCTGCGTGGATATATCTATCTTTTGGAAATTATTGAGAGCCATTCTGAAATGGTCTTGCGTGAATATCGGGGCTTTTAACTGCTCTTTGGCGATTGCGTCGTTGAGTTCGTTCTGTTCTTTTTCCAGCTCTGCAAGCCGCTTTAAGAGAATTTCCGTCGCATAGCCTTTCTGTACGGCGTTGACGATATTCTCAATCTCTTTTTCTTTTTGCTTTAACTGCTCCTGTAATTTGGGTAGCAAGGTACTTTTCGTGTATTGCAACTCATACAGCTTTGCCGATAACCTCTCTATCACGCCGTCGTCACGGAGAAATTCCATTGTCTTGTGGACGATAAAATCTTCTAATTTGGTCTTGCTTACAGGCTTTTTGCCGCATTCGTGCTTCTTCTGCCGAACGCAAGCATAATACCGATAAACAACGCCTTTCGTTCCGCTCGTCCCTGCCTGCGCAACCATCATTGCGCCGCAACGCCCACAAAAGAGTTTGGTCGTCAAAAGATAATCGTCATCCGCCGTGTGTCTTGCCGGCGCTTTCGAGTTCTTGGCAAGTTCTAACTGTACGGCGTTGAAAAGTTCTTCCGATACAATCGGCGGTACGCTGTTTTTGATTACCACACCCATATGACTGTATTCGCCTATGTAAACTCTGTTGGAAAGCATATACCGAATGGCGTTATACCGCAAGGGCTTGCCGTTGGAACGGGTAACTTTACGCTCGGACATTATATTGAATATCTCTTTTACCGTCTTTCCGTCGTTGCTCATTTTGAATATTTCGGCAACGATAGGAGCGGCTTTCGAATCTATATCGAGCTTGCGTTCCGTATTGACCACATACCCGAAAGGAGTATTTCCGCCGTTCCAAAGACCTTTTAAGGCGTTTTCTTTCATACCACGTGTAACCTTTTCGGCTAGTTCTGCGGAATAGAACTCCGCCATGCCTTCCAAAACACTTTCTAAAAGTATGCCTTCCGAGCCTTCGGCTATCGTTTCCTTTGCAGACACGACCTTTACTCCGTTTTTACGGAGCAAAGCCTTATAGTGTGCGCTGTCGTATCGGTTACGGGAGAACCTATCCAACTTCCACACGATTATACAATCGAAAGCGTGCTTGTAGCTGTCCTTTATCATTCGCTGAAATTCAGGGCGGTTGTCTGTTTTTGCAGAATAGGCGCGGTCTATGTAATTGCCGATGACCTGAATATCGTTATAGGTGGCGTATTCCATACACTCTCTAAGCTGACCTTCAATCGAGGCTTCCGTTTGGTTATCTGACGAATAACGTGCATAAATTACGGCTCTCATTTGTTCTGTTCCTCCATAAGGCGTAAAAGCGTTTGCTTCAATTTCGCATTTGCGGGAGAGTTGGGATCAAAACACATTTCAATAAGCTCCTGCATTTGCTTATTGTCTTTCAAGACCTTTGGCTGATAGTCGTATAACTTCCCCTGCGGATTGTCGCATCTGCCGAAAATATAATCGAGAGAAACGTCAAAATAATCGGCGTACCACAATAAAATAGCATTCGGAACATCGCTTTGACCACTTTCATAACGAAAAATTGCTGGCTGTGCTACTGTTCCAATCTCTTTTGCAATAAATGATTGTGACTTTCCGATGCTCTCGCGCAATGTCTTTAATCTGTTTCCAATTGTATTATTCATTATTGATATCCTCGAGTATTTATTATATACTTTTTCTAAATTAAAATCAATATGAAAATAGAATTATTTTCTAAAACTTCTCTAATAAATGCTTGACTAAATTGAATTGTTATGGTATACTGTGGCATAGAAAATGTTTGAGGTGAACGGAGTGATTAAATTTTCTTGCTAAATCATTATATTGCAAATTTCGAAAGTAGTTATGCTTTTGTGATTTGCGTTATTGCAAGAAAGTGAAATCTGTCTATATCTCAAATATAAGTATAAAATTATTTTGAGCATTTACCGAACTATGAGAGATTACTTTCTCATAGTTCTTTTTTACTTTTAAGGAGGTTTTTTATCCATGTCAGTCATAAAAATTGAAAATCTTACTTTTGCCTACCCATCGAGCTTCGATAATATATTTGAAAATGTCAGTTTTCAGATAGATACGAATTGGAAACTCGGTTTTATTGGCAGAAATGGCAGAGGAAAAACAACTTTTTTGAATATCTTGCAAGGTAAATATGAATATCAAGGAAAAATAACATCTTCCGTTCAATTTGATTATTTTCCATACAGTGTACCAGATAGAAGCAAAATAACAAATTCTATTTTACAGGGAATTTGTCCTATAGCCGAAGAATGGCAAATTATGCGTGAATTATCCTATTTGGAAGTGGATGAAAATTGTTTATACAGACCATTTGATACTTTATCAAATGGAGAACAGACAAAGGTTTTACTTGCAGCACTGTTCTTGAATGAAGGGCATTTCTTGCTTATAGACGAGCCTACCAATCATTTGGATATGCGAGCAAGAGAGTTAGTTTCAGCATATTTGCGCAAGAAAAAAAGTTTTATATTAGTATCCCACGACAGATGTTTTTTGGATGGTTGTATCGACCATGTGCTTTCCATCAATCGTTCCAATATTGAAGTTCAAAGCGGAAACTATTCTTCTTATATGGAAAATTTTGAACGTCAGCAAGATTTTGAACGCAGACAAAACAGTCGATTACAAAGCGATATTCAACGGCTGCAAGAAACGACAAAACGCACCGCAAATTGGGCAAATAAGGTAGAAAAAACAAAAAATGGCATTTTAGATTCCGGATTAAAACCAGATAAGGGATATATAGGCCATAAGTCAGCCAAGATGATGAAAAGAGCGAAGGATGTAGAAGCAAGGCAGCAAAAAGAAATTGAGCAAAAATCAACATTGCTCAAAAATGTTGAAATTGAAAGCGGTCTCAAAATCTCACCATTGACATACCGTTCTGAACGGTTAATTTCTCTCTCTGACGTTGTACCGTTTTATGGCAATAACAAGGTATGTAAGCCTGTAACATTTGATATTATGCGTGGAGATAGAATTGCCCTTGAAGGTAAAAACGGTTGCGGTAAAAGCAGTATATTAAAATTGTTGTACGGACATTCAATAGATTATTTGGGGATAATAGAAAGAGGTTCAAATCTTACTATTTCTTACGTTCCGCAAGACACATCACACTTACGGGGTACACTTTCCGATTTTGCGTTTTCGGAGCATATAGATGAAAGTTTGTTTAAGGCCATTCTTCATAAAATGGGGTTTCAAAGACAACAATTTGAAAAAGATATAACAAACTTTTCGGAAGGACAGAAAAAAAAGGCTTTGATCGCTAAAAGTCTTTGCCAACAAGCACACCTATATATTTGGGATGAACCTTTGAACTTTATAGATATTTATTCGCGTATTCAAATTGAAAATTTGCTCATGCAGTTTCGGCCCACAATGATTTTTGTCGAACATGATAAAACATTTCAGAATAAAATTGCAACACGTATAATCAAATTTTAGCATCGAAATACGAACAAATGTTTGTATTTTATTGACAAACGGAAATAGATATGATATAATAAAAGAGTACAGGTGTAGATGTCGCCTGTACTCTTTTGCCATACTTTGAAATGTGTATGGCGTAGTTCTCCTCTTACAGAGGGGGAGCAGAATTTTCTGCGCAGTAGAGCGGGATTTGCCCGCGAGGTTTTCAGCGCGTATTGCGCTGCACCCGAGCCGTCTGAAAGACGAGCCGTTATGGGCTTTGTAAGCGTACAAATTTTTGAACGTGTAAAGCCCTTGTATGGTTGTTGTTTTTCGTCAGGCAATGAGGGGCTTTTTTGTGATACAATTTTTCCGAAAAAGCCGACGTTCTCTTTGCTTGAAAAAGATGTGCGATGAAAGGCTTTTTTAAGTGTACTCTTTTTATGGAGTTGAGCCTGTTTTATCTCGCATTTTTGGACGCGCGATTATGGGTTTTATTTGCGTACAATTTTAGATGTCGGGGCGCGAGAGCGTATTCAACAGTCGGCATCACAATAGAATGACTAACCACCAGAGAGCAATTAAACCTGCTAAATAAGGTTCAAGTCGGTGAAACGTTAAGGATTTCAGCGACTTTTTTCATTTTCTTTTTTCGGCATTAACCCACTACTATGTGGTGGTTAAGCAGATATTAAAAAATCAATTTGGAGGAATTTATGAGCAAGCAAATGACAATCAGACCGCCTTAATTCAGGCAACCAATCGCAAGCCAAATGCGAGCAAAATGCAAACCAAAACGAAAACGAGCAGAGCGAGAAAATCAACTTACAAATGGGCGTAAGTGTAACTCACTACACTTACTTTGTAAGTTCCGTTCGCTCTGCGAGGCTTTTTAACCACTAAAAAATAAAATATTAGGAGGACAAGAAAATCAGTTATTTAGTATGTCATATGGAAAAATACAAAAGGCAGGAAGTCAGCCCTGTCGAGGAGGAAAACGAAAGAGACGAAACGTATCAGGCGAGCAATCCGCAGATAGACAGCTCCCGAACGCACCTCAATTATCACCTTATATTGCCCAGGAAAAGTTATATGGAAATAATCAACGAGAGGTTGTCAGAGTTGGAGTTAAAACGCAAAATTCGTTCAGACGCTATCCTGATGAACTCTTTTATTGTGACGTCGGACGGCGAGTTTTTCAAGAGGCTAAACCCGTGGGAGATTGACGAGTTTTTCAGGGACTGTGTAAAGTTCTTTTCGGACAAGTACGGGGAAGAAAACATGATTTCCGCAGTCGTACATAGAGACGAAACCACGCCGCATATGCACTTAAACTTTATCCCTATTAATGAAGGACGATTGAGCAGTAAAAGTCTTTTCGATAGACAAAAGCTCGCGCAACTGCAAACCGAACTTCACGAGAATATCGGCAGAAAATGGGGATTGCAACGCGGCAAGGAAGGCAGTCAGACAAAACATCTTTCCACGGCAGAGTTCAAGGCGAAGAAGATTATCGAAGGCGCAGAGCAACGTGAACGAAAAATCGACGAGCAGACCGAGAAAAAGAGAGCCGAGTTAGACGATTTAACACAAATCGTTCAAGTTGTAGAAGATGCCAAGAATAAACCTATCCCAAAAAAGAGAAAGGACGCAGAAAAAGAAATTGTTTCGCTTCGCACAACTAACGCCGAACAAGCAAGGCAATTGCAAATTGTTGGTAAGGACAGGGATTACATATTCAGCCTTCTCAAACAAAAAGAACAAGAAGCCGAGAGATACAAACGAAGTGCAGAAATTCTTATAAAATTAAAGGAGTTTGCCCCTGACGAGTTAACGCAACTACAAAGACTTGCCACCGAGCGAAAGGAACAAAAAACCAAACCGTCCACTTCCTCTAACAACAGCAAGTGGACGAAATAACCGATTTAGTCGATTAAATAAAGCTACGTCGTGACGCTTGCCCTTAACGGGCTAAAATCTTACGGATAAAATTACGTGAAATGAAAATTTCTAATTGAAGTATTTATGGAGGTTATTATGAGTACATAATGTCGAGAAAAAAGGCTACGCCTAAATCGGATTTTGATATTCCTGATTATCAGCTTGAATCTCTTGCAAGAGTTCTATTACCTATTTTTCAGGAATACCTGTCGTCCGAGCAGGGACAAAAAGATTACGCCGAATGGCAAAAAACACAACTGAATAAAAAACTCAATAATAAAGAGTCCCGTTAAACAGTACAGGGATTGACCGTCTAAAAAAGATATGACGGCAGATAGGAAACCGCCGAAAACGTGCGGTATATAAGTGTTTAGTATAGTAAATTTTTAGGTTGAGCCGAAGATAATAAACCTACAAATAACGGCAGAGCCGATAGAGCAATCACGCTCTATCGGCTCTATTTTCATTTATGGAAATTTTTAAATTCCTCAATATAGCAAAATAGCCCGAACGTCTTTTTTATAGTAAAGAAGTTCAAGCTATTAAGACTTGGTGCGGACGAAGGGACTTGAACCCCCATGGTCTCCCACAGGAACCTGAAACCTGCGCGTCTGCCAATTTCGCCACGTCCGCAAAAGTAAAAAAATTATAATAAATTAAATTATCTTTGTCAAGCGATAATTGCTCTTTCGAATCAAAAATTAATTGATAGAAAAGGCAAAGTCGGAAGCCACTCTATGATATTTTCTGAAAGAAAATTAAAATTTTCTGTTTTGACAGACTGCAAGAAATTTTCCTTTTTATACACATATTAATTTAAAAGGAGGATTCAATGCAATTCAAAAAGAAATATGAAATTTGCGACAGTCCGGAGTTGCTCCTCGACGTAATAGGCAAGGTAAAGAGAGCGCAAGAAGAATATTCGCTTTTTTCACAGGAAAAGGTGGACGCGATTTTCAAGGCCTGCGCAACTGCGGCAAATATGGCAAGGATTCCTCTTGCAAGGCTTGCGGTCGAGGAGGCAGGCATGGGAGTGATGGAGGACAAGGTAATAAAAAATCATTTTGCCTCGGAGTATATTTACAACAAATATAAAAATGAAAAAACATGCGGAATAATCGAGGACGATCCTGTTTACGGCATAACAAAGTATGCAGACCCTATCGGAGTTATTGCCGCTATAATTCCAACTACAAATCCCACGTCTACGGCGATATTTAAAACTTTGCTGTGCCTCAAAACGCGCAACGGCTGTATTTTAAGTCCTCATCCGCGTGCAAAAAATTCCACTATCGCCGCCGCCAAGGTCGTCTATGAAGCGGCTGTCGAGGCTGGCACTCCGGAAGGGATAATCGGTTGGATAGACGCGCCTACTTTGGAAATGACAAATTTACTGATGAAAGAGTCGGACACCATTTTGGCTACCGGCGGCTCCGGAATGGTAAGGGCGGCGTATTCGAGCGGTAAACCGGCAATAGGAGTGGGGGCCGGCAATACTCCCGCAATTTTTGATGAGAGTTGCGACATTTTACTTGCGGTAAACTCCGTCATTCATTCAAAAACTTTCGATAACGGAATGATATGCGCGTCCGAGCAATCGGTTATAGTGGCAGATAAAATTTATGACAGAGTAAAAAAGGAATTCATTTCGCGCGGCTGTTATTTTCTGAACGAAGCTGAGCTTGAAAAGGTGCGCAAGACAATAATTATAAACGGCTCCGTAAATGCAAAAATCGTAGGGCAAAGCGCCGAAAGAGTTGCAAAGATTGCAGGCGTAAACGTGCCACCAAATGTAAAAATATTGATAGGAGAAGTGGAGAAAGTAGACTTGACGGAGGAATTCGCTCATGAAAAGTTATCGCCTGTGCTTGCAATGTATAGAGCCGTAGACTTTGAGGAGGCGCTTTTGAAAGCCGACAAACTAATATCCGACGGAGGGATAGGTCATACCTCTTCGCTTTATATAAACGAACAAACAGGCAGTGAAAGGATTAGAATATTTTCGGAGAAAATGAAAACCTGCCGTATTCTTATTAATACTCCGTCCTCTCACGGAGGAATAGGAGATTTATATAACTTCCGTCTTGCACCGTCGCTTACTTTGGGTTGCGGCAGTTGGGGAGGAAACTCCGTTTCGGATAACGTGGGAATAAAGAATTTATTGAATATAAAAACCGTAGCATATAGAAGGGAGAATATGCTGTGGTTCCGTTCACCTGAAAAAGTGTATTTAAAACGTGGGTGTCTGCCCGTTGCCTTAGAAGAATTAAAGACGGTACTGAACAAAAAACGAGCGTTTATTGTTACCGATAAATTTCTTTCGGAAAGCGGTTTTACGGCTCGAATTACTCAAAAATTAAACGATTTAAACATTTTGCATAGTACTTTTTCAGACATAATACCCGACCCTACGCTCAAAAGCGCCGAAGAAGGGGCAAAACTAATGACTTCTTTTAAGCCGGATGTCATAATTGCTCTCGGCGGCGGCAGCGCAATGGACGCCGCTAAAATAATGTGGGTATTGTACGAACATCCGGAAGTAAATTTTAAAGATATGTCAATGCGATTTTCGGATATAAGAAAAAGGGTATACTCCTTTCCGAGGATGGGCGAAAAGGCCTATTTCGTAGCAATTCCCACCTCGGCCGGCACAGGGTCTGAGGTCACTCCTTTTGCCGTGATTACGGACGATAAAACGGGTGTAAAATACCCTCTTGCAGACTATGAGTTAATGCCTGATATGGCGATAATTGACGTCGATTTGCATATGTCTGCTCCGCAAAGTCTGACCGCCGCTTCCGGTATCGACGCCGTATCTCATGCCGTCGAAGCCTATGTGTCTTTAATGGCGACCGATTTTACCGACGGGCTTGCAATTCACGCTTTGAAAATTTTATTTGAGTATCTGCCGAAGGCTTATCGTAACGGCGCGGACCGTACGGCTCGCGAAAAGACGGCGAACGCCGCCACAATAGCCGGCATGGCGTTTGCCAATGCATTTTTGGGGGTGTGTCACTCTATGGCGCACAAACTCGGCGCCTTTTTTCATTTGCCTCACGGAATTGCGAACGCTTTACTTTTGGATGAAGTGATAAAATTCAACAGTGCCGACGCTCCGACAAAGATGGGTACTTTCAGCCAATACTCATATCCGCATGCGAAAGGCCGTTATGCCGAGATAGCCGAGGCCCTTCACCTCGGAGGCAAAACCGACGACGAAAAAGTCGAAGCGCTGATTGAAGCCGTTGACAACCTGAAAAAGGATATAGGAATTAAAAATTCAATAAAAGAATACGGCATTGCCGAGAATGAATTTTTGCAAAAACTTGACGAAATGTCGGAAAACGCCTTTGATGACCAATGCACGGGCGCAAATCCCCGTTATCCGTTGGTTGCCGAAATAAGACAGATGTATCTAAATGCCTATTATGGGGGAGAAGGAGTGAAAAATGAATGACGAAGAACTGATTTTATCACGCAAACATAAGCAGATTCTGCGAAGAGGAGATTGCTTAATAAAGAGATTCGACGCCGAATTTTCCAAAGCGGACATTCTCAACGAGGCTCTGAATCATGCAAGGGTGGAGGAAACCGACCTGAACATCCCGAAACTTCGTTCGGTAGAAGCCGTAGGAGGGAATTGGGCTATAATACTCGATTTCATAGAGGGAGCAACGCTTCAATCGCTTATGGATTCTTATCCGGAAAAAGAGGATGAATATCTCGACTTTTTTATAAATCTCCAAATCGATGTCCTTCGGCGCAAGGTTCCGATGCTAAACAGAATGAGGGAAAAGTTCAACGCTAAAATATCGCAGACGGATCTCGACGCCACGACTCGTTACGAGTTGCATACCCGTCTGGATTCGATGCCTCGACACAACAATCTGTGTCACGGCGATTTCAATCCTACGAATATTGTTATTACGTCTGACGGAACACCGTATATTATAGATTGGTCACACGTTACGCAGGGAAATTCTTCGGCTGACGTAGCGCGTACCTATATGCTCTTTTATTTAAACGGCAAAGCAAATCTTGCCGAAAAATATCTGTATTTATATTGCAAAAAAAGCGATACGGCAGTTCAGTATGTGCAACGATGGATGCCGATAGTGGCAGCAAGCCGACTTGTGAAAGCGGAAGAAAACGAAAAAGAACTGCTTCGACGTTGGACCGACGTTGTAGAGTACGAATGATTTTAATTTAAATTTTCATTAAAGTTCACTTTTTTGATTGAGCGGACGCATTTGATGCGTCCGTTTTTATCGTTTTCACAAAACTTTTCTTTAAATTCTTGCAATTAACTATATAAATTGTTATAATTAAATCAATTATGTTGGATATGTACTATTTTACGGCAGTTGAATTTGTAGACGACCCCAATGTCGTCGGATTGACATATTGGTATCTTTGCGACTTCAAAGAAGTCAAAGTAGGCGATGTCGTAACTGCGCCGTTAGGTTCGCACAATCATCTCCAACAGGGGATCGTACGTAAAACTGTATATGCAACGGAATTTGATTCGCCTTATCCGTTCTATCTGATTAAACGTATAAAAAGTTATAAAAAGGTTTAAAGCAATGTACAGAATTCTGACTAAAAGACAGTTGAATCCGACCGTCACGATGATGGATATTTACGCTCCGCTCGTAGCCCAAAAAGCTCAGGCAGGGCAGTTTATTATACTGCGCGTAGACGAGGATGGAGAGAGAATACCTCTTACGGTCGCCGGATTCGATAGGGAAGCAGGCACCGTCAAAATTATTTTTCAAATCGTAGGCGGCACTACCATGCGGTTGAACGAAAAAAATGAAGGGGAGTATATCTCCGATTTCGTCGGACCTCTCGGCTGTGCGACTCGAACCGAAGGACTTAAAAAAGTATGTATAGTCGGCGGCGGCGTAGGCTGCGCGATAGCTCTGCCGGTTGCGCAGAAACTTCACGCGCAGGGGGCAATCGTTCACTCCATAATAGGATTCAGAAATAAAGATTTACTGATATTGGAAGATGAATTCAAAGCATGCTCCGATAAACTTACGATTATGACCGATGACGGAAGTTACGGCAGACAGGGGGTTGTTACCGTTCCTTTGAAGGAGGCAATATCAGGCGGCGAACAATATGACGAGGTTATAACGATAGGGCCGCTGATAATGATGAAATTTGTTGTGGCGACCACTAAACCGTTTAATGTGCCGACTGTGGTTTCGATGAATCCGATAATGATTGACGGCACGGGTATGTGCGGAGGATGCCGGCTCACGGTTGGCGGCAAGACAAAATTTGCCTGTGTGGACGGGCCCGATTTCAACGGCTCCGAAGTGGATTTCGACGAGGCGATGGCTCGTTCTTCGATGTATGCGGAGTTTGAAAAACGCGAAAGGGAAAATTTCTGCAATCTCTTTAAAAAGGAGGTAGAGTGATGGCCCTGATACATAAAAAACATGTAATGCCCGTTCAGGACGCAAAAATCCGCGCGCACAATTTCAAAGAGGTGGCGTTGGGTTATGACGAGGAGACGGCAATCGCCGAAGCGCAACGCTGTCTAAACTGCAAAAACCGTCCGTGCGTCGAGGGGTGTCCGGTAAATATTTCCATACCGGATTTCATATCGAAGATGAAGGTCGGAGATTTTGAGGGAGCATACAGAGTAATTACCGAAAGTTCATCTCTTCCGGCGGTTTGCGGAAGAGTTTGTCCGCAGGAGACGCAGTGCGAGAGCAAGTGCACTCTTGGCATAAAATTCGAGCCCGTGGGAATAGGCAGGCTCGAAAGATTTGCGGCGGATTATCATAACGCAAATTTTTCCGGTGAGACAGCAGCTCCCGTTCCGAACGGACACAAGGTGGCGGTAGTAGGCTCGGGACCTTCGGGACTTACTTGTGCCGGCGACCTTGCGAAGAAAGGATATAAGGTAACCGTTTTCGAGGCGCTCCACCTCGCCGGCGGCGTGCTTGTCTACGGTATTCCGGAGTTTCGCCTTCCCAAAGATATTGTAAAAAAAGAGGTGGAAACTCTCAAAAAATACGGAGTAGATATTCAAACAAACGTCGTTATAGGTAAAACGCTTACGGTGGACGAACTTTTCGATGACGGATACGAGGCTGTGTTTATAGGAAGCGGCGCCGGATTGCCTCGCTTTATGGGGATTTCGGGTGAGTCCTTGAAAGGAGTATATTCGGCAAACGAATTTCTGACTCGTTCCAATCTTATGAAAGCGTATAAGGACGATTCTCAAACGCCGATTATGCACGCGAAAAAAGTGGCGGTAGTCGGCGGCGGTAACGTTGCAATGGATGCGGCGCGCACGGCGTTGAGATTGGGCGCCGAAGTTTATATAATTTATCGTCGTTCTATGGAAGAACTTCCGGCGAGAAAAGAGGAAGTCGAACATGCCGAGGAAGAGGGTATCAAATTTGAGCTTCTTCGCAACCCCGTGGAAATTCTCGGATATAATAATCCCGACGACAGGCGTGATCCCAGAAACGGATTTGTAAAAGGAATCAAGGTCATAAAATGCGAGCTGGGCGAGCCTGACGAAAAAGGCAGGCGGCGTCCGGTAGAGATTCCCGAAAGCGAGTATGTCATAGATGTTGATTGCGTTATAATGGCTATCGGCACAAGTCCGAATCCTCTCATCAAAAACACTACCGACGGTTTGGAAGTAAACAGACACGGCGGAATAGTCGTAGAGGAAAACACCGGAAAAACTTCAAAAGACGGAGTTTATGCCGGCGGCGACGCCGTGACGGGCGCGGCGACCGTGATTTTGGCAATGGGCGCCGGCAAAAAAGCGGCAAAGGCAATCGATGATTATCTTTCTGCAAAGAAGGTATAATTTTTCCGAATTGTTAAAAAATAGTTCTTATGGAAATGACTGTAATTCAGGTTTTTGATGAAGTAAAAGAAATAGGCGTTTATCGCGACGGTTTCGCTTTGAAATTGTCGCCGGAACAGCCGAAGTTCAAAGTTGTAATAGACGGAATTAAGGACATGCTTGCCGACTCGCGGCAAATGCCGGCATTCGGCGTAAGTTTGGATAACGAAACGCGCAAGGCCGTAAGCGAAGGGGTATGGGTCGAATTTGATTTCAAAGAGAAATTGAGTTACTGCGGAATGCCCTTTGAAAGGTTGCTTGTTCAGGTTATTTCAAATTACTCCGGTTTCAATATAATACGTTTCAATTCGGAGAACGGTTATGCCGGAAGGTGCTATTATTTCGATTTGAACAAAGATATGAGCGATTTCTACAATATAATAATAAGTTTATAAAAATTCCGACGGATACTTTCCGTCGGAATTTGAATGTTATTTATTTTCTTGCGCCTTTTTGTAGGCGGCAATGGCCTTTGAAAGTTGGTCCGGACAGGAAGTTCCGTTGCGGCACTTTATACCGGATAAGAGCTGTTCCACTTCGTCGATATCCCTACCTTCGACGAGTTTGGCCACTCCTTGCAGATTTCCGCTGCAACCGCTCATAAATTTTACGTTGTGGAGCTTGTTGTCGATTACGTCAAAGATTATCTGTCTCGAACATGTTCCCGAAGTTGAATATGTAAACATATTTACCTCCTAATCGCACAAATTTTCATATATTACCGAATAGAGGTCGGCAGCCTTTTCTTCCCATTTTTTGTATATGGTTTTAGCGGTTTTCTTGTCGGGCACGACGAATTTCAAATCGAGAAGAGGTTGAACGGGTGCCAAAATACGCAGAGCGACCGTATATGTGCCGTCCATGTTCTGATAATAATCGCTGTGACATTCCTGACGGTTTCTGTATCTTGCACTGTTCTTTTTTACGAAAATGGAGATTTCCTCGCGTACGCTTTTGGGAATATTTATATAAAAGTTTGCCAGCGTTTCGCGACCGTCGGGAGTAATCGTATACATGGCGTCTTCGCCCTCGTCAACCACGTAGATAAAATTATCGTCGATAAGTTTATGAATGACGTTTACGCAATCCATATATCCCATCCAGTTGTTGGAAGAGGAGCACATATCCACGATAGTGCGCTCGGACAGAGCGCTCTCCATTTTATCGAAAACGAAGAGAATTATTAATTTATTAACTGAATTTTCGCCTGTGTTCAACATAATAAATTAAAAAGTACCAAAAAAATAAAGGTGAAATCATTATACATAATAATTTTATGAAAATCAAGATATTTGTTTCAAAAATTAATTCAAATTTCAATAATAGTGTGATATAATAATAAAAACTGTTAATTAAGGAAGAAACTATGGATACGAAGGAACAGGTTTTGGAGTTTTTGGAAAAGTGCGAAGAACTTAAAAACTGCAAATTCATAATGGCAACGGCCAAAATCAAGGATATTCTTAAATGTATTGTTAATTGTCCCGAACTATATCATCTTTTCAGCGAGGTTACAAAGAATTTTAATTATCTTCTTATGCGTTCGAAGTGCCTTGTCAACGTAAACGACGGAGTGTACGGCAACAGCTATTGCGTTTTGCCCAATGATATAAATCAACGACTTGCGTTCTGTTTCTGCCTTTTCGTCGAATTTGATAAAGACACCTTGAATTTCAATGAATTTTTAAGAATATATTTTCCCGAGGACGGCAGCTATTTTGCAAGTTATCATGCTTTTTGCAATACCGTAGTCAGCGGTTTGCAAGACGCGATAGCAGAAGTTTTCAGAGACGAACTTTCGAAACCTTCGGAGCTTCCTGCGGAGGCCGACAGCTCCGGTCCGGCAAAATCCGGTATGCTTTCCGCTCTGAATCTGTCCATTTCGGAGGAAAAGCAATTCATCTCCGCTAACGGCTCCATTCCCGAAGAGGAAAAGGAAGGAGCGTTGGAAATGCTCGATCGGCTCTTTGAAGCTCTTAAAAACGAGAACGTCGGGCTTATCAACGCTCTGATTTTCGGATATAATTATTTTGTACTTTATAACAGGTGTGCAAGCGACGGGATAGCTTCTCTTATAAGAGAGATAACCGCGTACGAACAATTATTATGAGTTTTTCAGAGAAGAAAATAGGCGGCAAACTTATATATAAGGGTAAAATTCTCGATTTGACCCTCGACGATATAGTTATGCCTGACGGCCGAGAGGCAAAACGTGAAATAGTCCGACATTCGGGCGGCGCGGCCGTGTTGTTTGTGCGCGAGGGCTGCGTTTTGCTTGTAAAGCAGTTCCGCTATGCCTATGGCAAGGAAATGTACGAGATTCCGGCCGGTATGATATCTGTCGGCGAAGAGCCTGCGGCTGCGGCGGCGCGAGAGCTCGAAGAGGAGACGGGTTACAGGGCCGATCTTAAACATCTTGCGGATATATATCCGTCGCCCGGGTACACCGACGAGGTGATCCATATATATACGGCGGAGAGTTCTTCATATATAGGCGAACATCCGGATGACGGGGAATTCTTGAACGCCGAGTTTATTCCGCTCGAAAAAGTCGAAAAAATGATAGAAAACGGCGAAATCAACGACGCAAAGACAGTCGCGGCAATATATAAATATCTGTATAAAAATAAAATTTCTTTATAATTTAACCGATTGGACAAAATAAGGTCTCCGATCGGTTTTTTTTAATTTTCAAGCAAAAAACGGATATTTGCCTCAAATGGGGGTATTTTATAATAATTTGAAATAAAATTTCTGTTTACAATTCAAATTATTTAATGTATAATATATTTTGTATAAGTATAAGTTCAGATTAAAATTGACGGTTCGGTTATGAAGAGGAGGAGAAAGTATAATTCTTTCATAATAAAGACCATTGTCGTCTTGACCGTGACGTTTATTTTGATAGTTGCCCTCGCTGTTATCAATATATTTGTGCCTATTATATATGTAAATGCTTATTTTCATATAAACAAGGACATAAATCCGAACGGGCAACTGCGCGTCAGTTATCTTGACGTCGGTTACGGTGATTGCACTGTAATCGAGCTCCCCGATGGGAAGAATATGCTCATTGACGGCGGCGTAGGTTCTTATGGGAACGTTTATTCGGTTTTGGACGCTCTGAATTTATACGGTATTGACAAAATCGATTATCTCATATGTACTTCCGTAAAAAGCGAACATTGCGGAGCGCTTGCGGAAGTTGTCAAATATAAAGAAGTCAAAAGAGCGTATATTCCATATGTATCCAATATCTATATAAGCGACGAATATGCGGCTTTTTATAATAATTTACTTAAAAGCGGCGCGGAAACGGTTATTTCCGAATTCGGAGACGGAGTTTATAACGACGAATACGGTTACTTTTTTATGGTGCTGTCTCCGTCCGTAAGAAATGCGCAGCGTTCGGAATACAACGACATGAATCAATCTCCGACGGATGAAAATATAGACGATGCCTCCGCGGTGGTTTGGTTGGAATATAGCGGTCGGGCGTTTATGTTTTTGAGCGACGTGAGCGCGTCCGTTCAATCGGAGATAGCCGACATGATTTTTATGCAGGAAGGTAAATTTTCCGTTGACGGGAAGACGGTCGAATTATCGTCATGTACGGTGGTAAAGGCTTCAAATCACTGCGCTTCGGGATATACGAGCGCTGTTTTGTACGACCTGCTCTCTCCCGAGGCGGCGGTTATTTCTGTCGGTGAAAACGCTCTTCTGTGTCCTAATAATCTGGAAATAGCCAATCTTCAACTTTACGTAGGCGAAAATATTTTTCGTACGGATATCTGCGGCACTGTAAAGGTAAAAGTAAGTGCGCAAGATTACAGTATATCAAAGGAGAAGGAATGAAACTTATAACGGCCGGCGAATCCCACGGTAAAACTTTGACGGGAATAATAGAGGGATTGCCTTCGAACTTAAAGATAGACATAGCTCTGATAAACAAATATCTTGCTCTGCGTCAAAGCGGTTACGGCAGGGGTGCGCGCCAGAAAATCGAGAGCGATAAAGTAGAGATTTTGAGCGGCGTCAGAAATTTGAAAACCTTGGGAAGTCCGCTTTCATTCGAAGTTCGCAATAAAGATTATCTTAATTGGCTTGAAGTCATGGCTCCGGAAGGTTGCGACGTAACAAAAAAAACCGTAACGAAAGTACGCCCCGGGCATGCCGATCTTACGGGATTAATCAAGTATGACCAGACCGACGCCAGAAATATACTCGAACGCGCAAGCGCGAGAGAAACTGCCGTCCGCGTGGCTGCCGGAAGTATTTTTAGACAATATCTTTCGGACCTCGGCGTAAAAATTTCCGGTTATGTCAGGAGCGTATGCAGCATAACCGACGATAATTATTATAGTTTTGAAACTCTCGAAAGCGCAAAGTTACAGCCTCTTTTTATGCTTGACCTTCAAAAGCAACAGGAGGCTATGGAGCTTATAGACGAACTGAAAGAGGAAGGAGATACCGCCGGCGGCGTAATCGAAATACGTATAAGCGGACTTAAATGCGGCTTCGGGAGTTGCATGCAGTATTCAACCAAACTCGATGCCGTTTTATGCGGAGCGATGATGAGCGTTCAGGCTATTAAGGGCGTGGAAGTCGGGCTCGGATTCGAGTCGGCAAACCGCCGCGGCAGCGCAGTCCACGATATAATATACTATGACGATAAGTTTTACAGGGAAACAAACAATGCCGGAGGCATAGAGGGCGGAATGTCCAACGGAGAGGAAATAGTTCTCCGTGCGGCAATGAAGCCCATTCCGACGCTTATGCAAGGACTCCGTACGGTTGACTATGTAACAAAGGAGCCGCAGACGGCGGCAAGCGAACGCAGCGACGTGGTTGCGATTTGCGCCGCAGAAATAGTTCTTGAAAGCGTAGTAGCAACAGCTCTGGCGGAAGTGGTATCTCAAAGACTTGGCGGCGACAATATGCGCGAGGTTAAGGAACGCTATAAGAAATTAAGGTGACAGATGAAAGATATTGTAATAGAAACAGGAATACAACATAGCGTTGTTCATTGCGGTTCGGGTGCATATGAAAAATATGCCTATGCGCTCGCCGACAGGCAAATTTTCGTTGTCACCGATTCTAACGTGTTTGCTTGGTACAGATACGAAATATGGAAAACATTCGGCGACGAGGTTCCGATATATATAGTTCCGGCGGGAGAAACGGGTAAAACCCTTCGCAATCTTACGGCGATTTTGAAGGGAATGTTGAAGTACGGCATGAAACGGAATTGCACCGTCATAGCGTTCGGAGGCGGAGTTGTTGGCGATATAGCCGGACTTGCCGCGTCGCTGTATATGAGGGGAGTGCATCTCGTTCAGATTCCGACAACGCTTCTTGCGCAGGTGGACAGCTCGGTCGGCGGCAAAACGGCCATAGATTTCGAAGGCGTAAAAAATGTTATCGGGAGTTTTTATCAGCCGGAAACGGTAATTGCCGATCCTCGCTTTCTTACAACTCTTGCCGACAGAGAAATACGTTGCGGCTTGGGAGAAATTGTCAAATACGGGGCGCTCAACGGAGAAATTTTCGATTTGCTTGAAAGGAATATCGGCAATCTTACTTCTTTGGAGTTTCTCGAAGAAATAACTTCTCTTTGTATACAGCATAAGGCCGACGTAGTTATAAGGGATGAACATGACTTAAACGGTTTGCGTAAGACGTTGAATTTAGGACACACAACGGGGCACGCTTTTGAACTTTATTACCGTAAAAAATCCCATGGGGAATTTGTGCTTATAGGAATGTATTATGAGCTTTATATAGCGGAAAAACTCAACACGTGTCCGCGAAACTATTCGGAAAGATTAAAAAAGCTAATTATTGATGTCTTGAAAAAGGTGCCGGCTTACGATGATGTCGAAGCGGCGGCGGAACTTGCGAAGTTCGATAAAAAGAACGTTGACAAACAGATCTCCATAGTGGTGCCCAAAAGTATCGGTGAGTCTGCCGAATTAAAGCTCGATTTGGACGAGTATATAAAAATGCTTAAAGAATGTGCGGCACAATTAAAGGAAAGAAAATGAAAGAATTGAAACTTGCCGTAATAGGCAAAGACGTGTCTGAATCTACAAGTCCCCAAGCGCATGCGTTTATTGCCAAAGAAATGGGAAACAAAGTAGATTATACAAAAATATCCTTGTCGGAAAATGAATTCAACAGTAAGATAGGCGGCATATTAGAAAGATTTGACGGTTTCAACGTCACTATACCTTATAAGCTCGCAATTATTCCGTATCTTAAAAAGATATGCGGAGACGCAGAAATTTACGGTGCAGTAAACACAGTGACCACACGAGACCTTTGCGGCTACAATACCGACGGTTCCGGTTTTGTAATGATGATTGAAAATAACGCCATCGACGTCAACGGGAAGGAAGTCCTTGTGTTGGGCGCCGGCGGTGCCGGCAGGAGCGTTTCGAAGAAGTTGCTCGACTGCGGAGCGAAAGTCTGCGTTTATGATAGGTTTGAGGATAGCGCGACAAAACTTTCCGAAGAGTTCAAAGGCATTTTGCCTATTAAAAAAATAATCGACAAGCCGTATTATCTTATTGTTAATGCCACCGGAGTCGGAATGCATAAAACGGTAGGACAATCACCCGTCGGGGATAAACTTATCAGCCTCTGCGACGTCGCCGTAGACCTCATTTATACTCCGAAAAAGAGCAGATTTCTCGAAATTGCCGAAACATACGGCAAAAAGGCGGTAAACGGCGAGGGGATGTTGTTTTATCAGGCATATTTTTCGGAGTGTATTTATTTTGGGGTAAAACCGGACAACAGACAAGCCGAAGAACTTTTCAAAAAATACGGTAAGGAGAAATAATTATGAAACTTCTTTTTATAAACGGCGTCAATCTCAACATGACGGGAATCAGAGAGAAAGGAGTGTACGGCGAGCAGACTTTGGAGCAAATAAACGCCGAAATAGCCGCGCACTTCAAAAATGATGAGTGTGAATTTTTTCAGAGCAATTCGGAAGGAGAAATATGTTCCGCTCTGCAAAATGCAAAGTGCGACGGAATAATATTGAACGCCGGCGCTTTTACTCATTACAGCTATGCCATACGCGACGCTATAACTTCCATTTCGATACCGGTCGTAGAAGTGCATATGTCCAACGTTCATGCGCGCGAAGAATTTCGCCATACTTCCGTTATTTCCGAGGTCTGCAAGGGCGTCATCGCCGGATTCGGCAAGTACAGCTATATTCTTGCCGGAGAGAGTTTTAAGTTATGAACATAATTCTTACGGGCATGCCGGGGTGCGGAAAGACCACTGTATGCTCCTATCTGTCGTCGATGCTCGGCTATGAGGCCGTCGATACTGACGAGGTAATAGTTTCGGAGTACGGAGAAATATCCGAAATATTTGCCCGTTATGGTGAAGAATACTTCCGAAATCTCGAAAGTGAGGCCGTAAAGAGAGTGTGTGGATTTCAGAACGCCGTAATAGCGACGGGCGGCGGTTGTCTTTTGAGAGAGGAAAACGTAAGGGCTTTCCGCGAGTGCGGAAAAATCATTTATCTCAAAACAAGTATTGAGGAATTATTGAAAAGATTGAAAGGCGACGACACTCGTCCTTTGTTAAAAGGCGACGCCGAAGCCAACCTGAAAGATTTGTATGTACGCCGCTCGCAAATATATGAGGGAACGGCGGATTATATTGTCGCAACAGACGGGCTCACGCCCGAGCGCATATCAAAAAAAATTACGGAACTTTTAAAATGAAAACAGCGCTTATTACAGGCGGAACAAAGGGAATAGGTAAGGCCATTGCTCTTGCTTTTATGCAGAAGGGGTATGAGGTCGTTCTCAATTATAATAGCGACGAGGCCTCCGCTCTTTCCGCGCAGGATGAATTCAATATGATGGGATATTGTCCGGTATTGCAACGGGCCGACGTCTCCGACGAGCGGCAGGTTTCCGCCATGTTCCGAGAATTTTACTCCGTATACGACAGGCTTGACGTATTAGTGAACAATGCCGGAATATCTTCGGTAAACGTGATTCAGAATACAACCGCGGAAGAGTGGGATAAGATCTTCGGCGTAAATGTGCGCGGCGCATTTCTGTGCAGCAGAGAGGTGGTTGACCGGATGCTGGGAGTGGGCGGTTGCATAATTAACGTCGCCTCGATTTGGGGAGAGGTGGGTGCAAGTTGCGAAGTTGCGTATTCGGCCTCCAAGGGGGCAATTATTGCATTTACGAAGGCGCTCGCCAAAGAACTTGCCCCCTCCAAAATCAGAGTAAATTGCGTATCCCCGGGAGTTATAGATACCTCCATGAATTCTCACCTTTCGTCGGCGGAGATGGACGATCTCATCGATCGCATTCCTCTCGGCAGGCTCGGCAGACCGGAGGACGTGGCGCAGGCTTGCGTCTATCTTGCCGAAAGCAATTATGTCACGGGCGAAGTACTCTCCGTAGGGGGAGGATTTGCCAAATAATCATTAAAATGCATATGTCAAAAAAATTACATAAATTTTGTAATAAAAGAGGAAAAACGGAAAAATTTTCGTAAAACTAATGAGAATGAAAGACAGGCCCTGTTTAAAAGAGCGTACCTACGCTATTGAGGAAAAATTTCTTTCGCCGTATGCATGTAAGTCTGCCGATACTCGCGGCAGACGCGTGACGGAGACGCCGTGCACAATGCGTACGGATTTTCAGCGTGACAGAGACAGAATCATATATTGCAAGTCTTTCAGAAGGCTCAAAAACAAAACACAAGTATTTTTCTCTCCGGAGGGAGACCACTATATAACGAGACTTACGCACACGCTTGACGTTGCGCAGATTGCGCGAAGCATTGCTCGTGCGCTCTCTTTAAATGAGGATTTGACAGAAGCAATAGCTCTCGGACACGATTTGGGACATACCCCATTCGGACACAGCGGAGAGCGTATTCTCAATAATTTATCGCCCAACGGATTTTGCCATAACGAACAGTCGTTGAGAGTGGTGGATGTTCTTGAAAAGGACGGCGAAGGTCTCAATCTGACATACGAAGTCCGCGACGGAATACTAAATCATACGAAAAGCGGCAATCCGTCAACGCTCGAAGGCAAATGCGTGTCGGTTGCCGACAGAATAGCTTACATAAATCATGATCTCGACGACGCGTTTCGTGCCGGTATTTTAAAAGAGAGCGATGTGCCAGAAAGCATACGCGAAGTTCTCGGCAATAGCTCGCGCGAGCGTATCAATACCGCCGTATATTCGATATTCGAAACGAGCGACGGAAAAAATTTTGTAAGAATGGACAATGAAGTCGAAAAGGCAAGCGAAGAGCTGCGTGCGTTTATGTTTGAGAAAGTTTACATTACCGGTTCCGCAAAGAGCGAGGAGAAAAAGGCGGAGAGAATGTTGACGGCCATGTATGAGTATTTTACCAAACATACGGACAAGCTGCCTCAAACCTATGCCAATCTTATGTCTCAATACTCAAAGGAGCAGGTCGTCTGCGACTATCTGTCGTCCATGACGGACAGGTATGCCGTATACATGTTCAATAAAATTTTTGTTCCGAAGGGTTGGACTTTTATAGACGAAAGTAATTAAAATGGCAGACGTTTTTTCGGAGTTTATAACTACTCTAAAAGAAAAAATTAATATTGTCGAAGTTGCCGGCGGATACATAAATCTTGAAAGACGGGGTTCAAATTATTGGGCGTGTTGTCCGTTTCACCATGAAAAAACGCCGTCGTTTTCAATAAATGAAGCCGAACAGTTTTATCATTGTTTCGGGTGCGGCGCATCAGGCGATGTGATATCCTTTGTTAAAGAAATGGAGAACGTCGAATTTATGGACGCCGTCAAATTGCTTGCGGAGCGTGCCAAGCTTCCCATGCCGCAGACAGGCTATGACAGCAAAAAAACGGTTGAACAGAAAAGAAAGCGCGATACGATTCTTAAAATTTTAAACGATACCGCGCATTTTTATCTCGACAATCTGAATTCCGGTAAGGCCGACGCGCATATCGAGTACATTCTGAAAAGACAGATACCCTCCAATATCGTACGCACGTTCGGACTCGGGGCCTCTCTCAACTTTAACGACCTTCCCTCATATCTATTGCGCAAGGGATACGACAGACAGGACATGCTCGACAGCGGAGTGGTAAATTCCGTTGATGGCAGGCTTGTCGATTCACAGGGCGGCAGATTGATTTTCCCGATAATCAACGCCATGGGCGAGGTCATTGCGTTTGGCGGAAGAGCTCTGAAAAAAGTTGATTTCGGCAAATATAAAAATACCAAGGATACCATAGTTTTCAATAAGAGCAAATCGTTATACAATATAAATCTTCTGAAAAAACTCAAAACTGCTCAAACTATAAAAGAGGTCATAATGGTAGAGGGTTATATGGATACGATTTCTCTCTATCAGGCCGGATTTAAAAATGTAGTTGCGAGCATGGGTACCTCGCTAACACAGGACCAAGCCCGTCTTATAAAGAGGTATACCGATACTGTTTTGATAAGTTATGACGGTGACGCCGCCGGACAGCACGCCAATTTACGCGGTCTCGAAATTTTGAAGAACGAAGGACTGAACGTAAAAGTGGTTCCGCTTGTCGATAATCTCGATCCGGACGACGTGATAAAGCAGTTGGGCGCCTCCGGATATCGCGAGTGCCTCGACAGAGCTATGCCTTTGATTGATTTTAAAATTCATTCGCTTAAATCTCAATATAATTTGAATAAAAGCGAAGAAAAGCGCAAATTTGTGTCCGAAGCCATTAAGGTAATCAAAACTGCGGACAGCGCGGCAGAGCAAGAGGACCTTTTAAAAACCTTGCGCGACTTAACAGGAATAACTTACGAATCTTTGAAGCGCGACCTGTCGTCCGCACCGAAGGAGGAGCGTCCCGAGCCGACTGCGGCGGCCGTGCGCAAAGACAGTGCCACCGTATCGGAGAGAGCTTCGAGATTTATAATTTCGGCCTATCTTTTCGGAGCAAAATTTTCTTCCGACGTAAGGATCGGCGAAATTCCCTTCGAGAACGGCGTTCATTCAATAATAGCAAAATACATTCAATCGAAACAGCTAATGGATGAGAGAATTCAGCCCACCGAGTTATTTGAATTTTTCGAGGAGGGCAGCGACGAATATGCAGAGCTCTGTCATATTCTTGATTATTCCGACGGGAATCATTTTAAAGGCGAAGTGGCCGAAAAATTCTTTTATGACTGCATAAAAAGGCTCAAAACCGATGAAATAGATAGACAGATTGCCGGAATCAAGGCGCTTACCGAAAGCGAAAAGGATTGCGGCAAAAGAAAGCAACTCGTTTTGAAAATGCAACAGCTTATACAAACCAAAAGTAAAATTAAAAGCGGAGATTGAATATGAATTTATCCGACCAGAAATTATATGAAATATTAAAGCAAATCATAGATACGCACGGTGCGAAGGGATCTATAACGACCAACAGTCTGTGCGACATTATGGAAAAATACGAAACCACTCCGGCGCAGATGGACTTTGTTTACAAGTCAATCGCCGAAGCCGGTATTCAGATAATTGATGAAGCCGAACGCGACAAGGAACTCTATGAGCAGGCTTTATCGGACATCGGACTCGACGATCCGGTTAAAATGTATCTGAAAGATATCGGTCGCGTGCCTCTCCTTTCCGCCGACGACGAAATAGAGCTCGCTCGCAGAATGCAGGAGGGAGACGAAGAGGCCAAGAAGAAACTTTCGGAGGCAAACCTCAGACTTGTGGTGTCCATAGCCAAAAGATACGTGGGACGAGGCATGTTGTTCCTCGACTTGATTCAGGAAGGCAACCTCGGACTTATGAAGGCCGTAGAAAAATTCGATTATCAGAAAGGATTTAAGTTTTCCACATATGCGACATGGTGGATAAGACAGGCCATTACGCGCGCAATAGCCGATCAGGCGCGCACAATAAGAATCCCCGTCCACATGGTCGAAACGATAAATAAACTTACGAGGGTTTCGAGGATACTCTTGCAAAAATACGGCAGAGACCCCACGGCGGCGGAGATCGCAAAGGAGATGGGGATAAGCGAAGAACGCGTACGCGAAATTCAGAAGATAGCGCAGGATCCCGTATCGCTCGAAACGCCCATTGGCGAGGAAGAGGACAGTCACTTGGGAGATTTTATCGAGGACGAGACGACGGTGACTCCTTCCGACAGCGTATCAACCACAATGCTTAAAGAGACTTTGCTCGGCGTATTGAACAGCCTTACGCCGAGAGAGGAGAAGGTGTTGAGGCTTCGTTACGGTGTGGACGACGGCAGACCCAGAACTCTTGAAGAGGTAGGCAAAGAATTTAACGTGACGAGAGAGCGTATTCGTCAGATAGAGGCCAAAGCTCTTCGCAAACTTCGTCATCCTTCTCGTTCGAAACATTTAAAAGATTTCCTCGATACCTGATGGACAGAATAAAAAAACTTTACGCATATCTTTCGCGTTGCGATACTTTTGCCGATATAGGATGCGACCATGGCTATTGTGCGCGGTACATGCTTAAAAACAATCTTTGCGAGAGAGCGATAATTTCGGACATAAGCGAAAAATGTTTGAGTAAAGCCGAAAGACTTCTTGCAAATTATATATCTTGTGGGCGGTGCGTGTCGGTTTGCTGTAACGGACTTAAAAAAATAGACCACTCCGTGGATTTGACGCTGATAGCCGGTATGGGCGGCGAGGAAATCGTTTCTATTCTCGAAAGCGCATTTATTCCGAAAAAATTCGTTTTGCAACCCATGCGTAATATTTCATACGTCCGTGAATATCTTTTAAGTCATGGTGTTGAAATAACCTCCGACGAGGTGTTTGAAAGCGGCGGAAAATACTATTTTGTAATTTCCGGAGAAATCAGCGGAAAGGCGAGTACATATACGCCTGCGCAGGTAAAATTCGGCAAGGGCGATATCGGCGGCGTCCTCGGAGACTATCTGAAAACAGAAATTGCAAAAAAGAAATCATATCTCGAACGCGAGTTAAACAGTGCGACTCGCGCGCGGATAACGGATGAAATAAATTATATCGAGAGGTTTTTGAGCGGTGAAATCAAGTGAATTGCTTGCGCTTTTGGAGTGTATAGGACCGCTGTCGATTTCAAAGGAATTTTGCGCCAAATGCAATTGCTATGATAACAGCGGAATTATGGCGGATACCGGCGAAAGTATAAATGGGGTTCTGTTTTCTCTGGATTTGTCCGAAAAATCTATTGCAAAAGCCAAGGAACTCGGATTTAATGCAATAGTTACTCATCATCCTGCGATATTCGGGTCTTTGAGCACGGTATCGGTAAACGACGTGAAAAGTTCTCTGATAGCCGACTGTCTCAAAAACGGTATTTGCGTAATCTCCATGCACCTCAATTTCGACGCCGCACCGGAGGGTATAGATTATTATCTTATGAATGGATTGGGCGGAGACGCCGGTAAAACCATGATTAAACTTGAAGACGGCGCATACGGCAGGGTCTTTGATGTTAAACCGCGTAAACTTCGCGATTATACGGAATTCTCAAAGAAAAAATTCAATACCGAAAGAATTATTTGTTACGGAGACGGCGATAAGAAGATTGCTCGCGTCGCTTCTTTTTGCGGCGCCGGATGTGACGATGAGGCGATTGATTTTGCCGCCTCGGAGGAAGTTGATTTATTCGTGTCTTCCGATATGAAGCACCATCAGATAACGTCACTGTTGTCGCGCGGCATAAGCGTATTGATTCTCACACATTACGCTTCCGAAAATTACGGGTTCAATAAAATTTATGAAAAATTAATTGAGGAACTCAACATTCCCACCGCATACTTTTGCGATGAATCGCTGTTGTAGTTCCGAGGAGTGCATACATGTCTTATGTGGAAAAACTTTTAAAGTATCAGGAAGAGGATGAAAAATTACTCAAAGTAGAGCGTGAACTCTCCAATTCTCCCGAGAGGAAAAATCTTGTTCAGGCCGTCAATTTTGTAACAAAAGCCACGGAAAAGTTGGAAGCTCTCGACGGCAAAGCGTTGTCGCTCGAAGCTACTTTCAAAGAGTTGGACGAAAAATATGCGGAAGTGGCCGAAACTCTTGCCGAGTTCGATAATTTGGAAGAACTTTTAGAAGGCGGAGCGGATATTTCGTTTTACAAGAAAAATATTTCGCAGATTACCGATAAACTCAAATCTTTGAAACAGGATATCGCCGCTCTCAATAAAGCCATTAAGGAATCCAATGAAGAATTCCAGAATCTTTATGCCAAAAACAGGACTATGCAAAAGCAGGGCAAAGAGTTTCAAGAGACATATGAAAAATTGAAAGCGGAGAAACGCAAGGAGAGCGAGATTATTAAGGTAGAACTTTCAAAGCTCGCGCAGGATATCGCTCCCGAAGTTATGCAACGTTATCAAATGAAGAGGAGCGAGCGGATTTTCCCCATATTATGTCCGGCGAAAGACGGCAGATGTTCTAAATGCGGTTATGAACTTTCTCTCGCCGGCAAAGAGAAATTATCTTCCGGCGGTGTAGTCGAATGCGATAATTGCCATAGATTCGTTTATAAAGGTTAATTGTGTTTAAAGAGGCGCATTTTTGTGCAGGTTGCACAAAAATGCGCTTTTTTTCTTGACAAACGGACAAAATAATGGTATATTCCAATAACTCGAAAGAGTACTATTTAAACGGCGGAAAAGCTGTGAAACAATAGGGGAAAAAGTGGGATTGGCGGAAGAAATTTTCGCCAATCTTGTCTTTTGATATTAAAATCATGGAGATTTGTATGAAAGTTTTGCTTTTAAACGGCAGTCCGAACAGCCGAGGCTGTACATATACGGCGTTGACTGTAATTGAAAGGGAATTGAACTCGCGGGGGATAGAAACCGAATTAGTGTGGATCGGGAACGGACCTATACGCGGTTGCGTCGGGTGCGGCGGTTGCCGAAAACTCGGCAGATGCGTTTATTCCGATGATCCAATAAATACAATAGGGGAGAAAATTAAAGTTGCCGACGGCTATGTGTTCGGCGCGCCCGTCCACTATGCATCGCCCAATGGCGCAACGATATCGACGCTCGACAGACTTTTTATGGCTTTCGGCGGATATATGAAGTTAAAACCTGCGGCAAGCATTGTTTCCGCACGTCGTGCCGGCACAACGGCGTCGTACGACGTTCTCAATAAATACATAGGAATCAACAATATGATTCAGGTTCCGTCAACATATTGGAATATGGTGCACGGTTCTTCGGCCGAAGAGGTTTATCAGGATAAAGAGGGTATATCGATTATGCGCGCAATAGCAAGCAATATGGCATGGCTTCTCAAATTGCTTGAAAGCGCAAAGGGTACGGAGCTTGAAAAACCCGTAGATATTCCCAAAGAAAAGACAAATTTTATAAAACAGATTTAATAAAAATACGGCGGAGCGTTGATTTTCAAGCGCTCCGCCGCGAATTTTTAATAGATTATTTTGTACGTTGAAACGTTTTATACGTTAAAGCGGAAGAGAACTACGTCGCCGTCTTTTATAACGTAATCTTTCCCCTCCGAACGGACTTTGCCTTTTTCACGCGCACCCACAAGTCCTCCGCATTCCAAAAGAGTTTTATAATCGCATATTTCCGCTCGTATAAATCCTTTCTCGAAATCGGTATGAATTTTACCTGCGGCCTGAGGAGCCTTCGTTCCTTTGACGATAGTCCACGCGCGAGTCTCTTTTTCTCCGGCGGTAAGGAAGGAAATAAGTCCCAAAAGCGCATAGCTCTTTTTTATCAAACGATTTAAACCGCTCTCTTCAAGTCCCAATTCTTCAAGGAACATGCGGCAGTCGTCTGCGGACATCTGTGAAAGTTCTTCTTCGGTTTTGGCGCATATTACGAGAACTTCGCTGCCTTCTTCGGCGGCATATTTTTTTACTGCGGCTACAAAGGGAATATCGTTTTCGGGCTTGCCCATATCGAGTTCGGAAATATTTGCCGCATAAATTACGGGTTTTGCCGTAAGAAGAAACAGATTGTCAAGCAAAGGTTTTTCATCTTCGGAACATTCGAAGAGTCTTGCTGGTTTTTCTTCGCTTAAAAATTTTTCAAGTTTTTCCAAAAAAGCATACTCTGTTGCGGCTTCTTTGTTGGAGCCGCCTCTCGCCACGTTTCTTATTCTGTCCTGACGCTTGTTAATTGCTTCTATGTCGGCAAGAATGAGCTCCAAAGTTATAGTTTTTATGTCTTCTACGGGGTCGATTTTATTGTTGACATGAGTAATGTTTTCGTCCTCAAAACAGCGGACAACATGCACGATAGCGTCACACTCACGTATATGAGAGAGGAATTTATTTCCCAAACCTTCGCCCTTTGAAGCGCCTTTTACAAGTCCGGCAATATCAACAAACTCTACAATGGCGGGAGTAACTTTTTGGCTGTTGTATAATTTTGACAGCAAATCGAGACGCTCGTCCGGAACGGCAACCACTCCGACGTTCGGTTCGATTGTACAGAACGGATAATTTGCGGCTTCTGCCCCTGCATGAGTTATGGCGTTGAATAAGGTGGACTTACCGACATTGGGGAGTCCGACGACACCTAATTTCATAAAATATCATCCTTAAAAAATGTCTTTATCAAATTATAATATAAAATATCCGAAAAATCAAAACGAATAGCGGCGGTTGATTGCCAAAAATTTATGGTTGTGTTAAAATATTATCAAAATAAGGACTAAAAGTATGGATTATAAACATTACATTGCGCAGAAAATAAAAATCGACAGCGTATCGGAGGAGGAAATAGCCGACTTGATAGCGTTGCCTCCGAATTCCGAAATGGGCGACTATGCGTTGCCTTGTTTCAGATTCACAAAAGTTTTGCGTAAATCTCCCGTACTGATTGCGGAAGAACTCAAAAACGCATTTCCGACAGACAACGTAATCAGCGAAGTTTCCGCTGTCAACGGTTATTTGAATTTTAAAATAAATAAGACGGGACTCGCCAAAGCCGTTCTTGATAAAATTTTAATTGATGGGGAGCGATATGGTTCGTCGGACATAGGTTCCGGTAAGACTATTTGTATTGATTATTCGTCGGTAAATATCGCCAAGCCCTTTCATATAGGTCACCTTTCAACTACGGTCATTGGCGGTGCGCTTTATAAAATATATAAATTTCTCGGTTATAACGTAGTCGGAATAAATCATTTGGGCGATTACGGTACGCAGTTCGGAAAACTTATTTGCGCATATAAGCGGTGGGGCGACAGAGAAGAAGTGCAAAAAGGCGGTATTCACGCCATAAACGATTTGTATGTGCGTTTCAACAACGAAGCCGATGAGGCAATGGAGAGTGAAGCGAGAGAGTATTTCCGGCTCATAGAGAGCGGTGATAAAGAGGCCAATGAGTTGTTTGAATGGTTTAAAGAGCTTACATTGGATTATGTAAAGGAAATTTATAAAAAATTGAACATTACCTTCGATAGTTATGCCGGTGAGCGCTTTTATACGGATAAAATGCAGCCCGTGATTGACGAACTCAAAGAGAAAAATCTTCTCGTAGAGAGCGAAGGTGCGCAGATTGTCGATTTGGAAGCGTACGATATGCCGCCGTGTTTGATTTTGCGTTCCGACGGGGCTTCACTGTACGCGACTCGCGACCTTGCGGCGGCATGTTATCGTAAAAAGACTTACGATTTTTATAAATGCCTTTATGTCGTTGCATATCAACAAAATCTGCATTTCAAGCAGGTGTTTAAAGTGTTGGAACTTATGGGGAAGGAGTGGGCAAAGGACCTCGTTCACGTTGCCTACGGCATGGTTTCTCTTGAAGACGGCGCAATGTCTACGCGTAAGGGTAAAGTGGTATGGCTGGAAGACGTCATAAAAAAATGCGTCGAAAAGGCATATGCAATCATAAATGAAAAGAATCCCGATTTGCCGGACAAGGAAGCAACTGCAAACACAGTAGGCTTGGGAGCGGTGATATTCGGAGCGCTTTATAATAACAAAATAAAGGATATAACATTTTCATACGATAAAGTTTTGTCTTTTGATGGCGAGACGAGCGTGTATGTGCAGTACACATGCGCGAGGGCAAATTCTGTGCTATCAAAATGCGATGAAGTCGTATCTCTTCCCGACGGCTACGAGCCGAACATTGAGGAGGCAGAGGTCATCAAGACTTTGGCTTCTTTCCCCGAAACCGTCCTTGACGCGTCTGTGAAATACGAGCCCTCATACGTAGCGCGATATGCTGTGGAACTTGCGCAAAAGTTCAATAAATTTTATATTGAATGTAAAATACTTACGGCGGAGGGAGACGCGAAGAATTTCCGTCTTTGTCTTACAAAAGCGACTTTGTACGTATTGCAAAACGCACTTGCTCTATTGGGCATAGGTACGCCCGAAAAAATGTAGTAATATGGTTAAAGCAATTATTTTTGATCTTGACGGGACTCTTGTAGATACTTCTCGCGATATTCAATTTGCGCTCAACGGCAGTCTTAAAAAATTCGGGCTCAAAGAATTGAGTTTGGAAGATACCGTCAAATTTGTCGGCGACGGCGCGAAGAAGCTGGTTGAAAGAGCTGTCGGTGCAGACGGCGAAATGGTCTGTAAAGTTTACGAAGATTTTTCCGAAAGATATTCAAATTCCCGAAACGAGCTGTCCACGCTTTATAAGGGAGAGGAGAAAGCTCTCAATTTATTTAAGAATGTCGGCATTAAACTTGCATTGCTTACAAACAAGCCGCAAAGCGCAACTGTCCATGTTTACGACAAATTTTTGGCGAAATTTGGATTTTGCGAAGTACTTGGTCAGACAGAACAATACCCTTTGAAGCCCAATCCTACTTCTACTTTGGCAATTTTGAATAATTTGGACGCAAAAAAAGAAGAGTGTGTTTTCGTCGGCGACGGAGAGGCGGATATAAGGACTGCGGCTGCTGCCGGTTTAAAGTGTATATCCGTGCTTTGGGGTTTCAGGTCGAGAGAACAACTCGAAAGAGTGGGCGGCAGAATTTTTGTAAACAGCTATGATGAATTGGCCGAAATAATTTTAGAAGAGTGACATAAAAAATTAAAATTTCTGTTGCTAATCAAACATTGTTATGATATAATTTTATCAATATAAAAATTAATTTTCAGGAGTGTAAAAAAATGAAAAGATGTGTTGTTTGCGGTGAAATCGTAGAAGACGACGTTGAAGTGTGCCCCGTATGCAAGGCCAAAAAATTCGAGCCCATATCCGAGGATACGAAACCCACATATGCCTGCGAACATGTAATAGGCGACGGCGTGGTTGAAGACGAAGAAATAATGGAAGGTCTTCGCGCTCACTTTAACGGCGAATGCACCGAGGTCGGCATGTATCTTGCAATGTCGAGAGCGGCAGAACGCGAAGGCTATCCCGAAGTTGCGGAGGCTTTCAAACGCTACGCATATGAAGAAGCAGAGCATGCGGCAAAATTTGCCGAACTTCTTGGAGAAGTTGTTACTCCCTCCACAAAGAAAAATCTCGAACTTCGTGCGGCTGCCGAGGCCGGAGCTTGCGAGGGTAAGTTGGCAATAGCAAAGCGTGCAAAGCAGCTCGGATACGACGCTATTCACGATACCGTTCATGAAATGGCAAAAGACGAAGCCCGTCACGGCGCAGGCTTTGCCGGTCTTTTAAAAAGATATTTCGGTAAATAAATTATAAAACAATAAGCGCTTACTGTATTATTTTCAAGGGCACTATAAATTTAAAGTTAAACGGCGGAGACGAAACATTTCGTCTCCGCCGTTCATATTATAGAGTATAGGCAAGGGGGAAAACCTTTGCCCGACATACGATAAAGGAATTATGTACAAATGTGTAATAACTGTAACGGGGGCTGCACAGGATTATTGAACCTGCTTTTCGGCCGTCAGTCAAATTGCAGTTGTGGGCGTCAGTCGAATTGCGGTTGCGGCTGTAACAACGGGAACAACGGCAGGGGCTTTAACAATGCAAATCGGATAAACAACGGGTGTGGATGTTATGACGAATATTATGCAGTACAATATGCATTAAATTGCAACTCATGCGGAAGCAATTCCTGCGGAAACAATCCTTGCGGTTGTAACTCGAATAATCCCTGCAACTCCGGCAATGTCTGGAATTTCTGATTAAAAATCAGCGAGCGCCCTTGTGGGCGCTCTTTTTGTATACGTTAAATAATTTTGCCGAAAATAATGATATGAAGGAAGCCGTAAACAGAGCTCTGAAAACATTCAGATATTATACAGATAAGCGCTTTTCGACTATTGCCGGCACGCTTGCATACTTTTTTTTGATGAGTATCGCGCCGTTTCTTTTGTGGCTAACATTGTTGTTGGGAAGTATAGACGTCGAACAACTCCTGCCGGACAAGCTGTTTGAAAGCATATCGCCTTTTATAAACTATTTGGAAGAATCTGCCCAAAGTGCGGTAAGCGGTTCCGGAATAATACTCATTCTCACTTCTCTGTATTCTTCGACTAACTTTTTCTATCATTTGAGAAGAAGCGGAGAGATAGTTTACGGAAGTATAAAGGCCAAGGGAGGGGTGAAACTCCGGATAATTTCGGCTGTTCTTATTATTTTGACTATATTTTTAATAGCGTTTATAGCTTCGCTTTCTTTTACGCTGAAATGGATACTGCAAAGTTTTATGCCCGAAGTTTTAATAGATGCAATACTTCTTGTATTTTTTGCAGTATATGCGTTTTTTGCGGCAATTTTATTGAATTTATTTGCATGCCCGTATAAATTGAAAATTTCCGAAGCCCTGACGGGCAGTTTGCTGACCACCGTGCTATGGATCATATTCATATTGGGTTTTGCTTTATATCTGCAATTTGCGTCGCCGGGAAAGCTCTATGGGGCGATTGCCTCTATCATTGTATTTTTGCTGTGGAGCTACTTTATGATGTGTTGTTTTGTTATAGGAATGATCAAGAACGGCGCCGATATTACGGTAAAGCGCTACAAAAAATTATTATAAAAATGGAGAGGAATTAACCACGCTCCGTGTAGATAATTTGGACGTGAATAAAATTTAATAAAAAAGAGAGGGTATTTACCCTCTCCATAATTTACATTGAAATCAATACTTTATTGCGCATGCGGCGGCCAAAGCTCCCGGACCTATGTGGACGGAAACGCTTAACGAAAGGGGGTCCACGAAAGTAAACTCGACTTTCGGAAATTCGGATTTAAGTTCTTCTTTGAATTTTTGTGCTTCTTCGAGATTTTTTGTATATGCGATTGAACAGGTCATTTTACCGGAATCGACAATCTGTTTGAATCTCGTTTCGAAATCGTGCTTGACCGCATTGATCATTTCTTTCTTTGCGTCGATAAGTTTTCTAACTTTCTTGTATTGGTCGAGTTTTTCGCCTTGAATTTGCAATACCGGTTTAATTTTCAAAAGAGTACCGATCATAGCGACTGCCGGTGTGAGTCTGCCGCCCTTTTTCAGGTATTTGAGGGTATCGACCATTATATAGATTGAAGATTGCATTTTCGTATCCATGAGCCAATCGTGAATTTCTTCGGCCGACTTGCCTTCGGAAGCCATTTTTATGGCGTCGTAAACGCTTTGCTTTTGGGTGACGGAAATGCGTTGGTTGTCTACAACGTAAACTTTTCCTTTGAATTCATCTTCCGATTCCGCAAGATGCTTTAATGTATGGCATGTCTCGGAAAGTCCGCTCGACATGGGAATATAAACAATGCCGTCATATTCATTCAGATATTTTCTCCAAACGTCGCCTACGGCTATGGGATTTGGTTGTGATGTGGAAATATTTACATCGCCAAGTAACTTTTCATAAAACTGCTCTTGACTTAAAGTAATATCTTCATAAAAAATTTCTCCGTCAATGAGAACGGGCATGGGTACGACATAAATACCGAGTTCTTTGGCTTCGCTTTGGGTAATACCGCTATTGCTGTCGGTCATTACTGCAACTTTCATGTTTGCAAATTTCTCCTTGATGTTGTTTGGAACGTTATAATTATATCCGTAAGCGCTTAATAAGTCAACAAAATTTCATTATCCGTCTATAATTATATTTCGGCAATCACTTCTATTTCAACCAAAGCGCCTTTTGGTATATCTTTGACCGCAACGCAGCTTCTTGCCGGCTTTGACGTGAAATATTGCTCGTAAACAGCGTTGAATTCGGCGAAATCGGCTATGTTCGCAAGGAAGCAGGTAGTTTTAAAGACCTTTTCAATCGAAGTTCCGGCAGCTTTTAAAAGAGCCGCTACATTTTTACACGATTGATGGGTTTGTTCGGAAATTGTTTTTCCCTCTATCTTCGCTGTTTCGGGATTTACCGGAATCTGACCGGAGCAAAAAACATAATTGCCGACTATTTTAGCCTGCGAGTAGGGACCGATTGCGGCCGGAGCATTTTTTGTTTCTACTGTCTTCATATTTTCACCTTTAAATAAGTTTAAATCCTTGTTTTGTCAATTCGGTTTTAATGGTTTTAATGTGTTCGAAATTTCTCGTTTCGATATTAAGCGTGAGATAACAGCCGTTAATATCCGAGCCTTCGTTTGAACGTTCATGTAAAACTCCGGTTACGTTTCCTCCGCATTGCGCTATAATCGACGATACTTCTTTCAGTTGCCCGGGTCTGTCTACAAGTTCGAGAGTGAGAGTGGTGCATCTGCCTGTCATTAAAAGTCCGCGATTTATGACGCGCGACAATATGGTAACGTCTATGTTTCCTCCCGAAATAAGACAACATACATTTTTGCCCTTAATATCGGGTATCTTATTAAACATTACGGCGGCAAGAGAAACGGCGCCTGCGCCCTCGGCTATCATTTTTTGTTTTTCAATCAAAGCAAGAATGGCTGTCGAAATCTGTTCGTCAGTTACGGAGACTATATCGTCAACATATTTTGAGCAGAGTTCAAAAGTGAGACTGCCGGGCGATTTAACGGCAATGCCGTCGGCAATAGTTGAAACGGAGGGGAGAGTCTCTATTTTTCCGTCATGGAAAGAATTGACCATGGACGGCGCGCCGGAAGCCTGAACGCCGTAGATTTTTATCTTTGGATTAAGAGATTTTACGGCGTAAGCAACGCCGGCAATCAATCCGCCTCCGCCAACTGGTACGACTATTGCGTCAACTTTTGAAAGCTGATTAATTATTTCTATTCCTATTGTGCCCTGACCGGCAATAACGTCTTCGTCGTCAAAAGGGTGGATAAATGTATATCCGTATTTTTCTTTCAATTTTTCCGCTTCATTATGCGCGTCGTCATAGACGCCCGGAACAAGAATGACTTCCGCGCCGTAGCCCTTTGTGGCTTCGACTTTGGAAATGGGCGCGCCGTCTGGCATGCAAATCTTGGCTTTTATCCCGAATTTTTTGGAAGCGATAGCCACGCCCTGCGCATGATTTCCGGCGGAACAGGCAATAACGCCTTTTTTCTTTTCTTCTTCGGAGAGCTGTGAAATTTTATAGTAAGCTCCGCGAACCTTGAACGAACCGGTTCTTTGCAGATTTTCGGGTTTCAGATAGATATTGCAACCGAGTTCCGTCGAAAGCGCATGAGAGAAAATTATGTCGGCATCTCTCAATGCGTCGCGAAGAACATATTGTGCATGATATATTTTATCAAGAGTCAGCATATGTAAACCGCCTGAATTTATTAATAAAATTATATAATTTTATGTTGTTAAAGTCAATATATTATCTGTTAAAAGATTAAATGACGGAGTAAAAAGCGTATTTAATTTAAGAGTAGGAATCGGTGCCTATTAATAAAAAATTTTATAAACACATATAAAAATGCTTGAATTTTTGTTACTGTTGTTATAAAATTAACAAGCGACCAGTGCAGAGATGGCGGAGTGGTCGAACGCGCACGACTCGAAATCGTGTTACGTAGGAATACGTACGGGGGTTCGAATCCCTCTCTCTGCGCCATGATGAGGACACCGAAAGGTGTCCTTTTTCCGTGGCGCAGAGAGAGGGTAAAAAGAAACCCAACGGTTCGCGCGAGCGCAGCGACGCTTTTCGCATACGCGCAAAATCCCTCTCTGCGCCAAAAAAAAGGACGTAAAAATAACACAATCAATTTACGTCCTTATTTTTATTGTTTTTTTCATTATAATTGTATTAATTTATTTGGCAAAAGTATTTCAATTTTTTATGCTCACTTGTTATGCAATAAAAAATATCAATGGGTTCATTTTCTTGATAATATAAGAGAGTTGCTTTATTCATTTTTACATTAGTGCTTTGCCACCGACAAAACAATTTCTTGGGGAAATATTTCCGTAACCATCATTAAATCGACTTGAAATTCTTTGAAATTGATATTCATTTCTTTTTTTTCGCTTGATATTTTTTCCAAACAATGCCGTCAAGGTGTCTAACTGTCAAATGAGGATAGTCAATATCCAATAAAGCGATTGCATTAGCAAATAAATATTGACACTCCGAATCTGAAATATCAATTCCACAAGCATCTTTAATACAATGGTGAATATGAACGTCGGGTTTACAACGATTTTGGTCGCCTGCAAGCATAAACAAATAATTAACACCTGCCGGCCCAACACCTTTTATTGAATATAAGACCTCTTCTAATGATTTTGTATTTTTATAATTTTTAAAGTCGTCAATAGTATTTATTTTTAATTGCAATAACTTTTGTGCGACCTCATAGCATATTTCAGACTTAAATTTTTTACTTATCTTTTGCCTGTTGTTTAAAATAGTTTTAGCAAAATTTTCATAGCCGCCCACGCTATCGATATGCTCAATTAAATCTTTACAATTTATGTTACTTTCAAACTTGTCGTTATTCATAAAAACTTTTGCATATCTTTCCACCACAGGAACAGTAACTGCAAAATATTTTGCCCTTAATGAATAAAAACAATCTATAATACATATTGCCAAAGAATTATACGGTTCTGCATATAGACTATCGTTTAAATTTAAATTAAAGCGACAAAAACTAACAAAACTATCTACCATATCCTTTTTCATTTGTACATTTCCTATATATTTTAATTGCTGTTCAATCCAAATTTCCTTGTCATTAAAACTTCTTTCCAATAGGTTTCACGCGCGATTATATAATCATTGCCCAAGTTCATATTACATACTTCTAAAATAGAATACTTGAAATTATATCTATAATCAATGCCGTTATTTTGCAATATTTCTTTCAGTTCAATATTTCCACCGTGTCCGTTTTTCGCATATTCAGACCAGCGTTGCCATATACAATCTTCGCCGTATGCGCTACCTACATATTGTTTACCTGTAAGTGTATCTACAATTAAGTAAATACCTTTTACATTAGATAAAGCAGATTTCCAAGTTGTAATGTTATTTTCAATAATATGTTTTAAAGTTTGATAAGAAATATTTACGTTGCCAAAACCATTAAAATCGTTGATAGTAACTTGTTTATCCAAAATCAAAGAAACGTAAATGTCCGCAGGTTTCGTTCCATTCTTTGTTTGCAATTCCAAACAAGGATATGATGCACGAAACTCTTTTTTATAGTAAACAAAAACTCTGCCGATTAAATCTTTTTGATTATCGGTAAGCGTTAAATCATAATGCCAACCGCACCAACCGTCATTATGTTGTATCGGTTGTGGGTTTTGATTATTAACTTTATAAACGCCGCCAAAGAGCCAAATATCTTTTTCGTAATAAATTAATGATATGACATATTCACGATTAAAATTTTTGTTTGTTTGTTTGTTCTGCTTGCCATTCGTCAAATTCATTGATTAAAAACTTTTCATATGCTTCCTTTTTATTGTCTGCACTCGTTGCAAAATGAATTTTGTAATTTTTGTAATCTTCATTTTTGATTTTCAAAATATCAACTAATTTTAACATTTGTATCTCCATTTGCTTGTTTTAGTAATTATATCAAAAAATATATAAAAAATCAATTTCAAAATCAACATAAAACATAAAATGGCATTTAGGCGTGAACTTGTCTTGTCTTGACAAGCTCACGCCTAAATGCCAAAATCACTTTTTGACCGATTGACTTCTCTGTGCGGCTGTGATATAATGGGAACGCTAAATAGGAATTTAACGAAGGAAACTATGCAACACAAGGGAACGAAAATTCTTGAAACGGAGCGGCTACTCCTTCGCCGGTGGAAGGAGAGCGACGCCGAAGAGGCGTTTGCGCACTGGATGAACGACCCCGACGTCACAAAATACCTCACATGGACGCCGCACGGGGACATCGAAGTAACGCGTTCTCTTCTCAAAATGTGGGAACGTGAGAGTGGCGAGCTGCATAGCTACAAGTGGGCGATCGTCCTCAAAGAAGGGAATGTCCTCATCGGTGACATCGCCGTTCTGCGCGCGGACGACTTTCAGGAACGCGGTACGATCGGCTACTGCATGGGAAAGGCGTGGTGGGGGAAAGGCATCATGACGGAGGCTCTTTCCGAAGTTCTGCGCTATTGCTTTGAGGAAGTGGGATTTTTCCGCATCGACGGCGAGCATGCGGCGGAAAATATCGGCTCCTCCCACGTCATGGAAAAGTGTGGGCTCGTCTATGAGGGAAAGCGCAGAGACTTCTTCCGCCTGCCAACTACGGGCGAGCGCGTCGATATTGTGGAACGCGGTATTCTGCGCGAGGATTATTTCAAAAATATAAAATAAATTTCAAATGAGCGACATATAAAGAAGACGAGGACAAAACCGCCCTCGTCTTTTTGTATTACACCGAATTGAAACTTAATGTTTTTTAGTTTTTGGCATAGGCAAGTCTTCATACATTGCCTCAAACAATCCTGCCAAATAAAGTTTATCGTCCACATTGTCCACATTGAGCATTTCCTTTGCTCCTGCATACGGCAAGGAATACTCTGCTTGGGGCATATAAGAAATCGCAGATTTTACGGGTTTTACGAGCAGTCTATCGTCATAAATGCCACCGACAAGTTTGCCTCGATAGTAAATCAGAAATTCACCCATCATGGGCTTGTATGTTATATCCTTTAAGTCCGATAATTGCTCCAAAATGAAATTCAAATATTCTGTGCTCGACGGCATAATCATTCACCTTATTAAAAATTTATAATTCTATCGTTTCGGTTTTAAAATCGCAATAATATTCGGCTGTGAAACCTCGAAATTTCAACACGCAATAATCGGGGTCGGTTACGCCTTGTTTATAAAACATTTTATCGCCAAAACGCCAAATCTCATCTTTTGTCGCCTGATCGGTGCAAACTTGCATTTCACCTATAATGGAAACGCCCTGATACTTGAATTTTCCGCGCTTATAAAAATAGATACAAGCCTTATTATTTGCTAAATATTGTTTGATTTTATTGGACGAGGTGTTGGTAGTGAAATAGATTTCATTTCCGTCTATCTTGCGAGGGGCAAGCATTGCTCTTATGACGGGATATCCCTGCTCATTGACGGAAGCAATAAACGCCGTCTTTTGTTCGGATATAAATTGAAATATTTGTGTTTTATCCATGGTGTTTCTCTCCGATAAATTCTTGTTTAAATAATTATACCATAAGAACAGGTCAAAATCAACATTGAATGAGGTTAAAAACAAAAACAGCATATAGGCGTAGATCTTCTTACCATTAACAATTAACGCTCGAATGAATAGGAGAGAGGTCCTTGACATTAAATATCAAAAATTTATTTGAGCAGGAGGGGTCTTTACGAACTTGACATAATATTATTTTTTGAATAAAATCCGTCCAAAAAAGGTTTTATGCAAAAAGTCGCTTTTTTAACATTCACAATTAGGAATCAATTTATAAATCAATCGCAAGGCTTTTGTCGTTTTTACTATTATTTTTCAAAATTTTATCATTAGTTAAACACCAAAATTTTCGTGTAATCATATCTTGAATTATACCGTTCAAGGAGCCTTCGATGATAGAACCTCTAACTCTGCCCCAACCTTTTCCTACTGTTGACGACGTTTCGGACGATGCTTATAGCCTACGTGTGATTTCTCCGGCATATGCTTCGTCCACAGGCGAATTGAACGCTGTTTTGCAGTACATTTATCATTCTTTCTTTTTCGGGAGCTACGGCTATAAAGATGTGGCGGAAAAGCTCGTCTCCATAGCCGTAGCCGAAATGCTTCATCTCAATCTGCTTGGCAAAACAATTCTTGCATTAGGAGCCGCTCCTGTATATTGCCGTTGTCCGCCTGCGTGTTTTGACTTTTACTCCGCAAAGTACGTATCTTATTCCAGAAGCCTCCAATTTATGTTGGAAGATGATATAATAGGTGAAAAACAGGCTATTTGTCAATATGACAAAATGTTAAAACGATTGAAAAATACGCAGGTCAAAGAAATTATAGCGCGTATCCGTACGGATGAAATTCTTCATCTCGAAACGCTTGATTCGATTTTAAGCAAATTTAAAGGTTGACACGGCGAGCGGCATAAAGTATAATTTTAACGATGAAAAATTATGATGTCGTAATTATAGGCGGCGGCGCCTCGGGACTTGCGTGCGCCGTCATTCTTGCCGAAACTCCGGAACTTAAAGTTCTTGTAATCGATTCTTGCGACCGCTTGGGGAAAAAGCTGTCGGCTACGGGTAACGGTCAAGGCAATATATCAAATGAAGATATGGATTTGATCCATTATAGAAGCGGAAGTCCGGAAATAGTAAAAAGTATAATCGGCAATTCGCAGCCGTCTGAAAAGATTTTCGAAAGGATTTTCGGTACGTTGCTATATAAGCACGGCAGCGGAGGCAGGATATATCCGCAGAGTTTGCAGGCTTCGTCGTTGACAGATATTCTTATCGAACGATTACGCGACAGAGGAGTCGATATTTTACTCTCGACTCGGGTAACTTCCGTCGAGCGTGGGTTTACCGTTAATTGCGGAAATGAAAAATTTTCGGCACGTTTTGTCGTGCTCGCCACGGGCGGAAAAGCGCAGAAGCAGTTTGGTACGGATGGATCATCGTATGTGCTCGCCGAGAATTTCGGGCATAAAATAACTCCTTTATATCCGTCCATTGTACAACTGAAAACCGATACCGCCTATATAAAAAATTTAAGAGGAGTACGGGTTGACTGTCTTGCAAAAGCCATTTCGAAGGACGGCGTTGAAAAATCGGCGCGCGGCGACGTAATTTTTACCGATTACGGCGTATCGGGCAATGCCGTATTCTATGTGTCGAGCGTTCTTGCTAAAAAGGGCGGACAACTTGATCTTGTATTTTTGCCTGATTTCGACGAAGAAGTTTTAAAAAAGGTTTTAATGGAGCGCAAAAGAGAAGGCGTTTATGATTGCGATTTGCTATGCGGCTTGCTCCATAATCAAATTGCTCGCGCCGTTTTAAGACGTGCGGAGAACGAATATATTACTTTGTTCCATGACGACCTTATATCCGCTATTGTTCATGTCGTCAAACACTTTACGCTCAATGTTGTAGGCACTCTCGGATTCGATTATGCACAGGTTACCCAAGGCGGCGTCGATATGTCGGATATATCATATTCTCTTGAAAGCAAATTGTGTGAAAATCTTTATTTTTCGGGCGAAATACTCGATGTTGACGGAGATTGCGGCGGATATAATCTGCATTGGGCGTTTATGGGAGCCGTTGCTGTCGCTGATTCAATAAAATCAAAGATTTATTATAATGAAAAGACTTGATAACATTAAACTTCATATAGGCGAATCTGAAAATAAATTGCTTGAAATAGCGCGAAATACGCTCAAAAATCCCGTCGGATATTTCAAAATTCTGAAAAAGTCGCTCGATGCCAGAGATAAGAGCAATATTTTTTGGGTGTATTCGATTGCATTTACGGACAAGCAATCCGATGAACCCGAACCTTGTCCCGAAAGGCTTGAAAATGCTCCTCGTATAGCTATTGTAGGCAGCGGTCCGGCCGGACTCATGTGCGCTCTGCGCCTCACCGAACACGGTGTGCCTGTTACGATAATCGAACGGGGCGAGGGGGTGGAGGAGCGTTCCGTTACTACAAGTAATTTTTTTAAAAATCATAAACTCAATCCGCAATCCAACGTTCAGTTCGGCGAGGGCGGAGCGGGAACTTTTTCCGACGGTAAACTTAATACGCAGACGCATGACGGCTTTAACCGAGACGTTTTGAAATATTTTGCGCGTTTCGGCGCGCCCGAAGAGATTTTATATCTTAATAAACCTCATATCGGGAGCGACAGACTTAAACGCGTACTCTTGAATATACGGAAGTTTATAGAATCGAACGGCGGAGAATATCTTTTCAATACGCAATTTGTCGGATTCGGAGAGGCTGACGATTATTCGGCTAAACGTCTTACTTCCTTAATTTTGAAAAATACAAAAACAGGCGCGCAGACTGAATTTAAAACAGATTATGCGGTTTTGGCTTTGGGTCATTCGGCTCGCGATACTTTCGAGATGCTGGATCGTTCGGGAGTAAAAATGTCTCCGCGCGACTTTGCGGTGGGTGTGCGTTTAGAGCACCTCGCTTCGCAAATAGGTTTGGCTCAATACGGCAAAAATTATAAACTTCTTCCAACGGCAGATTACAAATTGGTCAGTCATGCCCACGAGAGAACCGTCTTTACTTTTTGTATGTGTCCGGGCGGAGTTGTTATTCCGGCTGCAAGCGAGGAGGACGGATTGACGGTCAACGGAATGTCGGATTATGCGAGAGACGGGTTGAATTCCAATTCCGCACTAATGGTTCAGATGAATTCTTCCGACTTTGGAAGCGATTTGTTTGCCGGAATGAGATTTCAGAGGTCGTTGGAACAAAGAGCGTTTGACGTAGGCGGAAGAATGTATGCGGCTCCGGTCCAACTTTATAAGGATTTTGCAAAGGATAAGATTTCGCAAAATTTCGGGGAAATTTCTCCCACTTATGCCGCCGGTACAAATTTTGCTCCATTAAATGAAATTTTGCCGAAGATTGTAATTGACGCCTTGAAAGCCGCAATACCCGACATGGGTACGAGACTGAAAGGTTTTGACGCTCCCGACGCAATTCTCACGGGCGTGGAAACGCGTTTTTCTTCTCCCGTAAGAATAGAGAGGAGGGCGGATTTTCAAAGCGTTTCGATTGACGGACTCTATCCGTGCGGCGAAGGCTCGGGTTATTCGGGTGGGATAACCAGCTCTGCGGCCGATGGAATACGAGTTGCCGAAAAAATTTATGAAAAACTGAAAAATCATACAATTTTCATTAATTAAACACAATTAAAAGATATAATGTTCTCGATTTAAGAGGCATATACGCAAATTTTTTTTCATATTCTCTCTGGGGCGGCGGCGCATAAAAATGCGCCGCCGCCTTAATCGTGAGAAATATATAAAGCAAAATTCTATGAGTAGCATCATGCATTGTAAATTTTAAAAAAAGCGTGGAGTAACGCAATATTTTGCGTTACTCCACGCGTTGATAAATGTCACGGAATATTTAACTAAATACAGCGCATGAAGCTAATCCGATTAAAGCTACGAAATAAATAATAATTGAAACGCTGCTTATAATTATTCCGGCAAGCGCAAGTCCGTCGCCTTCGAGATTTTCTTCGCGACACTTTTTTCTCGCAATTATGCTGCAAATAAGTCCTGCAATCGATATAAGGAACGAGAGAACAAAACCTATAATTGCCAACGTACAGGTTTTTCCGGCTTCATTTCTCTTGATTTCGGCAACCTGAACTCCGCAAAAGGGACATACAACGGCATTGTCGGCTATTTCCTTTCCGCAATTCTTACAAAACATCGAGTTATCCTCCTTAGTAATAATAAAAATATTATATTCCCATTATAATGGGAAGTCAAGTATTTTTCCCATTTTTGTGGGAAAATAAAATCATGCAGGAATTCGGTGAAAGGTTGCGCATGTTGCGTATTGAAAAGGGGATTGGACAGATTCAGCTTTCGAAAGAGCTCGAAGTCGGGAAATCCATAATAAGTTTGTGGGAACTCGGCAAGTGTGAACCGACTCTCTCGAAGTTAATAGCTATTGCCAAATTTTTCGGAGTATCGATAGATTACCTTGCCGGTCTCGAAGATTAAAAGGCCTATGCGTAGTGACGCATAGGCCTTTAATATAGCTTGATTTTGTTCTGCGAATCAGACTGTTTCAACGTTTATAAGGTTACTGTTTCCGCTCTTTCCGTTCGGAGTGCCTCCGGTCAAAACTATTTTATCGCCTTTTTGAACGAGACCGGTGTCTATGGCGGCGCGCTTTGCATAGTGGAAGAGAACGTCAACCGAATAGAATTCCTCGCTCATGACAGGTATTACTCCCCAGCTCAAAGCAAGTTTTCTGTAAGCATGTTCATCTGTCGTCATGCCAATTATGTCAATCATAGGACGGAATCTTGAAACGGTTCTTGCTGTTCCGCCCGTTCTGGTGCATACGACTATTACTTTTGCGTCGATATCTTGCGCAAGGGTGCAGGCGGAGTGGGAGAGGGCTTCCGAAAGATTCTTTATATGATATTCGCTGTCGTCGATATGCGCTATGTAATTCGTGTTGGATTCTGCTTGTTGAGCTATCTTCGACATTGCGCGAACCGCTTCTACGGGGAAAGCTCCGGCAGCTGTTTCGCCGGACAGCATTATTGCCGAAGAACCGTCGTAAACTGCGTTTGCCACGTCCGAAATTTCCGCACGCGTAGGTCGAGGTTGCTTTATCATGGATTCGAGCATTTCGGTAGCCGTTACGCTGCGCTTTCCGCGTATACGGCAGGCATTGATAATCTTTTTCTGAATGCCGGGGAGCTCTTCAAAGGGAACTTCAACGCCCAAATCGCCTCTTGCAACCATTATTCCGTCGGAGACCGCCAAGATCTCTTCAAGGTTGTTTACGCCTGCGCGGCTCTCGATTTTGGCTATTATTTCAATCTCTTTTTCGGGAGAACCGCACATTTTCAGCCAGTTTCTTACGTCGATGACGTCCTGTGCTTTCGAAACGAAAGATAGAGCGATAAAATCCACGCCCTGTTCCACGCCGAATTTTATATCGTCTTTGTCCTGTTCGGAAAGATATACCATTTCGAGCTGTTTATCGGGGAAAAACATGCTCTTTCTGTTTGAAAGTTCACCGCCTATAAGCGTTTTGCAAACGACGTCGGGCTTTTGCACGCGTACGACTTCAAACACCATAAGACCGTTGTTCAAAAGAATTTTATCTCCGGGGAGCATTTGGTCGCAGAGGCCTTCAAAAGTGACGGAAACGCGGTTTTTGTCGCCGATTATATCTTCGGTAGTGAAAGTGAAAGGCTCGCCGTCTTTTAAAGTTATTTTACCGTCAGCAAAAGTTTTGATTCTGAATTCGGGTCCTTTTGTGTCAAGCAGTATGGGCAGAGGCACTTTTTTGCGCTCTCTCAAACGCTTGATCATCGCTATTTTCTGCGCGTGTTCTTCATGTGTTCCGTGCGAAAAATTAAGTCTGGCAACGTTCATTCCGGCATCTATCATTTCCGAAAGAACTATTTCGTTGTCGCTTGCCGGACCGAGTGTGCATATTATTTTGGTTTTTTTCATGTTCTACCCCTTTATTTAATATTCCAACACAATATATTTTAAAGGAAATCTATGTAAAAATCAATATGCAACTCAAAAATAGTTGGATTAATTTTTAAAAGGTGTTAAAATGTAGGTGATTTGAGTTAATCATACGGTCGCGGGCTGCGAGAGCAGCGTGAGGAAAGTCCGAGCATCGAAGGGCAGGGTGCCTGTTAACGGCAGGTGGAGGCGACTTCAAGGAAAGTGAACAGAAATATACCGCCGCGCATTTGCGCGGTAAGGGCGGAATGGCGAGGCAAGAGCTCACCGTTGCTCCGGTAACGGAGCAAGCCAATTAAACCCCACCCGATGCAAGATTGGGTTTGCGGCTGCCTTTAATGGCAAGGATTGCCCGTCCGCCGCACGCCGTGAATATCGCTTGAACTTGCAGGCGACTGCAAGATTAGATAGATGACCGTACACGACAGAACTCGGCTTACAGATTAATCTCGAATTAAATTATTTAAAATCGGTTCCGCGGCATTGTTGCGGAACCGATTTTAAGTTTTTTAAAATTCAGTTTTCTCTAATCCAAGAATAATCGAGATAAGTTTGAGTTAAATAAATCGCATTTTCTTCGGGAGTACCCAAAGTTATATGCAGAGCATCTGACACTGGCGCTTCAACTTTCCAACCTTGTGTATTTTGAAAAGTAGCGCTCGTAAGACTTATACATTCATAAAACGCCCAGCTCCCGATTGAATTAACGCCGTTGCCTATCGTTACGCTCATGAGATTTGTGCAACCATAAAACGCTCTCTCACAGATAGTAGTAACGCTGTCGGGAATTATTACGCTTTTAAGGCGGCGACCATAAAATGCACTTTCAGCTATAAGTTTTGTGCCGACTGCAATGGTGTAGGAATCCGTAAGGTCGGCTACTGTGAGGAGATAATTTTCTAAATAGAGTGCGTTGTTATGCCAATTACCTAAATCGGAAAAATAAGCGGTGCCAGTAAAAGTATCTTGGCCTATATAAGTAACATTATCGCCTATTGTAATATTTTTGAGTTTGTTGCAGCAGAACGCCCAGCCCCTGATTGAGGTAACGCTTTGGGGGATATCTATACTCGTAATATTATCGCAGTGGTAAAATGCCGCGGTGCCTATGCTTTTAAGCGTACTGTTGCTATCAAAAACAATGCTTGTAAGATTTGTACAATCCTCGAATGCATAATCATCGATAGTAGTAACGCTTGATGGTATCGTGATACTCGTAAGAGTTGTACAATCCTCGAATGCGTTCCTTCCGATAGTCGTTACGGTGCTTGGTATATTTACTTCCGTCTTTGTTTGGGGTACTCTTATAATCTCGGTTTTATTTTTATTGAACAGAATTCCGTCTTGACTTGAAAAATTTGAGTTGGAGTCGGAGACTGAAATATTTTTAAGACTGATACAGTCGTCAAACGCAGAGACTGAAATAAGAGTTACGGTTTGAGGAATAGAAACTTCTTCGAGTTTCGAGCAACGGGCAAACGCTCCGTTCTTAATTTCGGTTGCGTTATTTATTGTTATTTTAGTAATACCCGAGTTATCCGAAAAAGCATAGCTATTGATTTTGTAAGGTCTTCCGTCTGACGGTAAATTCAATTCTGTGTCTGTGCCGTTATATCCCAGCAGAATCTTTTCGTTTTCGCCGTCATATTCTCCGTCGATATAAAACTTATAATCTCCGTTATCTTTGATTTTGGTTTGTGTTTGTGTGTCTGAATTTAACACTTCGACGGCGTAATTTGATATCCCACTGATATCGTAACCTTTTTCAATTTCTAATTCGGACATGTTTATAACCTGAACTAATTTTACGCAGTCTGCGAATGAATTCGGAGCTAATGTAGTAATAGATTCAGGTATGGTTATAGTCCAGATACGAGATTCGCCGAAGGCATAGGCTCCGATAGCGGTAACAGAGCTTGGTATGTTTACTTCCGTCTTTGTTTGGGGAACTTTTAATATGGCGGTTTTATTTTTATTGTATAAAATCCCTTCTTCGTCGCTCGAAAATAATGCGTTGTTTTCGTCAACTTCAATACTTTCGAGTTCATAACACGACTCAAAAATATTTTCTCCGAGGGATGCAACGTTTTTCCCGAACGTCATGTTTTTAAGTTTTTTACAGCCGGCAAATGCCTTATCTTCTATATTGGTTATGCTGTCAGGAAGGATAACGTTAGTAAGATTTGAGCATAAGTTGAACGCATAGGAGTCTATCGTAGTTACCGGCAAGCCTTTGTAAGAGCAAGGTATAACTATCTCGGTTTCATTTTTAAGAGTATTATCGCCCGATACCCAAACGCTATATTCGGTAGATCCTTCCGTGTAAGAAAAATCCAATCCGCGAGTGTAATTAGAGGCAGTGCCACAAATCTTGCATTTATCTCCGCCGTCAAAATCATGCGCGTCCGGATCAATCTCTATTAATTGACTGTATTGAGTAGAATAATCGCAGTATTCGCATTCATCGTATGCATTCCAACCGCCTGCCGAGCATGTGGCAGCTTGTGCTTCATGGTGAATTAGTTTATGCGCTGTCGAATCCCATGTGTCTCTCGTTTCGACATGAGAGGGGTCGAGTTTACATGTTCTAGTTTCTTTGCCTCCTTTTATACATGTAGGAGCCTCCGTAACTACCCATTCGCCCCATTCATGAACGTGGGGCTCATTATTATCGCCACCACATGCAGACAGGGCAAGCGTGCAACATAATATTGCACCGATAAACAAAATCAATGCCAATAGTTTTCTTTTCATAACTTTTCTCCTTTAACAATATAATAATTCAGTTAAACTGAATTTGTCAAGCAAAAAGAAGTAAATCAGTTAAACTGAATTCAATTATGGAATCATTATTCAGAGAGAGAGTGGCGGAGGCCATCAAATTCAGCGGCTATACTCAAAAACAAATTGCGGAGTTTCTCGGGATATCCGAGGGGAATATAACAAATTGGAAAAAGGGAGAGAATTTGCCGTCGGTAGATATACTTTATAAACTTTGCAAATTGCTCGATATTTCTTCCGATTATCTTTTGGGGCTCTCGAATTTTTGAAATAGTATCATTTTTTTGAAATATTTTAATAAATGGCTTGACTTTCTTTTTTATTTACTATAAAATAACAAGCGTTATTAATAACATATGTTATTTAAAAGGAGCGATATGCCTGCTAAAAAAGTAGTTGAAAGAGCTTATATTTTAAAAAATGCCCTTAAAATTGTAAAAAAAGATGGGATGGAGGGGCTGAATATGCGTTCTCTTGCAAAAGCGTGTAATTGCTCCACTCAACCGGTGTACAACTGTTTCGGCGGAATGGCGGAACTCAAAAAGGAAATAGCGGCGCAGATTGTGCAAATATATCATGAATATCTTCGCAAGGAAATAGCTTCCGGCAAGTATCCGGAATACAAGGCGACGGGCATGGGGTATATTCGATTTGCAAAGGATGAACCGCAGTTTTTTAAGTACCTCTTTATGCGTGACAGATCGGGTTCCGAAACATTAGACGAGGATTCCGGTTTTAACGACGAGGTATTTAAAATTATGGAACGTAGCGGAGTGTCTGAAAGCAGAGCTCACGAGCTTCATGCTCATATGTGGGTATGGGTGCACGGTATTGCAACCATGTACGCAACAGGATATTTGAATTGGGATTGGATTACGGTAGAGCGCATGTTGACAGACGAATTCTTCGGCGTAAAAACGAGATTGGGTATATGAATCAAAAACTTTTACTTTTAGGAGAGAATATATAAATGGTTATCGAAATAGAGAAATTGTGCAAGTCTTTCAAGGACGTGAAAGCAGTGGACGACCTATCGTTTTCCGTCCGCGAAGGCGAACTGTTTGCCTTTCTCGGCGTAAACGGAGCCGGTAAATCTACGACAATAAACATAATCAGCGGCATTTTAAAGCGCGACGGCGGTATAGTTAAGGTTTGCGGAGAAGATATCGACGAGCATCCCGAAAAAATAAAGGGCAAAGTTGGAGTTGTTTTTCAGAATTCCGTTCTGGATAAACGTCTTTCCGCGCTCGATAATCTCAAAAGCCGCGCCGCTATGTATGGCATTTACGGCAGTGAATTCAACGAAAGATTATCTGAACTTGACAGACTTCTCGATTTAAAAGAAATTCTGGTGAGGCCGCTTATAAAACTTTCCGGAGGACAGAAAAGGCGAATCGATATAGCCCGGGCGCTTATTAACAGTCCACAGCTTCTTATATTGGACGAGCCGACTACCGGTCTCGACCCCAAGACGCGTCAGACCGTTTGGGCAGTAATCGAGAAATACCGTAAGGAGAGGGGACTGACGGTGCTTTTGACTACTCATTATATGGAGGAGTCGGCCGTTGCGGATTACGTATTGATTATAGATGGCGGCAAAAAGGCGGCGGAAGGAACTCCGCACGATTTGAAAAACAAATACGCCATTGATTTCATACGTTTTTACGATAAACTCGACGAAGCGGAACGCTTATTCGGATCTATGGCATATAAGTTAAATCGGGAACGCGATTTTCTCGAAGTGGAAATCAAGGGGACGGATGAAATAGCCAAATTAATTTGTAAAAATCCGCAAATTTTCAGTGATTTTGAGGTGCTTAAAGGAAATATGGACAAGGTATTCTTAAAAATCACGGGAAAGAATATCATGGAGGTTTAGATATGAACGAATTAATAAAACTCGGCGCGCTCGTGAAGCGCAATATAAAATGTTATTTCAAAGATAAATTTTTGTTCTTCGTTTCACTTATAACTCCGATGATATTGCTTGTGCTGTTCGTGACTTTTCTGCGAAGCGTATACATGGACAGTTTCAATGGGATTTTCAAAAGCTGCGGCTTTGAACTGTCGGAGCCGAGAGTTTTGGAAGGACTTGCCGGAAGTTGGCTGCTCTCGTCCATTCTTGCAGTAAGTTCGGTAACGGTCGCCGTATGTTCTAACGCGGTTATGGTCAGTGATAAAATGGAAAATACGATTAATGATTTTCTGATAACTCCCGTAAAGGGCACAACGCTTTCCGTCAGTTATTTTATTGCAAATTATATTGCAACCTTGATAGTTGTACTTTCTGTGTTTGTTGTTGGGCTTGTATATCTTGCGATAGTAGGATGGTGTCTCACGTTTATCGATATAATGAAAATTTTTGCGGATATTTTATGCAGTGTATTGTTCGGCACTCTGCTTTCGGGCATTATCGAGAGCTTTATCTCTTCGCAGGGCGGACTCTCCGCGATTTCGACGCTTGTATCGAGCATGTACGGATTTATATGCGGAGCGTATATGCCGCTTTCGCAGTTTGCTTCCGGAATGAGAACTTTCATCTGCTGTCTGCCCGGGACTTACAGCGTAGGTATAATGCGAAATCATTTTATGACGAGTTATGTGGATAAACTTACCGAACTCGGACTGCCTCAGGTGGGAAGAGAGGGACTTTTGGACGGCTTCGACGCAAACCTGCATTTCGGCGGAGATTTCAACGGTTTGAATTTTTCCGGCGGCGTACAGATTCCCGTTTGGGCTATGTACGTTATATTGTTGGGAGCTTGCCTTGTTTTGTTTGCGGCATATATCGCAATAGTAATAATAAAAAATAAAAAAAGAAAGTAATTTACATATTTGAATGGGGTACGGATATTCCGTCTCAACTGAAAATCAGGCTGTCCAAAAGGGACAGCCTGATTTTAAATTTAATAGACGAGTTCGATTCAAATTCTCGCAAATCCGTTTTGCAGCATTTTCATTTCCAACCGCCGCGGTAAATTTGCGGAACGGATAAAAAAGATAAACCTTCCTATAAGCCATACGAAAATAAGTATTTCGGAGAGTATACAGCATAGAATTTTCAATATGATATGCATTCTTTTCCATAGCGATTTGCCGGAAACTATGTAGCCGTCCAAAATATCGTTTTGAATTTCGGCGCTGTAATAATATGAGCCGTAAACAAAGCTCTCGCACAGCGTAAGTACTATTGTTTCGTTGTTTTCGATGGGCAAAGTGTTTTTTGACCTGTCAATCAATTTAAATACGTTGTGCTCCCTGTCAGTTATTCCTATTTTCGGCGCTATAAGAATACAGACGGCGCAAATAGCTATGATTACTCCGACGCCTATTCCCGAAGCGGCATTGAAATAATCCACTCCGTACGTGGAAGTAAAGTCCAATATGGTTATTTGAGTAGTCAATATGGCAATCAATGCAAAGCAGAAATTTATTATTTTGATATTTCTGTAATAATGTCCCTTGTTTTTTGTTTTAAAGATTCCGGCTATTGAGAAACCAAATTCGCAAAAGGCTATGAATGCGAGAAGAGCAACATAGTAAATTGTATGAGATTTATGCTCTCGCACCGTAAAAAAAGAACTTGCCATAAACGCTATGTATGATATGCTGGAAATTAAAATAAACAGCGCGACGATGAAATTTTGTTTTTGAAAAGGGCGATCGGATTTTGCGCCGCTTACACATTCGTATTTGGCAAAGAGCAGAGCAAACGTGTAGACTGCAACTATGCATAAATTGTAATCGAAAAGGAGCCCGATAATCAATTTTCCGCATGTCAGTAAGGTGGAAAAACATAATCCGACGGCGGCATTAATTAATGTCTTTTGCTCGTATGACATTTCGGCATATTTGCGAAAGGGATTTTTCATGTCGGGCTCCTTTGAATTTTTATATAAGTTCTGCGTACAATAAATCGTTGCCTTGTTCCAAAAGATTTGCAAGTTTTTCTTCGTTTGCATCGATAATCGGCAAGACCTGTCTTATTTTTTTGTCCGCAAGTTTTCTGTATATCAAATAATTAATACAGCAGAGAGCAATGCCGATTACGCCCAAAACGATTCCAATCACAATGGCCGGCGTGCTGTTCTCCATGAGCATTACAAGGCACATGCCTCCGCCCAGAATCAACACCGAAACAATGCCGAAGATATAGGCGAATATGCTTGCACCCATAGTTTTCGAACGTTGCAAACTGTCAATGGTAACTATAAGGTCTTCGGCTTGTCTTTCCAATTTTGCAAGCTCCTGTTTGTGCTTTTGTTTTCTGTCTCTTTTCATCGATAAAGTGACTTTGCCGGCAATATTCGACGTCGTTGAATTGATTTCCCAACCGAACGCCTCGTACATATCCGTTGCCCTATATTGCTCTGCGGCTTTGACGATTACGGTCTTGTATTCGTATGAAATAAAATTTTTTTCTTCCATAATGTACTCCTTATTGATATTCGACTTACGCAAGTTTCCTTTGCGCGCATAGGTTGACTTTTTCGTAAGACAAGTGTATCATATCATGTGAAGTTTCGGATATCAAGCGTAGAAAAAACCGAATAGACAGATGCGCACGAAATGTCGATGCAAAAAAGACAAAAGCGGAGGTTTTGTATCATGGATTACACGCCGGAAGAGTATTCGAGGTATTATATAGTTCAGGCTCTGTTTAAATTGATGAACGAATATGAGTTTGAAAGGATAAGCGTCACGGATATAGCGAGAAAGGCCGGAGTGGGAAGAGCGACTTTTTATCGCTATTTCAAACGCAAAGAGGATGTGATATACTATTACTTTGAACATAACACAAAGGGTTTTATGTTCGGGCAGAGGTTCTATCCGCGCTGTAAAGAGGATTATATCATGATTGCAAACGACGTGTTCTCTACATTTAAAGAGAATAAAACGCCTTTCAGATTGATAAGAAAAGCAAGGCTCGAATATGTATATTTGGATTATCTGAATAAAATGTTTGTGTCCACGTTTGACAGAGAGTATCAGGATAGGAATCCATATTTGCCCTATCTCTATGCCGGAATGTTGTTTAATGTGTCCATGGCATGGCTTGACGGAGACTGTAAGGAATCCGTGGAATCCATCGCCGGAATTTTCGTAAATTCGCTAAATATTTCCGAAAGTTGACGGCTCTTGCCGAAAAACGGCGATTAAAACCAAGTATATGCGATTGAAGAGGGGTAAAAAAGTTTACAATAAAATAAAGGATTATTATGAGGATTTAATATGCAAAAAGAAAGATTACAAAAATATGCGGAATTGATTGTTAAAACGGGACTCAATGTCAATAAAGGGCAGGAAGTTATAATAAACTGCGGTTTAGACCAGCCCGAGTTTGTGATGACCGTTGTTGAAGAATGTTATAAGCGCGGAGCCTCGCGCGTAAAAGTGGAGTGGGCATATATGCCTTTGGCAAAATTGCACTATAATTACAGGACTTTGGAATCTCTTTCGGAGATGACGGATATAGAAAAAGCCGAATGGCAGCATAAAGTAGATAAATTGCCTTGCATGTTATGGCTCGATTCAGACGATCCGGACGGATTGAACGGTACAGACAGCGAAAAAATAGCAAAGGCAAATATGAATAAATTTCCATTGGTCAAGCCGTACAGGGAAGCGCTTGAAAATAAATATCAATGGTGCATAGCCGCAGTCCCTGGCAAAGAATGGGCTCATAAAATATTCCCTGATATTCCCGTCGGGGAAGCTGTCGAAAAGTTGTGGGAAGCAATTCTTTTAACTTCACGCGTCGACGGAAATCCCGTAGAGGCTTGGGAAAAGCACAATGCGGAACTTGCCAATCACTGCAAACTTTTAAACGATTTCAATCTTGCCGAATTGGAATATAAGAGCGCCAACGGCACTGATTTCAAGGTTTGGCTCAATCCTCGCGGAAAATTCGTGGGGGGCAGCGAAAAGACTCTCGGATCTGCGATATTTAACCCCAATATTCCCAGTGAGGAAGTATTTACAACTCCGATGAAAGGTCGTGCGGAGGGGAAAGTCGTTGCAACAAAACCTCTGTCATATCAGGGTAAACTAATCGAAAACTTCTGGATGAGATTTGAGAACGGCAGAGTTGTAGAGGTTCATGCCGAGAAAAATCAGGATGTACTCGAAAAAATGGTGGCCATGGACGAGGGAGCAGCCCGACTCGGAGAAGTGGCGCTTATTGCTTACGACAGCCCTATAAACAATACGGGTATTCTGTTCTATAATACATTGTTCGACGAAAATGCGAGCTGTCATCTTGCGTTAGGCAGGGGATTTAACGAAACGCTGAACGGGTATGAAAATATGACGGTGGAGGAATGTAAGGCCGCCGGCATAAACGATTCCATGATTCATGTGGATTTTATGATCGGCAGTAAGGATTTGTCGATAGAGGGTGTGAGCCGCGACGGTAAGCGAATTCAAATTTTCAAAGACGGGAATTGGGCAATTTAAATTGTAAAATCATATAGATATAAAATATAAAAGCGGTCGATAATCGACCGCTTTTTAAATTTGAAATTTCATTTAAAGTATGAAAACATGCCGTTGTAACAATAAAATAATTGTACTTATCCCGAATTATTTTAATGACTATTCGGGGATTTTTGCGAATATTGCTGTTTTGATGCTCCCGACGACGGCATAAGCAACTGGGTCAGTTTTATCAGCCAGCCGGAGATGGGGAAAGCCGCTTCAATTACCACAACGACAATAAGTATAAAGGCATAATCCCATTCAAGTTCCATCCAGCCCGTGTAGAACAGAGAGTCGGTTATTAGCGGAACGGAGAACGACACTATACAAACGGTTAAGACCGCAAGACAAAGTACTGTTCTGTAAACGTTCAAAGGCCTGCATGTTCTGTAAACCATTACGAATCCGGAGAAAGTGAGGGCGAGCATACACATCGGTTTATAGAATTTATCGAACGTATCCATGCCGAATACATAATGATTTATGTGATAGGTTGTATACATCGACATTACGCATATAATCATTGTCAAAGCGCCCGTTATAGCTTCGCTCATAACGTGCGTTATGAATTTGCCCTCGACTCTCTCTTTATTTGGTTGAAGAGATAGGAAGAAAGAGGGAACGGCAATTATGGCAGTCTCCAACAAAAGCATATTCTGCGGCATAAAGAGATAAGGTTGACCCAGAGCTATGCATATTATTGCAAGCATTGCCGTAAACAGCGTCTTCATGAGGTATAGAGAGGAGGAGTTTTTAATGTTATTAATGACTCTTCTGCCTTCCGCAACGACCTTTGGCATCGAATTGAAGTTGTTATCCATAAGTACGAGGTGACTTACGTTTCTTGCGGCTTCGCTTCCTGACGCAACGGATACGGCGCAATCGGCTTCTTTCAGGGCGAGTATGTCGTTTACTCCGTCTCCGGTCATTGCAACGGTATTTCCGGCAGATTTGATTGCGCGGACAAGTATTGCTTTCTGTTCGGGAGAAACTCTTCCGAAGACAGTGTATTTATTTGCCACGTTTTCAACTTCCTTGTCGTTGAGCCCGTCCAAAGATATGAATTTTTCCGCTCCGGCTATGCCCGCGCGCTTTGCGACCTCGGCAACGGTTACGGGGTTATCGCCGGAAATTACTTTTACGTTTACGTCGTTTTCTTTAAACCATTTTATAGTGTTTACGGCGTCTTCGCGGATATTGTCTGCGAGCGAAATGATTGCAACGGGTTTTAAAACTGCCGGCAATTTATCGGAGACGATAGGAGCCGGAGAATGTGCGACCACAATTACCCTGAGCCCCATCTGCGCATATTGTTTTACAATCCTCTCGACTTTTGCCGGATAGGGTTTCAAAACAAATTCGGGTGCGCCCATGACAAACGTTCCAACGTCGTCGAAAGTCACGGCCGACAGCTTACGCTTTGAAGAGAACGGGATTTTGGTGATAGGAGTGAGTTTATCGCTGAATCCGAAATGATTATACAGAGCTATTGCAGTCTGGTTGTTGTCTTGCAGGCTCGCAAGCATGCTGCCCATTATGTCGTTAAGCGACAGATCGCCTATTGTATTCAAAATTATGGTGTCGTTCAGTCTCATGCGGCCGTCGGTTATGGTTCCTGTCTTATCAAGGCACAAAACGTTTACTCTTGCCAGCATTTCAAGAGAATACATGTCCTGAACGAGGGTACGGCACTTTGTCAGACGTATAATTCCCCAAGCAAGCGCAATCGACGTCAAAAGCAACATTCCCGAAGGAATCATACCTATTACGACTGTGCAGGTTCGTTGCATGGCGTAATTGACTTCTGCCGGGAAAATCCAGTCTTTGACGGAAGCAAAAGCGGCGTCGGCTCCGGTATTGTGAAGGGCAATTAGAAAACTTCCTATCGCGATTGGAATAATAAGAAGGGATATGCCCTTTATTATGAGCTTTGTGGAATTCATAAGTTCGGAGTTGGGACGCTTATATTTTTTTGCCTTTGCAGTCAGTTTTTCGAGATATGTCTCTTTGCCGACCTTTTCGACTCTGAATTTTCCGTTTCCGCTTGATATAAAACTTCCGGCGTAAAGCGTATCGCCTATGCTCTTTTTGATAGGTATGCTTTCACCTGTCAAAAGACTTTCGTTTACTTCAACGTTGCCTTCGGCAAGCAGACAGTCGGCAGGCACCTGATTTCCGGTTTCAAGTAAGATGATATCGTCCAGCACTATTTCTTTGGCCGGAATTTCCATTACTTCGCCGTCGCGTATCACTTTAACAGAATTGGTTGCCAAAATTGCGAGCTTGTCTATGGAGCGTTTGGAACGTATTTCCTGAATAATGCCTATGGATATGTTCGCGGCGGTAATTATCAGAACAAGATAGTTTGAGAAGCCCTGCGTGTTTGCGAGAATCAGAGCAATTCCGGCAAGTAGGCAGAGTAGGTTGAAAAACGTGCAGATATTTCCTATAAATATGCTCGCATATGAACGAGAGTACTGTTTATTCGTTTCGTTGAACAGAAATTGACTGAATCTTGTTTCCACTTGCGCGGCGGTAAGACCCATATTCAGTTTGGGAGAAAACCTGTCAACCTTCATGTTGGCTTCCTTTTTAGGATGCCGCTTGAAATATTTCAACAGTTTTTTCTTGTCTACCGCACTCTGTTCGGAAGTATCTTCCGAAGGGTATTCTTCCGATGGGAACATTGTAGTCTGAATACTGTCGGTCGTTGCCGCAGTCTCATCGGAAACTTTCGCATTTTCTTTTTGCTTGTCGGAGTCTTTGCTCTGACTTTTGAAAAATATCTTACTCATAACCTTTAAACTATATTATATCACAAAAAATTTCAAACTATATTATAACATAAAAAATAGCGTTTTTCAAGATATTAAGAATAAATTAATTGCATTTACAAAATATTTGAATTATAATTGAAGTATGTTAGACATAAATTTCATACGTGAAAATCCCGAAGCCGTTCGGGAAAATATCAAAAAGAAGTTTCAGCACCATAAACTTCCGCTTGTAGATGAAGTTCTTTCTCTCGATAAGAAACGTCGTGAACTTCAACAGGAGGGCGACAGGCGCCGCGCCGACCGAAATCGCATTGCCAAGGAAATAGGTTCTTTGATGCGCGAGGGCAAAAAGGACGAAGCGGAAAAGGCAAAAGCGGCGTCGAAGGAAAATAATGACCGCGTTGCGGAGATTGAGAAAGAGAGTGCGGAAATAGAGCTTTCTTTGAAGAAAGTACTATGCGCTATTCCGAATATGATTGCCGACGATGTTCCCATAGGCAAAGATGACAGCGAGAACGTTCAGGGCGAGGTATTTTTAAAGGCTGCGGACAAGCCGTTTGAGGTACCTTATCATCTCGATATACTCGAAAAACTCGGCGGAATAGACCTCGACAGCGCTCGGCGCACAAGCGGCAACGGTTTTTACTATCTTACGGGAGATATTGCCCGTCTGCATTCCGCGGTCATAACCTATGCGAGAGACTTTATGATTGATAAAGGCTTTACGTATTGCATACCTCCGTTTATGATCAGGAGCGAAGTCGTTTCGGGAGTAATGTCTTTTGAAGAAATGGAAGGCATGATGTATAAAATAGAGGGCGAGGACCTGTATTTGATCGGTACGTCGGAGCACTCTATGATCGGCAGATTTATGGGGCAGACAATACCTGAAAGTCAACTGCCTTTGACGCTCACTTCGTATTCACCCTGTTTCAGAAAAGAGAAGGGGGCGCACGGTATAGAGGAGCGTGGAATCTATCGTATTCATCAATTCGAAAAGCAAGAGATGATAGTAATATGCAAGCCCGAAGAGAGCGACGAATGGTACGAAAAGATGTGGCGTTATACTGTTGAACTTTTTGTATCAATGGAAATCCCCGTAAGACAGCTTATTTGCTGTTCCGGCGACCTTGCCGATTTGAAATACAAGAGTTGCGACGTGGAGGCGTGGAGCCCCAGACAGGGCAAGTACTTCGAGGTGGGTAGCTGTTCCAATTTAACGGACGCACAGGCTCGCCGTCTCGGAATAAGATTTAAAAACGAAAAAACAGGTAAAAATGAATTTGCGCATACTTTGAACAATACCGTAGTCGCTCCTCCGAGAATGCTCATTGCATTCCTTGAAAATCATCTTCAAGCAGACGGAAGCGTATTTATTCCGGAACCTTTGCGTAAATATATGGGTGGACTCTGTAAAATTTCTCCGAAGAAATGAGTAGCGTTTAAATTTATAGATAAATAAAAAACCGCGGTAAAACCGCGGTTTTTGCGTGTTTAGGCTGTTTGCAAAGTACTATGTTACACATAAATACATGATTTTCGTCAGATTATATTTAAAACGTAGAATTTCAGATAGCTCGTTTCCTCCGCACAGAGCGTGGCCGGATGGTCGGGCGACTGCGATTTGATTTCAACGAATCTAACATATCTGCCGCTTTCCCTTGCGGCCTCTCGCAGCATCTTTTCAAACAGTACGGACGACATATAATGCGAACATGAACAGGTGATAAGGAAACCTCCGCTTTTTACGATTTTCATCGCTGTGAGATTTATATCCTTGTATCCGCGGTAGGCGTCTTTAATTTCGTCAGCCGTTTTGCAGAATGCGGGAGGGTCAAGAATAACCGTATCGAATTGACGTTTTTCGCGTCTGTAATTACGCAGAATTTCAAAAGCGTCTCCGCACTGCGTTTGTATATTTTCGAAGCCGTTCAGCTTTGCATTGTCGGAAACATTTTTAAGGGCGAGTTGCGAGATATCGCATGCAATCACTCTGTCGGCGGAAAGAGCAGAGTTCAAAGAAAATCCTCCGCTGTTGCAAAAACAATCGAGAACTTCCCCGTGCGCATACCGCCTTGCCGCGAGACGATTCTCCTTTTGATCGAGAAAGTATCCGGTCTTTTGTCCGTTTTTAACGTCTACAAGCATTTTGATTCCGTTTTCGCAGATTTCGCAATAATCCGGCACTTCGCCGTAGAGCGTGCCTTTTGTCTCGGGGAGACCCTCTTTTTTTCTGACTGCAACGTCGCTCCGTTCATAGATGCCCTTTGGTTGGAAGAGTTCTACGAGACATTCGCATATCATTTGCTTTCTTATATCGATTCCGAGAGATAGACATTGCATGACGAGATAGTCGCCGTATTTGTCTATGATAAGAGCCGGCAAGCCGTCGGACTCGGCAAAAACCATTCGGTAACAGTTGGTGTAGCCCAAATTTTTACGATAATCGTCCGCATTTTTTATTTTTTCGAGGTAAAACGTCTTGTCGTCGAGTCCCTCGCCGCGGATAAATATTCTCACAAGTATTTTGGAGGCATGATTTATGTAACCCTTGCCTATAAATCTGCCGTCGAAAGAATAAACCGACGCCAGACTTCCGTTTTTGTCCTTGCCTTCTATTCTCGAAACTTCATTGGCATAGACCCAACTGTGGCCAAAGACTATACGTGCTTCTTCGTTCTTTTTAAGATATACGCAATAACTCATAACTGAATTGTAGCAAATATTAATATTAATTGCAAACACATTTGTAAAAATTTGCTTTTTTGTATTACAAATGTTATAATGCTTTGGAATGGGCAAACTTTTAAAATACATTAAAAATTACAAAATTCAGTCTGTTCTCGCGCCTCTTTTCAAACTTTTGGAAGCGTGTTTCGAACTGTTTGTGCCTATAATTGTGGCGGCTATAATCGATAACGGCGTTAAAGAGGGTGTGGGTGCCGAATACATTATAGTCGCTTGCGTTATTTTGGTGGCTCTGGGGCTTGTCGGTCTGGTCGCTGCGGTTGCTGCACAGTATTTTGCCGCATGTGCCGCCGTCGGCTTTGCAAAGGAGCTTCGGCATGATCTGTTCCGTAAAATGCAGTCGCTTTCATACAGTCAGATTGATTCATTGGGCACGCCTCGGATGATTACAAGAATGACAAGCGATGTGAACCAGATTCAGTCGGGAGTAAATCTTGTACTGCGGCTGTTTATGCGTTCGCCGTTTATTGTTTTCGGCGCAATGATAATGGCGTTTGTGATCGATATATATGCCGGAACGGTATTTGCTGTTTCCATAGCCGTGTTGTGCGCAATAGTATTTACTATAATGCTTGTCAGTATTCCGCTGTATAAAAAATCGCAGAGCAAGCTCGATAAGGTTACAACGGCCACTCGCGAGACTCTTACTGGCGCACGAGTTTTACGTGCGTTTTGCAAGGAAGAAGATGAGGTTGAAGAATTTGACAGGAAAAACGTTGATTTGAAAAAATCTCAACTTTTCGTGGGCAGAATTTCCGCTTTAATGAATCCCTTGACCTATGCGGTAATCAATGTTGCGATAATAGTGCTGTTGTATGTCGGAGCCATACGGGTAGAAGAATCCATTCTTACGCAGGGCATGGTTGTTGCTCTCTACAATTATATGTCGCAGATTCTCATTGAACTTATAAAACTCGCCAACCTCATAATAACAGTTACCAAATCGTTTGCGAGCGCCGGAAGGATTGCCGAAATTCTCGGAATGCAATCTTCTCTCGTCGTCAGAAATTCAAAAGAGAAGATAGACGGAGATTATATTCAATTCAATAACGTATGCGTAAATTACGGTAATGCCTCCATGAACGCTCTCGACGATATAACATTTTCTGTTGCAAAGGGACAGACTGTCGGAATAATAGGCGGAACAGGAGCTGGCAAAACTACGCTTGTAAATCTGATTCCTCACTTTTATGACGCGGTATCGGGCGAAGTGATTATAGACGGTGAAAACGTCAACGCCATAGGGGATGAGAGTTTGCGTTCGCGTTGCGGAGTAGTTCCTCAACATGCTGTGCTTTTTAAGGGAACAATAAGAGAAAATATGAAATGGGGCAATGAAATCGCCACCGACGAAGAGATAATGGAAGCAATTGAAAAGGCTCAGGCGGCAGACGTCATTTCTTCCAAAGAGAACGGCCTTGACGAAGTCGTGGAGCAGGACGGGCGAAACTTTTCCGGCGGTCAACGCCAAAGACTTACGATAGCAAGGGCTCTTGTCAAAAAACCCGAAATACTTATATTGGACGACAGTGCCTCAGCGCTTGATTATGCGACCGACGCAAATCTGCGCTCCGCGCTAAAACATCTCGACTATGACCCGACGGTGTTTATAGTATCGCAAAGAACCTCGTCAATCAGACACGCCGATAAAATAGTTGTTCTCGACGCCGGTAAAATCGTAGGAATAGGCACGCATGACGAGCTATTGAACAAATGCGAGCTTTACCGCGAGATACATTATTCGCAGTACGCAAAGGAGGGGGCTTGACATGTCTGCATCCAACCGCAAAAGCGTGCTGAAACGAATTTTGAAACAATTAAAAAAATATAAAATTTCTGTCTTTCTTACTATATTGTTTGCTCTTGTTACGGTTGCAGGCACGCTTGCTGTTCCGGTGTTTTTCGGTCAGATAGTCGATTTGATTGTGGACGGCGGAAATATCGATTTTAGCTCCATATTCAGACTTTTTATAATAATTGCTGTAATAATCGGAATAACTTGTCTTTCTCAATGGTTGATGAGTGAAATAAACAATCGTATAACTTATAATGTTGTAAAAGATATAAGGGAAGAATCTTTCAGGAATATCCAGCGACTGCCTTTGAAATTTATCGATTCGCATCCTTACGGAGATATTGTAGGCAGGGCCATTGCCGACGTCGACCAGTTTGCAGACGGATTGCTCATGGGATTTACGCAACTATTTACGGGTGTTTTAACTATTTTGGGCACATTGGTAATAATGCTTGTAATTAACTGGGTTATCGCTCTCGTAGTAGTGGTTATAACTCCTTTGTCGTTGTTTGTTGCCCGTTTTATCGCTTCGAGAACGTACAATATGTTCAGAAAGACTTCCGAAGTCCGTGGCGAACAGACGGCTTTTATCGATGAAATGATAGGCAATCTGAAAGTCGTGCAGGCATTTTCGCATGAGGACGAGAATCTTGAAAAATTCGACGAAATCAACGGGAGACTAACGAAAGTTTCGTTGAAATCCATATTTTTCTCTTCGCTTGTCAATCCGACGACGAGATTCATTAACGCAATAGTTTACGCCATGGTTGCGCTTGCAGGCGCGCTTATGCTGGTTTTCGAAACGCCGTTGCCTTTTGCGTTTTCGGTGGGAGTGCTCACAAGTTTGCTTGCATATGCCAATCAGTACACAAAGCCGTTTAACGAAATTTCAGGAGTGGTTACCGAGTTGCAGAACGCCATAGCCTGCGCCGGTAGAATATATGAGATAATAGACGAACCCACCGAAGTTCCGGACGGTAACGATGCAATTACTTTGCAAAACGTTGAAGGCAATGTCAATTTTAATGACGTCAGTTTTTCTTACAGCTCCGATAAAAAGTTGATTGAGAATCTCAATATTGACGTAAATGCCGGTCAGAGAATCGCAATAGTAGGTCCGACCGGTTGCGGTAAGACAACTCTCATAAATCTTTTAATGAGGTTTTACGAGCCGGCTTCCGGTGTAATTTCCGTTGACGGAAACGATATAAACAAAGTTACGAGAAAATCTCTGCGCTCGAATTACGGAATGGTTTTGCAGGATACTTGGCTTAAAACGGGCACTGTGCGCGAAAATATTCTCATGGGCAGACCCGACGCTTCCGACGACGAAATGATTGCTGCGGCAAAAGCCGCACATTCTCATAATTTCATAATGCAGTTGTCCGACGGTTACGATACGGTAATTGCAGAGGACGGCGGCAATCTCTCGCAGGGGCAAAAGCAACTTCTTTGCATAACCCGAATCATGCTGTCGCTTCCTCCGATGCTTATTCTCGACGAGGCTACCTCATCCATAGATACGCGTACGGAGAAGAGGATTCAGGACGCTTTTGCAAAACTGATGTCTGGGAGAACAAGTTTTATTGTGGCGCACAGGCTTTCAACCATTCAGGAGGCTGATTTGATTCTTGTCATGAAGGACGGGAAGATTATCGAGAGCGGAACGCATGCCGAACTTCTCGATAGGGACGGCTTTTATCGTAAGTTGTACAACAGTCAATTTGCAGTATAATTTTTTTGAAAATCATAAAGGAGTTTATATGCTTCAAGTCAATAACGTATCTTTGCAATACGGCAGCAAAAAACTTTTCGAAGACGTAAATTTAAAATTTACGAAGGGAAATTGCTATGGAATTATAGGCGCCAACGGCGCGGGGAAATCCACTTTTTTAAAGGTTTTGAGCGGAGAAATAGAACCTAACAAAGGCGACGTGTCCATTGATAAAACGGAGAGAATGTCAGTTCTTCAACAGAACCAGAACGCCTTTGACAACGTTACCGTTCTTCGTGCGGTTATGCTCGGACATAAGCGTCTGGTGGACATTATGGATGAAAAAGACGCTCTCTACGCTAAATCTGATTTTTCCGAAGAGGATGGGGTCAGGGCAAGTGAACTTGAAAGTGAATTTGCCGAACTCGGAGGTTGGGACGCAGAGTACGAGGCGCAGACGTTGCTGAATGCGCTGGATATCCCCGAAGATTTTCATAATAAAATGATGCGCGACATTGACGCTAAACTTAAAATCAAGGTGCTTCTTGCGCAGGCTCTTTTCGGCAATCCCGATATTTTGCTGTTGGACGAGCCCACAAACAACCTCGATATCAAAACTACGCGTTGGCTGGAAAATTATTTGCTTGATTTCGAAAATACGATAATAATAGTTTCGCATAACCGCCATTTTTTAAATAAAGTATGCACGCATATATGTGATGTGGATTACGGTAAAATCAATATGGTGCTCGGCAACTATGATTTTTGGTATGAAACAAGTCAGTTGATTGCGCGTCAGCAACGCGACCAAAACAAAAAGAATGAACAACGCGCAAAAGAATTGCAGGAATTCATAGCGAGATTTGCCGCAAACGCGTCGAAGTCGAGACAGGCCACTTCACGTAAAAAGGAGTTGGAAAAACTTACAATAGCTGATTTTAAGCCGTCCCTTCGTAAATATCCATATATCGATTTCAAATTCGAAAAGGAGATTGGCAACGATATCCTTATGGTCGAAGGACTGACAAAAAAAGGTTATTTCGAAAATGTTTCGTTTACTGTGCAAAAGGATGAAAAAATAGGCATAGTATCCGATAAGAGTACGACTGTTTCTATGCTCTATGATATCCTTACTGGGAAAGCCGAGCCCGACGCCGGCACCGTGAAGTGGGGTAAAACTATATCATTGTCGTATTTCCCCGAAAACAACAACGAATATTTTCAGGGTTGTGAGTATTCGCTTGTGGATTGGCTGTCGCAGTTTTCGAAAGACCACTATGAAGAATATTTGCGCGGTTGGCTCGGTAGAATGCTTTTCTCCGGCGAGGAGGCGTTGAAACAGGCAAAGGTTCTATCGGGCGGCGAAAAAGTGCGCTGCATGCTTGCAAAAATGATGTTGGAGGGAGGGAACTTCCTTATTTTCGACGAGCCTACAAACCATCTCGATTTGGAGTCGATAACGGCCCTTAATAACGGAATGAAGAGTTTCAAAGGCTGTATGCTCTTTACTTCCCACGATCAGGAGCTCATGAATACGGTGGCAAACAGGATTATCGAGATAAACGGTACCAAAGTTTTCGATAAAACCGTCACCTACGATGAATATATTGATATGATTACTTAAAAAATCTACATAATTGTACAAAATTAGACAAAATATTGTAAAAAATTTAAAATATATTTTTTAATATTTTACAAAATTCCTTTACATTTTTAAAATTAAGCGATATAATGCTGTTGTACATCAAAAAACATGAGGTAAAAATCGATGAAAACAGCGAATATCGCAATTTTTGAAAATAACGAGGAATTTCTCAACGAATTGAAAGAGTACATAGAGAAAACCGAAGGATTTACCGTATGCGCGGCTACTTCCAACGGCAACACGGCAATAGATCTGTTAAAACATAATAAACCCGACGTGGCTATCGTAGATCTTGTTTTGAGCGGTAAAGACGGATTAAGCGTTCTTAAATATATCAAAAGTTCCAATCTTTCCTGCATGCCGATTGCAATAGGGAGTTATCTCGAAGATAAGATAGTGAATTCCGCCATAGAGAGCGGAGCGGTCTATTATCTTGTGAAGCCGGTAGACGTTGAAACGGTTTTCGACAGAATAAGAGATTTGTCAAGCGAGCGCACAGTCGATTACAAAATAGGCACGAACGTGCGGGACAGGCGCAAGATAAACTCTCTTGACGAAAAGATAAGTAACATATTCGTAACAATAGGAGTTCCTCCGCATATAAAAGGCTATAAATATCTTCGCGAAGGAATAAAAATGACGGTGGAGGATCAGAGCATAATAAACCGTGTGACAAAGGAGCTCTATCCGAGAATTGGCGAAAAATTCCAGACTTCCGCAAGCAAAGTGGAACGTGCAATAAGGCATGCCATTGAAGTGGCTTGGAATAAGGGGAGGACGGACGCCGTCAGTTCCATTTTCGGGGCCAAAGTATATATAGGCAGCGAGCGGCCGACGAACAGTGAGTTTATTGCATTGGTTGCGGACAAACTTCTGCTGGAATCGCTCGAATAATAAGAATACCCAATCTACTTCCTTTCAAATATATACGCGGCGGATTTATTGATCCGCCGCGTATATATAATATTTAAAACTAAAAATAAAATTTGCAGAATATTTCAGGATTTTAATGAGGCGATAAATCTGTTTAAACATTCGCATGGATTGCCGTTCTTGTCATAACCGGTATCGTTGCATATATTGCAACTGTATTTAGGTATAAATTCAGATTTGTCTATTTTAAGTTCCTTCAATCGCATATCTGCTTTCTTTTCATATTCGTCTATTTTTTCGGAAATCATTTTTGCCTTATCGGGGTCTCGTATTTCCGCAAATGCAAGTTCGATTGACAGGTTGTTCAATTCCGCACGCAATTTGCCGTAAATTTCATCCTCTGTCGCTCTTGCGACGGCACGTTCTGCGCGCGCTTCGGCGGCCTGTCGCAATTCAAAGTAATGACGCTCTATTTCCGCGCGTTCGACTCTCGGGTCGGTGCCGTTTTGCTTTATAGAGGAAGTGTTAGAAGTTATTTTGTCTACGGTGAAGATACCTTCGGATTTCCAAGCGGAGAGAATACCGTTCATGTAGGCCATGGGATTTGACTTCCCCGAGGAGAGCTTGGCAGCCTCGAACAGCATATCGTCGCCGAAGTTCCAACTGCGCCAGCGAGAAAGAGACTGCCTGTCCCAATCTACGACCTTCCTCGTCAGGCCGCAAGCGGAGAGTATTTCTTTTAAAAGTTTATCTTCGGATATTCTATCAGTTATATATCCGTTTACGCTTACGTCTGCAATAATTCCGTTATCGAATAAGTTCTGAATCAGTGAATTCATGTCCTCGAAAGAGTTCTTGCCGTTTTTGAAACAATAAACCGAAAGTTGCTTTAAACTGTCGAACGAAAAACCGTAATCACACCATATATTTACATAGTTTTCGACATATGGGGTCGGATTTTGCATGTATACGCCGAGATTTTTGGCAATATCGAATGTAAGATTGTAAACAGAATTTTTTGTGTTGCAGTAGTCCTCGATTTCCTTAATGTCGTATTTATGGTTTTTATAAAGTTCTTCGAGTGCAGCGTCGATTTTTTCCGTTGTTTTCGCTTTGAAAAATTTTGCCGCGGCAGAAATCGCGGAATATTCGAAGCCGAGTTCAACGGTCCATTTTCTGTACAGTTTATCGTCGTCGATATCGGGAGTTTTCCTGATTCCCACCGCATTGAAAAGTTGTAAAAGAGTGGGAGTCACAGAAGTGTATGCGGAAAGTTTTTCGTCTACTTTTTTTGCCGTGATTATTCCTTCGTCCGCAAATGTCTTTGCGACTTTTTTTATGTAAGCAAATCTTATGTCGTCGCCTTTCAGATTTACGCAGTAATTGATTATCATTACCAAAGCATTTTGTTCAAAACCGTACTCTTCGAGTAGATAGAAGTACTCTCTGAATTCGTTAGGCGAAATCATTCTTCCTTTTAAAACGTTCTGAACGGCTTTGGTAAAGTCCGAATATTTTTCCGGTTTGAATTTTTTTGGCGTACCCACAACGTTTTCCGCGTCGAGAATTTTCACTTCGAAGGGGAGAACGGAGGTGACGGATACCAATTCGAATTCTTCGAGATATTCGAAGTAATTTTTTACATCGTCTTCCGCGAGCTGTAAACTTTGGGCGAAATCCGACAGCGTAAACGAAGAACGGCCGTTTTGCCCAAGATAGAGTGCATAGATATAAATCTTGACTGCCATGGGCTCCAAGACGGGCAAATATTTCGTTATAAACTTGTTTTCGACGTAAGTAAACGCTTTTTTGGCAATATCTTCGGAAACCGAAATAAAGGGCATTTTTATAAACTCCTGTTCTTTTCCGCTTGATTTATTCTTGCGAATAGTATATAATAGTGAAAATTCGGAATAGCATTTACAGCAAGTAAATTATATTATATAAGCCCGTTTTAAAAAAATCAACACCATTTGTTGATTTTGCCGTAAATTTTTCTTGAAAGTATGAAAATTCTGCACACCTCCGATTTGCATATCGGTAAAAAACTTATAGGCAAAGATCGGTATGACGAATATCGCGCCGTTCTCAAAGAGATATGTTCTATATGCGCGGACGAACAGGTTGAGCTCGTTATAATTGCCGGAGACGTGTTTGATTCTTATACTCCATCTGCGGAAGCAGAGCAGATTTTTTATTGCGGAATAAAAGATATAGCGGAGTTGTCCGCAGTGCTTGTTATAAGCGGAAATCACGACGATTATGTGCGTCTCACCGCGGCTTCGGCTATTGCCGAAGAATTGGGGATTTATATTGTGGGCAACGATTTACAGCCCGTCAAATTGCAGCCCGTCAAACAGAACAATGTCGGCAGAGCATATCCCATAGTTTCCGACAGCGGCTATGTTATTTTTTCCAATCAAAAGGGCGAAAAGGTGTACTTCAATACGTTGCCGTATCCCAATGAGGCAAGATTTAAAGAGGGCAAATCGGATGAAACCTTCAAAGACAAAATGTCCCGTTGGATAAATTACGGCAACCGCGGAAATACTGATAATTTGCCTTCCGTATTCTTATCTCATATATTCGTTGCCGGAGGGAAGGTAAGCGACAGCGAACGTGAAATAGATTTGGGCGGTGCGAGAGCCGTTCCCGTCGAAATGCTTCCCGAATGTACATATTCGGCGCTCGGACACCTGCATAGGAGACAGAAATTAGGCAAAAACGCATATTATTGCGGCGCTCCCATGCAGTTTTCGTTCGACGAAAGCGGTTCAGTCAAATCTGTAAACGTATTTGATTTGAACGAGTCAGGTATAAACGATTTCAAACAGATTGAAATAAAGAGCACCAGAAAACTATTGAGGTTACAGGCTAACGACGTTGAAACGGGTATAGGTTTAGTGGAGAAATATCCCGAAAGTTATGTGGAACTTACTTTGAATTTGTCCGCTCCGTTGACTTCCGCCGAAAGCTCTTTGTTGCATGCGCAGTCCAATCTTGTATCGCTAAAAGCGGAAATTCTTAATGCGGAGATCGATTTCGGTCGGCAATCCAATAAAAACAAAAGCGCTTCGCAGCTCTTTTCCGAGTATTATAAATCGCGATACGGTGCTGACGCTCCAAAGGAATTGCTCGGATTGTTTCTTTCCATGACGGAGGAAGAATGAGACCGCTAAAACTTGAATTTGAGGGAATAAACAGTTTTTCCGAGCATACAATAATAGACTTTGAAAGTTTGATAAAGAGCGGTATATTCGGTATATTCGGAGATACCGGCAGCGGCAAGAGTACTATTCTCGACTGTATAAATTTTGCTCTTTACGGAAAAGTGGAGCGCAGTAAGGAAAAGACGGATATAATTAACTACCGTTGCTATTCCGCAAGCGTTAAGTTCACTTTCGACATAATAAACGGCGGTAAGCGCAGAACTTATTACATTGAGCGCTCCATTAAAAAAGATAAAAACGGTACGCATAAAGCGCTTTTATACGAAGACGGAATTTGCATTGCCGAAAAGACTCAGGAAGTTGAAAAGAAGATAATAGAAATACTCGGCGTAGAAGCGGAGGATTTCCGTAAGTGCATAGCTCTGCCGCAGGGAGAGTTCGCTCAATTTGTCAAATCCGCGCCTCGCGAGAGACTTGCGCTCATAGAGAGACTTTTTTCGCTTTCCAAATACGGCGACAAACTTAAAGAAAAGATCAATGAGCGTGAAAGTAAAATCGACGGCGAGTACGCCACGTTGACGGGAGCTTTGTCGGGTTATACCGATATAGACGAAAAATCTATTGAGACATTAAGTGACCGCCGGCAAGCCGGAGGAATAAGGCTCGAAGAGTTATCAAAAGTTTCAGCGGACGAGTCGAAGAATTTCGACAAATTGAAATTTTTGTATGAAAAGAAAATAGAGGCTGCTTCGGTGGAGCAAAAACTTGCCGCCTTGAACGAAAAGAAATCGGCAATGGAGGAGCTCCGCAAAGAAATTTCGGTTTTGCCGATTTGCCGCGAGGCAGTCGCCTGTGAAGAAATTATCGGGGATACGGAGAAACAAATAAAGGCAAATTCGGACGATTATAATTCTCTTAAAGTGAAAGCCGAGGAAGTTTCCAAAAAATCGCAGATAATAGAAAAAAGACTAAAAGACGGTGATTTCGAAAAAAGAATAGACGAACTCACAAAACTTTCGGCGAAATATCAGACATGCGAGGGGAAGCCGGAGAAGCTAATTGAACTCGGCAGAGAGCTTGAAAAAAAGCGCGAAGAATACAAAGAAGCAGAGAAGAGTTCTGCTCAAATAAATTCGGAAGCGGAAAAATTCAGAGCTCAAATCGCAGAGCTTGAAAAACTTATCGGCGGCTATAAAAGCGATGACCTCGACACTTTTGTAAACGTGGAATTCAAAGGCGCGGTCTTGCGGTCGGAATACGTTAATTCGCTCGAATATTTTTCAGAACTCGGCGTGCGGCTCGAACCATATGACGACGGATCGGAACTTTATAAGTTTATAAAAGACGAAGTCAAAGAACAGGTTGCTCTGTATAAACAGCGAGTATACGACGTAAAAGATTTTAAACTCGAAAATGCCAGTTTGCAGTTTGATATACTTCAAAAAGCCATCAAAGACAGGGAGAAGAACGCCGAGAAACTTCGTGAAATATCTTTAAAATTGAGCGAGGCGGAGAGCCGTTTGAAACTAAATGCGAACGTCCTCGCTACTCTTAAAAAAGACGGAGTAGTTCTGCGAAAGAGTTACGACGAGTTGGCTTCTGAACTTTCTCGGGTCTTCGGGGAGAACTGCCGAGATTATGCCGAAGCGGAGAGGGCGAATTCTCTTGCTCTGAAAAATCTCAAAGAAGAATTCGGAAAATTAAATCTCGACGCGGAAAATTGCAGAGAGGAATCAAATAGGATAAATATCGCTTTTGAAAGAAACGCGGCTGAAAGAGAAGCTTTGAAAGCGAGAAAAGACGAGAATACGGTTCGTCTTGAAAAACTTATCAAATCATCCGGTTTTCATGATATAGACGAATGTAAGGCGCTTGCGGAAAAGTTTTCCGCATATGCCGACGCCGAACGCGCTTTGAAAGAGTTTGACGATAATTTTGCGGCGATATCCGCGCGATATGACGAACTCAAATCAGTCGAAGGTATCGAAACGGTTTCCGAAGAGGCTTTGGAAGAAGCGCGGAATAGAAAAGAATTTGCCGAGAATGCGAGAAGCGAACTTTTGAAAGAATTGGCCGTTCTCGATTCGAGAATTGAAGAGACAAAGATAAAGCTCGACGAGAAAAAAGAACTCTTGAAACAATTCCGGTCGGTGGAAAAAGAGAAAAATCTTGTTTCGCAGCTGAAAGAAGTTACGAGAAACAACAGATTTTTGGAGTTTATAGCAAATGAGTATCTGTGCGATATTTCTTCAATGGCATCAAATACTCTTTTGAAATTGACGGACGGCAGGTATTTTCTTACTTATAAAGAGAACAACTTCAATATCGGCGATAATTTCGATTGCGGCAATCTTCGCGGAGTAAATACGCTGTCGGGAGGAGAGACTTTTCTTGTTTCTCTCTCGCTTGCTTTGGCGCTTTCGCAGACCATTTGCGCAAGTTCGTTGAAGTCGATTGAATTCTTTTTCCTTGACGAGGGATTTGGCACGCTTGACGGCGCTCTGCTCGATACGGTTATGACTGCGCTTGAAAAGTTGAAAAGTTCGCGGTTTACGATTGGCGTTATCAGTCACGTTGAGGAACTTAAACACAGAATAGATAATAAAATTATTGTACAAAAAGCAACCGAGAGCCACGGGTCTACCGTGCAGACGAGTTGTTGAGGAGTTAAAATGCCTAACATATTGACGCCATTATCTCTTTGGGAATCATTTAGCCCTTCTTTAAGCACCGATTCCTCCGTGATTTCATCCGAAGAGGAAGACGGAATCGTTTTCGAGCGCGTAAATTTCAGTGGGCGCGATACCGGAGAAGGCAGGGTACTTATTGCGGCAAGTTACGCCTATGATAAAAAGACTCCGGCAGAGGAAACCGTCATAATTTTTCCGGACAGCAAAGACACTATAAACAAGGGACTTTTGAAACTTTTCGTTGAGCATGGCTACACTGCGCTTATGGTGGATTATCGCGGAGAATGGGAGGGGTGCGACTTCTATACTCATTATCCGGAAAACATAGGATACGCTAATTTTGCGAAGAGCGGAAGAAGATACGAATATGTTGACGACAGCGCGGTGGAAACCAGTTGGTATGAATGGGTTGCCCTCGGAGTCTATGCAAAAAAATATGCCGTAGAACGCAGCGGAAAAGATGAAATTGCCGTAGTGGGACTTCGTGACGGCGGCGAGATAGCTTGGAAGCTGGGCGTTGCTGAGAAGTTCGAATGTATTATACCCGTATGCGCCGCCGGTTGGAGAGCTTATTCGGGAATCAGTAAATATGTTTCGATAGAGCCCGATCTCAATGAGGAAAGATATCGGTTTATTGCCGGAATAGATTCGCAGGCATACGCTCCGTATGTTAGCTGTCCCGTTCTTTTGCTCTGCTCCACAAACGATTCAAGGTTTGATTATGACAGAGCTTACGATACTTTTTCGCGTATTAATACGCAATTTGCTTCCGACAGTGCAATAGCATATTCCGTTCAGTGTAACAGCTGTATAGGAATCAAATGTACTTCGGATATGTTTATGTTCCTCGATAAATACCTTAAAAATCGGCAGGTTTTCATTCCCAAGCCCGCAGAAATTTCAGTAGAAGTTGACGACGAATCTAATCTTATTGCAAAGACTATTTTCGATAATCAGGGCATAGTGGAATCCTGCAAAATGTATGTTGCCGAGGACTGTATAGAGTCGTATCTTCGCGAGTGGTCCGCCTGTCAGCCGAAGAAAAAAATAACGCCCGAGGAACAGGATTTTTATTTGGACATATATGAAAAAACAGGGACGGTATTCGTTCTCTGTTACGTCAAATATATAAACGGTTTTACGGTATGGTCGAAGATTGTCGCTAAAAAAATAAGCGGCAAATTCAGAAATATGCAGTCGAAATGCAGGGTAATGTATTCCGACAAAGACGGCATGGGTTCATTTGCCGTTGATGACCCTTACAAATGCGCTGTGGGAGGCATGTTCCTTATAAACGAGAACGCTTTGCCGAAGTTGGTTGAAAAGACCGAAGGAGTGTACGGGCTGTATTCCCGATATGGACTTAAAACATTCAGAATGAATAACCCCATGTATTCTCCTGATGTTGGGAACATTCTAAAATTGGATATTTTCTGCGACAATTCGGCTTCTGTAACGATATCGTTTTTTGATGCCAACGCAAAGGAAGAATACATATATCTGTGCGATATCGTCGGCGGAGTATGGCAGAGTATTATTGCGGAAAGCAAGTTGTTTAAAAATTCCAACGGTACTCCTTTAACGGCGTTCGCTTCTAATTTTATCTTTGCGGTGAAGAGCGATGATTCGTTTGCCGTAAATAACGTTATGTGGCTTTGATTATGCTGAAAAAAGTTGGCAATAGTCTTTACGATAGACAAAGGCCGTCCTTTGCAAATTTAATATTGAACATATTATTAATCGTCATCATTCTGATATTTGTTGCAGAGATAATTTTTAATATGTATTTCATGAATATTTATGTCAAAGGTAAGTCAATGATGCCTACGCTCATAGGCGCTCCGACAGCAGGCAATAACTCCATTCTTTCCGGCGGAGATTATGTTTTTGTCGATTCGCACGCTATTCCCGATTATTCGGATATTGTAGTGGCAAAAACGACTTCGGCCGAAGGGATGAGCTATAATATTATTAAGCGAGTGATTGCTTTCGGCGGTGATACGGTAAAAATAGACAGAGGACAGCTTTATTTAAAACGTGCCGGCGAAGATGAATTTACAAAAATTCAGGAAGATTATGTCGCCGTTGAAAATAACGACCCCACGGTAGTGGTAAATACTTTCGAAACACATGTGGTTAAAGAAGGCTGCATGTTTTTGATGGGCGACAACAGAAACGTCAGTGAGGACAGTAGACAAAAGGGCGATTTTTCTATGGAATCGCTTGTAGGAGTTGTTCCTCAATGGTCGATAGACAATAAACAATGGATAACTTCAATCTATACCTTTTTTGAGTTTACGCTCGGATTCAACAGATTGAACAGTAAAATGTACGGAGATTGATATGCGCGCAGTATTAACGGTTGTAGGCAAAGATAAAACGGGAATAATAGCAAAAGTCAGCGGTTTCCTTGCCGAGAGAAAAGTAAATATTCTGGACATCAGCCAGACTATTATGGAAGATTATTTTGCAATGATTATGCTTGTGGACGTCGGCGGAGCAAGCATATCGCTTTCGCAACTTGCCGAAGAATGTGCCGAGATGGGCAAAAATATCGGTATGTCAATTCATGTTCAGCATGAGGAGATATTCAACGCTATGCACAGCGTATAAGAGGTCCTATGTTCAACACAAACGAAGTTCTTGAAACTATTGATATGATTGAGAGGGAACACCTTGATATCAGAACGGTGACTATGGGCATATCGCTTATGCCGTGTATTGGCGGAAGCGCAGAAAAGACCGCGGATAAAGTTTATGATACGGTATGTAAGAAAGCGGAAAACATAGTTAAGGTAACGCAGGAATTGACGCGAGAATACGGTATTCCTATTGTAAATAAGCGTGTTTCCGTCACTCCCGCAAGTTTGATTTGCGCGCCGTTTGCAAATAAATCTTCTCTCATCGGGAAAGCTCTCGACAATGCGGCAAAGCAGGTAGGCGTCGATTTTATCGGCGGATATACGGCTCTCGTTCATAAGGGAATGGCAGATTACGAGAAAGAGTTCATATTGACTATCCCCGAAGTATTGGCAAATACCGAAAGGTTGTGCTCTTCCGTAAATATCGGTTCCTCCAAATCCGGTATAAATATGGACGCCGTTAAACTTATGGGAGAAATAATAAAAGACACGGCTGAAAAAACTTCTGCACGCGGAGGCTTCGGCTGTGCAAAACTCGTTATTTTCTGCAATGCTGTCGAGGACAACCCCTTTATGGCGGGGGCTTTTCACGGAGTCGGAGAGAGCGGTACGGTTATAAATGTCGGCGTCTCCGGCCCCGGGGTAGTACAGCACGCGATAGAGAGTATTCCGGATGCAGATTTGACCGATCTTGCGGAAATGATAAAACGTACGGCCTTTAAAATTACCCGTGCCGGACAACTAATAGCGAGAGAGGCGGCCAAACGCTTGAATGCGGAGTTCGGAATAGTGGATTTGTCTTTGGCTCCGACTCCCGCAAGGGGCGACTCGGTTGCAGCTATTTTGGAAGAGATGGGTTTGGAAAGCGTAGGCACGCACGGCACAACGGCATGTCTTGCCATGTTGAATGACGCAGTTAAAAAGGGCGGAGTTATGGCAAGTTCGCGCGTTGGCGGTCTCTCCGGCGCGTTTATCCCCGTTTCGGAGGACATCGGTATGATAGAGGCCGCGGAACGCGGCAAGCTGTGTATAGATAAATTAGAGGCTATGACCGCCGTTTGCTCCGTCGGTCTTGATATGATTGCAATTCCCGGAGATACCAAGGCGTCTACCATAAGCGCTATTATCGCAGACGAGGCGGCGATAGGTATGATTAACAACAAGACAACGGCCGTAAGGGTTATACCGGCTCCCGGGAAGAAAGTGGGGGACGAAGTAAACTTCGGCGGACTTTTGGGAAGAGCCCCCGTTATGCCCGTACACGGCGATTGTGCGGACAAGTTCATTTCAAGGGGCGGACTTATTCCAGCGCCCATTCATTCAAATAAAAATTAGAGGTCAAAATGAAAAGACAGGAAGTTGTTGCTTCACACAAATGGAATCTTGAAGATATATATGCCACCGACGAACTTTGGGAGAAAGATTTTGCAAAGGCAAAAGATGTTCCGAAATTTTCCGAATATTCGGGGAAACTCGGCGATAAAGCCACGCTCCTTAAATTCCTGCGCGAAAACGACGAATATTCGAAACTTATAGAGAATCTCGCAATTTACGCTCATCTTCGCCACGACGAAGACGCAAACGCGGCAAAGTACACGGAACAGTATTCGAAAATTTATCCGATTTTTTCGAGCTATTCTTCCGAGGTGGCCTTTTTTGAACCTGAAATGGCAAAATTGAGCGAAAAATATCTCAATTCATTAGTGTCCGATCCCGATTTTTCCGATTACGACTATCAAATAAAACGTATTATTAAGGGGAAATCGCATACGGTGACCGAGGCGGAAGAACGAATTATAGGTATGTCATATGAAGTTTTCAACACTTTCAGCGAAACTTTTTCAATGATTGACAACCTCGACCTTCCTCTGCCGGAGATAGAATATAACGGTGAAAAGACAAAATTGAGTCACGGATTGTACGGCATTATTTTACATTCCGACGACAGCGATAAGCGCAAAGAGGCGTATGACAAGTATTATGCCGCATACGGAAAGTTACTCAATACCATATCTTCCACATATATAGGCAACGTAAAAAGCGACGTACTTTTATGCAAAGTATATAAATTCGGCTCCTGCCTTGAACGCGCTCTTTTTGACGAGGACGTGGACAGAAAGGTTTACGATAATCTCATTAAAGCCGTAGATGAAAATCTGGGCTCTATGCATCGCTATATTGCCGACAGAAAAAAGATTTTGGGCTGTGAGAAACAGTATTTCTGCGACGTGTACGCACCGCTCGTAAAGGGCGTGGATTTTAAATTGACGTATGAACAGGCTTACGAATACGTAGTCAACGGACTTTCCGTGCTCGGTGAAAATTATCAGAATCTTTTAAGAAAAGCATTTAAAGAGCGTTGGATTGACGTAGAGGAAACGGACGGCAAACGCAACGGGGCTTACAGCGCGGCATGCTACGGAGTTCATCCGTATGTCTTGCTGAATTATCAGCCTTCGATATCAGAAGTGTTTACCATTGCCCATGAAATGGGACATGCAATCCACACGTATTTCTCACATAAAAATCAACCTTATGCGAAGAGTCAGTACAAAATTTTTGTCGCCGAAGTCGCAAGCACCGTAAACGAAGTGTTGTTGCTCAAATACATGTTGAAAGAAGCGGAGGACGTAAACCTTAAAAAGTATCTGCTCAATTATTATCTGGACACAATAAGAGCCACGCTTCACAGACAGACTATGTTTGCGGAGTTTGAAAGCAAAGTACATTCTATTGCGGAGATGGGAGAGCCTCTGACCAAAGACGTAATGTGCGCTGAATATGCCGAAATAGGAAAGAAATATTACGGCGATGCAATAGAGCATGATGAAAATATTTCTTTCGAGTGGGCGAGGATACCTCATTTTTATACTTCATTCTATGTGTATAAATATGCTACGGGGATAACTGCGGCAATCAATATAGCCAAGAGGATTTTAAGTTGCGGCGATAGTGCGGTAAAGGGCTATATGAAATTTTTATGCGGAGGCAGTTCCACCGATCCGGTATCGCTTTTGAAACTTGCCGGAGTAGATTTGTCAAGAGCGGAACCTTTTGAAGAGGCAATGCGCGAATTTGATAAAACATTGACCGAATTTGAGAATTTAATGGGAATATAAAGTACTATGTCAGACAAAAGTAATGTGATGCCGAATAATTTGGACGCTGAACAGGCGCTGTTGGGGTGCATGCTGATTGACAATGAAATATTGGCGGATGTGCTTGTCGGGCTTGATAAAAACGATTTTTATCAGGAGTCGCACCAGTACATTATTTCAGCGATAAAGATAATTTTCGAGGAGAGAAAACCTCTCGATATCGTCACGCTTTCGGATAGATTGGAGAGCGAAGGCAATCTTGAAAAAGCCGGTGGGATATCGTACATAACGGAGCTTACGCAAATTACTCCGTCCGCGGCAAATTATAAATTTTATCTGGATATCGTAAAGAGAGACAGTATTAACAGAAGTCTTATAAGAGCGGCGAGACAAATAGCGGAGTTTTCGCAAAACAGCGACGATACAGTAAAGAGCATCCAATTTGCCGAAGAAAAAATATATTCCGTATCGCAGGTAAACGATACATCTACGGTGAAAGATATACGTGAGAGCGACGGAATAGACAAGGTTTTGGATAAATTTGAAAAACTCTCCAAAGATAAAAATGCTTTCCGTGGCGTGCCGACAGGCTTTAATATGCTCGACAGGATAACCAACGGTTTGCAAAAATCAGACCTTATAGTTATTGCGGCCAGACCGGGCATGGGAAAAACTTCGTTGGCCATGAATATTGTTGAAAACGCTGCCGTTAATAACGGCTGTGTATGCGCGGTTTTCAGCCTCGAAATGCCGGAAATTCAAATTATTCAGAGACTGCTGTGCAGTACTGCCGGCGTGAGTATGTCGGAGGCGCTCTCCGGCAAATTGACGCAGGACGGATGGAAACGTCTTGTAAAGGGCAGTGAAAAATTGAGAAAATGCAAAATCAATATTGACGACAGCTCGCGAGTGACGCCGGCGGAAATCTTATCGAAATGCAGAAGGATAAAATCGAGGAACGACGGCAGGCTTGACCTCGTAATGATTGACTACATACAGCTAATGTCAAGCGGAAAAAACAGCGGCGACGAGAACAGAACGCAGGAAGTTGCGGCAATTACGAGAGAACTCAAAATTATGGCCAAAGAACTTGACGTGCCTGTAATCGCTTTGTCGCAGTTGCGAAGAATTCAGTCCTCGGAACCTCAACTTTCAGATTTAAGAGAGTCGGGCGCGATAGAACAGGACGCCGATATCGTTATGTTTATAAACCGTCCGGACGTAAACGCCACCGATGCAGATATCGAGAAGAAAAATATCGTCAAAGGTATGGCGGAGCTGATTATTGCAAAGCACAGAAACGGCGAACTCGGCAGGATAAAATTGAGGTTCAGAGGGGAGCTTACGAAATTTGTCAATCCGGAATTGAACGAAGATATGGAAGCTCGCGCTCAAAATGAAGGCAGATTTATAAACCGTCCCACGGAAAAAGAGGAATTGGTGCCTCTCGGCGACGCCGACGTGCCGGCAGAAGAAGAGGAACCTCCGTTTTGATTATGACTCGAATTTTGAAAATCGACAGTGAAAGTCTGAAAGAAGCCCAAAAGATTATTACGAGCGGAGGCGTTGTTGCGTTCCCCACGGAAACCGTCTACGGCCTCGGAGCGAACGCTTTCGATACTTCGGCGGTAAACAGTATATTCGAAATCAAGGGAAGGCCTAACGATAATCCCCTTATTGTGCACGTGCACAGAGATTACGATATTTCGGAACTTGTGTACGACATTCCGGATTATGCCGTAACGCTCGCAAAAAAATTTTTGCCCGGGCCTTTGACTATGGTATATAAGAGCAGGGGGAAAGTGAGTTCCGCCGTCAGTTGCGGAATGGATACTCTTGCAATAAGGATACCCTCTCACGAGGGCGCGCAGAAGTTCCTTAAATATTTAGACTTGCCTATTGCCGCGCCTTCGGCAAACATTTCGAAGCATGTGTCGCCGACGTCTGCCCGTCATGTTTATGCCGATTTGAACGGCAAAATAGATCTTATTCTCGATGGAGGCCCTTGCTACGGCGGTATCGAAAGTACAGTGCTTGACTGTACTTCTGATATTCCCGTAATTTTGCGCAGTGGGCTGATATCCCAAGAGATGATAAAAGAAACTGTTGGCGAGTGCGGCGAATATGTCTTTAAAGAAGGGGGAATTGCACGTTCTCCCGGCATGAAATACAGGCATTATTCACCGAGGTGCAAATCCGTATTATATGAATACGCGGAAATTGAAAAGGCCGTCGCGCTCTATGACGCGGAACGTGAAAAAGGTACGAAGGTCTGTATTCTATGCGATGATAAGACGGCGGAATTTCTTGGGAGCAGAAGGTTTTTGAGCCTCGGCAAAACTCCCGAAGATATGGCGGCCAACCTTTATTCCAAATTGCGCGAATGTGAAAACGATACGGAACTCTTAATAGCGATAGCGCCTGATATGCGCGGCGGTATTATGGTCGGCGTTATGAACAGACTCTCAAAGGCTTGTGGTAACTCCAATGAAAACTAAAAACAGAAGAAAGCGTGTGCTGTTTGTATGCACGGGAAACACCTGTCGCAGCCCTATGGCGGAAATGCTTTTGAAAGATAAAATCAAAAAATCCAAGATAAGATGGTGGGATGTATCGTCATGCGGTATCCATGCCGAAGTGGGCGGAACCATGAGCCCAAATAGCAGGATTGCCCTTGCGGAAGTCGGAATAAAGAGCGACAAATTCGCTCCCCGTCAATTAACGCAGAAAATTCTCGCGGCAAGCACTATCGTTATCTGTATGACACAGAGCCAGAAACAAATGTTGGAGGGGTGCGGAAACGTTTTCTGTGTGCGCGATGTCTGCGGATATGATATTCCGGATCCTTACGGACAAAACTTGGAAGCATACAGGAAAACGCGAGACGCTCTCTCGTATGCCTGCGATATATTTATAAAAGACTATATTACACAATATAAGGACGGAGAAGAAATAAAATGAAAATTGCTGTTGCATGCGATCACGGCGGATTGAATCTTAAAAACGAGATAAAAAAATACCTCATAGATAATGGCTATGAGGTAACTGATTTCGGAACTGACACAAAAGACAGTTGCGATTATCCGGATTTTGCTTTACCTGCGGCGGAAGCCGTTGCTTGCGGCGAGTGCGAAAGAGGAATAGTTGTATGCTCGACGGGTATAGGAGTTTCTATTGTGGCGAATAAAGTCCCGGGCATACGTTGCGCTCACTGTCATGACAGCTATTGCGCCGAATTTACTCGCCGACACAATGACGCCAATATGCTTGCGTTGGGAGAGAAAGTAGTCGGCTCCGGATATGCTTTAAAGATAGTCGAAATCTTTCTCAATACGGAATTTGAAGGCGGCAGACATAAGCGCCGAGTGGATAAAATCAAAGATATTGAAACAAAATATTGCAAGTAATTTCAAACCGTCCAAGTCAACGCTTGGGCGGTATTTCGTTTTCGAGGCGGTAAGCGCCGTCATTAATCGAAAATACAATATCTCCGCAGTCAAAGACGTTCAAAGAGCCGTATCGGTTGTTGAAAAACACTTCCGTTTCACAGTTGGATTGCGATTGATAGTCCGACACGATTACTCGACAATCTTCAAATTGGTTATTATCTGTCGAACATATCCCGAATCTTATGCCGTCGATTTCGGCTACAACGGCTGTGGGGTCGTTGAATTCAAAATCGATTCCGCAAATAGTAAAGTTTCCGACATAATTTACTTTAACACTGCCGTAAGGCTGTATTTCAGGATAGTTGTGGCACAAATATATATTGTCGCACTCTACGCCGGACAGTGGGTACACCGAAAGGCTATCGTAGCCCAAAATAATGATTGCATCGATTTCCTGACAATAATGTCTGTTCAGTATATCTTTAAGTTTTGAATACAATATATCGTCGGTAAGAATCAAAACGGTTCCCTGTTGAGATTTAAGTATTACTTCGCCGCCTTTGCCGTCTCCCGAAACTATTATTTTATAGCCTCTGAACGGTAAGTTATACTGAATTAATACATAGGAAATTAAAATTATTGCTCCGCAAAGCATAGCAATAATGCGTGTGACGACTTTTAAATTAATTTTGTCGCTTATGGCGAGTATGCAGACAAAATAAATCGGTACAAAAAGCCCTGCGCCGAAACCGCTGATTAAAGCGTTTTCGAAACCTGTTCCTATAAAGACTGATATTATAAATTGAAGAGGTAAGGTTATATACGGAAGCAGTATCGGGCCGGCAACCGGCACAATCATGCATATGAATACCGTCAGAAAAATAAGCGCAAAAATTATCGACAGAACAGGCAAAACCACAATGTTCAAAAGCAATCCGATTCCGCTTATATAGCCGAAAGATGAGAGCATAACAGGCATTGTGCCTAGTTGAGCTCCGAACGAAGCGCCTACGGCAGAGCTCAATTTTTTGGGTAGTTTGATTTTAAGCAGGAGCTTTTCAATACATTTCGAAAGACAGAGAATTCCTCCGATGGCGCACACGGAAAGCTGAAAACCGATAGATGAAATTGTCAGAGGATTGATACTCAATATCAGGATAACAGCTATTGCCAAGGAGTTTAAACCGTCTGGCCGCAGATGGAAGAGCAAAACTATTCCGGCGACGCTGCACATAATAGCCGCACGCAGAGACGACGGAGTAAAACCGCATAGCGCGGAGTAAAAGAAAATCGAAATGAGTGAAACCAATGTTGAAATATATCTATTGATTTTAAGTTTTTTCAAAATGAAGGTAATGAGGGCGAAAATAATACCGATATGTAAACCGGAAACGGCAAAGATATGTGCGACTCCGCCATATCGGAAACTGTCGAGGGTTTGCTCATCTACTTGGTTTGTATTTCCCGTAAGCATAGCATAAGACACTGCGGCGGTATTTTTATCAAGATTTTGAAAGAGAATGTCGTGGATGCGAGCTCTTATGCTTCCGAAAAGCGAAAAACCATAAGTTGATTTAAGTCCGGAATCGACATAGCAACGGTATTTTATATTCTGTTCGGAGTAGGAATTCAGTTCACCGTATTCGAACGAGCGCAGTTTTTCAACTGTTTCGGAAAAATCCACACTGTAACCTATATCGCACAGTTCTCCGTATGCGCCGGAAAGATATACGTACATTTTTCCGTCCGACCGTTTTCCGTCAAACATTAAATTATCAATAACTATATAATCTGCATTTGTCGTTTTACCTTTTTCGGTGACTTTTCCGAAAATCGAATATTCGGTTTCCTCCTTTATTTCGGTGGAATCATATCTGTACAAACCGAAATATGAATTGAGCGAGCCGCCTATCAATAAAAACAGAGGAAGGAATACAAACACAAGCGCTTTGATTGGGTTACGTTTTACAAGAGACCATATCAAAACAATCAAAGCAGAGGGTATAATGAAGAGCGCTGTCCATGCGATATTTAAATTGTAAAAGTACATTATAATGCCGAATGCTATGCCTGAACATAGCGCAAGAGCTGCAATTACGGGTAATCGCACATTTACATATCTTTTCATATTTACAGTTTAGCATATGTTTTTGATTTTGTAAAACGAAGGCTGAATAAAGTAAAATGTCAATTATAAAAAATTTAAAAGAAGTTGTAGAATTCGGTTTTAAAAGGTTTATTTTCTAACGCAAAATAATAATTTATCAATAAATTGAGTTAAAAATTGCGCAAGAGAGTGGAGTTAATGTGGTAAATGAGTTAGATATAAGTAAAAAAGTACTATGGGTTAAGTGTGTAATTTTAAAATACTAATTTTGCGGTTTCAAAGTATAATTTAATAAATCAAATAAAAAATGGATAGCTTTATGCTATCCATTTTTTGGTGCCGCTGGTCGGGGTCGAACCGACACGGTATCGCTACCACTGGATTTTGAGTCCAGCGCGTCTGCCAATTCCACCACAGCGGCGTCAAGTATGCTAATTATATAATAAACGTCAACAAAAATCAAGCGTTTTTGATTTTATCGTTGATTTTATTCATAGAAAGTGATAAACTTATAGATATGGAAAAAATGGTTTTGATAGACGGGAACAGCCTTTTGAACAGAGCATACTATGCAACTCCTGTGTTTACTACCAAGAGCGGTATGCCTACAAATGCAATTTTCGGGTTTACGAAGTTGCTCTTTAAAATTCTGAACGACATAAAGCCGGATTATATAGCGGTTGCATTTGATATGAAGGCTCCGACTTTCAGACATAAAATGTACGACGGATATAAATCTACGCGAAAGCCCATGCCCGATGACCTTGCGGTTCAGGTTGAACCGTTGAAAAATTTGCTCTCCGCCATGAAAATCGCCACTTGCGGCATGGAAGGCATAGAGGCGGACGATATTCTCGGTACCCTTTCAAAAAAATTCGATGTGCACAGCTATATTTACACCGGCGACAGGGACAGCTATCAGCTTGTGGACGAGAAAACCGACGTATGCTATACTAAAAAGGGCGTAAGCGATCTTTTGCATCTTTCGATTGATAATTTTAAAGACCAAACGGGTCTTAATCCTGGTCAGATTATCGACTTAAAGGCGCTCATGGGCGATAAATCTGACAATATCCCCGGGATTCCGAACGTGGGAGAAAAAACGGCTTTAAGTTTGTTGGAGCAATTTGGCTCTCTCGACGGAATTTATTTAAATTTGGATTCCGTCAAGGGCAGTTTACGCGAAAAGTTTGAAAATAACAGGGAACTTGCCTATCTCTCCTACAAACTCGCCACCATCGACAGAAATTGTGAAGTTGATTTGAATCTTGACCAATGTGCCGCTCCTCAAAGGTTCAATGCGGAAGTTAAAAGTATTTTCGAGGAGTTTGAGTTTAAAAGTTTTTTGAGTCTGGATATATTTGAAGAGTCAGATGAGCATGTTGCGGAAAACGGGAAAATCGATTATCCGGAAAAAGTAATATGCAAGTCGTTTTCAGACATTGAAAATGTTATAAGCGAAAAAGATAGGTTTTCCGTTGTGTTGGAGCATGATTCCATTGAAATTTATGACGGAGATAAGATATATTGCGCCAAAATGCAGGAAAATCTTCAAGACGTTGCGGTAAGCATTGACGATTTTATTTCAATTCTTAACGGATTGTTTTCAGGTCCTCACAAAAAAGTGACTGCGTTTGATTTTAAGGGATTGCTACATGAGCTGGACAACTACGGCGTTAAGGCGGAGTGCGATTTTGACGACCTTTCTCTCGTAATATATCTTGCCGACAGCAGCGTTTCAAATTTCAATTTGAAAGAGCTGTGCAATTATTATCTGTACGATTATGAGTACAGAGCTTTTGCCGTCGAAGAAATCTTTGAAAAATATTTCGGAAATTTAAAAAGTCAGAATATTTACGAACTTTATGTTGATATGGAAAAGCCCCTTCTCAAAATTTTGTATGAGATGGAAAAAAGCGGAGTAAAGGTCAGCATTGAATGCTTGAACGAACTCTCGAAGAAATTTTACTCTTTGGCAGAGGAATATCGATATAAAATTTATAAGGGATGCGATTGCGAGTTCAATATCAATTCGCCCACAAAACTTGCCGAAGTTCTCTATAATAAGCTCGGTTTGACCGAAGTAAAAAAGAAAAGGACGGGAAAATTTTCCACAAGCGCGGATGTGCTTGAAAAACTTGTTGATAAGGCGCCCGTAGTAGGGGATATTCTTAAATTCAGATTATATCAAAAACTGCTTTCAACCTATTGCGAAGGTCTATTGCCGCTAATAGACAAGAAGACGCACCTTTTGCATACAACTTATCATCAAACTCTCACCTCTACCGGCAGACTTTCGAGTTCGAATCCCAACCTTCAAAATATACCGATTCGCGAAGAAGAAGGGCGCGAATTACGAAAAATATTTGTGCCGCATGAAGGCAATATATTTATCGACGCGGATTATTCTCAAATCGAGTTGAGACTACTTGCACATTTTTCAGGTTGCAAAGAGCTGATTGACGCATATAATTCCGGTATAGATATTCACGCGGTAACGGCTTCGCAGGTCTTTGGAGTGGGACTTGACGAGGTTACTCCGAAGATGCGTAGAGAGGCAAAAGCCGTGAATTTCGGAATAATTTACGGAATAAGCGATTTCGGACTTTCGAAAAATTTGAATATTCCGGTCAGTACGGCAAGAGAATATATTCAGAAATATTTCGAAACTTACAGTACCGTAAAAGAATATATGAATAAAAACGTCGAATTTGCCCAAGAACACGGTTATGTGGCCACTCTTTCCGGCAGAAAACGCATAATTCCAGAAATAAAATCTTCAAATTATAATTTGCGGCAATTTGGCGAACGCGCGGCAATGAACATGCCTTTGCAAGGTTCAAGCGCCGACATAATAAAAATTGCAATGATCAACGTATGCAATTCGCTTAAAAAGAAAGGCCTTAAAGCAAAATTGATTTTGCAGGTGCACGACGAATTGGTTTTGGAAGCTCCGGAAGAGGAAGTTGAGGAAGCCTCCGAAATATTAAAATATGAAATGGAGAACGCGGTAAAACTTCAAGTTCCGCTGACAGTTGAATTGCATACAGGAAAGAATTGGTATGACGCAAAATAATATCAGAATTGCAATAACGGGGGGTATAGGCAGCGGTAAGTCGGCAGTTTGTAAGATAATAGAGGAATATGGGCTGCCCGTCTTTTCATGTGACGAAATATATTCGGATTTGATTTCAGATATCGGATTTTTGAAAGTTCTTGAAAAAGAATTCGGGAGCATATTGAATAAAGACTACACTTTAAATAAAAAAGCGTTGGCAGATAAGGTTTTCAATGACGCAGTGTTAAGGAGTAAGCTAAATGAAATTACTCACCCGATAATAATGGACAGAGCTTTTAAAATAATGTCGGAGTTCAGAATATCTTTTCTTGAAGTTCCGCTGTTGTTTGAGGGTGGTTTTGAAGGAATGTTTGATGACGTTATAGTTGTTTTAAGGGAGAAAGAGGACAGAATAAATTCTGTGGTTACAAGGGATAAAATCGAAAGAGAGCGCGTTGTTAAACGTATTAACAGTCAAATTAGCTACGAAAATTATGATTTTGCAAAGTACTATGTTATACATAATAATGGAAAAATCAGCGATTTGAAGCGAAAAGTTATCGAAATCCTAAAAAATTTAGAATTTCGGTTTAATGAAAAATTTTTATAAATTACAACATTTTGACTTGACATTGTATTTAAAATAATATAAAATCATTATCGTTTTAATGCACTCGTGGCGGAATTGGCAGACGCGCAAGACTAAGGATCTTGTGGTTCACCCCATGCAGGTTCAACTCCTGTCGAGTGCACCAAGTCAGTATAATCCGAACCAAATACTCGTAACGAGTTGAATGGTTCGGATTTACTTTTATTGATGCTCGCCTACTACTTGCATTTTTATTATACCGTGATATAATTAGAATAAAAATAGAAATTTTGAAGAATATAAGCGAAGTTGAGGAGTATTAGCGGAGCATGAAGAAATCAAAAATCTGTATAGTTATTATGGCTTTATGTATGCTGCTATGTATATGCGGTTGTAATTAAAATGAAACAAATCAACACGTCCACGATTTCAGCACAGAAGTTATATTGCCAACTTGCAGTAAAGAGGGGTACACGGTGTACACCTGTACGACGTGTCACTTTAAGGCGTGGGGTGATTTTGTTCCTGCCCTTAAAAGCGGTGGGCATAATTATGTTGATTGCATTTGCACGGAATGTAACGATTTTTTGATTGACGAGGCAGTCGATACAGTTTTATTACAATATGAAAAAACAACAGATGAAAACGGAAGTGAAGTTTATGCGGTTATTGGCGTGTCAGCCGACTGTGGTTACATTAAAATTCCTTCTACATATCACGGTCTGCCCGTCACCAAAATTGCAGACAAAGCGTTTTTGAATGTACTTGGATTAAAGCATGTCATTTTTCCGGAAAGCATTGTTTCGGTTGGTGATGCCGCTTTTGAACACTGTTTCGAACTTATCAGCGTGACGATTTTGAGCGACGAGCTTACGTTGGGCGAAGACGTATTCTGGGATTGCCAAAATTTGAAAGATATTACGTTTACGGGAATTGCCAAAATGAATGTATGTGCGTTTCTTGGCTGTGAAAATATTGTATTATCGGACAAAATCACCGTGATAGATACGCAGGCCTTCGCGGATTGTTACGGCCTAAAAAGTATCACTATCCCAACGAGCGTTACGAAAATAAGTAATTTGGCTTTTGAGAACTGTTATAACCTAATAGACATTTATTATGGCGGCACGACTGCACAGTGGAATGCCATTGTCAAGTATGTTGGGGATGATAAAGGAAGAGATATCTCTTGGAACGCTTATACAAGAGAGTATGCCGTCCATTGCAGTGACGGAAATATAACTAAAAATCGAGTAGACCAATAACATTGCAGGGATAAATTCAATTTAACGGAGACCTTGATGAGCGAAATAAAACAATTATTGATTGTTTTGACAATTTGCATTGCACTTGTGGGATTAGCTGTTTTACTATACCTTCTCGACCCGACTTTTATCCCCGACGCATATAGAGTTACGTCAATGGTAATTGTCGTTTCCTGGGCGTTTTTTATTATTCCTTCCATGCTTTTTGACGTGCAATTAGCGATAAAATATTTCGATGGCAAATCCCCCGAGCATGCTTTTAGAGACGGAGTACGCATCGGCGTAATTGTGGGCTTTGGCGGAATCCTTGTATTGAGTCTGCTCGTCTCCCCCATAACGGGAATATTGTGGTATATACATACCGTCAAAAAAATCGTCTTATCGAAAAAGAATAAAAATCAATATTCGGACAACTAGAATGAGAACGATATTTTCAATACTTAAAAAACTCAAAACAAAACGATAAATTTAGAAGTTCAATTTTGTTTCAGACTGTATCAAATTAATATAATCCGAACTGCGATAATAAAGAACGGCTCGGATTTATATTTTTATAGATTATCTGTGCAAACAACTTTCGAAAGTTTCTTTCATAGGTTGCTAAATCTTTTTTTGATATGTGGGCAGCTTGATTTTAGCGTTTTGTGGTGTTATAATTGCGGCAATAAACAGTAATCAGGCGAAACCGAATTGAACTTTCGCTTATAATACAGTATTAAAATATAGAGTTTTTATGGATAAGCGATTTAAACAATTTTTTGTTTTTATGAGCCGTTTTTCATAGTTCCATGTAATATTCGTATTGTATAGTACGGCCGTAGGCTTTAAGAAAAGTCTGTCGAGCATGCATTCATAGAAGGAATGCGCGTCGGTTTGGTTTTGGGTTTAGGCGGTTTTATATTTATAATATTTGGTCTGTTATTGTCTCCCGTTACGGAACCAATTTGTTATGTACTGACCATAAGCGATGTTATCAAATCTTTGGAGAAGATAGGACAAAATACCGAAAAAACGGCTGTTTAATCCGATATTTTTGAAGTTTGAATATATTTTGCTTCTTTACCATAAGTTTTATTAATTATTAAAACGCACAGAAAAAGATTTATTTAATGATATTTGAATTAATATTTGATAAATTATAATAAAAAACGGAGGTTATATATAATGACTGATTTCAAAAAATATGTTGCGGAGTTTATCGGTACCTGTATATTGGTATCGGTGGCTTGCGGCGTCGCTGTTGTGCTGGGCTGCGACACTCCCGCCGGATATGTGGGCACGGCGTTGGCCTTTGGCTTTGTGATTATTGCTATGGCGTATTCCGTCGGAAACATATCTGGCTGTCACCTGAATCCGGCAGTTTCGCTTGCAATGCTCATAAGAAAAAAGATAGACATTAAAAATTTTGTCTGCTATGTCACGGCGCAGATATTGGGAGCGATTGTGGGAGCCGCAATACTCGGCCTGTTATGCGGTTCGTTTGTAAATTCTTCGGATACTTTCGGAGCATTCGGTCAGAATTTCGCTCAACCGCTGCTTGTAGAGGCTTACGGAGAGGGCGGCTCACTGGGTGTTGCGTTTGACGTGGAAATAGTCCTTACTTTTATATTTGTATTTGCGGTATTGGGTGCGACGGCCAAGAGCGAAAACAAGACTGTTTCCGGTATAATAATAGGTTTGTCACTTACAGTTGTGCATCTCATCGGCATAGGATTGACGGGTACGTCCGTAAATCCGGCACGTTCGATAGGACCTGCTCTTATGTCGCTTGTAAGAGTCGATAATACAGCGGCTATATCGCAAATTTGGATCTTCATAGCAGGACCCCTCGTCGGAGCTACTTTTGCGGCATTATTATACGGCTTCTTTGAAGGCGATAAAAAAGAGAAAAAGCCTTTAAAAGAGCTTGAAAAGCATTAAAATTTATTATTTTCAATAAGTAATCGGATAAAAGAACTCCCTTGCGGAGTTCTTTTTTAATTCGGTTTAAAATAAATTAAAATATGAGTTTGTCCTTTCTGCCTATTGAGATTGCGGAAGCGCTCAAACATGTCAATCTGAATTTCGTCACCGAAATACGAATAAGACGTGGGCAGCCTGTCATAGTGGGATATCGTGGCGAATATTATTATCTAAACAGTTTTGGCTTGTCCGAAAAGAGCGAGGGAGCCGTAATAGGGTGTGAGATTCCACGGATAATTTACGACGCGACAGGCGGAAACATATTCAAATACGCGGAACAAATGCGCTCCGGTTTTATAACTTGCGAACACGGCGTAAGAATAGGTCTTGCCGGCGAGTATGTCACTCAGGACGGAGAAATAAAAACCATAACCGATTTGACGTCAGTAAACATACGTCTTCCTCACGATATAATGGGTTGCTCCGAATTTATATGCGAGGAATTGTTTAAGGAAAGTGTTTGCAGCGTCTTGCTATTTTCGAAGCCCGGGCTTGGTAAAACCACAAAACTTCGCGATATTTCAAGGTTTATAAGCGATAAAAAAGCTCTCAATGTGCTTGTGATTGACGAGCGCAACGAAATTTCTGCCATTAATGAAAACGGGAACGGATTTTGCATAGGGTCAAGAGTTGACGTGGTACGCTCTGGAAACAAATTGAACGCATTTGCATGCGCTATCAGAGCTATGAAACCGGACGTCATAATTACCGACGAGCTCTACGGCGAAAGCGATATGCAAGCGGTCAGATACGCCGCCGATTGCGGAATTAAGGTTATTGCGTCTTCCCATGTAACCGATCGTGAAAAATTGAAATCGTTTCCGTTCGAATATTTTGTGGAATTGAAGACGCTTATCGGATTACCGATTATCTATGATAAAAATTTTATTGCTTATAGCCGTAGTGGGGTTGACGACCTCGATAGGAGTGTTCCTATCGGCTAAAAAGAAAAAAAGAATGCAAATTTTTTCGGAGCTGTACGAATTCAACGAACAGCTTTTGATAAATTTTAAATTTTCAAGACAGACGATGGAAAAAGTTGCGCAGAATTTCAAGTTTATCCCGAGCGTTTTGAACGGCAAAATTCTTTTAGACGGTAAAGACGGAGAGGTAATAGGAGATTATATTTACAATTTGGGGAAAAGCGACGCACTGTCGCAAATAGATTATTTGAACGAAAGAAAGACTTCTCTTTTGAAATTGAAGGATGAAAGTTTCACTGATTATAAAAAATATAGCGCTCTTTATGTTAAAATCTTCTTTTTATTAGGCGTTCTTATGGCGGTGCTTCTGGCGTAAATGGATATAAGTATTATTTTTAAAATTGCTGCGGTCGGCATAATAGTGACAATAATCTGCCAAGTGCTTAAAAAGTCGGATAGGGACGATATTGCTACCGTGGTTAGTTTGGTCGGACTTATAATTGTGCTTACGGTAGTAATTTCTATGATAGCAGACTTATTTTCACAGATACGGCAGTTGTTCGATTTGTTTTGATGGTTGTTTTTCAGCTTTGCTGTATCGCGGTTATAACAGCGATATGCGCTTTTATCCTAAAAAGTCATAAATCGGAGTTGGTTCCGCTATGCCTTACAGCCGGTGGAATTATCATTTTTCTTTTTGCCTTCGATTACCTGTCTGAAAGTATTGAATTTTTAAAAAATTTTTCGGAAACCACAGGCATAGATAACCAAATCATAAGGATAATATTCAAAATAATAGGAATAGGCTTTTTAATAGAGATTACGGCGAGTTCTATAAAAGATTTGGGATTCGAGGGGGTATCGGACAAGCTGATATTATGTGGGAAAATAATAATCTTCGTTGTTGCAATACCGGTTTTGTCAAGCACTTACAAAATAATAGTATCGCTGATAGAACTCGCCTGAAAGGGTTGTTGCTTTGCCTTGTTTTGGTTGTTTGTATTGTGGTTTTGCCGTTTGTAAACGGTTTTGCTTCGGCGGACGGCGAGGATCGGAGGGAGGAACTAAACAAAAATATTTCCAACCTTCTTGACGACCTCGATCTGTCCGAATTGCAAGAATATTTAGACGGCAACGAAAACGGCTTTCTGAACGGTTTCGGCAGTACGGCTCGGGAAATAATTGAGTATCTCATCAAAGGCAATCTCGGGGTAGATTACGGTAGCTATCTCAATGAACTTTTCAATATAATTTTCGACGATGTGATAAAACAGATACCGGCTTTTGCCACTGTCGCGGCGATGGCGCTTCTATGTGCCGTGGTTAGCGCGGCGGAGGGCAGTATTTTGGGCAAATCTACCGCAAAAATAGTACATTTGGCTTGTTATTCACTTATAATTCTGATTTTATCGTCGATGCTTGTCGGCATAATCACCGATTGTATAGGTTGCATTTCAAGCATTAAGAGGCAAATAGAAATAATAACGCCGATCCTTGCGACCTTGACCGTTCTGACAGGAGGGACAAGTTCTGCGGCAATCTATCAACCCTCGGCAATTTTTTTATCCGGTGGTGCAGTCGAGATAATAAGCGAATTTATTTTTCCCGGGACTATCGCGGTTATCGTATTGAATTTTTTTTCTCGATTCAATTCGCAGATGAGTTTTTCGGGCGTGACTTCGCTTATCAAGAGTCTTATGAAATGGGTCATAGGAATAAGCGTTACTGTATTCAGCATATTCATAACCTCGCAGGGCGCGGCGGCTTCGCTGTTCGACGGCATAATATTCAAGGCTACGAAGTACGTTGTGGGCAATTCCGTGCCCATTGTGGGCAATTTTCTCTCAAACGGATTCGATATGCTTGCTTCTGCCGGATTGCTGATAAAGAGCTCCGTCGGCTTGTGCGGTATTATTCTTCTTTTGGGAGAGATAATAAGTCCGGTAGTTCTTTTGCTTTCGTTTTCCATTATTTTAAAAACAGTAGGCGCCGTAGTCCAGCCGGTAGGAGAGAATAACCTCTACGGTTTGCTTTCGGATCTTTCAAAAGACGTAGAATATTTTATTGCCGGACTTCTCACAGTGGCGTTCATGTATGCGCTTGTGGTTATGTTGACTGTTAATTCGGCAAACAGTTTTATATAAATAATATGAAAGGGTATCTTTTAGGAGCCGCCGGCGTAATATTTCTTTCGGTTATAGTTTCGCTTCTCGTGCCGGAAGGAAAGTTGAACAAGACAATAACTTTCGTAGTGAGACTAATATGTATCTTCGTTCTCATTCAACCGGTTATAGGAATTTTCAAAATATCCGAAACTCCCACGAGCGGAGAAATATTCGATTCATCGTATGTATGTGAGGAATATTCCGATCACCAGAGTTCGCAACTTGAAATTCTCCTCTATGACAAGTTTTCGGCACAGACGGAATGTGATGTTGAAGTGGAGTACGAAAACGGCGGTTTTGAAGTTAAAAATGTCGAAGTTGCGGTAAACGAGGGCGACGAAAATTTAATTGAAAAAATTTACGCATATTTGAGTGAAGTCGGATATATAAATATATCAGTATATGCAAAAAACTCTTGATTGGGTGAAAGAAAACAAAAAAATAATAATCGCAGTGACGATAATAGTAATAATTCTCGTAATACTGTACTTTATAAATCAGGGCAATCAGAGCCCGACCGCGGCAACCGTTTATACGCAGGAAAAGAGCAATACGGAACAGAAACTGATGGGCATACTCACCAATATGGACGGTGTAGGCGCCACAGACGTCATGATAAACGAAAGCGACGGGGAGATTACGGGCGTAGTTATTGTATGTCAGGGCGCTGACAGTATTATGACCCGTAGCAATATTCTTAACGCCGTATCCACGGCGCTCAATATAGATAAAAAAATCATAGCAATCTATTCTATGGAGATTTAAGGAGAATTTTATGACAAAAAGAAAGAAGATTATCATTATGTCAACACTTGTATTTTTACTTGCGCTTACAGCTATTTTAAATGTTTTGCTCGCGAGCAACGTTGTCGCTTCCGGCGAGACGGCCGTTACAACGTCCAATTATTTTACAACTTTCCGTACCGAGAGAACGACGACGAGAAATGAAGAAATAATGCAGCTCGACAGCGTTATCGCTCTCTATGAAGAGGGAAGCGATAAATATAACGAAGCCGTAGAAATGAAAATGCGTATAGTTGAAATGATGGAAAACGAGCTTCTGCTTGAAACATTGATTAAATCTCGCGGATTCTCCGAAGCGGTAGTCTCGATAGGAATGGAATCCGACAATGTGAACGTATTTATAAATTCCGACGAGTTGAATATGAATACGGCGCTCTCTATTTACACAATATTGAAAGATGAAGTGGGAATAGCTCCCGGAAGCATAATAATTTTACCTATTTATTCCCAAGTCTGATATTGTAGTTGCAAAAAAAAACAATATGTGTTATACTTAATTCAAGGAGATTGATAATGGCACATATCAGACATGACCCTACATCAACGCAAAAGGGTAAAATAACATATAATTCGAGCATAGTGAGCGGCATTGTTGCGCTCGCTGTGGGAGAGGTTGAAGGCGTAGCCCTTCTGAACAATAAAACCAGAGGAATAAAACTTAATTTCGACAAACAGGGGATTATTGCGGATATAAGCGTAAAAGCCGACAGTACCGAAAACGTCTCGTCGCTTGCGTTCAAAATTCAGCAATCGATCAAACATAACGTCGAATCCATGACGAATTACAAGGTTGCAAAAGTAGACGTGCACATAGCCGACGTTAATTTCCCCGAGAATCCGGCTATATAAATCATATTGTTTTTATAAGATATTCCCTTAAAGTTTTTAAGGGAATATTTGCGTTAGGTGATAAATGAGAACTGCGGCAAGAGAAGTGGCATTCAAGATTGTATTTGCGTCGCGTTTTAGCGGCGAAAGAGACGAGAATCTTGAAAATACTCTCATTAAAACTGAAAAATTGACAGGAGACGACATTAAATACCTTAACAGGGTATTGGGCGAGGTTTTCGGCCACGAAAATGAATTATTGAATATTATCGACGGGCACTCGCGTGATTTTCCGGAATCGCGGCTTTTCCCGGCAGATAAAAGCGCGCTTTTGATTGCGCTTGCGGAAATTAAATATCTTGACGACATTCCCGAAGCTGTTTCTATTAACGAGGCCGCAAATATTTCTTCGAAATATTCTTCGCCCAAGAGCGCCTCTTTTATAAGCGGAATTCTTTCGGAAATAATTAAGGTGGACTGATGTACGAAATTATAGACGGTAAAAAACTCGCTGGTGAGATGAGGGCACGTTTGGCCGTAGATGTAAACTCTTTTAAAATAGACAACGGCAGGCAGATAGGGCTTGCCGTTGTTCTTGTGGGCAATGACAATGCCTCACAGGTGTATGTTCGGAATAAAATCAAGGCATGCGGTGAAGTTGGGATAAAGTCGTTTGCTTACTATCTTCCGTCGGAAACGACGCAGGAACAACTCGAAGAACTTTTAAAAGCTCTTGCCTCTGACAACGACGTTGACGGAATTTTGGTTCAGTTGCCTTTGCCGAAGCATCTGAATACCGACAAGGCCTTGAAATTGATTCCCGTGGAGAAAGATGTCGACGGTTTTTCAGAACAGAATATAGGCAGACTTGCCACGAATGAAGAGTGCCTTGTCGCATGCACTCCGAACGGCGTAATGAAGATGCTCGAAAGTAAAAATATTTCCGTACGTGGCAAAAAAGCCGTAGTTGTGGGAAGATCGAATATTGTCGGCAGACCCATGGCTCTTTTGTTGTTGAATGCGGACGCAACGGTTACCGTATGTCACAGCAAAACCGAAAATCTCAAAAAGGAGTGCAGAGAGGCCGATATTCTTGTGGCGGCAATCGGCAAAGCAAAATTTATAACTGCCGACATGGTAAAAGAGGGCGCTGTGGTAATTGATGTCGGAATGAACAGGGACGAATCGGGCAAACTCTGCGGCGATGTCGATTTTGACAACGTTAAGGAAAGATGTTCGTTTATCACACCCGTCCCGGGCGGAGTGGGGCCGATGACAATAACTATGCTTATGTATAATACTTATGTCGCGGCGACAAGGAGAGAAAAACGTTGAGCGGATCGGAGTTTCAACTTAAAAAATATGCCGAAGAGTTTAATTCTGTTCTTCGTAAATTTATCGACGGCATAAATTGTAAGCCGCAAATACTTGCGGACAGTCTTAAATACAGTCTTGAAATTGGAGGAAAAAGGATACGCCCGTCCATGATGTTTGCCGCTGGCGATTTATTGGGAGTAGAGAGTGCGGAGCTCGAACCTTACGCACTTGCAATAGAACTTATTCACACATATTCCCTGATACATGACGATTTGCCGGAGATGGATAATGACGATTACCGAAGGGGACAACCTTCCAACCATAAAGTGTTCGGAGTCGGAAATGCGGTTTTAGCCGGCGACGGGCTGTTGAATACCGCATATTCCGTATTGCTGTCGCAATGCGGAAAGGGAGAAAATCATATTGCTGCGGCGGAATTTATCTGCGATTCGGCAGGAATATACGGTATGATTGCGGGGCAGTCTGCCGATTTACTGCATGAAAACGATCCGCACACGGATGAAGATACTCTGGGATTTATTTATGAAAACAAGACGGCAAAGATGCTTACCGCTCCGCTTGTAGTGCCTTCGATACTCTCCGGCGGCAAATATTATTCGGAAATGAAATTATTCGGCTCGAATTTCGGCTGTCTCTTTCAATTAACGGACGACATATTGGACGAGGAAGGCAATTTTTCTTCACTCGGCAAAACGGTCGGAAAGGATAAAAAAGAGGGAAAGTGCACGGCGGTCGGGTTGTTCGGGCTGAACGGAGCTAAATTGAGAGCCGATGTCTTGGCGGATAAGTGTCTGAAAATTTTGGAGGGCATTGACGGCGATACGGACTTCTTCAAATGGCTGATAGAGTTTGTTCTGTCAAGAAGAAGTTGAATAACCTTGACATTTTTTCTGTCATATGGTATAATTATAAAAACTTAATATAGTGGTGCAGTATTCTAGTCAGTTTCGGTTGATACGAAGACGGGGGTAAAATACCGTTAAAGGGCATAGCGATGAAGTTTCTGGTGTTTGCTTGCTTTGCCAAAAGTGGGTGAATGCTGGGAGTAAAGGTGTATGGGAGCTAGGTAACGGCATACCGCAGCCAACCCCATTCACCGTGGAGGCCGGCAAATTTTATTTTTGTCGGTATAAACCTGCTGTCAGGCGAAAGCTTGGTACAGAGTAGCCTGCCTTGAGTGGACTCAGCGGATAATAGAACACGAAAGTTCTGTTTGGCCAGACGGTGCCTTTCTATTGCTATTTGAAATTGAGTTTGCAAAAGAGGATAAGCTCAATCGAAATTGTTAAGGAAAGCTTCTAGACTGACTTTATATTAGAGATTACGGTGTGGACTCAGTGGCGATTCGGTTATGTGGCAACACGTTCGGGCTCGTAAAAGGAAACTGCTTCTTCGGCGACGGGAAGTGAGCTTCGAGGGAAATCCTACCGAACCTAAGCCGCAAAGTTTATTTAATATAAACCACTATATTGTTTTATTTCTACGCACACGGATTTTGTGCGTATTATTTTTAAATGAATTTTTATGGACGAAAACCTACAAGATTTAAACGAAGAAAATAAACCGGATTCGGATGAACAAAAAAAGTCCCGACAAAAAGAGGAGCATTTAAAGAACAAAAAGAGACCTCCGCAATGGCTTACGTGGGGGTTGGGCGTATTGTTTTTATCATTTGGTTTGACTGTTATATTCAGTTTTTTAACCGAACTCGTAATCGATGAAAACAGTCCGGCTATTTTATGCGTCGTTGTATTGCTTGTGCTTCTGATTCTAAATATCAGTTGCGACGTTTTGGCGAATGCAATAATATCTTGCAAGCCGGAAGCATTTCACGCGATGGCCTCGAATAAGATAAAGGGAGCGAGACGCGCAGTAACTTTTTGCCGTAACGCAAGTAAGCTGGGCAGCATTTTTGCAGACGTTATAGGAGATATTTGCGGAATAGTCAGCGGTGCCGCGGGAGCGGTGCTGTCAATTATAATTGCTGTTTCGGGAGACAGTATAGTAAAATTTATTTCGTCTATACTTGTAAGCGCGGTTATAGGTTCCCTTACGGTTGGCGGTAAGGCAATTTTCAAGCATTTTGCTATAAAATACAATAAAAAAATAGTTTTTGCTTTTGCAAAATTTACCACACTTTTTAAAAAAGAGAAAGTTCGTAAATGAGGATAGATAAATATCTTGCCTCTAAATTCGGCTCACGCACAAAAGCGGCGCAAGCCATAGAGCGCGGTTTGGTTCTTGTAAACGGGAAAATCGTCAATCCGTCGTATGATACCGATGGGTCGGACGATTTTACTTTTTCGGAAGCGAGAGAAAATTACGTGTCGCTTGGAGGATTTAAACTTGGTAAGGCGATTAGAGATTTCGGATTCGATGCCGATGGCAAAGTATTTGCGGATATCGGGGCGAGCACGGGAGGATTTACCGACTGTCTTTTGCAAAACGGTGCAAAGAAAGTGTACTGTATAGATGTGGGGGAGAATCAATTAGACAGTTCGCTCGCAGATAAAAATATTGTTTCGATAGAAAACTTTAATGCAAGGAATCTCAATAAAAGTTTATTTTCGGAGCCGCTTGACGGCGTTGTTATTGACGTGAGTTTTATTTCTTTGACTTATATTCTCGATAAAGTTGCATCCGTATTGGACAGTGGCAGACATGTTATCGCGCTTATAAAGCCGCAATTCGAATGTGAAAACAAGAACGTCGGAAAGAACGGAATAGTAAAGGATGCAAGGGTCAGGGAGAAAATAATTGCCAAAATTTATAATTTTGCATTGAAATGCGGACTTGCGCCTTTGAAATTGACAACCGCGCCGCAAGTTAAGGGTAAAAACCTTGAATTTTTAATGCTTTTTGAAAAAGATGGGAAACCTGCGGATTTAGACCAAATAAAATTATTATAAAATCTGTAAAATTATAAATTTTACAGATTTTTTGTTTGCATATTTGTATAAATCGTATTATAATAATTAAGTATGAAAGTCGGAATATATTTTAATCAAAACTATTTGAAGGCTAACCTCGGGAATGTCGAAAAGATAGAAAACAGGTTTTCCGCTTACGGGGTCAGTTGCATAGTTATAAATGAAATTTCCGATTTAAACGGAATTGACGTTCTTTTTGTTTTGGGTGGCGACGGGACGATTCTTACGATAGCAGCGGAATGTGCCGTCCGAGGCATTAAAATAATCGGCGTCAATTATGGGCATATTGGTTTTCTTGCAGAGTTTGAGCCTGAAAGACTTGACGCGGCGATAGAATTGATTCTCGGCGGAAAATATTCCGTGCAAAAGAGGAGCATGCTCAAAATCTGTTGCGGAAAAAATATTTATTATGCGTTAAACGACCTTGTCGTTCAACGCAGTACGAACGGAGAAAATTTTGCCAATACAGTAAATTTGCACGCCGAAATAGACGGGACTACGGTCGATAATTTTTCATCGGACGGAATAATAATCAGCACGCCTACGGGTTCTACGGCGTACTCGCTTGCCGCAGGCGGCTCGGTACTTGTTCCCGAACTTAATGCCTTTATTCTTACGCCGATCTGTGCGCATTCCTTACATTCAAGACCGGTAGTGTTCAGCGATTGCTCAACAATTAAAATTAATCCCGTCAATGCAAAAACGCCGCTTGTAATGGCGATTGACGGAAAAATCGTAGGCGAAGTCGGCTCAGACGACAAAATTTCGGTAACGAAGTCGGAAAGACCGGCGGAGTTTATAACTTCGGAAGATACAAACTTTTTTGATAAACTTTTAATAAAACTAAATATTTGGAGTAAATGATGCAACGTACAATAAGACAGCAGAAAATACTTGAAATTATTGCCAGCAAGGAAATCGACACACAGGAAGAGCTCTGTGAAGAACTCAACAAAGTCAACTTTAACGTGACGCAGGCCACGATTTCCCGTGACGTAAAAGACCTTAAACTTTATAAGGTTGCGGGGACACAGAAGAAATATCGTTACGCAAGTCTCGATACCTATGTCGATAGCATTACCGACAGAATGACAAATCTTTTTAAAGGCTGCGTTCTGACAATCAATTATGCCAATAACCTTATTATAGTTAAGACCATGCGCGGCAACGGAGCTACCGTGGGAGTCTTTGTTGACTCTTTGCAGATAGGCGAGATAATCGGAAGCGTTGCTGGCGACGATACGCTTTTGATTGTTGTGGATACCAATGAACATACGCCTAAGGTTATCGAACTTTTAAAAGAATATTTGGGATAAATGTTACGTAGGCTATACATAAAAAATATCGCGCTTATATCCGAAGCGGATATTGAGTTCGATGATAAATTAAATGTTCTTTCCGGTGAAACCGGATCGGGTAAATCGGTAATTTTGGAATCGATTAATTTCGTACTCGGCAGCAAAGCGGATAGAACGATGATCAGGTTCGGCGAGCAGGAGGCAACGGTGCGCGCCGAATTTCTGGTTGAACCCGATAATGCCGCGGTAGCTCAACTCGAAGAATTCGATATCGAATCGGAAGGCGAAATCATTATTTCGCGTAAACTTGCCGCGGACGGAAAAAGTTCAATTAAAATAAACGGTAATTCGGTCACTGCGTCGATGCTTAAAGCGGTATCGCAGCGGCTTGTAGACGTTCACGGGCAAAGCGAGCACTTTTATCTTCTCAACGAGGAAAACCAGCTTAAAGTTATAGACGGCATATGCGGCGTTGACGGTCGCAGGATAAGAGATGAACTCTCTGCGTTGATTTCGGAAAAGCAATCATTAAAAGCCAAAATTTCTCAACTTGGCGGCGATGAGGGTCAACGCGAGAGAAAGCTCGACTTGCTTAAATTCCAGATAAATGAGATAGAGTCCGCCGATCTTAAATCTGGCGAATTCGAGATTTTGAAGGAAAAACAGAATATAATTGCAAATACCGAAAAAATTCTGGGAGCTTTGAACGCAGTTCATTCGATTTTGAGCGACGACGGTGGCAGTATAGACGGCATATCATCGGCGCGACATTATCTTAATTCGATTTCGGCTTACAGCGCCGAATATGATAAAATTTTAGCGAGGCTTGAAAATGTTTATGAAGAAGTCTCCGACATATCCGGAATGATTACGGATTTTGCGGATAATCTTTCGTTTGACGAGGAGGAAGCCCGATATATCGATGAAAGACTGTCTCTTATTAAATCGCTGAATAAAAAATACGGCGGAAGCGAAGAGAAAGTCATGGAATTTCTCGAAAACGCTAAAATTTCTTATGACGCATTATCGGACAGTGCGGACGCAATCGATAAATACAACAGAGAAATTGAGCTTCTTGACGGTAAAATTTTTGATAAATGCAGGGAATTGACCGAATGCAGGAAGCGCGCCGCCGATAATTTCTGCGTATCGGTCACTTCGGAATTAAAATCGTTAAATATATCAAACGCAGAATTCGAAGTGCAGTTCAACGAATACGACAGAGGATATGCAAACCTTCAATCGATTAACGGCTCCGATAAAATATCGTTCATGTTTTCGGCAAACAAGGGTGAGCCGCTTAAACCGCTCAATAAGGTGATTTCCGGAGGTGAAATGAGCAGATTTATGCTTGCGGTCAAAACGCAGCTTAAAGATATAAACGGAATTTCCACATATATTTTTGATGAGATTGACGCCGGAATAAGCGGTTATACCGCAAAAACGGTAGCGGGAAAATTCATAAAGATATCAAACTCTACGCAGATTTTGGCTGTTTCGCATCTTCCGCAGATATGTGCGGCAAGTTCATCTCAATTCCTTATATATAAGGAAGAGGCGGCCGGCAAGACGGTAACAAAGGTTAAAAAACTTACCGAGGATGAGAAGGTAGGAGAAATAGTTCGATTAACGGGCAATCTGCCGTCAGAGGCGGCAAAAACCAATGCGAGAGAACTTATAAATCAATTCAAAAAAATAAAACCGGCAGAGTAATCTGACGGTTTTTTGTATATTTGGGCATTTTCCTGTACAAAATATTTTTATGTCTTACTGCAAGAAATGTTTCAAATTTTTGTTGCTGTTTTTGGTTTTAATCGCTTTGACATTGCCGTTTGCATCAACTGCGGCAAGAGCCGATGAGTCCTACCTGTATCTCGGAGGCTTTCCGGCCGGATTCGTATTAAATACCAAAACAGTTGAAGTTATAGGCGTATGCGATGTGGTGACCGAGGACGGCGTGAGATCTCCCGCAAAGGAAGCCGGAATCAAAACGGGGGATGTAATCAGCAATATTAACGGAGAAGACGTAAACGCTTCTACGGATATAAATTATATTCTTTCCAAAGAATACAAAAAATATGAATTAAATATTTTGCGCGGAGGAGAAAATTTAAAATTAGAAGTAAATCCGGCCAAAGAAATGTCATCGGGGAATAAAAAGCTGGGAATACTTGTAAAAGACAGTATCAGCGGTATAGGGACGGTGACCTATATTGACGGTATGAATAAAAAATTCGCGTCGCTGGGACATCCCGTAAGCGATACCGATAACAATATAATCCCCATAAACGGCGGAACGGTTTTCAGCAGTCTGATATACGACGTAAAAAAAGGCGTGAGGGGAACGCCCGGGGAACTCCGCGGAGCTTTCGAAAACGGAGTATTGATAGGCAAAGCCAAAATAAATTGCAGTTGCGGCGTATATGGAGAGCTCTCCGATAATTACGATTGCTCCAATCTCTTGAAAATTTCGAAAGCCGGCATCGATGAGGTGCAGATAGGTTCGGCGTTTATATACACGACAATTTACGGCAAAACGGCGGACAAATACAGAATATCAATAGTAAAAATAGATAAGACAAACGGTGAAAACAGAAATTTTGTCATTAAAGTAGACGACGAGAGATTGTTGGATTCGACCGGTGGGATAGTTCAGGGAATGAGCGGTAGCCCGATTGTTCAGAACGGACGGTTGATAGGCGCAGTTACTCATGTATTTATCAACGACCCGACAAGGGGATACGGCATTGCAATAGACAATATGTTAAGTTCATATTAATAAAAAATTCCTCATATAATTGTATATGAGGAATTTTCATAATAAGCCTTCAATCGGAGACAAAAAGTTTTTATTGGCGTTTATTATTACGCTTTTATGCTCTATTATATGTGGCATAGTACTATATAAACCTGCTAATTCAAACCCTTATTTGTGTGATTTTGCCGAAGAATACGTATTTTTTGTATTTAATTTCAATAATGCCTCGTTATTGGTTACCCGAATTTTAAGCGACCTGATATATTTGTATGTCATATTCGCAATCAGTTATTTTACAAAATTCAAGTATCTTTCATTGATTCTGATTTTTTTTAGGGGACTGTTTTTCGGCGTTTATGTGGCTCTGCTTATAGGCGTAACTTCTTTTTCCGGAACAGTAGTCGCTATATTCGTATATATTCCGGCTTCGCTTATATCATTTGTCTTTTGTTATTTGGTGGCGGATTTCTGTTCAGTAGTTTATAAAAAATATGCTCTGTTGATGCCGCTTGTTCTATCTGTAATCAATCTTATTATTTATGCCTTGCTGATTAATGTATTGTTCAGGATCATAATAATGATAGTATAATATTTGGATATTGAGTTATACTACCGTTATGAAAAACTTATTGAAAATGATGTTTTCCGTATGTCTTGCAGTCGCGGCGGCAACTTCCGTGTCCGGATTCGTCACGGCAGCGGCGGCGGAATCGTTGACCAACGATTGTAAAGCGGCTTATTTGATGGATTATAATTCGGGAGAGTGCATATACTCCGAAAACGAAAACGCGCATATGCCTATTGCGAGCGTATGCAAAGTCATGACTTTGACTCTTTGTTTTGACGCTATCGCCAACGGCGAACTTTCTTTTGAAGATAAAATAACGGTGGGAGAAAATGCCTCCGGCATGGGTGGCTCGCAGATATTTTTGGATAAAGGGTTGGAGTACTCCGCAGATCAATTAATCAAGTCTGTAATAGTATGCTCTGCGAACGACAGCTGTGTTGCTCTCTCGGAGAGAATTGCCGGCAGTGAAGAGGAATTCGTATCGCGTATGAATAAGAAAGCAACCGAACTCGGATGCGCCGATACTGTTTTTGCAAATTGCACCGGATTGCCGCGCGAAACCCAATATTCATGCGCCAAAGACGTAGCAATAATGTTCAGAAACTTATTGAAATACGACTCCTATTTCGAATACAGCCGCATTTGGCTTGAAGATTTCGTTCATCCGGATAACAGAACTACTTCAATGACCAATACGAATAAACTGATTAAGAAATATTCATATTGCGACGGGGGGAAGACCGGTTTTACGAATGAGGCGGGTTTCTGTCTGGCTTCCACTGCGAAAAAGGGAGATTTAAGGCTTGTTTCGGTTGTTTTGGGCGCAACAACGAGCAATGACAGATTTAATTCGGCCATAAGAATGTTTGAGTACGGTTTTGCCAATTATAAAAACAGGATAGTGCTCGATAAAGATGTGGTTTTAAACGAAGAGTTTTCTGTTATGGGAGGTAAAAAAGAGACCTTTTCCGTCCGGCCCGAAAGAAACTGCTATGTATTTTCGGCGGCAAATCAAACGCCGGAGATAACTCACAATATCATAAATTATAATGTTAAAGCACCTGTTTTGATTGATCAGGTGGTAGGTGAAATAGAGATATTTAAGGACGGAACGCTCGTTGATACGGTCAACATAGTCGCCGCAGAAAATGTGGCGAAGGCCGGATTCGGAGATTATTTCAGAAGAAGCGCAAGAGACTGGGCCGTTTAAACGGAAAATTTGAAATTAAATATTATCCCACATATTGAGGCGTACGGTTTGTCCGTGCGCCGTATTTTGTGTGTATTTATAATATTGTTAAATAAAATATTTGACTAATAACTGTTGGTTTGATAAAATAAATACTACTTCGGAGAATTTTTATGAATGAACGAGAAACATTAAAAATAAATAAATCGGGTCATCTTGAAATCGGAGGTGCGGATACCGTTGAACTTGCGTCGAGATTCGGAACGCCTCTCTATGTCTTTGATGAAGATTATATAAGGAAAATGATGCGTATATACAGACGTACGCTTGACGATAAATATTCCGGAAACGGTACAGTTTTATATGCTTCGAAGGCTTTTTCGTGCATGGCTATATATAAAATCGCGCAGTCCGAAGGTTTGGGCGTGGACGTTGTTTCTGGCGGCGAATTATACACTGCAATCAAAGCCGGTTTTCCTGCTTCAAAGATATGTATGCATGGTAACAATAAACTCATTAAAGAGCTTACTTTTGCTCTCGATAACAGAGTGGGACTCATTGTTGTCGATTCATGCCGCGAAGCCGATATTATAGACAAACTTGCAGGAGAACGTAATTTTAAACAGAATGTTCTCATAAGGATAAATCCAGGAGTCGAAGCGCATACTCACGCTTATATTCAAACGGCACGCACAGACAGCAAATTCGGGTTTGCGGTTGCAGACGGCGCGGCGGAAGACATAACGAAGTACGTTCTGTCAAAAAATAATATCAATTTGAGAGGGTATCATTGTCATATCGGATCGCAGATATTCGAAAAGCAATCCTTTGTGCTTGCCGCCCAAAAAGTTATTGATTTTATGTCAGAAATGAAAACAAAACTCGGTTTTGAGGCAGATACATTAAATATCGGCGGCGGTTTCGGCGTGTGGTATACTGACGAGGACCCCAAATTAAAACCGGAAGATTATTCTGGATATTTGTGCGCTCTTATAGATGCGATAAAGAATAAGTCTGCGGAGCACGGATTGAGATTGCCTCATCTCATGCTTGAACCCGGGCGCTCGATAGTGGGCGAGGCCGGAATAACTCTCTATACGGTAGGTGCAATAAAGGATATTCCCGGGATAAGAAAATACGTCGCCATAGACGGCGGAATGTTTGATAATCCCAGATATGCTCTTTATCAATCGAAATATACCGTAATTCTTGCCAATAGAGCGTCGGAGGAGTGCACGGAAAAGGTATCTGTTTCCGGAAAATGCTGTGAAAGCGGAGATTTGATTGCCGTTGGAGTGCCTTTGCCGAGAGCGGAGAGCGGAGATATACTTGCGGTGCTTACTACGGGAGCTTATAATTATTCCATGGCAAGTAATTATAACAGAAACTTCGTGCCGCCGGCAGTGCTTGTTAAAGACGGTAAAGCCGAATATATAGTAAGACCCCAGACTTATGAAGATTTAATCAGAAACGATGAAATTCCGGATAGGTTGAAATAAAATTGGCAACTTTTATTTATTATTTGGCTGCTTTGATTGCAGTTATATTTGTTTTTGCTCCGCATGAGTTTGCACATGCATACGTTGCATATAAGTGTGGGGATCCGACGGCTAAAATGCGCGGAAGAATGACTTTGAATCCGATAAAACACCTCGATCCCGTTGGATTTATTTTATGCGCGTTAGCCGGATTCGGCTGGGCAAAACCTGTTCCCATCGACCCTTATAATTTCAAAAATTATCGCAGAGGTCTGTTTTTTACTGCTATTGCCGGCGTTATAACGAACTACATTATTGCTTTCTTCGGCTATATGCTGTACGTTGTCGTGGCATTGTATTTTCCCACGGCCGGTACGGGATTGTATTATTTCGGATATTTCTTCGAATGTCTTTTCAGGAATCTGTTTGTTTTCAATCTCGGCGTTTTTATCTTCAATCTTTTGCCGCTTTATCCTCTCGACGGATTCAGAGTGGTGGAGTCGCTGACGCGTGGCGTTAATCCCGTTCAGAGATTTTTAAGAACTTACGGTCAGTATATTCTTATTATTCTCGTTGTGGAGAGTTTTCTCTGCGGAATTTTGGAAGATTACACAAATCTCCCCTATGTTCGGTATTTCGACGTATTGGGGTATGTTCAATGGTTTGCGATCAATATTTTGGGGTATCCCATAAGAGCTTTTTGGAACTTCATATTCGGTGTGCCTCTACCTGTGATTTCCGTTTATTGAGTTGGTTTGTATGGCTAAAAATAATTACGAAAATTTTGAATCGAATGTCGATTATAATACGGTTCTCGATGACTTTGAAGGACCGCTCGATTTACTGTTGCATCTCATAAATATTGCGCAGATAAATATCGAAGATGTGTTTGTTTCAAAGGTGACAGACCAGTTTTTGGATTATATCGAATATATGAAGACATGTCCTGCTCGCGATGTAGACAAGGAGAGTGAGTATCTTGCTCTTGCGGCGACCATAGTTTATATAAAATCTAAAAGCATGGTGCCGGTGGTAGAGGTCATGGGAGAGGAGATCGGCGGCGCGGAGGAAGAGCAAAAAGCACTCATCGAACAACTTAAACAGCGAGAATATGAGCTTATAAAGGGCGAGACGCCCAAACTCAAAGACCTTGAAACTGTGGGGTATTATTTCAAAGAACCAGATAAATCTCTTGATTCCGTGCGCGTAGTATATAAGGATTTTACTGTTGACGCGCTTTTGAAGGCGTTTGCAAACATGATGTTAAAAAACGAAAGTTTGCAGCGCGAGAGAGAGAATATTAAGGAAATACCCAAGGATACATACACCGTAGAGCAAAAGGTTAAATTTATCAGAGAGAGATTGATAGAATCGAATGAGATAGAATTCGAAAAGTTGTTTAATAAATTTTCTCGGAGTGAAGTTATAACAACATTTCAAGCTCTACTTGAAATGTTAAAACATCAATTCATAATGGTTGAACAGACCGATAGTTTCGGAACAATCAATATAAAACTTAATCCGGAGTGGGATTTGAAGGAAATAACCGATGAACAATTTGACGAGTACGATTGAAGCGATAGTTTTCGCATCGGGCGAGGCAGTGCCCGTAAAATACATAGTGGAAAAGTTGGGGTATTCGCTTAAAGACGTAAACTCGGCTTTGGGAGAATTAAAAGAAAAGTACGGGGAAGATTGCGGCATAAACTTGCTCACATTTAACGGAAAAATACAATTTGCGACCAATCCCAAATATAAACAGCAGGTTTCGGAGGTTCTTATTCCTATAAAAGAAAAAGAATTTACCAAAACCATTTTGGAGTGTGCCGCCATAATCGCTTACAAACAGCCGATAACCAAACCGGAGTTGGAGGAGATCAGGCAGGTCAGTTGCGATTATGCGATTCATACTCTTCTGGAACTCGAAATGATAGTTCCGTGCGGCAGAAAAGACGCTGTGGGCAAACCTATTTTATATGCCACAACCGACAATTTTTTAAAGAGGTTCAAGCTCAATTCCATTGATGATTTGCCCGATTATGACGAACTCATGGCGCAAATTGCAGAATTGAATAACTCATTCCTTACCGATGAAGATTCGGAAGACGCAAACTATCTTTATAGAAAAGACGAGTATTCGGAAGAGAATGATGAGGAAATTAAAAGAGCGAAACGTGCAAAAACCGATAAAAAGGATTCTCAACCCGTTGTTACAGAGGACGGCTACGAACTGCCGGACTTTATTGCGGAAGATGACGAGGTAATCAAAATAGACGATTAACCATAAACACATAAAAAGCGGACGTAATATCGTCCGCTTTTTTGTATATTAAATTTTGCGTTACAAATAATAATTGTATGAATGAAGCAATGATTTACCTTTCTGCAATAGGATTTGCTTTAACATTGTTTCCCGTTCATCTGTACAATTATATATATGTAAACACGGAAAACAAATATTTTTCTATAAATGTATGCGCATATCGTTTTTTAAGATTTTTTAACGCAAATTCCGTAAAAAATAAGCCCGGGGAAATGGAAATCAACGGTAAAAGCAAAAAATTCGATTTGAAAGACATAAAATTCAGCGCATATAAAATTTTTAATAGCCTCTGTATATTCAAAATTGTACAGCTCGGGGATTACGGACTTCTCGGGCAAAAAAGCGCAAATATTGCGCTTGTGCAGAATGCTCTTACAACAGCCATTTATAAATTTATCCAAATCAACGGCAATTATGCGAAATTAAGAAATTATACCGTCTTGAATCAGGAACACGGCTATATAAGATATTACTGCAAGGCGGTAACAATAATTAATTCGTTCGTTGTCGGTAAAATAATTTTAATTCTTATTATGGAGAAGTTACATGCACTCAAAAATTAAAAAGAACAAACAAAATGATTTTGATTCGCCCACAATTTCGATCGAAAAGGTTGCCGACGCTAATACGGTTATCGGTAAATCCATTATAACCGCGAGCGGAGCCCAAATTATACCGCTTTCATCAGTAACGGTAGTGAATTTGAGCGGCGGCGGCGAATACGGAGACGTTAAAACCTATAAAGAATCGGATGGATTTAAACTTGCCGGAGGGAACGGAACGGTTATAACCGTAAAACCGCAAGGTTTTCTCGTGGACGACGGAACAAACTGCAAACTTCTGAAAATGGAAGAGGGGGCTTTGGATGCACTTGTCGAAAAGACGAGCGAACTCGTTCATAAACTTACCGATAATGGTTAAAAAATGCCTACTGATTTGCTGTACGGCGGCGATATTTGCCGCATTTATATTGGTAGGCTGTAATACTGTTGAGGCCGATTCAAGCGTTACTGCCGAAATTGCAATGGAACTCTCCACAGGCTCCGTGCTCGAAGAGAGTAATGCGGACATACGCATGCCTATGGCGAGTACAACAAAAATTATGACGGCGTTAATCGTTATTGAAGAAAACGATTTGAACGATGAATTGATAGTTGACGATGCTGCCGTGGGAGTTGAAGGGTCGAGCATTTATTTAAAATACGGTGAAAAAATCGACGTCAGAGACCTTGTATATGGGCTTATGATGCGTTCAGGAAACGATAGCGCGGTTGCACTTGCGATATATAATAGTGGAAGCGTTGAGGATTTTGTTGAAAAAATGAATTCAAAGGCGAGAGAGCTGGGTGCGCTTGATACAAATTTTAGCAATCCAAACGGGTTACCCGACGATAATCATTATACGACGGCAAGAGATCTTTGCAAAATTGCATGCTATGCAATGAAGAACGAAACATTCAGCGAAGTCGTTTCGACGAAAAATTATAACGGGAAGTTCAGAAGCTATACAAATAAAAATAAAATGCTTTTCAATTATGACGGTGCAAACGGTGTAAAAACAGGGTATACCGTAAAGGCCGGCAGATGTCTTGTAGCTTCGGCAAAGAGGGGAGACATGGATATAGTAAGCGTAGTTTTGAACTGTCCCGACATGTACGAACGTACTACGGATATTTTGGACAGTTGTTTTAAAGCGTATAAACTTATCGAAATTGACGAAAATGACGTATTTATGTCTGACAAAGTACTTTGCAAACCTTCTAAATCAATCAGATTTGTGTCAAAAACATCTGAAAATGTAAATTTTAAAGTATCAACATATAAAGATTTAAAAAATATCCGCAGAGGAGATTTGGTTGCCAAACTTGAAATTTATGGACAAAATGGCTTGATTTTATCTGAAAATTTATATAGTATTATTGATAGATAAAATAGGCGCAGGTACTATAAATGAGATTGAATAAGTTTCTCGCCTCGTCGGGAGTTGCTTCGAGGAGAGAGTGCGACAGATTGATTTCGGAAGGCAAAGTAACCGTAAACGGTAAAGTTGCGGCTCTCGGGGAAGAAGTAGGCGACGCGGATGAAGTTTATGTTGAGGGCAAAAAAGTAGTTGTTCAAAAATATGAATACTATATTTTGAATAAGCCGAAAGGTTATATCTGTTCGGTTTCCGACGATAGGGGAAGAAAAACCGTAATGGAACTCATGCCGTCCAATATCGGCAGAATTTATCCGGTCGGCAGACTCGATTATGACAGCGAGGGGCTTCTTATAATGACCAGTGACGGTGAGTTGGCTCAAAAACTCACACATCCATCGAACGAGGTTCCGAAAACTTATCTTGTGAAAGTCGAGGGTACGGTTACTGAATCTGATCTCAATCCAATAAGGAGTGGAATCGAAGTCGACGGTTATCTGACTAAAAAGTGTAAGGCGCATATTGTAGAGACGAATAAAAATTTTACCAAGATCCATATTACGATTACCGAAGGTAAAAATCGTGAAGTAAGAAAGATGTTCGCCGCTATCGGAAAAGAAGTTCAGTTGCTTAAAAGGATTAAAATAGGAGATTTGACTCTGCGAGGCCTTGATAGGGGCGCTTGGAGAAAATTAAACGCACAGGAAATAGAATATCTTAAATCTCTATGATTGCAATATTTTTTGATTAAACTAAAAAAGGAGCCGTCGAGTTTGACGGCTCCTTTACATTTCTTAAATTAAATAAATAACGGATATTCAAAATCTGCGTTGGGCCTATTGAATATGAAATTATGAACTTTACCGGAAAAAATATCCGAATCAAGACATTTTTTTGCCGTTTTATCGAGAGCGGAAAGGTCTCTTTGTCGCATAATTAGAGGATAATCGGCTCGTGCAAGCGCAGACATAAAGGCGTCGGCTTTTTCGTTTTTGATAACCAACGGTTTAATATATAAGTCCGATTTTAAATAAAGTTCGCAATCATCTGCATAAATATTGAGTAAATTCGAAAGCAGAATCCTTTTGATTCTTGATTGCGTATATCTCTTTCCAACTGTGCAATTTATAAGCTGTTCATAAGGCAAATCCGATTTGTTTATTAAATTATTTTCAAGTCCTTCCGTGCAACCGTAAATTTTGATAAGAGTTTCGGACGACGAACATAGCAGTTTAAAGCGTAAAAGATCTTCGAATCGCGAAAGTTCATTGGAAATGGGCTTTAAATCTTTGTAAACGCAAAAGGGGACATTATTTTTGACTGTGGGCGAAGATAGATTTTTTCTTATTGCGCTTGCCGACGAAAATTCTTCGCAAAGGGTATCGTCGCCGAAATTATTTCCGACGCGTTTGACGGGTAACAGTGCGATTTTTGAATTTGATTTTATTGCGGCTTTGGCATATTCGACAGCCAAAATATTATTTGGCTTCGTCAAGAGTTCGGCGTCGCCGCCGACGAAGGCAAATGCATCAGCATAGCTTTTTATAAAACTTTTTCCCTCCGAAAGATCAGAGTACATGACTTTTTTAAAATTTTCGGCTTCTTCAATGAGAAGTAATGCGGATTTTTCAAAATCCGCATTCGGGTTTTCACAGCCGAAACAAAGCGTGGAGATATCGGGAATGGAGTTAATAATTTTTATTGCTCCCGAAGCAAATATCTCCGCAGGCGAAACAGAGAATGCGGTGGGAAGTTCGATAACTGCGTCAGCGCCGCAGGTAACCGCATGCCTCGCTCGTGTAAATTTATCCGAAATGCATAAATCTCCGCGTTGGGTGAAACTTCCGCTCATAATACACAGTACTAAATCGCATCCGGATAGTTTGCGCGCCTGTTCGATAATGTATTTATGTCCGTTATGAAACGGATTAAATTCGCAAATTATAGCACAAATTTTCATTTTAAACTTTACAATCAAAAAAAACTGTTATATAATATATCCGTTGGAACGTCGGTAAACTTATTATATATCGGTTTGCCGTAAAAATAAAGTATTTTAAGGAGAAATGATATGTCATTACTTGATGAAATCAAGGCAAAAGCGGCGTCTCGCAAGAAGACAATCGTTTTATGCGAGGGCGAGGACAAGCGCGTGGTCGAGGCTGCGGCTCAAATAACCAGAGAGGGCATTGCTAAAATTGTTTTGATAGGCAACGAAGCCGAATGTAAAAAAGTAGCTCCGAATGTGGACCTTACGGGAATTACCTTAATAGATCCGCTCACTTCGGGTAAGACCGAAAAGTATGCGGAAATTCTCTACGAGGCAAGAAAAGCGAAAGGAATGACCGAGGAGCAGGCAAAAGAGCAGGCGAAAGACAGAACTATGTTCGGTGCGCTTATGCTTAAAGCAGGCGATGTGGACGGCTATGTCTCCGGTGCTTGCCATTCAACCGCAAACACCTTGCGTCCCGGGTTGCAGGTAGTCAAAACCGCTCCCGGCATCAAGACCGTTTCGAGCTGTTTCATAATGATTGCTCCCGACAAAAAGAATCCTTACAATCCCGACGGCGTAGCCGTATTTGCCGACTGTGCGATTAACATCGAACCCACGGCCGAGCAGTTGGCGGATATAGCCATTACTTCCGCAAAAACGGCAAAATCCATAGCCGGAATAGAGCCCAGAGTGGCAATGCTTTCGTTCTCTACAAAGGGTAGCGGCAACGACGATAAATTTACTCAATCCGTTCCCAAGGTACAGCAGGCAACGGCACTGGCCAAAGAAGCGGCGCCCGATCTCGCTCTCGACGGCGAATTCCAGTTTGACGCCGCAGTCGCTCCCGAAGTTGGGCAATTAAAAGCTCCCGGCTCGAAAGTGGCCGGACATGCGAACGTATTTGTGTTCCCCAATATCAACGCGGGCAATATCGGTTATAAAATTGCACAGCGTTTCGGCGGTTATATGGCAATCGGTCCCGTATGTCAGGGTTTTGCAAAGCCTTTGAACGATCTTTCGAGGGGCTGCAATGTGGAAGATATTGTCGCAACAGTAGCTGTAACGGCATTACAGGCCGAATAATTAAAAAAATTTGAAGAGGGAAATAAAATGAAAATACTTGTAGTAAACGCCGGCAGTTCTTCACTGAAATATCAGCTCATTGATATGGAGACAGAGAAAGTTATTGCAAAGGGCGGATGTGAAAGAATAGGAATTATAGGTTCTCTGTTAAAAGCCAAGGGCAATGGGAAGGAGAAGGTCTTTAATCAGCCTATGCCCAACCATAAAGTTGCCATAGAGTTGGTGCTTAACGCGTTGAAGGACGAAGAAGTGGGAGTAATCAGTTCTATGGAAGAAATAGGCGCGGTTGGACATAGAATGGTTGCCAGCGGCGAATATTTCAAAAAGACTACTCTCGTAACAGAAGAGGTAATAAAAACTCTTGAAGAAAAGACGTTCGAGCTCGCGCCTCTTCATAATCCTCCGGCAGTTACTGGACTGCGCGCATGTATGGAAGTTATGCCCGGGACGCCTATGGCGCTCGTGTTCGATACTTCATTCCATGCCACGATGCCCGAAAAAGCATATCTTTACGGCATCGATTACGATGACTATAAAAATTACGGCGTAAGAAAATATGGTTTCCACGGAACAAGCCACAAATTCGTTTCGGCAGAGGCCGCAAAATATCTCGGCAAAAAGCCCGAAGAACTTAAAATCGTCACATGTCATTTGGGCAACGGTTCGTCGATTTCTGCCGTTGACGGCGGAAAATGCGTAGATACTTCGATGGGCTTTACGCCTCTTGCAGGTATTCTTATGGGAACTCGCTCCGGCGATATTGATGCGTCCGCCGTTGAATTTTTGGCAAGAAAGAAGGGGTTATCTCACGCAGACGTAATAACTTATCTCAACAAAAAATGCGGCGTTGCCGGAATTTCCGGAGTTTCGAGCGATTTCAGAGACCTTATTGCCGGAGCAAAGAAAGGAAATGCGCGTTGTCAACTTGCTTTGGACATGTTTGCATATCAGACTAAAAAATACATCGGTTCTTATGCGGCGGCGATGGGCGGACTTAACTGTATCGTATTTACAGCCGGCATAGGAGAAAATACGCCTACCGTACGCGCTGCGGTTTGCGACGGGCTTCAATTCCTCGGCGTAAAACTCAATCAACAGGCAAATAAGGGTAAAAACGACGGTTCGATTCGTGAAATTTCCGCAAAAAATTCCAAAGTCAAGGTACTTGTTATACCTACGAACGAGGAACTTGTAATAGCAAGAGAGACGGCGGAACTTTTATAAAAAATATAGTTATTGCGGCGTAAAACGAGTTGACAAAGCAAATCCCTTATAATATAATTTGATAGTCGGCTTTGTTATGGAAATTGAAGTTAGAAAATTAAACGCTCTTAAAAAGTATGAAGGCGAATTTCATTTCGATTACGAGCCCCCGACAGATTTATGCTTGATTCCCCTGTGCAAAATAGACGGGAATGTAAGTGTTTCGGGGTCGTACTTGATTTGCGAGGACGACAGCGTAGATATAGAGTTGACTGTAAACTATGTAATTTCCGGACAATGTTCATACTGTTTAAATGCCGCAAGAAAGGAAATTTCTTTTACTTCCGACGTTTTGTATGTGACGCAGAAAGACGACGATAACTATTTTTATGACGGAATAAGATTAAATCTTAAATCCGCCGTTGACGATGCAATACTTATAAGTCAGCCCGACATAATTCTTTGCAGAGAGGGTTGCACGGGTATTGACGTAACTAATAAGTAAAAAGAGGTGTTTAATTATGGCGGTACCCAAGAGAAAACAATCTAAAAGCAGAACCAACAAGAGATTTGCCAATTACACGGCGACAGCGCCTACGCTTGTGGAGTGCCCTCACTGTCATCAGATGATGCAGGCTCACAGGGTTTGCGGAAACTGCGGATACTACGATAAAGTCGAAGTGATTTCACAAGACGCAAAGAAAGACTGAAAATCAAACGGACTGCCGTATAGGTAGTCCGTATTTTCGTGAATAATATAGGTGAGAAGTTTATGAAACATACAGATATAAAAGAGCTCTTTGAAAATTCCGCAAAATATGTAAATTCCGAGCAGACGGTTTGCGGCTGGGTCAGGACATGGCGCGATTCGAAGAGCATAGTCTTTATTGAATTGAACGACGGCACTTGTCTCAAAAATATTCAGTTGATATTCGACAAGGAAAAACTTGCCGCCGATTCTTATAAGGGTGCGTTGGTTGTCGGCGCCGCACTTAAAGTAACCGGAGAATTTATTCCTTCCGAAAGAAACGGTTTTGAAATGCCGGTAAAGGAAGTAACCGTTTTGGGCGGCTGTCCGCAGGACTATCCTCTGCAAAAAAAGCATCATACGCTGGAATTTCTTCGTACGATACCTCATTTAAGACCTCGTACGAAATATTTTGAGGCAGTGTTTGCAGTAAGGGATAAACTTTCATTTGCCATTCATAAGTATTTTCAGGAGCATGGTTATAAGTATGTGCATACACCCATAATAACGGGAAGCGACTGTGAAGGAGCCGGCGAAATGTTCCGTGCCACAACGATGCCTTGGAAAACCGATTGCAAAACGGAGCAGGAATATTATTCACAGGATTTCTTCGGTCGGAGAGCAAATTTGACGGTTTCCGGACAGCTTGAAGGTGAAATGGCGGCGACCGGACTCGGGAAAATATATACTTTCGGACCTACGTTTCGCGCAGAACACAGTAACACCACAAGGCACGCCGCTGAATTCTGGCAGATAGAACCGGAGGTATGTTTTGCGGACATTCACGATATTATTGAGATAGCGGAGGACTTTATTAAGTCCATAATCAAATATGTAATAGATAATTGTCCGGAAGAACTTGCATATTTCAATGAACGGGCGGAGAAAGGTTTGCTGGATAAATTGAATGCGGTTGTAAGCAGCGACTTTGCAAAAATCACTTATACCGAAGCGGTGGAAGTTCTTAAAAAGTCAGGCAGAGAATTCAAATATCCCGTAGAATGGGGTTGCGACCTGCAAACCGAACATGAGAGATACCTTACCGAGGAGTATTATAAGAAGCCCGTATTCGTTGTAGATTATCCTGCCGATATTAAGGCTTTCTATATGAAACAGAATCCGGACGGAAAAACTGTTGCGGCAACCGACTTGCTTGTGCCCGGCATAGGAGAGATTATCGGTTGCAGCGAACGCGAAGCTGATATGGAAAAGCTCGAAAAAGCCATGAAAATTCGCAATATGCCCATTGAGTCATATCGCGAATATCTTGATTTGAGAAAATACGGCACGGTTCCTCACAGCGGTTTTGGTCTCGGACTCGAACGTATTCTTATGTATATAACCGGAGTGCAAAATATAAGGGATACTTTGCTGTTTCCTCGAACCGTAGGCAGTCTTTGATTAAACACGTATATGAATAAAAGAATTTGCGTAATTTTTACGGGCGGAACGATAGGTTCGTATGCCAGTGGTGACACAATAGATTTGAGCACCGACAATAAGAACATGCTCATCGAACTTTATAAGCGGCAATACGGCGCAGATATTGAATTCGATGAACTTCGTCCTCTCGATATTTTGAGCGAAAACATACAGTTTAACGATCTTGAAGCTATGGCGGCTTGCCTTCGTGCCGTAAATAAGAGTAAATATGACGGTATTATTATTACTCACGGTACGGATACGTTGAGTTTTACGTCAACGCTTTTCAGTCAGATTTTCTGCGATATCGCAGTGCCTGTTGTCTTTGTTTCGGCGTTGTACCCTCTCAACGACAGCCGCAGTAAGGGTGTAGAGAATTTTGCCGGAGCCGTAGCGTTTATCGAAAACGAGAAGTTGAGCGGAGTTTACGTTTCGTTCAGGAATGATTTTGAAAATCTTCATATCCATCTGGGCAGCAGGATTACCGTCGCCGAGCAGATAAGCGGCAGGTTTTCAAGCGTAATGGGTGTGCCGCTTTGTGAGTGGACGGACGATAAGTTTTTATATTCGCAAAGTCCTTATTTGCCGACAAAGGAAGAGATATCTCTACCGCGTAAACCATATGGAAAATACGACTTATGCAAAGATATCGTTACCATAAGAGCGCGCTCGTTCCTTGATTTCAGTTACTATAATTTCGGGCAGAAAAAGCCTAAGGCAGTTATAATCGAGCTTTATCACAGCGGCACGGTATGTACAGCCGGAGAAGAGACTAACGTTTTGAAATTTATAGATTATTGCAGAAATCTCGGGATAAACGTAATATTATCTCCGGTGGATAGTCATGCAAGAGTTTATGCAAGTGCTTTCGAATTGAAAGACAGATGTATTTTGGCGTATGACATGAGTTTTGAGATGACGGTAGTCAAAGTTATGCTGGCGCTCGGCAAATGTAATGATATAAACGCCGAACTTTGTTCCGACAATTTCTTTGAAAAAATTCATTGATAATCAGGTGTATTAAGTTATAAGCCTCAAATTCCTATTGACAAAATAGGAATTTGAGGCTATAATTTTATTAAAGGAGTTTCGTAGATTTGATTGCAAGATATGATATAACCGGAATGACTTGTTCCGCATGTTCGTCCGGAATCGAAAGGGCAGTTGGTAAATTAGACGGAGTTTCATTGTGTGAAGTCAGTCTGATGGGAAAATCCATGAGGGTGGAGTACGACGAAAATGTTGTTTCGGAAGAACGTATATTTTCTACCGTCGTATCTCTCGGCTATGGAATATTTCATGAGGGAGAACAGCCCGTTAAAAAGCAGACGCCGCACGACAAGCAACTGTTTATACGTTTTATTATATCCGTGTGCCTGCTTGTTCCGTTGATGTATGTTTCAATGGGCTCGATGTTCAGCGCTCCGATTCCTCCTTTTCTCGATATGAACGTTGAGCATTCCAATGCCAGATGGTTTGCACTTTATCAATGTATTCTCTCCGCCGTGATTCTCGGCGTAAATTATGCTTATTTTAAAAATGGGACGGTAGCTATTTTTAAAAAAGTACCTAATATGGATACTCTTGTCGCGCTTGGCTCGGGGGTTTCTTTCCTATATTCGCTTGTCCTTACCGTGTTTGTCTTTATAAGCGACCACTCGGCGGCTATGGATTATGCGATGAATCTTCATTTTGAATCAGCCGCAACAATTCTTACTTTGGTAGACGTCGGAAAGTGGTTGGAAGAAAAATCAAAAAAGCGCACGGGCGGAGAAATAGAAAAATTATTGAAACTTGCTCCCGATACCGTCACGATTGAAGAGAACGGAGAACAGAGGCAAATTACGGTAAAGGAAGTCAAGAAAGGTGATATACTTGTAGTAAAGCAAGGCGAATATATACCTGTTGACGGAACAGTTGTAGACGGAAGTTCTTTTGTGGATAAATGCGCCATAACCGGAGAAAGTTTGCCTGTCGAAGTCTCTATTGGCGATGAAGTTACTTCGGCGGCGCTTGTGACGAGCGGCGTAATAAGAATGCGTGCCGAACGCGTTGGCGAGGACACAACACTCTCAAAAATAATTAAAATGGTGCGTGAAGCCGGAGCAAGCAAGGCTCCGATTCAGAAATTTGCCGATAAAGTTGCCGGAATATTTGTCCCGACGGTGACGGTTTTGGCTCTGCTTACGTTTATAATCTGGATTTTGATAGACGGCGGATTTAAACCGGAGCACTGTGTGACTTATGCAATAAGCGTGCTCGTCGTCTCATGCCCTTGCGCTTTGGGGCTTGCAACGCCGGTTGCAATAATGACGGCGACGGGTAAGGCGGCTTCGCTCGGAATACTTTACAAAGATGCGGAAAGTTTACAAAAATTATGCGATATCAACGCTGTGCTTTTGGATAAAACGGCGACGATAACGGAAGGAAAGCCGAAAGTAACGGAAGTAGTCACATTCGGTTATGACCGAGAAAAAGCGGAAAAAATAGCTTGCGGAATAGAGAAAAACTCCAATCATCCTTTGGCAAAATGCGTGGTAGATTATGTCGGCGACGGCTACGAAGTTACCGACTTCGAATATATTACAGGTAAAGGTGCAAAGGCTAAATACGGGAATGACATTTATCTTTTAGGTAACGTCAAACTTCTCGAAAATATCAAGATACCTTCTTCTGTCAAGGAGCGTGCGGAAGAACTGTCCGTTTCGGGCAATACGGTTATCTATTTGTCCGACAGTAAAAAGATTTTGGCGATTTTCGCCATATCCGATACAATCAAGGAGGGGAGCGCCGAGGCGGTGGCTCTTCTCAAAAAGAGAGATATGCGCGTAGCCATGTTGACGGGAGACGGGAGCAAAACTGCAAAGTCTGTTGCGGCGAGCGTAGGCATAGACGATTATGTGGCGGAAGTTTTACCGGAAGATAAACTGAATGCCGTGCGCAATGTCCAACAGGTAGGAGGTTGCGTTGCTATGGTTGGCGACGGCATAAATGATTCTCCTGCGCTTAAACAGTCGGATGTGGGTATAGCAATGGGGAACGGAACGGACGTCGCCATAGATTCCGCCGGAGTTGTACTTGTAAGCGAGGATTTACGTACGCTTGACACCGTTTTTGATTTGAGCAAGGCCGCGGTTCGAAATATTAAACAGAATTTGTTTTGGGCGTTTATTTATAACGTTATTGCAATACCTATTGCCGCCGGCGCTTTTTCAAGTCTCGGCTTTTCGTTCAATCCGATGATTGCAGCCGCATGCATGAGTTTCAGTTCGCTGTTTGTTGTGTTGAACGCTTTAAGGTTATTGCTCTATAAAAATAAAAATTATAAAAATACAAATTTGGGAGATGTATTTATGAAAAAAATAGTAACAATTGACGGTATGTGTTGCGAACATTGTGCAAAGAGAGTGGAAGATAAACTTTCAACGGCTAAAAATGTAGTTTCGGTCGATGTCAAATTGAAGAAAAAAACAGCGATAATTCGCAGTCGCGAGGAAGTATCTGATGAGGAAATCAAATCGCTGGTTACCGATGCCGGATACACCGTTGTGTCTATTGAAAATAAATGACATTCTAATTCATTTTGTGACATAATGCGTCTTTATAACGCTTTGACATATTAGCATACGGAGCTTATAATTAAAAGCGGAGGTGGACGTATGCAGGACACAATGCTTTTAGACAGACGTACAAAAGATTTGGTAAGAGAGTACGTTCCCGACGGCGACGTGCTCGACAGCATAGTATGTTTCTTTTCGATTTTTGCAGATCCGACGAGAGTCAGAATGTTGTCGGCGTTGGCAATATCCGAAATGTGCGTTACCGACATTTCACGCGTACTTGATATCAACCAAACGACCGTTTCGCACCAGTTGAGGCTTTTAAAAAATTTGGGTATCGTAAAATGCGAGAGACACGGCAAAATAATTTTTTATTCGCTTATTAACGATACGGTGAATGATGTGATGCTTAAAGGCGTAGAGTTTTTAGGCTATTGATCAATGGGAGTTCGCTCCCATTTTTTTGTGCCTGAAAATAAAAAACCACCGACCCAGCCGGTGGTTATTACCTTTATCCTTCCTCGTAATAGTAGGAGTAGTCAATGCCTTTTATGCACATTTCTTGGACGTCGATTTTGTCGATTGAGGTGGGCTTACCTACGAACACGGCAAATACGTTTTGGAGCGGATAATAGCCAAACTTTTTAAATAAAACATTTGCGGAGGCTTTATATGAAGCCTCCGCATTTAAAAATATCTGCGAGTATTTATAGCCGTGGGGCGGAAAATATTTCGCCCCACGGCTGTTTGCTTGTCGTTAATATTTGTCAGCCGCTTGACAATCTCCCTCGCAAAGTGCTATATTTTAACTACCACATTTCATAAATTAAATAAATTTCAACAGAAATACACAATATGGCATTGTGTATCTCTTTTAACAATTTAATTCTCTGTTGAGATTTATTTATGAGGTGTGGTAACCGTAAGAGATACCGTGCGGTGTGCTCTTTCGGGCACACCTTATTTTTTTACCGCACAAAGGAGATACCATGAAAAAACTTGTTATTTTAGTGTTAACTATTGTTACGGCTATGTGTTTTGTCTTTTCGGCTTGTTTCGATAATTCCGGAACTACGACCGGCGGCAATACCGGCGAACACACCCAGCAAAGCGGCGACAATAATAATCAAAACGAAGACGGGGATATCGGTGACGATAATTCCCAATCCGACGGCGAAGGCGACAACAAAGACGAACAGCCCGACGACGGAAATAAAGACGACAATCAAGGCTCGGGCGAAGATAATGAGGATAGCGATAATATCGGCGACAATCAGCAAGGCGAACAGGGTGGGCAAGAGTCCGATGGGGACACCGACGATAATAATGAACTTGTAAACACTTATCAGGATATTGTCGATGCGCTTAAAACACGACTTGCAGAAATTAAAAGAACTGACCGAGATTTAATTGAGATAATTTCGATATATATTGACAATGGTCGATTTGCTTGTGTTGCAAAGAATAATAATGAAAATGGTGCTACTTATGCTTATAGATTTTTAACAATATATGCTGATAATATAGATGAAGTAACTTCGGAAGAAATATTAGAAGCAAATAAGTCACTTTTTCAAATTGTTGGACGTAATTACAATAAAGGTGCGGAAACTTATGAAACTAATCCCGAATTGCTGGAAGCAATGACAAAAAAATTAGTCGGCGAAGATTATGAGATAATAACCGCCGGATTGACAGAACCGGATAATGCTATTAATTTAGGAAATTATGTCTTTCGCTTTTATGCATTGCTAAAAAATAAAGAAACCAAACAAATATGTACATATGAAACAGGAGTGACTATTGATGAAGCAAAAGTTTTTAATAGGACTGTGTATGAAACTGTTTTAAACAGTGATTACGAAAATTTTAAAATAAGCAATAATAATGCTCTCGTTGTGCTCTACGGCTCGGAAGTCTATGAGCTTGAATGTGAGAGAGTGGAAGAGGCTAAAAAGGCGGCTGAAAACAAATAAAATCAATATAAAAGCGTGCGCATAGCTTTAAATTGCGCGCAAACAAAAGTCAACGCCCACGGCAATCTGCCGTGGGCGTTATTACAAATTATTTATTCTTTATTAATTAATACATGCCGCCCATGTCGCCGCCGCCCATGGGGGCCGCAGGTGTGGGAGGAGTGGGGATATCGGTTACAATGCTCTCGGTCGTAAGCAGGGTCGCCGCAACCGATGCCGCATTCTGCAATACCGAACGGGCCACTTTCGTAGGGTCGATGATTCCGCTTTCAACCATATTTGTATATTTATTTTTGAGTGCGTCGAAACCGTAATTTGTCTTTTTACTGTTCAGAATATTGTTTACAACGACTGAACCGTCGTATCCTGCGTTCTTTGCTATCTGGCGAACGGGTTCCTCGATGGCTTTCAGAACTATTGCCGCGCCCGTCTTTTCGTCGCCTTCGAGCTTGGAAACAAGTTTTGTAAGCTCTGGAACGGTGGAGAGAAGCGCTACGCCGCCGCCGGGAACGATACCCTCTTCAACTGCCGCGCGTGTAGCCGCCAAAGCGTCCTCAATGCGGAGCTTTTTCTCTTTCATTTCAACTTCGGTAGCTGCGCCTACGTTGATAACCGCAACGCCTCCGGCAAGTTTTGCAAGGCGTTCCTGCAATTTTTCTCTGTCATAGTCGGAAGTGGTTTCGGCTATCTGCGCCTTTATGGAATTGACGCGCGATTTAATGTCTTCCGCGGCTCCGGAGCCGTTTATAATTGTGGTGTTGTCCTTGTCAACCTTTACCTGTGCGGCTCTGCCGAGCATATCGGTTGTAACGTCTTTGAATTCATATCCCAAATCGCTGGAAATGACCGTGCCGCCGGTAAGAATTGCTATATCTTCAAGCATAGCCTTTCTTCTGTCGCCGAAGCCGGGAGCCTTTACCGCAACACAATTCAAAACGCCCTTCAACTTGTTTACGATAAGAGCGGCAAGCGCGTCTCCTTCGACATCCTCGGCAATAATCAGAAGTCTTGCGCCCTGTTGAGCTATCGGCTCGATTACCGGCAAGATTTCCTGCAAAGTGCTGATTTTCTTATCTGTAATGAGAATGTAAGGATTGTCGAGAACGGCTTCCATCTTGTCGGTATTGGTAACCATGTAGGCGGAGGCATAGCCCCTGTCGAACTGCATACCTTCAACGGTGGTAAGCTCGGTGTTCATGGTTTTTCCTTCTTCAACGGTTATTACGCCGTCTTTTCCGACGATTTCCATGGCGTTGGCGATAAGTTCGCCGATTTTCTCGTCTCCCGCGGAGATAGAAGCGACTTGGGAAATGGCAAGTTTGCTTTCAACGGGCTTCGAGATTGACTGAACCTTTGCAACTGCCGTATCGACCGCTGTGGAAATACCTTTCTTCAAAATAATGGGGTTTGCGCCTGCGGCGAGATTTTTAAGACCTTCGCGGACTATTGCCTGTGCGAGCACAACGGCGGTGGTGGTGCCGTCGCCGGCTACGTCGTTGGTCTTTGTGGAAACTTCCTTAACGAGCTGTGCGCCCATGTTTTCAAAGGGATCTTCAAGCTCTATTTCTTTTGCGATGGTTACGCCGTCGTTGGTGATGAGGGGAGCACCGAACTTTTTATCCAAAACAACGTTTCTTCCCTTGGGTCCGAGAGTAATTTTAACCGTATCGGCAACAACGTTTACTCCGGTTTCAAGCGCTTTTCTGGCGTCGTCGCCATATTTGATCTGTTTAGCCATATTTTATCTCCTTATAATTATTCGACTATCGCCAAAATATCGCTTTGGCGTATTATCGTATATTCTTTCTCGTCAACTTTGACTTCCGTTCCGCTGTATTTGGAAAGAAGTACTTTATCGCCGACTTTAACCTGCATTTTGACCTCTTTACCGTCTACGATACCGCCGGGACCGACGGCAACAACGATGCACGTCGCCGGTTTTTCTTGCGATGCCGCGGTAAGATAGAGTCCGCTCTTGGTTTTTTCTTCGGCTTTAAGGCCTTCAACAACCACTTTATCAAATAAAGGTTTTATAGTCATTGTTTAATCCTCCGAACATTCATTTTTATTACAGATATTTTATAAACAGTATTAATTTAAGTCAAACATTATAATGTAAAAAATTGCTTTTTTTTACTGATTGTGATAAAATAATTGACAATCGGTGAGGTAAATTATGGATAAGTGGGATAAACGTTTCATGGAAATGACCGAACAGATCGGTTCGTGGTCAAGTTGTTATCAAGAAAATCGGCACGTTGGCGCCGTAATAGTAAAAAACAAGCGTATTATCGCCACCGGATATAACGGCGCGCCGCAGGGGATTACAAGCTGTGCGGACAAAAAAGAATGTCTGCGTAAAAAGCTGAATATTGCAAGCGGCACAAGGCAGGAATTGTGTTATGCCGTTCATGCCGAACAGAATGCAATAATTCAAGCGGCAAGAGTGGGGTGCAGTGTAGAGGGCTGTACGCTTTACTGCACTCACCAGCCGTGTGTGATTTGTGCCAAAATTATAATTAATTCGGGGATTTCTCGCGTTGTTTATAAGGACGGCTATCCCGATGATTTTTCGCTCAGGCTCTTTGAAGAAGCGGGAGTTAAATTGGAAAAATACAGTGATTTATGAGGAGAAGATATGCAAAATCCAGTTGTTACCATAATAATGGAAAACGGAAAGACAATAAAAGCCGAACTTTATCCCGATAAGGCTCCGAACACGGTAAATAACTTTATTTCGCTTGTCAAAAGCGGATTTTATGACGGAATAATCTTTCACAGAGTTATTTCCGGTTTTATGATTCAGGGAGGCGATCCGGCAGGAGTAGGCACGGGCGGCCCGGGATATACGATCAAGGGCGAATTTGCCTTGAACGGATTTAAGCAGAACGACTTAAAGCATACTCGCGGAGTTCTTTCAATGGCAAGAGCTATGAATCCGAATTCAGCCGGTTCGCAATTTTTTATTATGCATCAGAACGCCGCTCATCTCGACGGTCAGTACGCGGCTTTTGGCAAAGTTATAGAGGGTATGGACGTTGTTGACGAGATTGCAAGCGTCAAAACAGATTGGAACGACAAGCCCAAAATACCGCAAATCATGCAAAAAGTCACGGTTGAAACTTTCGGGGTTGAATATCCCCAGCCTGTAAAATTTTAAATAACGGAGAAATTATGGATAATTCGGTCTATCAGAATCCCTTGATATCAAGATACGCAAGCAAGACTATGGCGCAGAATTTTTCTGATGAAAAACGTTTCAAACTTTGGCGGAAACTGTGGATTGCTCTTGCCGAATCCGAAATGGAACTCGGACTTAATATTTCGCCATCGCAGATTGAAGAAATGAAAAAATATGCCGACGACATAAATTTCGAGGTCGCCGAAGAATATGAGCGGCAGGTGCGTCATGACGTAATGGCTCATGTAAAGGCGTTTGGCTCGCAGGCAAAATCCGCCATGCCCATTATACATCTCGGCGCTACAAGCTGCTTCGTCGATTGCAATTCCGAGTTGATGATTATTTCCGACGCATTGGATATAATCAAAGTAAAACTTGTGAATGTAATCGATAAACTTGCGAGTTTTGCATTGAAATATAAAGATTTGCCCACGCTCGGATTTACCCATTTGCAGCCGGCGCAACTTACTACGGTTGGGAAGCGTGCAACGCTTTGGCTGCAAGATTTGACAATGGATTACAATAACCTTGTCAATCTTCAAAACTCATTTAAATTGCGCGGAGTAAAGGGGACTACGGGAACGCAGGCAAGTTTCATGGAACTTTTCGGCGGAGACGAGAAGAAAGTCAAAGAACTTGAAAAGAGAGTAGTGAATAAGCTCGGTTACGATAAAGTTTACGGCGTTACAGGTCAAACCTATCCGAGGAAGTTCGATTATAACGTTCTTTGCGTATTGTCGCAAATTGCGCAGAGCGCATATAAATTTTCCAACGACATAAGAATTCTTCAAAACATGAAGGAGATAGAGGAACCTTTCGAAAAATCTCAAATAGGTTCGTCGGCAATGGCTTATAAGCGCAACCCAATGAGAAGCGAAAGAATAGGTTCTCTTGCCAGATATGTAATTTCATTGCCGATGAACTGCGCGATTACCGCCGGTACGCAGTGGTTTGAGAGAACTTTGGACGATTCCGCGAACAGAAGAATTGTGATAGCGCAGGCTTTCCTCGCCCTCGACGGCATACTCAATATATATATGAATGTTTCGGAAAATCTTGTCGTGTACGAAAAAGTTATTTCAAAACATATTGCGGCGGAACTTCCGTTTATGGCAACCGAAAATATAATGATGGAGTGCGTCAAGGCAGGCGGCAACAGACAGGAACTTCACGAACGTATACGCGTACTTTCAATGGAGGCAGGCAACAACGTCAAAGTGGAGGGCAGGGAAAATAATCTCATAGAATTGATTAAAAAAGACAATCTTTTCAAGTCTGTACACTCAAAGCTTGACTCTATACTCGACGCAAAGAAATTTATAGGACGTGCGCCGTCGCAAGTGGTTGAATTTATCGATAACGAAGTAAAACCCATACTTGAAGCTAATAAAAACAGTTTGGGGCAAAAAGGCGAAGTTAAAGTATAAATTTACCGATTATGTCGCGCATAGTACTTGACTAATTGACTTTTTTAATTGAATTTGTATCATAATCGTCAATTATTTAAGTTTTACAAATAAAAAAATCCAACCTAATACAAGGCTGGATCTGTGGCAGGGGAGACACGATTCGAACATGCAACCGACGGTTTTGGAGACCGCGACTCTACCGTTGAGCTACTCCCCTAACAAATAACGATAAAATTATATAATATCGGATAATTTTAGTCAACTGTTTTTGGAGATTAAATTATGAAGAAAAAATTTAAACTCGGCGTGATAGGTTGCGGTTTTATGGCTTCCGCAATAATAAGAGGAGCGGTTTTATCTGATTTTCTCAATGCGAAAAAAATAATTGTCAGCGATTTGAACGAGGAAAATTTAAATAAAATTAACGAGATAGGAGTGTTCACTTGCACAAGCAACAGATTTGTTGCCGAAAACAGCGAATATGTATTGTTTGCCGTTAAACCGCAGAATTTCAATGCTGTTATAAGCAGTTTAGGCGGATATAAACCCGAAAAAGTTATTTCGGTGATGGCCGGTGTCGGAAAGAAGATAATAAAATCCGGATTGGGTTCTATGGATATCAAGGTTGCAAGGAGCATGCCCAATCTTCCGTGCTCGATAGGCAGCGGCGCAGTAGGTTTGGATATGTCGGATTACGACGGCAATGAGGATGATACGGAGTTTTTATTTAATATTTTCGATAAACTCGGTGTCGTTTTGAGCATAGATGAAAGTAAAATGAACGCAGTCACCGGAATAAGCGGAAGCGGGCCGGCATACGTGTTTATGTTTTTAGACGGATTGATAGACGCCGGAGTACGCGAAGGATTAACGTCGGAAGAGTCTAAAAGTCTTGCCACACAAACAGTGTTGGGAGCGGCGGAGATGGTTTTAAGGGACGATAAACCATTAAGCGACTTAATAATGAGCGTGTGCAGCAAGGGCGGAACTACTATCGAAGCCGTAAAGGTTCTCGAAAAGAATAATTTCCGCAAATCTATTGTTAAGGCCGTTGACGCGTGCGTAAAAAAAGCCGAAGACTTATCTAAAATATGAAAAAAGTAATTTTATATACCGACGGAGCCTGCTCCGGCAATCCCGGTATTGGCGGCTGGGGGGCCGTTCTTCAATATAAGGGCGCGGAAAAGCGCATTTCGGGAGCGGAGGCTTCTACTACAAACAATCGCATGGAAATGACGGCGGTCATAGAGGGACTGAAATGTTTGAAAGAGCCCTGCGAAGTGGAAGTTTACAGCGATTCCGCATATATGGTCAATGCGTTTTCGAATGGTTGGGTAAATGAATGGGAAGCCAACGGATTCAAAAAAATGGACCATAAACCCCTCATGAACGAAGAATTATGGCGTGAATTGTTATCTCTTGCGGCTGTACATAAAATCAAATTCTTCAAAGTTAAAGGGCATGCGGATAATGAATACAACAACATATGCGACAAGTTGGCGACCGACGCTGTAAAAAATTTCAAGCCCGAATAATAAATATTATCAAATTAAATATAATAATAGTGTTAATGAAACGTATAGATGTTTTAAAACACTGTATAAATGTATTGGCAGTTGTACTTTTCAGTGCGGTTGCCTTTCTTTTTATAGCATATGGTCTGACATACAGAACCGTAGATTTTATAGATGAATATTTCTATCTTCTTTTTTGGCTGTCGTTTACCGTCTGCGCCGTTGCCGCGCTCTTGGGAATACTGTTCTATTTTTTAAAAAAGCAGTCCGTATACAGACTTATTGTTTGCGCTTTGGTATTTTTGGATTTATGCGCGGCGGTTTTCTTTTTTCTCTGTGCTACCGGACTTTTAGGAACGATAAACAGCGTCGAAGCTCTGCGCGATTATATCGGAAACACCGGCAGTCTTGCGGCGATTATTTATATAAGTTTTTGCCTTCTGCAAGTTGTTTTGCTTCCCGTCCCGGGGTCGGTTGCCGTTGCGGTTGGAGTTGCAATGTTCGGGCCGCTTAAATGCTCGATTTTCAGTTTTATCGGCATTCTCATAGGTTCTTTCATTGCTTTCGGCGTCGGCAGATGGATAGGGTATAAAGCTGTTTGCTGGATAGTAGGTAAAGAAAGTCTCGATAAATGGCTCGAAAAACTTAAAGGAAAAGATTATCTGATTCTTTCGATAATGTTTCTTTTGCCGATGTTTCCGGACGACATCCTTTGCTTCGTCGCCGGACTTTCTTCAATGACTTTTCCGTATTTTACGGTGATGATAATAATAACCAGAGCAATTTCCGTTATTTCAACCGCATATTCGTTCGAGTTTATTCCGTTTACGACATGGTGGGGGATACTTATATGGATAATTCTTGCGAACTTGGTTATCTTGGCGTTTTGGCTTGTAATCAAATATTCGGATAAAATCGATAAGTTTATTAAAAGCAAATTCAATTTCGGAAAAAGGTGACTTCGGTCATCTTTTTTGTTTTTTTAAAACAAAAAAAATTTTAGATATAAATTTATCAATTTAAGTTGCAATTGTCGAATAATATGCTAAAATGGTATATGAGGAATTTTGGCAATCAGGAGAAAATATGGATAAAATCAGCTTATTGCAAAAGCGTAAGCAACAGCTTTTAAAAGCAGGAGAAGAGATTCGTAAAGATATAGAAACGTTGATTGACGCAAATAGTTTTGTCGAACTTTCCGCATTCAGTTTTTCTAAAAACGAGTTTTACGGAGAAGAGGCGCAGGGAGAAGGAGTCGTTACCGGTTTTGCAACTATAAACGATTATCCTTTTTATATTGTCGCGCAGAATCCGGCGATTCTTTCCGGAGGCGTCAGCAAGGCGAATTGCGATAAAATCGCCAAGTGTCTCGAACAGGCAGAAAAGGCGTCAACTCCGGTCATCTGGCTTTTGTCGTCAAAAGGCGTTCAGATAGGTGAAGGAGTCGATGTTCTCGAAGGTATCGCTAATCTTATTTTGAAAGCGACCCAATTAAAGGGAAGTATACCTCAATATCTGATAGTAAACGGAGAGGTTTACGGTCAGATTTCTGCGCTCGCCGCTATATGCGATTTCACTTATTTTATTGATAAAAAGAGCGCGCTAGCCGCAAACAGTCCTCTTGTAATTTCGGCACGCACCGGTGAAAACGTTTCAAAGTATAAGTTGTGCGGAGCAGAAGGCTTGACGAAGGGCAATCTTGTTGCTTTTACGGTAAAGGATTTTAATGAAATTAAAACGAGCATAACCGAAATAACGGAGATTTTATCTGTTTCAGTCATCGACAGAGACGAATTGAATACGGAATTAGCCGAACTTGACAAATCAATCAATTTACAGTCGATGATTAAAATTTTCGATAAAGATACGGCAATAGAAATCGGAGCGAATTATTCTCCCGAAGTAAAGTGTTACCTCGGTAGAGTAGGCGGAATAGCCGTTGCGGCGGTTATCTTCGACTGCGGCGACGGTGTTGAGCTCACTGCGGAAAACGTCAGAAAATTAAAAGTTTTTGCCGAATTCGCTTCCTGTTACGGACTTCCCTATATTACATTCGTCAATACGCTCGGAATCAAATCAGATATCGATACGCACAATAGTCTTGTGTTAAAGGAAATAGGCGAATATATTTCTATTCTCGACTGTATAGACGCCGCAAAAATTTCGATAGTTTACGGAAAGGCAATAGGTTTGGGCTATACACTGTTTGCCGCAAAATCGATCGGTTATGATTATTGTTATGCGTTTGCGAAAGCGAAAATCGCGCTGTTTGACAATGTTCAAGGGGCGGAAATAGAGTATGCTGACGATAAAAAAGCCAACAAAACTAAACTTGCCGAAAAATATGCCGAAGAAAACTCCGATCCGATTAACGCCGCAAAGGGCGGTTTCATTGATAATATAATTCAACCTGCTTTTGTAAAGCAATATCTCATTGCTTCTTTGCAAATGCTGTTAAAGTGAGGAATTCATGGATAATTTGTTGTTGGATATTATCCGCGGAGAAAACGGAAGCTATTATTTCAGCGACTTTCCGGAAGCGCTTGTTTATGCATTAATCGGATTTGCGATAGTTTTCGTGGGAATAGCGATAATTATCACTATAATATGGTTGGTTGGACTTTTGATGCGTAAAACCGACAATCTGGCTTTTCTCTCCGAAATCGGAAAGAAAAAACCGAAATCTGACGACGTTTCGTCAGAGGCACCGCCGGTATCAGAAGAGGAAGTTCTTTCCGATGAGTTAAAGGCGGTGATTATTGCGGCGATCATGATGTACTATGAATCGGAACGTCCCCAATGTGAGTTTATTGTAAAGAGAATAAAGAGAATTTAAGGAGAGTGTTATGCGTAATTTTATAGTAAATATAGATGGAAAAAGCTATCAGGTCGCCGTCGAAGAAGTGGACGGAGCATCCGCGGAGGTCAAAAACATTGCGCCTGTAAAACAGCAGGAGGAAGTTGTCAAGCCCAAATCCGCAGTTGCAGTAGAAGGCGAAAAGGTGTTATCGCCTTTCCCTGGACTTATTAAAAACATTCTCGTTGCCGACGGTTCGGCCGTTAAAAAAGATCAGCCCATAATCGTGCTTGAAGCAATGAAGATGGATAATGAAATTACCGCTCCTCGTGACGGTAAGATAACTTTGAATGTCGTCAAAGGCGCAAACGTCGAAACAAATACGGTATTGGCCGTAATTGGTTGAGCGGAGGATATATGCAAAGTTTACTTGACGTAAACTTTGGTGGGATATTCGGCGGATTGTACGAGCAGATGGGCTTTGTACAGGGAAGCTGGCAGAACTATGTAATGTTGCTTATTTCATTTGTTCTCATGTATCTCGCCATAGTTAAAAAATTCGAGCCTATGCTCCTTTTGCCGATTGCTTTCGGAATGTTTCTCATAAATATCCCGGGAGCCGAGCATGTGCTTTGGGGGCGGCCGACTCCGGCAACCGATTACAGTTTGGGAGTACACGGTTCGCTTGAATATGTCGCCGTATACAGCGACGGAGTATCCGGCAATCCCAACCTTATATATATAAGAGACGGATTTTTAAACAACGGATCGGTCACTTATTACAGTTCTTTTGAAAATCTTGTCGCAAATATTACAAGCGAAATGTCTTTTGAGAACTTTCAGACTCTTTGGACCAAATACGGATTTATTTCCGGAACCGTCACAGAATCCGGCACACTGTTCAGCGACGCAACTTTAATTCTCGACACTTCGTACAGCGCTGTTGCGGAAGAGAGCAGAGGACTTCTTTGGTATCTCTATTTCGGCGTTGATAAAGTTATCTATCCGCCTTTGATTTTCTTGGGAATCGGCGCCATGACCGATTTCGGCCCTCTTATTGCAAATCCCAAGAGCATGCTTATAGGCGCCGGCGCGCAGTTGGGAATATTCGTAGCCTTCATATTGGCAATAGCTTTCGGATTTTCCGTCGCGGCTGCGGCGTCGATTGCAATAATCGGCGGAGCCGACGGCCCTACGGCAATTCTTGTGACGACAAAACTTTCATCGGATTTGCTCCCTATGATAGCAATAGCGGCGTATTCGTATATGGCGCTCATACCTATCATACAAAAGCCGATTATGAAATTGCTTACTACAAAGAAGGAACGGGTAATTAGAATGAAGCCTCTCCGTCAGGTAAGCAAGATAGAAAAAATACTTTTCCCAATAATTGTCACTCTTGTCATGGGAATAATTTTACCTGATTCCATTGCCCTCTTGGGCATGTTAATGCTTGGAAATCTTCTGAAAGAATCCGGAGTTGTAGACAGACTTTCTACTCAGGCGCAAAACGGCCTAATGAATACGATAACGATTTTTCTTGGAATTTCGGTCGGTTGCAAGGCAAAAGGCGAACTGTTCTTGCAGGTGCAAACGCTTGAAATAATCGCAATAGGTTTGTTTGCATTTATTATGGGTACGATAGGAGGAATACTTGTTGCCAAACTTATGTGCAAGATAACAAAGGGGCAAATCAATCCGCTCATAGGCTCCGCCGGAGTTTCGGCAGTACCGATGGCAGCACGAATTTCCGAAGATGTGGGCAGACAGTACGATCCTCAAAATCATCTTCTGATGCATGCAATGGGTCCGAATGTTGCGGGAGTAATAGGTTCTGCCATAGCTGCCGGCGTGCTTTTGGCGTGCTTCGGTGGATATGCCGACGGTACGGCTATGCAGGCGGCAATTCAATCGATTACATCAATGGTTTAATTTAAAACGGTGAATATATGGAAAGCAGAAAGGTTTTAATTACAGATACAATTTTACGCGACGCTCATCAATCTCATGCGGCGACGAGAATGAAATTCGAAGATATGGAACCGATGTTGCCTCTTTTAGACGATATAGGATATTATTCGCTCGAAGCATGGGGCGGCGCGACTTTCGATTCCTGTTTGAGATTTTTAAACGAGGATCCGTGGGAAAGGTTGAGAAAACTTAAAAAATATTTGAAAAAGACCCCGATTCAAATGCTTTTACGCGGACAAAATCTTTTGGGGTATCGTCATTATGCCGACGATGTTGTCGATAAATTCATAGAAAAATCGATAGAAAACGGAGTAGGAGTTATAAGACTTTTTGACGCTTTGAATGATCCGAGAAATCTTGAAGCGTCAGTCAAAGCAATTAAAAAGTACGGAGCCGGCGGCAAATGCGTATGCGAATGTGCCATTTCTTATACAACAAGCCCCGTTCATACAACTGAATATTTCGTTAAGCTCGCAAAACAGTTTGAAGATATGGGTGCAGACAACATTTGTATCAAAGATATGGCTAATCTGCTTTTGCCTTTCACTGCATACGAACTCGTTAAAGAAATTAAAGCCGAACTTTTGCCCAAGACAAAGTTGCATCTGCATACCCATAATACCACGGGTACAGGTGATATGATCAACCTAATGGCTATTCAGGCCGGAGTCGATATCGTCGATTGCGCGCTTTCGCCTCTCGGGAACGGTACGTCAAATCCGGCTACGGAGCCGCTTGTCGCAGCATTGAAAGGAACTCCGTATGATACGGGAATAGATATAAATAAATTGCTTCCTGCGGTAAATCATTTTAAAAAAGTTGCGTCACGGCTTGAAAAAGACGGGTATCTCAATCCAAAGGTTCGCTCGATAGATATAAATACTCTTTTGTATCAAGTTCCGGGCGGAATGTTGTCAAACCTTATGAATCAGCTAAAACAAGCCGGTAAAGAAGATAAGTTGCACGACTGTCTTGCCGAAGTTCCTGTCGTAAGAAAAGATTGCGGTTATCCGCCGCTTGTAACTCCTACAAGTCAGATAGTTGGAACGCAAGCTGTATGGAACGTGCTTTTGGGACGGTATAAAACTATTACCGCACAGTTTAAAGACCTTATTTTGGGTAAATACGGCGCTCTTCCCGGCGAAGAAAATGCGGATTTGGTCAATCACTGCAAAGAGCACGGCGAGGAACAGATTACCTGTCGTCCGGCGGACTTACTTGAAGACGAATTCGATATTCTTACGCAAAAAGTCAAAGATATGGGCTTTTACACGCAGGAAGAGGACGCTCTTTCCTATGCGCTATTCCCCGAAGTCGCAACAAACTTCTTTAAGTGGCGAAAGGCAAAAGACATTGGCGTTGATTCGGATATGGCTGCAAATCCTGAAAAAGTTTATCCTGTATAAAAATATACGGCGTGAGCATAAAAGTTCACGCCGTAAGGTTTAATATGAAAAAAGTTGCTGTTGTCGGAGCCGGTGCTGCCGGACTTATGGCGGCATATGCCGCGGCAAAAAATGGAAACGAAGTTACGGTTTTCGAAAAAAACGAAAAGTGCGGAAAAAAAATTTATATAACGGGGAAGGGCAGATGTAATTTGACCCATGACTGCGACGAGCAGGAGTTTTTGCAAAACGTAGTTTCCAATCCGAAATTTATGACGAGCGCAATATACAATTTGTCGCCCGAAAAGACTATGCGTTTTTTCGAGAACGGAGGACTAAAACTTAAAACAGAGAGAGGAGCGCGTGTTTTTCCGTGTTCGGATAAGGCGAGTGACGTATCCAAATGTCTTGAAAAATATTGTTTAAATCATGGCGTTAATTTCAAATTTAATGAAAATGTAACAAAAATTACAACTTTGAATAGTACTCTGTCAGGCATAATAACCGATAAGGCAACCTATTTATTTGATTCTGCGATAATTTGCACGGGTGGAATAAGTTATCCGCTAACCGGTTCCACGGGAGACGGATTCAGATTTGCAAAAGAAGTTGGGCATAGCGTTATTCCGTTGACACAAGGGCTTTGCGGCTTGGAGATTAAAGGAGACTTTTATAAAAATCTTCAAGGTCTTTCGCTTAAAAATGTTTCTTTGAGCGTAAATTACGATGGTAAATGCATTAAAAAATTTTTCGGAGAAATGTTATTTACTCATTACGGAGTCTCCGGACCTATGATATTATCCGCTTCCAGCCTTATAAACAGAAAAGATTTATCGAAAGTTTCGCTTTCGTTGGATTTAAAGCCGGCTCTTGATAGGGAACAATTAGATGCAAGAATTTTGAGAGATTTTGAAAAAAACAGCAATAAGGCAGTCGGTAATTGTCTGAAAGAACTTCTGCCTATTGCCATAATTCCCGAAATATTGAAAAGAAGCGCGCTGAACTCCGATAAAAAGGTCAATTCCGTTACAAAAGACGAGCGGAAGAGTTTATTGACAAATATTAAAAATTTTGATATGCTTGTATCGTCGCTCCGAGGATTTGACGAATCGATTGTCACTTGCGGAGGAGTAGACGTAAACCAAATAAATCCCAAAACTATGGAAAGTAAACTCATAAAAGGTCTGTATTTTTGCGGAGAAGTGCTTGATTTGGACGCCTTTACGGGAGGCTTCAATCTTCAAATTGCATTTTCAACGGGTTTTACGGCCGGAAATTCGATTAAGGATTAAAATATGATTGCTATTCGAGGAGCCACGACAATCGATAGAGATTGTCCGGAACAAATAAGAGAAAGAGTAAAAGAACTTCTTGATGAAATTGCTTTAAAAAACGGCCTTTCGGACGGAAAAATCGTATGCATAATGTTTTCAAACACACCTGATATCCGTTCGCTTTATCCCGCAAAGGCCGCAAGAGAAGCCGGATTTTACGATTGTCCGTTATTCTCGGCGGCCGAACCGGGAATTGACGGATCTCTTAAATTTTGCATAAGAGTTATGATTTTGGCTGAAATTACAGCTTCTCCGCTCCATGTATACCTTCACGGCGCTTCGGTTTTGCGCAGAGATATCAGTCAATGTATAAATATTGCCATAGACGGACCTGCCGGAAGCGGTAAAAGCACGGTTTCGAAGATTTTAGGCAAAAAACTGAACATTCTTTGTCTCGATACGGGAGCTATGTACAGAGCCTGTGCCTTGAAATGCTTAAACGAGGGAATTGACGTATCCGACGCGGAATCGGTTTCGGAACTTATCGTAAACACGGATATAGATGTAGGATATACGGACGGAACGCAAAAAACCTATCTCGACGGTAAAGACGTATCTGTCGAAATAAGGAAACCCGAAATTTCAATGGCGGCTTCGACAGTATCCGCAAACGGCAGCGTACGAGAAAAAATGGTTGCGCTTCAACGTAAGATAGCGTCTAAAACTTCCTGCGTCCTCGACGGTAGGGATATAGGAACGAACGTTTTGCCCGATGCAAAATACAAATTTTATCTCACTGCGTCGCCGGAAGTAAGAGCAAAGAGGCGTGCCGATGAAAACAAACAAAAGGGCTTCGATACTCCTTATGAACAGATTTTAAAAGAGATAATCAAGCGTGACGAACAAGACAGAACTCGTTTGATTGCCCCCCTCACGATTGCAGAAGACGCAATTTTAGTCGATTCTTCCGACATGTCGATAGAAGAGGTAGTGGCTTTTATAGAAAATAAAATTCAGGAAAAGATTTAATGGACAACGAAGAATTAAAGACGCCGCAGACAGGCGAAGTTCAAAATCAAGCGGCAGAAACGATAAAAACGGACGAAAAGGAAAACAACGCTCTCGTCAAAAAGATGAAAAAGGAGAAAAAACGCAAGCGGAAACTCAAAAGATGGTTTCGCTTCTTGAAGGTTGTTTATTGGACCGTCGGCAGAATAATTTTACCTGTAAAACGTTTGGGACATACCGAAAAGTTCAATGACAGGTCCTACGTCTATGTTGGCAACCACTTGCACGTTCTCGACGTAATCCCCGTAGCTCTTTCATTAAACAAGCCCGTGCATTACATGGCAAAAAAAGAACTTACGGAAAAGAGAATAGGCAGATGGTTCACTAAAAAATGCGAATGTATCATAGTCAATCGTGACGGCAGCGACGTTCGCGCATTGATGCAGGCGATGAAATATCTTAAAGACGGCGAGTCCGTATGCTGCTTCCCCGAAGGCACAAGAAATAAGACAAAAGAGATTTTTCTTCCTTTCAAAAGCGGCGCCGCGGCGCTTGCGATAAAAACGAGAACGCCCATTGTAATGATGATGCAATGCAAAAAGATAAGACTGTTCAGGAAAAATTATTTTTATTATGCGGAACCGTTTGAGTTTTCAGAATATTATGGAAAGAAGATGACCGAAGCAGACATACAGGAAGCAGACGAAAAATTAAGGCAGAAAATGCTTGAAACCTATTACGAGCTCGATGAAATTCTGAAAAATATGAAAAAGAAAAAGAGCAAAGACAAAAAAAATAAACAGAAATGAATGTAATTGTTGCAAAACACAGCGGTTTTTGTGTTGGCGTTAAAAAGGCGGTAGATACCGCTATGGCGTTGGACGAGAACAATTCTTACGTCTTGGGTGAAATAATACATAATCCCGAAGTCGTAAAATCAATCGCCGAAAAAGGCGTAAAAGTCGTGAATCGACTTGATGAAATTCCAGACGGCGCAACCGTGCTTTTCCGCTCGCACGGAGTGCCGCAGAGCTATTATGAAGAATGTGCAAAACGAAATATCGAAATAATCGATTGCACATGCGGTTTTGTAAGGCATACGCAAAAAATAGTATCGGAGCAGTATGCGCTCGGTAAGCACATAGTGATAGTGGGCGAAGCTGGCCATCCCGAAGTCATAGGATTGCTCGGGTGGTGCAATAATGACGCGACTATACTTGACGGCGATGATAACATACCTTCGTATCTTTGCGACAAGGATATAGCCGTAGTATGTCAGACGACCTTTTCGGCCGAAAAATTTGAAAAAATAATAAAAAATATTAAAAAAGTTTGTGAAAAAACAGTTGCTGTTTTTAAGACTATTTGTTATACTACTATGGAGCGGCAGAGTGAAGTCGAAGAACTTTCAAAGCAATGCGAAGCAATTATTGTAATCGGTGGGCTCAATAGCAGTAATACAAATAAACTATATGAACTTGCCGCAAAGCATTGCGATAATGTTTTCAGATTGGCTTCTGCGGCCGATTTGGATTGTTCCAAAATAAAAAATTTTAAAAGTGTAGGTATTGTTTCAGGGGCGTCAACCCCGAATGCGCAAACCCGGGAGGTTCTCTTAAAGATGGCAGAAAACACAGAAGTTAAGGCAACTAATGCAATGGACGAAGTAGTTGCTAAAATTGACAGCGAGTCGAAGTTCAAGAAAGGTCAGATCGTAGTCGCGACCATATCGCAGGCGACGGACGACGGTTTACAGATTCTTTTGCCTTTCTCGAAAAAGGAAGTCGCTTTGGATAAGAACGAGCTTGACTGCGAAGAATATAACGCGGCAGACTACGTTAATAAAATCGGCGATACAATCGAATTGCTTGTCGTTGAGCTCAAGCCCAGCCTTAAACTTTCGCAGAAGATGATTAAGCAGATACAGCAGGAGGAATCTTTAAGCGCCGAAATAGAATCCGGCAAAGAATTTTCCGTAACCTGCACGGGTTTCAATAAAGGCGGTCTTACTGCTCAACTCGGAACGTTTTCCGTATTCGTTCCGGCAAAGGAAATACGCCCCGGATTTGTAAAAGATTTGTCAAAGTACGAAGGAAAGACTTTAAGACTTCGCGCACTTGAAATAAAGAAAACCGGCAGAAAAGAAATTATCGCTTCGCAGCGCGTGATTTTACAGGAAGAGCGCGATGCCAGAGAAGCGGCGAGAATAGCAAAAGAAGAGGAATTTTTCGCAAATATCCACGTAGACGATATTGTGGAAGGCAAAGTAGAGCGTGTTACGGGCTTCGGCGCGTTTGTCTCCGTAAACGGATTTGACTGTCTCGCTCATATTTCCGATTTGTCTTGGACGGGAGTAGAAGCCGTTACCGACGTACTTGAAATAGGTAAAACATATCAGTTTAAAGTTCTCAAAATTGACGTTGAAAATAAAAAAGTTTCCATCGGCTATAAGCAGTTGCAACCCCAGCCTTGGGATTTGGTCACAGATAAGTACGCTGTCGGAGAAATCATTCACGGCAAAGTAGTAAGAATAGTTCCTTTCGGAGCTTTCGTGGAAGTCGAAAAAGGTATTGACGGTCTCGTGCATGTATCCCAGATAAGTCATGAAAGAATCGAAACTCCGGCATCGGTGCTCAATGTCGGCGACGAAGTTGACGCAAAAATAATAGCTATCGACCCTGCGGCAAAGAAAATGAATCTTTCGATAAAAGCTCTTCTTCCCGAAGTAGAGAGGAAAAAGTCTCACAAAGTTTCGGATGATGAAGAAGGCGAAAGACAGGAAAGACGTTCGCGTCCGCCCAGAAGAGCAGTCGTAGACGAATATTCCGAATGGTCCGACAGCAACAGCGGTTCCGTAGGAATTTCTATGGCGGATATTCTTGCCGACGCACAGAAGAACAACAAATAAAAAATATTGAAGCCGTCTGAATATAGACGGCTTTTTAATTTTGCCAGATAAAGCATTTTTTTGTGTTTAAAGTTTTATCCGCATTATAAAAGGTTATTAAATAAATGTCAGTATTTTCGGAGGCACAATATGCAAAAACAAGGAAACATTAAAATTTCAAGCGAAAACATGATGCCCATAATTAAGAAATGGCTCTATTCCGATAAGGATATTTTTCTTCGCGAAATAGTGGCAAACGGCATCGACGCCATAACCAAGTACAATAAGCTCGTATCTATGGGCGAAGCAAATCCCGATGAAAACGGCTATAATGTAAAAATTTCCGTAGACAAAAAATCAAAGACTCTGACCGTTGAGGACAACGGCATAGGCATGACCGCCGACGAAGTTGAAAAATATATAACGCAAATAGCTTTCTCAGGCGCTTCGGATTTCCTCGAAAAATATGAAAAGGCCGGAGGCGACGGTATAATCGGTCATTTCGGACTTGGCTTTTATTCTGCCTATATGGTTTCGGAGGATGTTGAGATCTTCACAAAATCTTATAAGGACGAGCCTGCGGTGCATTGGGAGAGCGACGGCAATTCAACTTACACGATAGATGATTGCGATAAATCGGAACGCGGTACCAAAATCGTAATGCATATCGCAAATGAAGAAAAGGAATTCCTCGAAGAGAGCAACATTAAAAATCTCGTAAAAAAATATTGCTCTTTCATGCCGTACAATGTTTACGTGAATTTTAAGGGCGACGGAAAAGACGAACCGTTGAATACAACTACGCCGCTGTATGCAAAGATACCCAAAGATTGCACAGACGAGGATTATAAAAAGTTCTATACCGATACATTCATGGACTACAACGAGCCCATTTTCTGGGTTCATTTAAATATGGATTATCCTTTTAAACTGAAAGGAATATTATATTTCCCCAAAGTAAGGAACAAGCTGGAACTCGAACGCGGCAAAGTTAAGCTGTATTGCAATCAGGTATTCATTGCCGACAACATTAAGGAAGTAATACCCGAATATCTCATGCTTTTAAACGGAGTTATCGATTGTCCCGACATTCCTCTGAATGTATCGCGCAGTTTCCTTCAAAATGACAGACAAGTTCAGAAGATCAGTAAACATATAGTTAAAAAAGTTGCAGATAAACTTACATCATTGTATAAGTCTGACAGAGAAAAATATGAAAAATGTTGGGAAGACATTTCCAACTTCATTAAATTCGGTTGCATTAAAGACAATGATTTCTACGAAAAAGTAAAGGATATAATAATATACAAAAACATAGACGGAAAATTTGTAAGCATTTCCGATTTACTTCCTCAAAAGGCTGCCGAATCTGAAAACGCCGATGGAGAGGGGAAGCAGAAAGACTCCGAAACTCCTTCGCCCAAGACCATATATTATGTCTCCGACGAAGAACAGCAATCGCAGTACATTAAACTCTTTAAAGACGAAGGACTTTCGGCAATTTGCTGCGATAACTTTATAGACCCTCATTTTTTAAGTTATCTCGAATATAAAGCGCCCGATAAAATCAAGTTTATGCGCATTGATGCGGATATAGACGGTGCGCTCAAATCCGAAGATAACGGTGACGACAGCGTTATTACGGATATTTTCAAGAATGCAATCGGCAGCGATAAGGTCACGGTAAAGACGGAAAAATTAAAAAATTCCGAAGTGCCGGCCATAATTGTCGTAGACGAATACATGAGAAGATATTCGGAAATGGGACAATTCTACGGCATGAGCGAGGGGGACCTCAATAAAACCATAATAGTAAACGTCGCCAGTCCGATAATATCCAAATTGAAAGAACTTGACGACGAAAAACAGAAATTTGTTGCCGGATATGTCTATTCATTGGCTCTCGCTTCATTTAAAAAACTTTCTCCCGAAGAACTTTCGAAGTTCCAGAAAGACAATATAACTTTATTGACCGAATATATAAAATAACTTATACAAAATTTCAACGTCGGCAGAAACAATTCTGCCGACGTTGTTTTTTAAAATAATTACATTTTTTTTGAATTCCGTCTTGAAATATTATAGATAATATGGTAAAATATATTAGGTATGGTAAGGCATTATGTCTAAAAGTCCGGAACTTGAAAATTTTCATGAGGGTAAAAATTTTACAGCTTACAGATTTTTCGGCTGCCACAAATTACCCAAAGGATATGTATTCAGAGTCTGGGCTCCTCACGCCAAGCAAATTTATCTGATATTGAGCGCGAGCGGCCAAAAATGCAAATTCGAGATGTCGTCGCTTCCCGACGGCGGATGTTTCGAAGTCAAAGTATCAAGCGCCGCCGAGGGCGATATATATCAATACGAAATAATTACTTACGACGGCAGAAGTCTTTTAAAATCGGATCCGTATGCGTTCAAATCGGATTTTCCCAACTCTTTTTGTTCGGTAGTTTACGACATAGGTATTCAATCGAAATACGACGGTTTATTCAGTAAAACCGATTATCGTATACCGATAAATATTTATGAAGTTAATCTATTGTCTTGGAAGAGGGGAGAGAATAACAGATATTTAAGTTACTCCGAACTTGAACAGCAGCTTGTGCCCTACGTCAAAGATATGGGTTATACCCATGTTGAATTTATGCCGATAACCGAATTCCCGTACGACGGTTCATGGGGATATCAGGTGACCGGATACTTTGCTCCCACGGGAAGGTTGGGAGAGCCCTACGAATTTGCCCGTCTTATTGATGCTTTTCACAGGAACGGCATAAAAGTTATTATAGATTGGGTGCCCGCTCATTTTCCCAAAGATGAGTTCGGTCTGTACGAATTTGACGGTCAACCGCTGTACGAAAGTCCGCTTTGGGACAGAATGGAACACCAAGGCTGGGGAACGCGTAAATTTGATTTCGGCAGGGGAGAAATAGACAGTTTTCTGCTTTCGAGCGCGTATTTTTTCTTTGACGTGTATCATATCGACGGTTTAAGGGTTGACGCGGTTGCGAGCATGCTCTATCTCGATTATGACAAAAATGCCGGAGATTTTACACCGAATATTTACGGTGATAACCGCAATCTTGAAGCAATAGAATTTTTAAAGAAACTAAACTTCTATATCAAAAGCGATTTTATCGGCGCAATAACCGTTGCCGAAGAATCGACAAGTTTCGACGGAGTTACCCGTTCTGTTGCAGACGGCGGTCTCGGATTCGACTATAAATGGAATATGGGTTGGATGAACGACGTTTTGTTTTATTGCAGGCAAGACCCGTATTTCAGAAATCATCATCACAACAAACTGACTTTTTCTCTTGTATACTCGTTCTCGGAGAGATTTATTTTACCTCTTTCTCACGACGAAGTCGTGCACGTTAAAGGATCGATAGTAAACAAGATGTCCGGAGAATACGCCGATAAATTTGCCGGAGAAAGAGAACTGCTTGCTTTCATGTATGCGCACCCCGGGAAAAAACTGCATTTCATGGGTTACGAGATAGCTCAATTCAAAGAATGGGATTATCGCGAAGGTATTGAGTTCTTTCTCACAAAATTCGAAAAGCACGCTCTAATGACTGATTTTGTGCGAAATCTGAATTATTTTTACAGAAATTGCAGAGCGCTGTACGAAGTTGACGACGGTTGGGACGGTTTTGAATGGTTAGTTGTAGACGACAGATTCAACAATCTTATTTCGTTTAACAGATATGATAAAAACGGCGAAAGTTTGACCGCCATAGCAAATTTTTCAGGTGTTTATCTTTACGGTTACGGTATAAACATTGCAAAAGGCAAATATCGCATAGTGCTCAATACCGACGACAAAAAATTCGGCGGTGAAGGCAAATTGCGTAAAAAAGTTTTTTATTCGAGGAAGCAAACGGGTCAAAAAGGAAGATACATGATGTTTGTAGATATTCCCAGATTGACTTGTATGTATTTAATAAAAGAAAAATAAATTTTTGGGGGATTTTAGCAATGCTAAGAAAAAAAGAATGCGTAGCAATGCTTCTTGCCGGCGGACAGGGTTCGAGACTGTACGCTCTTACAAGTAACATTGCAAAACCTGCCGTTTCGTTCGGCTCAAAGTACAGGATCATCGACTTTCCGCTTTCGAACTGTATCAATTCGGGAATCGATACGGTAGGCGTGCTTACACAATATCAGCCTCTTGTACTGAACGAATACGTCGGAAACGGACAGCCTTGGGACCTTGACAGAACTTTTGGCGGCGTACATATTCTTTCGCCTTATGAAGCGAAAACCGATACGTCTTGGTATAAGGGAACCGCAAACGCCATTTACCAGAATATAAGGTTTATGAAGATGTACGATCCGGAGTATGTTCTTATACTTTCCGGTGACCATATCTATAAAATGGACTATGACAAGATGCTCTCGGCGCATAAGGAGGCCGGAGCCGATTGCACCATTGCATGTATGCAGGTACCCATGAAGGAGGCTTCGAGATTCGGTATACTCAATACAAATCCCGACGGAACTATTTACGAATTCGAAGAGAAACCCAAACAGCCCAAGAGTGATCTTGCGTCTATGGGCATTTATGTGTTTACGGCTTCCAAACTGTTTAAATATCTTGAAGAAGACGATAAAGACCCTAACTCCGAAAAGGATTTCGGCAAGAATATACTTCCCAAAATGCTTGCGGCCGGAGAGAAAATGTATTCATATCGCTTTGAAGGCTATTGGAAAGACGTAGGAACCATTAGCTCTCTTTGGGAAGCAAATATGGATCTTTTGGGCGTCGTTCCGAATTTTGAGTTGTCCGATAAAGACAGAGTTATTCATTCGAGAAGTCCTTTGGCTCCGCCGGCGTTTGTCGAAGGCGAAGTTGTCAACTCGATTGTTGCAACGGGTGGAGAAATCGAAGGTAAAGTAGTCAACTCCGTAGTCGGAACAAACTGCACTATCGAAGAGGGCGCGGAAGTAGTGGACAGCGTTCTCATGGGAAATATAACAGTCAAAAAAGGCGCAAAACTTAACTATGCGATAATCGACGAAGACGTCACAATCGGCGAAAACGCCGTGATCGGCGCAGTTAAGGAAGAAGCGCAGAAAGTTGAAAGCAAAACTTCCGGCATAACGGTATTGGGCAGAGGAATTACCGTAAAGAAGAACGGTAAAGTTGCCGCCGGTGAAATTGTCGATAAAAACGTTTAAGGGGGAATAAGAAAATGGCAACAACAGTTGGTGTTATATTTTCAAGTATCAATGAACAGGATATACCCGAGCTGACAAAAGTTCGTTCGACGGGTTCGGTGCCTTATGGCGGCAGATATCGTCTTATAGACTTTGCTCTCTCAAATATGGTAAACTCCGGCATAACAACCGTCGGAATTATAACCAAAAACAATTATCAATCCCTTATGGACCATCTCGGCTCAGGTAAATATTGGGATTTGGCAAGAAAAGAAGGAGGACTCATTTTGTTGCCTCCTTACAGCGACGAGTCTGAAACTCTTTATAAGAATCGCCTTGAAGCAATGAAGGGCGCTACCGCTTTTCTTAAAAAGGCAAAGGAAGATTTTGTTGTTTTGGCGGACAGCGACGCAGTTTATAAGCTCGATTACAGCAAAGTTATTGAAGCGCATATCAAAAACAATGCCGATATAACTATGGTATATCACGAGCATGAAGTTACCAAGTCGCATTATTATCTTACATTCGATACCGACAAAAACGATAAAATAACCGATATCCAGATCAATCCCACTACGGGAACCGTTAAAAAGAATTATATCAATGTCTTGGTTGCGCGCACCTCATTCCTTTTGAGACTTATACAGGATGCAATTCAACACGGATATACAAGTTTCGGAAAAGATATACTCAGTCCCGGAGTTAAGACGTACAATCTCTACGCCTATAAATTCGACGGATATTATGCAAATATAAATTCGCTGAAATCCTATTTCAATGCCAATATGGATCTTCTTAAAAAAGATGTCAGACATGAAATTTACGGTGACAGAGACGTTTATACAAAGGTCAACGACAGCGCTCCGGCAAAATTTGCCGACACGGCAATCGTCAAAAACTCTCTTATTTCCGACGGCTGTCTTATTGAAGGTACTGTTGAAAACAGCGTGCTGTTCCGCGGAGTAAAAATAGGGAAGGGGACCGTAGTAAAGAACTGCATCCTCATGACCGACAATATTGTGGGTGAAAACTGCAATCTTGCATATGTTGTCAGCGATAAAAATTCCGTTATCCGTGATAACAGAATACTTGCCGGCTGTGAGCTTCAACCTTACTTCATAAACAAAGGCTCGCTCATATAAATTTAAAGGGGGAAAATCATATGGCAACAAAAACGACAAAATCCGCAACGACAAAAAAAGCCGTTGCAAAAACAGCTAAACCCGTTGAAAAGAAAAAAATTCTTTTCGTTGCTTCGGAATCAACGCCGTTTATCGCTACCGGCGGACTTGCAGAAGTAATTGGCTCGCTTTCGAAAGCGCTTGCCGCTACGGGAAGATTTGACGTAAGGGTAGTTATACCTCTTTATTCGGACATAAAAAAGGAGTACAGAGACCAGTTCAATTATTTGGGCAATCTCTACGTTCATCTTGCATGGCGTAATCAGTACTGCGGCATTTTCGAATATATTAAAGACGGTGTAACGTTCTATTTTATCGACAATGAATTCTACTTCAAACGCCCGGGTTGCTACGGATACTATGACGACGGTGAAAGATTTGCATTTTTTTCGAGAAGCGTTCTTGAAATCATGCCTTTCCTGAACTTTTATCCCGACGTTATGCATTGTCACGATTGGCAAGCTGCTCTTGCGGCAATATACCTCAAAACAAATTATTGTTTCAGAGAGGAATATCAATATATCAGAGCGCTGTTCACTATTCATAATATAGAATATCAGGGGCAGTATTCCCTTGATTTGCTCGGCGATCTCTTCGATATATACGGAAGTTATCAATATCTTGTTGAATACAATAACTGCATCAATCTTATGAAGGGCGCAATAGAATGTTGCGAGAGATTTTCAACCGTAAGCCCCAAGTATGCGGAGGAAATCAAGGACGCATATTATGCGCACGGACTCGATCCTATAATAAGAAAGAATGAATTCAAACTCACGGGTATTCTCAACGGAATCGACGATATCGGTTACAGTTGCGAACATGATACCCATCTGTTTGCGAACTTCACTCCCGAAGATTTCGGCAATAAAGCTATTTGCAAAAAAGAACTTCAAAAAATGCTCAACTTGCCTGAAAAGCCTGAAACTCCTATAATCTCAATGGTATCGAGGCTTGTATCCCATAAAGGACTCGATCTTGTGACTGCCGTAATAGAAAACCTCTTGCAGGATGACGTTCAGGTTGTAATTTTAGGTACGGGCGATTCGCATTTTGAAGGTTTCTTCCGTGACCTTGCAAACAGATATCCCGAAAAATTAAGTGCAAATATCGTATTTAACGGAGATTTATCCAGAAAAATTTATTCAGGCTCCGACATCTTTTTGATGCCTTCCAAGTCTGAACCTTGCGGACTTTCACAAATGATAGCGTGTCGTTATGGCACAGTGCCCATTGTAAGGGAGACGGGTGGATTGTACGACAGTATCAAGCCGTTGCAAAACGGATATACTTTCTCCAATTACAACGCACATGATATGTTATACGTTATCCGTGAAGCATGCTCCGATTATAGAAACAAAGAAGAGTGGAAAAAACTTATGTACAGAGCTGCGACTACCGATTTTAGTTGGAGTCATTCAGCGCTTGAATATGAGGCACTCTATTTGAATATGCTCAATAATTGATAAAATCAGGAGAACAGAATGAGTAGTACTGCTATTACCGAAAAAGAAGTTAAGGACCAAATAAAGGGTAAACTTGCAAGATATTTCGGAGTTGCTCCGGCCGAGGCTTCAAAAGACCAGATTTATAAGTCTGTCGTTATGGTAGTCAGGGATATCCTGCTTCAAAAGCGTCAGCAATTTCATAAAAAGGTCAAAGCTAAACGCGCCAAAAGAGTTTATTATTTATGTATGGAATTTTTGATGGGGCGTTCACTGAAAAACAGCTTATATAATTTAAGCGTTACGCCGATTTTCGAAAAAGCTGTTTCATCTTACGGACTTAAACTTGAAGACTTATATGAACTTGAACCTGACGCCGGATTAGGTAATGGCGGTTTGGGCAGGCTTGCAGCATGCTTTTTAGACGCACTCGCAACGGGCGATTATCCCGCAATGGGATATTCGCTCCGTTACGAATACGGTCTTTTTAAACAAAAAATAGTTGACGGCTGGCAAATAGAATTGCCGGACGTATGGCTTCCCGGCGGCGAGGCTTGGCTTACCCAGCGCACCGACAAGAATTTTATCGTGCGTTTCAACGGCCAAATAGAAGAGAAGTGGACGGAGAACGGACTTCAAACAAATTATGTAAACTGCAATGAAATTCAAGCAGTGGCGTATGATATGATGGTCTCCGGTAAAGACAGCGAAGCGGTTTCTGTTTTGAGACTCTGGAAAGCGAAGCCCGTGCAGGACTTCAATATGAAACTGTTTTCGCAGGGAGAATACTATCAGGCTATGTCAAACGATAATGACGCCGATCTTCTCACCAAAGTTCTCTATCCTGCGGACAATCACAACGCCGGAAAATCGTTGAGACTCAAACAGCAGTATTTCCTATGTTCTGCGTCCATACAGAACATAGTGGAGGACCATAAGCACAGATACGGCGATTTGAGTGACTTACCCAAACTTGCGGCAATTCACCTGAACGATACGCATCCGGCCATGGCCATTCCGGAGTTAATGAGAATTCTTATTGATGAATATTATTACGATTGGAATCAGGCATGGGCAATAACTACGGCGACATGCGCATATACGAATCATACGGTTCTTGCCGAAGCGCTTGAAACATGGAACGAAGACCTGATTGAACGCACCATTCCGAGAATACATTCGATAATTAAAGAAATCAACAGGAGACTCTGCGAACAGTTGTGGGATAAATTCCCCGGCGAATGGGCTAAAATTTCAAGAATGTCCATAATCGAGCATGACAGAGTTAAAATGGCAAATCTGTCGGTTTACGGAAGTCACAGCGTAAACGGAGTTTCCGCTCTGCACAGCGAAATAATTAAAACTTCGGTATTTAAGGATTTCTACGACTTTACTCCCGATAAATTCACCAACGTTACAAACGGTATAGCGCACAGACGTTGGCTCAATCAATCGAATCCGGAACTTGCGGAGCTCCTTAACGAGTGCATCGGCGATTCTTACGTATTAAACGGAGCGGCTCTTGCCGATTTCAAAAAATTCGAAAACGACGCTACTGTATTGAAGAGACTCGAAGAAATAAAACTGATCAAGAAAAAGCAATTTGCCGAATACGCTAAAAAGAAGCAGGGTTTAATAATCGACCCCGAAACATTGTTTGACGTTCAGGCAAAACGTCTCCATGAATACAAGCGTCAGCTTTTGAATGTTTTAAATATTATAGATTCATATATTGATTTACTTGAAAATCCCGAGCTGGAAGTTGTTCCCAAAACTTACATTTTCGGCGCAAAAGCAGCTCCCGGGTATGATATGGCTAAAAAGATAATTCAACTTATCAATTATCTCGCCGAAGATATCAGACAACATCCGGAAATAAATAAAAAACTCAATGTAGTCTATATGGAAGACTATAACGTAACAATGTCCGAAAAACTTATGCCGGCTTCGGAAGTTTCCGAACAGATTTCCTTGGCTGGAAAGGAAGCGAGCGGCACCGGTAATATGAAATTCATGATTAACGGCGCCTTGACGATTGGAACACTCGACGGAGCGAACGTTGAAATGGCGGAGGCTGTCGGCGACGAAAACATATTTATATTCGGTTACAAGTCCAATGAAGTTGACGAAATCTGGCGCAACGGATATAGTTCCAGCAAATTCTACAATGAATCCCCCAAATTAAGAAGAATTATTGAAGCGCTGATTATCGGCTTTAACGGCAAGTCATTCGCGGAAATCGCAAACTATCTTTTGACGGGAACACCGGTAGCCGATCCATATATGTGTATGGCTGATTTCGCCGCATACAGCAATAAACAACATGAAATATCCAATTTGTACGTAACAAATAAAACCAAATGGAATCAAATGTCGTTGCGAAATATAGCGGCTTCCGGAATATTTGCGGCAGACAGAAGTATTTCCGAATATGCAAAAAATATCTGGAATCTTAAAAGTTTAAGCACGAAGAACGAAATCAAATAATCAAACCAAATACGTAAAAACCGAGGCAAAATGCCTCGGTTTTTACTGTATTATGTCTGACATAATACAGTAAAATTGTTTATCAAGCGTAAAAACATATCTTCTTTTTTATATTTTATTATTAATCATCGGTTTTAGTTATTTAATTGAATTTCATTAAAATAATTGTGTTTTATCGCAAATTTAATGACAATTCCTCTTATTTTATGTAAACAAAGCCTTAACGCTTCGTAAAAGCTGTGTTTTACGAAGCGTTTTAATACTTTTATTAATCAAATAAAAGTCGTATCCCCTATTTAATTAATATAAATCCAATACCGCTATTTGACTTATTTCCTTACTTGATTTATAATTAAATTATGGCGACGGGTAATTTCTACACTCAAAGAAATAATAAAAATCTTGAAACAATCGAAAGGCTATTGGACGAAGAATTGCCTTCGTTTTGTTATGATTATTTTCTCGCTATTGACAGTCAGACATCAACCCTTACTCGTCTGAATTATGCTCATGATTTAAAAATTTTCTTCTACTTCCTTCAAGAGAAAAAATTCAGAAAATCAAAGAATGTAAAAGAATTTACTTTAAGCGACATTGAAAGCGTTACAAGCAATGATATAGAATATTTTTTAAGTTTCCTATCCCACTACACTTATGGCGGCAAAGAACATACATGTAACGACCGAGCCAAAGCTCGTAAACTCTCGTCAGTCCGCGCAATGTTCAAGTTCTTTTTCAATAAAGGTTTTATAAGTGTAGATAATTCGGCAAAAGTCTCTACTCCCAAACTCCATGAAAAGCCCATTATTCGGCTTGACAGCAACGAAGTTTTCAATATTTTGGATGTTGCAGAGAGCGGCACCGGTCTTACTCCTCATCAAAAGGCATATCACGAAAAAAATAAAGTCCGTGACAGCGCTATTCTTACTCTTTTCTTGGGCACCGGCATACGTATAAGCGAGCTGGTCGGACTTAACAACGACGACTTGAATTTCAACGACAATTCATTTGTGGTCACAAGAAAAGGCGGCAGTAAATCTATACTTTATTTTGACGACGATGTCGCCAATGCTTTGAAACGTTACCTCGACTATAAAGAAAACAATTCAGAGGCTTTGCAGGAGCCGAATGCGCTCTTCCTTTCCAACAATAAAAAACGTATTACGGTGCGTGCGGTTGAGAATCTTGTACATAAATACGCCAAAATTATCTCTCCCCTTAAAAATATATCCCCTCACAAGCTACGCTCCACTTACGGTACACAGCTATACAGGGCGACAGGCGATATTTATATTGTTGCCGACGTTTTGGGACATAAGGACGTAAACACCACCAGAAAACATTATGCGGCAATTTCCGACGAAAACCGCCGCGGCGTTGTCGGAAAAGTTAAATTAAAGCGTGACGACGATTGATTAAATAAAAGCACGGCAATTATTATTTGCCGTGCTTTTTGTAAACTATCAGAGTCATGTTTTCATTTATTTTTTGTATCAAATCTGTTTTAATATATCCCATTTTTTCATATAGTCGGCAATTTAACTTCTCTTCAAGAATAGTTTCAAGCTCCCACATATCTTGCCCGTGAATTGCCTCTACTGCTCTTATTGCCGCTTGCGCGAAACCTTGGTTTCTGTACTCTGGCAAAATAAAAATCGGCGAAATTCGCTTATAAGACGAGGAATTAAGGTTATCCACTACCCTGATTGCCCCGACAGTTATCCCTTCATACAAAATTAAGTAGAAATAAGTGCTGTTTTGATTCAACCGCCAAATAACTTTGTCTAACGATTCATTCCCGGGATTTGTATCGTAATCATTGTACTTTTTAAGCAAATCGGAGAACGACTTTACCTGCATTCTCCAAATTGTTTCAGCATCTTCGCACGAAGCTCTTTTTAATTCAATCATTTCCTTTTTTGTCGTCAAAAATTATGCCGTCTATTTTAATTACGGCGTCGTCGCGGATGTCAAGACACTTGCCGCAGTTGTCGCAAATTTTATCGGGGTCGAGATCGCACATATCGCACTCTCCGCAATCTATGCACTCCCTATCGTATAAAACACACTCCTCTCCTTTTATATGTTTCATAAAACCACCTCTAAATTAATTTTAACACACATTTTTTAAAATAACAATAATTTTAACGGAACGAACGTTTGATTTTTATATAAACATATGTTAAAATAATTATAGAGGTAATTATGAGAAAAGCCTATAATGATGAAAAAGTTTACAACTTTATCAGAGATTTTATAAACGATAATGGCTATGCGCCCACTGTGCGAGACATATGCAAAGGTTGCAATATCAGTTCTACTGCCACTCCTTATCAAATTATAAACAGATTAGTTGACCGCGGCCTGCTCAAAAAAACGGGCAACAGAAATCGCGCGGTAGCTATTGCTAATCAAGGTCCCACTCTGAATGTTCCTTTGATAGGCACGGTTGCAGCCGGTCAGCCCATTTTTGCCGCTGAAAATTTTGAAGAATATTTCTCTATCCCGGGCAATTTTTTTGACGGCGAGGATTTGTTTATGCTTAATGTAAAGGGCAATTCCATGATCAAAATAGGAATGTTCGACGGCGATAAAGTTGTTGTCAAACGTCAGGAAACCGCCGAAAATGGCGATATTGTGGTTGCTCTTGTTGATGATTCGGCCACAGTTAAAAGATTTTTTAAGCGAAACGGCAAAATAATTCTTCATCCCGAAAACGACGACATGGAGGACTTTATTTTTGACAACGTGCAAATTTTAGGTAAAGTTGTAGGCCTGATGAGAAATATCTGAATTTTGAGACATTTTTGTTTGTTAGCTAAAAAATTACAGCTATTGCAGTTTATGCAATAGCTGTTTTAAATGGAGCTGCTGAGCGGACTTGAACCGCCGACCTCATCCTTACCAAGGATGTGCTCTACCGACTGAGCCACAGCAGCAATTTTAATTACCTAATTATTATATTTAAAAAAAAATATAAAGTCAATTCATTTTCTATTATTTGACTAATTTTAATACAACAAATATGCGGACAAATCTTGTCCGCATTATTTATTTATATTGTTTATTTTTTTCTCTTCGCAATGGCAATGCGAATTCCTTTCTTTTCCGACTGAATTTGAATATCGTCTTCCGTAATTGAGAGCTGCTCTTCCACTGCTCCAACTTCTGTTTGTCCGTCTATCGGCGTGTCTCCGTTATCGAAACCTTCAAGAATTTCAGTCTCAGACTTTTCTTCCTTATCGGGGAGTGACAAATCTGGTTGACTTTCGTTTTCCTCAACGTTTTCAGTTACTATTTCGGCAATTTGAGTCTGTTCGTTGGTATTTTCCGCAGAAAGCTCTTCAACTTCGGAAATTTCCGCAATTTCAGTTTGTTCGCATAAAGCAGAGGTATCAATTTGAGTTTGAGCAATTTCAGTTTGTTCAAAGTTTTGCTCTTTGTTCTCCGCGCCATCATCGGCAATGGCTATTTCAAGTTTTGCTCCCTCCGCTTGTCTCATTCGTATATATGCAACCGCGCATTGGAAAGCCATAGACTTGTCGCAAAGTTTGCAGAAAGGCGCGTATTCTCCACACAAATTTCTGCCCAGCATTGAGTCGCATATAAATTTATCGTTATCAATGACCGTTTGGATTGATTCAAGATTTTCTTTTGTAAATTTTAAAGGCATTTGCGCAAGTAATTTCAAAGGCGCGTCGCTATTCCATTCCATATTAATTTCCTCAATTTTTTATTGACTTTTAAGTCTTTATATTTCTTTTACTTGAAGGGTAGCAAAAATTTCTTCGTATTTCTCTTTATTGAATGAAATACTGTCCGGACTTGTAACTGCGGCAGTGCCGGCAGCAACTCCATGACGCAGAATTTCCTCAATAGGTAAACCGCTAACAAGCGCGCGCGTTGCGGCGGCTACCATTCCGTCACCCGCACCAAGAGTTGAGTTCATAGCAACGTTCACACTCTTACTGTAATAACTCTTTTTGCCGTCAGTTATTATTGCACCGGCTTTGCCAAGCGAAAGTAAAACCGTTTTTGCTCCCATAGAAATAAGGTCTTTACATGCGCGCAACATTTCGTCTTGCGTAACAATGGAGCGTTGCAGAGTTCTTTCGAGCTCCTCTAAATTTGGTTTAACGAGGTCTACTCCGCATTTCAAAGATTCGTAAAGCCTGTCGCCTTCGGTATCCACAATCTTTTTTACATTCTTCGGAACAACGCTCAAAACTTTTCCGTAATAATCCGGCGTCATCCCTTTGGCAAGTCCTCCAGATATTACAACCGCCTCGCATGATTGTGATAATTGTGCGACAAGTTTAATTAATTCTTCTTGTTTTTCTTCGGTAACTTCCGGACTTATATCGTCAATTTCGGTGAGCATGGATTTATGGTCGATAAATTTATAATTCTCACGCACTCGCCCTCTGTTCCATACAAACTTATAGGGTACGCCCTCTCTATGCAGCTCTTGTTCAAACTGATGCCCGTTTTCTTCATACATAAATCCGGTTGCAAACGAGTCTGCTTTCAGTCGCGCAAGACCGATTGCAACATTTATCGCCTTACCGGTAAAAAATACTCTTTTGCTGATTATCTTATGCGATCTGCCGACATTCAAAGACTCAACTTCGAGATTGACGTCTATGCACGGACTCAAACATACAGTCAAAATCATTATTTTTTCCCCTTATTTCTTAAAAAAGGCCGCTTAAACAAAGCGGCCTTACAATTACATCGAAATCATTTGAAGAGTTTCGTAAAGCTCGTAATTGAACTTCTTCTTCATACTAACTGCCTCGATAATATCCATGTCGATAATTTCATTTTTATGAATGCCGACAACTCTGTTGCCTATGCCGTCATTAAGAAGTCTGACCGCCTTATTTCCGAATTGAGCCGCCAACATTCTGTCGGCCATTGAAGGCGAACCGCCGCGTTGAATATGACCGATCGTCGTGGGACGAACCGAATATGTCGTTACCGACTGTAACTGCTTTGCAAATTCGTCTGCGGTACAAACTCCCTCTGCTACGACGATAATATTTGAATGTTTTCCATTCGCCCTCGAACGGTTGATTTTCATAACAATATCGTCAAGGTCAAACACAACTTCGGGAACTACTATAATTTCTGCGCCGCTTGCAATTCCGGCATATAAAGCTATATCGCCGCATCTGCGCCCCATAACTTCCACAACGGAAATTCTTTCGTGAGAGGTCATGGTATCGCGCAATTTATTTATAACGTCGATACAAGTATTTACAGCGGTATCGAAGCCCAGCGTATAATCCGTATATTCAAGGTCGTTGTCGATTGTACCGGGAATCCCTATCGTAGGTACGCCGTATTCTTCCGACAAGCATTTAGCGCCTCTGAAAGAGCCGTCGCCGCCTATAACAACAAGCCCGTCGATTCCACGCGCTTCAAGAGTTTTTACAGCTTTCTTCTGACCTTCTTTGGTGAGCATTTCAAGACAGCGAGCAGTACGAAGTTTGGTTCCGCCTCTCTGTACTATATCGGAGACCGAACGCATTTCCAAAGGAATCATTTCGTCGTCGATTAATCCCTGATAGCCGCGCTCGATTCCATAGACCTCCATACCGAAGTAAATCGCCGTACGAACAACAGCTCTTATGCAGGCATTCATTCCGGGAGCGTCGCCGCCGCTGGTAAGCAAGCCGATTCTTTTCATATCATACCTCCACACACTATATGTTTCGTGCCGCCCCCTTAAACACGCACGGAACACAAAATCTCATCGTATCCATTTAATATTATAACAAATCAAATTGTAAAATACAACACTTTTTTAAAAATTATTTGGATTCAACGTATTTGACATCGCGTTGCTCCAAAAATGAATAGAGCTCGGCAAGCAACCCCCTGCAATAGTTCACTCCGTAAGGAAGTTTAAATCGTCCTTCGCCTCTGACTATTTTGCATGGAAGCTCTCCGCGATAATTATCAAGTACTGAAATCAAATCATTGAAATTATCGTCGTCAAGAGCGCTGGCATTCAACCACAAAGTAGCCGCAGACTTACTAATATTTTCTTCTGACGAGTTATTTTCTTCAAATTTAATATCGAAAACCTCGTCGATGATACATGAAATACCTTTCTCATTGACGTCGAGTTTTCCGTTTATCTTTACGATTTTATCATTGGCAATAATCCCCTTGAATTTTTCGAAAACAGTGGGAAAACATACGCACTCCAAACTACCATACACATCTTCGAGATTCAAAAACGCCATATATGCGCCACGCTTTGTAGTCGTGCGCCTATATGAGGCAATTATGCCTGACATAGTAATATGCATACCGTCTTGAAGTTGATTATATGTACGTATTCCTTCCTCATCTTCGACATAATCATCGAGAAGCGAGCAGTTAAATGTGCAATCCGGAAATGCGTTCATGTATTTTTCAAACGGATGGCCGCTTACATAAACGCCCAATACCTCCTTTTCAAGAGCTAGTTTCTCATTTAACTCAAACTCCGGAATATCTGGATACGTTACGTCAAGTTTCTCTTCTTCGAGGATATCGCCGAAAAAGCTCATCTGCGCGCTCGAATGTTGTTTGCCTATAATTTTCGCCCGTGCACAGAGCGGTTCATAAATCTTTGCAAGCTGCGAACGCTTTACGCCCATTTCATCGAATGCACCGGAATATATCAATCCTTCAATCAATCTCGAATTCAAAGTTCCTGCCGAAACTCCGTTTTGCTGTTTTTCGTTGAGTGCATTCGTGCAACGCAAAACGAAGTCCGGAAAATCCTTAAAAAGTCCGTTTTCTGTTCTCTCTTCTATTATTACGTCTATTACGCCCTGCCCGATACCTTTTAACGCCGACAGTCCGAATCTTATGCCGTTGTCTTCTACTTTGAAGAATGTCTTGCTTTTATTGATATCCGGAGGCAAAACTTTAAATCCTTTATCTTTGAGATATAGAACATATTTAGTTATTTCGTCTATCTTATTGAGGCGGTTATTTAACAATGCGCATATAAATTCTTTGCAATAATACTTTTTCAACCATGCGGTCTGATATGCAAGCGTTCCGTAAGCCGCCGCGTGCGATTTGTTGAACGCATAAGAGGCGAAGCCCTCCATATCTCCGAAAATTTTATTTGCAATTTCGGCCGAAATTCCATTGTGTATGCATCCTTTGATTTCGGAGCCGTTAATATCGCTTATTCCGCCGTTAATAAACTTTTCCTTTTGCGCCATAAGCGTTTTCTTGTCTTTCTTGCCCATTGCGCGACGGACCAGATCCGCTTCTCCAAGCGAAAATCCGGCCAAATCCTGAAAAATCTGCATGACTTGTTCCTGATAAACGGGTATTCCGTAGGTGACTTTAAGTATTTTTTCCTCCTGCGGACAGTCGTACTTTATATCTTCTATGCCATGCTTCCTGTTACAGAATTTATCGATAAACTTCATGGGACCCGGGCGATACAGAGAGACTCCCGCTATCAAATCTTCCAAACAGTCCGGCTTTAAGGTTTTCATAAACCTCTTCATGCCGCCGGCTTCAAGCTGGAATACTCCGTCGGTATCTCCTTCGGCAATCAACTGATATGCGCCCTCGTCCGTATAGCCTATTTTGTTGAAATCGATATCTTCATTATGATTCTCTTTTATATAATCGACGCATTTTTTTATATCAGTCAGCGTTACAAGCGCAAGGAAGTCCATTTTGAGCATTCCGAGCGACTCAATTTCTTTTGCGACAAACTGTGTGGTTATATCGTCTCCGTTTCGCGAAAGAGGCACGTTGTCGGCTATCCGCTTTTGGCAGATTACTACTCCGGCGGCATGCATACCCGTCTGTCTGGGCATGCCTTCTATTTTAAGAGCCATATCTATAACTCTTCTCAATGTATCGTCAGATTCGTAAATATCGCAGAACTCTTTATTCTTAACGCTTTTCAGATCGTCCAATTTCTGTTTGAGTTCCTGCTTTTTATCCTCGTCATGCTCGGCCTCATATTTCGCCTGCGCGCCGTCAATGCGCCGTCCAAGCAAATCGCTGATAGAGGTCTTGCCGTCCATAATTTTAGTAAGCCTGTCAGTTTCCGAATACGGCACACGCATAACTCTGCCTACGTCTTTTATCGAGTTTTTTGCGGCCATTGTGCCAAAAGTAACTATCTGACAGACGTTTTCTTTGCCATATTTCTGTCTTACATACTCAATAGTCTCTTCGCGTCTTTCCGTGCAGAAGTCAATGTCGAAATCGGGCATGGAAACGCGGTCCGGATTTAAAAATCTTTCAAAAAGAAGGTCGTACTGTAACGGTTCAACGTCTGTAATACCTATCGAATAAGCCACGATTGAGCTGACTCCCGATCCTCTGCCGGGACCGACGGGAATTCCGTGTTCTTTTGACCAGTTTATAAAGTCCCAAACTACAAGATAATAATCCGCATATCCCATTCCGCAAATTATACCGAGTTCATACTCCGCCCTGTCAAGCTCGCGTTTTGTAGGAGTACCGTATCTCTTTTTCAATCCCACGTCGGTCAACTTACGCAAATACTGTTCGGACGTCATCCCGTCGGGCGCGGTAAACATCGGTATAAGCGAAGTATCTTTAATGGGATATCCCTTTTTATCGAGATTAAAAGCCGGTTCCGTGACCTTATCAGCTATTACTCGCGTATTCGAGATGGCTTGCGGCACATTCGGAAACAATGCCGCCATCTGGTCGCCTGTTTTAAAATAAAATTCCTGCGTTTCAAACTTCATTCGCTTTGGGTCATCCAGCTGTTTTTTCATCTGAATACACATCAGAACGTCCTGCATTTCCGAATCGGACTTATCAATGTAATGAACATCGTTTGTAGCTACGAGTTCAACATCGATTTCGTTTGCAAGTTTAATTAAAAGAGGCAAAACTCTTTTCTCGTCCTCAATACCGTGATTTTGTATTTCAATATAAAAATCTTCGCCGAATATCCCCTTTAAGTAGAGAGCAAGCTCCTTTGCGCCTTCATAATCGCCGGCGAGCAATCTTCTCGGAATGCCTCCGGCAAGACACGCTGACAGACAAATGACTCCTTCGGAGTGTTCTTTTAAAACTTTATAATCGATTTTGGGTTTATAATAAAATCCGTCTACGAACGCCATGGAATCTAATTGGACGAGATTTTTATAGCCAACCTTGTTTTTTGCAAGCAAAATGAGATGCTCGGCAGTATTCGAACTTTTGTCGAGCATATCCTTTGTCAAATAAAATTCACAACCTATTATGTATTTAATGCCTGCAACGGAAGCCTTCTCTGCAAGTTGCAACGTCCCGTACATATTCCCATGGTCGGTTATACATACGGTATCGATACCATTCGCCTTGCAGTGATTTATTAAATTATCGATTTTACAGGCGCCGTCCAATAACGAATATTCCGTATGGAGATGCAAATGTACAAAATCAGTCATATACTACCTTAATCTTGAAGAGACTGCGCGATTTCAAGAATTTTTCTCATTCTGTGATTTAAACAGCTCTTTGAAATATTGAGCCTGTCCGAGAGCTCTCGCATTGAGGCGTTTTTATCCGCAAGGCGACACATTGCTACGTCGAATACAGGCTTATCGAGGCTTTTAAGCCCTATTGTCTGTGAAATTATTTCTATTGCCTGAACTTGCTTGACCGAGGCCATCACCGTTTTATCGATATTCGACACAGAACAATTCAGAACGCGATTTGCGTTATTCTGTCTGTCCTTTATCTCTGCCACTCTGTTGAGCTTTTCGAGACTGCGACTGCATGACATGAGATTTAAAATATCCGATATGACCTCTTTGCTCTTTACATAAACAACGGCGGAATCTTTTCTCGATACAAGTTTAGACAAAACTTCGAATTCGGCCAAAATATCACAAAAATCCCCGGCAACGTTTTTGTTGAAGAATACAATTTCAAAATGATAGCCCGTTCTGCTATAAGTGTTTTCAGACGGCAATGTACAGCTTCCGCCGCCCAAAAATGCGCCTTTAACGTATGAAATCATTGTCTCTTCACCGTCTGCGACAGAAGAATTTATGCCGAAAATCAAATATTTGCCGTCTTTGTCCTCGCCAATGATACCCGACTCTTTTAAAAAATTTTCAGAATTTTTGCCGAGGCACTCGAAAACCAACTTGTCCCTTCCGCTCAACAAATCGAATTTTGCGCCCGAAACAGTCAAGCCGAGTCCGAAGATATTTTCGCACATGTCGCTGAAAAACTCTGCCGTTCGCTCATTTTCCGTAACGATTTCAAATCCGTAAATACCGTCTCTCGATATAACGCTGCCGCTTGTCCGAATAAATGCAGAAAGCATACAGACGGCGCATTTTTTAGATGTTATAGGCGTATTTATTATTTCATTTTTAATTTCTTCGGTAAAATTCAACATTTTACAAATTCTTTCTTTTATATTCTTCAAATCTGAATTTGGGAAGTCTGCCGTCGATATTATCTATTGCTTCCAAAGGAACTTCCGCCTCTTTTAACAATTCTTCGGCAATCTTTGTATCCGCCACTCTATCGGCAGAATGTGCGTCGGAATCGATTACGAATTTAACGCCGGTAGAGGCCATGATATTCAGTTCCTCGGCGGAAATATGACGTTTCTTTGTATTGATTTCAATATAAGTACCGTATTCCGCGCAACAATGAGCCACTTCCTCTAAATCACAATAGCATTTGTAATTGATATGGGTCAAAATGTCTATCGGGTTATTTTCTATGGCATTAATATAAGCCTTTGTGGTATTTTCAATAACTTTGCCGGAAGGTTTTTTGCCGAATTTGTACGCCGTATAATTCTTGAACATTATATTGTACATATCCGAAAACCGCTTATATTTCAAAACTTCGTGAATACCGCACAAATATATATCGAAAAATCCCCAATCATCTCTCTTCATATCCGTATCGCCGTCCAAAGAAATCAAATTGCTCTCCATACCCATGAGCACTCTGACTCCGGTCAATTTTTCGGCTTCGATACATTCGGCGCGCAATTCTCCTAATTTTTTGCGCTTTAATCCAAATAAAAGATGATTGAATCCATGATCGGTGATAGCTATCTGCTTCAATCCGGCTTTTTTCGCCGCGCGAGCATTTTCAAGAACAGTATTCTTACCGTGAGAATACGGTGTATGCGTATGAAAATCAGCAGTCAGTATCATTAAAATCTCCTATGTACACAACTTCCTCGCAGAGAAGCACGCCGGTCTTTTTAAAAACAACGTCCTTAACATATTTAATAAGCGAATAAATTTCATTTGCCGAACTACCGCAATTTACAATAAAATTCGCGTGATAATCGCTTACAACCGCTCCCCCCAAGCGATAACCTTTAAGACCGCATTCTTCTATCAATCTTCCGGCGTTTCCACCCGAAGGATTTTTAAATACACAGCCGCAGGTTTTGCCCTTTGGCAGATTACGTCTCATTTCAATAAATTTGCTCAAATTTTCTTTTATAAGCGAAGGTTCCGCGCGACTCAATTTAAATGTACAGTCTAAAATCAAGCATTTTATGTCACGCATAGTACTATATTTATATCCAAATTTACATATTTTATTTGAAAAAATATGTAAATTACCGTCAAAGACACGACAATTTAACAAAGTGTCGGAAATATATTTACCGCCGGCGCCGGCATTCATGTATGCCACTCCGCCCATTGTGGCCGGTATTCCGACCAAAAACTCCATTTCGCTCAAACCGTTTTCTACGCAAAATTCAAGAAACTTTGATACCTTTACGCCGCTTTGACATAAGATTTTATCTTCGCCGACTTTCGTTATTTTATTTAAATTTTCCGTACAAATAACTGCGCCGTCGTAATAATCATCGGACACAAGGACATTCGATCCGTTCCCCAATACAAAAAATTTTACATTGGCTGCCGAAAGAATCCTGAATACTTCCATTGCTTCCTCTTCGTCTTTGGGAAAATATGCAATTTTGCATTTACCGCCTGTTCCGTATGTAGTATGCGAAGAGATATCAAAGTTTTCTATACTGCTGATTTTTCTTAAAATCCGACGCCAATATTCCACTGTATAGGTTTACTCCTTTATTTTATCATTTTTTAATTCTTATTTCAATTATTTAAGTAATTTTTTCAATAAATTTATATCCGAATTTGAAACTGCATTATTTAATTGCTCTTTTGCATCTTTACTCACGGGACTTGATAGCTTGTATTTGTAATCTATACATTCCATTGCGCTCATAATATCGTTATAATTTTTCTTATTATTCATCAAACCTATTTTTACTATGTCCGACTCCTTTGATAAGAGAAATTCGATAAACTTTTTTGCTTTATAATTTTTTTCCGTTTCGGTTGACGTAATCGAAATTAATTGGTACAAATCATTAAATTCAGTTACAGGCTTTATTTTGAATGAAGCTCCCCTTGTCGTAAGCCTGAAAATATCTCTTTGCGTGCCCAATAAATATTTGTATTTGCCGTTCAATAAACTTACATACGCAGATGTAGGTTTTTCCAATGCCGCTTCGCCTATGCCGCATAACAGAGCCGCCGCCTTAACTAAATTTTCCGTTCCGCAATTTATAACTGTATTTTTTATCGATATGTCGCCAAAATCCGCATTTTCGTCCAAAGTTATAAAACAATATCCGCCGTGCGCCCAGCTGTAACACGCAATCTTATCGTTTATGTAAGTCTCGATTCCATAGGTGCCAGCGCCATAAGAAATCAAATCGGGCACATTTCCGAGTGAAAGATTCTTTCTTGCCGCATCTGCCGTTAAAGTCACCACATGCACATAACAGCCGTCTTGTTTTGAAAACTCGTCTCCTATTGACTGCAAATAGCTTGCTCTCGAACCTTTGCCTCCCTCGAAGCTGTCGATTTGCCAAACGGATAACATTTGCATTTCATCCTCTTCTGCAACGGAAATTTTTTCGATTTCATTGACCGATATCAGAACAGATGCGGTTACAATTATTGAAATACATGCAATAAACAGCAAAATTCTTTTAATTATGTTCTTTTTTTGCATCATAAATTATTTTATTATTTTTTTTCGATAAAAATACATAGGGAGCATCTCAAAATTGAGATACTCCCTCGCTCATCCATCAAAACGCACAACGCTTTAACAGATAAGCATATATATTAAAGCGTTGCCGCTTGTAAAAATATCTTGCGCAACAAATTTATATATATGCGCTATCTTTATAATATTTTTAAAGTTCTTAAAATGTTCCGGTCATAAAGCCATCTATTGAATTGGGCAGACATAATTATTTTCAGATATATGCATAAACCGGCAAACAGTAAATTGAAAACAAATAATCCCACAATCAACGCTATCATTGGTGCTATGTTAATTCCGTAATGTACTAAATTATAGAAATACAGAATTAATTGAACCGATAAGGATATGATGCCGCATAAACTCATAATAGCCAAAAAACCGCATATCAAGACAAAAACTTGCTTTGCCTTTTGAATTGCGGCAAACTGCCAAAAATATTCGTTTTTCTCGCTTAAACAAGTTTTTCCGAAAACATACCTATGCACCCCTTAAAGTATTATATTTTTGTAATAGCCGGTTTTCAAGCAATTTTATAAAAACGCGGCGCAACAATTTGCTGCGCCGCGTTTGGTAAAAATAATTTTATTATTCCTCTTCGTCCTCGGGTAAATCGACGTTGTGATATACGTCCTGTACATCGTCGAGCTCATTCAACCTGTCGAGCATTTTTTCAAACTGTTCGAGTTTTTCTCCGTCAAGAGTAATATAATTTTGCGGAATCATTTTAATTTCCGCTTCGAGGAAAGTTACTCCTTTATCCTCAAAATACTTTCTCGCCGCCGACCAATTTTCGGGAGTAGTGAATACCTCGTACACATCCTCTTCTACCGTGTAGTCTTCGGCTTCTGCTTCAAGACAGTACTCCATCATGGTATCTTCATCAAGCGCAACGGTTTTTTCAATAACAAATACGCCCTTATTATCAAACATATAAGACACGCAACCGGAATTTCCCATCTGACCGCCGCACTTCGCCATTGCGGAGCGCACATCGCCGGCAGTACGATTTACGTTATCTGTAAGGGTTTTGATTATGACCGCCGCACCGCCTGCGCCATAACCTTCATAGGTAAGCTCTTTATAATCTTTTCCGGCAAGCTCTCCCGACGCCTTTGCAATGGAACGCTTAATAGTATCGTTAGGCATATTGGCGGCCTTTGCCTTTGCTATAACGTCAGCAAGTTTGGAGTTGGTTTCGGGATTGGGGTTGCCTTTTGCCGCTACCGCAATTTCTCTGCCCAATTTGGTAAAAGCGGCGCCGCGAGCGGCATCTGTTTTACCCTTTTTGGCCTGTATATTGTGCCATTTTGAATGTCCTGACATATTTTACCTCACTTTAAGTCATGTTTTTTAAAACATACATTGATATACCGGCCGAAACTGCGGCATTCAGACTTTCGCAGGTTTCCGACATGGGTATTTTAACTCTATGATTTGAAATTTTTTTGATTTCTTCGTCGATACCGGACCCTTCGTTTCCGATACAAAGACAGAATTTTTCGGGAACTTTGAACGAAAAAATATCTGTCCCCGACATATCGGCGCATATTATAGGCACGCCTTCCAATACTTTCAGAACTTCCTCTCTGCTACCCTGATTAATTCCCACAAAAAATATTCCGCTCATACTCGCCCTGACTGCTTTTGGCGAATAGGGATCTGTACAATTTATCAAGTACAATTCTCTATAACCTGCCGCGTTTGCAGTTCGTATAATCGTTCCCAAATTCCCCGGATCTTGTATTCTGTCTAAAAGAATACAATTATTTACAGGCGGTTTCAAATCGGTTTTCGGGATTCTGACCACCGCAATTACGCCTTGCGGAGTTTTTTCGGAAGAAATTGTCTTGAATACGTCCTCGCTTACGACAACGGAACTTAAATAATTTTCCGAAAGTTTTTCCGTGCAGACGATTCTTTCTATCTCTCCGCCAGAATTTATACATTCATTGACGGGTTTCAAGCCTTCGACAAGGTACAGACCGCTTTCGCGCCTATACTTTTTGTCGTTAAGTTTTATGATATCCTTAATCAGAATATTGGATTTCGAAGTTATAATCATAACAAAAAATTAAGCCTTCGGTTAAAAAGGCTTAAATTTCAATTTATAATGCCTGCTTTGCTTTTTCAGCGAGAGCGGCAAATGCCTGCGCATCGTTTACAGCAAGATCAGCAAGCACCTTTCTGTTTAAATTGATGCCGGCGGTTTTAAGACCGTGCATAAATTTGGAATATGAAAGTCCGTTGATTCTTGCCGCGGCATTTATACGTGCAATCCAAAGGCTACGCATATCACGCTTTCTTAATCTTCTGCCGATAAAAGCATAATTCAAGGACTTCATTACTGCCTGACGGGCAATTCTGTAATTCTTAGATTTATAGCCGCGATAACCCTTTGCAAGACGTAATATCTTTCTGCGCTTCTTTAAAGCGTTGACTGTTCTTTTAATACGCATTATTAAAGTCCTCCGTTAATCTTTATAAGGAATCATCGCTTTTACGTTGGATTCCGTAGCACTGGAAACAAGCGTATTTTTACGCAGGTTTCTCTTTCTTTTTCTGTTCTTTGTTTCAGCCTTGTGATTCTTACCGCCGTGAGGTCTCTTAACCATACCGGTGGCAGTCAACCAAAAACGCTTTTTGCTGCCGCTGTGTGATTTCTGCTTGGGCATTTATTTATCCTCCAATTTGATATATTACAAGTTAATTTTTCGTGGGAGAAAGCATCATTGTAATGTTTCTTCCCTCGGTAACGGGCTTCTTATCCTGAACCGCTTTTCCGCCAAGGCCTTCAAAGAAATCCTGCATAACTTTCACACCTTGATAGGCTCTTGCGTTTTCACGACCTTTCATTCGGATAGAAACTTTGACTTTATTGCCGGCTTCAAGAAATTTGAGACACTGCTTTGTCTTAACCGCGATATCTCCGACGTCGATAGTCATAGAAAGTCTGATTTCTTTTATTTCAACTATCGTTTGATTCTTTCTATTCTCTTTGTCTCGTTTTGCCTGCTCATATTTGAATTTTGAATAATCCATAATTTTGCAGACCGGAGGAATCGCATTGGGAGAAATTTTAACAAGATCGAGTTCGGCCTCATCTGCAAGTCTCTGCGCCTGTATACTGCTCATGACCCCAATCATCTGACCGTCGCTGCCGATGACTCTTACTTCCTTATCTCGTATTGCCTCGTTTACGGAATATAAATCTTTTATAATTATCTACCTCTTTAATTACTTTACCAAAAAAATCGGGTTGCAAAAGCAACCCGAAACGCAAAAGACCGACGTCTTCTATTTACGTTATTTGCCGGACAAAAATTCCGTACGGCGAAAGGGTATGCCTTTACTTTGCTTAATTATAATATGACATTTTAATCTGCAATGTCAAGCAATTTTAATTAAAAAATGGTTTTATTTGCTATTTCTAATAGAATTTTCGAAGCAAATTCGTCAAATTTAACGGTTTCTTTATCTTCGCTTCCGCGCTTATTCACATTTACGGTTTTTTCGGCGGCTTCGTTATCTCCCACGACGAGCACGTAAGGCACCTTCTCCATCTTGGCTTCCCTTATTTTATAACCGATTTTTTCATTTCGCCTGTCAACTTCCGTACGGACGCCGTAATTTAACAACTTGGCCGCAATCTCCTCCGCATATCCGAGAGTTCTGTCTGTAATAGGAAGAATTTTAACTTGCGTAGGGCACATCCACAGAGGGAACGCGCCTGCATATTTTTCAATCAGAAAAGCAAGCGTCCTTTCATAGCACCCAATGGAGCTGCGGTGTATTACATACGGAGTTCTCTTTGTCCCGTCAACGTCCACATATTGCATTTCAAAGCTCTCGCCGGCGGCAAAATCGATCTGAATCGTAATGAGAGTATCCTCTTTGCCGTGAACGTTTTTGATCTGAACATCGAGCTTGGGACCGTAAAAAGCCGCTTCGTCGTCCGCTTCAACGTAATTTATTTTGAGGTCGTCGAGAATCTTTTTCATCATCGACTCAGTATTAATCCAAGCCTCGTCGTTGTCGATATATTTGTCGGATTTCGAAGCGCCTCGCTTCGAGAAACGGTATGTCACGTCGTCGCGCATGCCGAGGGCGTCCAAAAGGTAATAACTCAAATCGAGGCAACGTTTAAATTCATCCTCAACCTGTTCCTTTGTACAGATTATATGCCCGTCTGAAAGAGTAAATTGCCTTACCCTGATAAGTCCGTGCATCTCTCCCGACGCTTCTTTTCTGAATTCGGTTGCCGTCTCGGAATATCTGCAAGGTAAGTCGCGATAGCTCTTCAACCCGTTTTTGAAAATCTGATATTGGAAAGGGCAAGTCATAGGCCGAAGAGCCATAATTTCCTCTCCGTTTACGCTCTCGCCTTTATCGTCAACATCGCCTAATACAAACATTTTATCGCGATAATGATACCAATGCCCAGAAATCTTGTACAAATCGGACTTGGCCATGAGAGGAGTTTTAGTTATCTGAAATCCGCGCTTTTCTTCCTCGTCTTCGACAAAACGAGAAAGAATCTGAATCATTTTAGCTCCCTTGGGCATTAAAATCGGCAAACCTTGGCCGATAATATCGGAAGTCATGAATATTCCGAGATCGCGGCCTATTTTATTGTGATCGCGTTTCTTTGCCTCTTCCGTAGCGACAAGGTATTCTTCAAGCTGACTCTTCTTTTCGAAAGCCGTGCCGTATATTCTCGTAAGCATTTTATTCTTTTCGCTTCCGCGCCAATATGCTCCCGTCAAAGAAGTAAGTTTAAACGCTTTTATCTTTCCTGTATTGGGAAGATGAGGTCCGCGGCAAAGGTCGGTAAACGTGCCCTGCTTATAAAAAGAAATTACGGCATCTTCCGGAAGATCTTCAATTATCTCCACCTTGTACTTCTCGCCGTACTTTTTCATCAATTCCAACGCCTTGTCGCGCGGAAGTTCAAAGCGTTCGATTGGTGTTTTGGACTTGATTATTTTGTCCATTTCTGCTTCGATTTTGGCAAAATCTTCCAAAGATATAGGCGTCTTAAAGTCTATATCGTAATAAAATCCGTTCTCTATAACCGGACCTATGGCAAGATTGCATGTAGGATATATATTTTTAACGGCCTGCGCAAGTACATGTGCACAGGTGTGACGGTATACATCCAATCCCTCCTTATCTTTTAAGGTAACGATTTCAAGCAAATCCCCTTCTTTCAATTTTGCGGAAAGGTCGCATAATTTACCGTTTATCTTTGCCGCAACCGCACTCCTTGCCAAACCGTCGCTTATTGCCGCCGCAGCCGAAGCACAATCCGCGCCAGCGCTCAAATTCAATTTATCTCCGTTTTTCAATATAATTTCCATACTTACCTCCAATAAAAAATCCTTAAACGAAAAAATCGTTTAAGGACGCAAAGACTCTTTGCGCGGTTCCACCTTAATTGCCCTTTTTAGGACCGCTTTCATGCCCGACTCTTTATAAAGCGGTTTCCCGTTCTCCTACGGAATATGCGCTCGCAGCCAACGCGCACTCTCTGAAATTCTTTCGGCGGTACTTGTCTTTAAATCAAGCATAAACAATATAATACTTTTAATTTTTTTTGTCAACATATTAAATTGCTTTTTACTTAAAAATATTTGCCATTTTGAAAGTAAAACTGTATAATTGATTGTAATTTATAATTTAAGGATAAAGTTATGGCTTACACAGATTTCAATTCCGTCGAAAAAAAATGGATAAAGTATTGGGATGAACATAAAACGTTCCATACCGATTTGCATGATTTTTCCAAGCCTAAATATTACGTGTTGGATATGTTTCCATATCCCTCCGGAGCGGGCTTGCATGTCGGCCATCCCGAAGGATATACGGCTACCGATATTCTTGCAAGAATGAAGAGAATGCAGGGCTTTAACGTTTTGCACCCCATAGGTTTCGACAGCTTCGGTTTGCCTGCCGAGCAATTCGCGATAAGAACGGGGCATAATCCGGACGGATTTACGCAAGAAAATATCAAAACCTTTACCTCACAACTCAAAATGCTCGGCTTGTCGTACGATTGGGACCAAACTGTATCCACTTGCGACCCCTCCTATTATAAATGGACTCAATGGATATTCAAACAGCTCTGCGAGGCAGGACTTGCTCGCTATGTTGAAACGCCCGTAAACTGGTGCGAAGAACTCGGAACCGTGCTTGCCAACGATGAAATCATCGACGGAAAGAGCGAACGCGGCGGTTATCCTGTTGTCCGCAAAAATATGAAACAATGGGTTATCGACATAAATAAATATGCCGAAAGGCTCTTGGAAGGTTTGGATGAGCTTGATTGGCCTGAATCTTCCAAAACATCACAGCGTAATTGGATAGGAAAATCGGTCGGAGCAAACATAGATTTCAAAGTATTTAATACCGATAAGCAATTTACCGTTTTCACTACGCGCTGCGATACTCTTTTCGGGGCCACCTATTGCGTTTTGGCTCCCGAACACAAATTGGTCGATGAAATTACCGCACCCGATAAACTCAAAGAAGTCGAAGAATACAAAAAGCTCTGCGCAAGCAAATCGGAATTGGAACGTACCGAACTCAACAAAGAAAAAACCGGAGTGTTTATCGGAGCTTATGCCATAAATCCCGTAAACGGTAATAAACTTCCCATATATATCTCCGATTACGTTCTTACTTCATACGGCACGGGAGCTATTATGGCCGTACCCGCTCACGACACTCGCGATTATGAATTTGCCAAAAAATTCAATTTACCCATAATTCAGGTACTTGACGGCGGAGATATAGCCAAAGAAGCATGGACGCAGGACGGAACCCACATCAATTCCGGATTCCTGAACGGTTTAAATAAACAGCAGGCAATCGACGCCATGGCGGAATGGTTGGAAAAACATGCATGCGGCAAAAAAACCGTCACTTATAAGTTGCGCGAATGGATATTTGCGCGTCAGAGATATTGGGGCGAGCCTCTGCCCGTCATTCATCTCGAAGACGGTGAAATTGTTCTTTTGGACGACAGTCAGCTTCCCCTTGTTCTCCCTCCCATGACCGACTATAAGGCTCACGGCGGAAACGCGCCTCTCGACAATGCTTACGATTGGGTAAACGTCACTGTTAAAGGCAAACGCGGCAAGCGTGAAACCACAACTATGCCGGGGTCGGCCGGTTCGAGTTGGTATTTCCTCCGCTATTGCGATCCGCATAACGATAAAGAGTTTGCAAATTACGAACTTTTGAAACACTGGATGCCGGTTGATTTCTACCTCGGAGGCAAAGAGCATCTCGTTGGGCATCTTCTGTATTCGCGCTTTTGGAATAATTTTCTCTTTGATAAAGGACTTGTTCCGTACAAAGAACCCTTTAAGAAGCTCTTCCATCAGGGCATGATTCTCGGCGAAGACGGAAATAAAATGTCGAAAAGTCTCGGCAACGTTATAAATCCCAATGATATCGTACGCGATTACGGCGCCGACGTCATGAGAATGTACGAAATGTTTATGGGACCAGTGGCGGACACCAAACCTTGGAACACTTCGAATATCGAGGGCGTAAAAAAATTTATCGATAAAATTTACAGAATATACTGCGAGACGGATTCAATCTCCCCCACTCAAAACAAAAATCTCGAAAAAATATATAATCAAACCGTCAAGAAAGTTACCGAAGATTACGAGGCAATGAAAGTCAACACAGCAATATCGCAGATGATGATTTTCTTTAACGCGGTGACAAAGGAATTGGCGGAAGGCAGAAAATTGCCCACAGAATATGCCGAAGGACTTATCAAGTTGCTCAATCCTGTTATTCCGTTCGTCACGGAAGAGATATGGAACACCGTTTTGGGACACAAAGGCACGATTGCCTATGAAAAATGGCCCGAATATGATTCTTCAAAATGCGGCGACGACGATTTCGAATACGCTGTTCAGGTCAACAGCAAAATCAAGACTAAAATAACAATTTCTTCAAACGCCTCTCCGGAGGAAATACAAAATACGGTTCTCTCAAACGAGGCAATTAAACCTTTTATCGAAGGCAAAACAATCAAAAAATTTATTTTGGTTCCTAAAAGACTGATAAATATCATTGTCTGAATATAAAAATAACCGCCGATACATTCGGCGGTTATTTTTATTGAAAATTAATTAAAATTATAAAGATTCAAGCATTTTTACAACGTCGTCAACCGTTTTAAGGTCTGCAACTTTTTCTTCGGGGATAGTCTTTCCTGTGTTGTCCTCCAAAGTCATTAAAAGCTCTACGACATCAAGCGAGTCGGCTCCGAGGTCTTTTACTATTTCGCTTTCCGCCGAAATTTTTGACTGTGGTATTCCAAGCTGTTCCGCAAGAATTTTTGCAACTTCTTCAAACATTTTTTTATCCTCCAAATTTTTACAGTAAAATTTTACATAAATTTTTAGCCGTTGTCAAGTTAATTGGCCTGTTTTTTAACCTGCTTCAAGGACAAACCTATTCTGTGCTTCACTTTATCGAGGTTTATAATCACGGCTTTGACCTGCTGTCCGACCTTCAAAACTTCCGACGGGTGCCGTATGTATCTGTCCGTGATTTCGGAAATATGTATAAGCCCATCCTCATGAACGCCGATATCCACAAACGCACCGAAGTCTATAACATTTCTCACAGTGCCCTCGACTTCCATTCCGACAGTCAAATCATCTATACTTAAAATATCTTTCCTCAATACTCTGCCCGGCAGACTGTCTCTTATGTCTCTCCCCGGTTTTACAAGCTCTCTCACGATATCATTCATCGTCGCATTATCAAGTTCGCAGAATTCAGCCGTTTTATCTTCGCCGAAATCCTTTACTTTTTGAGGCAGTTTTGAAAGTTTACCCATCTTTACATCCAAATCCGAATACCCGAAAAGTTCCAGAAGTTTCTCTGCCTTTTTATAGGACTCGGGATGCACGGCCGTATTGTCGAGAATGTTATTGCCATCGGGGATACGCAAGAAACCGGCGCACTGCTCGAAAGCCTTTGGTCCGAGTTTAGACACTTTAAGAAGTTGCGAACGGGAAGTAAATTTTCCGTTTTCCTCTCGGTAAGCAACGATATTTTTTGCGATACCCACATTTAATCCGGCGACATATTTTAAAAGCGAAACGCTCGCGGTATTCAAATCCACTCCTACGCTGTTTACGCAATCCTCCAATACGCCGCCCAAAACGCTGTCAAGTCTTTTTGCGTCCATATCATGTTGATATTGTCCCACGCCTATCGACTTGGGATCTATTTTAATCAATTCCGCAAGCGGATCCTGCAATCTTCTAGCAATAGACACCGCCGAACGTTGAGTTACATCAAAATCGGGAAATTCTTCCACGGCAAGTTTGCTCGCCGAATAAACGCTTGCACCGGCTTCGCTCACTACCGCATAGCTAACGTTTTTATATTCCGGCTCTTTAAGCATGTCCGCAACAAATATTTCCGTCTCTTTGCTTGCAGTGCCGTTACCTATTGAAATGATATCTACTTTATACTTTGCAATAAGATTTCCAACTATTTTTCTCGCTCCTTCAATATCGTTTTTGGGAGGCACCGGATATATGACAGAAGTTGCAAGAACTTTCCCTGTTTCATCCACAACGGCGACTTTACAGCCCGTTCTGTACCCGGGATCAAGCCCCAACGTAACTTTACCTTTTACGGGAGGCTGCAAGAGAAGCGGACGAAGATTCACTTCAAACATTTTAATTGCCTGCTCGCTCGCCCTATCGGTAAGTATTGCGCGAACTTCGCGCTCAATCGAAGGTTCGATAAGCCTGTCATAGCTGTCGTCAGCAGCTTGCTCGATTATCTTTATGCAATCGCCGTTACCTTTGTAATTTACAAATTTGGCCATGCAAATACGCTTTGCAATGTCGGGATTGAAATAAATTTTTGCTTTGAGAAACTCTTCTTTCTCTCCGCGATTTATGGCAAGCACTCTATGGTTTTTGATTTCGGGCAATAATTCGGAATAGTCCGCATACATGGCATAAGTGCCTTTATCGTCGTCCTTTACCATTTTAACCTGCATTTCACCGTGATTTTCCAGCATCGAACGCAGTTTTTTGCGAAGTTCGGCATTGTCGGATATAATTTCGGCAATTATATCCCTTGCGCCCGAAATAGCGTCTTCGACATTATGAACTCCCTTTTCTTCGTCTATGTATTTAAGCGCTTCTTCATACGGGTCCGACTCCTGCACGAGTATAAAATCGGCAAGCGGTTGCAATCCCTTTTCTATTGCCACGGAAGCCCTCGTCTTTTTCTTCTGCTTATAGGGGCGATAAATATCCTCGACTTCCGTCATTGTCTGCGCAGAGTCTATGGATGCCTGTATCTCTTCATTCATTTTGCCCTGTTCGGTTATTGAGCGAACTACTTCTTCCTTGCGTTTGTCGAGATTTTTAAGATACTCGTACCTGTCGTTGAAAGCGCGCAAGACCTGATCATCGATAGCTCCCGTCATTTCTTTTCTGTATCGAGCGATAAACGGTATAGTATTACCCTCGTCCAGCAATTTAAGAACGTTTTCCGCATGTTCCGGTTTGAGTTTAAATTCTTCGGTAAGCTGTTGTTTGATGTTCATTTTATCTCTTCATACCTTTTAAAAAGTTTTTTCTGTCGTTTGAAAGTCTGAAACTTTCGCACGCCTTTTGTATTGCTTTGTTGTGAGTTTTTTTATCCAACGTATTGTCCGATAGGAACCCGACCGCTCTGTCGTAGTATTTTACAAGAGTTTCGGATATCAGCCAAGCGGAAGCCATATGCACATAATAATCGGAGTTGTCGCATCTTTCGACTATGGAAAATATAGTTTCAAGATATTTCTCCTCTACGTAAAAGTGAATCAGAGCAGTCAGCGCAAATCGCCGAGTATAGGGCATGTCAGAAGAAGAAAATTTTCTAATATACGGCAAGAATTCATCTTTATGAGCTTCTATACATTTTGGCGCAAAAGAGTCGCACGTCGCCCAATTATCTATAAGTTTTACACAATTCTCCACGTAAGATACAAAATTATCATAATCGAGCAGAGCTACCACAGAAAGTTTTACGAAAGTAACTTCATAATATTCGTCAGGAAAAGTTAAAAGATTATCCGTCTCCCCCGAATACTTTACGGCAAGTTTTTTAAGGTAAGGTATTTTGACTCCGATAACGTTCAAATTATTGTTTTTTAACAGTTTTAAATGAAACTCCCGATACTTCAAATCTTGCAGATCTTCAAGTTCTTTCAAAAACTCGCGATAAAGCGTCAAACCATTCCTCCTTCGAAAAACGGAAATTTGCCGGACTGGTAGACGGTAATTTTATGTAATCGGTCCGAATTTCCGAAAAGTTTTTCATGAATATATCGTAGGCCTTGCCGCCGTTTAAAATTATAAGCCTGACGTTGATTTTTTGCAACAGATTTTCAATATCGGCAACTCTATAATTTTTAATCGCCGAATCCATAGAGCCTATAATCTCACACTCTTCAACAACATCCCATAAAGCTATATGCTTTTCGGAAAGAAATTTTTTCTTTTCATCAACGCTTCGGGGAGTTTTTTCGCCGAAAAATTCGGAAAGAATGTTCCAGAATCGATTTCTCTTATTTCCATAATAAAATCCCTCTTCGCGACTCAATACCGACGGAAAACTGCCAAGTATCAAAACAAGCGAATGACAATCGTAAAACGGTTCAAAACCTTTTTTAATTTCGTCCATAGCTCTATTATAACGGCTTGTCCGCAGCCCCGACGAGAGCGGCAGCCTTCCTGTCGAAATCAAAATTGCAGTCTATTGCGTCCATTACGTCATCAAAAGTTACGGAAGAAATGCGATTGACTCTCTCTTCAAAATTATAAATTTTATTGTTATAAACAAGTTCTTTGCCGAATAAAAGCATTTGGGAACTTGTACTCTCCTGCGAAAATATAGATGAAGAAATCAACTGCTCTTTTCCGCGTTCGAATTCGTCTTTCGAAATATTCTTTTTCTTAATTTCATCTATACATTCGAAAACGGCGTTTACCGACTGCCGATATTTGGAGGAATTTACTCCCGCATAGACCGCAAGCACACCGGTTTCACAATATGATGAAACATACGAATAAACGGTATATGCAAGTCCCAGCTTTTCGCGCACCGTCTGAAACAGTCTCGAAGACATGCTTCCGCCCAAAATTGCATTAAGAATTTGTGTGGCGTCGTATAGCTTGTCATATCTTTTTACCGAAGGAAACGCAACGGCAAAATGCACTTGTTCTATATCCTTTTTCCTGAACAGCGATTGCGATTGGGGTTCGATATTTATCGATTTGAGTCCGGAAAATGGCTTATTATGACACGCGAAGTACTTCGCAACCATGCTTTCAGCGAGTTTTACATCTATATTTCCGGCCATGGAAATAACTATATTTTGCGGCGCATAATATTTGTCCATATATTTTTTAATATCATTGACCGTAAATCCGGATACGTTTTCTTTTGTTCCCAAAATATTTCTTCCGTATCCGATATTGCCGAAATATGCGGTTGAAAGCAAATCGAGGCACAAATCGTCGGGAGTATCTTCGTTCATATTTATTTCCTCTATGACAACTCCCTTCTCTCTCTCTATTTCTTCTTCGGGGAAGACGCTTTCAAGAAATAAATCCGCAAGAATTTCAAACGCTTCTTCGGCATGCGCCGTAGTTGATTTTGCATAGTAACAGGTTATATCTTTTGCGGTAAACGCATTCATTTGAGCGCCGATTCTGTCCATATCGTCGGAAATCTGAAAAGCCGTACGATTTTTTGTGCCTTTGAACATCATATGTTCGATGAAATGCGAAATTCCGTCCTCGCTGTCGTTCTCCTGCGAAGCGCCCGTATGAACGATTATCCCCATTGTGACGGACATCAGCGAGTCCATTTTGTTTACAACAAGTCTCAATCCGTTTTCAAACTGTTTAAAATGTGTCATTATTCTCCTATGTTCTGTGAAACCGTAACGGTTTTCAGTCCGTTTTCTCCTATGTATTTTAATATATCTGGTAGAGCTTTTACCGTCTGCTCCTTGGGATGCATAAGTATAATCTCTCCCGATTTTAAGTCTTTGGTAGCCCTATTTTTCAGCAGAGTTACATCTTTATCGCGCCAATCGATCGTATCTCGACTCCACATTATCACTTTAAGCCCGAGTTCTTCGCATGCATTCAGCGTATTTTCGTTGAATGCTCCCGAAGGCGGCGCAAACAAGGAAACTTTTTCACCGTAAATCATTTCAAGAAGTTTTACGCTGGGTCTGATTTCTTCGAGATTGGCTTCTTTGCTCATTTTCGAATGGTCTTTATGAAAGTATCCGTGGCTGCCTATCTCATGACCGCGCGAATAAATTTCGCGAACGCAGTCTATGTTGTCGTCAGCCCATGAACCTCCTATAAAAAATGTGGCCTTTGCTTCATACTCGTCAAGAATATTTAAAATTTTACCTACTGTTTCCGTTCCCTCATATACGTTAAACGTCAGACTTACTCCGCCGGAGGAGCCGTCTCCGTTATAATACAGAATTTCGCTATCGTAAACAGCTGCCGCCGCGCTTCCGCCCCAGAAACCGACTAAACCGACGCCGAGTACGATTGCCGCAAGCACCAAATTGATTGTTAAAGATAAAATTTTACTTTTCAATAGTTTGCCCCCAATTAATAATACTATTTATATATTATTAATTGGGATTAGAATTATTGCTATTTAAGTTTTACGAAAGTCACGCCCGTTTCGCCCTCGCCATACTTACCCAAACGCAGCTCTTCGACGTTTTTATGCCGTTTGAGATGCTCCCATATAGCCGTCTTTAATTTGCCCGTGCCTACTCCGTGTATTATTTTAACTTCGTTAAGATTGTCCGTTACGGCTCTGTCTATAAAATTATCGACTTCATAGAGAGCTTCGCCTACCGTAAGTCCCAAAACGTTTATTTCAAGCGAAGGTTGCAAATTTTTTATATCTTTGAGTATTTTTACCTTTTGTTCGGGTTTCTGTTCGTCTCCGACAATCTGCAAATCCTTCAATTTCAGATGAGTCTTTATATTTCCGCACCTTACTTCCGCCTCGCCCTTGACTTTGTTGAAGTTTAACACTTCTCCGTATAATTCCATGGGTTTCACAAAGACTCTTACTCCGACTTTTATATCTTCGGCTGTCGCGTCCTTATATGAATTGATATTATCCTTCTTGCTTTCTTCCTCAAAGACCGAATTTTTAAGAGAGTTTTTCAAAGTTCTCGCTCTTATCAAATCGTTTTCGGTAAGATTCTCGCTTTTGAAAATCTGCTCTATTTCAGAGAGAATTTCCTCCGCACGCGCGGTTTTTTCAGAAATAATCCTGCGACTTTCGCTTCTTGCCGTACGCGCCAACTTCTCTCTTTCTCCGTTCAATTTTTCAGTGAGAACACGCGCTTCGTTTATCTTGTTCTGCCATTCGTTTTTCAATCTTTCGGCTTCGGCAAGTTTATTCTCCGCCTCAACTCTGCTCTCTTCCGCTCTGCGGACTACATTTTCAAAATTACGCGAACCTTCGGATAAATAGCCGTATGCGTCCTGCAATATATTTTCGTCCATACCGAGTCTTTTAGCAATAGCGAGAGCATTGCTTGCGCCCGGCAACCCTATTTTTATGCTGTAAAGAGGTTTTAAAGTCGTGGAGTCAAACTCCATACTTGCGTTTTCGATTCCTTGCACCGAATAAGCAAATTCTTTCAACGGAGTAAAATGAGTTGTAACAATTCCCTTACTTCCGCTTTCAATCAATTTTTTAACTACGGCCTTTGCAATCGCCTGCCCTTCGTCCGGATTGGTGCCTCCGCCGAGTTCGTCTATCAATACAAGACTGTTCTCACCGACTTTGTTGCAAATTTTGATAATATTTTCCATGTGCGAAGAAAAGGTTGAAAGACTCTCTTCAATACTTTGGCTGTCGCCTATATCACAGAATATATCGTCGAATACGGCCACAGAACTACCCTCGACAGCCGGAATAAACAATCCGCAGGCCGCCATAAGACAGAATAATCCGCACATTTTCAATGTAACCGTCTTGCCGCCCGTATTTGCGCCGCTCAACAGCAAAAAATTGAAACTTGCTCCCAATTCCAACGAAACGGGCACAACTTTTTCCTTGTCGATGAGCGGATGCCGTCCCTTTACTATATTTATATATCCGCGGCCGTTAACCTTTGGCTCCGTACATTTTAACGAGTATCCAAATTCCGCTATGGCAAGACAACTGTCGATTTCATTTAAAATTTCGATATCCGCAAAAAGCTGCGAGGCAAGCGTGCCGACGCGCAAAGAGAGCGACTTCAATATCGCTTCCACTTCTTCGCGCTCGTCCAAAGTAAGAGCAATCAACTCGTTATTCAGTTCCAGAACATATTCAGGCTCTATAAAGAAAGTGGCTCCGGTTTTCGAACGATCATGAATAAAGCCCCTTACATGACTTTTATGTTCGGCTTTAACCGGTATAACATATCTGTCGTTTCTTATGGTCACTATTGCGTCCTGCAAATATTCGGCATCCTTGCCCGTTATATATTCTGACAGCTTTTCCTTTATTTTTTCATTCAGACTCTTAATTTTGCTTCTGATTAAATAAAGTTTGTCGCTCGCATGGTCGCTGACAGTCTCCGCATTTATTATTTTATCTGAAATATCATTTTCAAGAGCGCTGTCAAAGTAGAGATTATCGGATAATCTCCTGACATAAATTATTTCATTATCGACAATCTTGTCAATCGAATTATACGTCGTGCGCACAGAGCGCAAGAGCGTTCCGATTGCGCACAATTCGGCACAAGACAAAACGGAGCCTTTCTCCGCACGCCTGATCGTCTCGTCAACGTCGCCGAATTGCTCAACCTTCCCTATGCCGTAAACATATAAGAGTTTATCACACTCTCGCGTAACGGCAAGGCGGCGCCTCACTTCCTCAATGTCGGACGAGGGATTCAACCCCAAGACAAGGCTTTTGCCTCCGTCAAGCGAGGCAAATTCGGCTGCTGACGCCAAAATTTTATTAAGTTCGAGTTTTTCGAAACTGTTTTTATCCATTTTCCCTACTTTTATAAAATCGGAGTAACGCTGTGACCTCGCGTGTAATTTTTGTAATATAACTTCTGATTTTGAATATCCAACGCTATTTTAACACAATTTTCGGCGGCGCCATTAAGCGTGCAGTCAACCAAAACTCCGGTGGGCGAAGTTCCCACAAGAGACGAAAAATTAAAAACTTCAAAGCGGCAACTTCCCGAGACATATCTCCTTACGGGAAATTTTCTGCCGTTTTCATCTGTAAATGTATATTTCAGTCGCCTGTCGCAATTTTTACACTGTTTACCGAACGGACAGTAAATCAAATCCATAAGTTTAATATCGCCTGACGACAAAGCAAATGTTTTGGCGGTTGATAGTTTTGATTGCTCGGCATATGTCAGCTCTTTTGAAATAGTCAGATACTCGGCATTACATTCGAAAATATCTATACAATTCGATAAATTAAATCCTGTACCGGCAAAAAGAGGTTTATTCAGTTCTTCCGAAAGTCCGATGGCCCAACTGCCGTCGCAATATATACCGTCAAATTTTTTTACGACCGATTTAATACGCTCTATTTCTTCGGAAGTCATGAACGGCGGAAGGTAAATATATTTTGCCCCTTTCATCTCACGAGGTTCGACAAATTTTTCATACTCGTTCGGCTTGAAAATTACAATGTCGGAATTATTACAATAAGATTCGCAAACTATCGCGGCAACTTTTGTATTCGAGGTGCTATCTATGACGGGTAAAACATGCTTTGAAGCAATTTTTTTATTTCCATTTGCCGAAATTATCTCATAATATTCTTTATATGATTTCCTTCGCAAGGCATTTATTTCCGAAGCCGCCAAAAATACGCCGTCTGTTTTCAAGTTCCCGAAATTAACTTTAAACGGATATTTATCGACTTTGGAGAAACATGTTCTAATATCGTCTTCGGTGAGAGGTCTGTTTTCCGCCTCGCGCAGCTCGATATCCCCGAAAAACTTATTTCCGCAAATATCCACTTCGGCCTTGCTACCCTTTATAAATTGAGCCGAAACCGTAATTTCAATCCTTTTTTCGAAATCCAAAAGACGACGATTTAAGGATGAATCGGTAGTAACAAATACTTTATCGCCGTTTTTTAACTTATTCTTGGAATCAATTACAAATCCGTCTTTATTATTTGCGGCAAAAACGGCTCCGCCGACCTCCGTGCCGTCACGTAAAATCTTAAAGCTATCGCCTTTGACAAATTTCTCTGATGAAAGGCATATATATTTACCGTTTTCTACTCGGACATTTCCTACAAATTCTCCGATATGTCCCTGAACCGCATAAGAAATAAAAGTTTTATCCTGTCCGAAGGCAAGTCCTTTTGTATAATTTCCGCGGTTATACGTACGTTTGAGCGCGCGTAAGTCGTCGGTATTTACATTATTTTCAAGAATATTCTTATAGTATAGAACTGCGGCGGAAACGTATTCCGGACGCCTCATTCGTCCTTCAATTTTAAAAGATTTGACCCCTGCCGAAAATAATTCGTTTATGGAATTCCCCACTGAAAGGTCAGAGAGAGACAGTCTGTATGCCGGTTTGTCAAACCCATCTCTGTCAATAGAATATAACTTCCTGCAAGGCTGTTTGCATTTTCCCCTGTTTCCGCTGTTGCCGCCGGCAAAAGCGGACATATAACATTGCCCAGAAAAACATGTACAGAGCGCGCCCTGAACAAAAACCTCTGTTTCGATTATGCCTGAAATAAGCCGAATTTCTTCAATAGGAGTCTCGCGAGCCAAAATAACCCGACTGAACCCGTACTTTTTGGCAATTTCAGCCCCGTATACATTGCATATGCCGGCTTGCGTAGACAGATGCAATTTTATTTCGGGATAATATTTATGAACATATTTGCCCAAAAATAAATCCGAAAGGATAACGGCGTCCGCACCCTCATTCCATACGTCGATTAATGTGGATAAGAATTTTTCCAGCTCGTCGTCCTTAACAAGGGTATTCATTGCCACATACACTTTTACTCCGAGGGCATGCGCATGACAGGAAAGCTCTTTAAAACTTTGCAAATCAAAATTTTCCGCAGCGCTCCTTGCCGAAAACTGCGAAAGTCCCAAATATATGGCGTCGGCGCCTGAATTAATCGCCGCCAATGCGCTGTCCATGCCCCCAGCCGGAGCCAATATTTCACACATAATACTATGCAAATCCAAATTTTTTGATAATTTGAGCCAAAGCTCCGTCATTATTTGAAACAGATATAAATTTTGCGGCGTTTTTTAACGGTGCCGCGGCATTGCCCACTGCAATGCCTAAACCGGCTGCCGTTATCATTGAAAGATCGTTCAAATTATCTCCGACTGCAATAGTCTTTTCAATCGGTATATTGTAGTGGTTGGCAAGAAACTTCAAAGCCTCCCCCTTATTATCTCCAATGGGCGAAATCTCCACCAGAACGGTCGCGCTGCAAGTTACGTCGAAACGGTCACCTATTCTATTTGAAAGTTCTGTATATAATTCCTCTCTTTTAGTCTCGCTGACAATGCTTAAAACCTTCTGGCAATACATTTTATGCTCATATACGTAATCGGACATTTTGCCGCATACGTGCACTGCTTTAACGCCTATTATCTCTTCATATTTATTGAGATACGGATTATCCTCCGAATACGTGGTATAAATCTTTTCGTCGCAGTAGACATTTATGTCGTATCCGAGTTCTTCAAGACATTTGCAGACGTCAACAACGTCGCAATATTCCATTCCGCCGCATTTAATTATTTTGCCCGTAGTTATATCCGCTATGACTGTACCCTGATACCCTATAACAAGCCCTTTGAGGCCGAGTGCCCGAACTTGCGGCAATATTGAACTCAACATTCTTCCTGTACATACGGCAAATATTCCGCCGGAAGATACGTATCTCTCTATCTCGGTTCTGACTTCCGGCAAAATACGCTGCCTGTCGTCTATAAGCGTTCCGTCAAAATCGGAAACTATAAGTCCGTAATTTATTTTCATATGTTATTATCGAGATAATCCTTAATTTTCTGTGCCAGCGATAGGCTTATCCCCTCGCATGAGGATAACTCATTGACGCTCGCATTGATAATTTTATCCAAATTTCCGAATTTATCAAGCAAAGCCATTCTTCTCACCTTGCCTACGCCTTCGATTTCCGACAGCACAGAGCTCAAATTTCGCTTCGAATGAATGTTGCGGAAATAAGTTATTGCAAAGCGATGCGCTTCGTCTCTTATTCGCTGTAACATTTTAAGAGAATAATCTCTATGTGAAATTTTAACGCTTTCATCGGAATATAAAGTAAAGATTTCCTCTTCTCGTTTTGCGAGTGAAATCAAGTCGATTCCCTCAACTCCTTTATCGTCAAAAATTTCTTTTACGGCAGACAGCTGTCCCTTACCGCCGTCTATTATAATCAAATCGGGTTTCGGGAATTTTTCCTCTTCTTCCGTGCCAAGTTTGTCCAATCGTCTTGTAAGAACTTCTTGCAAGGAAGCAAAATCGTTAGCGCCCTCTACGGTCTTTATTTTAAATCGTCTGTAACTGTTTCTGTCCGCCTCGCCGTCTATAAAAACGACCATTGAACCCACTTTATCTACTCCGCTTATATTAGAAATGTCATAACATTCCATTCTTTTCGGGTATCTACTCAAATTCAACAGCTCTTGAAGTCTTTTGCAGGCATTGATCGTCATGTCGTCTTTGTGACGGATTTTATCGACCGATTTTTCAAGATACTCAAAAGCATTCTGCTTCGCCATTTTAAGGAGTTTCAGTTTGTCTCCCTGCTTGGTTATTGTTATTTCTACGTTTCTGTCAAACTTTTCTTTGAAATAACTCTGTAACAGCTCTTTTTCGCAAAATTCTTCGACAATGAGTTCCGGCGGAACTTCGTGATGGGTATAGTATTGAGCAATAAAACTTGTCAGAGCTTCCGCGTCGGACATATGCGCCTCGTCGAGGGCAAAACTGCTGCCTCCTTGCATAATCCCTTTGCGAGTGACAAGCACGTTTACTGCCGAATACAGATTATTTGTTGCATATGCAATTATATCCGCGTCAATCGCTTTATTCAGCGACGTTATACGTTTGGCTTCCAGCTTTGAAAGCATTTCGAGTTTATTCTTGTAATCGAGCGCAAGTTCGAAATTCTCATCATTGGCGGCAGAAAACATTTTTGACTTCAAAAGTTCCTCCGCTTCATGCAGATTTCCTTCAAGAAAATCCAACGCTTTTTTAACTTGCGCGGAGTAATCCTCTGCCGTCGTCTTTGCTGCGCACGGCGCGGTGCACCTGCCTATATGATAGTTAAGACATTCGCGTTTCGGCTTTGAAGTGATCTCGGTATGACACAATCTAACGCAAAAAGTCAGTTGCAGAATATCGAGAATGTCCTTACAATTAATTCCGCCCATGAACGGGCCGAAATATTTACAGCCGTCCTTTTTAATTTTTCTGGTAATATAAAAATTGGGAAACTTTTCCCGCATATCCACTTTGATATAGGGATATGTTTTATCGTCTTTCAATAAGATATTGTATTTGGGCTTATACTTTTTGATAAGGTTGTTTTCAAGCGCAAGAGCGTCTATTTCGGAAGATGTAATTATATAGTTAAAATCCGCTATGTTTTCAACCATTTTGGTTACTTTTTCCGGTTTGGGCGAGTTATGGAAATATTGACGGACTCTGTTTTTCAATATCCTCGCTTTTCCCACGTAAATTACGTTACCATAACGGTCAAGCATAATATATACTCCCGAATTTTCGGGGAGCAGTTTAAGTTTTTCCTTGATTACATCCATAAACACCTATTGTATATTATACCACCGTCGGAACAAATTTGCAATATTATTCATACAAAAGAGCTTGCCTTAACGCAAGCTCTTTTAAAACATTATTGTCGAACAGTTTTTCTTGCACCCGAAACAAGCGGAATAACCGTTTTCACCATCTCCGTCGGCAACATATCAAATCCGAAATCCACTATGGTTTCCTCTTCCACTTCGTCGTAATAAAAATAATTTATATCTGTATCGAAATTTTTATTGAAAATATTGTCGTTATTGACTGTCTGATTCCTTTTATCGACTATAAAAACTGTTTTATTCAAATAATCGCTCGATATGTTATTGCCTTCGAAAATACAGTTATAAATTTTTGCCACTCCCTTTTTACCGTCTCCCTCTTGGGTTTCAATCGGCTTATTGACATTACAAAAATAACAGTTTTCAATAAAAGCGTACGCTCCTGCGCGTAACGACATGTTGGTTCCGGTAGAACCTTCATAATAATTATTGTACATATGCATATTGGCCTGCTTCGCCATAGGAAGCCGACTGTTGCAATTTTCATACCAATTATGATGGAAAGTTACGCATGCCGTTTTTTGCTCGTCGCCGTCGCCTATCAGTCCTGTTTTATGGTTTTCAAAATAATGATTATATGACAAAGTGATGTAAGCGTTCTTCTTGAAATCGGTAGCGCCGTCACCCTCATGTTTGTCCTGCTCGGCAGAGACATCCCAATAATTTTTGCCCTGTAAAAGCGTATTGTTATGCAACCATAACATTTTGGAAGTATATGATTCCAGATCTGTGACAAGCGACGAGTCGACGTCGGAGCCCTCGAAACTGCATGCGTCTTCCGTATAATCTTCAAAAGTGATATTTCTTACCTCGATGGAATTACAATTCTTCCACGTCAAGCCCCATTGAAATATGCGCGCATCCGTTCCGACGCCTTCGATAGTAACGTTATTCGCATTTTTGATAATACAGTTGTTCCAAGCGGAATCATACTCTTTATTTTTGTCATCCCAAATAATCTTGCTGTCAAGACCTAAAAGTTCGGAATATTCGCTTGTATTCAATGAATTATAATTGCCTGAAATCAATTCTTCCTGAGTTATATCTTTATGGTCATTGGGCAATTGCAAACCGTTTCTGCCCTTTACCTTTTCTGCTGGCAATTTGTTATCGTTATTATAGTCTGTTCCGTCGCCGAAATTGCCGTCTTTATCGTAATTTATTTCATTCCATGTCGCCGCGCCAACCGTTCCCAAAATTCTTACTACGACAGGACGCTCTCCAAACTTTTCCAAACCGGAAAGTATATTTGCAATTCCCTGTAAAACACTGTTGCCCACAGTTTCTGTTACTGTATTTTTCGTGTCTTCATTGACATAAATTACAACCGCTTTATCTTTCAACGTGCCGTTGGCGTTATAGCCGCCTATATTCAATTCATTAAAATGAGCATAACCGGAACGATCGTATGCCGAAACTTGTACAATTTCCGTAATGCTTTTGCCGTCAACTTCGACACATATTTCATATTTACCGTCTACGCCGTCACCAGTAGTTAAACCAAGAATATCCGCTCGCACGGAGCCGTCAACGACTCTCACCAACTCGTCGTCAATATTAACGTAAGCCGAAACTCCGTCATAAGGTCTGTATTTTACCGTATAATCACCGACATTTTTATTCCTTAACAAATTAAGAGTGATAAACGCGCCCTCTTCATAGCCTCCGAAGTCCAAAACACTTAATTGATCGGGGTCCTGCGATTGCGCCGTATCCTCTTTCCAACTCGCATAAAAAGTTTTATTTCCGGTAGAATCTGCGGAAATCTCCGTTATTTTATTCCCCGAACAATCCGAATCTAAATACCAGCCGTCAAACACGAAGTCATCCTTTGTAACGTCAGTCGGCAGAGGCTTTGACTCTCCGAAAGTGTATGAATCAAAATATCCGTTGTTTATTTTTCCGCCGTCCAATTCGAAAGTTACTTCATAGGTTTCGCGCTCCCAATGAGCATATAATGTAAAACTGCAAGTTATACCCTGTGTAAAGTTAAACTCCTCGCCGCCTGATTCTTCTGTATACCAACCTATAAATCTATACCCCAATCTTTTATTAACTACGGGTTCCACAACTGTTTGGCCTGACTCTACCGTAATTACCGTCGATTCATCTGCTTCGGGATAATTCATATCGAACGTGACGTTAAAATATTTCTTTGTAGGCTGATCGGCGACAGAGTCGGCTATCCATTTTGCATAAAAATTCTTATTGCCCCTGTCGTCCGAACTAATCTTATCGACCGCGCTTCCGCTGAATTTATCATTATCATACCAACCGTCAAATATAAATCCTTGCTTGACAGGTTTTGGCAAATTAATTTCATCACCCTCTTTATAACTTTTAATGTCGTTATCGCCGTTTGCGAAATTCCCACCGTTCAAATGTAGAAATACCGAATAGGTAACGGGTTCAATCTTCTCCCACTTCGCCCAAAAAGTCTTATCGGAACGCGCATAATTCGCGGCAATCTCCGTATATGCCTTGCCTGAAAAATCTTCATTATCAAACCATCCGATAAATATATAGCCTTCGCGTTCCAGATTTGTCGGAAGAATTACCAATGTATTGGCCACAAACTCACTGATTGCCTCACCGACAAACCAACCGCCGTTCAATATAAAGTTCAATTTAAATTTTTGTTCGGCAGACGTACTATTGTTTTGCGTAACATTATTCGCAGAGTCGGTATCTATACACCCTGTCTGCAAAACTGCCGACACGCCAATAGTAAAAATCAAAGCCGTTGCAATCAAAGAGGAACAAATTGATTTGAAAACTTTCATTTGTGTCACCATTGAACATATTTTAAATAAATTTTATCACACGGTGTATATTTTTGCAATATTTTGAAATAAATTGTATAAAAAAGTAATATAAAAGCGAGCGCATACAAATTTGCGCTCGCTGAACTTTTGATATTTATACGGATTAATGCTTGATAATCTTATTTAAAATTCGTTCCAAAGCGTATTTGCCGTGCTCGTAGGTAAGTCCGCCCTGAAAATATGCGATATAGGGCGGTTTTACGGGGCCGTCGGCTGAAAGCTCTATCGAGGCTCCCGAAACAAATGTGCCGGCCGCCATAATTATTTTGTCGTCATAGCCCGGCATATCCCACGGCTCGCATGTCACATAGCTGTCCACCGGCGAAGCATACTGCACTTCACGTATAAAATTTACCATGTTCTCGGCGCTGTCAAACTTTATGGCGCGAGTAATATCATGCGGAATTTTATCTATTTTGGGATAATTCTCGAAGCCGAGATCGCACATTGCCTGACCTATTAATATAGAGGTTTTCAGCGCCTGAGCAACTATATGCGGAGCCATAAACAGACCTTGATAGAAATACTGATATCCACCTAAATATGAACCGACTTCAAGTCCAATGGACGGCGCTGTCAGTCTTTTACCAATCATATCGATATATTTTTGCTTGCCTACTATATATCCGCCGGTCGGCGCAAGTCCGCCGCCGGCATTTTTTATAAGTGAACCTACAATAATATCGGCGCCGACGTCAGTAGGTTCCGACTTTTCAACAAATTCTCCATAACAATTATCGACAAAAATGCAGCCTTCAAAGCCCAAGGAACGAACAAATTCGCAGACTTCACCTATTTCTTCGCACGAAAAGGCGTCACGGAGTTCATAACCGCGCGACCGCTGTATATAAACCACTTTGACCTTGTTGTTAAGTTTATTTTTTATTGAATTAAAGTCAAATTTATCGTTTTTTAGCTCGCAATATTCAAAATTAACGCCAAAATCTTTTAATGAACCGTTATTGTCACCGTATATAACTCCTCTGATAGTATCGTACGGCATGCCGCTGACGCACAAAAGAGTATCGTCCGGGCGAAGAAGTCCGAACAATGCAACCGTTAGCGAGTGAGTTCCCGATACGAGATGAGGAGATACTATTCCGGCATCCGCTCCAAAAGAATACGCATATAATTTACCGAGAGTATCCCTGCCCTCGTCATCGTAGCCGTAACCGCTTGTGCCGTTAAAATGCCGTGTGGCGACGCGGCATTTTTCAAACGCTTTCAATACCTTAATTTGATTGAAATAGGCAATATCTTCGATAAGGCGATATTTATCGTGAGACTTCTCTTCGCACCTCTTTATAAATTCATCTATTGCTGTCATACAATAACTCCAATACTCTATCGGCGTTCGCCTCTTCGGGCTTTAACCATACAATGTTCGGGAATTTTTTAAAAAACGTTATCTGCCTTTTTGCATAATGATGGGTATTTAACTTGATTATGTCACGCATAGTACTTTGATTATCGCCGTTTTTAAGGCAACAAACCACTTCTTTATAGCCTATTGCCTGCATACAGCGGCAATTTTCGTCAACGCCGCTTGAAAGTAGGTTTTTAACCTCTTCAACCAGACCGAGCTCGAACATTCTGTCTACTCGCTCGTCTATTCTTCTATATAACTCTTCTCTCGGATAATTTATCGCCACCGCAAGATAGTCGTATTTTGGCGTCATGGCGTCGCACTGCTCGGATTTTTTTATTCCGCTCGTTTCATATATTTCAAGAGCGCGAATAACTCGCTTATAATCGTTATAATGTAGCTTTTGCGCCGTTTCGCTATCCCTCTCCATTAATAATGAATACAGGTAATCCTTACCTTTGCTTTCGAGAATATTATAATATTTTTGACGAATCTCTTTATCTTCTCCCGTATTGCCGTAGGCAAAATCGAAAATCAATGAATTGATATAAAAAGCCGTGCCTCCGCATAGAACGGGCGTTTTGCCCTCTTTAAGAAGCCTTTCGACTATCGGCAACGCGGCGTTGCGATAATCGACCACGCTGAACTCGCGAATCGGGTCAACAATGTCTATCATATGATGAACAATTCCCCGTCTTTCGCTTAAATCGGGCTTTGCAGTGCCTATATTCAAACCTCTGTAAACAAGTTGAGAATCCGCGGAAATTATTTCGGTATTCAATTTTTGAGCACATTGAACCGCAAGGCTTGTTTTACCGGAAGCGGTTGTTCCGCATATTATAAGAAGTTTGCCCAAATCAAACAATCCTTTTGAACATTTTTTCGATATCTCGTTTTGTCATCGTTACGCAAACAGGTCTGCCATGAGGACATTTCAAGCCCATATTGCCCTCCAACATCTTCATCAGTGTGTCAACTTCCTGCTGCGTAAGTTTCATTCCGCCTTTTATGGCATGTTTACAAGCTGCGGTTGCGATTTTATCCTTAAATATATCTTCAAGTCTTATTTCATTCAAACTATCGATATCGGCGAGAATGTCGTCGAAAAAGTCCTCCAAACTTATATCGCACAGATCGGACGGAATTTCATCAACGCGATAAACATTGCCTCCGAAGGAGGTTACGACAAAGCCGAGATCGGCCAATTTTTTCATGCTTTTATCCAAAAAATGCGCTTCGGCAACGTTTACGTCGAACACATACGGAATCAAAAGCGGCTGCCTTATTATGCCTCGATCCCGAACATTTTTGATATATCTGTCGTAAATAAGCCTTTCGTGCGCGGCATGTTGGTCGATTAAATAGATTTTATCCTGATATTCGTATATTAAATAAGTATTGAAAACCGAACCGCAATAGGTGCATGTATCGTAATCTATTCTCGCCTGTTTTCTCTCGAAATATCGCTTTTCAATCTCCTGTTCCTGAATGCGATACGGATTATCAGTCGAAAGAGACGCATCCGATACTCCGGACGTATCGCCGTCAAGTTCTAATTTATGTAATTTTTTGAGTTGATTCTCAGCCCCGTAAAATTCATTCAACGGCAAATCGGTTTCCGGATTGAAATATTTTCTTTCGGAGTAATCGGAAGCCTCGTCACTTTCGGTAGCGCTCTCTTCTTTATCGGGTTTTTTGATTCTGTCTTCCGGAAAGCCCGTTGACTTTGCCGGCATATATTTTTCAATAAGTTCCTCTGACGCTTTGTTTTCCGTATACACTTTGTTAGCGTCGGATTTATCGCCTATCGTGGATTTGATTTCGGGCACTCTGCCGCCGCCCACAACGAACTCTGCCGCCGCTGCCGTTCCGTCGAGCACAGACGAAATAACTTTGTATACAACGCCGAAAATAAGGTTATTATCTATAAACCTTACATCGGCTTTATTCGGATGAACATTGACGTCCACGATATCGTTGGGAACTTCAACATTCAATATGTAAAAAGGAAATTGCCGCTTCATCGCATAACTTGAATAGGCATTTGAAATAGCGGTAGCAATCGTATAATTGACAATATATCTGCCGTTTAAAAAAATCGATTGATAGCTTTTGTTGGGCTTGAAAAAATTTTGGTTGCCTATAAAGCCGTGAAGTCTGATTCCGTCTTTTAAAGCGTCGATTTTAATACATTGCGGTATTACCTTCGCACCATAAACCTGAGCGATAGCCTCTTCAAGGCCTCCGCCGAAAGATTGCAATACGATTTTACCGTCGGCGTAATATTTAAAGCGGACTTCGGGATTCGCCAAAATAAATCTTGAAACGAAATTGGTTATATCCGTTTCCTCTTTCTTATCGGTTTTAAGAAATTTAGCACGTACGGGAGTATTAAAGAAAAGGTCATAAACACTGATTACCGTGCCTTTTTCCAGAGCCGCCGGAACGACTTCGCCAACGACTCCGCCGTCACATTTTATGCTGTAAGCCGGATTGCCTACGGTGACCGAAATTATTTCGGTTTTCGAGATTGCAGATATGCTTGCAAGAGCCTCTCCGCGAAATCCGAGAGTTTTGATATGTTCGAGGTCGTCCACGCAAGAAATTTTACTTGTCGCATGAGGCATAAACGCCGCCGGAAGGTCATCCTTGAAAATTCCCATACCGTTGTCTGCAACTCTAATCAACTGCTTTCCGCCCTTTTCAATATAAATCTCGATATCGGTCGCTCCGGAATCAAGACTGTTTTCAACCAGTTCTTTAACCACGGAATACGGCCTTTCGACAACTTCTCCCGCGGCAATTCTGTTATAGACGGTCTTTGTCAGAATATTAATTCTTTTCATCTTTCACCTTTTCAACCAAGTCGCCGACCAACATAAACGCCTGCATTGGACTGAGGTTATTCATATCTATATCCTTTAAAATGCGCTCTACCTCGCTGATATTTTCCTCCGTGGGCTCCTTTTGTTCCTCTATGTGGGATTTGTCTCCGCTTTCAACCATTTTAAGAATTTCCTTTGCCCTGCCGGTAACGGAAGTGGGAACTCCGGCGAGAGACGCAACTTCTATACCGAAACTGCGATTAGCTCCGCCTCTCATGATTTTCCGCAAAAAGATTATATTTCCATCCAGCTCTTTGACCGCAATTTTATAATTCTTGACGCCTTCAAGACTCGTTTCAAGCTCCGTTAATTCGTGATAATGAGTTGCAAACATTGTCTTTGCGCCTATTTTTTGGGTAAGATACTCAATAACCGCCCACGCAATGCTCAAACCATCGTATGTGCTGGTGCCTCTTCCCACCTCGTCGAGAATCAAAAGGCTGTTTTTCGTCGCATTATTGATAATAGTCGCGACCTCAATCATTTCAACCATGAAAGTGCTTTGATCGGAGATAAGATTATCGCTTGCGCCTACCCTCGTAAATACTCTGTCTATGAGAGGAATTTGCGCAGATTTCGCCGGAACGAATGAGCCGAGATGAGCCATTATCGCTATTAAAGCCGTCTGGCGCATGAAAGTGCTTTTACCCGCCATGTTGGGACCTGTTATTATCATGGTCCTGTTATTGTCTTCGTCGAGCAAAACGTCGTTCGATATGAATCGTTCCTTTGAAATCACTTCTACAACGGGATGTCTGCCCTCTTTTATGATAAGCGGTAAATTCCCGTCAACTATTTCAGGACGCACATATTTATTTGTTTTGGCAACTTCTGCAAACGCCGCAATCATATCCAAAAGCGCTACGGCCGAGGCTATACTCTTCAAATTATCTATATTTTCGGCGAGCACGGCCTTTATGTCTTCATACAGCTGTGCCTCCAATTTAAGAGCTCGTTCCTCGCTTGAAACAATCTTCCCCTCCAACTCTTTGAGTTCGTCGGTAGTGTACCTTTCGGAGTTTGTGAGAGTTTGTCTGCGTTGATAATTCAAAGGAACCTTATCTTTAAAGGACTTGGTGACTTCTATGTAATAACCGAAAACTCTATTATAATGAATTCGCAGAGTTCTTATGCCCGTCGCGTCGCGTTCACGGGATTCCATGGCAAGAAGAATATTTTTGCCTTCTTTTTTTATGTTGCGCAGTTCGTCTAATTGAGCATTGTAACCGGTCTTAATATATTCGCCGTCTTTCAATGTATTCGGCGCGGGAGACGCGATTGCTTTATCAAGCAACTGCGTAAGTGAAGAAACATCGCAAAGCCCGTCGCAGATATTTTTGATTATTTCGGAAGTAAACCCCGATAATTGAAACTTCAAATTCGGTATTACGGAGAGCGAAACCAAAAGATTCAAGCAATCTTTCGGCATAATATTCCCGTTGCTTATTTTTCCTGCGATACGTTCGATATCCTTGACGGATTTAAAAATATCCTGAATTGCAAGGCGCACAACGGTAGCCTCGTAAAGTTCCGAAACTCCGTCGAGACGATAATTTATATCATTTTTGTTGCCCAAGGGATACATAATTTCATTTTTGAGCAACCTCGCTCCCATTGCCGTACCGGTCTTATCCAAGAGCCATAAAAGCGAGCCGTATTTTTTGCCGTCGTTGAGAGTTTTGGTAATTTCAAGATTCCGAAGCGCGGTCAAATCAAGCTGCAAGTAATTTTCAAACTGAATATAGTTGACGTTATCTATATTTTTGAGAGCATGTTTTTGAGTATCTTTCAAATACTCTATCAAGGCTCCCAAAGCCTGTATAACATTCTTTCTTCCGGAAACGGAGAAAGAAGACAGAGATTTCACGCCAAACTGCTCCATAAGCGTGCGCTCCGCAGCCTGATATCCGAATGCCCACATAGGATAGCTCGAAAAATGAGGCAAGGCGCCCACAGCCACCTCGCGCAGAGTTTTTGAAGCAAACAACATTTCGTCATTGCAAATTATTTCTTTTACTTCGAGTTTAACCATCTGGTTTATGCATTTTTCGAAGCCGCCGTTTACAAATTCCGTAGCGGAAAGCGCACCTGTCGTTATGTCCGCCCAAGCCAACGCCACACAGTCATCTTCTTTATAAGCACAACAAATATAATTATTTGTCTTTTCGTTCAAGCCCGTGTCCGAAATAAGCGTACCGGCAGTAACGACGCGAACAACATCTCTTGCGACCATTCCATTTGCCTTTGCCGGATCTTCGAGCTGTTCGCAAATGGCCACCTTTTCTCCGGTTTCGACAAGTTTTGCTATATAAGAGTCTACCGCATGATATGGAACGCCGCACATGGGCGCTCTGTTTTCAAGTCCGCAATCCTTTCCAGTCAAGGTGAGGTCAAGAATTTTCGAGGCCTTTACCGCATCGTCGAAAAACATCTCGTAAAAATCTCCGAGACGATATAAAACTATACAATCCTTATACTTTTCCTTAATTGACAAGTATTGCTGCATCATTGGTGTAAATGCCATAATTCTACCCTTTAATAATGTCTCCGACAAGCGAAATGCCGTTTGCCGAATTAATTTTTACTTTGATAAACTCGCCTATAACGTTTTTATCGCTCTTGAAATACGCCATTCTGCCGTACTCGTCTCTGCCCAAATACATATCTTTCTTTTTGTCATAGTCCTCGCACAAAATTTCGACGGTTTTTCCGACATACTTCAAAGATTGAGATCGAGTATTTTCGTTTACAAGTTCGACGAGCCGCATTATCCTGTCTTTTGATACCTCTTCCGGAATCTGCCCGTCCATTTTTGCCGCGACAGTGCCGTCGCGTCTCGAATAGACAAATGTGAACGCCGATGAAAAACCTACCTCTTTAACAAGACTCATGGTATCGAGAAAATCCTGTTCCGTTTCATTGGGGAATCCGACGATAAGGTCGGTAGTTATTGCACAATCGGGAACATGTTTTTTAAGGAGTTCGATTTTTTCAAGATAATCTTTCCTTGTATACCGCCTGTTCATCGCTTTCAGAACCGAATCGGAACCGCTTTGAACGGGCAAATGAACGTTATTGCAGATTTTATCGTTTCGGGCAATGACCTTTGAAAGTTCTTCTGAAAAGTCTTTAGGATGGCTCGTCATAAATCTCAAACGGAATTTTCCGTCTAAATTTGCAATTTTTTCGAGGAGTTGAGGAAATGTCAAGTCGTCCGTGCCGTTCCCGTAGGAATTTACGTTTTGTCCGAGAAGCGTAATTTCTTTATAACCGTCCGCAATCAATGATTTGGCTTCGGCAAATATGTGCTCGGAACGGCGGCTCCTCTCCCGTCCGCGAACATAGGGCACAATGCAGTAGCTGCAAAAATTATTGCACCCGTATGTAATATTTATCCAAGCGTTGGGATAACTTGTGCGGAGAGGCCTGTCCTCTTCGCATATCGCGCCTTCGCTCTCTTCAATCTGAATTACTGCCTTTTTCTGCTGTTGTTTTTTTAAAATATATTCCTTTAATTTATTCAGGTTGTGAGTTCCGAAAATGATATCCACATAGGGAAATTTTTTATGTAACAGGTCGGCTTTACCTATTTGTTGAGGCAGACAACCGCCTACTGCGATAATCATATCTTTTTTTACGGCTTTGAGTTTTTTGAGCATGCCGATATTGCCGTACGCATGATTTTCGGCATTTTCGCGAATACAGCAGGTGTTAAAAACCACGATATCGGCGCTTTCCATGTCATCGCAGGCAATATAGCCGAGATCGGATAAAATACCGGCTATTTTTTCAGATTCATGTACATTCATCTGACAGCCGTAAGTTGTAATATGATAATACTTTTCCATAATAACATTCAATCAAATCAATTATACAATTTTAATTAATTTTTTTCAAATAAATAAGCAAGATTTATTCAATTTTATAAATACTATTTATAATGACCAAATTTCTGAAAATAACAACGTTCATTCTTATAAGTCTGCTTGTTTTAATTTTATCGTTTATGATCTTCTATTTGGTCATGACAAACGACGCCTACCTCGACGAAAAAAAGTTACTGTCCGGCGATCAGAATATAACGCTTTACGACGCGAACGGCAACGAAATTGCAAGCACATATTTAACCAATAAACGCAAGAACGTCGAATTCGAGGACCTTCAACAGCATACAATTCAAGCCTTTATCTCCTCCGAGGACAGAACTTTTTTCCAACATAAAGGTCTTAATTATAAACGTATGATTAAGGCGGCTTACCGAAACGTTATGTCCCGTTCATTCAAAGAAGGCGCATCAACTATAAGTCAACAGCTTATAAAAAATACGCATCTTTCGGGAGACAAGACTATTTCGAGAAAACTTAAAGAAATCAAGTTGACAAGAAAACTTGAAAAAAAATACTCAAAAGAACAAATACTTGAAATGTATCTGAACACCATTTACTTCGGACACAACTGTTACGGTATAGAAAGCGCTTCGGAATTCTATTTCGATAAAAAAGCTGCGGAGCTTACGGTAGATGAAAGCGCAATTTTGGCAGGTTTGATAATTTCTCCGAATAACTACTCCCCTTTCAGATATCCCGAAAAAAGTATAGCGAGAAGAAATATTGTCCTCAAAAGCATGCGCGACTGCGATTATCTGTCAGAGAGAGCGTACAAAGATTACTGCTCCATGCCATTAAACGTCGCAAAACAAAAAAATTCATATGCCTATGGAGACTATATCAATGCAACATTCGAGGAATTGGATAAAATCGATCCGGAATTTTACAATTTGAGTACATGCATTAAAATTTACACAAATTTACAGCCCGAATTGCAGAATCTGATTGAAAATTTAGACTATCCATGCGACAATGCAGTGATAATTACCACCAAATCGGGCGAAGTATCAGCATATAAAAGCACTGTCGGCGAAGTCAAAAGACAGCCCGGCTCAACCATAAAACCGCTCGCAGTTTACGGACCGGCCATAGAGGAAAAAATAGTAAGCCCCTACACAAAAGTCCTTGATGAAGAAATTGACTACAACGGATATAGACCATCGAACAGCGACAATAAATTTCACGGATACGTTACCGTCACTGAAAGCATTTCGAAAAGTTACAATGTGCCGGCAGTCAAAACGCTTAATTCATTGACGATAGAAAAATCGGAAAAATATCTAAAAAAGATGGGAATCGAATTGAAAGACGGAGAAAAAAATCTGTCTCTTGCATTAGGCGGTATGGAACAAGGACTCACTTTAAAACAAATTGCCGATTGCTATGCTCAATTTTCGAATTCCGGATATTATGCAAATTCAAATTTTATAAACAAAATAGTTACAAAAGAAAACAAAACTATCTATGAAAATAAAAAAACGTACAGCAAAGTATTTTCGGACGGAACAGCGTCATTGATTAATCAAATCCTGCTTGAAACGACAAAGACGGGAACAGCAAAAATGTTGCGCAATTTCGACTATGATATAGCCTCAAAAACGGGAACTTGCGGAAACGAAAAAGGAAATACCGACGCCTACTGCGTCAATTACACGTCTGAACACTGCGTCGGAGTCTGGCTGGGCGACAAAAATTATGCAAGAACAAATATTTCCGGCGGAACGCACTGCTGCGAAATTTCAAAAAAAATATTCGAAAAAATATATCAAACCCATAAGCCCAAAAAGCTGGAAACGGATAAAGGCACGAAAATTATAGATTTGGACGCGGAACTTTATTATGAAAACAATAAGATTGAAATTGCCGATAAATTTTCTCCGCTGTTAAACATTTTGAAGGTAAAAACGCTCGATATCAATGTCCCGACAACCGTCTCGACAAGATTCGTCCATCCTGAAATCGTAAGCCCGAAAATTTCAGTCAAAAACAATACTGTAAAAATCGAATTACGTCAGACAAAGTACTATTCATATATAATAAAACGCATCCAAAATGGCAAATCAGTGGTAATTTATGACAATAAATGGCAAAATTTAATAGAAGATAAACCGGAAAACGGAGTTTATACCTATACCGTTTGTCCTTATTATATATATCAAAATGAAAAGCTGTTTGGCGATGAAATTACTCTGCCGTCGGTCAATATCGGCGAAAAAAGTAAATCTCCGCAAACTAAACTGCCTGAAATAATCAACGGAAATTGGTATGAAATTTAAAAAGCGCGCCAACTTAAAAGCGCGCTTTATATTTTAGAAATTTAAGGTTTCGCGTGAGTTCAAAGCCTCGGAAATTAATTTTTCTACGTCAATTTTTGCCTCTTCTTCTTCAATCGTTTTCAAATCCGGTTTGATAACGGGATGTTTCGGAAGAAAGACCGTGCAGCAATCCTCATACGGCTGTATCGAGATATCAAATGCGCCTATATTTCTGCTGCGCTCTATTATTTCATCCTTGTCAAAACCGCACAAAGGTCTCAATATAGGTAACTTCTCTATTACGGAGTTTGACGCCGTAATGCCTTCGATAGTCTGGCTTGCCACCTGTCCGAGGCTCTCCCCCGTTATAATGCACTGTGCGCCTATCTTAATAGCAACCTTTTCGGCAATTCTCATCATGAAACGTCTTAAAAGCGTAACCATATATTCTGCGTTACAGTTTTTATGGATCTCTTCCTGAATATGAGTTACCGATATGATATGAAGTTTAATGCCGCAGGAATATTCCGAAAGAACTTTTGCAAGTTCGATTACCTTGTCGCGAGCCTGCAAATTGGTGTACGGATAACTATGAAAATGAATACATTCGATATTCATACCTCTTTTGGCTATCATGTGTCCGGCCACGGGGCTGTCTATACCGCCAGATAACAGTAAAAGCCCCTTCCCAGCCGTTCCTACGGGCATGCCTCCGGCGCCTTTATAGTAATTGCCGAAAACCAAAGTCGTTCCGTCTTCTCTTACATCTATATCAATAACAAATTGCGGATTATGGACGTCTACTTTAAGATTTTTATTCGCAGAAAGAAGTCTGCCCCCTATTTCTGCGCTTATTTCCATTGAATTGAGATGAAATGTTTTATCTGCCCTGTGAGTTTCAACTTTAAAAGAGCCACAATCGCGACATACGCTCTTCGCTGCTTCGAATATCCTATCCATTTGCGTAGGAACTTTAAGCGCGACGCTGTATGAATGAATTCCGAAAACCTTATTGAGCTTTTGAAGAATCATTTCCGTTTGATTTTCTTCAAAACATTCAATAAGATATCTGCCGCTTCTGCGGCGGACTTCATGTTTTATTCCTTTAAGAGATTTTTCGATATTTATCCCGAAAACACGTTCAAAATATCCTCTGTTCTTGCCTTTCAGATGTATTTCGGAATATCGGATTATGATAACTTTTTCCATATTATGCCATTTTCTCTTTTCTGTTTTTGACAATTCTATTCAAAATTTCGGCTGCGCTTTCGGTTTCTTCAACTGTATTTTCCGATGAAAAACTGATCCTTAAAATTCCGTCCGCAAGACTTTCGGATATTCCGCAGGCAAGTATTACGCGCGAACGCCGTTTCTTCTCATTGGACGAACATGCAGACCCCGTACCTAAAATCAGACCTGCGTCGTCAGCTTCATGCATAATGGTTTCGCCGCGAAGTCCGTCCGCTCCGACCGTAAGGATATAAGGCGAGTTATTCTCGGGAGAAATTCTCGTAAATAAAGATTTATCTAATCTTTCCCAGAGCAAATCGTTCAGTAGGCGGATTTTTTTATGGTTTTCCTCGATTTTACAGTATTTTTTGACAGCGGCAAACTCAAAGTTTTTGATTCCGAACACATTCTCCGTACCGCTTCTCAATCCCTGTTCCTGACCGCCGCCGTAAATATATGGCTTCAAAGCCAGATTTCTCTTTTTGAACAGCGCTCCGCAACCTTTTACTCCGCCTATTTTATGCGCGCTCACAGAATATAAATCTATATCTTTTGTAAGCATAAAAGGTATTTTGCCGTAAGCCTGAACACCGTCGGAATGAAACAAAGTCCGAGGATTCTTCCTCTTTATGCATGCGGCAATGGAGGCGATATCGTTTATCGCGCCCGTTTCATTATTGACGTGTATTACGGAGACAAGAGACGTCTTATCGTCAACAAGCTCAATAAGTTTTTCGATGTCTGCGCTGCCGTCGCTATTTAAAGGCGCAAATCGGACTTCGACGCCGCGAGTCGATAGCTCTTTCGCCGCCGCAAATACAGCCGAATGTTCGCCGTAGGTCGTAACGATGTTGCCTCTTTTCCCTCCGCAAAATATGGCCTGATTGTCGGCTTCCGTTCCGCATGAAGTAAAGATCAAGTCAAAATCATCGCTCATGGAAATAGTTGACAGTATTCCGGTTTTGGCCCGACGCAATGACAGCTGTATATTATAACCTTCCGCATATAATGCGGAAGGGTTAAAATAACTGTTATGAAGAAATTCTTCGGCTCTTTTAATGCACTCTTCGTCCGGCTTTGTTGTGGCCGCATTGTCAAGATAAATCATCAGATTTCAATCAATCCCTCAAATGAAAGTTTAACGGGTCCGTCAAGAATTACATTGCCGTCGCTGATATAGTTCACAAATAAATCTCCGCCTTTCAGTTTGACGGTAATCAATGCGTCATACAGACAATGGCCGTTTTCGACAGCCGCAACCGAAGCGGCCGCCGCAGCGGTACCGCATGCAAGCGTTTCGCCGTTGCGCTTCTCCCATACCCTCATTTTTAATGTAACGTTATTTACTATTCTGACGCACTCGACGTATGTTCCGTCCTTTATATATCCGGCATCGCAAAGTTTTTGGCCAAGTTCCTCCAAATCGACGTCTTCGACTTTATCGCAGAAAATTACAAGATGATCGTTACCGAGATTTACTTCGGTCACCGAATACATGTTCTGCAACTGACCGCTTATTATGTCGGTGATTCCGGCTGTTTGAATTTCTTCCTGTCTTCTCAATATCGGTTTACCGAGATTTACCGATACTGAACTTGCCTTGCCGTTGAATGAACTTACGTTCAATTCTTTGACACCGTTACAAGTTTCGACTTTAATGTTCTCCGGCGCAAGATTATTATCGAAAAGATATTTTGCTACGCATCTGACGGGATTTGCGGCAAGTCCGCCGTCGCTGCCGTCGCGATTGAATACGCGAACTTTTGCGTCGGCTACTCCCGACCTTTCCATCATGACTATCCCGTCGCCTCCTATCGCATAATGCCTGTCGGAGAAATTGATCGCAAGCGACTCGGGGCAAGTAATTGTATTATCCATATTATTGAAGAATATATAATCGTTGCCGCAGCTGTGCATCTTGCAAAATTTAAGTTTCAGCTTTTCCGTTCGGAGGTTGTTGATATCTACAAGTTCGGTATTGAACTGATTATACCTGCCGGCAATGACGTCGGCAAGAGCATTTGTTGTATCAAGAGACGTGAGAACGGTTATTCCAAGTAAAATCGCATGGTGATGCAGGCTCATGTAGTTGGTTATCGACTCAATATCTGTTTTTCCGGTATACACTATATAGTCGATTTTACCTGCGTCCATAAGTTTGAAAATCTCGTCGTTGGTAGAAAGTCTTGCAACTTCCGTACATTCCAGACCCAAACTTCTTATAACGTTGGCCGTTCCCTTTGTCGCATATAAAGTAAGCCCCAAATCCGCAAACTTCTTGACTATATTAACTATTTCAAATTTATCCTGATCGTTAATAGTGAAATAAATGCCGGAAGGATGCTGTTTATCGGGATGTTTCATATTGAAGCCTGCCGAAACAAGACCCTTGAAAAGCGCTTCCTCTATGGTCTTACCGATGCCGAGCACTTCTCCGGTAGATTTCATTTCGGGTCCCAACTGCGAGTTTACGTCATTAAGTTTTTCAAAAGAAAATACCGGAACCTTAACGGCCACATACGGAGAAGTCGGATACAAACCTGTTCCGTAGCCCAATTTTTTCAGTTTTGCTCCCATCAGAATTTTCGTGGCAAGGTCAACCATCGGCACGCCCGTAACTTTTGAAATATACGGAATAGTTCTCGACGCTCTCGGATTTACCTCAATTACATAGAGCTGGTTATGATATATTAGATACTGAATGTTTATAAGTCCTTTTGTTTTCAGAGCTATGGCAAGTTTTTCGGATATATCTACAACCTTTTTTAACATTGCGTCGCTCAAATTGTAAGGAGGATATACCGCTATCGAGTCTCCGCTATGTACGCCGGCACGCTCGATATGTTGCATTATGCCCGGGATAAGAACGTCCACTCCGTCTGAAATCGCGTCAACTTCAAGTTCCGTACCCATGAGATATTTATCGCAGAGCACGGGATTTTCAATCTTCTGCGCAAGAATGACATCCATATATCTTTCGATATCGTTTTGAGTAAAGGCGATTGTCATATTCTGACCGCCTATGACATAGGAAGGCCTCAAAAGTACGGGATAGCCCAAGGTCTCGGCGGCGTGTACCGCTTCTTCCTTGCTCATAACCGTAAGTCCCTTCGGACGAGCTATATCAAACTGTTCGAGAAGTTCGTCAAATCTCTCCCTATCTTCCGCAAGGTCTACGCTGTCTGCCGGAGTGCCGAGTATTTTTACTCCCTTTTTATCGAGATATCCGCATAATTTTATTGCCGTCTGTCCGCCGAACGTTATAACGACGCCGTAAGGCTTTTCCATATCTATTACGTTCTGCACGTCTTCGGGCGTCAAAGCCTCAAAGTAGAGCCTGTCCGCAGTGTCGAAGTCGGTTGAAACAGTTTCGGGGTTGTTGTTGATTATTATCACTTCATAACCCAAACGCTTCAATGCCCAAACGCAGTGAACGGAAGAATAATCAAATTCAATTCCCTGACCTATTCTTATAGGGCCGGAGCCGATAACAATGATTCTCTTTTTCTTGCTTTGAGCGACAAAAGGTTTTGCTTCGTCGTGCTCCTTTTCGTCGTATGTCGAATAGAAATACGGAGTTTGAGCGGCAAATTCGGCTCCGCATGTATCAACCATTTTAAATACAGCGTTGCGGTGCATGGGCAAATTATTGCCAGAGAGTTTTTTGAGCTCCGTATCTGGATATCCGAGTTTCTTACCTCGGATATACTGTTCTCTGGTAATGGGCTTACCGATAATTTCATTTTCATAATCGGCAAGATTTTTCAGTTTATATAAGAACCACTCGTCTATTTTCGTAATCTTATATATCTCGTCAATCGAAATGCCGCGCTTGATTGCCTGATAAACGACGAACAGCCTTTCGTCAGTCAATTCATGAAGTTTTTCATATATTTCGTCATCTGACAATTCGGCAATTTTGGGCATATTCAATGTACCCACCGAAATTTCGGCTCCGCGCACGGCTTTCATTATGGCCATTTCAAATCCTGTGCCTATTGCCATAACTTCGCCCGTAGCCTTCATTCTCGTCCCGAGATTGCGCTTTGCGTATAAAAATTTATCGAACGGCCACTTCGGAAGTTTTACAACCACATAGTCGAGCGTAGGCTCGAAGCAGGCGTACGTCTTTCCGGTAACGTCGTTTTTAATTTCATCGAGAGTGTATCCGAGAGCAATTTTTGTCGCTACTTTTGCAATGGGATATCCGGTCGCTTTGGACGCGAGCGCCGAAGAACGCGAAACTCTCGGGTTTACTTCTATTACCGAATATTCAAAAGAATCGGGATTCAACGCAAATTGGCAATTACATCCTCCCTCTATTTTAAGTTCGGAAATTATATTAAGCGAAGCGGTACGAAGCATCTGATATTCTTTATCGGAAAGAGTGACCGCCGGTGCAATAACTATGGAATCTCCCGTGTGAATACCTACGGGATCGAAATTCTCCATAGAGCATACCGTAAGCACATTTCCGACGCTGTCGCGCAAAACTTCGAATTCTATTTCTTTCCAACCGCCTATATACTTCTCAATCAAAACCTGAGTAATTGGCGAGAGCATTAACCCGTTATGCGATATCAACCTCAACTCTTCTTCGTCTTTTGCGACGCCGCCGCCCGCGCCGCCGAGCGTATATGCCGGACGGACGATTACGGGATATCCTATTTTTTCGGCTATCGCAACGCACTCGTCAACGGAATAAGCTATATCGGACGGAACAACGGGCTGATTGATTTTTTGCATGGTCTCTTTGAACAGCTCGCGGTCTTCCGCCCTGTCTATGGATTCGAGATTTACGCCTATCAATTTGACGCCGTATTCGTCAAGGAATCCGGATTTTGCCAACTGACAGCCGAGAGTCAGTCCGGTCTGACCGCCGAGCGAAGCAAGCAAGCTGTCGGGTCGCTCTTTGATTATTATTCTCTTTAACGTATCGACCGTAAGAGGTTCAAGATAAATTTCGTCCGCAAGTGCGCTGTCCGTCATTATCGTCGCGGGATTCGAATTGCATAAAACAACGTTGATTCCGGCGTCTTTGAGCACTCGACACGCCTGCGCTCCGGCATAATCGAATTCTGCCGCCTGTCCGATAACTATCGGGCCCGAACCAATTACAAGTACTTTTTTTATGTCCTCTTTTTTAGGCATTGCGCTTGCTCTCCTTTATATTTGAAATAAATTTATCAAAAAGGAACGACGCGTCGTGCGGTCCGCCGCACGCCTCGGGGTGGAACTGCACGGTATATGCGTTGAGCTCTGGATAATCAAATCCTTCGCACGTGTTATCGTTTGCATTGACGTAAGTGAGCTTCCCGTTCGGAACGCTCGAAGATATAACCTCATAACCGTGATTCTGGCTTGAAATGTACACTCTGCCGGTTTCGAGATTTTTTACAGGCTGATTGGCTCCCCTATGTCCGTATTTCATCTTTTTGGTCTTGCCGCCCATTGCAAGAGCAAACAACTGATGCCCCAAACAAATTCCGAATATCGGAAGTTTTCCGGCGAGCTTTTTAATGTTTTCTATAATTTCCACGTTTTCGGAGGGGTCGCCGGGGCCGTTTGTGAGCATTAAACCGTCCGGACCTATATCCATTATCTGTTCCGCCGTATAAAACGACGGTACTTTTATGCAGTAACAACCTCTTTTTACGAGCTCCCTAACTATATTTTCCTTCGCGCCGAAATCCCATACGACAACTTTAAGTCCGTTTGGATCACCGTAATATTCAACCTGATTGCAGGTAACGCTCTTTACCGCGTCTTTTATTATAAATTTATCGACATCGCTAAAATCGACAAGCGGTTTTGAAGTGATTGCCGCGTTCATTACGCCGGCCTCTCTGACTATTTTTGTGAGCTCGCGCGTATCTATGCCGTACAGACCGATTACGTTATGCTCTTTCAAAAATTTATCAAGCGTGCCTTCGCTCCTGAAATTGGAGGGTTCCACGCACTGTTCGCGGACTATATAGGCGGAAACCCACGGTTTTTTGGATTCGCAATCGGGCGTAATCATTCCGTAGTTGCCTATAAGCGGAAAAGTCTGCGTCACTATCTGCCCGTAGTAGCTGGGGTCGGTAAGAGTTTCGATATATCCGGTCATACCTGTGGTAAAAACAAGTTCGCCTACCATTTCGCCTTTTGCGCCGAATCTGTAACCGACAAATTGTTTGCCGTTTTTAAGTGTTAAATATGCTTTTTCCTTTTTCATATAAAAACCCTTATTTTTTCATCAATTTGACCATTACGGCCTTCTGTGCATGCAATCTGTTTTCCGCCTCGTCGAAAATTTCATTTGCATGCGCTTCAAAGACTTCCGCTGTTATCTCCTCTCCGCGGTGAGCCGGCAGACAATGCATAACCATAACGTCGCTCTTGGCGTTCTTAATGTTGGAAGAGTTTATCTGGTAACCGACAAAATCATGTTCGCGCTTAACCTTTTCGTTCTCCATACCCATGGAAGCCCATACGTCGGTATACAGCACATCGGCAGCTCTTATAGCATCTTCTACGCTGCGAGTTATCGTCAAGTTGCCGTTTTCGTGAGCCCACTTGACAATCTGCGCATCGGGTTCATAACCTTCCGGACAAGCTATATTGATTTCCATATCGAGTTTGACGGCTCCGACTATCAAGCTGTTGGCCATATTGTTGCCGTCGCCCACATAAGTGAGTTTCAGATCTTTGAAACTGCCTTTATATTCGCGAATAGTCATAAGGTCTGCAAGAACCTGACAGGGATGCGCATAGTCCGTCAATCCGTTTATTACCGGAATCGAGCCGTATTTTGCAAGATCTTCCACTTCTTTTTGCGCAAACGTTCTGATCATTATTCCGTCGAGATAGCGCGAAAGCACGCGAGCCGTATCTTCGACCGGCTCGCCTCTGCCGATCTGTAAATCATGACTGGATAAGAACATTCCGTAGCCGCCCAATTCATAAATACCCGTTTCAAAAGATACTCTCGTACGTGTGGAAGACTTCTGGAAAATCATACCCAGTTTTTTACCTTTTAAACTGTCGTTGATTATGCCGTGATTGCGCTCGTATTTGAGCTGGTCGGCAAGATTCAGAATAGACAGTATTTCTTCTCTTGTCAAATCCTGTAATTTGAGTAAATGTTTCATTGCGATATCACCTCATTCAAAATTGCGAGAGCTTCGTCAATTTCATTTTTAGTTATATTGAGAGGGGGCAAAAGTCTTACCTTCTTGTGCGCCGTAAGGACTATCAATCCCTTTTTAAGGCATTGCTCTGCGACCTCACGCGCCGGTTTATCGGTATCTATGCCTATCATAAGTCCCATTCCGCTTACTCCCTTCACTTTGGAGATTTTCGAAATGTTTTCCATAAAATAGGCGCCCTTGCCCTGAACTTCCAGCAAAAGATTTTTGTCTATCCGTCTAATTATGCTTGCGCCGCCGGCACAAGCTACGGGATTGCCGCCGAAGGTCGTTCCGTGATCGCCGAACCCGAGCGTCCGTTCGCATTTTTCAAAGAGCATGCACGCGCCTATCGGCAATCCGCCGCCAAGACCCTTTGCGGTCGTTACTATATCCGGATGAATGCCGAACGCCTCGTATGCATACAGATGACCCGTTCTGCCGTTGCCGCATTGCACTTCATCGCAGATAAGAAGTATATCTCTTTCTTTGCAGAATGTTTCGAGATTTTTCAAAAATTTACTTTCGAGAACGTTTACGCCGCTTTCTCCCTGAATGACTTCCACCATTACGGCGCATGTTTTATCGGTGTAACAGGAGAGTATCCCCTCCATACTCGGTTCCGCATATCTGAATCCCTCCAAAAAAGGAGCAAAATGACGGTGAAAAGCATCTTGACCCGTTGCGGTGAGCGTGGCAATCGTTCTGCCGTGAAACGAATCCTTTAAGGTTATAATTTCATATCTTCCGTCGCCGTATTTATCGTTGGAATATTTTCTTGCCGTTTTTATGGCGCACTCGTTTGCCTCCGCTCCGCTGTTCCCGAAAAACACCTTCTTTGCGCCTGTCTTTTCGCATAAAAGTTTGGCAAGCTCGGTCTGCGGCTGTGCATAGTACAAATTGCATACATGCTGAACTTTATTTATTTGCTCGATTACGGCTTTTTTCCATTCTTCGTCGTTTATACCGAATATATTTACGCCAATGCCCGTAGCGCAGTCTATATATTCCTTTCCCTCGGAGTCGATTATTTTGCTTCCGTGTCCCTCTTTAACAACAATATCGAATCGCGCATAAGTATTGGCAATAAAATTTTTGTCGTCCTTTATTATTTCAGACTTATTCATGAATTCTCCTTTTATTAAAAGAAAGACTGATTTAAAAATAAATCAGTCAATTGAGGAACATTGTTCCACTGCCTTGTTCGGATAATATTTCAACCAAAATGGAATGAGCCACGCGTCCGTCGGTTATAAACACCTTTTTCACTCCGCGACGGATTGCCTCTTTACAACATTCGATTTTCGGAATCATTCCTCCGGATATGATTCCCTGTTTTACCAAAGCCGGAATATCGGAAACGTAAACTTTTTTAATCAGACTCGACGGATCGTCTTTATTTTCAAGCAACCCCTTTATGTCTGTCATGAGAATGAGACTTTCGGCGTTCAAAGCTCCGGCAATGGCTGCCGCCGCAGTGTCCGCGTTTACATTATATATATTGCCCTCGTCGTCGTATCCGACCGTAGAAATTACGGGGATATAACCCAAATCAAGCAAATCGGTGACAATCTTTGTATCTATCGAGACAACGTTTCCGACAAAACCGAGGTTTTCGTCCATCTTTTCGCATTTAAGCATATGACCGTCTTGTCCGCAAAGTCCTACGGCACTGCCGCCGTTCCTCTCCAACAAGTCAACGAGAGCTTTGTTTACTTTTCCGGCAAGCACCATGCGCACAATTTCGGCGGTCTCTTCGTCCGTATACCTCAAACCGTTCACAAATACGGACTCCTTGCCCATTTTTTCAATCGTAGCGGTTATTTCGGGTCCGCCGCCATGGACAAGCACAACTTTTATCCCGAGCAAATTCAAAACGACCAAATCGCGCATGACAGAACTTTTAAGATTTTCGTCTATCATGGCGTTGCCGCCGTATTTTACAACGAGAATTTTATTAAAATACTTTTTAATATAAGGCATAGCCTCAATAAGAAAGGCCGCCTGCTCCTGCTTATCCATCTTTTATGTTCTGTAATCTCCGTTAATCTTTACGTAATCGTAAGTAAGATCGCAACCCCACGCTACGGCGGAACTTGCTCCGAGATTAAGATTTACGTTTATCTTTATCTCGTCTTCCGAAAGAACGACTTTTGCAAAATCCTCTGAAAAATCCACTCCGTAACCTTGTCTGCAAACGGGAAGAATACCCTTCTTCGACTTGAAATCAACGTCTATTTTGAAAGGGTCGATTTTCTCCCCGGAATAACCTATTGCACAGAGAACTCTTCCCCAGTTGGCATCCGCACCGAACATTGCCGCCTTTACAAGAGAGGATTTGATTATGGTCTTAGCGACTGTCTTTGCCATTTTAACGCTCTTTGCACCCTTGACGTTACATTCTATCAACTTTGTGGCGCCTTCCCCGTCTTTGGCTATCATTTTAGACAATTTGACGGTGCAATAATGCAAAGCTCTTTTAAAAACTTTATAATTGCCGTCTGCACTCACGATTTTTTCGTTTTCCGCAAGGCCGTTGGAAAGTATGCAGCACGTATCGTTGGTGGACTGATCTCCGTCTACGCTTATCATGTTGAAAGAAGAACCGACGTCCTCGGAGAGCGCGGACTGCAACATTTCAGGCGAAATAGCAACATCGCTGGTCAGAAATATCAGATTGGTAGCCATATTGGGACATACCATTCCTATACCCTTTGCGATGGCGCCGATACGACACACTTTGTCTCCCAAAATGAATTGAACGGCAACGGACTTGGGAACGGTATCGGTAGTCATAATGGCTTCATTGGCGTCTTTACTGTTATTGCCGAGCGATTCGTACAATTTATCGATGCAATCGGCCATAGGACCTATATCGAGTTTCTGACCGATTACGCCCGTGGACGCCACAATAACGTCTTCCGATCTTATGCCGCTGACTCTTTCGACGAGCGAACACATACCTTCGGCTATCTGAATACCGTCGGCATTGCATGTATTTGCATTGCCGCTGTTGCATACTATTGCTTGCGCATATCCGTCAAAGAGATGCTGTTTTGTCACCACAACCGGCGCGCCCTTCACAAGATTGCTCGTATACACGCCGGCAGCAGAAGCCTTCACCTCGCTGATAATCAACGCAAAGTCTTTTTTGGTTTTATTTTTGCGGATTCCGCAATGAACGCCGCCGGCTTTAAATCCGATAGGCGCGCAGACTCCGCCGTCAATTTCAATCAAACTCATTTTAATCCAACGAAACTCTTTCGTCAAGTCCGAGCATAATATTCATATTCTGCACTGCCGCACCCGAAGCGCCTTTGCCGAGGTTATCGAGAACCGCCGATATAAATATCTGCTCGTCATTGCCGTTTATAAAAATTTTTAAATAATTAGTACCGGCCAAACTGTTTGCCGCCAAAAAGAGCGGAATCTCTTCTTTACGGGCTACTTTTACATAGTTCTGTCTGGCATAGTACTCTGTAAAAAACTCTCTTACGCTATTATAATCGGCCTTTTTGTTCATTAATGCGATATAAAGCGGTACTGTAACGGTCATTCCGCAATAAAAATCACAGATTACGGGAGTAAATATCGGGCGATGATTCAATCCGCACTCTTTTACCATTTCAGGCAAATGTTTATGTGCAAGCCCCAGCGCATAATGCCGAGGTGAATCGAATTCGGCGTCCCTCTGCTCGCTTTCATAAATTGCGATTGCTTTTTTACCCGCTCCCGAATAGCCGGAAATTCCCTGAGCAACGAACGGATAATCGGGCGAAACAAGACCTTTCTTTACAAGGGGCGCAACAATCGAAATAAATCCCGTAGCATAGCAACCCGGATTGGCAAGACGTTTGGTTCCGGCTATTTCCTCTCTTCTTTTCGCCGAGATTTCGGGGAAGCCGTATACCCATTCGGGATTTGTTCTATGCGCAGTCGAAGCGTCGATAATTCGCACTTCGGGATTTTTTACCAGCGAAACGGCTTGCTTTGCCGCCTCGTCCGGCAGACACAAAAAACTTATGTCCGACGAATTCAAACATTCGGCTCTGTATTTTTCGTCTTTACGCTTGTCCTCCGGCAGAGTGATCAGATTTACGTCTTTTCGCTTACCCAATCTCTCATATATTTGAAGTCCGGTAGTACCGTCCTTGCCGTCAATAAAAACATTATACATTTATTTTAACTTTTTGCTGTCGAGAAGAGCTTTGACTTTTATCGGCAGCCCGAAAAGATTTATAAATCCCTGCGAATCCAACTGATTATAGCAGTTATCCTCACCGAAAGTAGCTATATCTTCGCTGTAAAGAGAATAGGGCGAAGTAATTCCGGCATTGATTATGTTGCCTTTGTAAATTTTAAGTTTTACATCGCCGGTTACAGTTTCCTGCGTCTTGTCAACGAAAGCGTCAAGCGCTTCGCGCAGAGGCGTGAACCACTGACCGTCGTAGACAAGTTCACCGTATTTAATGCCGATAAACTGCTTGTAATGCTGTGTAGCCTTATCAAGACATATCGATTCAAGGAGTTCGTGCGCGGCATATAAAATGGTGCCGCCCGGGGTTTCATATACTCCCCTGCTCTTCATTCCGACAAGTCTGTTTTCCACCAAGTCCACAAGTCCGACGCCGTTTTTGCCGCCGACTTCGTTCAGCTTTTCAATCAACGAAACGCTATCCATGTTCTTTCCGTCAATAGCCGTGGGAATTCCCTTTTCAAAATGAATGGTTATATAGGTCGGTTTATCGGGAGCCTTCCAAGGCGACACGCCGAGTTCGAGAATCTTATCGTAATCGGGTTCATTTGCAGGATTTTCGAGGTCAAGACCCTCATGTGAAAGATGCCACAAATTCTTATCCTTGGAATAATTGGTCTCTCTGTTTATCTTTAAAGGAATATTGTGAGCTTCCGCATAATCTATCTCTTCGTCGCGACTCTTAATATCCCAGATTCTCCAAGGAGCAATAATCTTCATTTCGGGAGCGAAAGCCTTGATTGTGAGTTCGAAACGCACCTGATCGTTGCCCTTTCCCGTACAACCGTGACAGATGGCGTCTGCTCCCTCTTTTTTTGCAATTTCAACTATTCTTTTTGCAATTACGGGGCGAGCAAACGACGTTCCCAAAAGATATTTGTTTTCATATACGGCTCCGGCTTTCATCGTAGGATAAATGTAATCCTCGATAAACTCCTTCTTCAAGTCGAGTATGTATAATTTTGAAGCGCCGGTTTTCTTCGCTTTTTCTTCAAGACCTTCCAACTCGGTCGTCTGTCCTACGTCGCCCGACACAGCTATAACTTCGCAACCGTCGTAATTTTCTTTGAGCCAAGGAATAATTATCGACGTGTCGAGGCCGCCGGAATAAGCAAGAACTACTTTTTTAATCTTCTTTTCCATTAAATTACCTGTAAATTATTTATTTTTGAGGTTTCCGACATGCAGTTTTTCAAACCTTATGCAATTATATATCATGAACCGATTTCAGTCAAGCGATTATTATCTGTTTTTAAATTAATTTTTAAATTTGATTTTGAATAAAAATTTATAATTTAACCTATTATGTATAAATTTGTAATTAATTTGACCTAAAATGAATATTTATGATTTTTGCAATCAATATAACGAAGTCAGAAAATCATACTTTGAAAGTTCTTTTTTCAATCTTACATAATCAGGCTCGTAATCCGAAACGAGTTTCCAGAACGCGCGCGAATGATTATGGCACAAAATATGGCAAAGTTCATGGATAATGACGTACCGTTGAACTTCGGACGGCAGCATAAAGAGCATATAATTGAACATCAGGTTATTTTTCGAATCGCAACATCCCCAACGTCCTTTATAACTTCTTACGCCTACGGAAGCCGGTTTAAGCATGGTAAGTTCGGAAAGCTCCTCTACCGTTCTTAAAAAACCCTCAAAGCAATACTTTTTGTATACTTTTTCGATATCGTCGATTTTTTTGACATATACGGCTTCCGGAGTTATTTCGTTTTTATCCGAAATTACGAGCGGCATTTTTTTACCGTTCCAATAAACTTTTTTAAACTCTAAAATATCGTCGTTTGCTGCAAGGCGAGCGGCGTTTCGACGCACTACTTTTTCAAGCCAATCCGATTTGCTGTCGAGATATTTGTTTATTTCTTTGGCGGAAAGTCCCCACGGGCAGCGAACGGTAATTTTATTGTCGTTCGAAACTGAAATTGATATGCTTTTGCGATGAGAACGTATTATATCATAATCATACAGCATCTGTCTTTACCCTGAATTGTACTCTAATCTCGTCTCCGACTCTGCCCTCAACAAGAATAAAGTCGCCATCGTCCTTCCTGAAAAAATCTATTGTTTCGCCTAATTTGCATTGTTTTACATAGGTGATCTGCAATTTGGAAATATATCTGTCTTTCAACCCCTCTGCCGATAATACATCTAAAAGAAAATCCGCATATTTGGTATTGTTTACATGAAAATAATGGTCGTAATCCGAATAAGCGATTTTCTTGGAATAGACGGGTCTATCGACGTCTGCGGAAGGAATCTTCCAGCTATTAAATTCAACGCTCCTTTCAGTATTGTAACCGTCAAAAGAATCGGGAGCAAAAAACTTCGCCGTAGGCGCTACCGAAAAAGTTTTCGTATCAATCATACACCATCTTGTAGTCGCCACTCCGACCTTCTCTCCCGACGAATAAAACTCATAATCTCTCAAAAAGATGAAATGCCTCGGACGTAAAGGCCATGTATGAAGTTCGAGCTCATCGCCCAATTTTATCGGACGAAAAAGCTCAATATAATTGTTCACAATTATAAATCCGAGGTTTACGGGAGAAATATCCTTATAACCGAAGCCGAGCTCGTCCGCGGAAAATCCGGCGGATTCCTCTTGAAACGATAAGAGCGACGAAGGTTTTAAAATGTCGTAAGCGTCGGTATCTGTATACCTAATTTCGTATTTTTTGATATGCCTGTACAAAATTGACCACCTGCAAATATATTTTAATTTATTCTATCACTTTGACTGCCAAAAGTCTATTAAACAACATAAAAAACAATAAATTATGTGTGACATAGTACTTTTTATTTTGCTAAAATATTGACATGATTATCATGTTATGATATAATAATGTAAAGTACGGAGGAAAAAACTTTGGAAGAAGAAAACATCGAACCCGAAAATGAGAATGAAGATTCCGGCAACGCATCCGAATCCAAAAACGGCGGCATAAGCGCCGATCTTATTCGCGGACATATAAATACAATAATTTTGCGTACACTGTACGAGCGCGATAAATACGGATATGAAATTATTGAGGAAATAGAGTCAAAAAGCAAGGGGCAATATTCCTTAAAGCAACCTACTCTTTACAGCGCCCTTAAACGTTTGGAGAGCCAAGGTTACATAAACGCTTACTGGAAAACCGACGAAGTTTCGCAGGGCGGACGCCGCAAGTATTATACCCTCACGGATAGCGGCCGAGAAGTTACCGAACGCAATCAGGCGGAATGGGAATATTCGAGAACGGTTATCGACAACCTCATTTCTGATAAAAATTTCGATTTCAGCCAACCGGCTCCCTCTCCCGTTGACTTTAAACTTTTAAAGAGCACTACGAGCAGGATACGTACGGTAAAAGATACCGATGACGATGACGAATCGGACGAAGGCAGAATAGTAAATTACGAGGAGCCGGAGAAAGAACAGGTTGTTGAAATTAAGCGTGAAGACGCGACTCCCGTAGTTATAACCGACGCGGAAAAAGAACAGCAAACCGAAAATTTAAACACTGAAACCGAACAATCCGAACCTGTCCAAAATGAAATTCCTCTCGAGCAGGTCAAAGAAATTTCCGTCGAAGAACAGGAACTCTCCGAAATGACCGCAGAAGAGAGACAGATTCTTCATGAAAACTATATGCGTCTTATTTCCGAACCCTCACGCGACGAAACTTCGAAAACTCCTTATGCAGACAGCATGGACACGGATAAACTCATTTATAACAATCGTCCCGAGACAGAGAGAGATTACAGAAACTTGATCAATAATTTATTCACAAGTACCCTGCGCGACCCCTCTCCCACGCCTCAATATCAATCTCGGCCGCAAGTTCAGCCAAAGTCTGTTGAAGCTCTGCCGGCTCAACCTTCAAACGGCATTATCGTTGAGAAAGTCAGAGTTGACGATGCAACGGCCAAATCGTCCGGCAATACAAATTCTTTACCTAATGCCTCCGATTATTCCGTTGGCAATCGAAAGAAGAAATATAACCGCGGCACAACAATGTTCAAATGCGCACTTATTATCGGCATTGTAATGCTTTTGGAATTTGCTCTTTGCATTATTTTCAGAAATGAATTGGGCGTATCACTTGCATATCCGTTTGTAATATTCGCTATCGCATGTGCGGAAGTTCTGATTTTCGGAGTACTTTGCTATACAGATATCGGTAAAAGTTCACGAAAACCGACAACTTTGATTTATCTGTCGGCCTGCATTATAATAGCAGTTATAGCAATTTTGATGATATTTGTATTCTCACTGTTGCTCAATGTCAACTTTGCTTCCGCAGGAGATATAATGGCAAAGATTGTTATCCCCTGTTTCATAGCGTTGAATATACCGCTTTTCGGACTCCTATTCTATCTTTTCAGTAAATAATATGAAAATTCTCGTTATAATTAATTCCACCCATCGCCAGAACACGATGAAAATAGCCGAGGCCATGGCAGAGGCAGCCCCCATAACGATTACAGACGTTGAAAATGCGGACAAATACAACGTCCGCGATTATGATATAGTCGGTTTCGGCAGCGGTATTTATGCCGGCAAATTCAGCGGTAGAATTGTTAAATTGATCGATAAATATCTTGAAGACCTCAAAAACGTCTTCCTTTTCTCAACGAGTGGCACAGGCAAAAGCAAATACAATGATAGCCTTGTCGCGTATCTTAATGAGAATTGCAAGAATGTTTTAGGGTCGTTTGCTTGTAAAGGTCTTTGCAAGTGGTTCATATTTGCTCTTGTCGGAGGAATCGGCAAGGGTCATCCAGATACAGACGATTTCGATGCGGCGCAAAAATTTATAGAACAAGTGCTGGAAAAATATAAATCCACAAATTTGTAATTAATAATATAATAAAAAACCTTCTGCGGAATTCCGCAGAAGGTTTTTTTATAACTGTTATTTTGCGAATTCGCTCGCACGGAACTCGCGAATTACATTTACTTTGATTTGCCCGGGGTATTCGAGTTCGCTCTCGATTTTCTTTGCAATATCTTTTGCAAGGAATGTAGCCTGCGCATCGTCAATTTGTTCGGGTTTAACGATTACGCGCACTTCTCTTCCTGCTTGTATAGCATAGCTCTTATCAACGCCGTTGAAACTGCTTGCAAGCGCTTCGAGCTTTTCAAGCCTCTTAACATAGTTAGTGCCGGTTTCGCGTCTTGCGCCCGGCCTTGCGCCGGAGATTGCGTCAGCCGCAGCTACAAGCACGGCCTCTACCGTTTTGGGTTCGACATCGCCGTGATGGGCGGCAATCGCATTGATAACGTTATTGCTTTCTCTGTATTTTTTTGCAATATCCGCACCCAGCTGAATATGCGTACCTTCCTGCTCGTGGTCTACTGCCTTGCCAATATCGTGAAGAAGTCCGGCACGCTTTGCAAGATTCACGTCAAGTCCGAGTTCTTGCGCCATAAGTCCGGCAAGTTGAGCTACTTCTATGGAATGTTTATATACATTCTGGCCATAGCTGGTTCTGTATTTAAGTCTGCCCAACAATTTTATGATTTCGGGATGTAAACCAAATATGCCGACCTCGAACATTGCGCTCTCACCGGCCTGTTTGATTTCGACATCCATCTCTTTTTTGACTTTTTCGACGGTCTCCTCAATTCTCGCAGGATGTATTCTGCCGTCCGATATAAGTTTTTCAAGCGAAAGCCGTGCGATTTCGCGCCTTACGGGGTCAAATCCCGACAATATTACAACTTCGGGAGTATCGTCAATTATCAATTCAATACCCGTTGCATTTTCGATTGCACGAATATTTCTTCCCTCTCTGCCTATCAACCTTGCCTTCATATCTTCACTGGGCAGAGGCACGACCGATACCGTAATTTCGGATGCATGGTCGGCCGCACAGCGTTGGATTGCCAACGAAATGATTTTCTTTGCCTCGGTTGTGGCTTCGTCCTTTGCCGTCTGTTCGATATTTCTGACTTGAAGAGCGACGTCGTGCCGCGTTTCGTCGAGAATTTCTTCGGTTAAGAGTTTTTTCGCCTCGTCCTTTGTAAGCTGCGCAACCTTTTCAAGTTCTTCAATCATCAGTTGATGCTGATGAGTTACTTTTTCTTGGGTCTTTTTGATTTCGGCTTCGCGGTTTGCAAGTTCGCGTTTTTGCTGTTCAAGCGTATTGGTTTGTTTCAGAAGAGATTCTTTTTCTTTATCGAGGATATCTTCTTTCTGCACGAGCCTCTGCTCCTGTTTTTGAAGTTCAGCCCGTTTTTCTCTGTTTTCTTTTTCGATTTCGTTTTTAAGTTGCAGTCCCTGTTCCTTAGCCTCTAATAATGCCTCTTTTTTTAAAGCCTTACATTCAAGCGAAGCGTCCTCAATCATTTTTGAAGCACGCTGCTCAACTTCGCCCAATCTCTTGTCGATTTGCTTCTTTCTTAAAATATAACCGACAAAAAAACCTGCAACGGCAAGCGCAAGCAATCCGACCGCAAGACCAATGGTCACACCGATAAATACGCCGTCGTTGACATCAAGAAACAGGCTGCTTAATGCCAAGTAGTTCATTTAAGCCTCCTGATAGATAAAATTAAATATATACGGTACTCTTTTCAGAGCAAGTTTATATCCATTAATTATTTTACACCCTATAATGCAAAAAGTCAATTTAATATAATAAATATATTTCCATATAACAAAAAAAGGCGGCAGACGCCGCCTTTTTTCATACATTTTTCTTTGCATAAAATCAATCATTCTTCTGCAATGAAGCCTTATGCGCTTCTCTTATCTTTTTATCGATTTCTGCTTTAAATGTGGGGTTAGCCTTTATATAATCGCGCATTTTTTCTCTGCCTTGGGCTATTTTGTCATCATTGTAATTGAACCACGAACCGCTCTTGGTAAGTATGCCATATTCAAGTCCCAAATCAATGAGGCACCCTTCCTGCGAAATGCCCTCGCCGTAAATTATATCGAACTCCGCAACTTTGAACGGAGGCGCCACTTTATTTTTAACAACCTTGCATTTTGCCCTGTTGCCGACTATCTCGCCCTCGTTTTTAAGCGCGTCGGCTTTACGTATGTCAAGGCGAATCGAGGCGAAGTATTTAAGAGCTTTACCACCAGGCGTAGTTTCGGGATTGCCGAACATGATTCCAACTTTTTCACGCAACTGATTGATGAAAATAACGCATGTCTTTGAACGGTTCGTAATAGCCGTAAGTTTACGCAAAGCCTGCGACATAAGTCTTGCAAGCAAGCCGACATGCGTATCGCCCATATCTCCTTCGATTTCGGCTTTCGGAGTAAGCGCGGCCACCGAGTCGACAACTATAACGTCAACGGCGCTTGAACGAACGAGAGATTCACAAATATCGAGCGCCTGTTCGCCTGTGTCGGGCTGTGAAAGATAGAGTTCGTTGGTATCGACTCCCAGCGCATGAGCGTACTGTGCGTCGAGCGCATGCTCTGCGTCTATAAATGCCGCTACGCCGCCCATTTTTTGAGTTTCGGCAATAATGTGCAATGCAACGGTAGTTTTGCCCGAAGATTCGGGTCCGAAAATTTCCACTATCCTTCCGCGAGGAACTCCGCCCACACCGAGTGCAAGGTCAAGCGAAAGGCATCCGGTAGGAATAACTTCTATCTCGGTATTGACATTGGTATCGCCGAGCCTCATTATCGAGCCCTTACCGTACTGTTTCTCAATCATTGCTATTGTCGAGTTCAGTGCTTTAAGTTTTTCTTCGTTCATTATGAATCTCCTAAATTATTTTAACTTTTTAAATGTATGGAACAGCGCAAGATTTATAGCAGTCTCCGTAATTTTCTTTCTTCCGCCGTTCAGTTCGTATTTATAGACAGAAACGGACTCTTCCGTTCCGACAGCAATGTACACAAGTCCGACAGGTTTAAACGTATTATCCGACTTCGGACCGGCTATTCCGGTAGTGGCCACGGCAATATTGCAATCGCCGGTCTTTAAAAGCCCCTCCGCCATGCCGTACGCCGTCTGCTCCGAAACTGCTCCGTACTGTTTTAAAATAAGTTCGTCTACTCCCAGCCGCTTCATTTTGGACTCATTTGAATAAGTATTGAGACCTTCAAAATAAACTTCGCTTATCCCGGGCACTTCCACAAGTCTTTTTGCCACTCCACCGCCCGTAAAGGACTCGGCAACAGAAATTTTCATTCTGCGAAGCTGTAAGAGCTGAAAAAGCCTTTCGCCGAGCGAAATGTTTTCCAAAGCATAAATATGCTCGTTAAGCTCACCTATAAGCGTTCTCCACATATTGTCAAAATCCGACTTCAAGACTTCGTCGCTGTAAACGATTTCTATTGTGCAATCGGAATAGCTGTCGCTGACATTAAAATCGCATTCCGGACAAATTTCTTTGGCCTTTGAAATCGCAGAAACAAGCGCAGTCGGCTCTACTCCTACGGTTTTAATGTACGCGCTGTTATGACTTATATTGTCTCTCTTTGAAATAATCGAGGCAACGTCGCTTTCTTTCAGTCTCGAATCCGTATCGGAGGAAATGAGATAAACTCCCGTTCGTCCGTCCGTAAGAACGTCGAAATTATCAAACTGTCCGTCTATAAATTTCTCACAAAAACTTTTAACGGAATCGTACATAACATATGGACAGAGAATTACAATATCCGAATAAGCGCCATGAATCTCATTCAAACAGCGAGTTATTTCCTCGGTATCGTCAAACGCCGAATAGACAATTCTGTCAAAATAAATTCCCTTTGAAGCAAAATCGGAGACGCACTTATTCTCTCTATCAAAAATTTTGAGTTTTTTGTTTCTGAATACAACGAGACATTTCTTTTGATTCATGATTTTAAAACTTCTTTATTTTTGACTAAATAATTGATTCCGGAAATTATCGTAAGGACTACCGCTATCGCAAAAAAGGCAAGACCTATATACAGTATAATTTTGCCGGCTATATTATCAGTAAGTTCACACACTCCGGCGCCTATAAGCAAAACAACTATTGAAATATCTTGGGCGGTGGTTTTGAATTTTCCGAAAATATCCGCGGCTATGACCGCCCCCGAACTTGCCGCAACCATGCGGAAACCGCTGACAATAATTTCGCGTGCAAGTATAACGGCAACTCCGCAACCGGCCGCTATAATCGCCCATTCGCCGAGCCATGCAGTAAAAATCCACGGAACGGTTAGCAACACCACAAGTGCAGACAAAACCAACACTTTATCGGCAATCGGGTCGAGGAATTTTCCCAAATTGGTTATTAAATTATATTTTCTGGCAATTTTACCGTCGAGCAAGTCCGTAAGGCTGGCAATCGCAAATACGGCGAGAGCCACAAAATAGTGACCGACAAATTGGACATAGAAAAATACTATAAAAATCGGAATCATCACCATTCTGCTTATCGTCAGCTTATTAGGTAGATTCATCACACCTTTGCCCTTGGCAAATTTATAAAATCCGCTCTCGGTTTCGTTATTCATGCGTTAAAATCCTCTGTCCTCCCGAATAAATCGTATCCATCGGTATTTTCAATCAAAACTTCTGTATACTCGCCCTGCGATGCAAATCTTGCATTGAAATAGACTTTGCCGTCTATATCGGGCGCCTGAAAATACGTTCTGCCGACAAAACATTCTCTTTCATAGTCTATCCCGTCGCACAAAACTTTAAACTTTTTTCCTATACAACTCTGCAATTTGGATAAACTGATCTCTTTCTGAACCGCATAAAGCTGTTTAACTCTCGACTTCCTGACCGAATAATTCAACTGCCCTTTTAATTTATACGCCGCGGTTTCCGGTTCTCTCGAATACGCGAAAAAGCCGCAGTTATCGAGCCTTGCCTCTCTTAAAAAGGTCTTTAAATTTTCGAATTCCTCTTCGGTTTCGGTTGGAAATCCCGAAATAAATGTCGAACGAATCGCGATTCCCTGAATATTTTTCCGTAATTTTTCTATAAGAGACAGATAATCTTCCCTGCTCCCCGATCTGTTCATCAATTTTAAAATGCGATTTTCGCTGTGTTGAAGGGGAATATCGAGATACTTTACTATTTTCGGATTGTCGCGAATTTCTTCAATCAAGTCGTCGTCGAGCATGTCCGGATAACAGTACAATAATCTTACACTATTAATGTTGACAAGAGCTGTCAGCTTTTGTAAAATTTCTCTTAATTTTTTTTGACCGTAAATATCTATACCGTAGCGTGTGACGTCCTGCGCGACCAAAATCAATTCCGCAACGTCGCCGAGGCCTGACGCCTCTTCAAGCAATTCTTCGATAGGAACGCTTCTGTACCTGCCGCGTATCTTCGGTATGAGACAGTAAGTACAATGATTATCGCATCCGTCGGCAATTTTCAAATATGCATAGTGGGCCGGAGTCGAAAGCACTCTTTTTGTGCTCACCACACCTCCGGAGCCGACGAAATTAACTCGCTCTCCCATATATGCCTTTTCAAGCGCCGGAAAAAAGTTTGCATAGTCGTCCGTGCCGAGAAATACGTCCGCTTCGACAAGGCCGTTAAAGGTCTGCGAAATAAATTTTTGAGGCAAACAGCCGCAAACCACCAATTTTTCAAGGTTTTGGCTCTTGTAAACCGAACATTCAAGAACAGTTTCCACCGCCTCCTTTCGCGATTCGTTCAAAAACGCGCATGTATTCACTACGAGTATTTGCGCGGCGGAAATATCGTCTGTTATCGTACAACCTTTGTCGCGTATAATTGCAAGAAGTTTTTCGGTATCGACTCTGTTTTTATCGCACCCCAAAGATATTACGCCGAATTTTTTTTCAGTAAAATCAATCATCTATGTCTCCGTAGGTATTCAAAAATTCCTCCTTCGACATAAGAACTTTTCTCGGCTTCGAGCCTTCGGATTGAGTTATATAATTCATATTCTCCATCCAGTCGATGATTTTGCATGCCTTAATATAACCCACGGGGAACCTGCGCTGTATCATGGATACAGAAGCCTGATTCGAAGTTACGCAGAACTTCAAAGCCTTTATGAACGTATCGTCGATTTTTGCGTCACCGCCTTCGTCGCCGCCCTCGTCGCTCATAGAAGCGGAAACTTCGGGCTCCTCCACTTTGTTTATAAATTCGGAAACGTCCTGATCAAAATAAGTTTCGTTATTAGCTCTTACAAAATCGGTTACCTTCTGAACTTCGTGCGTGTCTACAAAACAGCCCTGCACGCGCATGAGCTCTGGATTATCGACCGAACGATAATAAAGATCGCCCATGCCAAGCAATTTCTCCGCGCCGCCGACATCGAATATTGTGCTTGAATCGGCAAACGAGTTTACCTTAAATCCTATTCTCGAAGGCAAGTTCGATTTAATCAAACCCGTTATGCAGTCTACGGAAGGTCTCTGTGTCGCAAGAATCAGGTGAATACCGCAGGCACGGGATTTTTGAGCCAATCTGATTATGCGGCTCTCGATATCCTTTTTGGCCTGCATCATCAAGTCGGCAAACTCATCGAGAATAATGACGATTTTGGGCAACCTCTCCTCTCCTTCGGGAAGGTGCGAGTTGTACTCGTCAAGAGTTTTAGTCGCTACGCCGTTTTCGGTCATTTCCTTGAACAGAGTGTATCTGCGCTCCATTTCTTTTATTGCCCAGTTGAGAGCCTTTATTACTTTATCAACGTCGTAAAGAATTTCGTTTATCATTAAATGAGGCAATTTATTGTAAGGAATAAATTCCGCCTGCTTGGGGTCCACGAGAATAAGTCTGAGTTCTTCTGGACCGTATTTATAGAGGAGACTTATTAAAAGCGTACTCAAACAAATACTTTTACCGCTGCCCGTAGTACCGGCCACAAGTAGGTGCGGCATTTTGGTTATATCCGGACAAACAACTTCGCCGTCTATGTTTTTTCCAAGTCCGAAAGTGAGCGAATTGGGCTTACAGTTTATAAACTGCGGACTCACGAGCATGGATTTCAATCCGACAATCGAGCGCTTGCTGTTCGGCACTTCTATCGAAATGGCACCTTTAAGATAGTTAAGATATGTGTTTACATTCTTTTTCATTAAAGCAAGGGCAATATCGTCACGATAGCTTAAAGCCGTCTTTGTCTTTGTTTTATCGGCTATCATGACGTCGTAACGTGTTATGGCCGGACTTACCGTAACGTTTGTAACCTCGCTCTCGATTTTGAAGTTTTCAAGTATCTCGACTATGATACGCTTATTATCCTCTATCTCGCCGGCATTGACGTTATTGTTTTCCGGATAATCATCAAGAAGATCCAGCGTAGGCCGAACATACTTCTTCCATACATGCTTGGGTTTTTCCACGGGCTTGGGTTCTTCCTTCGGCAGTTCCGCATTATCTTTTCTGTCGGGGGCAGAGAAAGCAAACCCCACCCCTCTTTCACGGGAGACGGGACGTTCATTCCTATCAACCGAAAATCCGCGATCGCCGCGTTTTTCGGGTTCTTCCGATGTTCTGTCGTCCGTAATATTCCTTCCGCCGTCGGATACGCCTCCGCGAGAAGAAACGCCGAAAACATCTTCGCCGAGATCCATTTCGTCGTTATCGAACAAATTTTGCTTACTGCGCTCTTCCTCCTGCTGCCCGTGTTCTTCCGCTCTGCCCGTTTCTTCAACCCGACCGCGCTCGCCTCTGACGGACTCGCCGCCGAAAAGCGAAGAGATAATACTTCTCTCTGACTCCTGTCTGGGCGGTTCGTTCTCAACGGGCTCGCGACGGGCGGAATCGTCTATTTGACGTTCGGACTGTTCGGGAGTAAACCTGACCGAATCGGTATGTTCTTCCGGCGTGGGTGTAAAACGAGCACGTTCGACAGGCTGTTCGATTTCCGGCTGACGGATTTCCGTATTTTCCGAATACGCCGTTGGCGGAACGATTTCTCGCTCTGCCTTAACTTCGTTCTCTATTGAACGTTCTGCATAATCCCCACCGAAACGGGAATCACGGACGTCTACCACCGAGTCGGACCCGTCGGGCTTTTTTGCTTCATTTATTTCATTGCCGAAGTCCTTGACGGGCGCCTCACCGTAAATATAATTCGAGGGCGCTTCCGGAACAGGTTTTTCAATGACTTCATCTCTGTAACTTTCCGTATAGCTTTTATTGCTTTCCGAGGTCTCATTGCGTTGGGGATGAAATTCGAAACTTTTCAAATAATCGTCCTTATTGGCAACGGGATGATTAAAATACGAATCTTCGTTGAAAATCAGATTGCGCCGGTAACTCTCCGCCGCAAATTCGCCGTTTTCAAACAATATCTTCCTGCCGAGATTACGACGGGAATATCTGTCGTCGGAATCGTCGCTTGACTGATCGACGTTATTATCCGCGTACGGTGCCTCTTGTTGAGGTTCTACATGCTTTTGTTCGGGCGAGGCGACATTCATTGGCGCGTCATATACGGGAACTGCGGAATTATCCTCTCCCACCGCGGAAATTTCGGAAACGTTTCCGACCGCGGACTCTGGTCTCTCCGTTTCAAACGTAGCGCCGGAGACCGAAACTTCGGAATTGGCTACGCTCTTACGTGAGAACAGCCCCACGATAACGGGAATAATCTTTCCGTCCGTCGCCGTATATACTACTAAAAACGCCAACAGCAAGAACAATATCGAAAAAATGACATATGCGCCGACAAAGGTTGTCAACTTCGCGACAGGATATACGATCAAGCCGGAAACTGCTCCGCCGAATGTATAAAACGCCCAACCGGAAGCCGCATTGTTATAGCAATCGGAAAGATATGCGCCGTAACCGTTCATCGCATAATCTCTTGTGGTCACGGAATGGAACAGCAAAAAGAAAACCAAAAGGCATGCACACGAGGACAATAAAACGGAAGGCTTGATTTTAACGGATTTTTCAAACACAAGCCATACGCCGAGATACGCCAAAAGACCGAGAACGATATAAGACCCGTAACCGAAAGATCCGTACATAAATCTGCAAATTTCGACCCCGACCGTATTCAGCGCCCAATCTCTCGTAAAAAGAATGAATAACGTCAGAGCGCAGAACAGCAACAAAGCCATTCCGAGCGTTTCCCGTGTGAAAATATATGATTTTTTATTAGTTTTGCTGTTATTTTTATCCGACACTTTTTAACTCCGACAAATTAAAGTAAATAATATAACAATTCAATTTAAATTATATCATTTATTAAAAAAAATCTCAACAAAATGGAGCGTATTAAAGAAATTTTTATATATAAATATTTATATATAAAACCATAAAAGACGGGCGCACCTTAACGGTGCGCCCGATATAAAATTTATTCTGAATCAATCAAAGTTTAGTTTTGCCTTTTTCCGCCTCGTAAATGCTTTCCGAGTCGTTCCACGAATACATCTTGCGAATCTCCGCGCCCACTTCTTCAAGTTGATGCTCCGCTTCAAGCTGACGCATGGCGTTGAAATGAGCTCTGCCGTTATTGTTTTCGGCAATCCATTTGGAAGCAAAAGTACCATCTTGAATTTCTTTGAGTACCTTCTTCATTTCCTTCTTGGTTTCGTCTGTTATGAGTCTCTTACCCGTCTCGTAATCGCCGAACTCCGCCGTATCGGAAATCGAATATCTCATCATGGAAAATCCGCCCTTATAAATCAAGTCTACTATGAGCTTCATTTCATGGATACACTCAAAATAAGCATTCTTGGGGTCGTAACCGGCCTCAACCAAAGTTTCAAAACCGGCTTTCATAAGCGCAGTCACGCCGCCGCAAAGAACGGCCTGCTCGCCGAACAAATCGGTTTCCGTTTCGCATTTAAATGTAGTTTCAAGGACGCCCGCTCTTGCTCCGCCGATTCCTGCGGCATAGGCGAGAGCTATATCAAGCGCTTTGCCCGTTGCATTCTGATGAATTGCGACAAGACAGGGAACGCCCTTGCCGTCCTGATACTCCGAACGTACGGTATGCCCGGGGCCCTTGGGAGCAATCATGAACACGTCGATATTTGAGGGAGGCACGATTTGCTTGAAATGGATATTGAATCCATGGGCGAACGCGAGAGCCGCACCGTCTTTCAGATTTGCCTCTATGCTCTCCTTGTAAACTTTTGCCTGTCTCTCGTCATTTATCAAAATCATTACAACGTCGGCGCATTTTGTCGCTTCGGCTACCGTATACACCTCGAAACCGGCGGCAACGGCTTTACCCCACGACTTGCCGCCTTCGTGCAATCCTATAATTACTTTTACTCCGCTGTCGCGCAAATTAAGCGCATGCGCATGTCCCTGACTGCCGTATCCTATAACCGCAACCGTTTTGTTTTTTAATACTTTCAAATCGCAATCGCTTTGATAATAAATTTTAGCCATTTGCTTTCCTCCAATTTCTATTTCGGCTACGATTATATTATTTTGCGGCTTACAAGTCAAGTAATATCAAATTTTTTTAAAAAATTATGTAAAAAATTTGCATAAACAACCAAAAAAGATTATAATATTCAAAAAATATTCACAGGTGCTACATGCAAAATATTTTGACGAATCTTACGGTATTGAGAAACATTTTAAACGACGAAATTTTTTCGCTATTTGCGGCGTGCGACGACGGTGCCGAAGAAAAATTTGCCGCGTTTATACATGCTTTTTACGAAAAATGCGGTTCCGACGGCGCCGATCCCGATTTCGCCGCTTATACCGAAAATATGATTTTATATGACGAAAATATTCTCTCTAAAAGTTTTGCATCGGGAATAGCTCCGTCACGTTATATTAAAAACGCATATCTGCGCGACTTATCTATAATCAGCGATTCTTTAAAAACTTTCGATTCGTGCGAATATTTTAAGTGCAACGTAAAAAATTTCTTATTCTGCAAATCGCCCGAAGAGGCATTAAATAAATGGAGCAATCTATATGTCAATGTCGGATACGGAAGATTTTTGAAATACAACGCCTTTGTCTATGAAAACGGAGACCTTATACCCTCCGGAAACGGCGACGATATTTCAATCTATAATCTGAAAGACTACACATCGGAAAAACAGCTGATTTCGGACAATATAGAGAGCTTTATCGACGGTCTGCCATACTCCGATATGTTGTTATACGGCGACATGGGCACCGGTAAATCTTCCACAGTTCGCGCCATGTTGAAAAAATATTCGGACAGAAAATTAAGACTTATAGAAGTCGGCAGAAAAAATTTGTCGCAAATCCCAGAAATACGCAGACTTGCGGCTCTGTTCCCGATGAAATTTTTGATTTTCATAGACGACCTTACTATCGACGACTGCGACGAAAGGCTCTCCTCTTTGAAAACAAGTATCGAAGGCAGTTCCGCCGTCTATAAAAACAGCATGATAGTCGCCACCTCCAACAGAAGGCACATAGTAAAAGAAAAGTTTATCGACAGGGAAAACGACGTGCATGCCAATGATTTATTGCAGGAACAGTTGTCCCTGTCCGACAGATTCGGCCTTACCGTAATGTTTTCATCGGTAGGTAAAAACGAATATCTCTCCATTGTAAGACAGCTTGCCTCCGATAAAAAAATAACGCTCGGCGACGAGGAGCTCTGTTTTCTTGCGGAGCGTTGGGCCATTTCCAAAGGCGGACGTTCGCCGAGACGGGCAAAACAGTTCATAGACCTTGCCGCAGCCGCGCAAATCAAAGGAGTCAATATTGATTTTTAACTAATTTTTCGGCGATGTCGTATATATCGCCGGCTCCGAGAAAGAGAATTATATCTCCCTTTCTCGCATCTGAAATAAAACTTAATATATCCCGAACGTCTTCGCCGTATCGGGATTTTTTTATTTTTTGAGAGAGCGTCAAAGCGCTTCCGGCGTCATCGTAATATTCCCTTGCCGCATAAGTGCGATAGATAAGCAAATCTCGCTGTGCGGCGAGAACTCTTACAAACTGTTTGAACAGCAGTTTTGTGCGCGAGTAAGTGTGCGGCTGAAAAACAATGTACAGCCGTCCTTCGGTCAAACGCTTGGCTGTACGTATCGACGCAAGAATTTCATCCGGATGATGCGCATAATCGGCAATAACTTCTGCGCCGTTAATGTCTCCCAGCCTCTCGAATCTTCTCTTTACTCCTTTAAATTGCGACAGTCCGCGTTCGATATGTCTGAATGGAATACTCATGCTTCTGGCAACCGCAACTGCGGCGAGGGCATTAAGAATATTATGCTTACCGTAAACGTTCAGCGTGACTCTGCCGAGTTCATATTCGCCCTCGAACACGGTAAAGGAATATTTACCGTCCGTAGCACTGATCAAATGTGCCGAATAGTCTGCGTTTTTATCGTAACCGAAGGTCAGTCCGTCGAACAGAATATCTCTGTAAAGCCCTATCTTCACAGATGCGCATGAAGCGAAATCCAGATAGCATTTCTTCAATTCGTCCTCGCTTTCGTAACATTCGAGATGGTCCGGACGATAATTCAGCACGACCGCCACGTCAGGCTTTAAAAGCAGAAAATTCTTTTTGTATTCGCACGCTTCTGTTATAAAATAGTCGTCTCCTCCAAAATATAAATTGGAAAAAGTCAAATCGTTTCCGCCGATATGCGCGCAAAAATCTCTGTCGGCGGCTTTGAAAATATGTGCGATCATGGACGTACACGTCGTCTTTCCGTGACATCCCGAAATTGCTATGACAGTTTTAAAATTCTTGCTTATTTCATACAATAATTGTCCGCGAGACATTATTTTTTTACCGAAACTGCGCGCTTTTTGCAACTGCGTATCGTTGTCGTGAACAGCGTCTGTATATACTATTACGTCATAATTCGAAATATTTTCTTTATATTCTCCAATTTCCACTTTGACGCCGGAACTTCTCAATTCGGCTACGGCCGCACTTTCCGAAACGTCGCTTCCCGATACTGTTTTGCCGCTGTTTAAAAGATACTTGGCAAGCGAACTCATGCTTACGCCGCCTATGCCGATAAAATAAAAACTGTAAAAGCCGTCAAGTATTTTGTTTAACATATTAAATTTTACTATTTTTCGACTAAAAATAGCACAAAACAGCAAGAATTTTATAAAAACAATAAAAATTTTTATTATAAGGTATTGAAATTAATTATGTTTTATTGTACAATGTACATAATGAAAGTATAATCTGGTAGGTGTATTATGAAAATCTCAGATGTACGAATCAGATTAGTTAACAAGGAGGACAATAAACTTAAAGCTGTGGCTTCTGTCACTATCGACGAATGCTTCGTGGTTCATGACATCAAGGTGATAGAGTCTGCCGAGGGCGCGTTTATTGCGATGCCGAGCAGGAAAACTAATGATGGCGAATATAAGGATATTGCGCATCCCCTGAACACCGAGACCCGAGAAATTTTGAAACAAGCAATCCTTTCGGCTTACTTTGATGAACTTAAAAAATAAGTCATTTTAGATTTTTCAGTCAGTTAAATAATACTGAATTTGTAAAAAGAGAGGCGTGTTTTATAACACGCCTCTCTTTTTGCTTCGTATAAAAATTAACGATTATTTATATAAAAATTAACGGCGGACAAGCCGCCGTTTAATTTCAATTATTATTGCCGTTATTCCCGAATTTAAGTCTTTGAATGAATTTAGGAATCTTTTTTTCGGGAGTGCGCTCGATTTCGCCCTCATCCTCCTCGTTCTGTTTTATGGGCTGTTGAACAGACTGCTGCGTAGGCTGTGGATTCTGTGTATAGTTATAGCCGCCCTGCGGTTGAGTCTGAACGGACTGCGGATTATATGGCTGTTGAACAGGTTGCGGATATCCGTAGGTTTGATTTACGGGAGGCTGAGGCGGAACATTTTGACGCGTAGGATATACAGGCTCTTTAACCGAAGGTCTGCTGGGAGCGTTATAGCTCGTCGGCTCATAAAGAATACCGCTCTTGTATGCTCTCTGCTGCTCCTCGTTTTGCTTATTGTCAAACCCGGGGAAACCTGTCGCAATTACGGTTATCTCCACCTCGTCATGCACATTGGGATCGATTCTGGCTCCGAAAATAATGTTTGCGGAAGCATCGACAACGCTTCTGACAAGCTCGGCGGCGTCGTTTACTTCGTCGAAAGTCAAATCCTGTCCGCCGCAGACGTTCAAAATCACGCCGCGAGCGCCCTCGATAGTTGTTTCAAGCAAAGGACAGCTGACCGCTACTCTCACGGCCTCTATAATTCTGTTGTCGCCTTTTGCCACGCCCACGCCGAGATGAGCTATTCCCTTATCTTTGAGTATGGTTCTTACATCGGCAAAATCAAGGTTGATGAGCGAAGGATTGACAATAAGTTCGGCAATTCCTCTTATGCCCTGTTTGAGAATTTCGTCTGCAACGCGCAGCGCTTCCGTCATCGGCGTATTCTTTGCAACGACCGTTCTTATTTTGTCGTTGGGTATAACGATCAAAGTATCGACATACTTTTTAAGATTGTCAAGACCTTTCGCGGTATTTTCCATACGCTTTCTGCCCTCAAAGCTGAAAGGTTCGGTTACCACCGCTACGGTTAAAATTTTCATATCTCTCGCAATCTTGGCGATGACCGGCGCCGCGCCGGTTCCCGTGCCTCCGCCCATTCCGGCGGTAATAAACAAAAGGTCGGTATCTTTGATTGCTTCCGTAAGAGCTTCCTTGCTCTCTTCCGCGGCCGCTCTGCCCACGTCGGGGTCGGCTCCGGCTCCCAAACCTTTCGTAAGATTGCTGCCAATCTGTATTTTATTATTGCATAGAGACAACGCGAGAATCTGACTGTCGGTATTGACGACATAGTACTCCGCGCTGTTTATTCCGGCTTCAAGCATCCTGTTTACCGCATTGTTGCCTGCGCCGCCTACTCCTATAACTTTTATTCTCGCTCTTCCGAGAACCGCGCCCGTCTCATTCGGAACCGAGGGCGTGGGATTGGAATTTGGATTGAGATTGGGGTTGGGATTGTATCCGCCGAAATCGTTAAACATTTTTAACCTCCGTTAAAACAGTAAAAATATACTTAAATAGATTATTCATATTATTTTGCGGCATCTTTCAACGCCATATCGAGAAGACTGAAAAGCGAGGAAAAGCCCGGCTGGTCGTAATATGGAACTTTCGGAGCTGTAACCTCAACTCCTTTGACCAATCTTCCGGAGATATGGTCTATGGCTCCTCTTATGGTTTTGACGCCTTCGCCCGTAATAAGCAGCGGCTTGCCGTCAATGTTTTTGCCCGTAAAACTTTCGCGACATTCCTCAATGGTTTCGCATATGCCGTCGAGTCCCTCACGAATCTTATCGCGCAAAGTCACAGTCGAGAAACTGTACGTCTTGCCCTCGTATATACACTCTTCCACACTGCTCAATTTTTCCTTTGCGTTCAAATTGACGGTCGATAGGAATGTTGACGCAACTTCATAGGGAATATCGAGTTCGCTCATCAGATAAAATACCACATGCCCTATTCCGACGGAGAACGATTCGCTGAAAAGCAAGCCGTTTCCGCAAATTATGCTGTAAGTCGAAGATATGTATCCGAGGTCGAATAGCACTGCGCATTCGTCGCGGTTTTCCGGTTCCACGAGATACATTGCTTCCGCAAAATTCGTGGGTATTAAATTGATATTCTGAATTTCGCCGAACTTCCTGAAAGCGCGCATCAGACAATCGATGAAAACGTTCGCGCACTTTATAAAACAGAATTTTCCGTGGAGGCTGTCGCTTACAGCGCCGAGAGGATCTATAACCTTGCGCTTGTCGGAAAGAACATAGTACAGACAGCTGTGCCTTATGGTTCTCCACTTGTCCTCTTCCGGCGGCGTGCACATGCGACATAAGGTCTGCAAATCGGATCTGTGAATTTTTTTTGCGGAATGGAATGAAAGAACGTTGTCCGTATTGACAAGTTTTAAAAATTCACCCGGCACCCCTACATAAAAAGTCTTTATACCGCTTGCGGAACCGATTGTATTACGTACCATCTCCGAAACTGCCGAAACAAACGATTCGACGTCAAGAAGTTCGCCTTCGGCATATCCGTCGTAAGAGCAGGTATATTTACTCTTGATTATAAAAGTATTGTTTACCCCTCTCTCACCGACAACCGAAGTGATTTCGGAAGAACGGATATCAAGTACGGCAACATAATTTTTACGCATAAGTCTAAATACGCCTTTTAAAACTTTATTATATAATTAATTATATAATACCCTCATATAAAAGTCAACCGTATGATAAAAAAAAGCGACTGCATTGAGTCGCTTTTTTTATGATTAACACGGGAATATGCCGCAATTAAAGCATTATGGAAGGATTTGCCATATTTACGATATGAAGCCGTTATCGGGAAAACGTTCGGCAACTATCTCGCCGTTTCTGTCTACGGTGACGACAATGGTACCGGAAAGTTTATCCTCGTCCTTCAAAGAAGAAAATTTTTCGTATGCGGCCGACATTTTCATCTGCGTGAGGTTCTCATAACCGGAAATCCTCAAATCCAGACCGCAGCGGAATCTGAAAATCAAATCATCCGTTTCGGAGTGAATTTCCATTTCCTCCACCACCGGCCGCAACGAGGAAAATTTATCCGCAAAGACCGACGCTAATTGAGCGATAAGCACTATATCGTCTGCATTGTCTATCTTAACCAAAACGTTTGGAGCTCTGTCGATATTGTTGAACGCTTCGTCTTCCGTAATTGCTTCTCTCATTAACGTACCGAAGCTGTCGTATGTGTTGTATAGCCCACCCGTAGTTTTCATGGAAAAGACCTCGCGCCTTTCCTTTACCACTATATCGAGCGTGCACGGATAGACCTTTTCGAAACTTTCAAGTATATATTTTGTATCGGCAAAACTTTCGGCAAGACTCTTTTCGTCTACAAAGCCCAAAAGCGTTCCTCTGTAATCGTTCAGCACTTTTTCTCTGAAATGTTCAATCTCTTCCGATGCGGATTGCTTCCCATCGTCGTCCATCTCGTCCCACTCTCCGAAAGAATAGCTCTCGACGGAAACATTCACGTTTCTTACCGAAAAAATTACTCCCAGACCGATTATCAACGCGGCCAAGAAAATTACGGCAATCAAGAGAACTGCAATTTTTCTTATGTATTTCATAACTTATATGGCGACTCTCGCGATATCTCCGCCGATAGCGCGGAGTTTGTATTCGAAAGAGCCGTACCCCCTGTCTATATGACTTATATCCAGAACTTCGCTTCTGCCCTCTGCGGCGAGCCCAGCGAGAACAAGCGCCGCTCCGCCGCGAAGGTCGTGCGCAATCACAGTTGCACCTTTGAAACGTTCCACTCCTCGCACAAATGCACTGCGGTTTATAACGGTTATGTCGGCGCCCATTTTTCGCAGTTCGGGAACATATTTGAATCGTGTTTCAAATAGATTCTCCGTCACTATCGACTGACCCTTACATATACACAACAGGGCGGTTATCTGCGCTTGCAAGTCCGTGGGAAATCCCGGGTAGGGCTGCGTTTCAACAGACTTTACCGACATAAGCCTTCTGGATCTTTCCAATACTATTTTATCATTTTTTGTATGGATATTGCAACCGTTTTCCCTTAATTTATGTAAAAGCGAACTGATATTTTCGGAAGAAGTGCGTTCGAGCTCCACTTCTCCTCCGCACATGGCCGCCGCTACGAGAAAAGTGCCGGCTTCGATTCTGTCGTTCATCGGCTGAAAATCCGTCGAACCGAGATTTTTAACTCCTTCGATAACGACCGTTCCGCTGCCGGCGCCGCTCACTTTTGCGCCTATGGCATTCAAAAATTTTTGCAAATCTTCGATTTCAGGCTCGCGAGCCGCATTTTTTATAACCGTCGCGCCCTCGGCCTTGACCGCCGCAAGCATTATGTTCTCCGTCGCGCCCACGCTCGGGCAATCGAGCATTATTTCGTTGCCCGTAAGTTTTTCGCATTTGCACAATATGTATCCGTTTTTTTCGGTTATTTCCACACCCAATCTTTTGAGGCCGTTGAGGTGCAGATCAACCGGTCTCAAACCTATATCGCAACCGCCCGGGAAGGCGATTTTTGCCATTCTGAATCTGGAAATAAGCGAGCCGAGAAGAAAAATCGAAGAGCGCAATTCATGAGCAAGTCCGCTGGGAATTTCAAAACAGTTTGCCGACGAACTGTCAATCAATATATCCTCGCCGGAATATTCGGCTTTACAGCCGAGACGTATAAGTATTTTTACCATGTTCCCCACATCGGTAATATGCGGAACATTGAGAATTCTAACTTTTCCGTCGGTCAGTACGGCAGCGGCAAGTATAGGAAGCACAGAATTTTTGGCCGATTGAATTTTGACTCTTCCGTATAGCTTGTTTCCTCCATTTATAACGTATTTTTCCATTTTTGACTCCGAGTAGTAAAATATACTCTATTATATGGCGGACGACTTTCGCCTTGTTAATTCCGCGATATATTGTAAAGTACTCCCATCGAAGCCATGGTTATTATAAGCGACGTGTTTCCGCTGGAAATCAGCGGAAGCGGAAGCCCCGTCGGAGGTATCGCTCCGCTGACGACAAGCGCGTTAATGGCCGTCTGTATGCCGTATACAAGAGTAAATCCCGATGCAAGCAGAAAACCGAAGCGGTCATTGCAATTTTTTGCTATTTTAATTCCTCGGAAAATTATAAAACCGCATACCGCAAAAAACAGCATGAGCCCGATAAAGCCCAACTCTTCACCCATTATCGCCATAATGAAGTCGCTTTCCGCAAACGGCAAAAATCTGTATTTTTGAGTGGAATTGAACAGTCCGGTTCCGAATAGTCCGCCGTTGCCCAAGGCATACAGCGACTGAATGAGCTGATAGCCGTCGCCTTTCGGAGAAGCCCACGGGTCAATGAACGCCGATAATCTCTGCAAACGATAGGGTTCGAGAATAATCAAAAGCGGCACCGCAACGGCACAGGGGATTATGATAATGAGAAAGGTTTTGAGATTGGTACCGCTTAAATATATAACTCCGAGCATGAGCAGTCCGACGCACATCGTAATCGACATGTTCGGTTCTATAATTATAAGCAGGCAAAAGCCCAATCCGACGGCCAGAACAGGCAGAACGCCTCGCACGGTTTTGACTTTCGTATAATTTTTTGCAAAGTATGCCGCCGCGAAAAGCGCAAAAGAATATTTGGCGATTTCGGACGGTTGCAGAGTAATTCCGCCAAAGCCTATCCAACGCGTAGCTCCGTAATTTGTTACGCCGATACCCGGCACAAATACCAAAACAAGCAGTATTACGGAGACAATAATTGCAGGATATTTTAACTTTATCAATTTGCGATAGGGCAGAAAAGCCATTCCTATCATGGCGGCCGTTCCGATTATCAGCCCTACCGCCTGCTTTTTTACAAAGTAAAACTTATCTCCGAACTGTACTTCCGCAGTATAATAGCTTGCGGAATATATCATGAGACAGCCGAAGCACGCCATGAGGAACACACAAATTAAAAGCGGGATATCTCCCGCTTTTTTACTCCTGTCAAATGGTTTCATCTATGCTTTCCACCAACTTTCTGAATACGTCTCCGCGCTCTTCATAATTTGCAAAGCTGTCGAAAGAGGAACTTGCGGGGCTTAAAAGAACATTCTCTCCGGGTTTTGCAATATAGGCCGCGAGTTTAATTGCAGTGGAAAATTCCGAGCACAGCGAAACGCTTAAAAATCCCGTTTTTATGGCCGCATTCATCATTTTGAATCTGTTTTCGCCGTAAATTACGGCGTGTATTACAGTCGTGGAATTTAATTTTTCGAAAAGCGGAGAATAATCGTAGCCTTTGTCTTTTCCGCCGAGAAGAATTATAGTAGGCGCTTTCATGGTCTGCGCCGCCTTGACGGTCGCGTCTATATTAGTGCCCTTGCTGTCGTCTATGTATGTAACTCCTCCCACTTCACGAATTTTCTCCACTCTGTGTCTGACGCCCTTAAAGGCGCAAATAGCGTTTGCCACCGCCGCCTTGTCAAGGCCGAGTATGCCCGCGGCGGCAACACACGCAAGAGCGTTATATATATTGTGCGTTCCGCCGAGAGTCATTTCCGCTATATCGAAATATTTCTCGCCTCGATAATACAGCGCTCCGTTTTCAAAATAGGCTCCGTCAACCTTGGATTGAACCGAAAAATAAATCACTCTCCCTTTGCAATTATTTGCAAAACCGCGCACAATAACGTCGTCATAGTTGAGAACCGCATACTCGCTTTCGCGAAGGTTGCGAAGCAATTTGGATTTAAGATATATGTAATTTTCCATATTGTAGTGTCTGTTTAAATGATCTTCGGACACATTGGTTATAATGGCTATGTGTGGACGCAAACTTGAAAGCGTTTCAAGCTGGAAAGATGAAATTTCAATCACGGCAAAGTCGTCGAAAGATAAATTTTCAACTTCTTTTACCAAAGGATTACCTATATTGCCGCATGCTACCGAATGTTTTCCCGACGCCTGCAAGACATCGTTAAGCATGGATACCGTAGTGGTTTTGCCGTTGGTTCCTGTCACGGCAATCGCCGTAGCGCGCAAAAAGAGCGCGCCGAGCTCTTCCTCGCCTATTATTGCTTTCCCCTGTTTTCTGAAAGCAATAGGAAGCGCGGTATCGATTGGTATACCCGGGCTCAATACTAGAACGTCGCAATTAACTGCCGCCGTTTCGCATTCGTCGGCCGTTATTACTCTTGCGCCCAACTGTTCAAGTTTCAAACTTACGGTGGAGACTTTATCGCTTATTACGTCGTCGTAAAGATATACCTGTGCGCCTCTTTCAAGAAGAAAACGCGCGCTGCTTTCACCCGATTTTGATAGTCCGGCCACTAAAAATTTTTGATTTTTAAAATACATTTTACCTCACAAAAACAAGAGACAGATTATTCCGGCAAGAGCGGTGATAATAAAATACGCATAGGCGATTTTACTTTCGGTGAATCCTTTCATCTGCAAATGATGATGAAAAGGCGCCATCAGAAATATGCGCTTCCTTGTCCGTTTATAGTATATTACTTGTACTATTACGGATATGCCCGAAACCACAAACATTATTCCGACAATCGGAATATAGAGAGAATTGCCGGAAAGAACGGATAAGCACGATATCAGTCCGCCCAAGGCGAGAGAACCGGTATCCCCCATAAATATCGAAGCCTTATTAGTGTTGAATATCAAAAACGCAGACAATGCGCCGACCGCAATGAAGCTCAACGACGCCAGATCCGACTCCTGCGCAAGCAAAATTACGCCGAAAATCATTAGATAAGCTATGCTTGTCCCTCCGGCGAGCCCGTCAAGACCGTCAGTGAGATTTACGCAATTAACGGTAGCTATAAAAATAAATATTACAAGAGGAATTATTCCCCAATCCAAATCGATTTTCAAATTGCCCGCAAAAGGTATAGAGACGCTCGTAATATGATTTATATAGCAATAGACCGCCGCAACTGTTGCGATGGCAAATTGAAACAATATTTTTTGATACGGTTTTAATCCCTCGTTTTCTTTACGGTAAATTTTGAGGAAATCGTCCAGAAATCCGACTATCGTAAAACCTGCCGTTACGGCGAGCGTCAGATTTACTTTTCCGTCGGATATGCCGCAAGTGCACAGACCCGTAATTATTATCGCCGTAACAAAAGCAAGCCCTCCCATAGTCGGAGTTCCGCTTTTGGATTTATGTTCTTTGACATATCCGAGAATATACTGTCCGGCTTTAAGTTTTTTTAAAAGCGGAAGAATCAACAATAAAAGCAGCGCCGACGCCGCAAACGCACCGAGCGCGCTTAAAAGTATAATTTTCATTTAGTCGCCGATTATTTGTTTTATAACTGTATTGTCGTCATAGCTGTGTTTTATACCCATAATATCCTGATAATGCTCTCCTCCTTTCCCCGCAACGAGCAGAATATCGCCCTTTTCAAGCAGGCGCACGGCATATTCCGTAGCGACGTCTCTTTCGGTAACAGTCACATATTTTGCTCCGAAAGGTTTTATTCCTTCGACTATTTCGGAAATAATGTCGAAAGGTTCTTCGTAGCGAGGATTGTCGGAAGTGATTATGCAAAAATCGGCATATTTTGCGGCAACCGCACCCATAATGGGTCTCTTCGTTCTGTCGCGGTTGCCTCCGCACCCGAACAGACAATAGAGTTTGCCTTTACAGAGTTTTTTTAAAGATTGCAGTGATTTTTCAAGACCGTCGGGAGTATGTGCAAAATCAACGAATATATCGGCTCCGTTGTAGTTTGCCACTCTTTCGAGCCTTCCAGAAACTTTTTTGAGATTAATCAATCCCTCTGCTATTACGGAAGTTTTAACGCCAAGAATCTTTGCGCAAGCCGCCGCAGCCATGGCGTTATATACGTTATGCAAAGCGAGCATTGAAAGTTTTATTTCATACAGTTCGTCAAACAAATTAATGACAAAGGTTGTTCCGTCTATCTTTTCGCAAATATCTATCGCAAAGACATCCGCCGGATTGCCGATTCCGTAACTTACGGCGTTATCCGCCGACTTCAATATCTCTATGCCCAACTCGTCGTCTGAATTTACGACCGCATAGGAACACCTACCCTTTTCAAACATGGACTTCTTGCAGTTTGCATAGTCCTTCATACTCCCGAAGAAATCGAGATGATCCTGCGTACAGTTTGTAAAAATACCCACTTCGAAATGTATTCCGTCCAATTTATTAAAATACAGCGCATGTGCGGAAACCTCCATGAACACATACTGCACGCCGTTTAACGACATGTCGGAAAGAACGGAATGAAGATACAGCGGATCGGGCGTAGTGAGTTCGGGAGAGATAAATTTATCTCCGTAAGCTATGCCGAGAGTCCCTATAACTCCCACCTTATTCCCGTTTGCCTTAAAGATTTCCGCAAGCATATATGTAGTTGTGGTTTTGCCGTTCGTTCCCGTCACCGCTATTACTTTCAAATTTTTATCGGCAAAGCCATAGAATATTCGGGCGATTTTTGCAATCTGCGCTCTGCCGTCCTCCACTATTATCTGCGTCAAGTCGGTTTCAAGTCTGTGTTCGCATACTACGGCAACTGCGCCGGAAGAGGATATTTCGGCTATGCGTTTATGGGAATCAAAATTTCTTCCCGTATAGCATATAAACAAATCGCCCTTTTTAATGGTGCGGCTGTCGGTAGATATGCCGCCTATTTCCATATCGATATTGCCCGATATTTCCTTGATTTCAAGTTTCGATATTATGTCGGAAAGTTTCATTTAATCACCTTTATACAAATGGCTGTATATTTTTTATTCTGATTATGTCTTCGAATATCTGTTTTGCAACGGGAGCCGCAACAGTACTGCCGTAATATGTACCCTGCGGTTCATCAACAATAACGAGAGCAAGATATTGAGGGTCATTCGCCGGAAAAAATCCCGTAAATGACGACACGTATTTGCCCTGCGCCACATGACCGTCTTCGTATTTTTGCGCGGTTCCGGTCTTTCCTCCCACGCGATAGCCCTCTATGTATGCGTGCGTGCCGCTGCCCTCTTTGACTACGCCTTCAAGCATTTCGGCAAGAATATGCGAGGCTTCGTCGCTTATGACTTTATTTTTCAAGACCGGTTTATTTTCGGCAACCGACTTCCCGTCCGCCGAAACAATACTTTTCAAAAGTCTCGGAACATAATAGTTTCCGCCGTTTACAGCGGAGGCCACCGCGCATGCGAGCTGAATACCCGTGACGGCAACAGTCTGCCCGAAACCTATTCTTGCAAGATCGCAATCTCGGACGGCAGTTTGCGGAACAAGCATGCCGAGCGCTTCACCGTTAAAGTCTATGCCCGTGACGTTCCCGAAGCCGAAGTTTTGAAGATACTTGTAAAATGTTTGGCTACCCAAAGAGAGAGCAATATCTGTAAAACAAGGGTTACAGCTGTTATTCAACGCCATCGAAAGAGTTTGGTTGGTATGCTTTCCGTTTTCGTGGTTTGACCAGCACTTGATCTTTGTGCCGTCCACCGTTCTGGTGCGGCTGCTGTTGAATATGTAAGAATTGGAAAACGCATTTGTATTACCGAGCAGATACTCTTCTATATTCGCGGCGGCGGTTATGACCTTAAACGTTGAGCCGGGCTCGTAAATATCGCTTATCACGGAATTCCTTGTCAGAGCGTTTAATCTATCGGTATCGTCGCGCGGAACATCGTTCAAATCATATGAAGGATAATTTACAAGCGAAAGAATGTCGAAATTCTGCGGATTCAGAACAACACAAGAGACGGCTTTCGCCTGCGAAGAGACGTACACCGATTTCATGGCTTCTTCGGCGGCCAACTGAATGTCTATATCAACGGTCAATTTTATACTGTCGCCGGCTGACGCTTCGCTGTATATTACGGTCGGATTTTCGGTTTCTATACCCACTATATCGGTGGTATAAGAAATTTCTCCGTTCTTACCCGACAAAACGTTATCGTAAAACTTTTCGACACCGGCTATTCCCGAGCCGTCGGACGCGGTAAAACCGAGAACCTGACAGAGCGCATCGTCATAAGAATAATTTCTGGAATTATCACGCGCATAATAAACGCCGTCCAAACCGTAAGACACGAGTTTTTCAACCGCTTGTTTCGAGGTCTGACGAGCTACGGTAATTTCGGAAATTTTTCCGCCCCGTATTTTATTGAGAATTTCGTTTGCGTCCACGTTGAAAATTCCGCCCAGAACTGTGGCCGTATATTCTGCGTTTTTAACCGCATTCGGGCGCAAAAACACACTGAATGTAGACTGATTTCCGGCAAGAACGACTCCGTTTCTGTCAAGAATATTTCCGCGCGCGGCAATTATGGGAATTTCTCTGTTCCACTGATCTGTGGCGCGCAACTTCAATTCATTGCTCCAACACAGCTGTACGTATATGAGTCTTGCCGCAATCAGACAAAAAATAAAGGTTATTGTCAAACACAAAGACAATAACCTCTTTTGTAAAACCGTAACGGAAAATCCAGTTTTATTTAGTTTTATAATCAATTCTCCTTATCTGACCATTCCCAGATTATCGGCGAGAGTTTGCAAAGTTACATCGAAATTTGCTCTGTATTCGTTTGCTTCTTGCGTAACTCTCTGATATGCGTTGCGCGCATTATTCAAAGAACTTTGAAGAGAGCCCAAATCGTTGTTTACGCTTGAAATGATTGCCGAGTTGACTATTATAAGTACAAACAGTGCAATTATTACGGAAACAACTACGGCGATAATTACTTTATCGCGTTTTGTCAAACTTATACGCTTTGCCGCGTCTCTGTTTGAAATTGTGCCCTCTTCAATGTCTTTCTTTGAATCGGTAGAATACTGCATAGTCGTGCGCGAAGGCATCAAATCTTCATTTTCCTCTTCGCTTACGGCTTGTTGCATAGCGGTTTGAGGCTCCGCCTCCGCAACTTCCTCTACTCTTCTATTTATAGCGCTGTCGGCGCGGAATATGTCTGCGTCGGCACGTGCGTTATCTACAAGATAAACCTGCTGTTCCTGTGATTGCGGCGCGGATATTGTCTGTTCGTAATTCTCGACGCGAGTGGGTGCATAATCCTGTACCGGCTCCGCAGGTCTTATATCGCTCATTTTGGTTTCAGGATTTATAAGTTGAGCATAAATCCGTCTGATTTTGGAATTGTGTAATTCGTCCGCCGACATTACTTCGGTATTTTCGCAATTCTTTTCGGCCGTATCTTCAATTCTTTTTTCTAAAATCGGGGTTGCGACTGCCATATTTTCTCCTTATCGCAAATTAGATTATTTTTTCCGCTATTCGCAGTTTCGCGCTCCTCGCGCGCGGATTTTGCGCCATTTCGAGGACGCTCGCCTCAATCGGCTTTTTGGTTATAATTTCGATTTCTTTCTTTTTGCCGCAGACGCAAACAGGTAAACTTTTGTCACAGATACAGTCGCACTCCAACATTCTGAAAGCCTGTTTAACTATTCTGTCTTCAAGAGAATGAAAAGTAATTATTGCAATACGTCCGCCTTTTTTCAGCCTTCGGGTCAAGCCTAAAACGCATTCGTAGAGTCCTGATAATTCTCCGTTTACGGCTATCCTTATGGCTTGAAAACTTTTTCTTGCCGGAGGTCCGTTCTGACGGAATTTAGCCGGTATAGCGGATTCGATTATTTTTGCCAGTCGGCCGCTTGTTTTTATAGCCTCTACCGTCCTTGCTTTAACGATATTTGCGGCTATTGCCGAGGCAAATTTTTCTTCGCCGAATTCCCTCAATATCCTTGCGAGCTCGGTTTGCGAGTAATTGTTTACTATGTATTCCGCGGTCAGCGATTGCTGTTGGTCCATTCTCATGTCCAGCGGAGCTTCCGGTTTCATATAACTGAATCCGCGTTCCGCGTCGTCAAGCTGGTGACTTGACACTCCGAAATCCAACAATATTCCGTCTAAACTGTCGATTTCCGCTTCGGCAAGTACTTGCTCATAGTTCTTATAGTTCGACTTGTAAATTTCAAATCTGCCTTTAAAGGGTGCGAGTCTTGCAGTAGCCGCCGCTATCGCTTCGTCGTCAAGATCCGTCGCGATGAGTTTTCCGTCGGGAGCCGAACGCTTTAATATTTCATACGAATGTCCCGCCGCTCCTACTGTGCCGTCGAAATATACGCCGCCGCTCTTTAAATTAAGTCCCAGCATACACTCTTCAAGCATTACGGGTATATGCGCAAATTCTTTCATATTTTAAAGGTCAAGAATCTTTACGAGTTCGTTTACGTCCGCCACACTCATATCGTTTATGCCGAAGTATTCGTCGTAAACTTCTTTTGCCCAAATTTCTATGTGATCGACCGTTCCGCAGATAACGATATCTTTTTTGATTTTTGCGTGTTGTCTGAACTTCGGGGGTACAACCAGTCGGCCCTGAGGGTCGCTCTCTACGGTTTCGAAAGTATTTAAATATCTTCTTACCGCTCTGTATTTTTCAAAGTCCGACATTTTGATATCGGCAAAAGGAGCAAATATTTTATCGACCGCTTCTTGGGTATATACGGCTATACAGCCGTCGGTTCCCGTATGAAATACAAGGCTGAATCTTTTATCTTTATTCTCCTTGTCCTCGGTCTCCGAAAAATCTATACCCAAATCACTGCGGAGCTTGGCCGGTATTCTTATTCTGTTTTTACCGTCAACCGAATGGTTGTACGCTCCTGTTAAAATGCTCATGCTTTTTTCCGATTGCAAACTGTAATAAGATTATAACACCCAAGTTGACCACTGTCAACCACTTTGGGTAAAAAATTTTATATTTTTTTAATTTTAAACCACTTTTGACCTTTTACAACTTTCAATTTCTTTGATTTTCTTTCAAATATTCGAAGATTTTTGAGTTTTTTAAACAATTTCCGCCATAAAACGCCGCTTCTTTGCCCTGTTTTCTCTGGTGGTCAGGTTTCCCTAATATTTTACAAAATCTGTCAGCCGTTCCGTCTGTGCCGTCGTATACCGGACAACCGTAAAAATCGGCGACAATATCGGCAATATAGCTGTAATGCGTGCAACCCAACACAATGCCGTCGCATGAAATTTTGGGTAACAAACCGAAAATTTCCTCTTTATTCAGATTGAAAATATTGTTTTCTATGTATTCGGCGAGATTTTTGCATGCCACCGCTTCGGTATGTCCGCCGCCGTATTCCCCGATAAGTTTTTGCAGGGAATGGCTGTCGGCAGTAGCCTGTGTTGCGAGAACGACGCATTTTGCCGACCTTTCGGCTGCCGGTTTTACCGCCGGCTGAATTCCGATTATCGGGAAAGAATATTTACGCCTTAAATCCTCTATGCACTCCGCAGTAACAGTGTTACAAGCCACCACAGCTACCGTCGGCTCCAACAACGCCATTTTTTCGAATATAAGACTCACCCTATCGGAGATTTCTTTATGAGTTTTGTTTCCGTACGGAACGTTATAATTGTCGGCAAAATACGCAAAATCGAAATCACTGCGCAATTCGTAGCATTTATACATTAGGGGCAAGCCGCCTATACCGCTGTCGAAAAAACAAGCGGTTTTGGTTTTGGAGAAATCACTATTCATCATTATTATTAATATTGTATAAAGGTAAAATATATTAAAAAAAATAGTAAAAGCGAATTAAAAACAGTTTACAATAAATATTTTTTATGATAAAATTACACAGTAGTTTAAGAGAATACGGTATTAAAGGAGATATCTGATGCCTAATATAAAATCTGCCAAAAAGCGCGTGCTTGTAACCGATAAGAAAACGGAAAGAAACAAGGCCTTGAAGTCTGAAATGAAGACCGAGGTCAAAAAACTTCTTACGGCTATTCAGAACGGCGATAAAGAGACTGCCACGTCTTTATTCCCCCACACCTGCTCCGTTATAGACGGTGCGGTTTCGAAGGGTGTCATAAAGAAGAACACAGCCGCGAACAAAAAATCCGGTTTGGCAAAAAAGCTCAATGCTATGGCCTGAATTCAATTAATCAATTAACAGAAAAGGCGGACGAAATTGTCCGCCTCTATTTTTAACGATAAGAGCGCGACCTTGATATACAAGGTCGCGCTCTTATCGTAATTAATAAAAAATTCCTTTGTATTTATAGCCATATTAATGAATCAATTTAAAGCTAAAAAATTTTTTACTCTCATTTTAGCTATTTGAAAATATTCATCATTAAGTTCAAATCCAATAAATCTGCGACCAGTCTTAATACATGCTATTGCAGTAGTTGCAGAGCCCATACAAGGATCTAAAACAATATCATTCACATTAGTATAAGTTTTAACTAGCCATTCTAAAAGTGCAACGGGTTTTTGTGTAGGATGTAATTTCCCCTCACTCTCTGCCGTCACAAAATATTGTACAGAACGCGGATATCGTAAGCCCGTTTCATTTTTAACTAAAACAGCTTTCTTTTGTTCTCCATATGCCATAGTGTCTCTAACGGCACACCCCTTATTATAAGGCTCACCATCTGTCATTTGGGGATTATAAGTACATTGCTTTTTGTAAAAAACCACAATATCTTCATGTGCTCGTAGCGGTTGTTTCTTTGCATTCAAATATCCTGTTGCTTTCGATTTCTCCCATACTATGCTATATTTAAAATCAGAATAATTTGTACCGATTAAATATGCTGTAAATGGCATTTGTGCAGTAGAAATTATAGGAGCATTGATTTTATTGATACGGTTTACCTCTTCCCAAAATTTTTTATAATCAATAACCTTATCCCATTTATTTCTTTTGTTTAAAGTTCCATATGGAAAGTCAGTAATTATTGCATCAATTAAATTATCTGCAATTTTTGCTAAACCATTTTGAGCAAACATATCGCAATGCACCAATTTAATACCACAACCATCAAAAATATCCGGTTGATCAACAATATTTTCCCTATTGCACAAATTTGGATCAAAAAAACTTAATTGGCAAGTCTCTTTTGACATTTTTGCCTCACACAAATTGTTACTTATATTATACAGAAATTTTTATATCTAGTCAACTATTTTTGTCTAATCAAAGCAAAGTTAATATAAAATCAACAAAAGCTTTAATAGTTTCAAAATCCAATTCATGTTTAATCTTATATAGTGGTTTTAATGAATTCCGTATACCTTTCAAAAAGAAATACCTTTTAGGAACTATTTTCGTTTCATCCCAAAATTCAGCTTCATAATTTAAAAAAGTATTCTCCCTACCTGCGATTTGCCCAGCAAAAACAATATATGCGCAACGTTTAGGATCTAAATTCTGTTGATTTAACGCTTGAATTATTTTTTTAAAATCCGCAAGAGCTCTATCAAAATAGCAAGTATCCAAATAAGTTTTATTTTCAATAAAAGCAATGCGGCGACCTTGATACCATACATGTCTATCAACCTGTATATGGTCATTTATATAAACATGATTATTGTATTGAATTTTTTTTGTTAAATAATCACTACTACCTACTTTAGAAATTATTTTATATGGCAAAAAAGCATTCATTGCATCAAAAATAGATTGTAAAACTTTTTCAACCAACTCGCCTGCCGCATAGCGAATCTCACCTTCTGTACGATGTATCAATCCGATATCGCTTAATTTCTTTTGTTCTTCATCATATTTCGTACTCACTGACTGAAAAACTGCCTCATATAATGCTTCTGTAGCAAAATAAAACATTTTATCCTCACCGTTAAAAATTAAAAAAATCACTTAACGTAACTTCTAAAGCGTTAACTATTTTTTCCAGTACATTGATTGTTAAATTTCTTTTCCCCACTTCAACACTGGCAATATAAGTTCTATGAACATTTGAACGAAATGCAAGTTCTTCCTGACTTATGCCTAATTGATTTCTTAACTGCTTAATTCGTTTTCCGACTTTTTCTTGTAACATACATACCTCTTCATTAAGATTAAAATAATGTTACTTAAATATCAACATACAATAAGTAACATTTTTAATTTTTAAACTTTAAAATTTTAAAATGCAAATATTAATTTTATAGATAAGCTAGTTTTAAAATTAAATATTAAAGCCCAAATCGAATTAATTTCAATTTGGGCTTTTGGTACTCCCGACGGGAATCGAACCCATAACTAGCCCTTAGGAGGGGCTTGTTATATCCATTTAACTACGGAAGCGTTGAATTTATAATACAACCGTCGAACGAAAAATGCAACCGATTTCGGTTCGGCAATTCAAATAAAGTCAACTTGAATCAATAATGAAATCTCTTGTTTTGCGAAAGATTTCTCATGTATCTGTTTACGTAATACTTGGCCATATTCAGATTCTGCTCCGAATAATTGCCGCACTCTTGGGGTTTTGCTCCCGGAATCTCCCCCTCGAATTCCGAAATAAACCGCAACATATTCATAACAAGTTCATAGACGTCCTCGGATCTCAACTTGCCGAACATTATTAGATAAAAGCCCGTACGACACCCCATCGGTCCGAAATACACAACGTCTTCCTTCAAAGAGGAATTGCGCAGATATGTTGCGCCCAGATGTTCTATTGTATGTATGGCCGGCATATCCATCACCGGCTCGCGATTAGGTGCGGTAAAGCGCAAATCGAAAGTCGTAACCGCACAACCCCTGTTGACATCTACGCGAGAAACATACAGACCCGATTCGAGTTTGAGATGATTTACTTTAAAACTTTCAATTTTTTCCATATTCATTCGCTCATTTCGGTGGCAAGACATTTAAGCTCTTCACTGCTCTGCGCGTTCAAAGCGGAACGTATTTTTACGGTTGTTGTCGCAAACGTCAAGTCCTTGCAATTTTCAAGCATAGACGTGATGGCTTTTGCCGCAAACGGCGCCCAACTGCCGTTTTCTATCAAGCCTATCTTCCTGTTGCGGAAATTTCGCTCTACGAGGCTTTCTATAAATTCACGCATCGAAGGGAAAATTCCCCCGTTATATGTGGTGGTTGCAAAGACAATTTTAGAATATTTAAACGCTTTGGCAATACATTGCGTCCTGTCCGTTCTGATAACGTCGCAAGCCTCCGCATTAACCCCCTTCTCCTTTAACATGCCGACGAATTTCTCTACGGCAAGAGCCGTATGTCCGTATACTGATGAATAGGCGACGAACACACCGTCCGTTTCGGGTTTATATTCCGACCATAGCGAATAGAGATTTAAAAAATGACCGAGATTATTTTCGAGTACCGGACCGTGAAGAGGATATATTGCGGCTATCTCATATGCGGACACCTTCTTCAAAAGAGCCTGTACCTGAACGCCGTATTTTCCCACTATGGCAAAGTAATATCTGCGCGCCTCATCGTCCCATTCTCCGCCCTTTGAAAGGGCTCCGAATTTACCGAAAGCGTCGGCGGAGAAATATGCCCTTGTATAGCTTTCATAAGCGGTCATGACCTCGGGCCAATGTACCATGGGAGCAAATATGAATGTTAACTCATGCTTGCCGAGATTGAGTTTCTCGCCATCCTTCACAACCACTCTTCTGTCCGCAAAATCGGTACCGAAATACTCTTGCAGCATCACGAAAGTTTTATTATTGCCGACGATAAGCGAATTAGGATATTTTTGCGCAAAATTATAGATATTCGCAGAATGGTCCGGCTCCATATGAAGAACTACCAGATAGTCCGGTTCCGCGCCTTGCAACGCCCGCTCCACTTCTTTAAGCCACTCTTCGCCGAAAGCCGCGTCAACGCTGTCCATGACCGCGCATTTATCGTCTTTTATGACATACGAATTATACGAAACTCCGTTCGGTACGGGCAAATTGCCCTCGAACAAATCGATTTTGACATCGTCGACGCCTACATAATAGATACCGTCATTAATCTTTTTCATTTTACGCCTACTTCTTTTTACGTTTGAATGCCCCTGTAATTTTTATCATATGATTGGCTGAAAATACGTTCATCACTCCCAATACAAGGCTGAATACAGCCAAAGCGATCGTCTGGAAAGACGGGTCTACGGTGTTGCCGAAAAATTTGAGAGTAAATCCGAAATTTTCCGTAACGGAAGCCAATAGCTGTTCACCTCCGGCGACGGAGGTTATTTCCGCATACAAATTGCTGATCGGCGTTTCCATAAACGCATAGCGCAGCAATGAACATGTATAAGTACCCGGGAAGAAACCGCAAATATTTCCTACCCATTCCGGCATCATGGCAAGCGGCATGTACGCGCCGATAAGGAAACCAACCGCGGTTGAAAATATTGTAATGATACTGCCCATTGTCGCGTCTCGCGTAACAAACGAGCATATAAATACTGTAAAAAGTACGGAGCTAATCGATGAAAATACTATTATCCCCACTATTTCGAGAAAATCGACGAAAGTCAACGCAAATTCGCCGAGACAAGCGAGATATATGAAACATATAGCGAGAAATATGAAACATATGAGAACCGTAACGATAAAGCTGTACAAAAAGTAACTTGCGATAAGCACGCCTTTATTCACCGGCGAAGAGGCAAAGTCTCTGTTGACTCCGTTTTCTTTATCGCTGACTATAATGTTATTGGTTTGAAGAGAGACCGTAAGCGATGAAATGGCTATAATGCCGCTCAACATCCACGAGTCTACAATCGTTTCGATAGGTTTTCTGTACTGCTCGTAATCGAGGTTAAAACCATTGTCCGTGTTTAATTGAAGAATTGCACCCTGTACGGTGGTCAATTCGAGATCCTTTAAAAAGAGTATATATATCGCAAACACAATCAACGGAGCCATTACGGTAAAAAATACTCTTATCTTGTTACGGAAAAGCACCAGAAGATGCCTTCTCGTAAGTTGGAAAAAGATATCGACATAATTGATTTTAGGTTTAGTCGTTTGCATCTCCCTCTCCCGTAAGTTTTATATTTTTCCCCGTCACGTTAAGGAATACGTCGTCCATTGTGCCTTTGAGTATTTCGAAATCCGTCAAATATTCGTCGAATTCTTTGATTATACGTTTGGCTTCCGCAGTATCTCGTATAAAAATTTTATACGCTTTGCGTTCCGCGTCATATTCGAATGAAATTTTCTTTTCCTTTAACCTACCTTCAAGGTCTTTGTTTCGAGGTTCATAACTGATTATATAGTCTTTCGAATATGCGTTTTTAAGTTCTATCGGCGTGCCGTGAGCAATTATATTGCCCTTGTCCATAATAACGACGTCGGTAGCCATTTCCGCTTCTTCAAGATAATGCGTTGTAAGGAATACCGTCATGCCCGTTTCGGACCTTATTTTATCAATAAGCGACCAAACGACAAGTCTTGTTTTGGGGTCAAGTCCCGTAGTGGGCTCGTCGAGTATCAACAGCTTCGGTTTATGCACCATGGCTCTGGCAATATCCACTCTTCTCATTTGTCCGCCGCTCAAATTCCGAACGGGCTTGTTCAAAATGGGTTCGAGTTCGAGAAGATCGATTATAGTCTTTATATTTTCCTTTTTTTCCGCTTTTGAAAGCGAATAGAACGCCGTACGGATTTCGAGATTCTGTTTTACGGTTAAGTCCTTATCAAGCACGCTTGTCTGGAATACTATCCCCGTCTCGTTTTTTATCTTGGCCGGATTGTCATCAAGGTCGTATCCGTCGACGTATATCTTTCCGGAATCTTTTGTCAAAATAGAACAGATAATATTTATCGTCGTCGATTTGCCCGCGCCGTTTATGCCCAAAAATGCAAAAAGCGAGCCCTTTGCGACCTCAAAAGATATATCGTTCACGGCCTTTAACTCGCCGTAGGATTTTGAAAGATGCTCTATTACAAGAGCTTTTTGCTGTTGATCCAAATTTTCACCTTCCGTTACATTTCAGAATTTGTGACGTTACGTTTGATTTTTTCCCATTTTTTCTGTTTGGATACGGCGCCGCGTAAGAGGGTAATGCTGTAAAGTATCAAAAACGCGGGAAACATGAATACTGCCAACATAAGCTGACTGCGCTTCTGCGCACCGAGTTTTTTATAGTCGGTCATAACAAGTATAAACGCCTGAATATATCCGAAGAATATAAACAGCGCCACGAGAATCGCCGCTCCCACTATTATCGTTCCCCATAACAGTGATTTGTAAAATTCCGGAGTATACAGCGTCAGCTCCATTGTTCCGTATGCGGCAAACCCGAGGAAAAGGAAATGATAGACGTAATACAGCGGCAACCATATAGCTATCACCACGTTCAAAAAATTGAGCAAATACATCGACAACATTTCCAAAAGAGAGAAATTACCCGTTTTAAAGAAAGTGCTTATCATTTTGCCGGCACGGGATTTCATTAAATTCATTACGCCGTTGCCTATTCTTTGATTGCGCGCCGCGGTATCCTTAAAGGTTGAGGGCGAATCCTGATAGACTATCGCATCCTCTACAAAATGCCCTTTTACTCCTTCCAACATTCTGTTCAAACTGAATTCGGCGTCGTCCGCAACTGTTTCCGAATCATATCCGCCCGTCCTTTTCAGGAGATTTACGCTCATTGTTGCTCCGCTGCCGTCCACATGCGCGGAAAGGTGCAATCTCTCCCTCACACGACTGCCGAACCGAGAATCAAACGCGTAAAACAGCGAACATGCCTTTGTATAAAAATTTTGAGTGGCATTCAGAGCCCCCTCGTATGGACGGGCAAATTCCACACCCGACTGATAGGCGTCGTTCATAAGCGAGGCAAAGTCCGCATTTATATGGTTGTCCGCATCAAGATGAATAACGAGGTCGTACGGATTATCGGTAATATTGATAATATGGTCCACTCCGAATTTCAACGGATACAGCGCCATATGATGAGCCGGATCGGGATCGTTATGTATCAATACTATCGCACCGGCCTTTTCTGCCAATTCCGCCGTTTTGTCGGTACAATTATCCGCAACTACAAACACGTCGAATTTGTCACGGGGATAATTCTGTTTATCTATTACCGATTTTACGGTATCGTAAATGACGTCCTCCTCGTTATATGCCGGAATCAAAAAAGCTATTCTGCCCTTTTTGTCACTTTTCGGATACGTTTTCTTTTTCAAAAACGAAAATACAACGTACAGTATCTGAATCAGAAGCGGTATGGCAATTATGATGAGTATGGCATAATTGACAATGCTCAACACGCGAAACAAAATTTCATACCACATGCTTTTACCTCCGTAATAGATTACTATATAATAATGTTACGACTCAAATATAAATCCAGTATAAATTAATTGCAATTTCTTGTCAAGAATTTGCCGAATAATTGATTAAAATGAAGCCAGGTTGCCTAAAACTTATCCGGAGGTAATTATGAATCCGATTAAAGAAAAGTGCAAGGCGCTTGACAACAACTTTTTACCGTTGAGAAAAATGTATCCCAAAAGTTACAACAAAGATAAAACTTCCCCCTACACCAAGACCCGTGTAATTCTGATGAACGGAACGGAGTTTGAATCGCAATGGTTTATGCACAATTTCGCAAGGCATTGCAGCGAGCCGGAAATTCTCGACGCGCTTTCCGTCGTGCGCAGACAGGAACAGCAACAACAAAAGCGAATAAGCTGTTTGAAACCCATCAACGAAAGTATTCTTGAAACCACCATTGCATATGAACAGCTTGCGGTAGACCTCACCGCCGTTCTTGCCATAAACGAAAAAGACGAAAACAATATCAAGGCTCTGAATTTTGCGCTTTTGGAAGATTTCGACCACCTGTATCGCTATGCAAATCTTCTTAAAACAGATAAAAATATCGACGCCGATATGCTCGTAGGAAAATACACGGAAATTATGCCCGGGAGACCCACAGTAGCCGAACACAGATATCCTTCCGACGATATCAAACCTCATCTCAAAGCGGAAAAAGCCGATCTATACAGTAAACTTGTTGCCTGTACCATAACTGCGGCCGAACAGCAAACCATGAACTATTATATGAATATAGCTCAATGGTATAAAAACGATCTGGGACGCAAATTATATGCCGAAATCGCCATGATAGAGGAAGCGCACGTAACTCAATACGAAAGTTTGAAAGACCCCGACATGACTTGGCTGGAACAATGGGTCATGCACGAATACACGGAATGTTGGCTCTACTACTCCGCAATGCAGGACGAGAGCGACGAAAGCATAAAAAAGATATGGGCGGAACACTTTAAAATGGAGGTAACACACCTGAAAACCGCCGCAAAACTGCTCAAAAAATACGAAAATAAAAGTTATGAAACGGTTTTCGGCTCGGGAGAATTTCCCAAACTTTTAAAACTCGGCGGCAACAAAGAATATATAAGAAAAGTTTTGGCAAATACAGTTTTGCTTACGGCCGACAATACCCAGAAAAAATTCGATTACAAAGATATTAAAAAACTTTCGGACGGACACAGATATTTCGACTATCAGAAATATATGTCGGGCGATCCCACAAAAAATCCTTCTCATCTCGTAATAGAAAAAACAATAGAAAAATTGGGTAAGGATTTCAGATATCAGGACAGCGACCACCCGATAAAAGAACTGCGCAGCAGAACCAATGACAACGTAAAAATTTCGAGAACCAAATAAAACTCAACACGTATACGCAAAAAAGAGACGGAATTATTTTTCCGTCTCTTTTTTGTCTTACTTCTTATTGCATTTTACATATGCTTTGAGTTCTTTGAGCATTGCCTTTTCGCCGCCGTCCTTTAACAGAGTGAGAAAATAGCGCAATCTCTCAGCCGTCTTTTCATTCATACCGTTTATGTCGGTGCGATTTTCGAAATACTCCAACGGACTTGCGTCCGTATACTGATCTTTAAGATAAATTTTGCTTGCGGCAATTCTGTCGCAAACCATTTCGGCAAAGTATTTAGGCGGCATATTTATATATACTTTCTTTCCGCCGATAAAATCGGTCCAATATTCAAAATGGTGTTTGTTTCTCCCCTTGTGATGCAACCAAGCCGCCGAATACCCGAGAACTTCGCGTTCCTTTGCCTGAGGACTGCGAAAACCTTGGTAATACTTGACTCCGGAGTGAAATTCGGCGTAAGAATATTTGGATAAATCATGCAAAAGCCCCTGCTTTATAAGTCCTACTTTGAAGCAGAGCTTTCTGACCATTCTCCTATGTCTTCCGACCGTAAACAAATGCCCGAAAAATTTCATCAGAAAACGACCTCTAAACCGTCTTTGGCGGCAATTACTCCGTACTCCTCTTCGAGTTTTTCAAGCCGCGAAACAAAAGGACTTCCGTTGTGAGAAAAATGCGTGATGACAATTTTTGAGTCATTGGAAATTATACCGTAGTCCAAAAGTTTTTGTTTCATGTACATATTGTCTGCAATCCCCATATGCCGCGAGCTTTCGCCGCCGCAACCGCCGACATAAGTGCAATCGAAACTTACAAGATTTGCTCTTGCGCCTTTCGCCGCGAGAAATTTCACAGTTTCGTCGGATAATCTGCCCGTATCATACATATGAAGATATCCCACGCCGTCCTTTTCGATATAAAACAGCAATGCTTCTTCGGTTTTACCGTGATTTGCCGGAAAAGCTATTACACGATAACCGTCTAAATTCAATTCATCGTAAGATTTGATTTTCGTGATTTTGAGATTCTGCGAAACCACAGGTTTCATTTCCCTTTCCGTACAATCGTAAAAAATTTTTTCAACGTCGGAATTTCCGTATATCTCCAATACAGGCTCATTTATAACAGCATACTTATAACCGCGCAAAATAAAATCATGCGCATAAAAATGATCCATATGCGAATGAGTAATCAAGAGATATTTGAGAGCCGATAAATTCACGCCGTATTTTATTGAATGAACATATGCCTCCGGCGGAAAATCTATACAGATCTTATCATCCAGAAGCACCTGCGAACGAGTGTGGAACTGGCTTTCGCCGAGCTCTCTTATTTTATTGCAGCAGTCGCAGTTGCAAAACATTGCCGGTACCCCTTCTGCTGCTCCGGTACCAAGATAGCGTATTTTCATATGTACCAAAACAGGGCGAAAAATCGCCCTGTAATTCAGATTTCAAGAATTATGGAAACCGGACCGTCGTTGAATTGTTCGATTTTCATATCGGCGCCGAATACGCCGGTTCTTACGGGAACATCGTATTCACGCAGTTTTTCGGCAGTGTATTCATACAGACATTCGGCCCTTTCCGGTCTTTCCGCATTTAAAAAACTCGGACGGTTCCCGTGTGAACAGTCGGCTAAAAGAGTAAATTGGGATATAAGCAATATTTCCCCACCCACGTCTTTCACCGACAGATTCATCTTGCCGTTCTCATCCTCAAAAATACGCATGTTGACAATTTTTTTTGCCAAATAATCCGCCTGCGACTGACAGTCGCCAACTTTTATACCGAGAAAAACCGCAAGACCGAAACCGATTTCGGAAACTACTTTTCCGTCAACCGAAAGAACCGTATGTCCTACGCGCTGAATAACCGCTTTCATTAAATTATTTGCCGACTCTCGACATATATTCTCCGGTACGCGTATCTATACGGATAACTTCGCCTTCTTCCACGAACATGGGAACCTGAATGGTCGCGCCCGTTTCCACAACGGCGTTTTTCATGACGTTTGTTGCAGTATTGCCGCGTACGCCGGGTTCGCACTCGATTATTTTAAGCTCGACAAAATTTTCGGGTTCTACCGAGAATGCGTTGCCGTTGAGCGATTTTACCGTTACCGTATCGTTTTCCTTGATATATTTGAGCGCTTCCTCAACCTGCCCGGGATTGAGCGTAATCATATCGAAGGTATCGGGATCCATGAAATAGTAGAATTCGCCGTCTGTGTACGAATATGTCATCTTTCTTGTTTCAACCTGCGCCGTTTCGAGTTTTGCGGTAGGATTGAAGGTTATATCCGAAAGAACCTGACCCGTAACTACGTTTTTCAGAGTCGTCCTGACAAAAGCCGCTCCCTTGCCGGGTTTTACGTGTTGAAATTCGGTAACCGTGTAGACTCCCTTACCGTTATACTCGAAAGTTGTTCCCTTTCTTATGTCGCCTGCTAATATCGATGCCATAAATTTTTCTCCTTATTTCCTTATAAAACAATTAAATTTTTATCCGAATCGGTCAAACTGACAACATGTCCGTCGCAAAGCGTAACCGTATCTTCTATTCTTATACCGAATTTGCCCTCGAAATATACCCCGGGCTCGTCGGAAAATACCATATTGTTTTGCAATACTTCACAGCTTTTAGGCGAAATATACGGACGTTCATGAATATTTATTCCGACTCCGTGCCCCAAAGTATGCGTAAAGTATTTTCCCAAACCGACGTTGCACAAATAGTCTCTTGCAAGCGCATCGGCCTGTCTGCCGCGCATCCCGTCGACAATATGCTCTTTGGCCAGCATGTGTGCGTTTAAAACATGCGAATATGCTTCTTTAAACTCGCCGTGCGTACCGTTGTCGCCAAAAAGGAATGTGCGCGTACAATCGGAGCAATATCCGCCGTATTTGCAACCGAAATCTATTAAAATTATATCTCCGAATTTTAACTTTCTGAACCCCGTTTCGTGATGCGGAACACTTGAATTTTCTCCGAAAGCAACTATGGTTTCGAAACTCGTTCCGCTTGCGCCCATCTTGCGCATGAGGTATTCGAGTTCCGCCGCCACTTCGTTTTCGCTCATGCCTTCCTTTATTCTGCCGAGCAATTCAGAAAAGGCCTCGTCCGTAATCCGACACGCTTTTTTTATCAAATCGAGTTCTTCGTCTTCTTTGACGGCCATTGCCGTCTCGAATGCCGGCGTGCTGTCTATAATCTTCAACTTCATTTCGCCGAATTTAAGACATTCTTCATAATACGTACGAGAAACGGGAATGGCGATTTCGCTGTATTTTTTCAGAATTTTTTCAAGGGAACCTTCAAACAGATTTACCTTTATGCCCGTCGGAGTGAGCAGTTTCGTCGCCGTTTCGATATATCTCGGATCGGTATAAAACGTTGTGCCGTGCTTATCGGTAAGCACATAACCGAACGAAGTCGACAGTCCTGTAAGATATTGGCGCAAATCGCGTTGTTCGGTAAAAACCGCCTGCGCCCCTACGGCTTTAAAAATTTTTCCGGTATTATTGATTGCCATATAAAGCCTTTCCCCTTTATTCTATCAAAAAATTCATATGGTGTCAACACTAAAATAAATGCGCTTCATTTCCGCGGCGTCTTCCGCCTGCGTTCCTGCCGATTCGCTGACTATATACGGTTCGAGTTTAAGCTCTTTCAAAGCTATTGCCAAGGGTTCGAACTCGGGCCCGTATTCTCTGTCTTCGAAAGTCAGATGCTTGATTTCGCCTTTATCGCCATACATTATTTTTGAAAAATGCGCGTGAAAATTTTTTACCCTGTCATATCCGAGTTCGGAAATCATATATCCGAGCCTGTCTTTGTAATCGGCCGTCGTCTTTAAACTGCCGTGTTCTCGGGCGTTTATGTGTCCGAAGTCGATTGCCGGCAGAAAACAATCGTCTATTTTGCAAAAATCAACAATCTCTTCGAGAGTGCCTATCTGCGCGAATTTACCCATTGTTTCCGGACAAAACTTCAAATTTTCATAACCGTTTGAATAGATATGGTCGCGAAGAATTTTAAGCCTGTCAAATGTCTTTTGCACAGCCTCTGCGCGAGACGCTTTCCCCTGTGCGGCCGGATGGAAAACAATTCTTTCCCCACCCATAATTTTTAACAGCTTCGCGCTGGAAAGAACATAGTTATAGGACTTGAAAGCCGCCTCGTCATCCGGATTGGCGAAATTTATAAAATACGGAGCATGAACGCTTATTTCCACATCTGCGTCTTTGAATGCTCTGCCTATCTCCGCCGCTTTTTCCTCGGAGAGATTTACTCCTCTCCCGAATGAATACTCGTAGCAATCCAAACCCAAGTCGCGGCAGTATCCGGCGGCTTGTGTCGTATGTTTATATCCGGCCTCGTAAAAAGCCTCGCCGTTACCGCTCGGTCCGAATTTAATCATCGCTCTGCCTGATTTTCAAAATATCCTTATCAAGTTGCTCTTTCAGCGCCTCTGCATTTTCAAACTTAATTATATCGCGTATGTACTCGACAAATTCTATCGTTACCTCTTCTCCGTACAATTCGCCTTCAAATCCGTCAATATATGCTTCGAGAACGGGAGTCTCCTCATCGAAAGTGGGACGCGCTCCGTAATTGGCTATTCCCTTATAGCTGTTTTCTCCGATTTTGCAAATAACCGAATACACGCCGTACTTAACCGAAACTTTTTTCTCCGGATAGGCGACGTTTACAGTGGGATAACCTATTACCTTTCCGCCTCGGCTCGCTCCGCTTTCGACTTTCCCCGTCACGGAATAATTTCTCCCGAGAAGGTCGTTTGCAACGGAAATCTCACCGTTTTCAAGCAAAGACTTAATGAGCGTAGTGCTGATTTTTTCATCTTTGTACATTACGTCTTTTACGGCGGTATACCACACTCCGTTGTCGTCGTTATCGGCGTAGCTCTTCAAAGTGGCAGACTTGCCTTTTGCTCCGGCGCCGAAACGAAAATCCTTACCGCTCATCAATCCTTTGATATTGATTTTTTCGTCAATCGTTTGAAGAAATTGAGCTGCCGTAATTTGTTTGAATTCATCGGAAAAATCTATTTTGAGTATGAATTTGACGTTGAACTCCTTTAAAAGTTCAAGTCTTTCCTCATATGTATAAATCAGTTTTCCGCCCTTACCCTCCGCAAACAGCATGACGCCGAGGTCGAGACCGTTGATTTTTGCCTGCAACTTCGCCTTTTTAAGCAGTTCAACATGCCCTTTATGCAGAGCGTCGAAGCACCCCAAAACCAGCAGGCTTGGAAATCCATACTCTTCCTGATTGTAATTGATAACTTCTAACATAGTTTTGTTCTGACCTTCAAAATATTCTCTCTGACTTCTGCAAGTCCGTAAAAAAGATCATCCGGCACAAACAGCTTATAAATGCCGTCTCTATTATCCGTCCGAACGGAAAGCCCGTTTAAAAGCCTCTTTGACTCCGATTGCGACGCATAAATACTCTCAAAATTCAACACGTCTTGCGTTTTTATTATGAAATCGCCATAGTTTTCCGAAGTGAGATCTTTCGTTTCAACGGAATCTTTTATATCGAAAATTCCGCTCGCGGTGCGAACCAATCCGCTCATAACCGCAAAAGTACCCAAACGATTACCCATGTCGCGAGCTATGGAACGAATATATGTTCCGCCGCCGCACTTGATTTCAAATGAAAATTCGTCTGCGCTTATATGGTTCAGAAGTTTAATATCTTCAATCCTCACGATTTTAGGTTTAAGTTCAAAATCCACGCCCGAACGCGCAAGTTGATAGCTTCTCTTTCCACCTACGCTCTTTGCGCTGAACTTTGGAGGCATTTGTTCGATATTCCCCTTGAATTCATGGAGAATTTCTTCTATTTCGGCCCGTGATGGAATTCTTCCTCCGGAAGATATGACAGAGCCCGTGGTATCGAGAGAATCGGTTGAAAACCCGAATCTGAACGAGGAAATATACGTCTTGCTCTTGTCTAAAAAATAGTCGAATAACCTCGCCGCATTGCCTATCGCAACGGGTAAAACTCCCGAAGCCATCGGGTCAAGCGTACCCATATGTCCGCACGGCATCCCCGTAAGTCGCTTTATTACGGATACCTCTCTCGCGGAGGACACGCCTCTTGCTTTATTTACATTTATAAATCCCGTCATAAATTGAGAGAAACGGCGCGAGTGAGCCGCTCTATTACTTCTTCAAGTTCGCCGAAGAGCATGCATCCGCTTGCAAGGACATGACCTCCGCCGCCGAACGAAACCGCAACGGAATTGACGTTTACTCTGCCTTTGCTTCTCAACGACACTTTATATTGTCCGCTCTTATACTCCAAAAGCGAAGCGGCCACTTCCACGTCATCCACGGTCAGAGGAAAATCGACAAAACCTTCGGTCAAACTTCTGTCGGCGCCGAGCTCCTTCATATCCTTTTCGCTTATAACTATAAAAGCGAGTTTTTCGTCAAGACAGAATCTGATACAACTCATGACCCTGCCGAACAGCAAAGCCCTTGCCTTCGGCTGCCGAACGTTTGTATAGTAATTGATTTTATTGACATCGGCGCCCTTTGAACGAAGATATCCGGCAACCTTAAACGTATTTTCGGTAACGTCCTGATGGGTAAAATTGCCGCTGTCGGTGGTCAGCCCGAGCATAAGCAAATCGGCAATTTCTTTTGTAATTTCGAATCCGGCTTTCAAAAGTATATCCGTCATTATTTCGCAACTTGCCGAACAATCTATGACATAATTCAATTTGCCGTAGCCGTCGTTGGAAATATGGTGGTCTATATTTATCGTATTTTTCTTGAATTTGTTATAAAACTTGGAGAAAACTCCCATTCTTGCGGAGTCGGCGCAGTCAACGCTTACCAACAGGTCGTATTCCGCATTGGGAATCTGTCTGTTTACCCTTTGCATTTCCGGAAGAAAAGCAAATTTTTCGGGAGGCGCGTCCTCGCAGCACATGTACGCCGTTTTTCCGGCCCTTTCAAGCGCAAGACACAACGCAAGTCCGCTTCCCAACGCGTCGCCGTCGGGACGAGCATGACAAAAAATCGCAACGCAACGGGCTCTATTAAGTTCGGAAGTTATTTCTTCTATTGTATTATTCATTATGATTACCGATATCCAAAAGTATTTTGTCTATTTTTTCGCCGTACTCCATACTTCCGTCAACAATAAACCGAAGTTCCGGCACGGTTCTAATGTGCATTATTTTAGAGAGCTCGTGACGGATAAATCCGGCATTTTCTTTTATAATCTCAAAACTCTGCGCCGCCCTTTCTTTGTCGGTATCGTATACGCTTATATAAATTTTCGCGCTCTTCAAATCCGGAGCGATATCCGCCGAAGTTACGCTGATAATAGCGGATAATTCCGGATATTTCGCCCTTAATTTGCCTGAAATTACGGACGATATTTCCTTTTGAAATTCACCGGCAAGACGCTCGCCTCTGATACCTTTCATAACTTATACCGCCGCTACCTGTTCAATAAGATAGCACTCGATTATGTCTCCCATCTGAATATCGTTAAATCCTTCTATTGCACAACCGCACTCAAATCCGGCGTTTACTTCCTTTACGTCGTCTTTAAAGCGTTTAAGCTGTTTTACGTTGCCCTCTACAACGAGAACATCGTCGCGGTAAATACGCAACTTGCCGCCGCGCACGATTTTGCCGTCAAGCACATAGCATCCGGCGATATTGCCGACGCCTGTAATTTTGAAGGTCTGACGAACTTCGCACTTGCCGAGATAAATTTCCTGAAATTTGGGTGAAAGCATGCCTTTCAACGCCGCTTCGACGTCGTCAAGCAAATCATATATTATACGATATGTTCTGACGTCTACCTTGCTTCTCTCCGCAAGCGCTTTCGCTTTGGCGTCGGGGCGCACGTTAAAGGCAAGAATGATCGCGTTCGAAGAATCGGCGAGCATGACGTCGGTTTCGGTCACTGCGCCGGCGCCGCTGTGTATTACCTTTACTTTAACCTCTTCGTTGGAAAGTTTGACTACGGACTGTTTTATTGCCTCGACGGAACCTTGAACGTCGCCCTTGATAATCAGATTCAAAGTTTTCAGATTTCCTTCTGCAATATTGTTGAAAATATCGTCGAGAGAAACTTTCGAAGAGGACTTTATCATGGATTCGCTCTCTTTTCTCTTGCGCTCGTCCATTACCTGCTTCATTAAAGACTGCGAAACCGCATAGATAGAGTCTCCCGAATCGGGAACTTCTTCAAGACCAAGAATATTAACGGCCATGGAAGGTCCGGCTTCTTTTACGGTTCTTCCCTTGTCGTCTATCATCGCTCTCACTCTGCCGGTTACCATACCGGATATAAGATTGTCGCCGGTATGCAATGTACCATTCTGCACGAGCACCGTCGCAACGGGACCCTTGCCCTTATCGAGACGAGCCTCGATTACAACGCCTCGCGCTTCTCTTGCCGGATTTGCAAGCAACTCCTTCATTTCGGCTACCAGCAACAAACTTTCAAGAAGGTGGTCTATGCCCTCTCCCGTTTTGCAGGAAATAGGGCATACTATGGTATCTCCGCCCCACTCTTCGGGGACAAGACCCTGCGCCGTCAAATCCTGCTTTACTTTCTCTATATTTGCGCCTACTTTATCTATTTTATTTACCGCAACTATTATTGTTACTCCGGCGGCCTTTGCATGATTTATTGCTTCAACCGTTTGAGGCATTACGCCGTCGTCCGCCGCAACAACCAGAATGACGATATCCGTAATCTGTGCGCCGCGTGCGCGCATGGCGGTAAACGCCTCGTGACCCGGCGTATCTATAAAGGTTATTCCCTTACCGTTTACTGTAACGGTATAGGCGCCGATATGTTGTGTTATTCCACCGGCTTCTCCGGCGGCAACTTTGGTATTTTTAATATAGTCGAGGAGGGAAGTTTTACCGTGGTCTACATGTCCCATTACGGTTACCACGGGAGCACGGGGAACAAGGCTTTCAATCTCTTCTACCGTGTCGGCTTGCTGTTCGAAAAGCACCTCTTCGGCGGTCTTTTCCGGTTTATATTCGAGCTCTATGCCGAGGTCTGCGGCGACAAGAGCTGCGGTATCGTAGTCAACCGACTCGTTTACCGTCTTCATTATGCCCTCTTTGAAGAGACGTTTTGTTATTTCAACTGCGGAAATGCCGAGTTTTTCGGAAAGTATCTTCAAAGGTATTTCGTCGGTTGTAACTACGGCTTTCTCGATTTTGACGGTTTGCGCGTTCTGTTTTACCTTATCCTTCTTTACGCGAAGTTTTCTGTAACCGCTCTTGTTTTCGTCAAAGTCCTCTATGCTTGCGCCCTGCTGTTTCTGTAAAGCCCTCTTCGAAGGCGCGCGTCTCTCCTTTTCGACATATGTCTTTTCATAGCTTTGTTTCTTTTTATCCGGTCCGAAATTTTTCTTCGGAGCGGCAACGGCGTTCGCTGTGGGCGCGGCGGCGCTTCCGCCGAATTTAACGCCGCTTTGAGATCGCGAAATCTGCTGTCCCTGTTGAGGACGAGCAGCAGAATACGGAGGCACATTCTTTTTATCGCTCTTTTGAGGACGGGAATCTCTGTTGATGAAAGTTTTATTATCCTTTGCAGGCTGTTGAGGCTTCTGACCTTGGGTCGCTTTTTCCGTCTGAATTTGCGGCGCGACAGTTTCGGCCTCCGTCGTTTCTTCGACGGGCGCCTGTTCGCTTTCGGATTTGTCAGCGGATTCGGCCTCTTTCGACGCCTGTTCAGCGGCGCGTTTGGCCGCTTCTTCCGCGAGCTTTTCCGCCGCTATCCTCTCCTCTTCGAGTTTTGCTTGCAACCGAATCGCCTCGACGTCGTTCAATTTTTTCATGATTTCCGACGCCGTGCGCTCTGCCGCCGATATCTTTTTTGAGAGTTCGGAAATGGCTCCGCCTGAAATCAGCTTACCGATATTTTCGATATTCTCGTATTTTTTTGCCATAATTATTAATTGCCTCCGGCATATAATTCGTAATTATTGTCTACGCTCTCTAAAATAGCCTCTGCAAGCCGCCTGTCCCTGATGGCGGCAATTTTGCATCCGACCTTATTTACTATAACTTCAAACTCGGATTTGCAAATAATTAACGGACATGCAAATCTGTTCTTATATTTTAAGGCGAGTTTCTTTGTGTTTTCGGAAGCGTCGTCGCTGACTATCAACGCATAGACGTCTCTTTTTAACGTGTCGATTGCGCCTGACCCGAGCGTGATTTTTCTTGCCTTTATACAAAAACCTATAAAAGTTTCAATTCGGCTTCTTCCCAAAATATTCTTCCTCCACAGCGGCATATACAGAATCGTCCACCGCACAAGCAAATATTTTATTCAAAAGTCTGCCTTTTTTAAGTTTTTTGACACATTCGGGGTTATCGCAGATATATGCGCCGCGTCCCGCCGCCTTTGAAGAAAAATCGAGAAATATTTTGCCTTCACAATTTTTTACTATCCGAAGCATGCTTCTTTTTTCTTTGAGTTCTCTGCAAGCGACGCATTGGCGAAGCGGTATCTTTCTGTCTGACATAGCTATCCTTATTCTTCGGTCTCGGCGGTTCCGAATCCGAGTTTTTCCGCGGCCGACCTGCTCTTCACATCTATTTTCCAACCGGTAAGCCTTACCGCAAGACGCGCGTTCTGTCCGTCTTTACCTATTGCAAGAGATAACTTGTCGTCCGGAACAACTGCCATGGCGGTCTTTTCTCCTTCAAGCTGCGTTACGGAAATTACTTTCGCCGGAGACAGCGCCTTTGCTATGAATTCGAGAGGATTTTCGCTCCAAGGTATGATATCGATTTTTTCACCGCGGAGTTCTTCGACTACGGCGTTCACTCTCGCACCTTTGTTGCCGACGCAGGCGCCTATGGCGTCAACTCTTTCATCTTCGGAATATATGGCCATTTTAGTTCTTGCGCCGGCCTCACGGCTGATTTCTTTTATTATTACAGTACCCTGCTTTATTTCGGGCACTTCTTCTTCAAACAATTTGCGAACCAACCCGGGAGCGGAACGGCTCACGAGAACCTGCGCGCCGCGATATCCGCTCTTTACGCGCTTAACAAAAACTTTGATCTTGTCGTTGACGTTGTATTTCTCGCTCGCGACCTGATCGGAAGGGAGCATCAAGCCCTCTACCTGTCCCTTGCCGAGTTCAACGTAAACGTTACGAGCGTCAATCTTTCTGATTATTCCCACAAGAAGTTCGCCTTCCTTGTTGGAAAACTCGTTCAAGGCGGCGTCGCGCTCGGTTTCATGGATTTTTTGCAGAATGACCTGTTTGGCAGTCTGCGCGGCTATACGGCTGAAATCTTTGGGAACAAATTTTTCAAAAACCTGATCGCCCACCTTATAGCTCTTTTTGATTTTTTGGGCTTCCTCGACCGATATCTCCGTTTCAATGTCGTTCACTTCATCGACAACGTTCTTGACGATAAAGAATTCAATGGTGCCCTTTTCGGGATTGAGACGGATATCTACCTGCCCGATCGCGCCGGCGTACTGTTTCTTGCATGCCGATACAAGCGCGTTCGAAAGCGCTTCGATAAACACATTCTGCGGTATGCCCTTTTCCTTTTCAAGGTCTTCGAGAGCTACAAAAAAATCTTTGTTGGTCATTTTAATTCTCCTGACAATTTGTAAGGTTTGATTTATTCAAATTTAATAGCTTTATTAATTTTGGCGATTTTATTCAGAGCAATTTTAAGCTCTTCCTTTTCCGTTTTGACGGTAACCGTATTTCCGTCGTATGCGCACAGCAATCCTTCGATAAATTTCTTACCTTTCAACGGCGCGTACAGTTTGATTTCAACCGCCTTGTCGAGATTTCTCATGAAATCCCTTTCGGTCTTGAAAGGTCTGTCGAGCCCGGGGCTGGAAACGTTTAAAGTATACGGCTTGTCATAAGTCGGGTCGAACTCATCTATCGGATCCATTATCGCGTTATGAAACTTTTCGCAGGTATTCAGATCAACACCGTTTTCGGTTTCGATATAGATATTCAGTTCCGCCGAACGGTCTTTCCACTCCACCTCGACAATCTCAATGCCCATACGCTCGGCTATGTTTTCAAGGAAAGAGCGAATTTCCGATAAAGGTTTGATATCCATACTACCCTCATATACAAGTATTGAGTGCCTCGCAAGGCACTCAATCTTAACATTTCTATTAAGGTTAGCTGTATTATAGCATACCGCCGCTCAAAAAGCAACTTTTTTTTGGAATTTTATGTCAGTCGCGGCAAAGATTTTTTAATTTTTATAAGTTCAATGAATATTTTCGCAGTGGCGAGCGCATCGTCGTAAGCCCTGTGATGGTTAAAGACTATATTGAATTTATCGGCTACGGTATTGAGTTTATAGTTTGATAAAAATAACAGTTCCTGCGAAAGCGGAATGGTATCTATTATCTTTCTATCGAAGATATACCCCAACTTCGCACAATAGTAATCGACAAATTTAAAATCAAATCCGGCTATATTGTGTCCGACAAGAATACTCCCGTTGCAGAACTTGAAAAAGTCCGGCATGACCTGCTCGTATGTGGGAGCGTCGGCAATCATCTCCTCGGTTATTCCCGTAAGTCTTATGATTTCGTCGGAGAGCTTTTTCTGCGGATTTATAAATGTCGAAAAACTTTCGCATATATTGCCTTTCTCAATCTTATACGCGCCTATCTCTATGATTTTATCCATATTCCCCGACGTCGGAGAAGAATTGAGACCCGTGGTTTCAAGGTCGAATACTACAAACGAATTTTCTTTCAGACACTCCGGCATGGAAGAAACCGTAAAAAAATCGGCCTGCTCGATATCCGTGAAGGGCTGCGGCTTCACAAAATGATAGTGCATGGGCACCGGCTTCGATTCTCTTTTTTTGGGTTTAAAACCGTTGGGATATCTGCCGTAATCGATAGTATCGGCGGTAAATCGCAGACTGCCGCGAAAATTTTCGTTGGAGCCGATACAAACTATACTGTCTCCGACTTTAAGTTTTTTGATTTTTTCGTAACTTTTCTGGCGTACAAAATATGTAAAATGAACGGAAGCCGTAGTATCCGAAATCACGATGGAAAGATATGGCTTTTTAATGCCCTTTTTATTCGTATATTCCCGTTCTTCTATTTCTTCTATTACTCCGCATATAACCACTTCTTCCGAGGCAAAATTCAAATCGGCGATATATACGGCATCTGTCGGCTTTCGGGTTCCCTCGATATATTTGAAATCTTCGATTTTAAAGGAACGCACGGGAATTTCAAACTCAATTTCATCGCCGTTCTCATCGACTTTCAAATCTTCGGCAGTCTTCTCTGAAACAATACATTTACCGAAGAATTCGCCGCAGAAATTGTTTTTGAGATATTCCGTTATCTTTTCGCATATCGCGGAGTCGTTCTGCATGAACGGCATAACGGAGACGGTATAGTCAAAACCTCCGTCCGATTTTTCCACTTGGACGTCTTCTTCTTTGAGCGTAACCGACAAGGCCTTGAATTCCGCCGAAACCGCCTCGAATATCTTGCGTTTGACCATGGCGCAATCGGGCGACAATTTTATAATTTGCAATTCGTAACCGAAATACGCCGGAATAAACGGTTTTAACGCTCTTTCCACTCCGGCTCTGTCGCCGTCCGTAAAAGCATGGTCGGTAACGATTTCGATTTTAACCGTACGGGTGGCTCTCTCGACCGATACGGACCGAAGAATAGCCTGTCTGAAATTTTCGGACGACGCTCGCACCGCTTCTATAATTTCACTGCTCATTTAACAATCTGTCTATCTCCGCAAAAAATTCGCCCTCGGCATCCTTCGCCTCAACGCGTTTTACGATTTCTCCGCCTCTGAAAATTACGCAATAATCTTGCGCGCCTGCAATGCCTATATCGCAATCCTTTGCCTCGCCCGGGCCGTTCACGACACAGCCCATGACGGCTATTTTGAGCGGCTTGCGATAAGGTTCGACGTACTGCGTAACCTTTTTCGCTATTTCCATGGAATTCCACATGCATCTTCCGCATGTCGGACAAGAAATAACGTTGACATAATTTTTATCCAGCCCGACCGCGCGCAACAATCTTTTGGCCGCAATCACTTCTTTTACGGGGTCGTCGGTAATTGATATACGAAGGGTGTCGCCTATACCGTCGATAAGAAGCGAGCCGAGAGCCGCGGAAGATTTTACTATCGCCATATCCTCCGTACCGGCCTCCGTTACGCCTATATGAAGTGGATAATCCGTTCTCGAAGCCAGAAGTCTGTAAGACTTTACAGTTAAAGCGACGTCGGAGGCTTTGACGGATATGACGATATCGTTTACGCCGTATCTTTCAAGCGCCGATACGCTCTTTAAAGCGCTCTCTACCAACGAAACTTCGTTTTTGCCGTATTTTCGCAAAAATTCCTTATCTATACTCCCCGTATTTGAACCCACTCTTACGGGAATTTTATGCGCTTTTATGCAGTCGGCGACATACTTTATTTTGTCGTCGCCGCCTATGTTGCCCGGATTTATTCTGACCTTGTCGCAACCGTTCTCGATTGCTTTTACGGCAAGCTCCGCGGAAAAATGAATATCGGCAACTAACGGAATTTTTATATGCTTTTTGATTTCGCCGATTGCCGACGCATCGTCGGAGTCGAGAACCGATACTCTTATTATCTCACAACCGGCTTCTTCGAGGCGCGAAATCTGCGCGCACGTGGAAGCGCTGTCGGAAGTTTTGGTCGTACACATCGATTGAATTTTAACGCTCTCTCCGCCGCCTATCCAGACGTTGCCTATTTTGATTTTTTTTGTTTTATACTGCATAACTCAAAGAATACAGACAGTGAAACTCACTGTCTGCAAAATTTATTTTTTATTTTCCATCAGTTTTTTGAGCTCTTCCATAAAACTCGGGATATCTTTAAATGAACGGTACACGCTGGCATATCTCACATAGGCCACTTCGTCCACTTTCTTCAATTCCTCCATGACCATCTCTCCGATTTTTTTGGAAGAAATCTCCTGTTCCATCGAATTATATATCTGCTTTGTTATATTAGAAACAATATCGTCTATCGCATTGAGCGAAACGGGACGCTTTTCGCATGACTTGATAATTCCGTTCTTTATTTTCTGCGGATCGTAAGCCTGACGAAGTCCGCTCGACTTTATTACGAGTACGGGAGTATCTTCTATTGTTTCGTATGTGGTAAATCGCTTGCCGCACTGAACACATTCGCGTCTACGTCTTATAGTCCTGCCCTCGTCGGCAGAGCGGCTGTCGATAACCTTGCTGTCTTCGCAACCGCAATATAAACACTTCATATTAAATACCTCTCTTAAAAGATATTGTATTTTCTTTTTATTATAGCACAACATATTGCCATTGTAAAGCGTTTAATTTACGGCTCGGCTACGGCAAAATGTTTTATGACGCTGTATTATTTGAAATAGGCGACGCCGCTCTCGAATATCTTCATATCAAAATTTCCTTCGAAATTTTTATAAAGATTTTCGCCTTTTCTCTCGCTGTGTCCCATCTTTCCGAACACACGTCCGTCGGGCGAGGTTATGCCCTCGATAGCCCAATTACTGCCGTTGGGATTATAGGGACCGGACATTGTGGGTTCACCTTTCAAATCGACATACTGTGTGGCTATCTGTCCGTTAATGCGCATTTTTTCGAGTTCTTTTGCCGGCGCAACTATTTTGCCCTCACCGTGAGAAACGGGGACGGAATATACCTCACCGACCTTGCATGCGGAAAGCCACGGGCTTAAATTTGAAGCCACTCTTATATTTGTCATAGTGGACACGTGACGGGAAATGTTGTTGAAAGTGAGCGTTGGCGAATCTGCCGTAAGCGGACTTACTTTGCCGTAAGGCACCAAGCCGAGCTTTATAAGAGCCTGAAATCCGTTGCAAATACCCAGAACAAGTCCGTCGCGGTTATTCAAAAGCTCCATTATCCTCTCGGATATTGCCGGATTTTTAAACGTGGTCGCTATAAATTTACCGGAACCATCCGGTTCGTCTCCGCCAGAAAATCCGCCCGGGAAAGCTATAATATTGCACTTGTTTATAGCTTTTATTATGGCCTTTACGCTCTCTTCGATATCGTTCGGAGTACGGTTTTTTACCACAAGTATTTCGGTTTCGGCGCCGGCGAGATTGAATGCGCGCGCCGTATCGAGCTCGCAATTCGTACCCGGAAAAGCCGGAATAAATACTCGCGGTTTTGCGGCTCTGACAGATATGTTCCCGTATTTTAATCCGCCTTTATAGTCGCAGTCGGGAATTTTTCCGTCGGCAGGCGCAGTCGAAGGAAATACGCCTTCGAGTTTATCTGTATAGGCGGATAAAGCTTCTTCATATTTTATCTTTTCTCCGCCCAAAACAAAGTCTCTGTCCGCAACGATGCCGATTTCTATAAGTTCGACGCCTTTAAATGATTCTGCGTTTTCCGCCGAAATAATTATCTCGCCGTAATGTTCGGAGAATACGGTATTGTAATCCGCCGTGAATTTAAAACCGATTCCGTTGCCGAAGCATGATTTGGCAACAGCCGCAAATATTCCGCCCTTTTCAACTACGGTTGCATATTTCACATTGCCGTTAGCTATGTTTCTGTTTACTTCCGAATATAAGTTTTTAAGATACACGAAATCGGGGATATAATTTTTATCCTTCTTTATCGGTAAAAAGTAGAGTTTGACGTTCTTATCGTTCAAAACGTTTGTAATAAGTCCGGAAGCCTTCGACGGCGCCAACGCAAACGATATCAAAGTGGGCGGCACGTCTATATCTTCAAAAGTTCCGCTCATACTGTCCTTTCCGCCTATCGCGCCGAGTCCCAATCCGATTTGAGTGTACAGCGCGCCGAGAAGAGCCGCAAGAGGCACGCCCCATCTTGCTTTTTCATCGCGCAAACGCATGAAAAACTCCTGCAAAGAGAGACGAATATCTTCATACCTCGCTCCGGCGGCCACGACCTTGGAGACGGATGTTATTATGGAATATACCGCCCCCGTAAACGGCGAAGTAGACATAAGGTCGGGATTATATCCGTATGCGGAAACCGTACAATCGTCCGTTTCGCCGCCCGTAAATTTGGCTGCCATGGCTATAACGGGAGTAAGTTGATATTTCCCTCCGAAAGGCATGTAGACCGATTTTGCGCCGATAGTAGAATCGAACATCTCGGCAAGTCCTTTCTTCGAGCAGACGTTAAGATGTGAAAGAGTTTCCTTTGCGGCGACGGCAAAGGGCTTTGTCTTCGCAGGTAAGAAAAATGGAGTTATTTTTTCGTTGATTTCGGCTTCGGCAACTTGCTTTACGCCGTTTGTATCGAGGAAATCCCTCGAAATATCGACTATTGCTCTTCCCCTATGATACATCTTCATTCTTCTGTCGTCGGTAACCACGGCGACAGGAGTTGCGGCAAGATTTTCCTCTGCGGCAAAGGCGGAAAATTTTTCCACGTTCTCCTTTGCCACAACCACCGCCATTCTCTCCTGCGACTCCGAAATAGCAAGCTCCGTACCCGAAAGTCCTTCATACTTTTTAGGCACCTTGTCGAGATAAATTTCAAGACCGTCGGCGAGTTCGCCTATTGCCACAGATACGCCGCCGGCTCCGAAATCGTTGCACTTTTTAATCAGAGTGGTAGCTTCTTTATTGAGAAACAGCCTTTGAAGTTTCCTCTCCGTAAGCGCATTGCCTTTCTGCACTTCGGCTCCGCAAGTCTGCACCGACTTTTTATCGTGAGCCTTTGACGAACCGGTCGCACCGCCGCAGCCGTCGCGTCCCGTTTCTCCGCCCAAAAGAATAATAACGTCGCCTTTTTTGGGCTTTTCGCGATATATCATATCGGATTTCGCGCCGCCGACGACAAAACCTGTTTCAAGCCTTTTGGCTTTATATCCGGAATGATAGACTTCCTCAACCTGTCCGGTCGCAAGCCCGATCTGATTGCCGTACGAAGAAAATCCGGCCGCCGCGGTCTTTGTTATTATTCGCTGGGGCAGTTTTCCGGCAAGAGTATTTTCAATCGGTTCGGTAGGGTCGGCGCAACCCGTGACGCGCATGGACTGCAACACATACGTCCTTCCCGAAAGAGGATCCCTTATAGCTCCGCCAAGGCATGTCGCGGCGCCGCCGAACGGTTCTATTTCCGTGGGGTGGTTATGCGTTTCGTTTTTGAACATTACCGTGTATTTCTGCGGTTTGCCGTCGAGAACGGCGTCAACCTTTATGGAGCATGCGTTGATTTCGTCGGACTCGTCGAGATTGTCGAGTTTGCCCTCTTTCTTCAATTTTTTGACCGCTATCGTGGCGATATCCATAAGGCAGGGATATTTGTCCGGTCTGTCCTTATATAACTCTGCAAACAAATCGCGATAGAGGTCGAGAGCTTCGTTTACCCTATTGTTCTCGCTGTTGACGGTTATGTTCTTCAACTCCGTTGCAAATGTCGTATGGCGGCAATGGTCCGACCAATACGTATCAATAACTTTTATCTCCGTTTCGGTCGGGTTGCGGCCCTCTTTTTTGAAATAATCGCGCACGAAAGCCAAATCCTCAACGGACATTGCCAAACCCATTTTAGCATGGTAATTTTTAACGGCCGAGTCATTAAACCCGATAAATCCCTCCACGCTCTTCACATCCTCGGCTTCCACCGCAACGTGAGCAAGGGACTCGGGTTTATCGAGGGAAACCTCTTCGCTTTCAACCGGATTTATCAGATGCTTTTTAATGCGTTCTATCTGATTTTCGTCAGCGCCTTTTATGGCATAAATATTGGCACACTTTATGAGCGGACGCTCCTTTTGAGTAAGGAGCTGCACGCATTGCGCCGCACTGTCCGCGCGCTGGTCGTACTGTCCGGTAAGGTATGCTATTGCAAATACGTTATAGCCTTCGGGAAAAGTTACGTCTTCAAAATATACGTTATCTACCGGAGGCTCGGAAAATACGCACGGAACGGCCGCCTTGAATTCCTCTTCGGTAATGCCGTCCACATCGTAGCGCAAAAGCTGGCGGACGTCTTCGACGGATATTTTAAGAAGATTACGAATATCGTTTTTAGTCTGCTTTGCCTTTAAATTATCTTTCTTTTCAACATAAACTCTGTAAATCATTTTTAACCTTCGCGATACTTTATACCTATATCCTTGCGGTAGAACATATTCTCCCAACTTATATTTTCAACGGCCGCATACGCCTTTACGCGCGCCGCTTCGGTGTTCGCTCCCTTTGCGACTACGCCCAAAACTCTTCCGCCGTTTGTAACGAGTTTACCGTCCTTTAATGCTGTGCCGGCATGTACTACCGTACAGTCGCCGACATCGCCTATGGTTATCTCCTTGCCCTTACTGTAACTCAAAGGGTAGCCGCCGCTCGCAAGCACCACGCAAACGCAGGAGCCATCTTCCCATTCGATATTTACGTCGGCGAGGCGTTCGTCGGTTATCGCTTCGAAAATTTCCATGAGGTCGGTTTTAAGCATGGGCAAAACGACCTGCGTCTCCGGATCGCCGAAACGCGAATTATATTCGACGACTTTCATGCCCTTATCCGTACGCATAAGTCCGAAATACAGACAACCTTTAAAAGTTCTGCCTTCGGCATTGAGAGCGTTCATCGTGGGAATCATAATCTTTTCGAGAACTTCTTTTTCCAGCTCTTTGTTCCAGAAAGGGCAGGGCGAAAACGTACCCATTCCGCCCGTATTCAGCCCCTTGTCGCCGTCGCCGACGCGCTTATGGTCGCACGACGTTATCATGGGAACAATCGTCTTGCCGTCTGTAAACGAGAGCACCGAAACTTCCTCGCCCGGGGTATATTTAAGTCCGCGCATACATTCTTCTATAACCACTACGTTGCCGGCAGAGCCGAAGGCTTTATCGAGCATTATCTCTTTGAGACCTTCTTCCGCTTCCTTCAACGTTTCGCAGACCAACACTCCCTTGCCGAGAGCCAGCCCGTCGGCTTTGAGAACTATCGGCGCGCCCTTACGACGAACATATTCGAGAGCGCTCTCGTAATTGCCGAATGTTTCCGCTTCGGCAGTGGGTATGTTGTATTTTTTCATCAGCTGCTTGGCATACGCCTTGCTCGATTCTATTATCGCGGCATTTTTGCGAGGTCCGAAACAGCGCTTGCCCATTGCCTCCAATTCGTCCACTATTCCGATGGCAAGAGGGTCGTCGGGTGCGACTACATAGTAATCTATTTCCGGATGTTCGGCGGCAAATTTTTTTACCGCCTCTATATTCATATAGTCCACGTTCACGTTTTCGGCAATTTGCGCCGTGCCGGCATTACCTTTCATGCAGTAAAGTTTATCTACTTTCGGACTCTTTTTCAAAGCAAGTAAAATGGCGTGTTCTCTGCCGCCGTTACCCATGACAAGTACGTTCATAATTTTTACCTTAAAATGTATTAATCGAATGATATTGACGGGTCAATCAATGTTTGAAGTGTCTGTCTCCGACAAACACCATAGCTATTCCGGCGGCGTTGCAAGCGGCTACCGAAGCCTCGTCCTGAATTGAACCGCCCGGCTGAATTATAGCCGTAATTCCGGCCTTTACGCACTCTTCTACGCAGTCGGGGAACGGGAAAAACGCATCCGAAGCCATAACCGAGCCCTTCGCCTCGGCGCCGGCGTGAGCGATTGCCTGTTGCGCCGCCCAAATCCTGTTGGTCTGGCCCATTCCTATGCCGGTGGTCCTGCCCACTTTGCCGATTACTATGGCGTTGGATTTTGTATGCTTTACGACTTTCCAGTTGAACATCAGCGCTTCCACTTCCTCCGCGGTCGGAGCGCGGTCGGTGACTACGCCCAAACCGTAATTCTTTCTCTTCTTTCCGGAAGCGGTAGTGATTTCCTCTACCGACGCCTTATTTTTAAAGAGATCCATGTTCTCGTCGCAAATCAAACTTTCATCATACTGTTGTACGAGCAATCCCCCGTAAACCTTCTTCATATCGAAAGCCGTAGCCTCGCGTTTTGCGGAGATATCGTCGATTTTCAAAAGACGTATATTCTTTTTTGCCTCCAAAATTTCGAGCGCTTCGGCCGTATAATCGGGAGCCATGACTATCTCGATAAATATTTTATTTATTTCGGCGGCCGTGTCTTTATCCACCGTACCGTTTATCGCAAGTATTCCGCCGAAAACGGATACGGGGTCGGAATTATATGCGCGCATATACGCTTCATGAACGGATTTGCCCGTACCTACTCCGCAGGGATTCGCATGTTTGCATGCGACGACGGTGGGAGTGTCTCCATACTCTTTTAAAAGTTCAAGCGCTCCGTTTGCGTCGTTTATGTTGTTGTATGAAAGCTCTTTGCCCCACAGCTGTTTGGCGGAAGAAAGCGAACCTTTGCGTATAAACTCTTCATTATAGAATACCGCCTGTTGCTGGGGATTTTCGCCGTAACGCATATCCTGCGCTTTTTCATAAGCGAAAGTTACCTGCTCGGGGAAAGTTATGCCGAGCTGCGATGCGAGATAATTGGATATAAGACTATCGTACACCGCCGTGTGTGCAAAAACCTTATATTGAAGATATTTCTTCGTTTCGAGCGTAACTCCGCCGTTTTTGAGTTCTTCGAGAACCTTGGCGTAATCTTTGGGATCTACGATCACGGCAACGTCCTGATAGTTCTTTGCCGCCGCTCTTATCATTGTAGGACCGCCTATATCTATATTTTCAATGCATTCCGCAAAGTCCGCTCCCTTTGCAAGAGTGGCTTTGAAAGGATACAAGTTTACGCATACTATATCTATTGTATTTATATTAAGTTTTTCGAGCTGCGCCATATGTTCGGGATTTGAACGCATTGCGAGAAGTCCGGCATGGACGTTTGGGTGCAGAGTCTTGACTCTGCCGTCGAGACATTCGGGGAATCCGGTTATCTCGGATATGCCTATCACCTTCAATCCTGCTTCCTTTAATACCTTCGCGGTGCCGCCCGTGGAAATAATTTCAAATCCGTTTTCCACGAGCCCCTTGCAAAAATCCACCACTCCGGCCTTGTCGGAAACGCTTACGAGCGCGCGCTTTTTCATAATCATAACTTATATCCTCCTCAAATTTTATCTTTTGCTTTATTATTTTATAATTACCTGTCTGCCGATTTTCATAATTTTGCCTTCGCATAGTTTTTTCACGCAATACGGAAGAAGTTTATGTTCCTCTTCGAGTATGCGCGACTGCAATATTTCGGCGGTGTCTCCCTCTTCGACTTTTACGGCGACCTGAGCTATTATTGCTCCTCCGTCCGGTATTTCGTTCACAAAATGAACCGTACATCCCGAAACTTTTGCACCGTATTCTATGACGGCGCGATGAACTTTCAAGCCGTAAAATCCGGCTCCGCAAAATGCCGGAATCAGAGACGGATGAATATTGATAATCCTGTCCGAAAATGTTTTTATGAAACTTTCCGGTATTATTTTGAGCCAACCCGCAAGCACTATATAATCTATTTTTCTGCTCAACAGAAGGTCGGTCAGTTTACCGTATAACGTTTCAAGATCCGGATAATCGTTTTTGGAAAAAACGGCCGAATCTATTCCGTACTTTTTTGCCCTGTCAATGGCGCCTATCCCCTCTTTTGACGCGACAAGCAATGAAATTTCGCAAAAGCGTTCTTTCATGTTTTCGTCGATAACAGATTGGAAATCGGTTCCTCCGCCGGAGGCAAAAACCGCTATACGCTTCATTTTAAAATCACTCCGCTGCCCTTTACGGTTTTGCCGATTACTACGCACTTCTCTCCGGTACTTTCAAGCTGTGCAATCGTTGCTTCCGCATCTTTCTTTGCCACGCAGACAACCATTCCTATGCCCATATTGAAGGTGTTATACGCCTGCTGTTTGGACAGTTTTGCCTTGGCCACCATAAGTTTGAAGATCTGCGGAACCTCGTATGATTTTGTATCAATTCTGCAACCTATGCCCTCCGGAAATATGCGAGGAATATTTTCGATAAAACCGCCTCCGGTTATATGCGCAATACCTTTTACGCGAATTTTTTCGGTCAGTGCGAGTATGCTCTTTACATATATTTTTGTGGGCGTAAGCAATACGTCGAGAGGCGCCGCACCCAACTCCGCGTCATATTTTTTCAATTCTTCGATATCCTCGCCCCAAAGTTTTCTTACAAGAGAATATCCGTTGGAATGTATTCCGCTGGATTTTATTCCTATAAGGACGTCGCCGGATTTGATTTTGCTGCCGTTGATTATTTTTTTTCTGTCCGCAACGCCTACGGCAAAGCCGGCGACGTCGAAGTCTCCGTTCGGATAAAACCCGGGCATTTCCGCCGTTTCTCCGCCTATCAAGGCCGCGCCCGACTGACGGCAGCCCTCGGCAACGCCCGAAACGACTTCCGCAACCTGCTCGGGGTCAAGTTTCCCCGAAGCAAAATAATCGAGGAAAAACAACGGCTTCGCACCCTGACAAACTATATCGTTTACGCACATGGCGACCGCGTCAATTCCGATGGTATCGCATTTGCCGGATAAAATGGCGTATTTCAATTTTGTGCCTACTCCGTCGGTGCCAGCAACGAGCACCGGTTCCTTCATACCCTTGGGCATAGCGAAAAATCCGCCGAACGAACCGATATCCCCAAGCACGCCGTCAGTGTATGTGGACTTGACGTGCTCTCTCATTAGACGCACCGCCTCATATCCTCTCTCTACGTCTACTCCGCTGTCTTTATATGAAATTGCCATTTTTATCCTCCGTTAAATTATTCGAATTTGAGTTTATCCGTCTCGTATTCTTCAAGCGGATAGGGATATTTTCCGTTAAAGCAACCGAGACAAAAGTTTGTATGAGCACCCTCGCAGGTACTTACAAGCTGGTCTATTGTAAGATAGTGCACACTGTCGGCGCCCAAACTTTTGCATATCTGTTCCTCGTCTTTATAGGCGCCTATCAGCTGCGAATAAGTCTGTATATCTATCCCCAAATGACAGGGATGTTTTATTATAGGCGAGCATATCCTTATATGCACTTCTTTTGCTCCGGCATTTTTCAGCATTTTTACTATCTTGCGCATAGTAGTGCCGCGGACAATCGAGTCGTCGATAATAATCACGCGTTTGTCACGAATATTTGCGCGGAGCGCGTTCATTTTGACGTTGAGGCTGTTTTCCCTCTGCCTTTGATCGGGCTGAATAAACGTTCTGCCCACATATCTGTTCTTTGCAAGCGCCTCAACGAACGGGATACCGCTCTCCTCCGCATAGCCTCTGGCCGCGACATTTGCGGAATCGGGAACTCCCGAAACGAGGTCGGCGTCAACCGGATAATTTTTTGCAAGCAATTTGCCGGCTTCTTTTCTGGCCTCGTATACGCTGTATCCTTCGAGAATGGAGTCATGACGGGCAAAATACACGTATTCGAAAATGCACATGCTCGCTTTTTCGGGGATATCGTCCATAAACTCCGACCTAATCCCTCTGTCGTCTATTACGACGATTTCTCCCGGTTTGACGTCGCGCAAAAAATTTGCGCTTACGGCATCGAGGGCGCATGTCTCGCTGGCGACGACCACATCGCTGTCGGTCGTGCCTATACACAGAGGCCGTATCCCGTACGGGTCGCGCACCGCAATCAGTTTGTCGCACGTCATAATGACGAGAGCATACGAACCTTTCATCTTCGCGCATGCGCGCTTGATTCCCTTGACTATATCGCCGTCGGACAAGCTGTTTATCATTATTGCTATAACTTCCGAGTCGATAGTAGTCTGAAACACCGCATTTTGAGCAATCATTTCGTCGCGAAGCTGTTTTGTGTTTATGAGATTACCGTTATGAGCGACGGCCATCTTTCCGCATTTGCCCGTAAACACAACCGGTTGAGCGTTAAGAAGCTGACTTGCTCCGGTAGTTGAATACCGCACATGACCGATAGCTATGTCTCCTTCCGGCAGTTCGTCGAGCGCGCCGTGCGCAAACACGTCGGCGGCAAGACCCATTCCTTTAAAGTAGTTTATTTTATCCGCAAAGGCAACGGCAATTCCGGCGCTCTCCTGTCCTCTGTGTTGAAGGGCATAGAGACCGTAATATACGGTGTGCGCCACGTCGCGGTTTTCCTGTGAGAATACTCCGAAAACGCCGCATTCTTCATGGATTTCGCTTTGTATTTCATCCATAATCGTATTCCTAATTCAAGATGCTGCCTATTCTTTGCCTGTCCAGCAATACGTGCAGAGTTTGCAAGGGTCGAGCCCGATAGCTTCTATAAGTCCGTTTATAGACTGAAATTCGAGAGATTCGAATTGGAATTTGTCGCAAATGGCTTTGCGCATTGCCTTGCCGCGTTCGGTATTCGAATCGGCGTATTCGGTGACGTGCTTTTCGGCCTCTTCGCCTTCCAACTCCATCATAGTGCGTCTGGTAATCAAATCCATATCTCCCGAAGAGCGTGAAAAATTGAGATATTTGCATCCGTACATTATCGGAGGACATGCCGAACGCATATGAACGGCCTTTGCTCCGTGAGAATAGAGAAAATCCACCGTTTCTTTTAACTGCGTACCGCGCACAATGGAATCGTCCACGAGCAACAATCTCTTACCCTCTATAAATTCGTGTACCGGAATAAGTTTCATCTTTGCAACTTTGTTGCGCTCGGACTGGTTGACCGGCATAAAACTGCGCGACCACGTGGGAGTATATTTTATATAGGGGCGGGCAAACGGCACTTTACATGCGTTTGCATAGCCAATCGCGTGCGGAGTACCGGAATCGGGAACGCCGCCCACGTAATCGATTTCTCGCATATCATGAGTCTTTGCGTCGTTTCGCGCAAAAATTTCGCCGTTGCGACAACGCATTACTTCTACGTTTACACCCTCGTAACTCGACGTGGGATATCCGTAATACGACCAAAGGAACGCGCATATGCGCATTTCTTTGCCGGCAGGCGCAAGCTGTTTTATGCCGTCGGCCGAAATTTCGACGATTTCTGCCGGACCCAAACCGCGCAAATCGGAATACCCCAACTTTCTGTAAGCAAAACTTTCAAAAGAAACACAATAACCTTCGTCGCTCTTGCCTATCTGAACGGGAAGCCTGCCCATTTTATCACGTGCGGCAATCAAAGTGCCTCTGTCTGTCAAGAGCAATATAGAAGCGGTGCCGTCGATTTTTTGCTGGGCATAGCGAATACCTTCGACATAATTGCTTTGGCTGTTTATAAGCGCCGCCACCATTTCGTTAGCATTTACCTTACTGCCCGTCATGGCGTCGAAATATCCGCCATAACCGAGCACTTCTTTCATAATCTCTTCCGCATTATTGATAATGCCGATAGTGCAAATGGCGTACGTACCGACCTTTGAAACCATTATGAGCGGCTGCGGATCGGTATCGCTTATACAGCCTATGGCGGCGTTGCCCTTCATTTCCGTAACGACGCGTTCGAACTTCGTTCTGAAAGGCGCGTTTTCTATGTTATGTATTTCACGTTGTAATCCGATTTCCGCGTTATACGCCGCAATGCCGCCCCTCTTCGTTCCGAGATGCGAATGATAATCGGTGCCTATAAAAACGTCGAAAACGGCGTCTGTTTTTTTGACTGCGCCGAAAAATCCACCCATAAATTATTCTCCCGTCAAGCGCTTGAAAACTTCCTGATATGCGTCTTCAACGCCGCCGAGATCGCGACGGAATCTGTCTTTATCAAGGCTTACATGCTTTGTGGTATCCCAGCTGTCGGCTTCCCAAAAGCGGCACGTGTCGGGAGAAATTTCGTCGGCAAGCACGATTTGACCGTGGAATCTTCCGAATTCCAGCTTGAAATCGATAAGGTCGATATGCAGTTCTTTGAAGAAAGCTTTCATAGCGTCGTTTACGGCAAACGCCATCTTTTTGATGGTATCGATCTCTTCCGCCGTGGCAAGATTGAGAGCAAGCGCATGATAATCGTTTATAAGAGGATCGCCGAGCTCGTCGTTTTTATATGAAAATTCTATTGTGGGAGACTTGAAAGGAGTACCTTCCGGCACACCGTATCGCTTTGAAAAACTGCCTGCCGCAACGTTCCTTATTATAACTTCGAGAGGAACTATCTGTACTTTTTTAACAACCGTATTCCTGTCGTCAATCTGTTCTACGAAATGCGTGGGAACACCTTTCTTTTCAAGCATGGACATCATGAGATTGCTCATTTTGTTATTGATTACGCCTTTGCCGGCAATGGTGCCCTTTTTGAGCCCGTTGAACGCCGTTGCGTCGTCCTTATAAGATACGATTACGTAGTCGGGGTTCTCGGTAGCATATACCTTTTTTGCTTTGCCCTCGTAGAGCTGTTCCTTTTTCTGCATATGTTTTCTCCTTTAAAATTTAATAAATCCTGCCGAAAAAATCGGTATTATAAAAAGTTATAACCCACAGAAAAATACTGTGGGAAAATTTAATCTTCAAGCTCCGACTGCAAAGCGACGTCGTCGGAGTTTATCTTATCTCTCATTTTTGCTTTATAGTCCGCAAGTTTGGCGGCTATATCGGGATATTTTATTCCGAGAATCTGCAAGGCGAGCAAGCCGGCGTTCTCTCCGCCGTTTACGCCCACAGTGGCCACGGGTATTCCGGAGGGCATCTGTACTATTGAGAGGAGGCTGTCCAATCCTCCCATCATGTCCGTTTTTACCGGCAGACCGATTACCGGCAAAACGGTGTTTGCCGCTATAACTCCTCCGAGGTGCGCCGCTTTACCGGCGGCGCAGATTATAACCTCTATGCCGCGTTCTTTTGCAGTAAGCGAATAGTTGTGGGCCTCCTCCGGCGTACGGTGCGCCGAAATGACGTGCACTTCACATTCCACACCGAAACTTTTAATCACGTTCAAAGCCGGCTTGACCACTCCGAAATCCGATTTGCTACCCATTATTATTGCAATTTTACCCATAGGTTTCTCCGTATTTTTAAATAATTTTTGCGGTATACTTAATGTATGGTATTACTGTATATCATCTATACCGTATACATTGTGGCAGTTAATTTTTACGCCGTAATGCTTATCAAATCGCAACGCGACGAGTACAGCGACAACCAGACCCCGACGACAGGCGACGGCAAATTGATTCTTACCGCCATTCTCGGCGGAGCAATAGCAATTTACGTGAGCATGTTCATAATGAAATACAGACTGAAAAACATGCTGTTTATGATTTTAATGCCCGTTATAGGAGTAATAAACGTCTACCTCTTCTATCTGGCCTATCGCTCCGGATTCAGTTTCTTCGTTGTATGATACAACATTTTCAAGTCTTAAAAACATTATAACACAAGATATTGTGAAAATAAAAATGTTTGAGAGAAGATTTATAAAATAAATTTTATAAAAATTTGGCAAAACGCCCCTCAAACAGTTGACAAATCGAAAACTTTCTCAATCGCGAAAAAATTTAAGCCGTCCGCACATACTGCGGACGGCTGTTTTTGATGTGATTATTCTTTATTTGCGCTCTGCTGCGATTTGAGCAAATCGCGGATATCGGACAACAATTTCTGTTCGGTTTCGGGAGCGTTGGCCGCAGCTTCTTCGGCGGCTTTCTTCTCGGCCTCTTCGATTTCGGCCTTGCGAGCGGCGGCAGCCGCAAGAATTTCTTCGTTCGTTTTGCCGTCTTTTTTAAGAGCTTTTACCTCTTCCTTGGATAAAGGCGCATATTTGCCCTTCTGCTTTTCTGCGCCCGAATGCAGAGAATTAATCAATCTTATTATAAGGAACAGAACCAGTGCAATCAACAGGAAATTGATGATGGCAGTGATAAACGCACCCCAATCGATATAGATTGACTTTGTAAGATCGACAACTTGCGTAATTTCGCCGGCGTCGTTTACTTCATATACTTTGCTTAAATAAGTATAGATTTTATCGAGTCCCTGACCGCCCGTAATCGCCAACAGAATATAATTGATGATCGGCATTAAAATGTTATTCGTCAATGCCGTTACGATTGCACTGAAAGCGCCGCCTATGATGACGCCGACAGCCATATCGATAACGTTTCCGCGCTGAATAAACGCCTTGAATTCGCTGAAAAATTTTTTCATTTTTTTCTCCTTGCTGTTTTTACAATAATTATTATAAAGTCACAAAAAAGCAAAGTCAAGCAAATAAATTAATTATTATCAACGATTTGTAAGCATTTGCACTAATTTGTCACGCAATTCGTTACCTTTATATAAGGGGCGCGGAACGGGAGAATCGGGAACGAAATCTTCCGTTATTCTTCCTCCGTCCACATGAAGTATTCTTTGAGATATGGCGGCGGCCTCGTCGGGATCGTGCGTGACCGCAAGCACCGTCCTTCCGTCGTTTTTCCATATTTCGAAAAACAGCTCCACCATTTGCTTTTTCGTCTTTAAATCCAAAGAGGTAAACGGCTCGTCCATAAGAAGGATATCGCTTTTATAGAGAAACGCACGCGCAATCGCCACTCTCTGCGCTTCCCCTCCCGAAAGATTTATCGGAAAACTATTTTCTTTACCGGCAAGGCCGACGCGTTCAATCATTTCCGCTACCGCTTTGGAGTCGTCGCACACAAGCGCAAGATTCTCAGATACGGTTAAGTTGGGAACAAGCGTGGGCGATTGAAATATATAGGAACATTTCAGCGTAGGCACGGCGCCCTCGTAAGGAGTTATGTTGGCAATAACGTTTAAAAGCGTGGTCTTGCCGCTGCCGCTGCTGCCTATGAGACAGGTTATTTTGCCTTCCTCCAAATCGAGGTCGAAATTTTTGTAAATAATTTTTTCTCCGTAACTCTTGGAGAGATTTTCGATTCTGATCATCTTACTCCCTCCTTTTTGCTCCACTTATATGTCAGACGCGCAAGCTGTGAAAAGGCGATATCCACTGCCAATCCGACAAGTACCGTCAAGACAGTCAAAGCGGCAAGCCTCGGAATTTCCACGAACAGCCGAGATTCCTGCATCATTCCGCCGAGGCTTCTGAAAGTTCCGGCAAGAACTTCTGCTGAAACCATGATTTTCAAGCCGAGCGAAATATCCGCGCCCGTCTGCGAGAGCACTTCGGGCGCAATGAGCGGCAGATATACTTTGAAAACGGCGCGCTTTTTAGGCACGTTGTAAACTTTTATAAACTGCTTTATTCCGCCGTCAATTCCGCTTATGGCGGCATACAGACGGGCATGAATCATAGGAAACAAAACCAGCACTGTCACTATAATCGGCGCAACGCGCGGATTTGTCCATAGAAGGAGAACCAAAATTACCGCCATTGTCGGCAAAGTGCGCAAAAAAACCATAAACGGCATAATAAATGCCGCCGCTTTTTCGGAGAGAGCGGTAACGCATGCGAGCGCCGCGGCGAGAACGAAAGAAATTACGAACGCCAGCAACGTTCGCAGAGACGTGTTCGCGAACGCCGCCCAAAACGACGGAGCGCAGATACAATCGTTCCACATGCTTATAAACGTATCGCCGACTGACGGAATTATATAGTCGTTTTTGACGCAATAATAGGCTATTACCCATACGATGAACATCGTTGCAACGGCGGACACGGAAATGATTATATTCAGTTTTCTTTCGGAAAAAAATTTTTTCATCAGGACTGCGTACCGTCGGAGTACTCAATTCCGTATTTATTCAAAATGAGCTTGAACGTAAGCCCGGGCACCGCCGCAAGATTTACAACGCCGACAGTTTTTCCCTTCAATTCGGCTATATTATCCTTTGTAATCGATTTGTCGAATTTGGCGGATAAAATATAGAGATTGCCGTGAGTTACCGTTCCGAGCATTACATATTTTTCGCCGCTTCCGAGGCTCTTTGCCGCAACGTTTACGGGAAGAATACAGATATCGGCGTCGGGATTCTGGCCGTTCACATGCACCCCTATTTCCTCCGCTCTCACTATATTGTAATTTATCGTTTGCGCAACTTGTGTAGTTTCTACCGCTCCGGACATGAGGCCGGCGAGCACGAGCGCCGGAGCTCCGTCGGGCGCAAATACCGAAATCTCGGCAGGCATGTTGGATTCTTCCGGATACGATTGAAGGAAAAAGGCGTCGGACGGCTCATCGTTGACATCCTGCTGAACGGACTTCAACGCCGTAAGAAAGGTTTTTACCTCCTCTTTCCCTTCCGCTGCTCCCGTAAAGTTTATTCCGCAATGCGAAATCACTTGGCCGTTAAGATTCTTATCGCTGAAAGTGGGCGTCGTGCCGTCGGGCAAATGATTTTTGACCGCAGTCACGATATCCGAAATTTCGGTGGAATCATCTTTCACCCAGTCTATACTTGCATTTAACGCGTTGACGAATTTTTCCGTTTCGCTTCCCAAAATACTCTTTTTTGCAACTATGACCGCCTGCGGATAGCCGTTGTCTCCGCCGTAAAGCTCCTGCAAATCTCCGACAAGGTTCAGTTTGTTATCCGAACCGGCGGTTGCCTTGACGCGCACGCTCGCCGCGGGTTCGGGAACGACGAAATAATCCACGTCGTCCGAAGCAATGACCTCGGCTGCCGAAGGAACGGCTTTAAGCGTTACGAGCTCGGGTGAGTTCCCGTCGTTGCAGGCGGCAAAAAATACCGCAGTCAACGCGGCAAGAGCCGTACAAAACAGTGTTGATAAAAACTTTTTCATATATTCTCCTTTTCGGTATCGGAATTTTCCTTTACCTCAAAAATTTTCAGATTTTAGCCATTAAAGTTTTTGCCGTTACGCCGTTTAATTGGCCTATTTTTCCGGTTATGGTATTAATGACTTCCGTCGGAGCGTCAACGGCCACGCTTATAATAAACACGGACTTCTCTTTATACGGTATTCCCATTCTTCCTATTATAAAATCACCGAATTCCGATAAAACAGCGTTTATTTTCGGACTCTGTTCCCTTGCTTCGGTTATTATGCTTATTACGGCTATTCTGTTTGCAGACATAAAAAATCCTCCGTTTGCTTGGAGGGAAAGAACGGAAAACGCCGCGGAAACAAATTTGTTCCGACAGTAGATAATCGTCCTTCGCCCTCAGATTGCTCTTTACGTTCAGGTAACATTATTCTACATAATTTTTATGCGTTTTGCAACTTTTTGCATAAGCGTTTTTAAAATAAACATACTGTTTTCATGAAAAAGTTTATTTGTTTTATCGCTTCGGTTTTAAGTCTATCGGTGATTTTTGCGTCCGGTTGGGCCGCCGGAACGCGCAACTATACCGATGAAAGTCCGACAGCCGCCAAAATTGAAAAATCAGAGGAAAATATTGAGGAGAACAAGAGCAATAACGGCCGCCGTTCGGATTCGCAGACGGAAAAAGACAGAGATTGCAATCATGAATTCAGATTCAAAGTGCCGTTTTCGCACTTTGAACGCGACGAAATGCCTTTAAAACCCAAGGCCGCGCTTTAAGATGATTTATTATTTTTTTGATTTTATTTTAATCGACAAAACGGGAGTTCCGTACCTGCGGAACTCCCGTTTGTTATATCCGGTTATTTTTTCTTGTTGTAATTTATAAGGCAACCTTCGAGAATAATTCTCCTCTCCTCCTCCGTAAGCGGTCCCGTTTCAAATTCTATGTCTTTGACTTTGCCGCCCGATATAAGTTTCGCCGATATGACCGGTTTGTTCCCCGAAATCGCGCTCCTTATATTTTCTATATAAATGTAATCACCTATTGCAAATGTCAAGTTCTTACATGTAAGCGGCAACATTCCCCAATTTATCAGATTGGAGCGGTAACGCTTCGTGGCGTATTCGGAAGCGATATTTGCTACGCCGCCGAGTACTCTCTGGCAGGAAGCCGCCTGTTCGCGCGCGGAACCGTCGCCCGGCTTCACCGCCACCACGACGCTTCCGTATAGCGTATCTTTCGGTACGGATATCCCCACTTCGCCGAGAATATTTTCGGGGAGAACTCCCTCGGCTCTTCTTTTTTCTTCATCTCGCTTTACTTCTTTTGCTCGCGACACATACAGCGGATCTTTACGTGAAAGCGCAAACTCCGAAAGACGCAGAGGATTCGAGCGATACGACGAAGTTTCTCCGGAAGGAATCAGTTCGTCGGTAGTTGTTACGGGGTCTTTCAGAACGGATACGACTTTCATGAGCATATTGGCCGTCAAAGCAATCTGCTCGGGCCAGTCGGCTATATTCGGGCCGTAAACGAGTTCTGCGTTAATATCCGGTTTACCGAAGCCGTGATATACTCTGTTTTCATATATCGATTTATCGAAAAAGTACTTCTTTATCTTTTTTACGTAACTGACCTCGGTGGCAGGCGTGAGAACTCCGCCGTTTGCCGCCGTCGCCGCAATAGAGCGCGCATCCATGAGAGCGACCGCGGCAAGTTGACCCTCGGAGGGTTTACTTCCTTCGCGGTTTTCAAAGTTACGGGTCGTATGACGTATGGAAAGTCCTCCGTTTGCCGGAGTGTCGCCAGCGCCGAAGCAGGGACCGCAGAACGCCGTTTTCAAAACGGCGCCCGTCGAAATAAGCTCGGATACATAACCGTTATCGGCAAGACATTTAAAAACAGGCTGGCTCTGCGGATATACGCTCAAAGAGAACTCGCCGTTTCCGCAACTTCCGCCGCGCAATATTTCAGTGGCTTCGGCAATATTTTCATAACTTCCTCCGGCGCAACCGGCGATAATGCCCTGCGAAACGTGCAGTTTGCCGTCCTTGAATTTATCGCGCAGATTGAATGTACCCTTTCCTTTGAGTAATTGATTGCCCTTGTTTTCCGCCTCGGCCAAAATATCATCGGCATTTTCCAAAAATTCTTTGATGGTATAGGCGTTGGACGGATGAAACGGAAGCGCGATCATCGGCTCGACACGCGACAAATCTATTACGACTGCGCCATCGTAATACGCGGGCTGCGTGGGATGCATCGGTTTGAAGTCGTTTTCTCGACCGTGCAATTTATAGAACTCTTCTGTAATCCCGTCCGTTTCCCATATGCTCGTAAGGCAGGTGGTTTCCGTCGTCATTACGTCTATTCCGCAACGGAAATCCATAGAGAGATTCTTTATTCCCGGGCCGATAAATTCGAGAATTTTATTTTTTACGAATCCTTTTTTGAAAGTTGCGGCAACAAGCGCTATGGCTACGTCGTGAGGGCCCACTCCCTTTTGAGGCTTGCCTTTCAAATATACGGCTATCACCTCCGGACGTTTTATATCGTAAGTCTGTCCGAGAAGTTGCTTTACAAGCTCCGGACCGCCTTCACCGACGGCCATAGTGCCGAGAGCTCCATATCGGGTATGACTGTCGGAGCCGAGAATCATTGCTCCGCATTTCGCTTCGCATTCACGCATATATTGATGTATTACGGCAAGATGCGGAGGCACAAAATTGCCGCCGTAACGTTTCGCCGCGGACAGCCCGAAGAGATGGTCGTCCTCGTTTATGGTTCCGCCGACTGCGCAAAGCGAATTATGGCAGTTTGTAAGAGTATACGGAACGGGAAACTCTTTGAGTCCGGAGGCCTTTGCCGTCTGAATTATTCCGACATAAGTTATGTCGTGCGAAACGAGAGCGTCAAAGCCGATTTTGAGATTGCTTTCGTCGCCTTTGTTATGCGTTTTCAAAACGGCGTAAGACATAGTGCCCTTTATAGCCGCCTGTTTTTTGCTCTCTACCATAAACGCGACATTCTCTTTCACAAGCCTGCCGTCCATATAGTAGACTCCGCTTTTTATAAGTTTAACCATAATTATTTCCTTACAGCAATGTAAATGTAATATTTAAATCGGACTTTCGACTTGTCCGAATTTTCAACGACAAAATTTTTGTTGCAATTTGCTTGCGCTTGGGCTATAATATCCTTATGAAAATTTTCAAGTTCAGATTTTCAAAACTTACTTTGGCCTTTATTTACGCCGGCATTGCTCTCGCCGTCGCGGCCTTTGCAATAACTCTTTACAACGTGATAACCACAGACTATTCCCTTGAAACCAGCGTGAGCTATTCGATAATAGGATATGTGGCCATGTTTATAGTCTCCGTGCTCCTTCTGGTCATTTTGATAAGTCTGCTTTTATCCTCTTATTATTCCGTATCCGGCGACGTTTTGAAAACCAGCTTCGGAATAATCAAGAGCAAGTTTAAAATAAGCAATATAGAAAAAGTTGTTCTCGACCGTTCAACCGATAAACTTACCGCACACTTCAAAGACGGCACGTTCATAGTGATAATTGTCAAACCCGAATGGTATGAAGATTTTATTTCGGAGCTTTTAAAGAGCAATCCGCAGATAGAATACGTTATAAATTCATTAAAAAATTCTCCGGACGACCAAATCAAAAAATAAATCGGATTTCAAATTCAAATTCCGCGCCGCCGTGCCTATGCTCGGCGGCGCGATTTTTTTATGCCTTACGCCTATGCTTGCGCACGGAAGTACGATGTTCTTCTCCGGCAAGCAAACGCCATATGTTCTTTCTGTGCGCAATCCAAGTTAAAAGATTGATTGCCAATATGAGCATGAGAGTAACAATTAACCAAACGTCGTATGCTCCGCTGTATCTGACAATAATAACAACCGCTTGAAAGATACTCAAACCCGACACTCCGAGAAGCGAACCCATGCTGCCCATTTCCGTAAAAACGATGTAGAGCAATACGCATGTGAGAAACGCAACTACGATAAACACGTACCACCAACGTTCGCAAGGAATGGCAAAGAGAAACATTCCCATTGTGGAAGCAATGCCCTTGCCGCCCTTGAATTTCATGGTTACGGGGAAAATATGACCTACTATAACCATCACTCCGAAGAGATAGCGTGCAAAATCCGAAACTACGAAATTTGTTCCCTCAAAGATATAATTTCTGAAAATCAACCAGCCGACGAGCGCCGGAATACCGCCCTTCAAAACGTCGCAAAAAAAGTTTATGGCTCCGAATTTAAGTCCGAAACTGCGCGTCATATTCATGGTCCCGGGATTGCCGCTGCCCATATCGCGGATATCCTTGTTTTTGAAATGGGAAATGAGAACGGCGAAATTGAAACAACCGATAAAATAAGAAACTATTCCGCCCAACAAAAACCAATACCAACTTTCATAAAAAGAGAGTTCTGTCATTGTTCGCTCCTCTCCCTTGTAATTATTTTAATCGGAGTACCCGAGAAATCGAAATTTCTGCGAAGTATGTTTTCAAGATATCTTTCATAAGAAAAGTGCATGAGGTCGTTTGAATTCACGAACAGCACAAAAGTCGGAGGCGCCACCGAAACCTGCGACGCATAGTAGATTTTCAGTCTCCTTCCGTTATAAGACGGCGGTTCTCCCATTCGTACGGCGTCGGCCACTACGTCGTTGAGCATTCCGGTAGGTATACGATTGTGAGCATGAGCATAGACCTCGTTGACAAGAGAAAGCAATTTTTCCGTACGCAATCCCGTTTTTGCGGAGATATAAACAGACTTGAAATAATCCATAAATTTGAGATCCTCTTCAAGCTGTTTCTGAAATTTGTTGATGGTGTTTGCGTCCTTTTCAATCAAATCCCACTTATTCATCACAATGAGCGAAGGTTTGCCCTGTTCGTGCACGTACCCTATAATCTTCGTGTCCTGTTCCGTCAAACCTTCCGTACAATCCACTACAAGGAGACAGACGTCGGCGCGGCGCACGGCGTCGAAGGCGCGCATTACGGAGTAATACTCTATATTGTCGTCTACCCGACTCTTTTTTCTTATTCCGGCGGTATCTATTATCGTATAGTTTTGACCGTTATAAGAGAATACCGTATCTATGGCGTCGCGAGTCGTTCCGGCCATGTCGGTAACTATGGAACGCTCGAAACCCAGCAATTTGTTTACAAGACTGCTTTTGCCGGCGTTAGGTTTTCCGACCACTGCGATTTTAAGGCTGTCGTCTTCAACGTTTTCGCCTTTGCCGAACCAGCTTACCACTTCGTCGAGAAGATCGCCTATCCCCGTTCCGTGCTCGGCCGAAATGGGATAAGGTTCGCCCAAACCGAGCGAATAAAATTCGAATATCTTGTCTTCGGAATACTCGTCCACCTTGTTTACGACGAGTATGACGGGCTTTTTACAGCGGCGAAGTCTGTCCGCAACGTCGTAATCGGACGAAGTGAGCCCCTCTTTGCCGTCCACGAAAAACAATATAATCTGCGCGGTCTCTATTGCAATTTCCGCCTGATTCTTGATTTCTCGCCACATGATATCCTCCGACCGCATTTCTATGCCGCCGGTATCTACCATGGTAAAGGACTTGCCTCGCCACTCCGCGTCAACATACAGTCTGTCGCGCGTGACGCCCGGCCTGTCCTCCGTTATTGAAATTTTTCTGCCGGCGACCTTATTGAAAAAAGTACTTTTCCCAACATTCGGACGTCCGACTATCGCAACCAAAGGATTTGCCATTCTAAACCGCTGTTTTTAATTTTTTAAAAGAGTCTGTAAATGCAGAAGCATGCGTAAAATACGATTGCCGCCACGTAAATTATTTTCCAAACCAAGCGTTTATTGCTCACATAGCCGTATGCCGGCACTGCAATAGCAAAAAGCAATGCGAGTTTGGAGACGAAATCAAGCGCCGATATCCAATCATAGATACCGCCCGGGTTGACGCCGAACACTTCCACGAGCATTTGAAGAATTCCGTTTATCAAAAACAGAAGTGCGGCAAAGGTTATTCCCCAAAAGGCGCAGAACTTTGAGAAGGACGCATTTGAAGGTCTCCTCTCCGCACGGCTCCTCCTATGCTTTTTTTCGGATTCGGAATTATCGCGTTCCCGTTCCTCTTTTTTATTTTTCTTCGACATATTTAAGCTCCATAATAAAATTTCGGTTAAAGTATATCAATTAAAGAATTTTTTTGCAAGGGAAAATCAGATTTTATCCAATTTGGAGAGCACATTTTCAAAATACTTCGGAATGGGCGCTTCAAAACTCATGGGTTTGCCCGTAACGGGATGAATGAATTCAAGTCTCCACGCATGCAGCAGCTGTCCGTCGAGAGCAAATTTCTGCTTTTTGACGCCGTAAACCGGATCTCCGACCACAGGATGCCCCATATACCGCGCATGTACGCGTATCTGATGGGTTCTGCCCGTATGCAAATCAAATCTACATAAGGTGAATCCCTGCTTATATCTCTCCAATACCTTATAATCGGTGACGGCGAGTTTGCCCTTTTCAGGAGATACCACGGCCATCATTATCCTGTTTTGAGGGTGACGACCTATGTATGTCGTAATATTTCCCTCGTCGTTTTTGACAATTCCTTCCAACAGCGCCACGTACGTTCGGCGGCATGTCTTATTTTCAATCTGTGCGGAAAGTCCCAAATGCGCTCTGTCGTTTTTGGCGACCACAAGCAGTCCCGATGTATCTTTATCTATTCTGTGAACTATTCCCGGCCTCATAACTCCGTTGATTCCGCTGAGACTATTGAGTCTGAAAAGCAGAGCGTTTACGAGAGTTCCTTCGGTATTGCCGTTGCCTGCGTGCACAGTCATGCCCTGCGGCTTGTTGACTACCGCAAGATCCTCATCCTCATACACTATTTCCAAGGGGATATCTTCGGGCTTCGCCTCGTACGCAACCGCGTCGGGCAAGGTAACGTCGATTTCGTCGCCGACCGAAATAGGTTGCGAAGGTTTTGCTCTTTTACCGTTGATGAGGATATGATCGCTTTCAAAGAGTTTTTTTACGGAAGAACGGGTATAGCCTTCGATATTTTCGCTTATAAAAACGTCGGCGCGAGAACATGACTCTCGCGCGATTATGTTTTTCTTCTTCATTGCTCTTCGTTCCCGTCTTTATCTTGCGTATCTTCTTTTGCTCCGGAACTTCCGACTTCGTTCTCCTCTTCCTTCGAAGCCTCGCAAATATCCTCGGATACGGAGATGCTTGCCTCGGCGTTTGGCTGTAAGGCTTTACTCTCCGCTTCCTCTTCGGCTCGCCGCGCCGCCTGAGCCGCCTTGGCTTTTTTAGTGAGAGGGAACACGGCAATTTCACTGAAAAACAGCATATCTATGACGACCATGGCCGCGCCGATAACTATGAAGAAATCGGCAAGATTGCAATAAACGAGACTCGAAGGGTTAAAGAACATATTGAGACCGATAAAATCCCTCACTTCGCGCAAGGCAAATCTGTCCACCAGATTGCCTATCGCTCCGGCGATAACTATTGAAATGGCAACCTTCATGACCGTGAACCGCTCGGGCACGACAATAAACACGAACACAAGAAATACGAGCATTATCATTGTGAACGAAATGAGAATTGGCTGACCTATTTGCGGATTATCATCCAGAAAGCTGAATGCACAGCCCGGATTGCGGATATTGCCGAAAACTTCTATAAACCCGGGTATTATGACAAAATCCCAATGACATGCTTCCTCGAAGTGCTTGGTCAAAAGATCCGCGGCTATAAGTGCGCCGCAGAACACTATAAGTATTATGCTTTTGATACCTATATTGGGTTTTAACTTCGTTTTCAACATACCTGAATATATGATATATTAAAGAGCATTTTTTGTCAATTAAGTTTGCGCGAATGAGAGCAATTTGCAATCAAAAAAAGAAAAACAGGCGTTGCGTAAATTGACGCAACGCCTTAAAACTATTGTTTTACAAATCCCAAACTTATCAGAATTGCCTTATCCACCCTCGACATGGTCGCAGTCGGAAGTTCGCCTATCCGCTCTTTCAATCTGCGTTTATCGAGCGTGCGTATCTGCTCCAAAAGTATTACGCTGTCTTTCTGCAATCCGTATGACGCTGATGGAAGTTCGATATGGGTTGGCAATTTTGCCTTGTTTATCTTGCTTGTTACCGCCGCCGCTATTACGGTGGGCGAATATTTATTGCCCACGTCGTTCTGCACTACGAGTACGGGACGAACGCCTCCCTGCTCGCTGCCTACAACCGGCGATAAGTCGGCATAGTAGAGTTCTCCGCGCTTTATTGTCATATCAACCTCTTTTTCGGCAGGGTATATTTTATTATATGTACTGCCTATAAGATATTGTTGACATAAGACAACGTTTTTATACGCAGGCTATTGTTTGTATTATATTTTCCGCCGTATCGGCAGGCAGATATACGTGAAGTACGTACTGGTTCAGAAAAATGAATACATAGTATACTATAAAACATGCAAGCATTGTTCCGCCGGCTATCTTGCCGAGACTTTTCGACTTGCTGAATACGGTAAAACAGAAAATCAGAAGAGCGGCTATGACGGAAACTATTCCTCCTACCATTCCTTCCATCGTAAAAGGAATACCGCGCACTCCCGTGCACAGCGCGCCAACGCCGCCAATAAGAAGAATGTTGGCTATATTGCTGCCTATAATGTTTCCGGTGGCTATGCCGACGTCTCCCTTCCTTGCGGCAGAAACCGAGGTTATGAGTTCGGGCAAAGACGTTCCGAAGGCCACAACGGTCATAGCGACTATTTCCGTCGGAATATTCATAAGATTTTCCGCTACGACTGTCGCGGAATCGACAACAAGCTGTGCGCCTATCACTACCATTCCCAAACCGAATACGGCAATTACCGCCAAAAACCAAGTTTTGAGTTTCATCTGCTCATACCAAGGTCCGAATTTCTGATACCATTTAAGGCCGTCGTAAGAAACAGGGGCCTCTACGGTCGTCGGCATGGATACCGCCGCCGCATGTTCGAGCGCCGCCTTCGACTGTTTACGCGCAAGCATTATGTTGTATATCATGAACGCAATATACAGAATAATCAAAATTATTCCGCAAACCCAATTCATTACTCCTTCAAGATAGAGCTGACCGCTTTCGGTATAGCCGAATTCGTAAGGGCCGACGAAGATACCGAGAATGAGGAACAGCACCGAGACAAATATGAGAAACGGCATATCTATCATACGTGTCGTCTTTTCCGAGGGCAAATTGCAAATCAAAGCGGAGATGCCGAGAATGAGAAGTATATTCAAAGCGTTGCTGCCTATAATGTTTCCCACTATTACAGAGCCGCCGTCCGGTTTGACTGCATCGACGATTGTCACTGCAAGTTCAGGCGCCGAAGTTCCCACGGCGACCACGGTAACACCTATTATGAATGTGGAAATCTTCAATTTTTTAGCAATTCCGGCGGCGCCGTCAACAAAAAAGTCCGCGCCCTTGACAAGCAACACAAAGCCCACGATAAGCAAGATTATGTTGACTACCCATGTGGCGCCGATATTCTCCGAAATAATGACTTTGAAATCCATATTCTACCTCCGGTATAAATACACTTTGAAAATACAAACAAGACTTTCGACTTAAACTCACAAAATTTAAGTCGAAAGTCTTGTTCCCGAAATAATTTACGGGGGCGGTTCCGGGCAATATGCCGGTCATGTCGTAACCGCTCTTGCAACTACTCCCTTTCAACGTGTGATATTTTAGCACAACCGAATTGTTCTGTCAAGCGCTTCACGGCATTATGAATATTTTTAACGAGGTCTTTCGCCGTTACGCAATACTCTGTTTTTTCCGAGGCGGAAATTTCTGCCGAAAGTCCGAGCACGAACGAAGCGGCCGCCGCTCCGTCAAAGCCGTCTATCCCCCTCGCCACCGTTCCGCATGCAAATCCCGTAAGCATATCGCCGCTGCCGCCTTTTGCCAAAGCCGAATTGCCTCTTGTGAGAAGCATTACTCTTTCGCCGTCGGTGAGAACGCTTACAGAGCTCTTTAAAAGCAAGACTACGCCGTAATCTTTTGCAAAAAGACGCGCGCAACCTATGGGGTCTTTCAGAATTTTATCAACGGGCTGTCGGCTCAAACGGGAAAACTCTTTGACGTGAGGCGTCAATACGACTTCGCATTTTTTCGAAAGAAGCGCGTCCGTTCCGTATTTTGACAATGAATTGAGCCCGTCGGCGTCTATAATCAGAGTTTTATCGTATTCTTCAAGTAACCGGCATATTTCGGCATATAAATTTTCGGAAACTCCGCACCCCGAACCTATGGCAATACAATCGGCCGACAAATCCGGTTCTTCGTTGAAAATAATCTGCGGAAACTCAACCGCCAACCGTGCACGTATTCCGCTTGCCGTGTTGAGTTTTGTATATCCGCAACCGGATCGCAACGCGCTTTCGGCGACAAGCGCCGCCGCGCCGATATATCTTTTTGAGCCTGCCGTCAGTTGTGACGTTCCGTATGTTCCCTTATGGGAATTACGCTTGCGCTTCGGGAAAAACAAGGCTATGTCGCTCTCTTCCGGAAACTGAATATGTTTCTCCTCCGGACACACTATGCCTATATCCTTTTTTACTATTTTGCCGCAATAATCGGGGCCGTCGTTTAAAAAATATCCCGTTTTATACTCCGCCACGGCTACCGTCGTATCCGCCCGAACCGCGCAACCCTCCGCCGTTCCGTTGTCTCCGTTCAGACCGCTGGGAATATCTGCGGAAACAACATATTTGCCGAGACCGTTCACCGTTTCTATGACTTTGGCGTATTCTCCCGTGACCTCTCGGCAGAGACCCGTACCGAAGATACAGTCTACAATCAAATCGCCCTCGATTACGTCGGTATATCCGCCCGTATATCCTGCTTTTTCACGCGCGCAGTCTTCGGAAAGTTTGCCTTTCAAGGCATATATGTTTACTTCGTAACCGCGGCGCATAAGCTCGTCGGCGCAGACATAGCCGTCGCCGCCGTTGTTTCCCGTGCCGCAGATCACAAGCGTTCTGCTCAAATTCCGCTCTTTCAGAACTTTCTCGACTTCTTCCGCAACGGCTATTCCGGCACGGCGCATCAAAGTCTCGGATGAAATATGCAACCGATTAATAGTGTAAGAATCGGCCGCACGCATTTGGCTTATAGTCAAAACTCTCTGCATTAAACTCTTAAACCGACCTCCGCGGAACTTATTTCCAAAATTTTATCGCCCTCTTTTACAATCAATCTGCCGTCGGCGGAAATATCCAACGCCACGACTGATCTTTTGACTGCTCCGTTTATAAGCGTAACGGATTTACCGAAATAGTCTATATAGCTCTTGTAATCCTCGACCGAATATGTCCTTCCGATGTTTTTGAGAAATTCTTTTTTGACCTCTTCTACGCCGACTTTTGCGGATACGTGTTGAGTTATTGTTGTTGCGATATCCTTTAAACTCTCCGGAAGAGCGTTGTTTACGTTTATTCCGACACCGACAACAGAGCGGACTATCTCGCCGCCGCCGAAAGTGTTTTCAATGAGCGTTCCGCATATCTTTTTGCCGTCTATGAGTACGTCGTTTGCCCAACGAATGACGGGCTTCAAAGAAAAATGTTCCAAAGTTTTGCAGACGGCAACGCAGTGGTCGATCATTATTTTAAAGGCTTCGGACGCCGGAAAGCGAGTATAATGACGCATGACAGTCACGTACAATCCGCCTACTTCCGAAATAAAATCTCTGCCGCGAGTTCCTCTGCCCTCCGTCTGACGCTTTGCAAAGACAACGACGTCTTCGCCGCAGTCTATACGCTTGCAATATTCGTTCGTGGAATCCACGCTGTCGAGCTCAATTATCTTCATCGGTTTCACCCAATTCAGCGAGCGCCGCTTTTGCCGTATCGGTTTCAAAACCTTTTGACAGCAGATATCTGAACGCTTTGTAGAAAGTTTTTTCGTCGCTCTCTTTGCCTTTCATATACTTTTTCAATAGATTCAACGCTTCCGAGGCATCATCTTCCGTTTCGGAGAGAACGCTGTCTATTGCCGTTCTGTCGGCTCCGCGCTTTATCAAATCGAGTTCTATGGCGCGTTTCCCCTTGCCGTGAACGCTGTCGGCGTAAGCTCGGCAATAGGCATAATCGTCTATGAATTTATAGTATTTCAAGCGTTCGAGCACATAATCTCGCACGGCCTCAACATAACCTTTTCCGGCGAGAAAATCGCGCATTTGTTTTTCGGTTTTCATGGTCGCGGAAAGATGCGTCATGGCCTTATCGAGAGCCTGACTCTTTTCCGTTTCCAACTGAATTTCGTCCAACTGCGATTTTTCTATTTGCATGCCGGCTTTTAGCCTGTATTTGACTGCGACTTCGAGTTTTACTCCGCAATAAAATCTGCCGTCAACATAGATATTGCAGCGCGACTTATCCTTTATCTGCGGTTCAATCGAAGTAATTTCAGACATATGCCCCTCTTTTCCGAATTATTTTAACACCGCAACGAAATTTTGTCAATCTACGCGTTTGACATTGGAAATATACGGTTGTATAATTAAAGAAAATTTTTTAACGAAGGTTATAAATAATGTCTGTAAATATAGATTGGGCAACCCTCGGGTTCGGATACGTAAAAACGCCTTACCGCTATGTAAGCCTGTATAAGAACGGCAAGTGGGACAACGGAACTCTTACGGGAGACGATAAAATAGTTATGACGGAATGTGCCGGAGTGCTGCAATATGCGCAGACGGCCTTTGAGGGTTTGAAAGCCTACACCACCGAGGACGGCAAAATTGTTACTTTTCGACCCGACCTCAATGCGGAAAGAATGATCGAATCGGCAAAAAGACTCGAAATGCCTCCTTTCCCCTCCGATAGATTTCTGGAAGCCGTTGACAGAGTTGTATATGCCAACAGAGAATATGTTCCGCCTTACGGAAGCGGCGCAACTCTCTATTTAAGACCTTTTATGTTCGGTTCGTCGGCTGTTATAGGCGTGAAACCGGCAATGGAATATCATTTCAGACTTTTTGCGACTCCCGTCGGCCCCTATTTTAAAGGCGGAATCAAACCGATAACCATACGCGTGAGCGACTTTGACAGAGCGGCTCCGCGCGGAACGGGACATATTAAAGCCGGATTGAATTATGCGATGAGCCTGCATGCCATTGTGAACGCTCACGAGCAAGGCTTCGACGAAAACATGTATCTCGATCCGGCGACGAGAACGTACGTCGAAGAAACGGGCGGAGCCAATTTTATATTCGTGACAAGGGATAAAAAGACGATTGTCACTCCCAAATCCGACAGTATACTCCCCTCTATCACCAGACGCTCCCTCTGCTATGTTGCAGAAAAGTATCTCGGACTTAAAGTCGAACACAGACCCGTAAAGCTCGAAGAAGTAGCCGAATTCGCAGAATGCGGATTGTGCGGAACGGCGGCGGTTATTTCTCCCGTCGGAAAAATTTACGACCACGGCAAAGAAATCGTATTCCCTTCCGGAATGGACTCAATGGGCGAAACGACGAAGAAACTGTACGACACCCTCACGGGAATTCAAATGGGCAAAATTCCGGCGCCCGACGGTTGGATAAGGGAAATTAAGTGTCAATAATACTTAAAGCGGAGCCTTTCGGCTCCGCTTTTTAAGTGCTTTTTGATTATTCTGTTTGACTATTTTTTAATTGTTTTGTTTAAACGGAAAGAAATATTCTCTCAATCTGTCTATTGAAACCCTGCCGTTCAAGGCGTTGATAAGCGAACCGTTGAACGATTGTTCTTCTGTCTTTCTGACGGCGGCGACAAAACGCACGTCGTTTAAATATTCCGCAGAAATGACCTCGGCTCCGTGGTCGGCAAAAAATCTTAACGCCGCGTCCACGTTCGAATAATCTGTTATATACAGACTCTCCGCGCAGGCCTCATATATTACCTTATTTGCAGCGCTTATATTTTCGGCTACGGCTCCGGAATAGGCGCGCACAAGTCCGCCCGCGCCCAGTTTGATTCCTCCGAAATATCTTGTGACAACCACGCACACTTCGAAAAGCCCGTTGCTTTTAAGAACTTCGAGCATGGGCATCCCCGCCGTTCCCTGCGGTTCGCCGTCATCGGAAAAACGCGGAAAATTCCCAAGATTATCGGCAATATACGCATAGCAATTATGCGTTGCGTCGGAATATTTTTTTGATATTCCGGAAATGAATTTCCTCGCCTCTTCCTCGCCGACGACATGACGGGACGTGGTTATGAATACGGATTTTTCTATTTCCCTTCGGGTGACGTATTCGCCTTGCAAAGACTTGTAAAACTGCGGCATTTATTTGAAAATTATTCTTATATGAACTTTTTTGCCCTTATGAACGATGTCTCCGCTCTTTACGGGCGCGTTTATATCGACAATTTTATCTTCGTTGACGGAGACGCCGCCCTGCTGTATGAGCCTGCGAGCTTCGCCGTTGGACGCGCAGATTCCGGCCGCTACAAGCACGGGAATAATCGTCTGCGAGGAAACCGAAATTTCCTTTTCGGGGAGATTCTCCCCACCGCCGAAGGCCGCCTTCGCCTGCGCCATTGCTTTATCGGCTTTCTCCTGTCCGTGTACCAATTTGGTGAGCTCATACGCGAGAATTTCCTTCTTCTCGTTTATACGTTCGCTACCCCACTTCTCCATTTCTCTGATTTCTTCAATGGGTATAAAGGTCAGCATTTTAATACATTTCATGACGTCGGCGTCGTCCACGTTGCGCCAATACTGATAGAATTCGTAGGGGCTCGTCTTGTTTTCATCCAGCCAGACCGCGCCCTTTGCCGTCTTGCCCATCTTTTTGCCCTCGCTGTTCAAGAGGAGGGTTATAGTCATGGCGTACGCGTCTTTACCTGATTTCTTGCGTATAAGCTCCGTTCCGGCGAGCATATTGCTCCATTGGTCGTCGCCGCCGAACTGCATATTGCAGCCGTAATGCTCGTTAAGATACCAGAAATCATACGACTGCATTATCATATAATTGAATTCGAGAAAAGACAGACCCTTTTCCATGCGCTGTTTATAACATTCGGCGCGAAGCATATTGTTTACGCTGAAACATGCTCCCACTTCGCGCAAAAGGTCTATATAATTGAGCTTTAAAAGCCAATCCGCATTATTTACTATTATTGCCTTATCGTCGCCGAATTCTATGAACCTCTCCATCTGAATTTTGAAACATTCGCAATTATGACGAATGGTTTCGGGAGTAAGCATAGAACGCATATCCGTTCTTCCGGATGGATCGCCTATATAACCGGTGCCGCCGCCCAGCAAAACGACGGGCTTATTTCCGGCCATCTGCAATCTCTTCATGAGGCAAAGAGCCATAAAGTGTCCCACATGGAGAGAATCGGCAGTAGGGTCGAAGCCTATATAAAAACGCGCTCCGCCGCCGTTTATCAGATTCTTTATCTCTTCTTCATCGGTAACCTGCGCTATCAATCCGCGCTCTTTTAACTCGCTGTAAATATCCATATATATGACCTTACCTGATTAATACGTTTAATTAAATATATCAAAACTATAATTAATTTGTCAAGTTAATCGGTAATGAAATCGTCTTTATTGAGGTTCTCGCGCGCTTTTTCTATTGCGCGTTTTTCTATACGCGAAATATAGCTTCTGGAAATACCCAATTTTTTTGCCACTTCCCGTTGAGGGAGCGCGGTACCGTCCAAAAGTCCGTATCGCAACGAAATTATTGTAAACTCGCGCTCGGTAAGAAATTTTTTGAGCACGGATATAAATTTTTCGCGCTGTACGCTCTTTTCCACCTGCAAAAAAACGCTGTCTTCTTTTTCGGAGAGCAAATCCATGAGCGTGAGTTCGTTGCCGTCTTTATCCGTACCGACCGGATCCGTAAGCGAAACGTTATTCTTATGCTTTTTACCCGAACGCAAGAGCATGAGTATCTCGTTTTCGATACAGCGAGCAGTATATGTTGCCAAAGCCGTTCCCTTACCGTCCTGAAAGGTATTTATCGCCTTTATCAAACCTATCGACCCCACGGAAATAAGGTCGTCGGTTTCGGCGGCTCCGGCATATTTTTTTACGACGTGCGCCACGAGCCTCATATTGTGCTTTATAAGTATCTCCTTCGCTTGGGAATCTCCGTTTTTGGCAAGTTCGAGATACTTCTTTTCTTCCTGCGGAGAGAGAGGTTTGGGAAAAGTTCCCTTATTTTGTACCAATCCGGTAAAGAAGAAAATTTTCGAAATCAATAAACCTATAAAATCAAAAAACATACGCTATACCCCTTTTAAGTTCAGGTTGTATAGTGTATGTTTTCGATAGTTTGTACTATGCCCCGAAAAATATTGACGATTTATTCAAGCTCAAACGCGCCCGTATAGAGCTGATAATATTTGCCTTTCTGCTCTATAAGCTGTTCATGACTGCCACGCTCTATGATCCTGCCGTGCTCCAAAACCATTATTGCGTTGGAATTTTTGACGGTGGAAAGTCTGTGAGCTATGACAAAAACCGTTCTGCCTTCCATAAGTTTATCCATACCGCGCTGCACGATTGCCTCCGTCCTCGTATCGATGGAGCTGGTAGCCTCGTCAAGTATCATTACCGGAGGATCGGCAACAGCCGCTCTCGCTATCGAAAGAAGCTGCCGCTGGCCCTGTGAAAGGTTGGCTCCGTTCTGATGGAGCATCGTATTGTAACCTTCCGGAAGCCTCGTGATGAAGTCGTCCGCGCCGGCAAGTTTTGCGGCGGCTATACATTCCTCGTCGGTTGCGTCGAGCTTGCCGTAACGGATATTGTCCATTACCGTGCCCGTAAACAAATTCGTGTCCTGCAAAACCATGCCTATTGCGCGGCGAAGTTCGCATTTCTTGATTTTCGTAACGTTTATTCCGTCATATCTAATTTTGCCGTCTGCAATATCGTAAAAGCGCGTGAGCAGATTCGTAATTGTGGTTTTACCGGCGCCGGTTGCTCCGACAAACGCCACTTTCTGCCCGGGCTTTGCGTACAGCGATATATCGTGAAGCACTATCTTCTCGGGCGTATATCCGAAATCCACTTCCTCCATTCTTATATCGCCGGCAAGTTTTACATATGAAACCGTGCCGTCCTTATGGGGATGTTTCCATGCCCAAAGTCCCGTGCGCTCGGCGCACTCGACAAGATTTCCGTTCTCCTCTCTTGCATTGACCAAAGTGACGTAACCCTCGTCCTCCTCGGGTTTTTCGTCTATCAACGCAAACAATCTCGCGGCTCCGGCAAGTCCCATGACGACGGAGTTCACCTGATTGGATACCTGATTTATATTATTTGAAAACTGCCTCGTCATTTGAAGGAATGATACGACGTTTGCGACCGTAAACATTCCGCCTTCGATGCCGAAGAGAGTTATAAGCCCGATATTGTGGACGGAGTTCATAACAAACAGACTGCCGACAAGCGCGATTATTACATACAATACGTGACCTATATTGCCGAGGATGGGCATTAGCATGTTCGCAAACGTATTTGCCTTTGTCGATTGGTCGCAAAGATAATCGTTTACCTTGTCGAATTCCGCCTTGGCCTCTTCTTCATGACAGAATACCTTTACGACTTTCTGTCCGTTCATCATCTCTTCTATATATCCCTCTGTCTTGGCCACTGCGCGCTGTTGACCGAGGAAATATTTACCGGCTCCGCCGCCTATAAATTTGGTTACCAACAGAATTATAAAGACACAGCCGATAACAATAAACGTAAGCCAGAAGCTATACCACATCATAATGGCGAAGAGCGTTAAGACCATTATCGCCGACGTAAGCAACTGCGGAAGCGATTGAGAAATCATCTGCCGGAGCGCGTCTATATCGTTAGTGTAATAGCTCATGATATCGCCGTGGTTGTGAGTATCGAAATAGCTTATAGGCAAATCCTGCATTCCGTCGAACATCTGTCCGCGCATTTTTTTAAGAAATCCCTGCGTTATTATAGCCATAAGCTGTTTATCCACCGCTCCGGATATCAGAGAAATAACGTAGAGGCTTATGAGAATAACCATATACATAGTTATCTCGCCGCCGACTTCCGCCCAGCCCAAAACTATCCCGGGGTGCGTCGAAGTTGCGCTTACGTCAAACGCGTTTCCGATTACCGTAAATATGCGCTCCATGAAAATCGAAGGCAACGCGCTGACGATAGCATTGAAAATAATGCAAGCCAACGCCACCGTGGTCATTACGGGATAAAAATGAAACAGAGCTTTTATTGTACGTTTCAACGTGCCTTTCGGCGCCTTTAATCCGCCTCGCTTATTCATTGACGACACCTCCGTTTTGAGCTTTGCTTTCGTCGGAGGGTATCTTTCCGCCTCTGTTCTGCGTATTGTACACTTCGGTATAAATATCGTTTGTTCCGAGGAGTTCTTCATGCGTGCCGACTGCGGCTATTTTGCCGCAGTCGATTACCACGATTCTGTCTGCGTCTTCGACCGAGGACGTTCTTTGGGCGATTATGATTTTAGTCGTGGACGGGATATATTCGCGGAACGCTTTTCTTATAAGCGCGTCGGTATGGGTGTCCACTGCCGAAGTCGAATCGTCAAGTATGAGAATCTTGGGCTTCTTCAAAAGAGCGCGCGCTATGCAGAGCCTCTGCTTCTGTCCTCCCGACACGTTTGTGCCGCCCTGTTCGATATATGTATCGTATTTATCGGGGAAAGTTTGAATGAATTCGTCGGCCTGCGCAAGTTTGCATGCCTCTACGAGTTCTTCGTCGGTAGCTTCGGGATCGCCCCAACGAAGATTTTCCTTTATGGTTCCGGAAAACAGCACGTTCTTTTGCAAAACAACCGCGACCTGATTTCTCAAAACCTCGATGTCGTAGTCTCTGACGTCTTTACCGCCTACTTTGACGGAGCCTTCGGTGACGTCATAGAGACGGGATATCAAATTTACAAGCGAAGTCTTTGAGGAACCGGTGCCTCCGATTATTCCTATGGTTTCTCCTGATTTAATGTGAAGATTTATATCTTCAAGCACGTTTCGCTCCGCATTGGAGGAATACTTGAAATTAACGTCGTCGAAATCGATAGAGCCGTCTTCGACATTTTTTACGGCGTTTTCGGGGCTGTGCAGAGTACTCTCCTCATTCAAAACTTCGCATATACGTCTGCCGCTCTCTATGGACATTACTATCATGGCAAAGACCATGGAGAACATCATAAGAGACATGAGTATCTGCATGCCGTACACTATAAGTTGAGAAACGCTCCAAACATTCAGACCCGTATTCTGGAATATCATGTACGAGCCCAAAAACAGTACGGTTGAGAGTACGCCGTAGAAGAAAAGCTGCATAACGGGGTTATTCCACGCAAGTATGCGCTCTGCTTTCGTGAAATCGCGCTGCAACTCGGTTGCGGCACGGTCGAATTTAGCCTTTTCGTATTCCTCTCTTACATAAGACTTTACAACTCTTATTCCCGATACATTCTCCTGTATCGATTCATTAAGATTATCATATTTACGGAACAGACGTCTGAAAAGCGGCAAGGTCTTCCACATGATCAATAACAGAATTGCCGCAAGCGGAAATATTACTCCGACAAAAATCCATGCGAGACTTCCGCCCATTACAAACGCCATGATGACAGAGAAAATCATCATTAAAGGGCTTCGCACGGCTATTCGTATAATCATCATGAAAGCGAGCTGAACGTTTGTAATATCGGTTGTCATACGCGTCACGAGCGAAGGCGTAGAAAATTTATCGATATTTTCAAACGAAAACTCCTGCACCTTATAGTAAACGTCTTTTCTCAAATTACGTGCAAATCCGGCCGAAGCCCGAGCACAGAAAAGGCCGGCAAGAGCTCCGCATATCAGAGAAAGTACTGCCATTGCGACAAGAATCAAGGCGTATTGGCCTATTCCCAAAGTATCCCAAGACGTGGCCTCTCCCCACATCCCCACATTGTTAGATATAGCTGTTCCGAGTTCCGTAATGACAAAAGGCAGAAGGCACTCCAAAACGACTTCAAATGAAACAAATACAGGTGACAGAATGGCCGAAATTTTGTATTCCCTTACGCTTTTTAAAAGGGTTTTTATCATGGACTCACCTTTTTTATATAATACCTAACAATTATAGTATTATATTTATGTAAAGTCAAATTTAAAACGTCGGGCATATGAGAAATTTATGTGAAAAATTCAAACGGTTCTTTCTTAAAAATTATTTAATACGCCTTTTTTTGCTTGCAAAGCATAATTTAATATGTTATAATCACATAGCACTTGAAAAGTATCGGATTTGCAGTCCTCCTTTTAAGGTGTTTAATTGAATACGGCCCTGTGGTCAAGCGGTTAAGACGGAGCCCTCTCAAGGCTCAATCCCGGGTTCGATTCCCGGCAGGGTCACCATGAATGGCGGCACAGCGAAAACGCTGTGCCGCCATTTATTTGTGCGTCGGAACTAACCAACAGGTTTGCGCGATTAAGCATAGCCAACGACGCTTTGCCGAGGCTGCGCTTGCGGAAACGGCAAATTCCCTACGGATCACCAAAATATCATCACCGCAAACGCAGTGATGATATAGTTCTTTTATTTTGCAATTTGGTAATGAGAGAACATTTGCGCAATCATGAGCACCAAAACCGAAGAATTGATCTATGATTTTGCCACAAGAGAACACCTACCCAACCACGGAGAGCTCAACCCGAATTATTGTTAAGTGTTTTGTCATGAAAACAAGTGAGACTCGCAAATTATAACAAATTACGGTTATACCATATTATATAAGATAATATAAGTAAAGATAATATAAGTAAAGACGAAAATCAAATGCGGAGCCGTTTTCTTTCTTAAACGGCTCCGCATTTAGCTTTCGGAAAAAATATAGTTTGACGAAAAAAGTTAATTTAACCTCCGCCGCTTTCTTCATTCTTGCTACTATATGAACACAGATTTGCGCTTAAAAATGCAGTCGGACAGCTCCAAAATTTCGATTTTTTCGGATAATGAAAAAAATTTTGAACTTAAAATGCAACAAAACGCAAAAGAAAATAAAAAACACTTTACAAATTCGACAAAAAATTCTATAATTTGTATGGTTGATTTAATTAATTATCTAATTAATTATCAATCGAACGTAATATTAAAAGACAAAATTTTCGTGAGTTTACATTATTAATTCAAAAACGTCAAAAAAATGAATCAAGCTAAATTTAACAGATTATTTCGCAAATATAATAAGAGCAAAAAGGCTTTCGAGCAAATCTATTCGGAATATTATCCTCAAATAGTTCTGCATTTGAAAAGACGTTTCGGAAATCTGATTTCGGCGGAGGACATTGCGCAGGAATTCTTTTTGAAGTTGCTTTCTGTCGATAACAGTCAGAAAGTAGATTTTCCTACTGCATGGCTTTACAAATTGTGCGATAATATGGCGATTGACGAGATTAGAAGCAAACATACGGAAATTCCGATAGACGACTTACAAGTCTCTTCCAACATAAACGCTCTTCCCACTGACGAGGAAGTTAAAAAATACTTTATGTTTTTAGATGAAACCTCTCAAAAGATACTTTATATGTACTATTGGGAAGGTTACAGTTTAAAAGAAATCGCCGCGGAACTGAATATAAGTTACAGCAATACAAGGACAAAGGCTTGCAGGGCTTACAAAAAATTTAAAGAAAAAATGTAACATTTTGAATTTCTCTTTCGTCTATTTAGATATAAAATATTCAAGGAGATAAAAATGTTCCATTTAAGTTCACTCATTATAGGATCGGCAGTGTTCCTTTGCTCGCTGTTTGCTCCCGTCGGAATCGAGACCGAAGTAAAACAGCCGACGGACGACATTCACTATTATGAGACCGTCTACGCAACAGGCGATGACGAGCCCATGCCGATTGACGTAACAACGGCTCATATCCCCTACATCACAAAAACACAAGGGCCCTCCCACTCGCTTGCTCTGCAATGTCCCAAATATGTCTATTCACCGGCAGTAGGCTCCTGCGCCTCCATTGCGGGCGGCAACGTAATAGGTTATTTCGACCGCTTTGACGAAAATCTTATTCCAAACCATCAAGCCGGACAATATGTAAGAGATTATTTTGTATATGGAATGGAGGACGACGCGGTTAATGCTACAATAAGAAAACTATATGAGTACATTACCGGCGACGGATACGGCGCCACCGAAGAACAATTTTTAAGCGGAATGAACAGATTTTGCAGCGAAAAGGGCAAAACCATAAGTTTTTATTCCTGCATGCAGAACGGTTCGTTCAGCTATTCCTCCGCAAAATCGTATCTCGACTCGGGCATGCCGATAGTTCTGTTTCTGGAAGGCTACAACGTAGGCACTATGTTTACGTACGAGAACGACGACACAATAGACTACTACTATTCAAGCGCAAACCACATAATGATAGGTTTCGGATACAAAGAATTCAGTTATACCACCACGAGCGGCACATTGGACAAGCATCTGCTTTCGGTGGCCTCGGGAGTTATATATAATTCGAACGGATTATACGACTACACTTTTCAATCCAAGGTAAACGACGCGTTGGCGGTAAACATATATTAACGGGTTATGAAAGTCAAAAAATTTTTAAAACAACAAGCCGAAAAGGAAAAACAGCAGATAATTGAAAACAGCGATATGCAGGCGTTCAATCTGTATTTCGAACAAATAGGTAACGACGAACATGAAAAAGTTTTGCCTAACCGTTCGAAGTGGCTGATCGGCGTAGCATGTCTGTTCGTGGCTATGATAGTCGCCATTTTAAGCGTATTGTTTTTCCTTTCGAAGCCCTCTTCTCCCGTCTATCTTGACTCGAACTTTGAAATAAGCGATTCAAATGTGGAAGAAATGGACGGGGACATGAAGGAGTTTGACTTTAATATTGACGACGCCCTCTATTCCGTTACTGTTCAAAAGACTTCGGACAGTGTTACGGGCGACGATCTCTATTATAGAGCAAATATTTATACTCTTGATTCTTTTATAAACTTCGAATTTGTCGCCGTATGCAACGAAAATTACACCTATGGGAATTTCGGAGCAACAGACAACTTTACTACGGTTGAACTTTCGGATTATTCTGTGATATATAA
>CANRIK010000017.1 GCA_947630705.1 uncultured Clostridia bacterium | reverse complement strand
CTTGCAAAGCATAATTTAATATGTTATAATCACATAGCACTTGAAAAGTATCGGATTTGCAGTCCTCCTTTTAAGGTATTTAATTTAATATGGCCCTGTGGTCAAGCGGTTAAGACGGAGCCCTCTCAAGGCTCAATCCCGGGTTCGATTCCCGGCAGGGTCACCAACAAGCAACAAAGTCGAACCCTCATTAGTTTGGGGGAGCGGCTTTGTTTTTTTATGCCGTTAAGCCGTACAGTTTAGCGTGTGCGGCTTCTATTTTATGGTTTTCGTAACTACTCCGTCGGGGGGATTTACAAGACTTGTAAACGCTTTTTGCTCTCTCATTTTTCTGCGGCGGTTTTTGCCGCGAAAGCCGCTTGATATGAGAAAGGGGTGTTAGGCTATCTAAAGGTAGCAAAACAAAGAACAAATCCGAGCAGTTTTAGCCCGGATTTGTTCTTAATTTTTATTTAATTCCAATGTCTCTTTTTCATATTCAGCAACAAAATTTTCGCCAAAATCAAACTCCTTACCAAGTTCAAAGTTCTTACGTTTCATCCATTCAATTATAGTAGCCGAAATCTCTTCATGGTGTTCCATAAGTTTTTCAAACCTAATCTTTACCATATCATTTTTGCAAGCTGGATATGCAAGATAAGTTAAAAACTTATATGCGGTTTTATATAACTCATAAAGCTTTTTGTTTATTAAATCTTTTAATATTTTATCTTTTAAAATTAAACCTTTATAGTATTCCTGCAAATTGTTTTTAAGCAAAATAAGGTTGCTTAGCAAGGTATTAAGAATACTTTTTAATTCTTTAATACCTAATTTGAGATTACCATTTTCAAAAGTTACATCTACATCAAGCCAATTTACAAAGCAACTATCCAAAATCAAATTTCTTTGGCGGTTTTTTTCAACCAAATACCCAATAGATGACAAAATGACAACAAAAACAGAGCTACTAAAAATTGCGACACAAATGTCAGCTAAAACAGAATTGGCATTAAAACAAATAAATTTAGAACATAAATACCCAGTTAAAGATAGAACAGTACATATAATGGAAAAGAAAAATCCCCATTTGTTTTGTTTCATAGTTATACCCTTTGCAATAATAATTTACAGATTCCTTGAGAATTGTTCACAAATTTATCTCATCAATATACTACCGACACTATTAATATGTTTTTCATTATAACCTCTTTAGATTTTATTCAATTTTGTCACTTTTGCCCATATTACACCTGTCGCACAAGGTTCTAAGGTTTGAATCAACTGTTTTTCCACCCTTTGAAACAGGCACAATGTGGTCAACATGCAATTTTGCGCCATCTCTTGCTGTTGCTCCACATATTTGACATTTAAAACCGTCTCTTTTTAAAATGTTATATCTTAAAGAGTCGCTCATTTTTGCCCTTTCAGTTCGTACTTTGTAAGAATACTCTTGTTTTTGTTTTTTTAATTTTAAATATTCATTATAGGCGTTAAGAACTTCCATATATTGAAAAGTCCTATCTTTGCTATATGAATTTCTCCCTTTTGGACTTGTATAACCAGCCTTAATTTTTATCGTTATAGATAATTTTGGATTTAATTTAATTTTTTCGCATAGTTTGCTTTCAATATTGATAAAGGTTTTGAATTTTATTTTTAGTTCTTTTACTTTTTCTTCGCATATTTTAGACGATAATTTATTATATTCTTTAAAATATAATTCATAAGTTTTAATATTTTTTTGAATTTTTGACAGCAAGTCTGTAAAATAATTAAAGTTGCTATCAATCTTAGATATTAGAATATCATATAATGACAAATTATCTAATTTTCTTTTTGAAGTACAATCTACATAATAGTATAGATTTGATAAATCAGTATAAAAATTATAAGAACTGTTTAATAATAAAATATCATTATATAACTCACTATGTTCTTTTACTATTTTTAAATGTCGATTATAAATTATTAAATAACAAATAATTATTACCGGAACAATAGCAAGGCACAGTGCAAAAACCAGCAATATAATTTCTGTTTCAGACAATTTTTTCTACCATGTAAATATACTTTCGTCAAAATTTTAACATATAATATTTTTTTAAACAACCATTACTAAATAAAATATATAATTTTTTCAAAGGTTTTGGATAAAAAATTTGATTAGACTTTATAACCTATCCGACGCACGAATGAATGGCGGCACAGCGTTTGCTGTTCCGCTATTTTTTTGTTATGAAAAACAATACGATTCGCGCTAGAAGCAAGCGATAGCGACCACTCTTTGCCTAGAATCCCATAAATTGAGTTTCTAAGCAAATTCCCACGAGCCTTCACAGAAAAACTTTCTAATCGCGAATGATTTGATTTATGCGGATTTGGGCAGAGCTGTACCATTGTGTTTCATCAAATTATACCAATAACAACGAATTATTTAAATAAACAGAAATAAAATGAAGTATTTAAAAGAATTTTTTGAAACCAATTTTAAAAAAATAATAAATAACAAATATGTGCATGACGGCTTAAAATTTGAAAATCTAATTCAAGAAATTTTAAACTGCGAATATGACGGCCATAAAAAATGGCATATGATTGATATAAAAGAACTGTATAAGAAAAATTGCAGATTAAGCAAAAAATCTTATCGGCCTTTAAAAAATAGTTTTAAATTAATGGATGTTTGGATTAAAACTTTAATCACTCACGACGGTGGAAAAGATTTTGTCTTTGTTAGCGATAATTTTACCTTATGGGCCGAATGTAAAAACTATGAAAAAAAACTCAGTTTAAAAGATATTTCAAATACACTTATTTATGCACATATTAACAATATTAAAGAAGTGCTGATTTTTAGTTATAGCAAATTAAACGATAATGCTCGACAGTCAATAACAAAGTTCTTTAAATATGATAATAAAGTCGTAAGGATAATTGATGATGAGTTATTAGAAAATTTAATTCTTGCACATTATGATAGTCTAAAACCAAAATATGAAAATCTGCCTAATTTTAACCTTAATCAAATAATAATTGATAGTTTTTATAATGCAAATATTTACGAGCTAAAATTAGACAGAGATAATGTTTCTCAAAAAATGGATCTTATACCTAAAGCAGTTAATCAAGTAAGTCCAAATAGCATTATCGGAATTGATATTTTAATTAAAAATAACAACTTTGTAAATCAAGTTTTTTCCATAGAAATCGATTTTGGTAAAAATAATTTTCATTATATAAAGTTACTTGACAATGCGTTTCATGAGGTGGAGAAATATCAATATTTGTTGAGTGCACATGAACAAAAAAATTTTAGTTTTTATTACAAAATTTCGACATCCAAAGATGAAAAACGTATTATGCTTCCGGAGATTAGAATAAAAGATCTTGAAATAGAACAAAAACCTTATGTAATACAACCAGTTGAACTTAAAATAACAAATAATAAAAGTACAAACTATGTTGGCAAAAATCGTATTGCAATAAGGAATGAGCTTAAAGAAAAATTCAATAATAAGTTAAAAGGATTACTGATTTATGGGCGAAGTGGAGCTGGAAAATCAAGAATTTTACAAGAGTTGCTAATAAATTTTGCAATTAATGAGACAAGAATAGTCTACCTGAATATTAAAGATTGGGAAATAGAAAATTCAAATGAAGTACATATTTTCAAAAAACTTCTTTTTAAATTGTTAAATGTTCCTTATGATTATTATGTTAAAACACAACATTATATTTATGAAAACTTTAATTCTAAATATAAGAATTTTCTTGAAATTTTAAATAACCCGTATGTTTTAATTGATGATAATATAAAGTTCAAATATTTTTTTGATCAAATTAATAATAATACGCACGGTAAAATTTGTCTTGCAATAGATAATTTGCAATTTTTAAGTCCTAATATCTTAAAATTTTTGTTAAGATTGGCAAAAGTAAATGCAATTTACGGAAATAAACTTATTTTAATATGGACACTAAATACTGATTATTTAGTTGAAAATGGTTCACTAAATCAACATTCACTGATGCAAATATTTCAACTCCATGAAAATTACCAAATTTTTGAACTTGGCGAATTGGCAGATGATGATATTGATGATTTTATAAGTGAAGTTTTGAGATGTAATTTGACAGATGATACGCAAGAAATAAAAAAAGCACTAGGACCATATTGTAAAAATCCATATATTTTAAAAATTTTTATAGAGTGGTTAAAATGGAATGAATTAGTTACACATGATAATAATGGATATCATGTTAAAATTAAAGCGTTTAAAGACTTTGTTGCATCAGTTAATGAGCAAAGTAGTAGCAATTGCTTACCGTTAAAAAAAATTTGGGATTATTATGTTTTGATGAGTCCAAATAAAAAAGAAGATTGCTTAATAATTATGGGGGCAGTGCATTTCTTAGGTAAATTACAGAAAAAAGATTTTGATAAATTTGGGCTTTCATTAGCAATTGCCGAGGAACTTTGCAAATTGCATTTCCTAAAATGTGCTTTTTTAGATAATGAATCTTATGTATTTGAACATGATATGGTTGAATTATGTTTCATAACTGCAGTTACTGGTAATGATGATCTAACAGGGCTGTTTTTAAAACACATAATTAATAAACAAAAAATTAATTTTGATAAATATTCACCTTTTTGTCAATACTATTTTTTAATTTATGAATATTTATTAAATTTACATTCGTGTCAACTTACAGACAAAAAAATGGATGCCATAATCAAATTAACTAATTTCAGCGATTTACCTTGTAATATTGAAAAAGAATATCTTATTTTACATTCTAAATTTTTGCTTAGTCAATTGCAGTATCAAAGTGATAAAATTAAAATTTTGAATTCTATTAGAAATATTGCTGGAACAATTAGAGAAAAAGTTGGGTCTGAATATTTAATTGATATTTATAGAAATGCATATGGATTATGTGAAAAATGTTTTGATAAATTAATATTGTTTGAATCTTATGGTTGGTTCATTATAGATTTTTGTAACCTACTGAGTGACCAAGGAGAAATAGAAGATGCCAAAGTGATAATGAATAAGATGATTAAAGCACCTTTTTATTCAGATAATAATATACAAGGAGAATTTGTTTTTCTTAAATCCTGCTTTTTAAATCGTTATGGTGGCTATTTAATGAAACAGAGTAATAATACTGCTTCAGACATACAAGCTGAAAAAATTTTTAATAATTCCCTTGCTTATGTAGATAAACTTCAAAAAATAAAAAAAGATTGGGCAGCGGAAATAAAATTTTTAAATTATACAGACTTGGGCTATTTAAAATATTATGATAAAAAAAATAGTAAAAGTGCTTTAAAAATGTTTCAGAATGCATTTTTCACTTTTAAAGATAATCGTTTAAATCTAAAAACCATGAACAGTTACCATAAACGAATAATGATTGCGATGATAAGTGGGAATATCGACGAAGCTATAAAAGTAGCTCATAACGGCATTTCATATTGCTATAAAGGCAAATATCATTATTTTGATGGTTTTTTTATGGAACATTATTTAATTCTTCAAGCTGATGCTTATCTTATGAGGTATAACGCACAAGATATTCAACTGTGTGAAAATAATCTCAAAAAAGTTGAGGAATTAGATCGGCTGATGTCAATTAAATTTGTAAGTCTAGCGCTTCAAATTGAGGGTGTTTGTGCGTATTATAATAATAAACCGGATGTGGCATTAACAAAGTTTATAGAATGCTATGAACTTCTTATTAAAGAAACAAATAAACCCAAAATGGATAAAAGGATTAATCAAATAAAATATAATATTTTAAAACTTAATGAACTAACTCTCAATAGAGAAGTTGAAAAAGTGATTAGAGAAAGAAACCAACAACATGCTATTTATCAAGAATTGATTCTTGATCTCCAACAGCAAGCAAACAAGATGGAACTTGGACAAAATATTGGGAAACCTAATGGAATATTTACTGATAAATTTAAAAATTTCAATTTGCCATTTATTTAATTAATTATAAAGATTATTTTTTATCAATTTTAAATAATTTTTTAAATTCCTTAAAATTTAAATTATAATTTAAGTAATTTTTTGCGCAAAGTGTACATAGATCTAACAATGCCGATCTAAACATGGAAATCTCATTTGCTGCAAAGTATTTATTATAAATTGTTGCAGTTAAAAATCCTTCGGATTGAGCTATATAAGGGAAAATACGTTCTATTGCGTGCGCAATAGATCCGTCTTCCGGAAAAGGCTCAGACGGGAAGTCTTTATTTGATAAATTAAATTTATTTAGTTTTTTAAGCGCCGATATTCTAAACCAGAAAACGCTTCCTACAGAAACGGGAGGCGAATCGATTGTGCAAGGAACATCAGCTATTTTTTGTAATAAATTTTTTGTATTTTGAAAGTTCATGCCCCAATAATTTAAGAAAGCACTAAAATATTTTCCATGATATACATTTGGAGGAACTAACATTCCTATGTAGCTTTGTTGTTTGAAAATTTTAATTATATTCTCTATATAGGTTTTAGAATACAAAGTGTTGTCCCAAAGTAATTTCCGAAAATTTTTACCCACAGTATATCCCATATGGGACGATTTTTTATCATGTATAAAGCATGCAAAGTCATAATTTGTAAAATATTGTTTAAATTCAACAAGTAATGCCGCAATATCTCTACCTCTTGGATTTACTATTAAAAAATTTATATTATTTTCTATACAAGCAGTGAGGCTTTGAAGTTTAAGTTTTTTAGTTTCGTTATCTGTGGCTATATAAATATCTATATAATGAGGAATATTTTTTAAATATTTAACACTTTCATCAAACAAATCATCAAAAAATAAATAAACAAATATTGCTATTTTTTCATCACTTACATCTTCAACTTTATTATCACTATCTATTATAAAATTTAAATTCAAAACATTTTTAATTTGGGCAATATTTATATTTTTTACAACAAAATCAATTATTAAATTAATATCGTATAAAGCATTATTTTTGATAAATTCTATTGTATTTGACAATTCATTTCCCAAATTAAAATTTAAGCTTGTAGTTTTGTTCTGATAAAAACATTTAATAGATAAAAAGGGTAAATGATACTTTTCAATTAACTCTTGAGAGTCATTAACTAATGACAAATTTTTATCGACAATATCAATTAACCATTTTGTATTTTGCGGTGGAGTGAAATCACTTTTATAAAGACTAACCCATTTATTAATATTTAAAAATTCACCATCTATAATAAAAAAATCTTTAAAAATCTCCGATTTGGATTTATAGAGACCAAAGATTGAATTACATGGATTTTCGCAAGTTTTTAATATGGTTGATAAATCATAAAAAAATCCGAAAAAAGTATCTTTTAAAAAAATTATTTTATAAATATCACTAAAGAATTTTTTTATTAAATCATAATTATTTATTGTAATTGCCTCTACTCCATCAATTTGCAATCCAATATTTTTTAATGAAATTATTAAAAAAACTTTATCTGAAATTTTTTTTAGTTGATTAATTACAGATATTTGATAGTTATAAAGACTTTTTGATTTTGTGTTTAAATTTTTAATTCTATAAAAACTTATAATTTTTTTCATTTTCATAAAATAATTCGTTGTTATTTTATTTTTTTCAAAGACTTCAATCCATTGAAAATAAGTTTTAAAATGTCTCCTATGTCATACATATTGGCTAATTTTTTATTTTCACCAAGCGATAATCCGTTATTTAACAATGTATAATTTTGTTTGTTTAAATATTTATTACACAGTATTCTTGTATTAAAGCCGAAACCGCCCAAAAGATATATGCTTTTACCTTTTTCTATACATAGCTCCACTTCTTTTTCAATTCCACTCTTATTTTTACCTATCATTCCCCCAACTACAATTTGAATATCCGCATCGTCGGTAATTTTTTCACGCATTAACTTTAAAGCCTGGTCGTCTGACGTTGCGTCTTCGGAAAGTTCCATAAATTTAATTTTTTGATTTGCAAATTCATTAACAAATTTATTGAATTTTTCGGATTCATGCACTTTGCGATAGCCATTTACATAATGAATGCATCTTACGCAATTATCGCTAACCTTAGAGTATTTTTTAATCTGCTCAAGGATAACTCGATTAAACCCATCGTCCTCATAATTCCCAGCATTAAGGATTGTGCAACCTGAGTAAATCAAATACCGGCAAAGTTCTTTGACCGCATAATTTATACCTACACAACAGCTTTTGTCGTCAACTCGCATATAATTAGGATTAGACGACGATGAAATCATTACTTTCAAACACAAATTTTTAAAATCGCTAGTTTGAGCAGAAATTGCCGTTTCAAATTTAAGTTTACTGTCTAATGCATTTAGAATATTATCTATTGCGCTTTTTTCAGTAATTCCCATTGGTGGTTCGGGATAAATTGCTTTTTTATATTTTTTCTTAACCAAATTTGATATATTGAAAATCTCCGGTTTATTGGGAAGTACTGCAACATTTTCTCCGTAATATTGTTTGTTAATATTGTAGGTGTTCCAAAGAATTTCATTTACCAACGATTCGTATACAATGCCTAATTCATCAAAAGCCTTTTTAGATTCTTTTGAAAGATCTGCATTGATTTTAACCACAGGACAATTCCCGATATAAGGGAAGACCCTCCCTTCTCCGTTTTTGAGTGCATCAATAATAACTATGGGCATATTAAAACTCTTTGCTAGCGATATCTCGGACAAGCACCATTCACGATTTGAAATCCCGTCTGTCCAAAGCACTAACATTGCACTATCACGTATATTTTTAATTATTTTCTTATCCAACTGCTCTCCATATAATATTGAATTTTTGTCCACGAATGGCATGCCTTGCGTTTCTCTCGACAAAAAACTTTGTAATGTAGCCAACTCCGCAGAACCCGAACTTTTAGTATGACAAACAAAAAGTTTTACCTGCTCAGTATCCGACTGATTAGTTAAACAGAAATATTTACCGGCAATTCTTTCCAATACTTTCCCGAGCATTCCAAAAATATTTATATTATGAACATCCAGTAATTTTTTATATGAATCTATAACTTTATCTCTCGGACGTATCATAGGATACCTCCTACTTTCAGAATAGAGATGAATTGCTTCTCCATATTTGATATACTCCTCTCCGCCTTTATTTAAAGCCACGGGGATATAGAGATAATTTTTACTTTTTTTATCTTCCAACTTGCCGACAAATTTTCTTTCCGGATCCTTTTTAAACATTTCATAGTCGGCCAACAGCACATTTACTGTCAAACATTCGGGAGTGCAATAGATGTTTTCAGGATATTTATCTCCTAACGGATAACATCTCACCGGTATTGAGAAAACATTTTCTGGGATAACAGAAAGTTCACCAGAACAAAAATATTTATAGAATATCTCGGCCAATACTTCGCCGTTTTTACACCGATTATCCCAAATGACATTTATTTTGATTTTGAAACCTTTACTCTCCATATGACACCTCATACTTTATATATTAAATAAGACGGATAAACCGAACAAAAAGTTACAAACATTTAAAAAATATCATTGATTAAAAAGAAATTCATGAGCCAAATATATATTTAAAATACTGCGACATACGAATTTGCGCTTAAAAATGCAGTCTGACAGCTCCAAAATTTCGATTTTTTCGGATAACGAAAAAAATTTTGAACATAAAAAGCAACAAAACGCAAAAGAAAATAAAAAACACTTTACAAATTCGACAAAAAATTCTATAATTTGTATAGTTGATATAATTAATTATCTAATTAATTATCAATCGAACGTAATATTAAAAGACAAAATTTTCGTGGGTTTACATTATTAAGTCAAAAACGTCAAAAAAAATGAATAAAGCTAAATTTAACAGATTATTTCGCAAATATAATAAGAGCAAAAAGGCTTTCGAGCAAATCTATTCGGAATATTATCCTCAAATAGTTCTGCATTTGAAAAGACGTTTCGGAAATCTGATTTCGGCGGAGGACATTGCGCAGGAATTCTTTTTGAAGTTGCTTTCTGTCGATAACAGTCAGAAAGTAGATTTTCCTACTGCATGGCTTTACAAATTGTGCGATAATATGGCGATTGACGAGATTAGAAGCAAACATACGGAAATTCCGATAGACGACTTACAAGTCTCTTCCAACATAAACGCTCTTCCCACTGACGAGGAAGTTAAAAAATACTTTATGTTTTTAGATGAAACCTCTCAAAAGATACTTTATATGTACTATTGGGAAGGTTACAGTTTAAAAGAAATCGCCGCGGAACTGAATATAAGTTACAGCAATACAAGGACAAAGGCTTGCAGGGCTTACAAAAAATTTAAAGAAAAAATGTAACATTTTGAATTTCTCTTTCGTCTATTTAGATATAAAATATTCAAGGAGATAAAAATGTTCCATTTAAGTTCACTCATTATAGGATCGGCAGTGTTCCTTTGCTCGCTGTTTGCTCCCGTCGGAATCGAGACCGAAGCAAAACAGCCGACGGACGACATTCACTATTATGAGACCGTCTACGCAACAGGCGATGACGAGCCTATGCCGATTGACGTAACAACGGCTCATTTCCCCTACATCACAAAAACACAAGGGCCCTCCCACTCGCTTGCTCTGCAATGTCCCAAATACACCTATTCTCCGGCAGTTGGCTCCTGCGCCTCCATTGCCGGAGGCAACGTGATAGGTTATTTCGACCGCTTTGACGAAAATCTTATTCCAAACCATCAAGCCGGACAATATCTTAAAGATTATTTTATCTATGGTATAGAAGACGACGCGGTTAATGCTACAATAAGAAAACTATATGAGTACATTACCGGCAACGGATACGGCGCCACCGAAGAACAATTTTTAAGCGGAATGAACAGATTTTGCAGCGAAAAGGGCAAAACCATAAGTTTTTATTCCTGCATGCAGAACGGTTCGTTCAGCTATTCCTCCGCAAAATCGTATCTCGACTCGGGCATGCCGATAGTTCTGTTTCTGGAAGGCTACAACGTAGGCACTATGTTTACGTACGAGAACGACGACACAATAGACTACTACTATTCAAGCGCAAACCACATAATGATAGGTTTCGGATACAAAGAATTCAGTTATACCACCACGAGCGGCACATTGGACAAGCATCTGCTTTCGGTGGCCTCGGGAGTTATATATAATTCGAACGGATTATACGACTACACTTTTCAATCCAAGGTAAACGACGCGTTGGCGGTAAACATATATTAACGGGTTATGAAAGTCAAAAAATTTTTAAAACAACAAGCCGAAAAGGAAAAACAGCAGATAATTGAAAACAGCGATATGCAGGCGTTCAATCTGTATTTCGAACAAATAGGTAACGACGAACATGAAAAAGTTTTGCCTAACCGTTCGAAGTGGCTGATCGGCGTGGCATGTCTGTTCGTGGCTATGATAGTCGCCATATTAAGCGTACTGTTTTTTCTTTCGAAGCCCTCTTCTCCCGTCTATCTTGACTCAAACTTTGAAATAAGCGATTCAAATGCGGAAGAAATGGACGGGGACATGAACGAGTTCGACTTTAACATTGACGACTCCCTCTATTCCGTTACTGTGCAAAAGACTTCTGACAGCGTTACGGGCGATTGTCTGTTTTATCAAGTAAAAATTTCTAATTTAATTTTAAATTTTGAATTTATCGCCGTATGCAACGAGAATTACACCTATGGGAATTTCGGAGCAACAGACAACTTTACTACGGTTGAACTTTCGGATTATTCTGTGATATATAA
>CANRIK010000016.1 GCA_947630705.1 uncultured Clostridia bacterium | reverse complement strand
GGTTTTCTCGCCTTAATATAAATCACTTTACAATTTTTTTTCACCGTGATAAAATAATCACGGAAATAACGCAGAGGAGAATTTTATGAATTACAGAGAAGAGTCATTAAAAAAGCATGCCGAATGGCGAGGTAAAATCGAAACGAAGGTGCGCGTTCCCGTATCTTCGCGCGAGGAGCTTTCTCTCGCATATACCCCGGGTGTAGCCGAGCCCTGTCTTGCCATTCACGACGACGTTGAGAAGTCTTTCACGCTCACTCGCCGTTGGAACACCGTGCCCGTAATAACCGACGGCACAGCCGTTCTCGGCTTGGGAGATATAGGCCCCGAAGCCGGGATGCCCGTAATGGAGGGCAAATGCGCGCTTTTTAAGGCCTTTGCAGACGTTGACGCATTTCCGCTCTGTATTCGTTCAAAGGATACGGAAGAGATAATAAGAACAGTGAAATTGCTTGCAGGCTCTTTCGGCGGAATAAATCTCGAAGATATCAGCGCGCCCCGTTGTTTTGAAATCGAAAGTCGCCTCAAAGCCGAGCTCGATATACCCGTTTTCCACGACGACCAGCACGGCACGGCGATAGTGACCGCCGCGGCGCTCCTCAATGCTCTTAAAATAGTCAAAAAGGAGCTAAAATCCCTTAAAATAGTCATAAACGGCGCCGGCGCCGCCGGAATAGCCATAGCAAGATTCCTTCTCGATATGGGCGTAAAAGACATAACTCTCTGCGCCAGCCGAGGAATTATTTGCGAGGGCGATACAACGGTAAATCCGGCTCAACAAGAGATTGCTAAAATAACCAATCGCCGCAAACTGAAAGGTAAGCTCGCCGACGCCATGATTGGCGCGGACGTGTTTATCGGAGTATCGGTTGCAAACTGCGTCACTCGTGAAATGGTTGCTTCCATGTCAAAGGACGCCATAGTTTTCACCTGTGCCAATCCCGTGCCCGAGATTCCTCGTTCCGAGGCTCTTGCCACCGGAGCAAAGGTAGTGGGAACAGGTTCTTCGGAATATCCCAATCAGATAAACAACGTGCTTGTATTTCCCGGGCTCTTTCGCGGAGCTCTCGACGTGCGCGCAACCACAATCAATTCCGAAATGATGATTGCCGCCGCTCGCGGAATTGCAAGCTGTGTTCCCGACGATAAACTTTCCGCGGACTTTATTCTTCCCTACGCTTACGACAAATCCGCCCATAAAAAAGTGGCGGAGGCAGTCGCCGCCGCCGCTCGCAAAACGGGCGTCGCAAAGCTCTGAATTGAAAAATTTCGTATTCAATTTAGTTTATCTGAATTTTTGATTCGATAACATTGAAAACCGTCCGCAAGTTTCCACTTGCGGACGGTTTATTTCAAGCACGTTTATTTGACTTCAAAAATTGTCCTTTTGATTTCAAATATTCTTAATTTACTCTATGGGTTTGAGCTTTGCTGTGAAATGGCGGAGAATGGGGGGTTCTTCCACAATTTTATAGCCCTTGATTTTCGCCGCGCGTTCCTTGATATTGATGAGCGCGTCGGCAATGACGTCGAGGTGCGACTGCGTATAAACTCTTCTGGGTACGGCAAGTCTGGTGAATTCGAAGTCCGCTTCAAGCTGTTTTCCCGTGTCGGGGTCGTTGCCTAACATATAAGAGCCGATGTCGCATGCACGGATTCCGGCCTCCTTATAGAGCTCCACGGCAAGCGCTTGCGCGGGGAATTCGTAATAGGGGATATGAGGCAAAAGTTTCTTTGCGTCAACGAATACGGCGTGACCTCCGACGGGGCTCTGGAAGGGTATGCCGCCCTCTTCGAGGCGTGCGGCAAGATACTGCATTTGTCCTATGCGGTATTTCAGATAATTCTCGTCGATTCCCTCTTCGAGACCGCGTGCAAGAGCTTCTATGTCCCGTCCCGACATTCCGCCGTATGTAATAAATCCCTCGAAAGAGATTGTGCGCTGTTTTATCAGCTCGAAAATATCCTTGTCGCGGCACCCGATAAGTCCGCCCATATTGACGATTGCGTCCTTTTTCGCGCTCATTGTAAAGCAATCCGCGTCCTCGAACGTCGCCTTGACTATATCGCTTATAGAGGCGTCCTTGAATTCCGGTTCGCGTTGCTTTACAAAGTATGAGTTTTCGGCATAGCGCGCGGCGTCTATCATGAATTTAATGCCGTGTCTGTGCGCGATTTCCCTTGTCTGACGGATATTCGCCACCGAAACGGGCTGTCCGCCGGCAGAGTTGTTTGTTATCGTCATAATGATTACGCCGATATTTTCCGCCCCAAGCTCCTCGATATATTTTTCCAGCCGCTTGCAGTCCATATTGCCCTTAAAATCGTAATATTTCGCGGTGTCGAGAGCTTCGGGAACAACGCAGTCTATGGCGTGCGCGCCGGATAATTCAACGTGAGCGCGCGTTGTATCGAAGTGCATATTCGATATGGCGTATTTTTTGCCTTGAAGAAGAATGGGGAGCAGCACTTTTTCCGCCGCTCTGCCCTGATGCACAATTTGTATATAGGGCAGACCGAAGATTTTATGAGCGTTTTCCTGAACTCTGTAATAACATTCCGCTCCGGCGTAAGATTCATCGCCCAGCATTACGCCCGACCATTGTCCCGAACTCATTGCGCCCGTTCCGCTGTCGGTGAGAAGGTCTATATAGACGTCGCGCGAAGCCAAAGCAAATAAATTGTAATTTGCCTCTGCAATCTTTTTTTCGCGCTCTTCTCTTGAAAGAATTTTAAGAGGTTCCACGCTCTTTATTCTGAACGGTTCGGGAAAGTAAATAGATTTCATACATTTTCGTCCTTTATCATTTATTCCACTGAATATTTTAATATTTTTTTTGCATAAAGTCAATACGTAAAAGCAATTTACATGTTAAAGTTCAAAATAAAACTTTTCGAGTGGAGGTCTCCGCATAAAAACTATAAAAAATAAAAAGAGCGGACATATGTCCGCTCTTTCAGCCGATTGAATTATATAAACATTTCTTGAATTATATTCAATAACGACCCCTCGTCGTCCAAAATATATTCGTTGTAAACTATAATATAAATACTTTCTTTATTCTTTTGTATTATTGCTTTGGCGCTAAGTTCGTCGAGTCCCGTTCCCGATTCGTGTGAAATTTCCTGCTTATATATCACAGAATAATCCGAAAGTTCAACCGTAGTAAAGTTGTCTGTTGCTCCGAAATTCCCATAGGTGTAATT
>CANRIK010000015.1 GCA_947630705.1 uncultured Clostridia bacterium | reverse complement strand
CGGCGAATGCCGTGCATTTTACCCTTGCCAGAAAGTGCGGTTTCGTTTAAGCTCCGCAGACGAAAGCAAAAAAGATTAGTTGCCATTTTGGGAAAGCTGTTGTATGCGGGCATAGAGCGCGGTATAGAACGCCACCCGCTCATGTTCCGATAAGCCGTCTGTCGTCGGCTCTCCGAAAGTTTTGACCTCAATTTTCTGCTTCATCAAAAATACCTCCCACTTATTAGCGGCGAGACCCCCATAAAAGTTAAGAGTTTTGGGAAAATTTCCGCAAAAATTTTTGCTTTCCACAAGACCCCCTCACTTATAAGCGGCAAAAACCGCTTTTCGTTAGGGTATTTTGCGAAAGTTTTTTATTTTTCCGAAAAACACCCTCCATAAGTTAGCCACGAAAATTGCGTTTTGGCGGGGTATTTCCCCGAAAAAACTTTGGGGCAAAAAGAAAAAGCCGCGGAAGCAAGCGGACTGCCCGCTGCCGCGACCGGCACAAAAACAATGGAAAGAAAGGTATAATCAAAAAGACCGCCGCGACCAAGCGGCGGATCGCCAAGCGGTTCAGCGGCGGTCGCCGCTTCGCGCGGCATTTGATGACTTTCTTTTTTGGTTTTGCAGGTCGGCAGGGCGTGTGCTTGTCTGCGGCGGCGTCAGCCGCCGCACTTGTTCAAGACAAACACACGCCCTGCTATCACAACCCCAACTTTTTCGGGTAATTCAGACATGGGAAAATCCAAAAGATTTTTACAAATCTATTGTCTGACGGCTTGATAATTTCCCCGCAAAGTGCTATAATAGCCTTGCGACACATTTTAATATCTCATTCTAAGGGAATACTCTCGGTAAAAGTGTATTCTCTCGCCTTGGAATGAGGAAAATGTGTCGCAACATTGAGAGGTGCATTTTTCGTGCGCCTCCGCGTGGGGCGCATCTTTTTAGACGTTACAAAAGCATTTGGAGAAAGTAGGTTTATGCAGGGACTGATAATCGCTACAAACATTATTGGTGTTTTAGCAATCTCGTTGGCGGCTTATACCGCTGTAATTTATCATCAAGTCAGCAAACTGGATAAGGAACGCCAAAGCGAATTTTGCAATCAGCATTATAAGAAAATTCTTACGCTTTTAATAGTAAATGTCATTATATGTGCAGGTAGTTTGGGCGGCTATATTGCCTTGACAATTTTTAATGCTGAATCATCGGTTATAGTTTTCCCTTTGATTTCATGGTTTGCTTCCGATTTCTCAGTCATCGCCTTGTCCGCCTTCATAGTTATCGCAAAGAAGAAAAAAAGGAACGGAAACCATAAATTTACTTTCGCTTCAAGTGAAGAAGCTTTACAGCATTCGTCTCACGTTGGTACGGACATAAAATCACTTGAAATACAAGAAGCAGAAAATCCTGTCGCTGACGGACAAAATAAACTTGAAGCTGATATGCAAAAAGAAGATGCTGAAAAACAAAGACAACGGGAAGAAAGGGCAATGCAACAACGATTAAAGGAAGAAGAAAAATTCGCTATTTATGAGCAACGTAAACGTGAAGAAGAAAGGCAAAAGGAGGAACGCAACAAACGGCTTGCATATCTCAAAGAAAACGACTATATCACAGAAAAGTATGCCTATACAGTTGAAAATTTAATCGATAAGCTGACGAATATTCACGCCAATCTATTTTTGGCAATGTTTAATCAAACGAATATTCCTATGGCAAGCATTCTTGTTTATCCTTATAAAGCTACGGGGTCGACTCTCGTAGAATATGCGTTCAAGTTTGATGGATTACAGATTACTGAAAGCCAGAATGAAGAATTAAACACAAAGGTACAAAATATCATTATTTTATATGCCAAAAAGCTAAAAGAGGAAATACAGTCTAATAATGAATGGGACGACGAAAGCACTCTTCCATTGTTAATTTACAAAATTATACGAAACAATATAATCAAACATTATCATGATAAATATGTTTCAGAATGCGGATATGACAGTTTAGAGGAACTTTGTAAAAATATTCCAAACCCGATTGAAGAAGAGGAAATTATTTCATACACAACGGGCGTTAAAACAAGCAATAAAATTTTGATTGCTAATAAAATAGCGGCAGTATGGTTTATTTATTATTACATATACGAACATGGCTTCAATTTGCCCTTTGTCGAAACATATAAGAAATTATGTTTGGAAATGAAAAGCATAGTAGCCAACCAAGAAGAAGAAAGACTAAAAAACGAATTGTTCGGAAGCCATAAGGCAAAAGTTGCTACGGCGGAAAAAGCGACTCGATATATTTCTCCTATCGAAAAAATCGATCATATGACGGGCGAAGAATTTGAGCTATTTATGACGCAATATTTTGCCGAACACGGATTCAAAGCCACGCATACCCCATTATCGGGAGATTATGGGATAGACTTGATTTTGGAAAACGACTTCGTGAAAATCGGAGTGCAAGCAAAATGTTATTCCAATAAGGTGACATTATCAGCGATACAAGAAGTTGTTGCGGGTTTGCGGCATTATGGATTGAGTAGCGGAATGGTCGTTACAAACAACTATTTTCAACCTTCTGCAATCCAGTTAGCAAAGGAAAACAATATTACTTTGTGGGATAGAAACAAACTCATAGAAAAATTGGGGCAGTAAAGCAGAGTGTCGTTCGACCTACACAAAAGGTATGAAAAATCATTTTATACAAAAAGAGTTTATAGAAAATTTTTGTGGAGCCTATGGCATAATGATTTATGATATAATCAATGATAGGTTTCTTCCCAAGCACAACAAAGCGAACAATATTGCTTTGGAAAAGGGCTTATATCGATTTGAGAGCATCAGTTATCCCGATGCGGAAATTGAAACGGACTTGAAAGTTGTAGAAGATAAAGGTATAGAAGTTATAAAAAATATAGCAAAAAATGAAAAATTGCCCGACGGTGTAGACTTTGAAAATCTTATCGCTTATTTGCATTATCAATCAAAGCGGCTTCCATTGGACAAAGCGGAACAAGAAGAAATCAGAAAACTAAATAAAATAGTTCAAGGGAATATTTTTAATGATAAGCTAACATACGGTCTTTATGATAGTAATTCCAATATTCGTGCAATAAACAGTCTATTGCAGAATTATCATTTTTATTTAATCAAACAGGACGACCCAATTTTCTTTTTTACAGATACTTTTTGTGCTTCACTCCGTAGCGGATGTGAACAAGTAATACCGATAACAAATCATCTTGCTTTATATATGGTTTCTAAATCGGGGAAAAGGCTTTTCAAATTTAATTTCAAAGAAAACGTTGCAAATTCAATATCTTTTGAGGACTATTTTTGCATAATGTCCACCTTTGCCGTTGAGTACAAGCAGTTTGCATTTAGTAGCTATACTGAAACAAACCGAAAACTCCTTCGCTTAATTTATAAATCATTATTATGAAAAACCGGAGCTACAATTATCATAATTTGCTCTACTTGTTCAAGACAAGCACACGCCGCGTTCTCACAACCCCAACTTTTCGGAGTAAGACAAGGGAAAATCAAGATGAAATCATTAGAAGAAATACGCGCCGATCTGCACTTCATTCGGGAATATTACAAGCTCAAACGCACCATGAAACGCCCCTTTGAAGTCACCGACCACGGCGACTATAAAAGTTTGATTGCGCGTTATGATACGCTTGCAAAGGCGGCTCCGAAGCGGCAGGCGCAAGTGTATGAGGGGCTGTATCTTCAAGGAAAAACGCAAAAGGCACTCGCGCAGGAGTGGGAAGTCACGGAGAAATACATTCAAATTCTGAATAAGCGGCTGTTGCTGTTTTTTCAGTCGCATTGGGAATAGAATAATAGGGTTTCCTATTTAATATTATTAAAGCCAAAGCCGCTCTAATTAAAGCGGCTTAGTTTTAAGTTACAGATTGTTTAGGGAAATGAATTCCTCTTTCCAATTCACCAATTGATCTATATAAGGAAGATCTTTTGATGCGGAAAATTTATTGAGTTGTTTGATAATTTCTGCTCGCACTTCCATAAATATTGATTTAGCTCGTGTATCAAACTTACCCAAATAAAATTCAGTTATGAACTTAACATTTTTTATTATTCTAAAAGCTCGCAAAATATCATTATCTGGGTGATCGATATTGTTAAAAATTAAATTAACACTTTGTCTAACTTTTTCCATTGCGGAATTTACATCTACTTGATCGTGTTTTTCCTGTAATTCACTCAAAATGCAAGATGCATGTATCGTCTCGATTTGGAAAGGAACGAAATTTGGAATAGACCGTGAAATTCGATAAGCATTATTTATACATTCCATTGCCGCTTCATAGTCTTTACAATTTATATTAACTAATGCAAATTGCTCCCAAAAGAAGTGGTTATCGCTATATACTAATCGCAGATCATCATAGAATTTATAAATCAGCCGCAGTTTTTGTTCATCCTTAGCATATTCGGCATAGTGCGTATATGAGAGTAAATTTGATTGAATATTATATGCAACCAACGAACTTAGAAGCAATTTCTTGGATAACATCAAAAGGTCGTTTAACGGGACGATGTCTTTCAAAATACTTTTTGCTACAATAGAAGATTTAACTGTTGGCTCTGTAGTCTTTAACTCAAACAACTCATTTACCGCCTGACTGTCACAAAATTGAAAATTTGTATGATTAATCGAGAGCATAGACTCAAAATCATATAAATCAATACTTAAATTCATAACCGTTTTCATCAAGATAAACAGGACGACATCTTGTACATCTTGATTTTCTTTGTGAAGATCCAAAATTAAATCCTCAATTCTTTTTTTAATATCACTTGAATTATAAATGGCCAACAATAAATCACAAAATCTTGCTTTGCATTCCTTTTGAAGATAGCCAATTATGTCTTCCAAATTATTTTTAACTGGAATTGTGCCAAGTAGACCGTTTTTTTGCAGAATATATGCCAAATTCTCAATTTCATTGTTAGACAAATGATTTATATTAATCGTTTTCACATTCTCATTATCTATCTGCAATTGTTCTCTTAAGCTTCGATATTTCGCATTATTCAATGCCGTCCTTGCCGTTAAGACAAAAGTGATTTGATGTGTATCATAGTATGCAAACCTTTTTAAAATCTCCATATATGAATTATAGTCATCAAAAATTACAATAGTATTATTTTTATATCGAGTACTAATCATTTGTACTTCGTCTTCCCAATCAGTATATTTTTTTACGAATTTGAATATATGGATATTTCTAAATTGTGCCTCATTGATGAGCAGTTCGCAAAAAATTGACTTGCCGTTACCAAGATCGGATGTTACAATAAAGTATTTATATCGATTCAGATTATTAAAAATACCATCAATTTTATCTCTGTATAAGATATATTTATATCCATTAAAGTAATTAGACGGCGTATCTCTTTGCAGTAAATGAGACCGAAAAGTTCCTATGCTGTAAAACTTGACCAAATCGGGGAATTCAACTTTGGCAGTTTCAACGGGTTTTTTGTAGATATGCTCGAAGGAACAAAATACCACTTTTTTAGAAATCGGGCATTTGAATTTCGACTCACATTCCTTTATTTCCTGAGCGAAACCTTGTATTCCTATCGGTAAATATTCGCCATAATCCGGCAATATTTTTTTCGAAAGTTCATCTGACGCGGGAGAATCTATTATGACGACCTTTTCTTTAATCCGAGGCAATGAAAAAAGATACATGATATCGAGGTCGACTTGCATAGAGTACCCAATAACAACAATTAATTCGGCCGTTTCGAAATCAGAGCGCATCATTTCGTACCAAGGACTTGTCTTTAATGACTCGCTAAAATAGCTTCTGTTTGTAAGTCTAAATTCAGTATCAAGAGTTTTTCTGTTTAATCTTTCAATATACCCGTTAATATGTATACAAACATTTTCCTTAGAGGAAGCGCGAAAATCATCAGAGTAACAAATCGGCGTTAAACTTTTTGATGCTTTTCCCGCTGTTTCTATCACCGCGTCATAATTGGTTGTATAAATGCGTTTCCATGGAAGTTTAGAGATTGTTTCATGCCAATCTTTAACGGTTGATACCGTAAGCTGATTCTTTAATAAATTGATCAAACCATCTGCGCCAAAGATTTTTTGAAAATAAAAAGATAACCTTGATAATTCTGCGTTGCCAGAAATTGCACATTCATCCGCGATGACTTTTGCCAAATCAATACCATTTGGTATATTTTCGTTTAAAATGTTTTTAGCTCCGTAGGAAAAACCCGCTCCACAAAACAGGACTGCACGACCCGACATAATTTTTTGATAGAGTTTTTTATCCATTTTTACCACCAAGTTTTATTAATATTCTTTGTCGCATTTTACCATGTTTATGAAGTACTGTCAAGGAAAAATTCAAATTAGCTCTTTATCAGTTATACTAAGTTGGAATTATATACAATAAACAAATGGAGGCCACATTCTCTTTTCATAAAGAAAAGACATGGAGCTTTAATCAAGAAGCAGTACTTTAATATCAAAAAATGGAACACCTTATGAGAGGGTGTTCGATTAAGACTGAATACCGCTCACCACTTGCGGTCTCAACAGAACCCGTAAAAAGGTTCTGTTGAGGTCTTTTTTACACTTTTGCGGCTATTTGATATCCAAAGTTTGACTCCTTAGGTCTGTTTCTCCTTTTCGCCGCCGAATGTGGGGCGGGCGATCTCCAACAATTCTTTTACTTTATAAAAAACTCCCGATGGCGGTCATCGCCATCGGGATCGTTTTTTATGGATTTACAGTCGCTCCTATTGTCTTTTGGTTTTTAATCTGATCGCTTTTCCGCCGGTCAACAGGATCATTTTCACTGCGTCAACAGAAAATTCGGGCATTTTTACGATCAACGGCTTATTCAGAATGCCGCGCGCGAGCACTTTGACGTGATTCACGGAATTTCCGATCAATTTCTTTTCTTTCAGCGATTCCAATGTGACCGTTTCGTTTGCCTGATAGTTTTTTGAAAGCGTATCAATATTGATGATCCCTTTCGGCTTTGAAAATACCGTCTCTTCCGCCTCTTCCGTTTCTTCAATGAAAGATACCGCAACCTCATCGGAAATCAAATCCCCGACCTCCGACACGGACACTTGTTCACGTCTTTCAAATTCTTCCCGGATCGGGCTGTCGGAGTCTGTCGGCGGCTGTCCTTCCTCCGTTTTTAGTTTGATAAGCCCGCGCTCCAAAAGATTTATTGTCGTATCGTACGGATAATCGGACAGCTTTACGCATTCAACCTTGCCTTCCGAACGTGCCGCCCCTGATTGTTGCATCAGGATCTCAATCAATTCTTTTCCGAATTTTACGCCCCGCCCCGATTTGACCTTCATCCCAAGCGGTACAGCTTCATACCTTTTCACAGCCGACTCATCTATGACAAAATACTTGGAATTCAGAAAATCTTTCGGATCCAACGCAAGGTATAAATATAGCGTCTTTCCTCTGATAGAAAATTTTGATACAACTTTCCTGCCGATGTAAAAGGAAGAATTTGTCCATGAAATACGGTTACGGACTTTCTCATAGGCGAAAAGCTCGTTTGCAAGATCAACATAATATTGCTTGACCGGATCGGAGGACTGCATGAGCTTCGCCGTAAACGACTTGTTGTATCTGCCCCGGATCAGATTTCCGCCGGGCGCCGGAAGGACGGCGATTGGCTCCTCGCCGTCTTCCATCTCTTCCGAATTTTCCTCCGGGGGCTTTTCCGCGGCCGGATCATCCTGTTCCGATGGATCCGTAACAGTTGCATGCCTGTCGGTTTTTCGTATACGCATCACATAAAGATGAAAGCCCATCAGAATACATATCAAGATCAATCCGACAGAACATAGATACTGCGTCCCGATCGCCAGAAAGTTGAGCAAATATGCACTCATAATTGCCTCCTTACTGTTGCGTTTTCTTTTTCTTAATTATTTTCACAACCAGTGTTACGATCAATACCGCCGCAACGCCGCCGAGAACATAATTAACGATCATATAAATAAATTCGGTTTTCTCGTTTTCCTCCTGCAATGCATCATGTTTTCCCTCCACTTGTCTGATGCCCTGCCAAAGCGCTTCATCCGCCGCCTGATACGCAGAATCGAGCGCGGCAATGCTTTGCGCAAGTGCGCTGTCCTGTGCTTTTAATCCAGCAATATCGCTATTGATGAGCGCGTCTGCCGCTCTGTATGCCGAATTCATTGCCGAAACTTTTGCCTCTACATCCGATCCGTTTGCCCCGATCGCCTTTTGAAGCTCCTCTACCGCCTTGTCGAGATCGGCTTGAACCTTATTGATCGCAGCTTGCAGAGCGTCATCCGCCGTGGTCATCGCGTTTTGAAGAGCGTTTATCTTGGCTTCGAGCGCGCCGTCTGCCTCTGTCATATCCGAACGGAGAAGCACGTCCGCCGCTTGGTACGCCGAATCCATCGCCGAAACTTTTGACTCAATATCCGTCTCGTTCGCCTCGATCGACGCTTGAAGATCCTCTACCGCCTTGTCGAGCTTGGTTTCGACCGCGTCGATCGCAACTTGCAGAGCGTCATCGGCCGTGGTCATCGCGTTTTGAAGAGCGTTTATCTTGGCTTCAAGCGCGTCGTCTGCTTCTGTCATATCCGAACGGAGAAGCGCGTCTGCATTTTGATATGCCGTATCCAATGCCGAAACTTTTGCCTCGATATCCGTCTCGTTCGCCGCGATCGACGCTTGAAGGTCCTCCACCGCCTTGTCGAGCTTCTTCTCGACCGCGTCGATCGCAACTTGCAGGGCGTCATCCGCCGTGGCCATCGCGTTTTGAAGAGCGGTAATTTTAGCTTCAAGTTCCTCGTCCGCCTCTGTCATATCCGAACGGAGAAGCGAGTCCGCAGTTTGATACGCCGTATCCAATGCCGAAACTTTCGCCTCAATATCCGTCTCGTTCGCCTCGATCGCCGCTTGCAGATCCTCCACCGCCTTGTCGAGCTTCTTCTCGACCGCGTCGATCGCGGTTTGCAGGGCGTCATCCGCCGTGGTCACTGCGCTTTCGAGAGCGGTTATCTTAGATTCGAGTTTTCCGTCTGCCTCTGTCATATCCGAACGGAGAAGCGCGTCCGCCGCTTGGTACGCCGAATCCATCGCCGAAACTTTTGCCTCAATATCCGTCTCGTTCGCCTCGATCGCCTTTTGAAGCTCCTCTACCGCCTTATCGAGCTTGGCTTCGACCGCGTCGATCGCTTCCTGCAACCCTTTATCCGCCGCCTTATATGTGGATTCCAGAATGGCGATACTTTTCGCGAGTTGGAGATCCTGTGACTTTAACTCCGCGATTTCACTGTTGATGAGCGTGTCCGCCGTTTGATACGCCGAATCCAACGCAGAGACTTTTGCCTCGATATCCGTCTCGTTTGCCTTGATCGCCGCTTGAAGATCTTCCACTGCCTTGTCGAGCTTCTTCTCGACCGCATCGATCGCGTCCTGCAATTTTCTATCCGCCGCCTTACACGTGGATTCCAATATGGCGATGCTTTCCGAAAGTGTGAGATCCTGCGACTGTAACACCGCTATTTCACTGTTGATGAGCGTGTCCGCCGCCTCATAGGCTTTACCCAGATCCGAAACCTTTTGCTCGATATCCGTCTCGTTCGCCTCGATCGCCGCTTGAAGATCCTTCACCGCCTTGTCGAGTTTCTTCTCGACCGCGTCGATCGCGTCTTGCAGAGCGCCATCCGCCGTGGTCATCGCATTTTGAAGGGAGGTAATTTTAGAGTCAAGTTCCCCGTCCGCCTCTGTCATATCCGAACGGAGAAGCGCGTCCGCATTTTGATATGCCGTATCCAACGCAGAAACTTTTGCCTCGATATCCGTCTCGTTCGCCTCGATCGCCGCTTGAAGATCTTCCACCGCCTTGTCGAGCTTCTTCTCGACCGCATCGATCGCGTCCTGCAATTTTCTATCCGCCGCCTGATAGGCAGATTCAAGGTCGGCAATGCTCTGCGACAGAGCGCTGTCCTTGGCCTGTAATTTCACGATCTCGCCGTTGATGAGCAGGTCTGCCGCTTCGTATGCTTCCTTCAACTTCGCGAGTTCGTCCTCGATCTCCCCTTTGTTGTCGGCGATCGCCTTTTGAAGATCCTCCACCGCCTTGTCGAGCTTGCCTTCGACCCTGTTGATCGTGGTTTGCAGGACGTCATCGGCCGCTTTCAACCTGATTTCAAGCGCGTCGATCAGACCCTCGAGACGGGTATCCTCCTTTGCGAAGTCCGAACGGACAGCCGTGTCCGCCGCCTGATAATCTGCCTCTAACTGGGTAAGGGCTTTTTGGAGACCTGCAATGTCCGTCTCATCCCGATCGACTTTTGCTTGAAGGTCGGCGATCTTCTTATTGAGACGTTCTTCAAGCGATTCGATCGTGTCTTTTATAGCATCATCGGCCGCTTCCAACGTGGTTTTAAGTCCATCGATCTTACCCTCGAGACGAGAATCTTCCCCTTGGAGTTGCCCCTTGAGAAGCGCATCCGCCGCCGCATATGCGGCTTTCAGCTGTTCGATTTCATCCCGCAGACTTTCCTCACTGTCACCGAGCGCCGAATAAAGAGCGTACGTCGCCGTTTCGAGATTTTCCTGAACCTCATCGACCGACTTTTCCAGCGTCTCCGTCGTGGGGATCCAGTAGGCGTAGAGTGTGAGTTTCTGCGCCGTCTCCGTCCATACGTTTGCCGCATCGCCGACGGGGCGCATGGTTGCATCGAAGTACGGCGTCCCCGCGCCGTTCTCTTCCGTGAAGTAGCCCGCGAAGGTGTAGCCGCTATACACGGGCGCCATGATCCCGCTCATCGGCAGCGTCTGGCCGTACTCCACCAGATAACTTGCGCTTCCGCCGCCACCGCCTGCCGCGTCAAAGGTGATCACGGTCTTCATCGTTTCCCAAACGGCATAGAGGGTGACTTCGGCCCCGTTGTCGGCCGTGAGATTCAATACCTCGTCGCCGTCCGCAAAGACGGGTGTGCCGCCTTCCGAGAGCGCCCAGCCGATAAAGTTGTATCCCGTCTTTGTAAACCCATTGTTTTCAAGGGCCTTGGCGGTTCCGTAGGAATGGGCGCTTTCCGTCATCGAGCCATCGGCGCCCATTCCGTTATATTTGACGGTATATGTATTCGCTTTCCAGATCGCGTAGAGGGTGACGTCATTGCCGTTGAATGTGACGGTGTCGTCTGCCTGATACAGAGTATCGTCCCCCCCCGTGAAAATACGGTTGCTTCTTCCGGAAATGCTCTCCGTGGAGGCATTCTTGTTCTTCGACCAACCGACAAATTGATAGCCCGTGCGGGTGGGAATTTCGTCCGAGACGGTCGCCTCGGCGTTGCTTGCATAGAATTGCGTGTCCGTCGGAGCGTCCTCACCGCCGTTTGCCGAATACAGGAGAACGCACGACGAGGAGTCCGCGATGACGATGGAGACGTTTCCCGTGACGGTGAAGGTATAATTCCCCGCACCGTCGTCGAAGAGGAGCGTCCCGTTGACGTACACCTTGGGCTCATCCCCCGTGACGGTAAAGGTGACTTCTTCGCCGTAGGGATATTCTTCTTCCAGTCCCGAAACGTGGCAGCTCCCCGCAACGCTCTGCGAAACGGTGAATTCCTTTTTCTGCCAAACGGCATAGAGGACGGTATTCTCTTCGGGCATGAGGAATGTGCCCTTTGCGGAATACTCTGCCCTATCGGCGGCCGCATCCGTCGCCCAGCCGAGGAAGGTATACCCCTCTCTCGTGGGTTTCAGCTCCGTGACCGTGACCTCTGCCCCCGCCGCGGGATAGCTTTCCGCAACATGATTGGTAAATTGCCCCTCGTTCGCATCGTAGGTGAGGGACGGGTTGTGCTTCCATACCGCATACAGCGTCACATCGCCGCTTTCCATCGTGAAGGGATCTTCCTCTTGATATCTTACGATATCGGAGTTTGCGGCGAGGCTCCAGCCTGCAAAGGTGTAGTCCTCTCTCACGGGAGACTTGCCGATCGTCGTCCCCTCTCCCTCATGCAGCCGTTCCGCCGCGGGAGCGCTGTAACCGCCGTTGGCATCGTAGAAGAGCGAGTGAATGGGTCTCTCCTGCCAGGAAGCATTCAGGACAACGATGTCCCCCTGCGTCCCCGTAAGTCCCGTTGCATAGACTACGCCGGGGCTGTACATCTTCCAATCCTGCTCGGCATAGATATTCCACCCGACAAAGTCAAAGTTCTTCCGTGAAAGGCCGCACTCTTCCGCCGTGGGAAGTTGGAGCGTGCCGTACACGACATCGGGAATATCGCGAACAAAATTGCCGTCGTTGTAAAGGCGGATGATATAGGTGATGGGAGCCCAGTGCGCATAGAGGGTGATCTCGCCGACCACAGTATATGTAGTTAAGGCCTTGTTCCCGTTTGCTTCGTAATATTTTGTGCCGTCCGTCTCCCGATCGAAATAGCCGAGGAAATTATAGCCATACTTCTCGGGAACGGTGATATCGGGAAGCGTATCGTCATAGGTGGCCGACCCCGTCCCCGCATTGGTGCCGCCCATCGGCTCCAGCGTGATGGTGTAGGTATTTTGTTTCCAGACGGCGTAAAGGGTGTATGTGCCGTTGGGGTCAGGCGTCAGATTCTCTACGGAAACCGTGTCCTGATAGGTTACTACCTGCCCGTCGCCCGCGGTCGTTGCCCACCCTTGGAAGGTCCAGCCCGTGAGGGTAAAAGTGTTTTTGGTCAGAGCCTTTGCGCCCTCGTCATAGATGCGGGATTCATTGGACATATTCCCCTGCACGCTCGCGCTTGCCTTGGAAGGTTTGTTTTGATCAAACGTGATCGAATAATGATTTGCCGTCCAATGCGCATAAAGATCAATCGGAGCGTCGAAATCGCAAACTTTTGCGCTATGCCCCGCCGCGTCATAGTACTTTGTCCCCGCTCCGCCGCTTGCCGTGAAATAGCCTTGGAAGGTATAGCCCGTGCGCGTCGGCACATCGATTGCGGGCATGGGTGCGTCAAATGTCGCCGTAGTACTCTCCGACCCGCCGACTCCGCTCTCTTTATGCAGAGTCACACCGCTCTTTTTCGGAACGCCCGACGCGGAGATCGTGATGTTGTCCGTGATATTGCCGCCCTTTACCTTGATCTCGCCCGTCCGCGCATCGTATGTAAAGTCGCTGCCCTGCGAGAGCGCCCTTCCGCCCACTTTGACAGTGATAGTTTCGGGCAAATTGTAACCGCGCACCGCCGACAAAGTTGCCGTATAGTCATGATTGAATTTCGCCGTTCCTCCGCCCGAAAATTTCAAATGTGCGGGCGAACAAGAGACATTCATCGTCTTGTAATATTGCTGCGTGGGCACAGACGGGTTGCTGTTATTATAAGTATAGGTGTTGCCCGCCTCATCTTTGACGACAAGCCCCGAAACGGAAGAGAGCTTGATTGTGCCGCTTTGGTTGACGTCGGGCAACTTGAATGTGTAACAAGCCTTACTTTTGCCGCCAACAGTCTCGATCACAGCATCGGTGGAATTATAAGATGTTCCATTTAAGGTTATGGTGGCAGTTCCCTTTGAAGATATGCTTACCTTCTCGTTAAAACCTATGCAGTACCTGATCGTGTCGCCCGCGATCACGCCGCTTGTGTTGGGACTTTCCAAAGTGAGACCCGTGTCCGAGGGGGGTGTGATATCGTGCAAAGAACAGGAAGGGTTTGCAATATAAGGCCGGCCATCCAAAGTGTTATGGTTGGAAAACCAGACCTGTATTGTACAAGTTCCCACCGGAACTTTTATCCAACCAAGGCCCCAAGTGTCTGTAGCGTCTCCCCAACCAGAACTGCCTTCATGAGTTGTGCCTTCCTTACTTATCTGTGCGCCGCCAGAATTATAAAACTCGACGCGGATGGAATAGCGGGCTTTTGCCCACATTTGAACATAGAAGCCAGCTTCGCCGCTGACATATAGTTGCCCCGCATTGGCTTTTACCCTGTCCGCTTCCGAAAGCGTGAGTGTATAATAAACGCCGCCTGTATAGCCGTATGCGCCAAGATCAGTCCCATTACCACTTGATTTGATAACCCAGCCAAGTGAGTTGCTCTCATGAACAGTATTTGCCGCAACTTTTGTGTTGCCGTCTGAACCTACTTTCCAACCCTGAGTGGCAATAGAGCCATCCTTAAGTGTGGGAATGAGATTGGGTGTATCTTGCGTTCCCGTCCATTCGCCGTCGGTATTCGTTCCGTTTGAGTCGCGGCTTGCATACACCGTATTCGCCGTTTTGGACGGCATACTAAACAAAACGCCCGCCAAAATGCATACGGTTACAAAAACAATGAGCAGGAGCGAAACCCCTCTTTTCTTTTTGGTCATATAAGACCTCCTTCTTTCTTTATGGTTTTTCCGAACATTTTCCATGATCGATTGTATCATATTTTCATTTTTGCCACAAGACGAAATCCCGCGTCAGGCGCAACCTTAACAATTCTTCACGAGATTCCCGCAAACGAAAATCACTTCCTGCTTGCATGGAATTTCTTTATTTGCTATAATAAAATCACAGAAGAACCCTCGGTTGCAACTTGTAGGGCATTCTAAAACACGTCACCCTGAGCGCAGTCGAAGGGTCACCATATTATAAACAAGGTGATGGTTCGACTCCGCTACGCTCCGCTCACCATGACGTAATCAAAATGCCACGGGCTGAGGAAATCAAAAAAACGAATATGAATTACACTGTTTGCGAAAGAAATCTGCTCTTCATCGAGGACGATGAAACATTAAAAAGGGAAATGATCGCCTATTTCTCCCCCGCAAATACCGTCTTTACGGCCTCGGACGTGGAGGAAGCCGTCGAGCTCTTGACGGAAAAGGGGAATATCGACGCGGTCGTTCTCGATCTCATCCTCAAAAACAGCATGGGAATGGATCTCTTTAACGCATTCCCTGAATTGACCACCCCCGTGATCATTCTGTCCTCTTTGGACGGTGAGGACACCATTCTGACGGGACTTACCTCGGGGGCTGTGGATTATGTAATAAAGCCCTGTTCCATGCGCCTTTTGGAGGCGCACATCGCCATGCGGCTCTTGCCCAAAGCGGACGCGGTGGCAAGTTTCGGGGACTTTTCCGTGAACGCCAATACGCGCACCGTAAAATATAAAAACATGCCCATTCCGCTGACGCCTTCCGAGTTCAACATCTTACTGTTTTTGGTGAATAACCGCGGCAAGTATTTTACCGCGGACGAAATTTACGAAAATATCTGGTGTGCGCCGAGCCTGCGCACGACGACGGTACGGGCGCATTTATCGTCACTGCGCCGAAAGCTGAAAGCCGCGATGCCCGCAAACGACGTCATCCGCACCGAATTCAACAAGGGCTACTGTTTTACGGGGGAAGGATTATGAGAAAAAACATCGGGAACGTGTTCATTTTGAGCGGCGTGTTTCTTCTCTGCGTGACGCTTTCACTGATCCTGTTGCTCTCGGGAAAAGGCGCCGTCAACGAAACGCCCATACGGAAAAAAGATATTTCGGGCTCTACGGTCAACACCGTTTCCATTTTTGACGTGCACGGCGTGATGGAAATGACGGCGGTGAACTATCTTCCGAATGATTTTGCAGGACTTAGCGACGTCGTATCCAATGCAAATAACGGCGAAGAGCCTGCAAGACGGGGAACTTACAGATTTTATATCGATACTCTTGCAAAGGAAGAATGGGCGGAAAGCGAAAGTTTGGATCGTCTTTTGAAACCGGACGGGAACTGGCACCTGACCATGTATATCCCTCCCATATTTTCCGCATGCAGCGTATATGTGCAGTACGAAAACAAAGACTACGTCGGCACGATCGACAGATATAATATCAACTACTATATCAATTACTCGTCGTCCTCCGAGTTCGACGACGCCGTCTCGCACCACACGGCAACAAAGCCGATGTTTATTGATATCCCCATTTCTTCGGACGGGAAATATTCGAAGGAATGCAAAGTCACGATCCATTACGAGGCGGACGGCGACAATTTTGTGGGATTTATGGGCCCCGTTTTGATCGGCGAGGACGCGGCGGTCAGAAATGCCGTCAACGGAAACCGCTCGGTCCTCCTGATCGGAGCGGTCCTCGGGGCGGTGACCCTCTTGTTGTTCCTCTTGATCTGTATTTTGAAACGGTCCTTCTCCTTCTTCCCGCAGCTCCTGTTCGCCGTCGGGATCTTCTCGGAACTGTTTTCGACATACCTGATGTTCGGATATACGGCCGTTCCCTATCTCCTGCTTGCGATCCGACGTTTTTCGGTAGGATTCATTCTCTTCGCCGCGGCGCTCTATCTGCCAAAAACGATCGGAAGGATCCCCGTTTTATATCCGACAGGCGGTATCTTGGTCGCCGCAACGGCGCTCGCATTCCTGTCCCCCTTCTGCACGGGCGTACAGGCACATAACGCGGTTTGCTATACCTATATCGCTCTGGTGTTTCTCTGCATCGTCGTCATCTACGCGTGCACCATCTGCGATATTCTCAAAAACAAGCCCTTGGGATTGCGCCTCAACTGCGTGATCGCGGGCGTCCTCACCGTCATGGCTCTGTTTGCGACGCAGCCCATCCCGTTCATCATGTTCTCCCCCGCGTTTTGGCTGTGCATCGGGGCGCTGGGTATTACGTTTGTCCTGGGACTCCGCGAATTTATCTCCGCGGAAGTGCACAACCGCTATCTTACCACCAATCTGGAACAGGAAGTGGCGCGGCAGACGCAGAGTTTACAGAATATTCTTGCCGAACGGGATACGATCTTACTGTATGTCAGCCACGACATGAAGAGGACGGTCGTCGGAATGAACGATTCCCTGACCGACCTAAGGCAAAATCTTTCCGCCCCCGAATTGGTTTCAAAAGTAGATTCTTTATTACAAAAAAATGCGGAACTGAAAAAGGACTTTGCCGAGATCGGAAAGTACGGCAGACAGAACTACGTCGCAGAGCAGTCCGAAGCGGTGAATTTGAGTGAAATCGTGCAGAACGTAACAAACGATCTGCGCCCCGACTGCGAAGCAAACGGGATCGTTTTGACGGTTTCTGTTCCTGAAATATTGAATGTATACGCCAAAAAAGTTGCTTTGGAGAGCGTGATCCTCAATTTGGTTCTGAACGCGATCGAACACTCATACTGTTCCCACTTGACTGTGACTGCGGTCAAACGCAAAGGCATCTGCCGCCTCGACGTCATAGACGACGGACAGGGAATTACGACGGATAAAAACGTCTTTGACCCGTTCGTTTCGGGCAATCCCACCGAAAATAACTCCGGCCTCGGTCTGTTTTTGGCAAAGAACGCGATCGAGACGATGCACGGCGAATTGACGTATGAACGCAAGGAGAATGTTACGGTCTTTTCCGCCACCCTCCCGCTCGCATAAAGGTGAACTTTTTTCCGTTCTTCTCGTATGAAATAAGCGCAAAAGCGGGCAAAAAATGATTTTTTAAGCAGGAAACCTCTCTCCGTACGGGGAGAGGTCATTTCTTCTAAAAAAACGCTTGATAATTCCTCTGCGATTTGATAAAATATAGATGTTGCACCGAGGGACAGCGGATGAAATTCAACGTAAAACCGAAAATGAGCATATGGCGTTACCTCGCGCTGGGATACCTCATCGTCATCCTCGCGGGGAGCGTTCTTCTCGTGCTGCCCTTTGCTTCGAGGGCGGGCGGGACGAACTATATCGACGCCCTCTTTACCGCTACGTCCGCCGCCTGCGTCACGGGGCTCGTCCCCTTCGACACTTTCACCCACTGGACGCTCTTCGGGCAGATCGTCATTCTTCTCTTGATCCAGCTCGGCGGGCTCGGCTTTACGACCATCGTCTCCATTCTCTTTATCATGGTGAAGCGGGGCTTCGGGCTGTATGAGCGCAGCGCGGTCATCCGCTCGCTCGGCGGCAGCAGCCTCAACGGGGTAAAGACGCTCGTCAAGCGCATCGTTTTAGGGACGCTTCTCATCGAAACGGTCGGCGCGGGGCTCCTCTCCATCCGATTTATTCCCGACTTCGGGGTCGGGAACGGCATTTATTTTTCGGTATTCCACTCTGTTTCCGCCTTCTGCAATGCGGGGTTCGACCTCATGGGGGCAAGCGGGTCGCTCTCCGCCTACGCTTCCGATCCCCTCGTCTCCCTCACGATCTGCGCGCTCATCATCATCGGCGGGCTCGGCTTCTGCGTCTGGGGCGACATCTTCAACTGCAAGGGAAATCCCAAAAAATTCCAATTCTACACCAAATTCATCTTGCTCGTGAGCGGGATCCTTCTTGTCGTCTCGACGGGGCTCTTCCTCGCCTTCGACTGGAACGTAGGGTATGCGGATAAGGGCGTCGGTGGAAAATTCCTCTGTGCCCTCTTCAATGCCACGACGGCGCGCACGGCGGGCTTCTATACGGTGGATTACACAACCATGTCCGAGAGCGGGTACCTTCTCACGGTCATTCTGATGTTCATCGGCGGGTGCTCGGGCTCGACGGCGGGCGGTATCAAAGTGGGCACGTTTGCCGTGATGATCATGGGCATGGTGGCGGCTTTCCGCGGCAAGCAGGACATCAACATCGGAAAACGCCGTGTGGACAAGTCCCAGCTCGTGCAGGCGCTCGCCGTCTTTACGGCGTACCTCATCATTATTCTCGTCGCGGCGATGACGATCTGTGCGATCGAGCCCTACCCCTTCAAAGCCGTTCTCTTCGAGACGGTCTCGGCGCTCGGCACGGTCGGGCTAAGCCTCTCGCTCACCCCCGCTCTTTCCATCGCCTCCAAAATCATTCTCACGGTTTTGATGTATGCGGGACGGGTGGGCGTGCTCACCATAGCAATGGCATTCGGCAGAAAGAAACTCTCGGAGGCGAAGATCAGGCGCCCCGTCGAGATCATATTCATCGGTTAATCAAGAAAGGAGATAGAACATGGTATCCGTACTTTTGATCGGCATGGGAAAATTCGGACGCACGCTCGGGGAGCGGCTCATCGGCATGGGCGACGAGGTCATGATCGTAGACAAAAACGAGGACACGATCAACGCCCTCGCTTCCCACTATACAAACGCCCTCATCGCGAACTGTATGATCATCGACAATCTCCGCGCGCTGGACATTCCCTCCTTCGACGTGTGCGTGGTCGCGATCGGCGACGATTTCCAGTCCTCCCTCGAGATCACTTCCAATCTCAAAGATCTGGGTGCAAAGCGGGTCGTCTCCAAGGCGTCCACCGAGATCCAGAGGAAGTTCCTCATGCGCGCGGGCGCGGATGAGGTCATCTATCCCGACAAGGATATCGCGGAAAAGCTCGCCGTCACGCTGAATGCGGCGAACGTCGTCAACTTCATTGAACTTGACAGCGAACACTCCATTTTCGAGATGGAGACTCCCAAAAAATGGGTCAGGAAAAAGCTCATCGACGTCAATCCGCGCGTCAGATACGGCATGAATATCCTCACCGTCAAAAAGGGCAATAACGTGCTCTCCTCCATCGACGGAAACTATGTGTTCGAAGAGGGAGACCTCATCGTCGTGTTCGGCATTACCGAAAAGATTTTGAGTTTCACGAATAAATAACTTATCCGAAAAACTGCGCTCCGCCACGGCGGAGCGTTTTTTGTTTGACTGAAAACAACGCAGTGTCGCGACGCGGCACCCCATGGGAGCCTTACTGTCCTGTAAAACAGAACAGAGGACGGGCGAATGGCTCTTACAACGCAAAAAACTTAACCCCTCGCTCGTATTTCTTTGCACAGTAAAGAAATCAAGCGAAACATTCCAAAATTACTTGCCTTAGGCGGAATTCACTTCCGCCGCCCCGCGCGCATTCTATTGCTCTAAGCGCGGCACGAGCCCGCAAGGGCGAAGTAGGGCGCCCCTATTTGGCACCCCACGGGAGCCTTACTGTCTTGTGAAACAGAACAGAGGACGGGCGAATGGCTTTTACGAGGCAAAAAAACTAACCCCTCGCTCGTATTTCTTTGCACAGCGAAGAAATCGAGTGAAACATTCCAAATTCACTTGCCTTAGGCGGAATTCACTTCCGCCGCCCCGCGCGCATTCTATTGCTCTAAGCGCGGCACGAGCCCGCAAGGG
>CANRIK010000014.1 GCA_947630705.1 uncultured Clostridia bacterium | reverse complement strand
ACGAAAACGTCGTGGTAATAGAGCCCGTCGCCGCAAACGGCGTCAGAATAGTTTACGACAAAAGTTTTACCGCCCGTCTTTCCCAGAGCAACGTTCCCGTAAAGGAATATTACTCATCGCTCAAAAATTACATTCTTTCGTATAAGGGCGTCAAATCGCGCATAAGCTGGCGTTACGACTCCTTCAATAAGGGTAGGTTGAAGTGCATAAAACTTCAATTCCGCGGCAAATCTCTCTATATGTACATAGCTCTCGACCCTGCCGACGTTCCCGAAAAGTATCACGTAAAAGATTATTCCGGCAAATCCGCTTACGCCGAAGTTCCCACCGTGCTCAAAGTCGGCAGCGACCGCGCTTTGAAGTATGCCAAAGAGCTTGTTTCCCTTCTCATGGAACGCAACGGCATACAGCGCGGCGAAACGCCTTCCGTAGACTATGTTCCTGCGTACAGATCCACCAAAACTCTCATAGGCATGAACCTTATTAAGATTAAAGAGGCGAAGGGCGGTTTCGGCTTCCGGAAGTGATTTCGCCTTATAAATAACGTATACACTGTGTATCTATTTTTTTATAAAATAATTCCTCCGCTCATTTCGGCGGAGGAGTTATTTTTAAGGAGTTTATTTGAGGGAAATTTTAAGTAGTTGAATTTGAGGATTTCTCCGCTCATTTCTGTGGAGGAGTTATTTTTTAAGGAGTTTTTGGGGAATTTATTTAAGGGATTTTTAAAGAAGTTAAATTTTTGGAAATAAAATTTGATTTTTCGGCTTCCTGCATAAATATGTCCATAATGTTAAAAATATACAAAAACCGCCCCGAAATCGAGTAAGTTGTGACTATTGAAAATCAGTCACACGTTGTTACGGGAATTTTGTCTGATTTTCTGTTGGTTTTAACAAAATTATCAAAATTATCAAAAAATGAAAGCCGTTTACTTTTAAAACATAAACTCTGAAAGAGGCTGACAAATTTTAAGAAAAATATTGACATAGAAAAATCTCGGGCGTATAATTATAGTGTATGTGTGCGTCCACGTGCATTTAACGTGCATTTAACGTGCATTTAACGTGCATTATAACGTGCATTTAATTTGCTAATTCTTATGCATGAGGCGGAGGGAGTTTTATGTCGAAGAAAAAGAGTATAGGTATTGCGGCTTTAAGCCTTATATCTGCGGTATGCCTGACCGTCGGACTGGTGACTTATTTCAGTCAGTCTCCGGCGGAAGTTCTTGCCGCTACCGTGAATTCCGTCACTCGCACGGTTTCTACCGACGAGGATGATTTTACGTACGCCAAATCCGGCGATTACGTCTACATCACGGGTCTTACCGATAAATTCAAAAATGATTACAGCGGAAAGAACAGTAACGTAAACGATACTTTCGTAACTTACAACATCCGCCTCGTTATCCCCGACACTCTCGAAAATGCCCACGGAGACATTCCTTCCGGCTCCAAAGTGGCCTACGTACAAGAGGGCGCTTTCGCCGACGATTATATTACGGACGGCGGTAAAATAACCTTCCGCATAACCGACGTTTACACCCCTCAAACCGTATTCTGGCAGGCAAAAAAGACAAGCGCAGGAGGACTCTTCAAACTTGCCAATTTCGACAAAGGTTCCGCTCCCATTGAAAACAGAAGCGTATTTGACGACAGCAAAGACGCTACCGATATGGCGACTTGGGCATGGATGCTCGGCTCCAACGACGGAGTAACCGCCACCGTATACGACATAAACGACTCGCTCCCTCAAAACTTTATCGTTCCCTCGCCCATGTGGTTTGATAATGACAACGACGGCAAAATGGACGAAAACGAGCTTTTCACCAATGTCGAACTTCTCGTAAACGAAAACCCGACGAGCGCTGCCGATAAGGGCGGAAAACTTAACAACATGGTGATATCTTCCGGAGTTACGCGGTTTTTTAACCCTTACGTTCGTAATACCTCCGGTGATTCCGGCAATCGTTTAAGAATAGAGGACGCCTTCCGTACAAGCCCTTCGAAACCCACGCCTCTGACGGGTATTCACTTTGCAACGGGCAGAACGACCGTTCTTTCTGTGTACGGAATAACTTTCCAACGCTATACCGACCTTCAAACCATAACATTATCCTCGGGAGTTCTCCTTGCGGACGGTTTCCGCGCCTTCCAGCAGGATAACAACGTGGAATCTGTCTATATTCCGAAGGAGTCCAACTCCAATGTTCCCTCATTCTATATAAGGGGCGACCAAGGAGCTATCTATACAAACGACTATCGTTATAGTTACTACACGACCGCCGGCTACCGCAAATGGCTCGTTTGGGACTATGTGACGAGAACGGGCAAACGCCTCGGCGATGAGGCATTCTGGAACAATGTTGAAAACAACGGCGATTATAACTTCCAGGTTGACAACGAAGATTGTCTCGTAACTTTCGATTTGAATTACGACAATGCTCCCCAAGAGGATATTCCGACTTCTCAAACTGTGCCCAAGCATGAAAAAGTCACTCAACCCGATAAGACGCCTACGCGTGACGACTATATTTTCTCCGGATGGTATACTTCGGCGTCCGGCGGAACTCTCTGGAATTTCTCCGACGACGTAGTTACCGGCCCCATGACTTTATATGCCCATTGGACCGTCGATTTGAAATTGAGCGACGGTGTATTTGGAATGGGGGAATACGGTACGGATGATAACGGCTGGTTTGCAAATAATCTGGGCTATAATGTTCAGGCGGCAGACCATAGCGGACAGAGCAGAAACGGTGATTATTATAATCTAAAATTTACCGGCACGTCTATAAAAGACACCGCATCTGCCACAATCACCGAAAATAAATTTAATGTGTATTTTGATTGCAAACGTGCTACGGACAGAGTTTTAACCATAACTCCCAAAGTTGATATGTATTTCGGCGTATATTTGCATATGGGAGACAGCAATCGTGTACTGCAATTAAGAACGGGCGGCTATGACGGAAGTATAGTGGCGGAGACGGTAAACGCTCAAAACAGTTTCGTGTACTTTAATAAGTACAGCGGCGGAGCCACTTCCGATTTATTTCTTTTGAAAGCTCAAACAACATATACAGCTACCGGCGTGGATTCCTCCGGAAGCAGTACCAGTCAGACCATTCAGATATTCGGTTTTCTTGCACAGCCGGTATTGGCGGACGGCAATAGAATTCCCGACGGCGCTTCGCTCTATTATACCTATCTCAATAGTAGTTTTGGCGTTCGAAGCGGCACGGTGGCGGCCGGCACCGAAATTGCAAGCGGCGATTGGGGTTCCGCCTCATTGGTGGGCTCACATACCGTCAGAAACAGCAATTCTTTGGAATTTGCCGGAGGAACTGACGGTAGTAACGGCATAAAATTCGTTTTGGAGAAAAAATCCTCCATCACCGCCTTTGCCGGCAGAAACTCCGCCAGATCTCTGCAACTCTATAAGTACGATTCGGATACAGTCGGCGATACAGTCGGCGAAGCTGTTCTCGTCGGTGCAAACGAATCTGATTTTAAGCGTTGCGAAATGGGCGTTACGGAAGGCGGCGACGGCTTCCTTGATGCCGGAACCTATTATCTGGCTTCTACCGGAAATGCGATTAACATTTCGCAGATACTTATAACCGTCGCGCCCGAAGCGTCAAGCGTTTCGTTGCAGTCTCGCGGCAGATTGATAGGCGGAATAGAGGGGCCCGTGCCGACGGGATTTGTCGGCGGTCAATTAATCGGCGCCCCCGAATCGGCAATCTCTCCGTTGAGCCTGTCTGCCGACGACTACGGGATACCCGAAGGCAGCGCCATTCTTGACGCCGGAGAGCTCGATTTTGAGGGAAATTTCAATATTCAAAATGTAACAAGTAATATAACTGCGGCAACAACCAAGCAGGTAAAATACGGCGCCGGAACAGTTTCTTTTAATTTCGGAAAGAGCGTAGAAGTGGAAACTAATAAGCAGACGATTGGCAGTTCCACGTTGACGGGAGATTTCTATCTGAAAGATTCGGGCGATCGTACGATTGGTTTTACACTTTCTACCGATGCCTATGTGACTGTTTTTGCAAGCATTAAAAAGAATGAGCCTGACGCTACCGGCACTCTCACAATTAAAAAGAGCAGTTCCTCTATTACGCAGGGTACGTTGGGCCCTATGAATGCTACTGTCAGTGCTCCGACAATCGATAAATACAGATTGACGAGCGGCACGTATACTTTCGGTTATACAGGTACGGCCGGCGGCAGTAAAGCTGATAACTATGTCATTTATGCAATAATCGTTTCTCCCGTCGGCGGAATTTCAGCCGACGTTGAAGAGGTTGTCGTTGACGCTTCGGATGAAACGGGAACCACGTTCAACGTAACGGGTCACGGGGACGCGGTAGAGCACCTCAAAACTTCCGAAGATATCTCTACGCAATTTAAAACCACGTCGTCGAAATTTACGGCGGAAGTCGGCACGTACAGCGAAGACAGCGGTTTGCCCATAACCGTAAAGAGCAACGGGGCGTCCGCCGGAGATACCGATACTCTTACAGTGACATTGAGTATCGGCTCTTCGTCAAGCTATAAATTGACTGTTGACGTTCGTGCCGTAGACTCTGCCGAGCCGGCTTCGATAGAGATAACTTCGGACGATGGAATTTCCTCCGGCGAAGAGGCGGAGTGGGACGGAACATCGTCATATAACTTCACTGCCGAGGTATATAACGCTCTCGGCGCCACGATAGACGGCTTCGGATATGAGAGTATCAGCTGGATAACCGACGGAAATTCCGTTTCTGCCGGAACGGGCAAAACTTTTGAGTTTACTCCCGAAAAATACGGCGAAGTGACTATAACCGCGCGTTTGTCGGAAACCGAAGTGCTCGACGCAACGTTTACGCTCATCCTTGTAAAACCCGATTCTCCCGTAAGCATAGAGTCGGTAAACGGGAAGACCGAGGACGTATTCCTCTATGAAGATACGGGCGAAAACACCTACTCGCTTCAAGCCGTTCTCACGTGGAAAGACGGAGCTGTCGAAGGTTACAGCGGAGTGGAATGGTCGGTTGAGGACGCAAACGACGGAGCCTCGCTGTCCGTCGGAAAGACCGCAAATGAAACGCTCACTGTCACGGACGGCACACAGCGCGATATAACCGTAACAGCAACGGTTACGCTCCGTAGCGGCGGGGAAGCAAGCAAATCCCTGACTATTCATATCTATAATGCCGATACACCGGCAAGGATAGAAATTGCCGGCGACGATATATATTATTTCGATCATACCGTTGCCGCAGACGAAGCGGAAGAGCATACTCTGACCGCACAGGTCTACAATTATAAAGACGCTTTAATAGAAGATTATTCCGGCGACGTAACATGGTCGTTGGACGGCGATTCCATTGTCGGAATAGACGGCGGAAGTACGGGCATGACCGTAACGCTCAAAGCCACGGGTACGGCATACGGCAAAGTTACCGTAACGGCAAAAATTTCCGAGAGCATTTCCGCCCAAATGGAGTTGGAAGTAGTAGACCCCGATAGGCCTTCTGCTCTTTCGTTGAGCAAAACGGTCACTTCCGTTGAGGTCGGCAGACAGGCGGAAATTGCCGCAACGCTCACTTTCCCTTATGATATCTCCGAGGAAAAGATAGCGGAAGTATTCTCTAATTTGAAATGGACGCTGTTGGACGGCGGTTCGTCATACAGCGGCAGTATGATATCCATAAGTCACTCCGTTATAGGCGCGGCAGACGTAGTTATACTCACCGTAACGGCAGACCCTCTGTTTACAGAGGCTAAAACTTATACCTTAAAGGCGGAACTGACTTACACCGACGTAGTTGAAATAAGTCTTTCCGCGCAGTGTCTCGTCACCGTCGTGCCGACAGGCAGAGCGGTGGAAGATATCGACCCTCCCGAGGTCGTCACCGACCAATTTGTCGCCTATCAGAAACTTTTGTATGTTCCTCCTCAACTGAAAGATTCCTCCGGCAATCTTCTTGAAGAGTTCACGTTCCAGTACACGGCTACTACCATAATCGGTAACAGCGCGTTTACGGCGAGCAAAATCAAGGTAGTCGATATACCCGACCGTATCTCCGAGATAGAGGAGTATGCGTTCCGTTATTCCGACGTGACTACTGTTTATCTGCCCTCTACCGCCGTATACGGCAACGCTGTATTCGGCGAATTCAAGGATTTCAAAGTCGGCGGAGAAGAAAATGCGGATAACGTAAAACTCGATAAAACCGACGGCGTTTTCCGCACGGCTTATAAGAATCTTGACTTCCTTTTGATAGCTCCGTCCTACCAGACTTACGACAACCTTCTCAAAATCAAGTCCGGAAATCAAGCGGACGGCGAAGTCGGCGATATGTTCAACAGAGGAGAGGCGACTTTCTCCGGCAGTATTTCGGATTCCGGCGGAATAGTCGGCATTACCTACGATTATCGTTCCAAACTCACATACGAAGTCGAAATAGTGTTCCGCGCCACGGTCGGCGAGGACACGAAAGAGACGTCCGTAATCGTTCTCTATAATCAGATGGACGGCGATAATCTCTATGTGAAAGACGTTGAAAACGGCAAAGGTTACGTCAAAAAGACTTGGGACGAAATACTTTCAGGCGTAAAAACGGCTCTCGGTCTTTCAGCCGATTCCGAATGGTATTACGGTCCAACGCAAATCACTTCCAAGACAGCCGAAAGCAACAGCGACTATGAAGACCTTCTTACGGGCAATGCGGAGGGAGTAACCTATATTCTCGCCAAGTCCGATTTGCAGGATGTTATGACATCCGGCGGAGCCTCCGGCAATATCACCTATTCCTCTTATAAGGTGGAAACAAAGCCCGAAACTCCTTTGGCCGGCGAACATACTTCTTCCGGTATTTATACCAATTCCGATACCATAGACGTAGATACATGGGAGACGGGTAAGACCCGTAAATCCGTTCTCGAACATAAGGCGGATTACGTGCAGAACGGCCGCAGGCTTCCGGCTTCGATAACTCTCACTGCGGAAGAGACTGAGGAACAGATCAATTCCGCCGCAATAGCCGTCCCGGGCTTCCAGAGCATAGGCACGCGCGTTCCCGACGGTGAAAATCAATATCCCGAAATAACGGTAACTTTCGACTTCTCCGGTTTCCCTTACGACAGATTCCTTTCCGGCTATAACGAGAACATTATGACCGCAACTTATACCTATCAGAAGTATGAGGGCGGTGCGCTCGTTGCCGAAGGAGTGAAAGGCGGAGAGGCAGGCGACAATGCCGACAACATTAAATTCGGCTATCCGTACGCGGCCGGCAGATATGTCGTTGCGTTGAATCTCGACAATCCTTATTCTTCGGAGGACAACACCGACGGCAATGTCTGGTCGGGCGTATACAACGGTCTGCCCGTAAACGAAGCACAGCAGTCCGGCACGTTCAATTTTGTCTTGAACATTCTTAAACGCGATGTCAGAATCCCGGGCGAACAGCAGGTATATCATATCGAATCCACGGGCGCGGAAGTAAATATCTTCGAAAACAACGCGTTCTACGACGTTGTGAAGTACTCCGAAAAGATTACGGTTGACGGCGACGGAACGGAGAGCGTCATAGGCGATATGGCGGTGCTCGACTCCGAAAATGAAATCAAGCCTTCTCAAAGAGGCTCTTATTGGGTAGCCCTCAAACTTGTAGACGAATACAATCTTCAATGGGTCGGCGAGGGCAATGCCGTAATAGATAGAGATAGCGACGCCGACGGCGAATTTTTCAGCAGAATAGGCGCCAACGTCTGCGGCCAGCCCCAAGACTCCATGTTCATAACCTGCAAACTGATAATAACCGACAACCCCGAAATCAGTCTGCCCCATTGGACTACCGACGGCTTGATAGGCACTTACAGCGGTTCTACTTTCACCGCAAGATATCGCGAGCAGGGCTATACCATGAGCGATATTTTCGCCGGATATTCCGAACATTCCATGAACCTTGCCGTCATGGAGTTTGTAAAGAGGGGAAATAGGGAGCCCGAAAAAGTAACTCCCAATTCCATTCTCAATGCCGGAACATATTCGATTACGTTCGAACCGGCGGAAAACTATTCGTGGTTGCGCGGCTCCTCCGGATGCGGCTATACCGTGACTGCAACGGGAACTGCCGATTCATATGAAGTGACGGTAGTAATAAACGCAAAGATTCTCGAAACACCGCCTTCTCAAACGCAATTCCTTCCGAGTGGGCAGGAGAGCGGCGTATTCGAGTATATAGCGGCTTCCGACGGCACTTGGACGGTTGCCGCCGACGGCTATAAGAAGTCCGACGAGACCGTCGATAAGTATGCTCCCAGAACTATATTTACCGAGGGCGTTTACAGCGTAAAAGTTCGGCTCACCGACAGCGCCAATTATGCATGGCGTATGCCTATGGACGGCAATCCCGAATATGCCGAAGCCACGCTCAACATAAGGTCGTTGGACAGTCTCGGCCTTAAAAACCCCGTCCGCAGATCCAACGTTCCCGATCCCGATTATGCAGAGGGAGAGACTGTAAGCTCTTCGACCTATATCGAATACGACGCTTTGATTACGAGGGACTACCGTGAGGTATATTCCTATACCTACGATTCGTATACACTGTCTCCCGACGGCTCTGAAACATATGCCAGAAAAACCGCCGACGTCGGCGAATCGCCGGCGATCAACGCCGCCGGCGATTATGTGATACGGTTCAGCCTTCCTTCCCCCATAGGCGGTAATAATTATTGGTGGACAGAAGACGGAACGACGTCTTACGGCGGCGAGGATGATCTGGATAACCCCGATGTTCCCGAACAGCAGAAGTATTACGGCAAACGTTACGTCTCTTTGACTGTCAACAAGATAGCCGTTCCCAACGAAAAGGCGGCAAAGAGCGACGAAGTTCTGCGCCTCGAACTACCCGAGAACGGCAGCGTTCGTTTGAGCGCCGAGTACAGCAGCGACCTTTACACCATCACCTATAAGGCCAACGACGCCTCCGGCGGACTCAATTCGAGGGGTCTGCCCAACAAGGTCGGCTCGTATACGGCAATTTTGAGGCTCACTCCCGAAGCGTATAAGAGCTACTACTTCAAGAACACTTCAAAGACCGTCTCCGGCGAGGACGGAGAGTTCTATCCGGCCTCCATAGAGATATCCATAAACGTCGTTGAAAAGGTCACCGAAGTTCCCTATGTAAATAAGCCTCTTACTTACAACGGAACGGCGATAAATCTCGATGACATAATAACCAATGTCTCTCCCAACGAAATGTCGGAGCCCGTCATGTTGCAATATGAACGTTTCGACGGCACAACTACGGAAGGAGCGGAGGTATCCGTCATAAGAGACGCCGGAAAGTATACCGTTCAGTACACTCTCACTTCCGTGGGCAGTAAGTGGTATACGACCATTCCCTCGGTTTACAGATCTTACAACGATATTAAAGTTGACGACGATAACCCCAATATTCTCTATGTCGTCGTGACGGTAGAGCGCGCCGCGCTCACGGTCAGCGGAATTGCCGTTGACAGCAAAACTTACGACCAAACCGCAGAGGCCACGGTCAGCGCAAGCGGCACCCTCGGCGGAGAAATATATTCCGTTGACGGCGTAAAGGACGAAGTTTCTATCGGCTCGGTGACCGCTGCGTTCAAAGACGCCGACGCGGAGAAAGGTAAGACCGTCGATATAGAGATCGTTCTTTCCGGCGCGCGCAGTTTCAATTATGTCGCCGAAGAGGAGAGCGAGATTACCGCCGACATAGACGCGGCGGTAATCTCCGTGGATTTCACGGGCGAAAGCACCGCGACTTACGATACGGAAGACCATTTTACGGAGATTGAAGCTCTCGATTTCAGCGCGGAGTCCTCGCTTACAAAAGATAGCGACTATACGCTCACCGTATCTTTCATGAAGAGAAACGGCAGTTCTTCCGAAAATACGGATGAAGCCGTTCATGCCGGAACATATACGGCCACCGTTTCGCTTACAAATACGAACTATGTATTTGCCAAAAATGAGCGGACTCATGCCCTTACGTATACCATAAATCCCCAAACGGTAACCGTCGCCTACGGTCAGAGCGGGGATAAAGTTTCCTATGACGGCACCGACCATATCGACGATGCAAAGGCAGTGCATTTCAACGGTTGGCTCGAAAACGGCAACACCCCTCGTCCCGAAGATTATACCGTGACCGTAAAGAAGGACGGCGAAGAGTCGGAGCAAGTTGTCGAGGCCGGCTCTTACACTGCGACTGTCGGAATTGCGAACGCCGACTACGCGTTTGCGGACGGAGCGTCTTACAAGGATTCCTTCGACCTCTCGTTCGAGGTTGAAAAGGCGGAAATCGGCTCGATAGATTGGAGTCTCGACGGAACCACTGCAAAGTCATATCAAAAGGATTATGACGGTCAGAAGCACACCGTTACCGCCAAGGGCAGCGCACACGGCAGTGAAGTCGAGCTTCAAGTGTCCGACGGCGGCACGTTCAAGAATTACAAAGACGGCGGTTATACTTTCACCGCGTCTCTTACGGACGATACCAACTACAAGTTCTCCGATTCGTTGACTTCCGAAACAAGTCGTCAGTTCAAAGCTACGGTAAATCGGAAAAATCTTACCGTAGACCCGGGCAATTCCGAATATAGCGGCGAGCCGCAGAAATCAACCGCGCTCGATCAAATCGCCGGCGTGGCAGAGGAGTCCCTCACGCTCAATACTGATTACTCCGTAACCTATTCGGTAAGCAGCAGCGGCGGCGGAAATATGGACGAGGGCACAAGTCTGCCCCTCGGCGCCGGCAGATACGACGTTGTAATTTCGCCCATGGGTACCAGCGACCTTGTAAAGAATTACACCTTTACGGTCAGCGATACTTTCGATATCGCTCGTGCCCAGATAACGGTCGTATACACCCAAGGCGAAGCGGTCGTATACGACGGCGCGACGCATAAAGTGGCGGATGACGACATACAAGTCACTCATAAAGATACGGAAATGTCGGCAGACGAAAAGGAAGGCCTCTACGAATTGACCTATTCCGTAAAGGAGAGCGGCAACGGCTATTTGGTTTCCTCTCTGCCTTATGGCGCCGGAGTTTATACGGTTAATTTGGAGCTTGTAAACAATAACTATCAGATTCAGTCGCAGACAATTAACGACTTCACTATCGGCAAGGCCACGATTACTCTTCAAGGTCAGTACAGTAAGTCTGTTCAGTATGACGACGAGAGCGGCAGAAGCGGCACAATAGGTTTGAATACCGCCGGAAAGCAATCGCTCTCCACATCCGTAAGCGCCGACGACCAATATATTTCGGTAACTTATTCGATTTCTTCGCCCGTTTCCATAGGAACTTATTCTTATGCTTCCGAAGAAAAGCCCGTAACCCTTACCGTAACAATAACAAATCCCGTCGGCGGCAGAAATATCCGCAATAACTATGAAGTCGATTCCGGAGAGAATTTCAAATTTACGGCCGGCGAGGGATTCTCGTTTGAAATAATCGTCGAAAAGGCAGTCATTGACAGCGTGACATTCTATGTCGGAGATGCCAAATATTCGACGGCAGAAGAGGTAACCGCGAATGCCGAAAGAATGAATTCCGCGGCATATAAGTTTGAATACGACGGAACCGTTCACTACGTTTATGCCGTAGGCACGACGCAGGACGGAGAAAACGAAGTATTGCTCTCCGCGAGCGGCAATCAGGTAGCCGAAACCGGCTCCGCAAGCGTGCGCGACGTATCCGTTTCGGGCGGAAGAGTGTCCGCTTATTCCTTCAATGCAACGTTGCCGGAAGAGCTCGACGGCGAATATACTCTTTCGGCGTCTTCCGCGCTCTCCGTTACAGTCACTCCGAAAGTGGTTTCCGTTGTATTCAACGGACAGCGTGAGATGACCTATAACGGGCAAGACCGCCGCGTCGACATAACTTCCGTCACCGTCATGGACGGCGAAACCGAAGTCGGAAATTCCGTCACTGTAAGTAAAGGTTCTCAATCGGCGGCGGAAGTTAAAGACGTCGGCACATATACCGTAAGGGTAACTCTGACAAATACTAACTACGCCGTATCTTACGGCGCAAGCTACTCGATGACGTCATCTCAAAACTTTGAGATTAAACAGGCGGCAATAAACTTGACAATCGAGCTCGAAGCCATATATTCCGCCGAGGAAGTAGACCTCTCGCGAGAAGGCTCGTTTGACTCCGTTTCTATTACGCTTACGGCGGAGACCGAAGTCTCGTCCGAAGTACTCGAAGCGTTTGGGGTGTTCTCCAACTTTGCTCTTTCAAAGGGCTCTGTCCAAATAAAGGACGCCAAAACTTATACGATCGGACTTGACGGCTCCGATATTATCGTCGCGCTCTCAAATCCCGACGGCAATTATACGCTGAATTCCGTCACAAGCGGCAGTCTCGTCATAAATCCCAAAGAGATAACCGCCGAATTTGTCGGCGGCAAAGACAGCGTTGTCTATGACGGCAGTAGCCACAAAACCGACGCCGAGAACGTCACTCTCGAAGGTTGGCTCGACGGCGTTGCCCAAGGCCAAGGCGTAGATTTCACCGCTTCCGTCCGGGAGAGCGAAGTGAAATCTTGCGGAACTTATCATGTCACCGTAACTCTTAATAATGATAACTATAAGTTTGCCGACGGCAAATCGCAGGAGCTCACCTTCACAATACAACAGGCCGAAATTACGGCAGTGAAATGGAAGGTGGACGGCGTGGACGCCGACCCCGAATATACCTACGTATACGACGGCACGGCGCACACCGTAACGGCGTATGCCCAGTGGTCGGGCGAAGAATTCGCTCTTAAAGTCACTCTCGACGGCGAAGAAACCGCTCAATTCAAAGACGTAAAGGTGGAAGGGTACGAATTCGAGGCTACACTCGAAAACACTGCCGACTTCCGTTTCTCACCGTCCGTGAGCCTTGATACTTCGGTTTCGCAGACATTTACCGTAACTCCGGCTGCAATTACCTCCCTCAAATGGTATGACGGCGAAGAAACCGCTCAAAACTTCACGTACGACGGTAAAACTCATACCATAACCGTCAAGGGCGTATGGTCAAAAGGCGAACTTGCCTTGAATATTTCCTTAAATAGCGAGCCGCAAAGCAGTCAGGCGACGATAAGAAATGCCGCTACCTATACGTTCACGGCTTCGCTTACGCAAGCCGACAGCGAATCCGGCAATTACACCTTTACTTTGGGCGCAGAGGAAAAGCAGATAATAATCTCCAAAAAGACAGTCACCGTCTCCGGCATTACCGCGACGAAGAAGTACGATAATTCCACGGACGCCGAACTTGACGTTTCAAAGGCGGCATTTGCCGGACTTTGCTCCGACGATGGCGAAATTCCCGACGAGGTTACCCTTGAATCGGCGGAGGGCAATTACAGCGATAAGAACGTCGGTACGCGCGATCTCGAAATTACTTCGGTAGTCCTTACGGGAGAAGATTCCTCAAATTACCAAGTGACAACTCCGTTCACTCTCGAATCCGCCGGAACAATAGAAAAGACGAAGATAGAGGTAAGCGGCGAGCTCGACCTTTCGGATATACTCGAAGGCTCCGACGACCTTTCCGCCGCTCTTAAACGCTATCTCACATATAACAAGGCCGAGCACAAAACCATAGCCATAACCAACTCGCCTCTTACGGCCGTTCCCAAGACCGTCGCCGACGACGACAATACAATGGGTTCCGGTTATCTGGACGAAAAGGGCGGAGTAGGCTACGGCGGTTCTTTCCCGTATTTCTATCTGCCGATGACAGATGCCATGCTCGATTCGCAGTACGGCCTCACCATCAAGAACTTCTACGGAATCGGCTCGAATGCCGACGGCGCCATACTGACGCTTATGTTCGTTACAAATTCGGGCAATGCCGGCGACTATATTTTCAGACAGTCGGGTTCGGCGCTCCTTGCCGAGGCCAACATTGCCGATGCTTCTTTGAACAACTCCAAGCTGAACTATGACGGACAGACGGGCTCGGGAAGCTGGGGCGAAGAGGGCGCAAATTGGACGTATGCCGATTTTACAAAGCTGACCGCCGCGCAACTGACCGTAACTCCGGCGCATGTCGAACTGCATTGGGCGCATACCGTCGACGGTGAAGATATTCCGCTTGAAACGGCAGAGGACAATGAGCACAGCTACAACGGCGTTGACAGATTCGGCGAATACAAGGCTTATTTCATATCTGTAAGAACAGACGATAAAATAGAGTATACCAAGGCTTCGCATGGGCTTGAAATAACCTCTTATACCGATATGTCCTCGCACGCTTCCGCGGCTACCGAAGTCAAGAACGCAGGCGAATACAAGATAGATATTACGGCTTCTCATCCCAACTATACGTTCAGCGGTGCGGAACAGCTTACAGTCAATATAAAGAGATATACCATCACTGACGAGGATATCGCCGCGCTTGCCACGGGTTGGGTAAACACCGCAAACGGAAATCCTCTCGCCTCCGGCACTTACGATGTGGGAGCGGAGGGAGCTACTTCCAAAAAGAGCGGAGTAAACGCCTTCGCTATGATTAAGGAAAATAAGACCGCCGAAGTCGAGCTCGATACTCATCAGTTCTTCGGGCTTCCCGAGGGCGATGGCCGCGAAGAGGCTTTCACAGTCTCCGAATACACGGGAAATACCCAGCAAGACGGAATTTACGAATACACTGCGGTTGCGCGCTTACAATTCACAAATTCCAATAACTATGAATGGAAGGACAGCTATACCGTCGCCAACAATACGGCGGCAGTCGAAAAGGACAGCGGCAAGAACGACCTTGTGCTTACAAAGACATGGTATCTCGTTAAGTCGATAAACGGCATAACAGCCAACCTTCTTGTCAACGGCGAAGAACTTAAAGCCGGCGCCGATTGGATATTCAATCAGGATACCGTAACGATAACGGAGCCCGTATTGCAACATTCGGAGGCAGAAAATAATTCTTACTATACGCTCCGTTTCAACTCGTATTCGTGGGAGCATGTTAATTACAATGACGGCAGTATAGCCGACTATCTCAACAAATCCGCGCCCGTCGGCACGTACACGCTTACATTGCACGTTGCAAGCTGGACAGACAGCGGCGAAACCGTATATCCCGAAGAAACGTTCGATTTCACCGTGATAGTGGGCAGAGCGACATTTGCTCCTCAAAATGATTTGAGCGAGAATTCTTACAGCGCGGCTTACAACGGCGAAAGGCAGTTGCCGACAGAAGTTGACAATATCGAGTATTCCGTAACGGTGAGCCGCACGGGTGAGTGGGCGAATGAAACATACAACGGGCTCTACGGCGAACCCACGCTCCAATTCTCCAACGACAGGACGCAGGCTTACGGCAGTAAAGAAACTTATCTTTCGAGCGGCGCTCCTCAAAACGTAAAACTCAAAAATGAGGATTACGGTTCGGACGACGCGTATAAACTCGTCGCCGACGCCTATACCGTCTATTATAGGATATCCGCACCCAACTATAATAACTATGTAAGCTCGTTCAGCTTCACCATTACGCAGGTCGAACTGACCGTAGACTTTAAGGTCGCATCCCCCGTATCCAAGGGCGAGGACGGAGTTATTTACTGGGCATACGGAAGCAGTGTCAATAGGAACAACTTAACTGTCGATTTCGGCGAGCAGATTCTCGGCGGCGACGACGTTCTTTTGAAATACAACTATTACGTATTGCAGGGCGAAGAATATGTGGATACTCACATAAGCGGTTCCATGCATAGCGACGCGGCTTATCCGAGAGAGGTAGGAAAGTACAAAGTACGTTTGACTTTCGACCTTTGGAATAACGACGAAAATCAGAACAATAACTATAACCTCTCCGATCACGACGGCGTTCTGTTCGAAACGAAGGACGGAACGAAATACGCCAAACCTTATGTGGAATTCGATATCGAAATCAGAAAGGCGGACGTAGATATTTCCGGCGGTATCGGAGACATGAGGGAAGCGACCTACACCGGCAGCACTCAAAACTACCTTAAAGGAACGGAGACAGGACGTTTCAGCGAGACCCACGCAGACGGCAGAATAGTTGACGTCAAAAAAGCGGAGGGCGATGTAACCTATTACGTAGTGTATATTTCGATAATCGACTCCGAGCATTACGCATGGCCTTCGTCTCTGCAAGAACAGGTAGGCGTTGATAACCGACTTGAAGTTCATCTTAAAATCAATCCGGCGGAAATAACTTCCGTTACATGGAAAGTAACCGAAAAGTCCGAAGAGACTCCTCAATCTTCCTACGTATACGACGGTAAGGAACACACCGTTACCGCCGAGGGTACGTGGACGGGAGGAAGCGTACAGCTTTGCGACAGCACGTTTAAAGACGTCAAAACCTATTCGTTCAGCGCTGTCATAGCTTCCGATAACTTCGTATATTCGGCTTCCGTTCCGGAAAGCGATAAATCTCGCAGCATAGAGGTTACGGCATTTGAGATAACCGAAGAAACCGTAAAATCCGCCGTATCGATTAACGGGAAGATTTATGACGGCGAAACTGCCGCGAACTACTCGCTCGACAACGGCAAAATTAATGGCGCCGCCGATGAAAAACCTCAAATCGAAGTTGTAAGCGCGGTATTCAACAGCGCGAATGTGGACGACGCCGACAGTGTTACCGTAACGGTTAAATTGTCGGACGAATGGAAAACCAACTACAAGCTTGCAGTTAGCGAGTTTACCGTAACGGCTTCCATAAGCAAAGCCACAATAACCGTAGGCGGCAGCTATTCCGCGGAGCACACCTATAATGGGTCGGCGTTCTCGGCGGAAATATCCTCCGGAGCGGCTCCTGAAACCCTTACAATTACCGTAAATAACGAAAAGGCTGTGCCCTCGTTCACTATTACGGTAAGCACGGGCGCCGGAGTAATCGTCGGAACCTATACGAAGGTCGGCGGCAACCTTACGGTAACGGAAAACATTTCCGAAATTTCGGCAAATTACGATATTCAAAACAACGCTTCGTACACCGTGCAAATCGTTCAGGCGGAGTGGGATATGTCCTCGTTCCGGACTTCGAGAACTCGCGTCTATAACGGCAAAGTTCAGACCTATCTCGAAGAGGGCGAAGATTCCGACTACACCGAGGACGATAACGGAGTCGAATTCAAAAATGCCCGAGACAGTGCTTATACGGCGTATATTTCGTTGAAAGATACCAACTATAAGTGGCCGTCGAGCTCCTCAACCGACCGAAGCGGCAGGTTGATAGTCTCTCTGACCATAACGAGAGCCAAAGTTTCGGCAAGTATCGATTCCGAATTTACCTATAACGGAAAAGATCAGAAAGACTCTCTCAAACCGGCTGTTCACTTTACAAATCTCGACGCTTCCACAGCGACCCCCGAGTCGTCCGCATATACAGTGGCTCTTGTGGAGAATACCGAATTCAAGAATGCCGGACAATATCGGTTGACGGTAACGCTCACTTCCGTAAACTTCACGTTTGAGGGAGATGGAGTGGTTACAGAGGCCGAGCTCTCGGTAGATATGGATAAGGCCACCCTGTCGGAGTCCGAAGTAAAATGGACGGTCGGCAGAGCCGGAATGTCGGGAAGCGCGGCATCGGATAGCTACACTTACGACGGCTATGAATATACCGTTTCCGTGAAAGTCGATTGGAGCGACGGCGACGAAACCGTTCATACCTTTGAAATGACCATAAGCGACAGCAATACCTTTAAGGACAACGGCTCTTATACTTTCAATGCCTCGTACAGCGATCCGAACTTCAACGATTTCAACGTATCAAAGACGATTACCGTTGCAAAACGCACGCTTGCGGCTTCCGATTTGACGGTGCAGTACGGTCAATCCGCAACTTATGACAGTAAAGAGCATGAAATTGTTTACAGCTATAATGAGCAGTATATTTCGGCGGGAAATATAACCGTCACGTACGACGATAGAGAGGATTTGCCTGTCAACGCCAAGCAGTACACCGTCAAGATCACGGTTTCCGGAGACAACTTCGTAAGCTCCTTGGAGAGAACAGTTTACTTCACTATCAACCGCGTTCAGCTCAACGCTTCCGCGCTCGAAGGCTTTATAACGTCGAGCGGTAAGGTATACGACGGCACAACCGATGCAAAGAGCACTCTGAACATTGCTTCGGGCAATTTGAACGGAGTTATGCTGGACGGCGGCTCTTACGAGCAAGTGGGCTACACGGTCAAGTCGGCAGTCTACAATAATAAGAACGTAAATTCCGCAACTTCCATAACGGTAACTATCGAACTTACGGACGGCGACGGAAATTACGAACTTGCACATAACGGCGACACGTTGGTTATCAACGGTTCGATAACCGCAAAAGGTCTCAATGCCGAAGATATCATTGTGAGTGCGGTCACAAAGGAATACGACGGCACAGCAGACGCTCTTTCCGCAATCGGCACACTTACGGGAGAACTCGACGGCGTATTGCTCGAAGAAGTCGGATATCGTATCGTTTCTGCAAGCTATGACAGCAAAGGCGTTGACGCGACATCCGTTACCGTAGTAATTGAACTTACCGACGCAAGCGGCAACTATACGCTCGTAAACAACGAAAAAGAGATTGGAAGCTGTACGATAAATCCCAAAACTCTCTTGTCGGCAGCGTTGAAGTCGTCCATAACATCTGACGGTAAGGAGTACGACGGCATAAACGCGGCTCTGGCTACCTTGAACAATTCCACCGGACATATCGACGGCGTAATTGTCGAAGAAGCGGCGGAGCAAGTAGGGTACAGCGTAACTTCCGCAACGTTTACAAATGTGAACGTCGGCAACGGCAGGACAATAAATATCGTCGTTTCGCTTGACAGCGAAAACTATGTGCTCGACGACGATACATGGACGGTAAACGGCGATATAACTCCAAAGACGATTAGCGCGGAGGATATAGGCATAACGTCGAACGGCAAGGAATACGACGGCACTGTCGAAGCGTCGGCAACTCTTGTTAAACCCGAATATCGCGGTGTGCTCGATGAAGTTATAAATTACACAGTAACGGCGGCTGAATTCAATTCCGCAGATGTGGCTTCTGCGACATCCATAACCGTTACGATAGAGCTGGCAAGAGGCATTACGAACTACGCTCTTGACGAGGGAGAGTTTGTAATATCCGGAACCATAAGCCCCAAGGAGCTCGATATCGGAGCGATAGAGGGGTTGCAAGTCGAGCAGACCAAGACATACGACAGAACGGCCTCTGCGAGAATCCTTTCGAACGGCTCGCTCGCCGGAGTCGGCCCCGAGTCGGTTGCGTTTACCGCTTCGGCAAGTTACGATACCGCCGCCGTGGGTACGGGGAAGACTATCACCGTAACAGTAACGCTGAACAATACGAACTATGTTTTGAACAGCGACACCTATACGATTGCTTCTGCATCGATAACGCCGGCTCTCGTAGAACTCGCCGCAACTCAAACGACGTTCACGTATGACGGCACGGCTCATTCGGTTAATGTGGAATTGAACTGCGACATCGAGCTCACTGCGGCCGACTATACGACGGACGGCGAAACTTCCGCTGTCAACGCCGGAGAATACAGCGTAACGTATACGCTTTCCGACAACTTCACGTTTGCGAGCGGCAAAACGTCCACCGTCGAATATACGATAGAAAAGGCGAACGTAGTTCTGAATGTTCCCGACAATCAATATGTAACTTACGACGGTTCGGCTCACGGCATTGCGCCCGTGACGGCAGAATCGTGGGTGAGCGGAATAACCGTAACTTACAACGGCTCCGAAACACAGCCTGTCAATGCCGGCGAATACGAAGTGGTTGTAAGCGTGCAGGGCACTTCAAACTATAACGGAGCTACCGTAACGGTGACATTCTCGATAAATAAAAAGTCTGTAACCGTTAATTGGGGAGAATCGCTGTCCTTCACGGCGGACGGCTCTGCCAAGACTCCCTATTTGGGACTTAACGGCGCACCCGAGAACACGGCGGTTGTTACCTATTCGGCGGACGGTTCGACGATAGAGGGAGTTCCTTCGGCAGAAGGCACATATACCGTAACGGTAACTCTCAATTCCGACAACTACTTGCTTGAAGGCGCAACTTCCAAAACTTATCGGATAGAATCTTCGGTACAGCCTCCCGAAACTGACGGCGACGGAACGGCAACCGATGCCGAAGAATTTAATTGGGACGGCGTTTGGGTAGGCATGATTGCTCTGTCGAGCTTGTCGGTAGCGTTTGCGGTCGTCTCCGCAGTAATATTCGTAAAGAAAAAGCGCTGAAAAATAATTTAACGTACGCCCACGGGTAGATTCCGTGGGCGTACAAATTTTCTTACATTCATAAAGATATTTTTTTAAAACCGACTAAAAGCGGTTGCATTTTTTTAAAAAATATATATAATTTATATTGTTGTCAAACTTTGAGGTGTAGCGCAGTTTGGTAGCGCGTCTGGTTAGGGACCAGAAGGTCGTGGGTTCAAGTCCCGTCACCTCAACCAACAAAGCAGTGCGGACTTTTGTCCGTGCTGCTTTGTTTTAGAGAGGATTGTGACGGGACTTGATGGTGGAGACGCGAGTGGGAGCGAGCGGTTTGCGTTGATAAGCTTGTAAACGGTATAGTTTGATACGCAAACTGAACAGCACAGTGTGCTGTTCATCGTCTCTGCGGCCGTAAGGAATATTTCGGCCGCCTCGGTCATCGCAAACGCTTTTTTTGCGTTTGCTTATCTCATACGGATAAACAGTGGGTGTCCGCTGTTTTAAGGAATCCGTATTCGTCGCGCCGCCAAAGGCGCAAGTCTTGTTCGTCAACCGCTTTCGGCTCTTCCATAGACCAAAATTCGGCAAAGACTTATTGTCTTTGCCGAATTTGTATTTTGGTAAGAATAATATTTACAATGAAAAATTCATATGGTATAATAATTTTATGAGTTTTCCGATATTTTTAACGGTATTCCTTGCCGGCTTGTCGCTCTCCGTGGATGCCTTTGCCGTTTCCGTTACCGACGGAATGGTATATCGAGATTTGACGAAGGGCAAGGCGGTAACGATTCCGCTGACATTCGGCCTTTTTCAGGCGATAATGCCGATTATAGGCTATTACATATATAAACTGTTCAGCGAGATTGAGGCGTTTACGCAGTTTGACCATTGGATAGGCTTTGCACTTTTGCTGTTTATCGGCGGAAAAATGATTTTCGACGGTATCCGCGAAATGCGTCAACCGGAAGAGGAAATAAGGCCGAAGCGGTTTTCCATGCCGGAAGTGCTTGTTCAGGGTGTAGCCACAAGCATAGACGCCCTTGCCGTCGGTTTCACGCTCGGTACCGGACTTTTGCAGAGTGCGACGGGCAATATAGATATCTGGGCTTGGGTGAGCGTTGGAATAATAGGAATAACCACTTTTGTTATCGTATCGGGAGGTATAACTCTTGGCATAAAGGTCGGCAAGCTCTTCTCGAAAAAGGCGAGCGCGGCCACGATAATAGGCGGAGTAGTGCTTATTTTGATAGCCGTTAAAATTGTTGTCGGATCGTACGTAGAACTTCCGTTTTGATGGAATTGTTGCCGCACTTGACGTCGGATGCGTTGAGCGCGGCCTTTATTTTTGAGTCGTTCAGCGTTTTTATTATTCCCGAGTAGAGCGTTTCGGGAGAGAGGTCCTTTTCCCGTAAAATTTCGCACAGTCCCGAATTTTTAAAATATTCCGCGTTTTCCACCTGATCTCCGCGGCTTGCGGAATTTTCCAGAGGTATAAAGAGAGTGGGGATTTTGAGCGCAATCAGTTCGAATGCCGCATTGGAGCCGCAGCGCGAGACCGCTGCGTCGGCGCAGGAGTAGACTTCGCCCATATCGTCGGTAAATTCAATTTGTCTGTACCCGTAAATATTCGAGCTTACTATATTGTTTTTGCCGCAAATATGGATGAGGTTATAATCTCTGCATATCTTGTTTGCAATGGCGCGTATATTTTCGTTTATAACCTTCGAACCGCTGCCGCCGCCGAGAACTATGACGGTGGGGCGGAAGTCAAGTTTGAATTTTTCCATTGCCTTCAACCTGTCCGCTCCGAAAATTTTCATTCTCATCGGCGAGCCCGTGTAGATGCCGTTTTTGAACATTTTCGCCGTCTGCGGAAACGACGTCAGAACCTTTTTGCAACGTTTCGAAATGAACTTTGTGGCAAGCCCGGGTTTAATATCCGATTCATGGGTTATCACGGGAATGTTCCGTTTTTTCGCCGCCATCACCGCTGGAACGCTTGCATAGCCGCCTTTGGAAAAGATGAGGTCGGGTTTTATTTCATTCAGAATTTCCGTTGCATGTCCTACGGATTTAAACAGTTTGAATGGCAACGTTAAGTTTACAAATATTTTTCCTCGGACAAGTTTCGGGGTATTACATTCATAAAATTCTATATTGTTTTGTTTGCAGATATCCTTTTCGATTCCTTCCGTGCCCATATAAACACATTTGAAATTGTCTTTGAGTTCGTCGATAATGGCGACATTCGGTATGACGTGACCGGCGCTTCCTCCGCCGCAGAACAGAATTGTTTTCATAGCACTATATATATTGTTTATTGCCTGATTTTATGAAAATTAAAAAGGCGGCCGAGCCGCCTTTTACAATCTATTTTGCTTTCGAAGTAATATTTTCAATCAAAAGTTCGGTGATTCCGCTCACCTCGCGTATCAGTTCTTCCGACGGTATCCGTCCGCTGTCTTTTTTGACCCAATTCACATAGCTGTCTATGACTCCGGCAGCCGCAAAAATAAGCGGATACTCGATTTCATCTTCCGGAATGTTCGGAAATTTTTTCAAAATTGATGATTTTGTTTTTCGAACGAAAATACCCTTTATTTTCTCTATGACTTTTATCGAATTTGTGGAAAAGACTATATATTTCTTCATCTTTTCGTTCTCGTTCAATCTGTTAGTCAATTTTTTGAAAACGGAGTAAGTCGAACCGTATATGTCGTTTATGTCAAAGTCGTCTATGCACGAGGAGATTCTCGATTCTATTTCCCTCTCAATGTCGTCGGCAACCGCCTGCACGTCCTCATAGTGAAGATAAAACGTAGAACGGTTTACAAGCGCCTTATAAGCGAGCTCTGAAACGTTTATTTTACTTATGGGCTTTTCTTCAACAAGCTCCATAAACGCCGATTTGATACTTGTCCGTGTTTTGATTATTCTTTTGTCGGTTGACATATTTAATACTTCCGAGTCATTTTTTCGATTTTTGTTAATTATACTACATTTTGACGGATAAAGCAAATTAAATCTTGACATAATCTTAATATAGTTGTAAAATATCAGTATGAATCAAGTGCAATTTATAGTGACCATAGTGACGGTAAGTCTGTTTGCTCTTTTATTTGTCATCGGACTGCTTGTTATGCTGTATAACAATACAAAGAGTAGGGAGTTGAACAAAAAAATCACTCAAATGTATAACGACCCGAATCTCGCCAAAATGGAGTACGATTTCGCCGCATATGACGACGAGACGGCTCGTATGGTCTCCGTTTCCAGAATGGAGGGGCAGATAACTATCGACGACGTTCTTATAGACGGCACGGCAAGTCCCGTTGACGAGGGTATAGAGGAGATTACCGGCAATTACAAGCCCGATTGATTATGGATTTGGAAATATTAAAAGGTATTCATGCCACGTTTCATAGCCAGACGTGGCTGAATTTTATAATGGTAGGTATTACGTGGCTCGGTGAGTTCGGCGCCGCGGCGATTTTGCTGGCTGTAATTTTGTTTATATTTAAAAAGACGCGCTGGTCGGGTGTCGCCGTGGCGGTTGCGCTTATTATCGACTTTCTCATTGTAAACGTTATTCTCAAATATTCGGTAAATCGTCCGCGCCCTTGGATCGAGTGGAACGAAATTATAGATTTCTATAAGTCGGTCGGCGCGCGCCAGCCCTACGATTCCTCGTTTCCGTCGGGACATGCGGCGTCGTGCTTTGCCGCGGCGGTAGTATGCCTTTTCAGGTTCAAGTGGAAGGGTATATCGGTTCTTGTAGTGGCGCTTCTCGTTGCGGTGTCGAGAATTTATCTCTGTCTGCACTATCCCAGCGACGTGCTCGGAGGCGTGCTGATAGGTTCGGCTTGCGGAGTCATAGGCCACTTTGCGGTCAAGGCCATAGAAAGGAAAGTGGGTCGTAAGTCCGATATAGACAACGGCGAAAACCGAACGTAAAAATCCAACGGTATTGAAAGCGAAAGGAGAAGTCGAATGACTTCTCCTTTAACTTATATGACCGCAAACTTCATAAAAAATTCTTTGTTGAAAATTATTTTGGATATAACGAATCCGCCTCTTTCAACTTTGACTTTTTCTTTGAATTTGAACCCCAATATGCCAATTTCGCCCTCAATTTCGCGCGTGTCGAAATCGAGAGTGTACTGTCCGTCCTCGATTTTTTTGTCGCCGTCCTTGTATTTGTAGACTACCTGCATCTTTTCGGAGTCAAGCAGAATGATTCTTATATAGTCGTATTTGTCAAGAAAATTTTCTTCGCCGAACCGCCCCTCGATACATTCGTATTGCGCTATATACGGTTTGGAAACGGATTTTATGGAGCTGTTCGCGTCGAAACTGCACGCCGGAACGAGCAGAACGGCAAAGAGCAAAACAATTATAAAGGGTAAAATTTTTCTTTTCATAAGACAAAGTATGAGTAAAAGGGCAAAAAATATCCCCCACGTGAAAGTGGGGGATGGTCTGTATTTACGCTTTGCCGATGGAACCGAAGATCTCCATTTTTTCCTTTACGCAATCTTTTATGGCCTGCGCGCCGGGAGCGAGGAGTTTTCTGGGGTCAAAGCCCTTTCCTACAAGATCTTTGCCCTCTTCTATATATTTTCTCGTCGCCGCTTGGAAAGCGAGCTGACATTCGGTATTTACGTTTATTTTCGCAACGCCCAAAGATATGGCCTTTTTGATCATATCGGTGGGTATTCCCGTACCGCCGTGAAGGACAAGGGGCATATTACCGACTTTTGCCTTTACCGCGGCAAGCGTTTCAAAGCTGAGCCCGGGCCAATCCGCCGGATATTTGCCGTGAATATTTCCGATTCCGGCCGCCAGCATCGTAACGCCGAGGTCCGCGATTTTTTTACATTCGTCGGGGTCCGCACATTCGCCTCTTCCGATAACTCCGTCCTCTTCGCCGCCGATAGCGCCTACTTCGGCTTCCAGACTCAAACCTTTCTTTTTGCACACTTCAACAAGCTCTGTTGTTTTCGCTACGTTTTCCTCTATGGGGAAGTGCGAACCGTCGAACATTATAGAAGAGAATCCGGCCTCTATGCACTTATAGCAGCCCTCGTAGGTGCCGTGGTCGAGGTGGAGGGCCACCGGAACGGTAATATTGAGGCATTCTATCATTGCCTTAACCATAGCGGCAACCGTTTTGAAGCCCGTCATGTACTTGCCGGCGCCTTCCGATACGCCCAGAATAACAGGGGAGCGGAGCTCTTCCGCCGTCAATAAAATGGATTTTGTCCATTCAAGATTGTTTATATTGAACTGACCTACGGCATATTTGCCGTCTCTTGCCTTTTCCAGCATTTCCTTTGCCGAAACCAACGCCATAAAAACCTCCGAATCATATAAATTATTTATAGGTAGAATTTACCTTAATTAAGTATAATTGATTATCCGAAATTTTTCAAGCCTATTTTAAAAAATATTTTATAAATGTTGCAAAAACACTTTTCATATCTTTAAATTTGGGGTATAATTCATTTGATTTTTGGTATTGATAACTTGCTCTCGTAAAATATTGAAATTCTGTTGACTTAAAAAAATTATTTTGCTATAATTGTAGCGAATGAAATAACAATTTATTTTTCGGAGGAATTTATTATATGGCAAACGTAAAAGTTGCAATCAACGGATTCGGTCGTATAGGTCGTCTCGCTTTCAGACAGATGTTTGAGGCCGAAGGCTACGAAATCGTAGCTATCAACGACCTTACCAGCCCCAAAATGCTGGCACATCTTCTTAAATACGATTCGGCTCAGGGCAGATACAAGTACGCTGATTCCGTAATTGCAGGGGAAGACAGCATCACTGTCAACGGCCAGACAATCAAAATTTATGCGGAGAAAGACGCTGTGAATCTTCCTTGGAAGGAACTCGATGTCGATGTTGTTCTCGAATGTACCGGTTTCTATTGCTCCAAAGAGAAGTCGTCCGCTCATATCAAAGCCGGCGCAAAGAAAGTCGTAATATCCGCGCCCGCCGGCAATGATTTGCCTACCGTAGTATTCGGCGTCAACGAAAAAATTCTCAAAGCCGGAGATACGGTTATTTCCGCGGCAAGCTGCACCACGAACTGCCTTGCTCCCATGGCGGATACCCTCAATAAACTTTGCAAGATCAAGAAGGGATATATGACTACAATACACGCCTACACCGGCGACCAGATGGTTCTCGACGGCCCCCACAGAAAGGGCGATTTGAGAAGAGCGAGAGCCGCCGCAGTGAATATCGTTCCCAACTCCACGGGCGCGGCAAAGGCGATAGGACTTGTTATCCCCGAACTTAACGGCGTTCTCGACGGTTGCGCACAGCGCGTTCCCGTTCCCACCGGTTCCCTTACCCAGCTTATCGCTGTCTGCGAAGGCGAAATAGACGCGCAGACCGTCAATGCCGGAATGAAAGCCGCGGCTTCCTCGTCTTACGGCTACACCGAAGAAGAAATAGTTTCCAGCGATATAATCGGAATGACCTACGGCTCGCTGTTCGACGCTACCCAGACCAAGTGCATGCCCCTCGGCGACGGCACCACCCTCGTAAAGGTAGTTTCTTGGTACGATAACGAGAATTCGTATACTTCCCAAATGGTAAGAACCATCAAGTACTTCGCCGAATTGAAGTAATCTTAAAACCAATAAGAGAGCCCTCACGACTTGCGCGTGAGGGCGTTTTCTATTTATAATCAAATTATAATCAAAAATTTCGCCTTAAAAAACAAAGGTTCCGCCTTGAAAAACAAAAGTCCACCTAAAAAAAGAAGATTTCGCCTTAAAAAACAAAAATCCGCCTTGAAACCGAAAATTACACAGCCAAAATTACAAACCCACATAAAAAACAAAAGTCAAAATTCCAAATTCCACCTAAAAAACAAAGGTTCCGATTGAAAAATGCGGAACCTTAATAAAAATGTCTGATTTTAATAAAATGTCTGATTTTACGGTGTAACCCTGTTAATATCTCTCGGGAACATGGCGGCCTGTCGCACGTTCTTGAATCCCAAGAGGTGCATAGTCAATCTCTCCAATCCCAAACCGAGACCGCCGTGAGGGGGTGCGCCGTATTTGTGGAGCATGAGGTAAGTTTCGAATTCGTCGGGATTCATACCCAATTTCTTCATTTTTTCAACCTGCATGTTGTAGTCGTGAATACGTTGACCGCCGCTCGTGATTTCTATACCGCGGAAGAGTAGGTCGAACGACAGCGTAACTTCCGGATCTTCGGGGTCGTCCATTGTATAGAACGGTCTCTTTTTTGAAAGGTAGTGAGTAACAAACAGGAAATCCGAGTTGAACTGCTGTTTTGCCCATTTTCCCAAGAACGCTTCTTCCTCCGGTTCGAAGTCCTTCATGTCCGTAATGTTTTTCAGCTTTTTGACGCATAATTCCTTTGCGTCTTTAAATTTAACGCAGGGAATAGTGCCGATTTCGGGAATTTCCGCCTTTAACAGTTCGACTTCGGGAGCATACTCCGTTTTCAGAAGTTGCATAATGTATTTCAGCGCGCCCGTCTCCATATTCATTATATCGTAAAAGCTGTCAATGAACCCCATTTCGAAGTCCATCGAAATGTATTCGTTCAAATGCCTGCTCGTGTCGTGGTGTTCCGCCCTGAAAACGGGGGCTATTTCAAAAACTCTCTCATACACGGGCACAAGAGCCTGTTTGTAGAGCTGGGGGCTCTGCGCAAGGAACACCGTCTTGCCGAAGTAGTCGAGCTTAAACACGTTCGTTCCGCCCTCGGCTCCGGCAAAATTGATTTTGGGCGAATGAATTTCCGTAAATCCCTGACTTTGCAAAAATTCTCTGAAACCGCGTTGAATACCTTCCTGAATCTTGAAAATAGCCCGTTCTTTGGGATTTCTCAATGTGACCGGACGATAGTCAAGGTTTACCGAAAGTTCGCAGTTCACCTGTTTTTTTGATATGACCACGGGCGGAATGGCGGCGGGAACGGAGAGCAGTTCTATATTGTGTATTTGCAGTTCGAATCTCTCGCTTCCGTCGCGCGTTTCGCTTTTGACCACTTTACCGGTGATTTTTGCCGAACATTGCTCCGTCACTTCCGCCGTCAGCCTGTAATCCGAAAACTCCGGCGAATAGACGCACTGAATCAGCTCTCTCGCCGTCCTTACAATAATAAAGGCAAAGTCCGACATATCTCTGATATTATGAATGGCCCCTTTGATAGTCACAACTTCGCCCACATGGTTTTTGAATTCCGAATAGGGAGTGGAGGTTTGGGAAATTACGCCCGTAATCTCTTGCATAAAATGCCTCTCAAATGATTTTTTTATAATTTTACGGCAAACACTCTCAAAAATCAAGTAAAATAAATACGCGCAAAAAATTATTTTGACTATGTAAAAATTTTCTTCTTGCCTTTTTGTATTGCATATGTTAAAATTAAATAAAGAGCCGGCCGTCGCAAGAGC
>CANRIK010000013.1 GCA_947630705.1 uncultured Clostridia bacterium | reverse complement strand
GTTGGCAGTATGGCAAATACTTTTTCTGAAATGAAAATTTCAATTTAGCGGAGCAAGATGAAAAAATGGAAGTAAATAATTTACTCGATGCGAAAAACAGGGACGAATTTCGGGCATGGCTTGAAGATAATCACACAAAAGAAAGCGAGTGTTGGGTGGTTGTAAAGCGCGGCAGACCGCTCGGCGGCGACACTTTTTGGTATGTGGATGCTGTTGAGGAAGCGTTGAGTTTCGGTTGGATAGACAGTACGACCAAAAAATTATCAAACGGCATTACGGCTCAAAAATTTGCGCCGCGCAAAAAAGGGAGTTTGTGGTCGGAACTCAACAAAGAGCGATGCCGCAGAATGGAAAGGCTCGGCAAAATGACGGATGCGGGGCGCGCCGTTCTTCCCGATATGTCGGAAAGCGGTTTTGTAATAGACGAAGTCATTTTGAAAGCATTGCAATCGGACGGAGAAGTATGGGCGAATTTTCAAAAATTCCCCGATCTATACAAAAGAGTTCGAATTGATACCATTCAAATCAAGAAGAAGATACCCGCTCTATTTCAAAGTCGGTTGGAAAAATTCATTTGCAATACTCGGCGGGGCATTATGTATGGCGAATGGAATGACGGCGGACGGTTGCTATAAGCTAAATGTCAACAAGAAGAGATACCACACAGTACAATAGCAAAAACTCTCGGATGAATTTATCCGAGAGTTTTTGTCATCGCTTGAAAGCACAATTCTAAAAATTTTGTTTTGTTCCCTATGGGAAGTGCGCTTTTGCCCGTGTCTTGTTTTGGCATTACAGCTTGACAAGGATATGATTTCTTGATATAATCAACGCGTCGGAAAATCAAAATCGCTTTTTCAGAAAAGCGGAACGATAGATCTTCTGGAAAGCTGTTATGAGGATCACCCTTTGAGGTTTCAGCGGTTGGATCATCCCCAACGTGTCGTTCAGGTATTTTTCGGCAGAAAATACAGGAGGTTTTTACGGATTTACCAAAAGGAGGTAAATCAAAATGAAATCAGACACAATGGAACTCAATCGCAAAACCGCCATGGAGTTATGGAAAAAACAATTCGGCAGAACCGACAAAGCGGTCGACTATGCGGGCAGAGAAATTCTAAAAGCCGCATATGACGACCGAGGTAGCGCTTACGGCTGGAATGTCGACCATATTCTTCCCAAGAGCAGAGGCGGAAAGACGGCAGAACATAATCTTATCTGTTGTCACATGGAAACCAACTCCGAAAAAGCGGACAAATTCCCTTGTTTTACGGCGAACGATACCCGTTTTGAGATCAGGAAAGTGCAAAATCACTATGAAGTCGTCGCTCTCGGAGATGTCCCCGTCGATTTTTTCGACGCGGAAGCGGGCGTGGAATTCTGGGATAAGTGTTGCAAGCCGGAAGAGACGTTTTGGGAAGGGTATGTAACGATCTGTTTCAATACGCTCGACGACGACGTTGAGGGGGCGTTTGCAAAGTTCGTGACGAAGCTCTTTGAGGGCGAACGCATTTCTTTGGGCGGTGTACTGCATCTTTCATTCAATGTTGTTTTTTTAGATGCATCGCCTCGCAGAAAACTGCTTCTCTGCGTTCACGGTTTAAACCGAAAAAAAGACATCCAGAGGGTACTCGACTTGTGCGTACTTTTGAATACTTATATGAACGGATTTCTCTGCGCACAGGGTATGATCGAAAGGTATTCGCTTTACTTTGACATAAAAGAGTATGCAAGCGAACTTGAAGCACTTTGCGCTCAATACGGCGGAAAAGATTTCGGGGACAATGGACTATTGATCTCGAGAACGGTAAAAATCAACACCGATTTGGAAGAGGAGTCTCTTCGTTCTTACGAATATTCTGATGCTTATCGGTACAATTGCTTTTTTACAAACGTAAAAAAGGAGCTCGAAGAAATCCAATAAAAAATCCGTAAACCACTTGTAAAACAGCGCCGGGGTGATCGGCGTTGTTTTTTTATTTTATGTCACGCACAAGCTGTTCGTCAATAAAATGCGATTAGCTAATTAAAACATCCCGCATGCCATGATTGGCATGCGGGATGTTTGGTCGAGGAGACGGGATTTGCGCCTTTGGCGGCGCGCCCCGGTGCACAGCCCACCGGGCTGTGCAGTTTGCGGCATGCTTCTTTGTTTCCTATCTTTTCGCCCGCAAACCGATTGCTCCCGCAATCGCCTCCACCCTCAAATCCCGTCTCATTTTCGCTAATCAAAACATCCCGCATGCCATGATTGGCATGCGGGATGTTTGGTCGAGGAGACGGGATTTGAACCCACGACCTCTTGGTCCCTCGTCGGGCATGGGCTACGCCTAAAAGCCCTTTCCGCAAGCGGATAGGGCAAGATTGCTCCGCCATGCCCTCCTCTTCCCATAAAAATACTACGTCTTTTTATGGGAGCCCAGTTTTTATTCTTGGTTCGGAACTGCAAGAGGTCGCGCCCAAACTCTTTCATAGCACAAAATAAGACACGGATAAAGATCCGTGTCTTATTTTGGTCGAGGAGACGGGATTTGAACCCACGACCTCTTGGTCCCGAACCAAGCGCGCTACCAAACTGCGCTACTCCTCGAAAAAATTCCGAATCCCTTGCGTGGATTCGGAATTGGTTGAGGTGACGTGACTTGAACACGCGACCTCTTGGTCCCTAACCAAGCGCGCTACCAAACTGCGCTACACCTCAATATTGCGCTTTCCCTCAATGAAAGCATTTCTTATTATAAAGAATTTTCCAAAAGTGTCAAGTGTTTTTCCTTCCATTCACAGAAAAATTTTTTGTCTGAAATTTCCTCGGGAAAATTGTTTTCGTATCCTTGCCTTTTTCTTTTCAAATTGCTATACTGAAGATGACACCTGCGGTGTACGGAGTTCGGGAAATTGCGTGATCCACAAAGAATCTTCGGGAACGCATGTCGCGCAAACTAAGCAAGGTCTGTAAGAATACGGAAAGTCTGATGCTTGCACGCTGCGTACCCACCTGCGAGAAGCGGGTTAACCCATTCCCGAAGTGCGGCACATGCGGATGTCCCTTTTTTGTTTGCGGAAAAATTTTTGAGGAAGGGCATAAAATCGGTTGCATGAAAACGGAAACTATGTTATAATCATTGAGCAATCGAAAGATAAGGCCTTGTGGTCAAGCGGTTAAGACGGCGCCCTCTCACGGCGCAATCCCGGGTTCGATTCCCGGCAAGGTCACCAATCGCGGTCTGATAGAACCCGTAAAAAGGCTCTATCAGACCTCTTTTTTGCGCTTTTTTGGCGTTTTTATATCCAAAGGACGACTGCATAAGTCTGTTTCTCCGCTTCGCCGCCGAAAGTATGGCGGTCTACCTCCACCGTCATTTTTACCTCATAAAAAGAAAACTCCCGATGGCTGTCATTGCCATCGGGATCATGATTTTCTATGGATTTACAATAGATGTCTATGTGGTCGTTGAACAGGACGATTTTTCGGATAAAGTAGGATATCAACTGTTTCGGGCTGCGTTTGAGTGCCGCGTGCAGGTGTTCCATAATTTGTTCTTTCGATATCACCAACATTGACCGCGCTTTCTCGCAAGCTATTTTGGTTTCAAGTTCGGTCTTTCGTGCTTCTAACTGTTCCAACCTATCTTTGGTCGATTGAGTGAAGATGCCTTGCTCTACCGCCCGCAGAAGATTGTCGATTGCCCGCGTCGTTTCTTCATATTCCGTCGTAAGCAAGTTCAGAACAGACGAGTCCTCGGCAATCTTCTTTCCTTGTTCCAAAATCCCGTCCGCGAGTGCTTCCAAATCGGTCTTTTGCAAGGCTTCCTGCACGGCATTGACGACGAGTTCCTCCAAAAGTTCCTTACGAACGGGTAGCGATTCGCACCCCGCTTTCGTGCTTCTTCCGTTGCATCGGTAATATCTCATGACCTTGCCGCTCTTGGAAGTACCAGACCCCGATCCAACGTGTCTGCCGCAGTATCCGCAGTAGAGCTTGTTTTTGAGCATATAGCAAATGTCGCCGTGGTGCTTTCCGTAATGATTTTTCTCGGCTTTCTGTCGAACGATCTCAAAAATCTCGGTCGGCACAATTTGTGGATAGATGTTTGTGTAGACTTCATCCCCATGACGGAAGATCCCCGCGTATTTCTCGCTTACAATCATACGATAAAATGTAGACGTCGCAAACGGTCTGCCGTGATATAAGATGCCTTCCGCGTTCAGCTCGTCCATGATAACATTTCCGGGCTTGCCGTTTGCATAGTCGGTGAAAATGCGTAAAACGATTTTTGCTTCGTCCTCGTGGATAACTACTTTCTTGTCAACGACGCGATAGCCGTACATGACCGTGCCGCCGGGGAAGTTCCCTTTACTTCTCGTTTCTCTCATACCTCGCGTTACCTTCTGTGACAGCTCTGCGCTGTAATATTGGTTCATGCCTTCGAGCAGGCTTTCAAGGATGATGCCTTCGGGCGTATCTGGTATATTCTCCATAGCCGACACGAGCTTGACACCGTTCATCTTCAAAGTGTGGCGGTGCATAGCGGATTCGTACTTGTCACGGGAAAATCGGTCGAGTTTGTAAACTGCTGTTTTCACCACTCATTACTCCTTTTATTTTTTTTACCTTTCGGCGCGAGCGACCCTAAACGAAAACGCATAGGCATTTCTTTTCATGTTTTCTTGTCTACTTCCCGAAAAGTGCGGTGAAGCCGTCAAGCTCATTTTCTTTTCTATCATTTAGGGCTGAACCGTGCATTTTACACTTTGAAGGGAAGTGCGGTTTCGTTTAAGCTCCGCGCAACGAAAGTAAAAATTTCAGTTTTCTTCTTTTATGAGATCTTGTATCGTCAAAAAAAGTGCAGCGCACAATGCCGATTTTTCTCCATCGGACAAACTTTCAAGCGTCGGTTTTTCGACAACATTGACCTCAAATTCCTCGTCCATAAAAAACACCTCTCACTTATAAGCGGTGAGTGGGGTATTATCGTTAAGAGGTTTTCGGAAAAAAGTTTTAGATTTCCACAAAAATTTTTGGTTATAAAAGAAAAAGCCGGCTTTCACCGGCAAATAATATCAAGTAAAGTTTATCTTTTAATTAAAAACGGCTCTCCGCGAGGGAAGCCGTTATCAGTCTGAAATATCGTCGAATATAGGATCGTCAAAAAATTCTTTTAGGCTCATTCCCAATGTCGCCGCCACTTGATACACCGAGTCAACAGCGATCTTGTTATGCTGTGCCTTGACAAGGATATAGACAAGCTGTTTAGACACGCCACCCATTCTGCTCAATTTGTAGGCGGTCAGTCCGCGCTCTTTCATCAAATCGGCAATTCTCTTTCCGATTGCCTCGTTCAGTTTCATTTGCGCCCTTCTTCAAAGATAGTTTTCCCTACAAGTATAAAATAGTTACAAGAAAAATGTGGGAAACGCCCGTTTCCTTTTTGACATTTTTAGGCAACAATGATAGACTATTTTTATGGCGAAGTGCGCATTTTTCGGACATCGGCAATTTAATTATGCTCCGTATCGGGAGAAGATCGAAACGCTCATTTGCGACCTCATAGAAAATCACGGCGTGACCGAGTTCTACAACGGCAGCCGCGGCGATTTCGACGGCGTATGTGCAGAGATCGTCTTTACTTTGAAAGTGAGGTTTCCCGATATAAAGAACATCATGGTCGTGTCCTATCATCCGCACGACGGTTTTGCGCTTCCGAAGTGTTTTGACGAATCCATCTACCTGCTCGAAAAGAGCGTCCCCCCAAAGTACGCTATATCCTACACGAATCAAGCCATCGTGGAGCGGGTAGATTATATCATTTCGGGTGTCACTTATGATTGGGGCGGCGCGTGGACTGCTTGCGAATATGCCCGCAGGAAAAAGAAAATCATTTTGAATGTGATAGAGGGCAAGTAGACCCTTGCTTTTTCGCTAAAAATCTGCTAAAATAGTATTTGGAAAATTTTATAGGAAATTTTTAATCGTGACAAGGGTTGTCATATTTCATGTGATATGATTAAAAACAGGGTTGGGAGAAATTGAGAATGGCACAACAGGTAAAATCCAAGCAACGTGTCGCAGAGCATGGAGAAGTATTTACAGCCGAGCGCGAAGTGAACGCTATGCTTGATCTTGTAAAACAGGAAACAGAGCGTGTAGATAGCCGTTTTTTAGAGCCAGCTTGCGGAGATGGGAACTTTTTGGTCGAGATTTTGCGTCGGAAACTCGAAGCGGCTAAACGGAGAGCTTCTCCGCCAAAATGTAAGAAACCGCTTCCCATTGAATTTGAAAAACAGTCGGTGATTGCTATATCAAGCATTTACGGTGTAGATATTTTGCAAGATAATGTGCTTGCTTGCCGTGAACGTCTTTACAAAATTTGGGAAGCTGCTTATATTGCCAACTGCTCGAATGAAACTAACGAGGAATGCCGTGCGGCAGTTCGTTTCATCCTCTCCCGAAATATTGTTTGTGGAAACGCGCTTACTTTGATGTGCGTTGACGAAAATCAGAAAGATACAAAATGCCCTATTATTTTTTCCGAATGGAGCTTTCCTTTTAATGATACGCGCATCCAGCGTAAGGATTATTCGTTTGCGGAACTCATGTTAAGCGCAAACACAGCAGATAATATCCGCAAAACAGGGCAAATGAGTTTATTTGCCGATGAAAATGGCGAAGTAGAACCTACTCTTTTACGGCAATACATTTTCGATTACAGGAGGATACAAGATTATGGCGAATAATTTATATAATACAATATATAATCCCGATGTTCTTTCGTGCCTCGCTAATCTTTCCAACGATGAAGTATTCACCCCGCCAGAAGTAGCAAACGCAATGCTCGATTTGTTGCCGCAGGAGTTATTTAGCGATCCTAATACAAAGTTTTTAGACCCAGCGACAAAAAGCGGCGTATTTTTGCGCGAGATAGCCAAACGTTTATTGAAAGGATTGGAGCGAGTTTATCCAAACCTACAAGAGCGCACGGATCACATTTTCAAACATCAACTTTATGGTATAGCGATAACAGAACTTACTTCTCATCTTTCGCGGCGTAGCCTTTATTGCTCCAAGACGGCAAACGGAAATTATTCGGTCACACGTTTTGATACTGTCGATGGTAATATTCGGTACAAACGCATTGAACATAAATGGAAAGACGGGAATTGTGTTTTTTGTGGTGCTTCACGCGAACGATACGATAGAGGCGATAGCTTGGAAACCCATGCTTATGAATTGATACACACAATAAAACCAGAGGATATATTTAAGATGAAGTTTGATGTCATAATCGGGAATCCGCCTTATCAATTAAGTGATGGTGGACATGGGGCAAGCGCAATCCCCATCTATCAATATTTTGTGCAGCAAGCAAAAAAGTTAAATCCAAGATATTTGTCTATGATTATTCCTTCTCGATGGTTTGCGGGGGGGCGCGGTTTGGACGGCTTTCGGCACGAAATGTTATCCGATAAGCATATTCGCGTAATAAGCGATTATTTTAATTCGGAAGAATGTTTTCCCGGCATTGATTTATCTGGTGGAGTTTGTTACTTTTTGTGGGACAGAGATCATGCAGGAGATTGTCGTATTTCATCGTCCGTCAATGGGCAAATTTCAACCTTAACCAGACCGTTGTTGGAGGACGATGCGGATACATTTATTCGATTTAATGATGCTGTTGAGATTATAAGAAAAATTAAGGAAAAACACGAGGCTTCGTTTTCCGAGCTTGTGAGCGCAAACGATCCCTTTGGTTATGACGTGCGTGTAAAAAATTCATATCTGCGTGTAAAGCCCGATATAAAAGAAGTGCCGTTTGAGGGAGCATTGCAAATTCATTATTACGGCAGTAAAGGCAAAAGTATAGGGTATATTCACCGCGAAACAGTAAGAAAAGGAACTGAACTAATAGATAAGACGAAAATTATGATTTCACGCTCTTATGGTGAGCGTGGCGAATTTCCGTATTATGTTATTGGGAAACCATTTATCGCGGGTAAAGATACTGTCTGCACGGAAACCTATGTCGTGGTCGGAACATACGACGATTATGCAACTGCGGAAAATGTTGTAACATATATGTGTACCAAATTTTTCCGCTTCTTGGTTATGCTTAAAAAGAATACACAAAGTGCTACCAGACAAGTGTATGATTTCGTCCCGATGCAGGATTTTTCTAAACCGTGGACGGATGAAGAACTTTATAAAAAATATGGCTTGACGAGCGATGAAATTGCTTTCATTGATTCCATGATTAAACCTATGGATGATGGGGGTGACGAATAATGTCTATGGATTTATTCCCTCAACGTCCGGAAACGCATCCTATAATTTACGCTTATGAGTTTATTGGGGTGGCTTCACATCAAGGCTATATTAAAATCGGCTACACCGAGCGAGAATTAGAAGTCCGCCTTAAAGAGCAAACGCATATCGTCGCCGTTCCCTATAAGGTTCTTGGAACTTGGTCAGCCATGAGGAATGACGGTAGTTGTTTTACCGACCGTGACGTTCACGCGGTTCTTCGTGCGCGGGGCAAACAGCAACTTAACGAAGGCGAAGATCGGAACGAATGGTATAAGTGTACACTCGATGACGTAAAAGCAGCTATTGTTTCCGTTCAACTCGGTTCGGAGAATTTGGAAAACAGAACTCAAACTTTTTCCATGCGTCCCGAACAAGAAGCGGCTGTTGAGCGGACAATGGGATATTTTGCCTCTGCCTATGAGGAAAATAGCGGCAGAACGCCAAAATTTTTGTGGAACGCAAAAATGCGCTTTGGAAAAACTTTTGCCGCTTATCAGCTTGCCAAAAAAATGGGCTTGAAAAAGATACTTGTTCTCACTTTTAAGCCCGCTGTTCAAACAGCGTGGCGCGAGGATCTTTTAACTCATGTCGATTTCGAGGGTTGGCAGTTTATTACACGCCCCATTGTTCCCGGCGCACCTTCCACCGATGAACAGTTCCGAAGAGCGGATAAGACAAGACCCATCGTTTGCTTCGGTTCATTCCAAGATTTCCTCGGCGTAAATAAGGAAACGGGTGGAATAAAGGCTAATAATGAGTGGGTTCATGCAACAAATTGGGATCTTGTCATATTCGATGAATACCATTTTGGCGCATGGAAAGATAGCGCAAAGAAACTTTTTGAACAAGATGAAGATACATACGACGAAGATCTCTCCAAATATGATGTGGGAAACGCCTATGATGAAACATGGCTGCCCATCACTACTACCTATTATCTTTATCTTTCTGGAACGCCTTTCCGTGCGCTCAATTCGGGAGAATTTATTGAGGAGCAAATTTATAATTGGACATATTCTGACGAACAACGAGCAAAAGAACAATGGCCTAACCTCTCCGATTTTCCTCAATACAAAGCAAAACCGGGTGACATCAATCCTTATGCTGCCCTGCCGCGCATGGTGATGATGACATATAAAATTCCAGAGAGCATCCAGCGCATCGCAAAACAAGGCGAATTTGACGAGTTTGATTTGAACATCTTTTTTTCTGCGGAAGGGAGTGGGAAAAATGCACGTTTTAAGTTTGAGGACTATGTTCAGAAGTGGCTTGATTTGATACGCGGCTCATATTTAGAAACGAGTGTAGACGAATTGAAGCTCGGAGCAGAAAAACCTCCGATGCCGTATTCCGATACACGCCTTTTGAATGTTCTCTCCCATACTCTATGGTTTTTGCCGAACGTAGCTTCCTGCTATGCTATGGCGAATTTGCTTGCGCAAAAGCAAAACTCATTTTTCCACGATTATAAAATCAATGTCTGTGCAGGGGCGCAGGCAGGGATAGGTGTCGCCGCATTAGAACCTGTTCGCCGTTCAATGGGGAATCCGCTTGAAACGAAAACGATTACCCTTTCATGCGGCAAGCTGACGACGGGCGTTACTATAAAGCCGTGGACGGGTATTTTCATGCTACGCAACCTTTCCAGCCCAGAAACCTATTTCCAAGCAGCATTTCGCGTTCAAAGCCCGTGGGAGCTTACAAAGGACAATGGCGAACGGGAGATTATAAAAAAGGAATGCTATGTCTTTGATTTTGCACTCGATCGCGCTCTGCGGCAAATTTCCGATTATAGTTGCCGCTTAAATGTCGCAGAAAGCAACCCCGAAAAAAAGGTCGGAGAGTTTATCAATTTCCTGCCTGTTTTGGCTTATGACGGAAGTGCGATGCACCAAGTCAATGCTGCCGAAATTCTTGATATTGCTATGGCGGGAACATCCGCTACCCTTCTTGCAAGGCGTTGGCAGAGCGCATTGCTTGTCAATGTTGATAATGATACACTTGCTCGCTTACTCGCAAATGATGAAGCGATGGAAGCACTTATGCGTATTGAAGGTTTCCGTAGTCTAAACTCCGATATTGAAACGATTATCAATAAATCAGCGGCAGTCAAAAAAGCAAAACGTGAGGCAGATAAGCTCACTCCCAAGCAAAAGAAAGAGATTTCCGAGGATGAAAAGGAATATAAATCAAGGCGCAAAATGATACAAGACCGTCTTATCAAGTTTGCTACCCGTGTTCCCGTGTTCATGTATCTTACGGATTACAGAGAATATAGCTTGAAAGATGTCATCACACAATTAGAACCTGATCTCTTCAAAAAAGTTACAGGTTTGGACGTAAAGGATTTTGAGTTGTTAGTTTCCCTCAATGTCTTTAATGAGGGCTTGATGAACCAATCGGTTTGGCAATTCAAACGCTATGAGGATGCGAGCCTCATTTATACCGGCATTGATAAGCACACGGGAGAAGATGTTGGATTGTATAGCACTGTCATATCTCGTGCTGACTATGATGCGATGACGGGTCAGCTTGATGCTTCTATGAGAATAACAAATTTAAGTGGTTATGATTTGCCACCGCACCTCATTTTTACGAATATTAGTGATGAAGCCGAAGATACGACGGAAACGCCGAAACCGCAGCCGAAGGCAGACGAATTACGCGCTCCTATTGTAACGCCTCAACAGGTTACAACGGGAGCGACCTATCGACCTGCTTACGTCCCACCCACGCCCTCGTCTATGACAATAGTTCAAAAGCCTGCAATTAAGGTTGATACATCCAAAGTCCATGCGGGAACGATTGTCAAACATAAGGCATTTGGAGTTGGAGAAGTTATTGGAATTGACGGTAGCCTTATTGCCGTAACCTTCAATGGCTCGGTGAAAAAATTTCAATTTCCCGGTGCTTTTGAGCAAGGTTTTTTGTCGTTGGACGATTAAATACTATATGGAGTAGGTAGCAAAGCCTATGGAATACATAAAAGATTTTGAGTTGTATATTGATGGCGTACCTTTTTCGAAGTGCGTCAATAATGAAGCGCGGAAGTGGTTTAACTTTTTTATAAATAGAAATCTACCACTTTTCCATTATACTTCTCAAACAGCTTTGATGAATATTTTATCAAACAATTCATTGTGGTTTTCAGAAGCAAGCCATCTCAACGATGCCAGCGAAGGGAAATATCTCTACAAAGTGTTTGGCGATTTTCTTTCGTCATGCTCGATGGACGCAGACTTTGAATATTTTAAGACCGAAGTAAGAAAAAAAATTATTGACATTGATGACAAGTATTTTTTTGATTGCTGCACTATTAAAGAATTAAATACGTTTCCTCATTACTACATTTGCTCTTTTTGTATGAATGGCGATGCTTTGGCGATGTGGAACTATTATTCTAAATCCGCAAAAAAAACGGGGTACAATATAGAGTTTTCGTTGAAAACATTAAGAAAGTCCATCGGAGAATCGCTATACAACACGGAGTTGCCCGGAGAATACAGAATATATCGGGTTTTATATGATCCAAAAAAACAAAAATCATTATTGAAGAGTGCCACGTCTTACTTTTATAAGAAATGGAAAGCGAGTTGTAATAAGGACTACATCTTGTATTATTTTGCTCGTTATCTTTATGTAATCAAATTTGCGTTTAAGCATCCTGCTTTTGCACCCGAACAGGAAGTCCGCTTTCTAATCAAGGTGCTTAATTTGAACGATGAAGATATAACCGTAGATTCGGATAGGATTTTAGTCCGTGAAGCGGAAAATGGATTTATTCCATATATTTCTCTCCCGTTTATGAAATCAGATGTAAAGCATATTATGGCATCGCCTCTTACGGAGAATTACGAAAGCGCAAAATATATTTTGCAGAAGTATGGCTATGAGAATGTAAAAGTGGATAAGTCAGAAATTCCGCTTCGATATTAAAAAATTTTCAGCTTTTCCAAAATACCCCGCTCAAACGCTTGACAGCATGGGCGGGATATTCTATAATGATAATACAAACATTCGTTCGTATTTCTGCCGAGGATGCGGACAGTTTGAGGGCGATTTCTACTTGCCCCGTTAGCAAGGTCGCCTGCACTCGCAGCTCTGCCCCTCTCCCGGAACGGCTCTCTCACCCGTCCATGTAGATCGGCATCCCGAAGGGGCTGCGTTTTGAGAAAAAAGGAGGTGTCTATTGAGATGTCAAAAGCCCAAGATGCTGTCTGCCCCTTCTGCAAAGAGGTGCAGTTGCAAGTTCGTACCTGCAAAGACGTTCATATCGTCTGTCGCAAATGCGGTGCGTCGCTCCTTTTTACGATTGCCGAAGATGGCTCTTACAACGTGAGCGCACGCCCGCAGAATAAGAAGCAAGCAAGCTGACATTACAATTTCATAAAAGGACGTATCATGAGCCGAGGTCAGAGGCAGTAACCAACCATAAGTCCTACCTGCTCGTCATGGTATAAGTTGTGTCGAAACAGAAGCTATCCGAATAATTAAAGAAGTTCTCTACGCCGCACAAGAGTAAACCCTATTGAGGGATTGCTTTTGTGCGGCAATTTATTTGTCGCAAGACAACGCCCGACTACGGTTTACTCACCGTGGTCGGGCCTTTTTCTGTTTACGGCAGTTTTCCTCCGGTTGCGATTTTCTATCGAAATCAAAATCGGAGGATTTTTTATGAAAGAAGTAACCGAAACCATCACTTTGAACAACGGACAGCGCAAAACAGTCACGTTAAAGATCGACGAACCAATTTATGAAGCCCTCATACAGACGGGAAACCGAGCGATTTATGAAGCGTATCTCGCAGAAGAATACAACACTCGCAGCCTTGAACGGCGGGCGAAAGATAACTGCACTTCCCTCGATGCTATTGTGGAAGAAGGACACGATTTTGAGGACAAACGGGCAGACCCCGTACTCGGCGCAATTCATATAGAGCAAAAGAAAACGGTGTCTGAACTCTTAAAGCATTTGACGGATCGGCAGCGGGATGTCGTATCTATGTACTTTTTGAACGGACTTTCTATGAGTGAAATTGCAGAAGCTCTCGGCGTAAGCAAAACCAGAGTATGGCAGCTTTATCATGCTTCCGAAAAAAAATTAAAGAAAATTTCCGAAAACCTCTTAACGAAAAGGCTTTCTCGCCGCTTATAAGTGAAGGGTGTTTCACCCTACCCCAAAAAGGAGGCTGAAATGGTAACTCTGCGGCAGGTGCAAAGCGACCTCAAAGAGATTCGCTACTACTATTCCAAGCGGGATATGTTCGAGAGCGCGTCGCGGTGCATCATCGAGAGCGGCATTGTGGAAAAAGTGAGCCGCTACAACATGGCAATGGCGAACGCTCCCCCTCGGCTCTATGAAGTGTATTACGCGCTGTATGTGAACGGATTCACGCAGGCACAATACGCCGAGAAATTCGGGTGCAGCGTTGCACTCGCCAAGTATTACAACAGGCAGCTCTGCGCTCATCTGGTGCAGAAGCTCCAAGAATCTTGAAAGGAGGATTTTAAGGTGAAAGACATTCCGGCATTCATCATGAACGCAAGCAACGTCTATCGGACGAAGCGGTATATCGTCAAGCAGGTCATCGAGATACAGCATGACAGCGAGGAAGCGGGCAATGTGTTCAGCTACGACACGTTCTACAAGCGCACTCCCGCCCGCGATAAGCAGTACGATATGATTTTTGCGGATCGTCGCTTCCGTAACGGGAAACGGCTTCCTTCTACCGCCTACACCCGCCGTTACGTCGATTAAGGGCGGATAGGTTACAACTTCATCATGGGTAAACCGGCGCAAGAGATAAGGCGTGAGAGCGATGCGGAAAGGATCCGTCTGCAACAGCCGCGCATGGGACGAAGTGTCCGAAAAATAGTCGCCGTAAGCCAATACAACTGAATATCAAAAAAACCAAAATCGGAGGATTTTATGGCAAAGAAAGCATCGGGCGGAGAAGCCACGGAGTCGTCGGGAACAAAGTACGACAATAGCAAGTGGTCCGTTCCGTCCAAGAGAGCAAAGGGCTATGCCGCGGAGCGGAAACAGAAAGTTCACGCCGTCGGTAAGAAGAAAGGACAGCCCCTCACGGACTATGAGGCGGGTATGCGTTCGGGCTACCTGCAATGCCAGCACGATCACGCAGGCATCTACAAGTTCAAAAAGGCGTTGTCCGAAGGCAAGAGCAAGAAGGAAGCGGCGAGAATTTCCCGGCTTCCGAGTAAGAAAGGCGCATAAGGAGGGCGCAAACAAATGGCAAAGGCAAACGAAAACAATCAGAACACCCGCATGATTTTCGTCGAGCGGGAAACCTACGAGAAGGACGGCAAGACGTATTTTTCGTACTTCATCAAAGGCATGGTACGGGGCAAAGAGGTCAAAGCGCAGGTCGCACCCCATGATGTCGGCGGATACGCGGTACTCGACATCGTATTCGACGGCGCGGACAAGGCAGAGCTTTTCACCACCCCCTACGAGATCAGGGATGAAAAGACGAAGCGCACGGTCAAGGGCGTAACTTACGGCGTTCGTTCCTATGATGCGGACGGGCAGGTGTACGAATGCCCCGTCAAGCCCATGCGCAACTCGGATAAGTCGTTCCTTCAAATGCTGCTTCGATAAAGCGGCGGGCAAAAAAGCGCAAGGCGTTTTCTGCGGCTCGCAACGAGCGGGCCGCAGTTTTCAAAATTTTCGGAGGTAATCTATGGATAACGAAGAACTCTATTATCACAAGAAAGGCGACCAAATCAAGTGGATCGTGACGGCGGTCGCGTTTTTGCTTGTATTCGCGCTCTTGATCGGGCTGTGCGTCGTGGTATTCCGCCCGAAGGACGATGCGGAGAAGCCCGCACAGACCGAGGAGATTTTAACGAACTTGCTCGCGTTTGACAATGTTGGGCAGAAGCGCACGGTGTATTCCGCAGACAAACAAGTCTGGGAAGATAACGGCATCACGTTCACCAATCTAAAAGGCGGTGGCTCGGATATCGGGGATTTCAGCGACCCCGTTCGCCTTTACGCCCATTCTACCGTAAAGCTCGAAAGCGTCAACATGACGAAGATCGTATTTTACTGTGCCGGCTCTGCCTATGCCCGCACACTCCGTGACAGCATAAAAGCGGAAAGCGGCATTTCCGTTGGCACAAACGGCTCGGAGGTTACGGTCGCATTCGACCCGACGGCAAAAACTTTCGAGATCGAGGATTTAGAGGGGCAGGTGCAGTTGGAACAGGTCGCCGTGACGGTGATCATCCCCCCCGTCGAAGCCAAAACCGCAAATGCCGTGGATGGAGAAGGTCATGCGATGCAGGCGGGAAAGACATATCCGATGCCTACCGCTATGGCATTTACTTCGGACCGGCTCGCGGCAGCCATTGCTTCGGGGAACTCCGTCGATGTGAAGGTGTCGGTCACGGTCTATCCCGTGGATGCGGCGGACAAGACGGTTGATTTCTCGGTCGGTTGGGGTGTCGCTCCCACGAACGGAAAGAACACCGTGACGGACTATGTGACGGTCACGCCCGATTCGGACGGCAGCACCAATGCAACAGTTTCCTGTAAGAAGGCGTTCGGCAACGACCAAATCATCATCACCGCAACCTCGCGGGATGGCGGCTGCACGGCGACCTGTACCGTCACGTTCGTCGGGAAAGCAAGCGGTATGTCTATCACGCATTCCTCCCTCACCGCAAAGAGCAATTCGGGGCGCGGCTCGTACTTCGAGCTTGGAACAGGCAAGTCGTATGATTTCAATATCAACCTCACCAACGTGTTCAATTCGGTAGGCTCGAAAAATCTGTCCGTCAAGCTGGGTGGTTCGGGTTCGCTGTACTTCGGAACACTCTCCACAAATGGTATGTCAGGCACTTCCACTTTCAGCAATATGACAAAGAAGGATATGTCTACGCTCGTAAATACGTTTATAACTTCCGCGACCATTTCGGGAACGACACTCACCATTCAGACGGGAAAAACCTACATCGAAAATTACTATTCTTCTACAAGTGAAGATCTGGATTCATGGACGAGCTATTACTATGATTATTATGTATATTCCAGCGATGATGGTTTGACGAACGGAGCGGACTATTCCACCAACGCATCCTACAATAAGACGAATATCGACAAATGCTATTTCACGGTGACGGTGACGGACAGCGTAAGCGGGCTTTCGCAGACGATCAAGCTGTGGATAGTAAGCGCGGTGAGCAGCGTGCAATTTTCGCAAAAAACGCTGACGTTCTGACAATGCAAGCGGGGGCAAACGGGCTTTGCCTATTTGCCCCTTTTGTGGAGGTAAAACATGAAACAGGAAACAAGCAAGAAAGTAGGAAAGGTTCTTGCCATTGTTCTTGCCGTGCTGTTGCTTGCCGGTGCTATCGGACTCATCTTCGCACTTACGAACGGATTCACCGAAGATTTTAAGGAGTTCTATCTGACGTTCGGAGATGATAAGATCATGGCGCAGGAAAGCAAGCGCGATTTGAAAAACGGCGAAACCTATACCTTCGGCGTAAAATACGTTCTCGATACGGGGATCACCGAGCCGAAAGATTACTCGGTCAAGATCGTATCAAACGCCGAAAAAACCTTTTCGTACACCGTGGACGGACAGACGTATGCCTTTAAGGACGGCGAGGACTATTCCTCGGCATTTTCCTTGAAAAAGGACGAAGGAGCTTTCACATTCACGATCCCCAAAGAAGGGCTTACGGAAGCGATCTCAAAGCACCATTCCGGCAAAGCCGTGGAAGTGAAAAATCCCGATTCGCTCAAAGACGGCTATTTCTTCTCCGTTCTCGTGACGAGCTACAATGAAAAAGCGAGCTGCACCGTGCGGTTCAAACTTCTGACCAGCGTGACGGGCGTTGAGTTCGACCAGAAGGAGTTGCTGTTTTGACGCGGCTCATGAAACGGCTCTCTGCGGCGGTACTTGCGGGCATGGTATGCCTTTCGGCGTTCTTCGTACCCGTCATGACGAAAAACGCCTACGCTGCCGAAAACGCCGTGAAGTTCGACGAAACGGACGTTATGGAAGATCTGCAAAGCATGGACGGCTTCTCGCTTGCAAAGTACCCCTACTATGAGAGCGCAAAACCGGAAATGCGCGTCATTGATTTCGTCGAATACTGTTACGACTTTCGCGCCAATATGCGGGACAACTACGGGCTGTATCTCTATGTCTACAATCCCAATGCGCAGAATATCGTCACGGACAGCGAAAAGAATAAGGTGCAAATTGCCGTTGCCTATGACAGCGAGCCCATCACCGAAAAGAGCAACGCGCTCACCTATGAGAAGTTCGATTTGCAGTTCTGCTCTATGAGTGAAGGCGCGGGCATCAACAAGCTATTCTATAAGTTCAAAGTAGTAGACCATGAAAGCGCAGACGGAAAGACGATTGCCGAGCGCGTCAACAGTATGGATCGCCGCTATGACATTTCGGGCATCGAGCTTCTGACCGAGGGCAATTCCAACGCGACGGAGTACGGCGTCGCCACTTCCTATCATTTCACGGGCTTTGCGGTCGGTTACGGGGAAGGCGGCGAAGGAACGACGCTCACAAGAAATTCCCTCGAAACGATTTCCCTCGAATTACACTCTACGACGTACCGTTTCCCCTATATCAACCAGAACGGACCGGGGCATCAGAATCAGCTCGATAGTGTGTACTTCGCCGTTCCCAAAGAGTTCAACGAAAACTACGGGGAATTGTACCGCGTCAAATGCTGCTGGGACGAGCAAAAAACCGCGCCCGTCATCGTGACGAACAAGCAGGAAGTTTACGAGGACGTTGCGGCTCATCTGAATACAGACGGCAGCGGTGCAAAGTACGGGGTATTCGACAACTTTACCATTCAAGACGTCATGGGCGGCGCAGGTTCATTGCGTTATGCGGATTGGGCGTTCAACAAGAACGTCGGCGGAAGCTCTCTGCTCGTTATATCGCCCGATACGCCCTATGTCGGTTATGTGTTCAAGTCGGACAAAAGCAACGTCAAGGATACGGAGATAACTTCCGCTCAAATGAAGGATTGGATCAAGGGTCACGGGAACGCGAGCTATCTGTTTTCGGACAGCGTGGACGAAGGACGGACAAAGGGCTATCAGGAGCATACCTTCACGGCAGACGAACCCTTTGATATGCTGACGTTCAACCAAACGGCGAGCGGATGGGATAAGTTCTGCTTGAATTGGGAGGCATTCTGGACGGGCAAGAGCTGGGATTTCGGACCGGAACAGCAAGATCCCGTCGAGCCGATCCGTCTTATAAAGGACAGCGATTTCACGGGGACAGACGTGACGGATGCGGGCAAACTCTATGTGCATTCGGGAGATTTCGATGAATTTGAGAACTTCTACAATGCGAACAAGTCTACGAAGAACGTCTTTCTCCTGCGCTTTGCCGTTACCGATTATTACAGCAACATGGCAGACGTGTGGGACGGCGGATTTTTCAGTAGCAGGGACGACGAAAGCACTTACATAGCGCGGGAAACAATATTCCTCGATTTTGACATCATCGAATTGACGTTCTTGCGCGACACGACGGAAACCATCATCCCCGTGGTAGCAAGTCCCATCGACGTTGTGGGCGGTATAGAAGCTCCCATCGAAAAGGACGGCATCGCATGGTGGAAAGTTCTCGTCGCCATTCTCGCCGTCATTCTGCTCCTTGTCCTACTCGCTCCTATTTTGCCCTACATCTTCCAAGCCATCATCTGGGTGATCCTGCTGCCCTTCAAGGCGATAGCGGCACTCTTTAAGGCGATCTCAAACTCCGCGAAGAAACGACGACGGCAAAAGGAAGAAAAGGCAAAACAAAGTCAGGCGCAAAAACCTAAATAAGCAAACGGGTGTCGGGGGCGGGAAAGTCCCCGACACTTATTTTCAAGGAGGAAACAATGAAAATCTTTAAGCGAATTGTCGCGGTCGCTATACTCATTCTCGCGGCACTCATAATAAGTTACTTGATCTACACGGGAGGACAACTTCATGCGTAAAGTACATATCGTATTGTCTGTCCTCATTTCGGCGGCGTTCGTCGCACTCGGCGTGTTCGTATTCTCGGCATCCTATGTGCGGTTTTGGGAGGCAATCACGGACATGGGGCGGTCAATCGGCATCTATTTCTGCGAGATCTTCTCCATCCCGTACACCTTTACGGCGACCTTTTTGCAGCCGTCCTCGGTATTCGGCTGGGCGGACTATCTTCCCGAAAACTATGACGGATTCAAGCAAGGCGTGGCAAGCTATTTTTCCCTGCTTTTCAGCAAGGAAAACTTCTCGGCTTGGGGGCGGTCTGTGGGCGTGTTTCTCGGAAGTACGGCAAAGGTGCTTATCCTCATTCTCCCCCTGTTGTTTATCCTGTTCTTCGTCGTGCGGTGGCTCTACCGCAAAGGGAACAGAAAACACAATAAAGACACCGTTCCGCTCCGCATTTTCAAATGGATTGCGGCACATACCTATCAGCCCGTCAAGGCGTATATCAAAGACTACCTCGCGTTCCTTAAAGAGCATCGCCCTGTGTGGGTGTGCTGGCTCGTGCTGTGGGCGTTCCATTTGAACCTTGCAAGCATCGTGGCGGCGTTCCTCGCGTTCTACTTCTATTTCGTCGTCAAGTTCGATTTCGGGTGCATCTATACCCAACTTGGGAAATTGGTCGTCGATCTGAACGTCATTCTCCGTCACTTCCCGTGGTGGAGTTTGGCTATCATCGCACTATGGCTTTTCAACCGTTGGAGAAGGAAGATCGCCCTCAACCGTCTGCGGCACTTCGAGGCGCGGGATTGCGGCTTCATCAACGAGCTGCCTATTGTTTCCATCACCTGCGGCTCTATGGGAAAGAAAAAGACGACGGCGATCACCGATATGGCTCTCTCGCAAGCGGTTATGTTCCGTCAAAAAGCACTCTCCATTTTGCAGGAGAACGACATGAGATTTCCATACTTCCCGTGGATATGCTTCGAGGACGAGCTTCGCGCCTGTATGGAACACGGAACGGTCTATAATCTCGCAACCGTCAAGGGCTGGGTGGAGAAAAAGCGTCGGCGGTTTCTGCATCACGGGGATGCCGCCCTGCAACTTTACGGCTATGACGTGGGAAGGTACGGACTTATGTACGACGACGCTTTGAAGCGTACATCGCTATTTGAAGTATTGTCTACCTATGCGCAGGCGTATTTCATCTATGTTATGCAGAGCAGTTTACTTGTTGCCAACTACTCTATCCGTGACAGCGGGCAGGTATTCTCGGAAGGAAATTTCCCCATGCACTACAATGAGTTTTTCCCTCGTGGCATCGAGGACGAGAGTAGACACGCCCATATTTTGGACTTTGACGTTCTCCGCCTCGGCAAGAAAGTTATGGAGAACAACCCGAAGGCGGGGAGCTTCGAGTTCGGGGTCGTCGTCATCTCCGAGGTCGGCAAAGAGCGCGGGAACAATCTCGAATTGCAGGAGAAGAAAAAGAAGGATGAAGAGACCAACCAAAAGAACGACCTCTTTAACGCTTGGCTCAAAATGTGCCGCCATAGCGCGACGGTAGACAATTTCCCCTTCATCAAGGTATTTACGGACGAACAGCGGCCCGAGAGCTGGGGCGCGGATGCGCGGGATCTTGCCGACATTCTCCACATTGTTGACTGCTCGGACAGGAAATTGACGTACCCGTTCTATACCATCGAGGAAATGATAAGCGAGTGGGCTTTTAACCACTTTATAGGTCTATACTACGATTTCCGTTACCGTCGGGGAGACAACACACTGCTCGTTCATCTCCTTAAAAGCGTGACGGCGTGGATCTGGCGCAGGCATATCCGCATCTGCAATAAGTATGGGTATTCTGTCCTCAAGATCGAGAAAGAGCGCGGCACAATGGACGGGAAAGCGGAGAATAAGAAGTACTTCCTCATGAACAAGAAAATCTATGCCCGCCGCTTCTCCACGGACTGCTTTTCGGATTACTTCAATGACCTTGCAAAGCATTCCCATGTAGGTCTGAACGATTACGAGGAATACGCCTCGGAGCGGGCGACGGTGGACGAATTGAAGATGCAACACAGCTACTTTATAGACGCGCTATATAAGGGGGTGACGCCGTAATGCCGAATCCCGAGTGTAAAGTCTACTTCGACGGCAGCCACTACATTGCTATCCCCCATACGACGCGCCCATACCGCCCGCGCAGAAAGCGGAATGAGGAGAAAATCACGGTAAAGCCGCCCGGCGCGAACGAGGATATAACCGAAGATGATGATACCATGTCCGAGGGTATAACACAAAATGATGCCACCATGTCCGAAGATAAGCCTTCGGAAAGTCTTTCTCCCGCCGACGAGCTGACGCCCATAGAACGCATTGCAAAGGAAGGTGCGCCCATATCGGACGCGCCTTCTCCTCCTGCCGCAGGCGGCATTCTCAATGAAAATGGCGACGTGCGCGTTATGACGAAACGGGAGCTTTTCAATGAAGTTTACAAGGAAAACGTCTACAAAAAGTATAGGGAACGCAAGGCGGCACTTATGAAAGCAATGCGCCCGTATTTCAAGACGGAGGATGCGGCAAAGAATTATGTAAACAGCAATCTGGAAAGGAAGAAGCGCAATTTGATCGCCCGTAGGATAAGGCTCACGCGCAAGGCAAATTTACAGGATTTCAACTACTTCGTCACGTTTACCTACGACGGCGCAAAGCACACCGAGGAGAGCTTCAAAAAACAGCTCAAAAACTGCCTTTCTCTGTTATGTCACAGGAAGGGGTGGAAGTATATCGGCGTTTGGGAACGCTCTCCCGAAAAGAAGCGTTTGCACTTCCACGGGATATTTTACATTCCGAACGGAACGATGCCGGGGCTGCTCTTTGAAGCGAAAGATTTCAATTTCAAATCTCACCGCCGCACCACGACCGTGCAAAACACTTATTTCAATGAACGCTTCGGGAGGAGCGATTTCGAGAAGATCGTAGACAACCACCGTATCGGAGATGCGCTCGCCTATCTCATGAAGTATATCGAAAAGAGCGGCGAAAAAATCGTTTACAGTAAGGGTCTGCCGCAGTTCTTCATCTCTGACATCATGGACGACGACGTTGCTTGTCCTATTGGTCTGGAAGATAAGAAGATGCTCCTTTTCGATGATTTCGCTTGCTGGGACGAAGGCGAGTACATCGGCACGGTGAGCAAAGAAACGATTGCCGGGCTTCGCAAATGCAACTGAAACGTGCGCGGAGGCGTTAAAATGCGGCACAAAAGCAAAAACAGCGGAACGGGAAAGCGGGGCGGGTCGCAAGCGGGTCAGCGGCGAACGCCCCGCTCGGCCGCTTTGCTTTTCGGATTTTCGTTCCGTTCGTTCAGGCAGGGCGTGTGCTTGTCTGCGGCGGCGCCAGCCGCCGCACTTGTATCAAGACAAGCACACGCCCTGCTGTCACAGGGGATAAACAAGGGATAATCGAGGGATAATCAAGGGATAATCGGGGATAACGGTCAATGGGCATAAAAAAAGGGAGAGCAAACGCCCTCCCTGTCGGAAAAACAGCCGTTACGCTTGATAGCGTTTTCCGTTCACTTCGATGATGCGCCCGTTTCGGATCGGCGTTCCCTGTCCGCAAGCGCGGAGGATAATCTGTTCGCTGTCCTCTCCGATACGGGGAAGATCGCCGTCGTTGAAGTTGTCCATGCTCACGGCAATGATCTTGATTCCCTTCTCCGTCAGGTAAGACGTGAACTCCCAGAGATCGGAGAAGCGACCATTGCTGTCTACGATAAAGCAAACGTCGGCTTTGGGATAGTAACCTGTAACTCTCAAATAAGCATTCATGATAAATTCCTCCTTATGCTGCCATCATGATTTTTTCGATTTTGCGGTTGGCGTATGGTTGCCACACGCGGTTTACATAGTCGAGAACTTTCTCGTCGGGTCGGGTGTCCCCGTTGCCGTAACATTGCAGGACCTTCCGCTCGGAGAGAGAATACTCTACCGTCACAAAAGGTATTTCGGGCGTTTCCCTGCGACGGACAAAGAAGATCAGCGATTGCTCACGCACCACTTTTCTGTCATAGCCCATTCGCCCGACGCAATGATGCAATGCTCTCCCTTCCTGTATCAGCTCACGAGGGCTGCGGGCGATGATGCAGACATAGCCCCCCGAACGGTCATATTGCAGGGATTGATACTTCTTTGCGACCTCTGCGAACTGCGCATAGAACTCTCTGCGTTTGCCCTCGTCCAAATCATCAAGCGCGGATTCGTATTCGTCCGTGCGAATATCGTGCCAGCGTTTGAAATCGTGGGGATAGCGGTTTTTCGGCAAACTCATGTCAAGGCGCAGAAATACGCAGGCTTTGTAATAGTCATTGTAGCTGCCAATATTCGTTTGTTGCTTTCCTATGTAGGTTAAAAGGGTGTCGAGATCTTCCGCAAAGGCGGCGTGAAGCTCCTTATAATCGTTCCCCGAAAGGTGCTTCCTTGCGAAATCGAAAGAATAGACCTCCGCAATCGGCAATCCCGTCTTATATGCTTTGAAGATAGAGGGCAAATAGATATACGGGTTTTTCAGCTCGTCGCGGTTCGCATAAAGCCACTTGCGGAAATGCTTGTCCTTCGCCGCCTTGTTCAATATCTGTTTTCTCATGGCGAGATGCGGAAGTCCCATCTTTACAATGTACTCCACTTGCGGATACTGTTCATACGTCCGAAGGAATTGCAGAACGTCGGTGCGGTCATAAAATTCATAGCCGCTGTACCTGTATTCGGGAAACTTGCCGATATAGTCCATGTTGACGACGGGGGCGTCGGGGTCTAACAAACTGTCATGCACATAGCCCCATTCGCCGTCCTCATAGCTCTTTTGACGGCTTTGGATGCCCATGTCATGCCACCCGACGATAAAGCCAGCCATGTAGCACCAAGCAAAATCTTTGATTGCACAAAGCGTCGAATGAACACCGTGAACGGCGACCTGTTTCAAGTATTGTTTTCCCTTGAAAGTCTTTACGGCTACCGTCACCTTTGTAAGCTCGCCGTCGTTTTTCGTAAGATAGGCATAAAAGCGGCGGGTCGGCTCCTGCGAGGGGTGCAGCTCCAAGTCCCGCGTTTTGATAAGTCTTTCTATGTACTTCGGAATAGGTTTTATTTTTTCGATTTTCATAATTTCACCTCACGTCGATGTCGTCCCCGAACAAGTCGGAGAGGATGCACAATGCTTCCTTATCAAATGCCGAAGCGTCGAAGTCGTCCAAAGGATCGTCCTGTTCGTCATGAAGTACTTCGCCCGTGTCTACGTCGATGCGCTGGGTCGGCGTATTCATGAAATGAAATCCGTTCAAATCCTCGGCTACGGCTACTTTGTATCCGCGCTCCAAAAGTTTTGCGACGTACACCTCAAACGCATGATAGGGAACGCCGCACATCGGAACACGGCTTTTCAACCCGCAATCGCGCCCTGTAAGCGTCAGACCGAGGACATCCGATATCTTTATCGCATGGTCGCCCAATGCCTCGTAGAAGTCACCCAAGCGCAGGAAAAGCACGGCGTCCGAATACTTCGCCGCAAACCTTTGATAGCATTGATAAAACGGCGAGCCTTGCCCTTCGGGTTCTTCCTCGGCGGGTTCTTCTTCGTCCGTTTCTTCGGCTTCATTTTCTGCTTCTTCGGTTTCGGGTTCATCATCGGGTTCGTCCCCGGCATCCGTTTCTTCGTCGTCCTCGTCGGCTTCTTCATCCTCCGGTTCGGACATGGTAGGCGTGTTTTCTGCCATCATCCCAAAGAGGGACATCTGCGCATCCTGCTTCTTGGCGGGTTTTGCGGGGACTGCCGTTTGGGTCGCTGCCTTCTTCGGTTCGGATGCAAGTTCTTTCCCGTCAAGGGTATAGAGCTTTCCGATGATCTCTTCTTCCTCGAAGTAGTGGATCGCCCAGCCGTAAACGGTGGCATCCTCGATGCAAGCCGATCTCGCGCCTTTTTCCGCGAGCTTTTTCGCTTCATCGGCGGCGTATTGCATAAAGCTGTCCAGCGTCTTTTTATTCCGAACGCGCTTTCCGTCTTTTTCGATGATGACGCCGTTGTTGATTTTCTCCGCCAACGTTTCGCTCGCGTTCTCCTGTAAATAGGCAAGGATCAATTCCTGTCCTTTGCCTTTTGCCGTTAAGTTGAGTTTCCTCATAAGTCTGCTTCCTCCTTTAAGATTTTCAAAATGTCCTGCTCGCTCCAACCCGTCGAGCATATCCAAATGATAGTCGCCAGCGTTTCAAGCGACGCGCCTGTCTTGTTTTTCTTAAACATCATTTCGTACTGTGCGTTGTCGCCGTTCGTGAACCATTGATTTTTGTTGCAGAGCAAATAGAGCTTGTTGTTTGTGATTTCCATGATTTTATCTCCTTATGATTTTATTTTTGGTAAGAAAAAGCCCGCTCTTTGTCAGAACGGGCAGCCGCGCCAGAGCCACTTGTATTCGAGAAAAGTCTTGACGGGGATGATAAGCCATGTTACATTTTCGAGCAGGCGTTTTGTCCGTCTGTCCTCTGTCGGGTGTGTTTCGTACCACCTCACACTCCATTCGGCAGAGGAATAGGTGTTTGTGACAAGGTAGAGCTTCATCTTTCGCTTGCCACGCTGTCGGTAGCAAACTTTGTAGCCGTATTTGTTTTTCATTTGTTCAGTCCCTCGACGATGATGTGTTTGCGTTGCAGGTTGTTGTCGCGCCTGAATTTCTGTATCGCTTCGCGGAGCGTATAGCCCAAGTAAGTTAAGCGGATATAACGGTCGCCGTGTGAGTAGTAGACCATGATCCCGCCCTGTCTGTTGATATAGTAGAATAAGTATCTTTTCATGTCGTGCCTCCCGTTACCGTATTTCCAAAACGCCGTACTCCGTTTCGATATAGCCGTCATAGCTCAAATCGCGGGCAAAGGCGGCATAGTCGAAGTAAGAGGAAAGCCGTCCGAGCATTTTCTCCAAGTCGTAACATTTGTCGATGATTTCATAGGCGACGTCGAGCATCGTCATATTGCGGTAGAAAACGATGTCCCGATCCCAATTCTCCTCGTATTCCTCGACCAAGCGTTCCCATTCGTCGAAGGACTCCGCTTCGCAGAAGGCAAACATCAAATCATACTTATATTCGTCGTCCAGAACGCCCGATTTCTTGATAAGCTCGAAGATCGTCCGCGGGTGAACATAGTCCCAATTCTTTTCGTCGGGGACACCTTCGATGTCCTGCACGAACAGTTCTTCGTCGATACCGTCCAGCTCGAAGCCTTCCTTTTTGAGTTCTTCCACGATTTCGTCCCAATCGTCGAAGCAGTCGAAGTCCAGCCACTTCGAGCCGAGTGCGCGTTCGTTGCATTCATTGTAACTGCCCCAAGAGCCGATCACCATTGATACCTTGTTTGTCATTTGTCGATCCTCCCGTAAATATCATCTGCATAGTAGCATCCCGTGAAAAAGTTAAAAATCGCGTGGCATTTTACGCCGTTATAATCGACAATATAGTCGTTATCTCCGACCTGTTCCAAGACGGTGATTTCCGCCTTTTTGGTAGAACACATTGCGCCTTGATTGAGCGAATAGATATAAGCCATTGCTTTGAACATAGTTGTTTTCTCCTTTATGAATTTTTGATTTTGGATATAAGCCAGCCCCTTATTGTCCGAGCATGGCAGCGTTTCGGAGCGCACCAGCAGTACAGTTCGATATGTCCGTATTTCCGTAAGGCATCCAGCATGGAATTGAGATAATTCACCGCCCCATCCGAATAGGTAATGAGTTTGCGGAAATACAGTTCGTACTTGTCACACACCTTGTCGCGCTCGCTCTCGTCGTGCATATAATAGGGATTGCCTACGGGGCGTTCCCCGGTCTACACGGAATTGCCACGGCTCATTGTGAAATTCGTGATTTCGCAGGTTCTTGATTTCGATGTTCATTGTTTTTCCTCCATGTTTACAAATTCATTTACGGGGATCTTATCTGCCCCGCCGATTCCATATTCAAAGTAGGGGTCGCTCATGTCGCCTTTCAAGTCGTAAGCTGCCTGCGTCAATTTGCCTTGATTACTGACGGCAAGCGTGATTTCCCGACGTTCTTCGTTTATCTCGATGATATTAAAAATGACGGTATGGTCACCGTCGAAGTGATGATATTCTTGCATATACCTGTTCATGTTCCGTTCTCCTTATTTGACGTATTTGTACCAAACGTAATATTCAACTTCGATGTAGTCCATTGTGTCGAAGTAGTCTTTGTCGCGGGCTTTATCGACCTTGTGGATGTAAATATTCTCGAAGGCTTGGGGGACAATCCCGCTGAACTCCTTGTCTTTGCCGACGACGGGGTGGCAGTATCTTGTGACATCTTCCAATACCCGTATATACGGCTTGTTTTCTTTTGAAATTGCTGGGAGGAATAGATTATCTTCTGCGATATATCCAACTCCCTTCAATTTTCCCGATCCATTCTTTTTTGAAATGGAACAAACTACTTTCTGCATCCTGTATTTCTCCTTATTTTTTATTTTTGCCCTTCGGCAGGGCAGCAGTAGCACGGGTTCGATTAGATGCAGAAAACGTCAAAGGAAGGGGCTGGGAAATGCAACGAGAGAAAGAAAAATTTTCGCATAGAAAAAAACCGAGCTTTGCTCGGTAAGAGTTCGGCTCGGTTAAGAAAAATTTTCGCATCACCGTTGCATTTGCCTCGGAGCTGTGCTACAATAGCCATGACGAAACGGCAAAAATTAAGGAGAAAAATGATTGTCTTTTCGGCTTTCCGCTCGTCCGAATAGGGTGTTCTGTTCGGACCTTGTGCGGGTCACCACTCTGTAACAAAGTCGAACCCTCATTGAGTTGAGGGAGCGGCTTTGTTTTTTTATGCCGCCAGCCGTGCAGAATTGCCCTGTGCGGCTTTTCTTTATGGACTTCGGTGTCATTCTCGGCGGGGATTTTTCAAGGCTTGTAAACGCTTTTTTGCGCTCTCATTTTCGGCGGCGGTTTATGCCGCGAAAGGCTCTTGACATGAGAAAGACGTGCGGTAGGCTGTTTGCCAAAGGCAAGAAAAAAGCCCCGCAGGGGCGGGATACTTGGCGCATTGCCATAAATACCGCACGTCTGCGAGGCTCGTGTCAAGAGCACCGTGGAATAAATAGCCGTCGTTTTATCGTATAAAAAGCGTTACGCTCATGGTGGTAAATCCTACTTTGAATGAGTTCATATAAAAGGAAAAGCCCCGACTTTCGTCAGGGCTGTCCGTTGATTTGTTCATGGGGCTGTTGTAGTAGATTTCTATGCGGTCGTCGTATAAGACGATTTCCTTTATCAGATAATTTACAAGCATTTGCGGCTCTGCTTTCAATGCTTCCGCGTAATACTTCCGTATTTCCTTTTCGGTAATAACGACCGATTCTTTGGCTTGCTCTACGGCGATCAGCTTTTCGAGTTCTTCCTGCCGTTCCTCATAGCCTTTGAGATATTGCGTGGTGGACTTCGTGATAACGCCCTGTGCTATCGCTTTCATCATGTTGTCGATTGCAGTTTGGACTTCTCTCTGTTCCCGTTGCAACGCCGTCAAGGTCGAGTTGACTTGCAGGTTTCGCTGTTGCATGGCGAGAATCCCGTTTACGATTGTTTCCATGACTTGCGGCTCACTCAATTTTTGTACGGTCACATTGATGACAAGGTTTTCAAGCACGTCCTTTTGTATGGTTTCCTTATGGCACTCCGTAAGTTTCATCTT
>CANRIK010000012.1 GCA_947630705.1 uncultured Clostridia bacterium | reverse complement strand
TTCTTTATGTATTTTTGCCCCCGCGGGATGCCGCTCTACGCCACCCTTAAATACTGTCCCTGTGGAACAAACTCGTTTTTGTTAATATTTATGGCTACGTTTATAGCGGCTACGTTTTTGGTTGTACTGTGTGCATGCGATTTTTTCAATAGCACCAGCGATAATACGTCAAATGAAACAAATAATTCCGAAGAAGATATTGCAAAAGAACAAAAGCAGTTAGAAAATGAAGGCTATGTCTTTAACGAAACATTTAAGTGGTACGAAAAAGAAGATATAAACACTGAAAGCGGAGAAAATGAAATATTAATAAATTTCTCGGCGTCTAAACCCGAAATAAATTCTTCATACGAAATAACAGATGACCAAAATCGAGTTATTTTTATAGGTAAATCAACCAAAACATATACAAACTTCAATATAATGATTTCAGGAAGATATTCAAACCTGTATATAGAATTACGGAATTTCAAATTTTCAGCCCCCGTCGGATATGCCGGAATCGATGCAACTGACGTCAATCAAGATTTTGAATTATGCATTGCCGCAAGCGGAGCTTCCTCAATAAAAGGCGGAAACGGAATAAGCGGTAATTCGGGAACTACATATGATACCGGTCGCTTTTCCGCCGAAGCCAATTCACCTAGAAACGGCGGAGCCGGCGGTAACGGAAAATCGGGATTACCTGCAATTTTCGGTAATTCGATATTCATAAATACAGCAAAATCCTCCACCTTTATTCTTTACGGCGGTAATGGCGGAGCCGGCGGTAACGGAGGTAACGGCGGAAACGGCGGCAAAGCAACATACAATGTCGATGAAAAATTATTTAATTGCAAATCCGGCAACGGCGGTAATGGCGGTGAAGCCGGCAACCCCGGATATAACCCTGCTATCGGCTATGGTGCTTCGGGCGTAAACGGTAATAAAGGAAGTACTCCAAAATAAATCCGCAAATAAATTCGACAAACGCAAAAGGCGCCATAAAAATTATGGCGCCTTTTTGTAAAAGCGCGGATTTGACGCAAAAATAGAGGTCCGATAAGCGCATTTGCTTGACTAAAAACTTCAAATAAAATAAAATATTAAAGACCGCGACAGCGCGGAAATCACGGCGCACTAATCCAAGTGCGTGCAAAGGAGTTTTTTATGGCAGAAAAAAAGAGAACCGTAACTATGGACAAGTTGGTAAACTTGTGCAAGGCAAGAGGAATAATATTCCCCGGCAGCGAAATTTACGGCGGAATGGGCAACACATGGGATTACGGACCGGTCGGCGTTGAAATCAAAAACAATATCAAGCGCGCATGGTGGAAGAGATTCGTTCAGGAGAGCGACAACAGCTTCGGCGTGGACGCCGCCATTCTTATGAACTCTCGCGTATGGGAAGCGAGCGGCCATACCACCTCCTTTTCCGACCCGAAAATGGACTGCAAGGAGTGCAAGAGCCGTCACCGCGCGGACAACCTCATAGAGGCCCATTCCAAGGGAAAGGTCAATCCCGATCTGATGACCAACGAGGAAATGGAAGCATATATCAATGAGCACCACGTAACATGTCCCATCTGCGGAAAATTCAACTGGACGGGCATACGCACTTTCAATCTTATGTTTGAAACTTCGCGAGGCGTGACGGACGAGAGCCAGAACAAGATTTATCTCCGCCCCGAAACCGCGCAGGGAGAATTTGTAAACTTTATGAACGTTCAACGCACTACCCGAGCAAAAGTGCCCTTCGGTATCGCGCAGGTGGGCAAAGCGTTCAGAAACGAAATAACGCCCGGCAACTTCATATTCCGAACGATAGAGTTCGAGCAGATGGAGCATCAGTGGTTCTGTAAAGAAGGCACCGACGGAAAGTATTACGAAGAGTTCAAGGAGAAAGCATGGCAGTTCTTGATGGACCTTGGATTCGACAAAGAGCATTTGAGGTTCAAAGACCACGATAAACTTGCTCACTATGCAAAGCAGGCGTGCGATATTCAGTACGACTTCCCCATGGGCTGGTCGGAGCTGAACGGCATACACAACCGCACAAATTACGACCTTTCGAGGCATCAGGAATTTTCGGGGAAAACAATGCAGTATATCGACCCCGTTACAAACGAAAAATACATACCGTACGTAATAGAATACTCGATAGGCGCCGACAGACTCATGCTTGCAGTGCTCTCGGAGGCATACGACGAGGAGACCCTTCAAGACGGCGAAGTCAGAAACGTTCTGCACCTCCATCCCGTCCTTGCGGCATATAAAGCCGCCGTACTGCCCTTGCAGAAAAATCTCTCGGAAAAGGCGCAGGAAATTTACAAAAAGCTCTGCAAACGGTTCCCCGTGACATACGACGTGGCCGGTTCGATAGGCAAGCGCTACCGCAGACAGGACGAAATCGGCACTCCCTTCTGCATTACTATCGACTTCGATACTTTGGAGGACAACACCGTCACCGTGCGCGACCGCGACAGTATGGAGCAGATTCGCATAAACGCAGACGAACTTGCCGCATATATCGAAAAATACCTCGAATTCTGAAAACAGATTTACGGATTTAAGAATCAATTTAAGAGTTATAAAAACGCCGCGCGGACAGAAGTCCGCGCGGCTGTTTTAAAATTATAAACAATACCTTGTCAAAACGACATTGAGCGCCGACGGGAGTAAGGCACGCCCTCTCCGTGAGCGCATTTGGACAAGTACAAATACACCTAAATAAATACACCGCCGAAGAGTCGGCGGTGTATTTATATTTGTTCGTTATTCGAAAAGATTAATCAGGAGTTTTTAGACTGAGCTGCTGCGGCCATTGCTGCGGCTATTTCGGCAGCCTGTGCTTTTCTCGCTTCTTCTGCGTGCTGTTCAATAGCATCCGTAACGGTATTCTTGAACTGTACAGCATTGGAAATACCCTGGAATTTTATCTTCGCGTCGCTTCCGCCGCCGCCGAGAACGGTTACGGTATGGTATTTCAGAATCGCACCCCAGAATGAGTTCTCGGTAGAAATGTTATCAACCTTTTCAATAGGATAATCGAGGGTATTCTTCTTTATTATACCGACCTTACCGATAACGCGCTTATTGGTTACCGCAAGAGACATGCTGCACAGATATATTATTCTATACAGAAGGGGCAAAACGCCGATAACTATAAACGCAATCCATACAATCAAGGTTATGACAAGAGACATATCCTTTAAATTTTCATTTCCTCCCATAATTATGCTGACCGCAATGGCTGCCGCCAACACAACAAGACACCAGAGAATTTGACTGAAAGCACATAAAGGATTCACCTTGCCTTTAAGAAGAATCTCTTCACCTTTGCGCAGGTTGTTTTCTGCAAAAGTACTCATTTACCTACCTCCTTGTAAAATAATTACAACATGCCTATATAATTGACACGTATGTATCGAACATAATATACAATATTGTACTAAAATTGTCAAATAAATTTCACAAAGTCATAAAAATATTTTCACAAATCATTACAAATTTTCCCCAAGAAGTAAATTTGTGTTTCTATTTTTACACGCATTGCGATTCGGAATATTTTTAAGGCTTTTCCTCCTCTTCGGTTGAGGCGGCTATGTATTTGTCGAGTACTTTCTTGCCGATTTTCGTGCCTACGCCGAAAAGTTTCTCCTTCATAGTTTTTCGTCTTTTTTCCTCTATCGTGCCCTCGAAATTAAGGTCACGGCAGGGGTCGAAAACGACGTAACCGCACTCCGCCGCATAAGCGAAAACGCTCTTTAAAATACCTTCCAATATGGGACGTTCGGTCTCCGAACAGTTCTCCACGAGATTCAAAAGCATAACAGGCTTTATTGCAGTTATGTATTTATTCCCCAACTGCGGCACGATTACGCCGTCAATCAGAGCGCCTATCGGCTCATAGTGCTTTTTTGCGACGCGAGCGGCCGCGCCCTTTGCCGGTTCGCCCGTGATTATAAGGTTGTACCATTCAAGAAGTACGGTCGTAAAGCGGTATTTTATTTTGACGGGAGAGAGCAACCAGCGTACGAATCTCCCCAATCCGCCGAACAGAAGGGGCAGACTTTGAACTATGATGGTAAATACTGAAAGTATTACGAACAAGACGTCTACGGCAAAGAGCACCGCGCTTCCGTCGCCCGACCCCGTCACAACTATCGCGGAAATGGAGACTGCGATGGACAGAACTTTTACCGCCGTTCTGAAAATTTTGAGCGTGAGCGAAAATTTTTTCAAACTTTTTGTCTTTGCCCGTGAACTCAAAATAAAAAACATTATAAGCAACGCCGCCATCACAGCGTAAACCCCGATTATTACGTATACGGCAATCTCCATACCGAAGGATATGGTCTTTGTAAGGGTTTTGTAGAGCATGAACGACGTGTACAGCAGAGTGAAAATCATGCTCACGCTGAGAGTGACGACGTTTATTCTGCGAGCAATCACGGCGCGATTTGCATACACATTCTTGATAAACGTGCGCATATCGAAAACGTCTTTGGCGAGAGTGAATGTCTCTTCGGCCGTTATAGTGTGACGTATTTTCTTGTTTTCTTCATCCATATTGACCTCAAAAAGCGACGTCTGAACAGACCTTGTCCGCAACAACGGAAAATGGCGCGCCTTAAAAAGATTATATCATACCGAATTATATCATATCGTAGTACTCGATGTAAAGAGCGTCGAGTAATTTTTTTATTTCATCCAGCCGCGACGAAAGCGCGATGACCTTTTTGTAATCGGCAAGGACAACGGGGTCGGCAAGTTCGCCGTTGATTTTGGCTTCCTCCGCTTCGAGCTCGGAAATTTCGCCCTCGACGCGCTTAATATTCTCCTTCCTGCGCACTTCCGCCGCTCTCTCCTTTCCCGAACGATAGCTTTCCGCTTTCTTTTCTCTCGCGGCGGAAAATTCATCAAGACGGCGGCGCTGTTTTTCCTCTCTGTCCATTTCGGCCTTTATCGAGAGATAATTTGAGTAATTTCCCTCATACGTGTTGAGTTTTCCGTCCTCTATTTCTATCACTCGGTCGGCCACGGCGGAAATAAAATACCTGTCGTGCGAGACGAACAGAACTGTTCCGTCAAAGAGACGAAGAGCTCTTTCAAGGCTCTCGCGCGCCGGAAGGTCGAGGTGATTGGTAGGCTCGTCGAGAATTAGAAAATTCGCGTTCTCGCTTTGAAGAATACACAGCGCGAGCTTGGCGCGCTCTCCGCCGGACAGACTCTTCACTTTCTTCTGCATATCCTCTTCGAACAATCCCGAACGGGCAAGAGCGGCGCGGATATCTGTTTGAGTTGCGGCGACGTGCCTCTCCCACAGTTCGGAAAGCACGGTGTTTTCGGGGTTTAGATTGAGCCCCTCCTGATCGAAGAGAGCCACGCTCACGTATCTGCCGCGCACTATTGACGGCCGACCCTGCGAGATAGCTTTCAGCAGCGTAGTTTTCCCCGTTCCGTTTTCGCCGACGAGAGCCGTCTTGTCGCCGCGCCTGATATTAAGTTTTATGTCGCTTACGAGTACGCGCCCGTCCACCGACAAATCGAGGCCGTCTATCGAAAGAACGTTTTCGTAGGGGCGTTCGGAGTACGTAAACGAAAATCGCGGAGGTTCGGGCGGAACATACGGCTTTTCGATGAGCTCCATTTTGTCGAGACGTTTGACGCGGCTCTGCGCGGACTTTGCGGTAGTCGCGCGCACTATATTTTGGGCCACGTACTCTTCGAGCCGAGCTATTTCCTCCTTTTGCGCCTCGTATTCCTTTATCAGCCGAGCCGTGCGCTCTTCCTTTAATATCTTGTATTTTGAATATTTTCCCACATACGTGTTGAGTTTTCCGTTTTCAAGCTCGAACGTCCGAACGCTCAATCTGTCGAGAAAATATCTGTCGTGCGAGACTGCAATCACGGCTCCTTTATAACTTTGAAGGTATTCTTCCAGCCAAAACAGAGTGGAGATATCGAGATGATTAGTGGGTTCGTCGAGAAGCAGGATATCGGGTTCTTCAAGCAAAAGCCGAGCCAGCTTCAAACGGGTTTTTTCGCCTCCCGACATTGTATCTATTGCTCTGCCGTAAAATTTCGCAAAGCCCATGCCGTTTAAGACGGTCTTTATCTTCACATCGGCGTTGTAACTGTCGCGAGAGGAGATAAATTTTTGCAGGGATTCTATTTTTGCCGAAGCGACCGCGTACTCGCGGCTGCCGTAGTCGAGAGCGGAAAGTCCGGCGGAGAGCTCTGCCAACTTTTCAACGGCAGAATAATCCCGAGCAAATACGGTTTTCATCTCTTCATAAACCGTATTACGGGATTCATAGCCGCCGTTTTGGGCAAGATAGCCTATGTGACAGCCGTTCTTAACGTTTATCTTGCCGGAGTCGGGATACAGTTCGCCGTTTATCAGTTTCAAAAGCGTGGTCTTGCCTTCGCCGTTGGCGCCTATGAGCCCGACGCGCTCGCCCTCGTTTACGGAAAATCCGACGTCGGAAAATATTAAATTGTCGCCGTAGGAAAAGGCTACGTTTTCAAAAGAAATCAACATGTTTATAAGAATTTATTTCAAAAAAATTCCAAGCAATCAATAATCCCACGATGGGATAAAGCCGCCGTCGGCGCTGTCGTAGTCCTGTATGAATACGTTTTCGAGCCCAACCTCTTCCACCGCCGCCAAAACCATTTTGTACTCGCGCGGAGTTATGCGCCTTTTGAGTTCGGGGAAGTTATCAATATCTCCGAAAGGAGTGTACTGACTCATCAAAGAAAAGTACGCCGACCGAGGCAGAGTGGATACGAATCGCACTATATCGATACTGTCGTACGCCGCGAGAGGCAGAATCAGATGTCTGATTATACAGCCGGAGAGCATCTTCCCGTTTTCGATTTTAAGGGGTTTTTCCGCCATGAAGCGCACTGCCGGAAGAGCGTATTCGGCGTAGTCGGGGCGCGCCGTATAGCGTTTTGCCAGAGCCGCGTCCATAAATTTGAGGTCTGTCAGCCAAATATCGACAAAGGAATTTGCAATTTGCAGTTCCTCCGTCTTTTCATAGCCGTGAGTATTGTAAACTATGGGAATTTTGGGTCTGTAAATGGAGATTGCCCCCATAATATCCCTTAAATAATGCGTGGGATTGACAAGGTTTATATTGTCTGCGCCCATCTCTTCGAGCTCCGCGAAAATCTCCGCAAGACGCGCGGCGGAAATTTCCATTCCTCGGGTGTTTCGGGAGAGCTCGTAATTCTGACAGAACGCGCACTTTAAAGAACAGCCGCAAAAAAATATGCAACCGCTGCCGTTTTTATAAGAAATCGGAGGTTCCTCAAACGGGTGAAGATAGTATTTTGCGATTTTGAGCCCCTTTACTCCGCACGCGCCGACGCTCTCGCTGCGGTCGGCGCCGCATGATACGGGACACTGCGTGCACTTCATGCTCTTATTATAAAATAAAATTCGGATAAACGCAACTTTTGTTTGACACGGAGAATAAACTTTGATACAATACTTTCAAACCTATAAAGAGTGTGTTAGAGAACGGCTCTATGACCACACAGCAACCTGCAACGCAAGGTGCTAATGCCGTACCGATGGGGATATAGAAAAATTCAGCTCCCCTGCGCGGCAGAGGAGTTTTATTTTTACGGAGTAATATATGAGAAAGTTTTTTACGAGCGAGAGCGTGACGGAGGGACATCCTGACAAACTTTGCGACCAAGTTTCGGACGGTATTTTAGACTATATTCTTTCAAAAGACGAAAACGCAAGGTGCGCCGTCGAATGTTGCGCCGCATACGACAGAATGCTTATAATGGGCGAAGTTACCTCTTCCTTCGATATAAGCCGGAGCGAATATACGGATATAGCCAGAAAAATCATAGAAAAAATAGGCTATAAGCACGGCTCCTTCGCATTCGACAAGTGCACAATAGACGTAGCCATACACAGCCAGAGCCCCGATATCGCAAGGGGCGTTGTGCGCGAGGACGATATCGGAGCCGGAGATCAGGGAATGATGTTCGGCTACGCCTGCCGCGAAACCGAAGAGCTCATGCCCATGCCCATCGCTCTTGCGCACAAACTCGCGAAGAGACTTGCCGAAACGCGCAAAAACGGGACTCTTTCATATCTTCGTCCCGACGGCAAGACGCAAGTCACGGTGGAATACGACGGCAAAACTCCCGTGCGCGTGGACACGGTTGTGGTTTCGGCGCAACACAATACGAAAGTTACGCAGGAACAGCTCCGCGAGGACATTATAAAGCATGTTGTCTCGGTCATTCCGGAAAATCTTTTGACGGATACGAAATTCTATATAAATCCCACGGGAAGATTTTATATAGGCGGTCCAGAAGGAGACAGCGGACTGACGGGCAGAAAGATTATCGTGGACACTTACGGCGGAAGGTGCGCGCACGGCGGCGGAGCCTTTTCGGGCAAGGACGCCACAAAAGTGGACCGCTCCGCGGCGTATATGGCGAGATATATCTGTAAAAATTTAGTCGCCGCAGAACTCTGCGACGAAGTGGAATTGCAGGTCGCATACGCCATAGGCGTGGCAAAACCCGTTTCGATATTCATTGACTCCTTCGGCACGGGAAAGCTCGGAGACGACAAACTCTCGGAAATAGTCGAAAAGGAATTCGATTTGCGGCCCTCCGCCATTATAAAGACGCTCGGATTGAAAAAACCTATCTTTTCGCAGACGGCGGTCTACGGGCACTTCGGAAAACAGGAGCTGCCTTGGGAAAAGACGGACAGAGCTAACGATTTAAAAAAATATCTCTGATCATAAAACTATAAAAGCCTCGCGGCGAATAAATCGCCGCGAGGCTTTTGAGTTAATTAGAAAAAAACCGTTTTACTTCCTTACAGCGGAGGTTTTCAAAATGACCGACGCTGTAAAGATCACGGCGGAAACCGCGAAAAGAACTACGGGGAACAGCCAACCGAAAGGAATGAATCGGAGATTGAGAAAAACTATGTATATGCCAGCAAATTGCGTCGCAAGTACCATGGCGACAATCACTATAATGGAACCGATCGCGCAGACCGCCGCCATGCACAACGCTTTGGAGAATCTTGTTTTCATTGCCAAACATAACTGTATTCCGCAGTAATTTGATATAAGCATAGCTATCGCCATAAGCCAATCGAAGATATCCGCCTCCCACAACGGCAAAATCCATTGCATAAGCAATTCGAAACCAACCTGTTCGCGAGAAACAATATAAGCAATCACGCACAAAAAACCAAAATACAGGCACAAAAACAGCGACAGAAAAATCCAACATGCCACATAAACAATAAAATTCCCCAAATATTCATAGAGAACTTTTCTGCCGGACGAAAGAGGATACAGGCAGTAATACGAAGGACGCTGTTCTCCTTGCGCATAGCCGATTATCATGACACAAAATCCCGACATACCGATAGCCGTAAAAAAGAAATTATTCATTGCAATTCCCCATAAGACCGAGGAAACCGACCAAATCAGCAAGTATATAAGTATATGTTTGATCGAACTGAAATTCGGCAAGATACCGCGAACATAGCTGACTTTCAAAAAACTCCAAAAGCTCATTTTATATTCCTTCCGGCGTAGTTTATCAATAGTCCTTCGTCCTTAAATACAGTACAAATCTCACAATTCCGGCTATAATACATATGCCGCCCACAACGCCCGTTACCGTCAGAAGTATCCAACAGAACGGCGACGCGCCCAACTCGACATAGAGTAGACGGCGGCTGACGCCCGTCAGATCGGTAAAAATTTCCAACGCCGCAAAAATAACCAGCGGCGGAAGGAACATAAGCGTGTCACGGAGCAATCTGCGCTTAATAAAAGCTATTATCAAAACAGAGCCCAAGGCTATAAGCGCTATAAAAATCACTAATCCGTAACTTTCCGCGCAGGGAAATATGCCGCTCGCCGCCGTTTCCTCCGCCACAAGTATCCATTGACCGGTGGCGATTGCCAGAATAATGGCTAAAATAATCGCAAAAACAATCATAACAGCTGCGATAATGACGGACGCCACTACGGTCATAAAGAGCAGCGATATGAAAAAATAGACCATTTTTTTGCCCGTGCGCATGGGCATAAGATTATACAGACTCGGCTTCCGCTGTATCTGTAAAATCATTATGGAGAGCGCCATCACCATAATCCATAAAAACGGCATAAGCAAGGGCATAGCTTCCTGACCAAACGAGCCGACCAGAAATATATAAAACATGCCGCTGAATATGGCCGCGCAATTATCTTGCAATACGTACGACCTATTCCCCTGATTGTATGCGTTTTCGGTGAAACAACACCTTATATATCCCCAAAGAGTTGGACTTTTGATATTTTTCATATATCTGTCTCCGTTTACCGCCTTCTCATAATTTGCCGCCTTCTCATAAATTGAAGGGGTCGTCGCTGTCCGCACCGAAGTTTGCGCCGAAAGAGCCGTTCATATATCTGCCGTTTGCGCTATCCGAAACTTCGTTGCCGAGGGTGTGAACGAACAGCTCCTCCACCGTCGGAACTTTGACCTGCAACCCCTCGCCGGAAATTTGCTTGTTTTTTGTGAGGACGGTATAGCCGAACATTGACTTCTGTATGCCTACCGCCTCCTTTTTGAGTTCATCGGTGAGCTCCGCGCACTGTATGAGCCTGTAATTTTCGCATATGCTCTCCTTTTCCTCGTCGAGAGTTATTACTCCGTCCTGCATTATAACTATGTAGTCGGCTATTCTGTCGAGGTCCTCGGTTATGTGGGTCGAAAACAAAACGGTGTGGCTCTCGTCCATCATAAACTCCTGTATCAGCTCCACCACGTTGTTTCTGTCGTACGGGTCAACGCCCGAAGTGGGCTCGTCGAGCAGAAGTATATCGGGCTTTTGACAGAGCGCCAAAATCAGACAGTATTTTCGCTGCATGCCGAACGAAAATTTATTTACCCTAACGTCCGAAGGCAAATTGAATTTTTTCATCAATCTTTCGTAAAGTTCCGCGTCGAATTGCGGATAGATGGATTTGCAGAGTTTGAAAAGGCTCTTGGGCTTCAACTGCGTGTTGAAGTGCGGAATGTCGAAAACGCAAGCAATCTTATTTAAAATTTCCACTTCGTTGCCCTTAAACGGTTTGCCGTCGTACAGAATTTTGCCGGAAAGCGCATCCTGCTGGCGCATAATCGTTTTTATGAGCGTGGATTTTCCGGCTCCGTTTCTGCCTATCAACCCCGTAATGCAACCTCGGCGGATATTCACCGTCGCGTTCATTTTGAATTTTCCGAAATCCACCGCAAGATTCTGAATTTCAAGTCCGTACATATTCATTCTCCCAAAATCTGTTTACAGAGCTCTTCAAGAAGTTTAAAGTCAACACCGTGCTCTTCGGCATAGACCTTTATTTCCTTTAACATATTTACTATCTTTTCTGTTTTATAGGCGTTCATTACGTCCTTTTCCACTTCCGCGACGAATATGCCCTTGCCCTTGACGGAATATAAAAATCCCTCTGCGCATAAATCGTCGTAGGCACGTTTGGCCGTGATTATGCCCACTTGAAGCCCCTTCGCAAGCGCACGAATGGAAGGCAGCGGTTCCCCTGCCTTTAACGCGCCGCAAAGTATCTGCGAACGTATCTGATATTCGATTTGCTCGTATATGGGTTGCCCCGACCGATAATTTAAAGCTATATGCATATCTCAATTTGTTCCGTTACTACTGTGATTATACAATAGACATAGTTAATTGTCAACGGTTTGCACGAAAAAATTTCGGCGGTCGGCAAATAATAAATATCCCCGTATTGCTACGGGGATATTTATTAAAAATTTAAATTAATTTACAATGAGAAGTTCCCTTGACAGAAACGGCACACTCATACGCGCCGCCGCAAAGTTTAATATGCGCGAGCGAATATGACGACATGCTCGGCTTTCTTTCCGCAGACGGCGCACTTTTCGGCCGTCTCGCCCTCTGCAAACACGCGAGCCGTGGCCGCAGTTTCGGCCTTTATTTTATCTTCACATTCGCGGCAGCCGCACCAGCCGGCCTTTACGAAATTTCCGCTCTCTACTCCGCTTAAAATCTGCGGAAGATCGGAAGCGTAAACTATTCTGCCGTCACGACGGACGCGAGCGGCTTCGAGCATATCTTTTTGGACGGAATCCAGAAGTTTTTCAACCGTTTCTTCGATGCCGTCGAGTTTGTAACTTTCCTTTAAAAGCGTGTCGCGGCGGAAGATCATCGCATTTCCGCCCTCTATATCGCGAGGACCTATCTCTATGCGCAGAGGCACGCCCTTCATTTCCCACTCGTTAAACTTCCACCCGGGGCTGGCGTCAGTGTTATCAAACTCGACACGTATTGACTTTTTACGCAATTTTGACGCTAAATCTTCGCACACTTCGACTACTCCGCCCTTCTTTGCAGCGATGGGCACTATCACTACCTGCACGGGAGCAATTTTGGGAGGGAGAACAAGTCCGCGCTGGTCGCCGTGCGCCATTATGAGCGCGCCTATAAGCCTTGTGGAAACTCCCCAGCTCGACGTATAGGCATATTTTTGGGAGCCGTCTTTGTCGAGAAACTTTATGTCGAACGCCTTTGCAAAGTTCTGACCGAGGAAATGCGAGGTTCCGGCTTGAAGGCTCTTGCCGTCCTTCATCATTGCCTCCATTCCGTAAGTAGCCACTGCTCCGGCAAACTTTTCCTTTTCGGTCTTGCGACCCGTTATTACGGGAAGAGCGAGCACGTTTTCGGCAAATTCCTTGTATACGCCGAGCATCTGCATGGTCTCTTCCCTCGCCTCCTCCTCGGTGGCGTGCGCGGTGTGCCCCTCCTGCCATAAAAATTCCGACGTGCGCAGGAAAGGTCTCGTGGTCTTTTCCCAGCGCATTACGTTGCACCATTGATTTATTTTTATGGGGAGGTCGCGATAGGACTGCAACCATTTGGAGTACATACTGCCGAATATCGTTTCGGAAGTGGGACGTATCGCAAGAGGCTCGGCGAGCTCTTCGCCGCCGGCATGAGTGACGACCGCGACTTCGGGAGCAAAGCCCTCGACGTGTTCGGCTTCCTTTGTGAAATAGTTCATGGGAATCAGCAGAGGAAAATAGGCGTTCAGATGACCGGTGGCCTTGAAACGCGCGTCGAGTTCCGACTGTATATTCTCCCATATCGCATAGCCGTAAGGACGAATAACCATAGTGCCTTTAACCGGACCGTAATCGACAAGTTTGGTCTTTAAAACGACGTCGGTATACCACTGCGGAAAGTCCTTTTCTATATCGGCAATCTGCTCTACAAAGCTCTCTTTACCCATAAATATATCCTCACGAATATCATTTTTTCAGTATTATAACATAGTTGCACTCAAAAATAAAATGTTTTTGCATTGTGAAAGCAAATTTTTGGAAGCGCTTCTATCCGAATGAAAACCGACAAAAAATTTCACTCTTAAAAATCAATATTTTACTCTTTATTACTTGTAATAAAACGGCGGATATAGTATAATATCCGTAATGAAAACGAGCGACCTCAAAAAGCTGAAAAGCGGTACGGACGTCCGCGGCATAGCCGTGGGCGGTAAAATTACGCTTACCGACGAAGCGGTATCCCTTATAACAAAGGGGTTCTGCCTATGGCTTACCAAAAAATTCAAAAAACACGAATTGAAAATAGCCGTCGGCAACGACACGAGAATTTCCGCGCCGCACATGTCGGACTTGGTTATTTCCTCTCTCATATCCTGCGGAGCCGACGTGGTTTACACGGGACTTTCCTCCACGCCGTCAATGTTCCTGCTCCTTAAAGAGAGCGATTTCGGTTGCGACGCATCTATTATGATAACCGCTTCTCATCTGCCTTACGACAGAAACGGACTGAAATTTTTCACGCCGGAGGGCGGGCTCTCCTCGCAGGATATCGACGCGGTTATAGCGCTCGCATGCGACGGAGCATTTCCTGCCGGAGCCGGAAAGTACTTCGAAAGGTCGTTCATGGACGAATACTCGCAAATACTCGTCGGGAAAGTCGTGGAAGAATGCGGTCCGGAGCCTTTGAAGGGAAAAAAGATAATAGTCGACGCAGGCAACGGCGTGGGAGGATTTTTCGTGGAAAAGGTGCTCCTTCCGTTGGGCGCGGACGTCGAGGGGAGTTTATACCTCGAACCGGACGGAACATTCCCCCACCATATTCCCAATCCCGAAAACAGACAGGCGATAGACTGTATTGCGGAGGCCGTCAAAAAATCGGGGGCTGACCTCGGAATTATTTTCGACACCGACGTTGACAGAGCCGCCTGCGTGGACAAAAACGGCGAGGAGATAAACAGAAATTCTTTGATAGCCCTTATGTCCGCAATCATTCTGCCGCAAAAGGGCGGAATTATAGTTACTGATTCTGTTACGAGCGTGCATCTTACCGAATTTATAGAAGGGCTCGGCGGAAAGCATTTGAGGTTCAGGCGCGGATATAAAAATGTTATAGATAAATGCAGGGAATTGAACAACTCCGGCGAATATTCGCCGCTCGCCATAGAGACGAGCGGACATGCCGCTTTCCCCGAAAATTATTATCTTGACGACGGCGCGTATCTCATAACGAAAATTCTTATATGTCTTGCAAAATATTGCAAAGACGGCAAGACGCTCTCCTCCCTTATCGACGGTCTCAAACGTCCCGTCGAAGAGGCGGAAATAAGGATAGGTTTCAACTCGCAGAGCAAGGACTTCAAAGCCGAAGGCAATTCCGTTATTGAGGATATCAAAAACTCGGGCGAGGAGACGGCCGCGGACAACTACGAGGGAGTAAGGCTCTTGTTCGGCAAGAGCAACGCCGTTGTGAGAATGAGCGTACACGACCCCGTTATGCCCATCAATATAGAGAGCGACGAGGAGGGCGGTTGCAGAGCCGTCGCAAAGAGGCTTGAAGAGCTTCTCGATAAATATCCCTTCCTCGATTTGACTAATCTGATAAAATTCATTGATCAATAAGGAGAAACTTTATGTCAGTAGCGACTAAAAGCGTAGACACAATCAGAATCATCTCTGCCGAAGCCATCCAGAAGGCAAATTCCGGACACCCCGGCATGTGTATGGGCGCGGCGCCGATAGGTTACGAGTTGTTTGCGGAGCATCTGAATTTCAGTTATAAAAACCCGAATTGGGACAACCGCGACAGATTTGTGCTTTCGGCCGGACACGGCAGTATGCTGTTGTATACTCTTCTGCACCTCTTCGGTTACGACGTTTCAATAGACGACATAAAGAATTTCCGCCAGCTCGGTTCAAAAACTCCCGGGCATCCGGAATACGGCAGAACAGCCGGCGTGGAAACTTCCACAGGTCCTCTCGGTCAGGGCATAGGCAACGGCGTCGGATTCGCCCTTGCGGAAGCTCACCTCGCCGCCATATTCAATAAGCCCGATTTCCCCGTTGTGGACCACTATACATACGTGCTCTGCGGCGACGGCTGTCTGCAAGAGGGAATGAGCTACGAGGCCTGCTCCTTCGCCGGAACGCAGAAACTGGGCAAACTTATACTTTTATACGATAAAAACAATATCACTATCGAAGGGGATATCAACTCCACCTTTTCGGAGGACACAGCGGCGCGCTTCGTCGCGCAGGGTTGGCAGGTTATACGCGTGCAGGACGCAAACAACCTCGTAACCTTGGGCAAAGCAATAGAGCTTGCCAAATCCGACCTCTCCCGTCCATCCATTATAATCTGCAACACTGTCATAGGCTACGGTTCGCCCTTGCAGAACAGCGCAGACGTTCACGGAGCGCCCATGGGCGTGGAAAACCTTGAAAAGACAAAAAAATATTTCAACTGGGGATATGCGCCCTTTGAAATTCCGGCGGACGTGAAGGAGCACTGTCTTGCAATAGCAAACGAAAAGATAAAGGCCGAGGACGCCTGGAAAAAGATGTTTGCAAAGTACTCCGAAACCTATCCCGAACTCGCGCAGAAATATGAGGAATATATGCGCGGCAAAGCCGTAGACGTAAAGGGCATTGTCGGAAAACTCGAATTCGACAAACCCGAAGCCACGAGAGCGAGCGGCGGCAGGATTTTGAACGAGATAGCAAAGGTCATGCCCAACCTTATGTCCGGTTCGGCAGACCTCGCCCCCTCCACAAAGACGGAAATAAAGGGCGCCGGATACTTTTCGCCGGAAAACAGAACGGGCAGAAACATTCATTTCGGCATACGCGAACACGCCATGTCGGCAATCTGCAACGGTATTCAACTGCACGGCGGTTTGAGGATAGTCTGCTCCACCTTCTTCTCCTTCTCCGACTATATGAAGGGCGGAATAAGAATGAGCGCGCTCATGAACATACCCGTAATATACGTAATGACGCACGACTCCATAGGCGTGGGCGAGGACGGGCCCACTCACCAGCCCGTAGAACAGCTTATAGCGTTGCGCTCCATACCCGGGCTGAAAGTTTTCCGTCCGTGCGACGGAAGAGAGACCGCGGCGGCGTACGTCGAGGCGTTTACGCAGAACTGCCCCACCGCAATGATACTTTCGAGACAAAACCTTAACCAGCACGAAGGCTCGGGATTGAAGGCGCTCAACGGCGGATATGTACTCTCCGACGTCAACCGCCCGGACGTGATACTTATAGGCACGGGGTCGGAAATCGACCTGTGCATGGCTGCGAAGGACATGCTCGCAAAGGAAGGCGTCAGAGCCAGAGTGGTTTCGATGCCGTGCATGGAGGAATTCGAGTTGCAGTCGGACGAATACAAGGAGTCCGTACTCCCCGAATCAATCAAAGCGCGGGTTTGCGTAGAAGCCGCCTCCCACTTCGCTTGGTATAAGTATTCGGGAGACTACGGAGAAGTTATAGCAATGAAAACTTTCGGGACTTCCGCTCCGGCAAAAGTGCTGTTCGACTACTACGGTTACACAAAAGAAAATATTGCAAAAGCGGCAAAAAAATCCATTCAGACAGTCAAAAGCAAGAGATGACAATAAAAATCAGATGCGGCGCACCGAAACGGTGCGCCGCATATTTTTTACAAAAGTTATTATGTTTTGTTTTCAAGCCGCTGCGTCGGAGTTTTCCGACAGAACGTGCAGACAAGTTGACGTTAAAAGGATTGATAAGTCCGTCAATCCGCCTTGTAAACTCCATTCGGGCTGTGAATATGCTTAAAATTCAACATCGTCAATAGGGACTTTTTTATAAATCAGATTGCTTTGACGTCGGTTTCTTTCCGAACTTCGTTCTCTTTTGCGGTTGCAAGCATGAGTTTTATTCTGTTTTCCTGATTGACCCTCGTGGCGGACGGGTCGTAGTCCACCGCCACAATGTTCTCGTCTTTGTAAATTTCTTTCAGAGTGCGAATCGCGCCCTTTCCGGCAATATGGTTAGGCAGACAGCCGAACGGTTGAGCGCAGACTATATTAGGAACGCCCGTCTCCGCAAGAGCCGCCATCTCCGCCGGTATCAGCCAACCCTCTCCCATTTTTACGCCCTGATTGAGCACCTTGTCGGCGCAGTGGCGGAGATGTTCGAAATCGTGCACGGGAACAAAAGTCCCCTCCTTTTCGAACTCCTTTATTATTTTTTTCTGCATATGATGCACTATCTTATATACTAAATTATATACAGAGGATTTGAATTTGCTGTGACCGTAGAGTTTTCCGTCGTTTACCACGTTGACTATGCAGTACAGCACGAAATCTATAAGTGCTGGAACTACCGGCTCGCAATTTTCGGAGAGCAGAAATTTTTCGAGATTATTGTTGCCCAAATAGGAATATTTTACATAAATTTCGCCGACTATGCCTACTTTTATCTTCTTTTCTTCCTTTCTTCCGACGGCGGCGAAAATGTCGATTATGCGTCTTGTTATCTTTTTATATCTGTTATATCCGCCCTTTCTGAATTTTTCCACCACAAAATTCACCGCTTCGTCGCGCGCACGGTCGGCGGCTCCGTTCTTCTTTTCGTAAGGTTTGGTCTGGTTGTAGCACCACATGATGGAATCTCCGTAAAGTATGGAAAAAGCCATTTTCAGAAAGAGCTTTACGGATATCTTGAAAGAGCTGTCCTTTTCGAGTCCTGAAAAATTAATGGACACGACGGGCACGGTGGGGAATTCGGTTTTTATGGCCTTTCTTATGAGCGGCATATAATTGGAAGCTCGGCAGCCTCCGCCCGTTTGAGTTATCATGAGAGCGGTATGCTCCAAATCGTATTTTCCGCTCTTCAAGGCGTCTATATATTGACCCACAACGCAAAGACAGGGATAACACGTATCGTTATGGACGTGCTTCAAGCCCTCGTCTATTACGGTGCGGCTGTCGTTTTTAAGCACTTCGATATCGTAGCCTTCTAATTTGAGCACTTCTTCCAAAATGAGAAAGTGCCACGGGAGCATGTCCGGCACGAGTATCTTGTGCGTGGATTTCATTGAATTATCCCACTTGGGGTAATCATTCGTATAATCGCGTATCTCTTCCATAGTTACTTTGCCCGTCTCTCCGCCTCTTCTATCGCCGCAAGCATACTGCGAAGGCGGATTTTGACTACGCCTAAATTGTTGATTTCATCTATCTTTATCTGGGTATACAGTTTGCCGTTTTTCTCCATAATAGAGCGAACCTCGTCGGTCGTTATGGCGTCCAATCCGCAACCGAAAGACACAAGCTGAACGAGGTTCAGATTCTTACGCGAGCACACAAAATTGGCCGCTCTGTACAGTCTGGCGTGATATGTCCACTGATTGAGAACGTTGACTTTTACGATCTCGCTCTTGTCGAATATGCTGTCTTCGGAGAGAACGGCAAGATTCAATGAGGTGAGAAGTTTGTTTATACCGTGATTTATCTCGTTGTCGAGATGATAGGGTCTGCCTGCGAGGACGATTATCTGTTTCCCCTCTTCCGTAGCTTTCCATAAAATTTCGTCCGCCTTGTCCTTGACGTCGGCATGATAACTTTCAAGCCGCTCGAAGCCTTCGCGCAGGGCGTTCCTTATCTGTTTTTTGGTAAAACGGTACTTTTTGAACGTTTCGTGAAGTGTGGAGACGGTGGACTTCTCCATATTGAGGTCTATGTACGGCATTATGAAATTTTTTTCGTTCAGCCTCTCGTTATTGGCTTTCAGCAGCTCCGGATAATATGCGACAACGGGACAATTATAGTGATTTGTGGAGCAATGTTCGTCCAAATTGTAGCTCTCGCAAGGCATGAAAATGAAATCCACCCCCTCGTCGAGAAGACTTTCTATGTGGCCGTGCATGAGTTTTGCCGGATAGCATGCAGTATCGGAGGCAACGGTGTGCTGTCCCCTGAAATAGAGGTTGCGCGACGACTTTTCGGAGAGCACGACCTGAAAGCCGAGGCTCTCGAAAAATCCGGCCCAAAGGGGAAGCTGTTCATACATTCCCAGCTGTAAAGGCAATCCCACTCTGCCGTGTTTGCCGGCGTTACCGTTTATACATTCGAGGAGGCGCGCCTGTTTGTACGCATAGATATCGTACTCGGACGAGACGGGCTTCAAGCCGGCTCCGCGTTCGCATTTGTTGCCGGATATGTATTTTCTGCCGTCGTTGAAACGTATTATGTTTACGTTGCAGTTCGACGTACAGCCGCGGCAAGCGGTGGATTGGGAGGTGTAGGTGAAATTTTCAAGCTCTTCAAAGGCAAGAGTGGAGCTCTCACCCTGTATATTCTCTTTTGCATACAGAGCGGCTCCGAATGCGCCCATAAGACCGGCAATCCCGGGCCGAATGACCTTTTTGCCGGTTTCGAGCTCAAAAGAGCGAAGAACAGCGTCATTCAAAAACGTTCCGCCCTGAACGACTATGTTTTCGCCGAGCTCGTCTGCGCTGGACGCGCGTATTACTTTGTATATGGCGTTTTTCACTATCGAAGAGGACAGTCCGGCGGAAATATCGTCCACTCCCGCTCCCTCTTTCTGCGCCTGTTTTACGGCGCTGTTCATAAATACAGTACAGCGCGAACCGAGTTCGACGGGGCGTTTGGCATACAGGCCTTCCTGCGAAAATTTATCTATTTCCATGCCCATCGCACGCGCAAAAGTCTGTATGAACGAGCCGCATCCGGACGAGCATGCCTCATTGAGCATGATAGAATCGATAGCGCCGTTTTTTATCTTGAAACATTTTATATCCTGTCCTCCGATATCGATTATAAAATCGACTTTCGGATTGAAATGCAGAGCGGCTTTGAAGTGCGCAACCGTTTCGACTATTCCGAAATCGGCCTTTATAGCGCTCTTTATGAGGTCCTCTCCATAGCCCGTTACTGCGCTTCCGGCAATCTTAATTCTGCCTTCGCCCAGCTTTATGAATTCTTTCAGTTTATTTATCACAATGTCGAGCGGCTGCCCGTTGTTGGATTGATAATGCGACCACAGTATACGGCAATCGGGAGTTATGGCTATGAGTTTTGTAGTAGTCGAGCCGGAATCTATACCCACATAGCAATCGCCCGAATATGTGGCGATGTCTGCGAATTTGAGGTCGGTGGCACGGTGGCGTTTTACGAACTCGGCATACTCCTCCTTGCTTTCGAACAGAGGCTTGCCTATAACTATGTCGTCGCTGCCCTTTGCGGCGGAAATGCGCTTTATTATTTTATCGATGGGCTCCGCCTTGACGTTCGAAGAATACAGCGCCGCGCCTATCGACATAAAACAGGGGGCGTTCTCGGGGAATACGGCGTCGTCGTCTGAAAGTTTCAAAGTGTCTTTGAACGCCTTTCTCAATCCTTTTAAAAAGTACAGCGGACCGCCCAAAAACAGCACACGTCCCTTGATTTTGCGGCCCTGCGCAAGTCCGGAGACAGTCTGATCGACAACCGCCTGAAAAATCGAAGCCGAGATATCTTCTTTGTTCGCGCCCTGATTGAGAAGGGGTTGGATATCAGACTTTGCAAACACTCCGCAGCGCGATGCTATGGGGTAAATCTTTTGCGCTCGGAGAGCATACTCGTCCATCTCCTGAACGGTTATATTGAGCAGAGTCGCCATCTGGTCTATAAACGCGCCCGTTCCGCCGGCACAGCTGCCGTTCATGCGCTGTTCCGTTCCGCCCGTAACGAAAATGATTTTGGCGTCCTCGCCGCCGAGCTCTACCGCAACGTCGGTTTCGGGATAAAATTTGCGTATGGCGATAAACGCAGCCTGCACTTCCTGAACGAAAGATACGCCGCTGCGTTGGGAAAGCCCCAAGCCCGCGCTTCCCGTAATGGATACGGAGTATTCGCCGGAATATTGACTGCGAATTTTTTTGAGTTCCTCCAAAACGGTTTCCTTTACACGTGAAAAATGACGCACATAGGAGCTGTATATTAAGTTTTCGCCATCCAGAACGGCCGCTTTGACCGTTGTGGAGCCGACGTCTATGCCGAGGAGTCTTGACATTGTTTCTTCCGTTTATGATTTTTCCAATCAATTATATCATATAAGGGACGGATTTTACAAATTTATGAGGAGGTATTTTTTACAAATTTATACAATTTTTTACCTGTTGCAAAGCCGTTGAAGGAGTTTTGCAAATAGTAAGTTCTCCGCAAAACGCGGCGCGACGGAACGCAGCCCAAATAAGTTTGAACGGCGGACAAGCGGCGCTCGGAATGTTACCGCGCGCCGTTGCCGGAGTGTCTGTACTTGTTTTTTGTCGCCATGCCGCCGCGAATGTGGCGTTCGGAAAGATTTTTGTCAAGAACTCGCCGCACGTCCTTGTACAGCTTGATATCAAGCTGTTTAAGCCTCTCGGTAACGTCCTTATGCACGGTGGATTTGCTTATGGAAAAATATTCCGCCGCTGCGCGGACGGTGCTCTTCGTTTCAATTATGTATATCGCCTCTTTTACCACTCTCTCCGATATATAGTCAAGCATCTTTTTCCCTCTGGTTTTGAAGTACTAAAATTATATGTCGGAACTTGTCGCCATATGACTGAAAATGACATATGAAGAGCGGTAAAAGCGTATTCCTCTATTCCGAAAAAGACGGCGAGGACGGTTCCGGCAATAAAGCTCTTTGCTCCGCAAAATTGTATGTTTGAAAGAAATTCTCAAAACACAAAGAGAGGCGGAGCTTTGGCTCCGCCTCCCTATCTTCTTATTAGTCTTATTAGTTTTATCTTACAAACCGATTTGTTTTGCTATTCGATTAGTTCTCCTATATGATTTATCTTACGGTGTTTAATTCTTCGGCGACCGTTTGAAGCGCGTTTTTGATTACTACGTGCATATCGTAATATTTATATTGCCCCAATCTTCCGCCGAAAATCACATTGGCGTCGTTTTCGGAGAGTTTTTTGTACTTCTCGTACAGAGCGTTGTTCTTCTCGTCGTTCACCGGATAATAGGGTTCGTCGCCCATCTTCCATTCGGCGGAATACTCCCTCGATACGACGGTCTTTGGCTGTGTGCCGAACTCGAAGTGCTTGTGCTCTATTATGCGAGTGTAAGGCACGTCGCTCCCCGTATAGTTCACTACGGCGTTGCCCTGATAATTATCGGTGTCGAGGACTTCGGTTTCGAATCGTACGGAACGGTATTGCAGTGCGCCGAAGCGATAATCGTAAAACCTGTCAATAGCTCCCGTGAAGATAATCTTTTCGGCGCACTTTTCAAAAGCGGCGCGGTCGTCGAAGAAATCGCAGTTGAGCCTGACTTCCACGCCTTTGAGCATCTTTTCGATTATGGCAGTGTAGCCGCCTATGGGTATCCCCTGATATCTGTCGTTGAAATAGTTGTTGTCGAAGGTGAATCTCACCGGCAATCTCTTGATTATAAACGGAGGAAGCTCGGCGCAAGGTCTGCCCCACTGCTTTTCCGTATAGCCCTTGATGAGTTTTTCGTATATGGTCTTCCCCACAAGCTTTATGGCCTGTTGTTCGAGGTTTTCGGGATTTTCGACGAGACTGTCCGCTCGCTCCTCCTCTATTCTCTTTTTTGCCTCGTCGGGAGTGAATACGTCGTTCCAGAGCTTTGTAAAGGTATTCATATTGAACGGCAGATTGTAACACTCGTTCTTATACCTTGCGACGGGACTGTTCACATAATTGTTGAATTCGGCAAAATTGTTGATATAGTTCCAAATTTCCTTGTCGGAAGTATGAAATATGTGCGCGCCGTACTTATGGACGTTTATTCCCTCCGTATTTTCCGTGTATACGTTTCCGCCTATATGCGGACGTTTTTCCAGCACCAGACATTTCTTGCCGGCCTTATTCAATTCGTAGGCGCATACCGCCCCGAAAAGACCGCTTCCGACTATCAAATAATCGTACATTTTTACTCCTTTCGACTTTTTTCTTCCGGACGAACGCCGTCATTCCTCGGTTTTATAGCCATGAGGATTCAGCCGCTGCCATTTCCATATGGATCTGCACATTTCGTCGATGCCGAGTTCGGCTTTCCAGCCCAACTCGCGCTCGGCTTTGGACGGGTCGGCATAACATTCGGCTATATCGCCGTCTCTTCGCGGCGTAACGACATACGGTATCTCCTTGCCGCACGCCTTTTCGAACGCCTTGATGACGTCGAGCACGCTGTAACCTACGCCCGTGCCGAGATTATAGACGTAAACTCCGCTCTCTTTCACCTTGTCTATTGCCGCGACGTGACCCTTGGCGAGGTCTACGACGTGAATATAATCGCGCACGCCCGTGCCGTCCTTTGTGGGATAGTCATTGCCGAATACCTTGACTTCGGGCAATTCGCCTATGGCGACCTTGGCAATATACGGCGAGAGATTGTTGGGTATCCCGTGAGGGTCCTCTCCCATAAGTCCGCTCTCGTGCGCGCCTATCGGATTGAAATAGCGGAGAAGAATAACCGTCCACTCGCTGTCGGCGGCATAGATATCGCTCAAAATTTTCTCCTGAAAGAGCTTCGAAGTGCCGTACGGGTTAGTTGTGCCGCCCGTCCGGCAATCCTCGGTAAGCGGAAGTTTTTCAGGCGTGCCGTATACCGTCGCGGACGAAGAAAACACTATCTTTTTACAGCCGTGATTTCTCATTACGTCTACAAGGGTGAGCGTTCCGCAAATGTTGTTGTCGTAATACTCTATCGGCTTTACGCATGACTCGCCCACCGCCTTCAATCCGGCAAAATGTATGACGCAATCTATCCTGTGCTCGGAAAAAATCTTCTCCAACAACGCGGCGTCCCTTATGTCTCCCTTATAGAGAACAACGTCTCTGCCGGTTATTTTGCGAACGCGAGCTATGCTTTCGGGAAGAGAATTGCAGAAATTGTCAATAACTATCGGCTCGTGGCCGCATTTGAGGAGTTCGACGCAGGTATGCGAACCGATATATCCGGCTCCGCCGGTTACAAGAATTTTCATTGGTTTCCTCTTGAATCAAATCAGAATTGCATTATGAGGGTAAAAGGCTTGCGCCGTTTGCCTACGCTGAAATTCTAACAGAAAACGGCGATAAAGTCAATATAAACCGATAATTTGAAAAAATGTTCTTTGTATGCGGCAGACGAATTTATTATGGGTTTTTGCGCATAATGTGGAAAATGAAAACGAGAATTGCTTTTTTCGACGCAAAAGAATACGATAAGGCCGCCTTTCAACCATATGCGAACGACCAAACGGAGTTCATATTTTACGATACGAAGCTGTGCGAGAACACCGTGGGCTTGGCTCGGGACTGCGACGTCGCGTGCGTGTTCGTGAACGACGACGTAAACGCCGCGGTAATAGAAAAGCTGTCGGGCTTCGGAGTGAAACTTCTGGCTCTTCGCTGTGCCGGCTACAACAACGTAGATCTTGCCGCATGCCGCGGAAAGATTACGGTCGTGAGAGTTCCCTCATACTCTCCCTACGCCGTGGCGGAGCACGCCATGGCCATGCTGCTTTGCTCCGTAAGAAGAATTCACAAGGCCTATATACGTACAAAAGACTTCAATTTCAGCCTAAACGGCCTGACGGGGTTCGATTTGCACGGAAAAACCGTGGGCGTGATAGGCACCGGAAAGATAGGAAAAGTATTCATAGATATCTGCAACGGGTTCGGAATGAAAACTCTTGCGTACGATAAATTCCCGTCGGATTCGGTAGGCGCGGAGTATGTCGGTTTAGACCAACTGATAAGAACGAGCGACATAATATCCTTGCATTGTCCGCTCAACGCCGAGACGGAGCACATAATAAACGGCGAGAGCATTGCCGCCATGAAAAAAGGCGCGATAATAATAAACACTTCGAGAGGGGAACTTATAGATTCGGAGGCGCTACTATCCGGTATAAAAGACAGAAAAATAGGCGCGGCATGTTTAGACGTCTACGAGGAGGAATCGGAATTGTTCTTCGAAGATTACTCCGGACACATAGTAAACGACGACACTCTCGCAAGGCTCATAACCATGCCCAACGTAATACTCACCTCTCATCAGGCATTCCTCACCGAAGAGGCTCTGAACGCCATAGCCGCCGCGACGGTGGAAAACATTGAAAAGTTTACCCAAAACCTGCCGACCGGAAACGAAATAGGATATCCAGAAAGAAAATGACGCTCCGAATCGGAAAATTACGGCTCGAAAATGTATAAATTTGTAAATAATCGCATATTTCCCCCGTTAAAACGGATATAAGTCGGATTTATGCGAAAAATAAGTAAAAATTAAATGAAAAACATTAATTATACTTGCGCGCGCGCACGAAATATGATATCATTGATATACATATTTCATTTGATATTCGATTGAGGTACATAGATGAACAAACTCGGTAAAATACTTTTGATACTCTTGACCGTATGCTGTGCGGCGCTTTGCGCCTTTGCGGTCGCATGCGGCGCGGATATCAACTGGCGCGAACCCGTAAACGGAGTGACGGACGACGGTTCGAAAGACGCCAACAATCCCAACGGGGATTTGCCCTTCTACTACCCCGAAGGCACCAATCCCGACGACTATATCGACAAGGAGAACCGCTATGTAATTTCCACCGTCAGCAAGGGCGGAATACCCATAGACGGCGTGCGCATTACCGTCAAGAAAGACGGTGCGACTGTTGTAGAGGGCATTTCGGAAAACGGCGGAGTGCAGTTAGGCATACCCCTCGGCGATTACGACCTCGAATGCAGCAATCTGCCTCTCGGCTATACAGAGGATAAGACGCTCTCGGCACAGCATCTTACGAGCGAGACGACAAAGGTAAAAAAGGTATTTACTTCAAGCGTAATCAACTCGTCTGTTCCTGCCGGATACATATACAATATCGGCGACGTCATGTATGATTTCAAAACTACCGACGCCGACGGCAGAACGGTGGTTTTGTCGGAAGTTCTCAACCAAAAGAAAGCAGTGGTCATAAACTTCTGGGCGACTTGGTGCGGTCCCTGCGTAAGCGAATTCCCCGCTTTGAACGCGGCGTATGCCAATTTCACCGATTCGGTTGAAGTTATCGCGCTTTCCACCACGGACAGTAATTCGGCGGTTAAAAGTTTCAAGACGAGTCTGGGTCTGAACTTTTTCATGTCGGCAGACAGCGCAAATATTTACGACCATATCGCAGATACTTCCATTCCCGTCTCTTTAATAGTTGACCGCTACGGAGTTATAGCCTACTACCATAGAGGTTCGGAGCTCAACCAGACGGTTTGGGAAGATAATTTCAGACGCTTTACCGCCGACGACTACGAACAGAACATTCAGGACGTCGAAACGGGCGGCGACAGCGGCGAGGAAGCAAACGTGGCTCCTCCCACAGGACTTGAAGCGGCAAGCGACGCGGAGTATGCCGGCGCATTGCTCGATTCTTCGATTGCCGGAAACTATGATTTGCAGTTCTACGGCCCCGACCCCGAAACAAGAGACGGCATGTACAACTGGCCGTTTGTGGTAAACGAGGAGCAGTCATGTATCTCTCCCTCCAATCAGGGCACCGTTCAGGGCGTTGCCACCGAAAACACTTGGTCGATTCTCTACACGGATATTTCGCTCGAAGCGGACGAAATACTCTCGGTGGATATCAAGATGAACAACGACCCCTACGACTATCTGTACATTATTCTGAACAATTCGCGCGATTATATGTTCGAGAGGTCGGGCAGTACGAACAACTGGGAGACGATAGAACTCTACACCGCCACTCGGCATACGGACATAAATATCACATTCCTCTATACGAAGAACAGCGAATTGAGCCCCTCATATGAGTTTGTGGGAATAAGAAATCTGAAAGTCAGCAAGTTGAATATCAACTCGTCTGACCCCATAGACCTCAGAACGGAAGCGGCGACCTATGACGGCGAAGCCTTCACTTATAAAACCGTATATCTCGGAACGGACGGATTTTACCACGTTCAGGAAGGAGCAGCGCAGAACGAAGCGACCGATTCAATGCTGTTCGTAGACATAAATTCGGCCACTCTGTTCACAGACATACATCTGTCCGACATGCATCTTTACGACGATTCGAGCGACAATCGTCAGGAGAGAATCAAATCGCTCTACCTTATCTCCTACTTCCACCCCAAAATGGGCGCCGGAAGTGTCGATTTCAAGTACGGCGGAGATCAGAAAGATGAGATAGCACAGACAATAATAGACTTCTACTACGTTCAGGACGGCAACTCCTATCTTTCGCCTGTTGACGAAGAGCTTGCCGCCGCAATAAAGGCGTTTGTAAAATATTGCTCCGACAATTTTACCGAATACAAGGACAAATCCACTTTCAGCGACGAAAACACTTGGCTGGAAATGTGCTGCTACTACCGTACCGTGGGCGGTTCGCACGACGGAGCGAATCATAATTGTCTCGCTCATTACAATTCGGCTTACGGCAAACTTTTCAGATACGCTGTCGAATTGCAAGTGAACGACACGAAGGAAGGCACAGATACAAACACCGTCGATTTGACCAAATCGCAGAGAAAGAACCGCGGCGGCGGACTGTTCTACGCGCTCAAAGCCGAACAGACGGGCGTATATCTCATAGAGTCGCTACGTCCCTATTCCGCTACCGACCCCATAGACCCTCATATCACCATCTGGCCGGAGACTTCGGACGCCTATCCCGAAGAGGGCTGTCCCGTAACTGATTTAGCGCTCCTCGAACAGGAGGACGCCGTATGCGCGGAGAAGTTCCTCGACAATCAGGACAACAAATACACGAACAACTTCAAGGCGTTCATTTATCTCGAAAGCGGCACTACCGTTTACCTTCAATTATCGGTAAGGGGCGGCGACATATCCACCTCCCTCGACCAATATGAGAACATCGAAACCTCATACGAGGTAAAGATAAACTATCTGGGCGAATCGACATACGAACTCGAAGTGGCGTCTACGGGAGACGGAAACTGGCTGTGGACGGACGATACGCAGGCTGAATCGGTTTACGGTGCGGTGCCCGTCAGCCTCAACAGAGACGATAATATCTATTACAACATCGTTGAAGAGGAAAACGCTTCGCCGCTCTATATAGAGTTCCTGCACGACAACTATCTTGCAAACGTAAGTCTGGAACATATGATTGAAAGCGGCGCGTTCAATATAAGAGGAGCCGCAAATTACACTCCCCAAATGAACGCATATCTTGCGCAAGCAAAAAATAAAGAACCAGACGATCCGACATACGGTATGGTTCCGGCTTCGCAAGAGCTCGTTCTGATACTGTGCGAATATCTCAAAGCGGAGCGCGACGACCCCGCAGACGGCGAAATAGATACGGGACTGTGGGAAGCGTTTGCATACTACTGGCACTATTACGGAAGCACGGGCTGGCAGCCTATGCCCACTGAATAAATTAATATTTTACCGGAGGTAAATTTAAGATGAATAAATTATTAAAGAAACTTGCAGTGCTTTTTACGGCGGTTGCGGCTACGGTCTGCATAGCGGTTTTTGCGGCCGCATGCAACGATAAAGAGGAAACTTACGCCACCGATACCTTTACAGTAACCGTAGTGGACGAGAACGGAGACGCCATAAACGGAACAACTTTCGGTGACAACGGATATGGCGAAAAGCAAGTTAAATTGCAGTTCTGCGCAGTACAGGCGGACGGCAATGCGGACGCTTGCCTTGCAAATTATCAGCCCAACGTAGGCGCCGACGGAAAAGTTACCGTGGAAGTTTCGAAGATTTCAGAATTCGTAAGCGACAGCGATGCGGTAAAATTCGTAATTCATGTCATAAATCTCAACGGCAAGGGATATTCGGCTACCGCCGACTACGGTCAGTACGAGGTAGACAAGATACCCTCCTCCATCACCATTACTCTCGATAAAAGCAAATAAGATTCCAATCAATGACGACGAAGGGCTTTGCCGAAGCGACAAAGCCCTTCTATCATAAATACGGGTTTTCCATTAAAGGAGAAAAAATGAAAGGAAAAAGAATATTGATTGCGGCTATGGCTTCGCTGTGCGTTGCGGCGTGCGCCGCCGGTATAACGGCATGCGCGCCGGACCCCGAAAGCGGACGCGATCCGGCTTTGAATGCGGCCTATCAGACGTATGTCTCACAGACCGAAGAACCCAAATCGTACGACGAGTGGGTCGCAGACTTGCTTGATAAACTTGCCGCCGGCGGCACGCAGGGAAATCAGGGCGAACAGGGCGAAACCGGTGAACGCGGAGACGACGGAGACGACGGTATCGACGGCGAAAACGGTAGAGACGGCGAGGACGGCGTAAGCATAATCGACGTTAAAATAATCGAATTGAACGGCAAACAGTACTTTGAATTTACCTTTTCGAACGGCAAAATTATAAGAATTTCCACCGACGGCGAGGAAAGACAGGAGACTACTTCCTTTACGGTCACTTGTCTCGACAACAACGGCAATCCCGTCGAAAACGCGTATTTCAACGTCGGATATGCCGATACGGGTTCTACTCAATGGCTGAAAAAAGACGGAACAACCGGCACTTCGTCCTCCGAAGCGTATGCGGCGAAATCCAATTCCAAAGGTATCGCCACCTTCTTCGTGTTCCCTCAAAATACAAGCGCGGCTTATAGCGTATATATAGCCGACCCCTACTCCATTTCCGCCGACGGAAACACAAACGGAATACCGAAGGGATATACGGTAAACTTCGGCTGGAACTCACAGCTCGGCATGGCGAACAACAGCTCGCCGTTCACAAAGGGCGGTGACGGAAATTATACCGCCGCAGTCAACTTTAAGGTGGATTACAGCTGGAATTCCGTTTACGAAAGCACAGACGCGCTCGCATACAAGCGCTACTACGCAGACCTTCTCAATCCCACCGAAGTGACGGAAATAAATACTCCGTACACAAAAAAGGTAATTAAGGACAGCTATAACTACTTTACGTTCAATCCTTACAGACAGGATATGCCTTCGGGCGATCTCACGCAGGAACAGACCGACTCGATAATCAAGAACGCGAGAGAGGCGGCTTCCGGCGTTTACAGATTCAGCTGGAAGGCGAGCAAATCCGGCGCGGACGTGAAACTTGTATTTTACAACTTCCAAAACGGAAGCTATTTCGTCAAAAAGGCCGACGGCTCTCCTGCGGAATCGCTGGTTTTGGCGAGGTCTGGAAGCATGCCGAACGATAAAGACGCGCTCGACGCCGCTTACAACGAATATGCCGCGGCGGAGGGCAGTACGGCGTTGGGATACGACGTATGGCTTCAAAACTACTCCTCCACCTTTACGGATAAAAATTACGTGGACGTTCTGGTGGAAAGCGACGAGGCTTCGGCTACGTTCTGTTTCGGATTTGTTTCGGATACAAACTGCGACGTTACCATCTCGGTAGAGAGAATAGGCAATGCTCCCAAATGGACGGACGTATACAATGAGGAGCCCATGCCCACAAACGCGCCTCCCGCTTTTCCCGTTGAGGGCAGAATTACCGACGTTCCCCTCAACTCGGTTGTGGTAAGGGACAACAGCGGCAAATATCATGTAGGAAGCGCTTCCGGTCCGCAGATTTACGTTCAGTTGAACAATCCCACGCGCGTAAACCAAAATTCGATGGTTTATCTTTCGGCTTACACTACCGGCAACGACGGAGCCGACGGCTCTGTTGTGATGACGATGTTCGACTATACCTCGGAGACGTTCGACGAAAGCACCAATTCCGGCGTGCGCACGCATACCGACTATTCCAACGTTGTAAAGGGTTACGGAGCTCTTGCTAACAGCGACGGTCTGTATCCCGTAAACGATCTATTAAAGACCGTGCTTGAAAACTTCTGCAAAAATTACAGGGGCTGGAACGAATACGACGAATATTGGGTCGCCGCTTGCTACTATTACGGGCCCGTCTCCGACGGCTCCGAGAGCGCGCCTTACGACCTTTCAAGCGACGAAACAACCGTCACTTTGAACGGTTCGCAGGCAACTTATGTGGCGTTCAGAGCCTCCTCCTCCGCGTACTATGAAATCTCATCGACCGACGCAACGATAGCCGGACTTGACGGCGCTGTCGATATAGACGGCAGAAAGTTCGTGTATTTCCAAGCTCTCGAAGAAAAGATATTCACCGTTACGGGCAGCGGCACGGCGCACGTAAGCGTATTTGCCATACGCTCGAACCAAATCATAGAGTATTCGATAGACAGAGACGCAATAGAATACGGCACCGACGAATCGCCTTTACAGAGGTCGGGAAACGACGTATTTCAGGTGAATATAGACCACAACGCGCACAGCGGAAAGATTGCGGTGGACTTTAAAGCCGCAACCTTGATGGACGGCGACTATACAATCACAGTTTACGGCAGCTCCACCGCCACTATCGTAAAGGAAGGAAATCAGAGCGTGATCGGTCAGACAGTCACTCTTTCCTCTTCGGAGGCTTTGAGGTTATGGTTTGACGATACGGAAGACGGAACGTTCTTCATAAAAGTAACGAAGAACGCTTAAAAGATAAAAACAAAAATCGGTCCGACATAAGTCGAACCGATTTTTTTGTTGTTTTATTTTTTTGTTGTTTTATTTTCGCCGTTGAAATTTATTATTCGGCGTTGTAATATTATTCGCCGAGGGCTGCCTTGATAGCGTCGGTCAAATCGTCAAATTCCTGATTTATAATCTTGCCCTGACGAACGAAAGTTATGTAACCTTCCGCATTTACTACCACAGTTATGGGGTAATAGCTCTTATAGCCGAGCCGCGTTGCAAACATGTCCGAACCGACGTCCTGACCGAAAATTATCTGCCAATCTGCCCAAGAAGCCTTGTTGCGATCGGTGTTTTCGCTGTTTATAAATGCCTGTGCCTGTGAAACGTCGTCGTTGTTGGCATGAATTGCGAGCGTCACCACTCTGTCGCCGAACTCCTCCTGCTTTTTCTCAATAAAAGGAAGCTCCTCAATGCATGGACCGCAGCTTACGTACCAGAAGTTGATTACAAGCACCTTGCCGCGCGCGCTCGCCGTGGAGAACGAGCCCTCTTTATACGAACTCTCGTATGTGTCTACCGTAAAGTCATACAGCTTGTCGCCAACTCTGTAAACCGTAGCGTCCATTGCCTTTGTGATATCGGACTTGATTTCGTCCGCTTCGAGAGGCTTGAAATAACGGGAATAAACTTCGTTATGGACGTTCAGAACAACCGTCATGGGGAAAGCTCCGTCGCCGCCGCAATTACCGTATGCGTTGAAGGAATTTTCGTCCTGCACAAAGGGAATGTCGCAGAGGTTGAGACCGTTGGAATCGATTATACCCTGAACAACTGCCGCCGAATCGCTGTTTACCACGTGCACGGCCACTACGTTGGCCTCTTCGGTAAGTTCGGAATAACTGTCTTTCAGACTTGAAATATACTCGATACTCGTATCGTTGCGAGACGACCAGAACACGAGCACGGTGGGTTTATCGTTGTTTTCGTAGAGCGTGTAGCTCTCTTCGGCGTAGGCCGTATCATATGCGCGAGCGGAGAAGTTTTCAACCGTGTTGCCGAACGCGGCGTTTGCCGAAGGTTGGATATTGTAGTACACGAGAGCCGCTATAAGCAGAGCTCCGGCAAGCGACCATGCGACCGCTTCGAGAATTTTGGAACTCTTTTTGCGGACGTATCTCACCTTTTGCATGGAGGGCGCCGAAGAACCGTCAATCCTCTCGGTTTTTTCAGGCAAGATTTCCGACCGTGTTGTCTCTTCCGACAAAACGACGTCGCCATTCGCGCTTCCGGCGTTGCTTTCCGTCTGATTTGTAAGACTTACGTCCTCTGCGATTGCCGCATTTTCTCCGGTTACAGGCATTGTAGTGCCGCTCGAAATTATTGACGAGAGCGCGACTTTCACCGTGGCCGGAGCTTCCGACGCCGAAACACCCATCGATACGGGCTCGACAAAGAGTTTGCCGCCCTTCCAGCTTATTGCGTGCGTAGGGCAGACGGAGATACATTCGCCGCAGTTGATACATTCGTGATCGCCGACGTGACGGATATCCATTTTGCATTTGGATATGCACATTCCGCAGTCGATACACTTGCTCTTATCAAGTTTGACGCCCAGAAGAGCTATGCGGTTGAAGAAGCCGTAAATCGCTCCCAGAGGACAAATAAAGCGGCAGAAAGCCCTGTAAATAAAGATACATGCAACTACAAAGCAGACAAACAGAGCGAACTTCCAGCTGAACAGATATCCGAGCATTGCATAGAGATCGGTGTTTACGCTGTTTGCCAATAGCCCTACCGAGCCCTCAAACGTGCCTGCCGGACATATGTACTTGCAGAATGCCGGAACGTTGTGATATATGAGCGGAACTGCTATTACCAAAACTATCAGAAGCAGATACTTCAAATAGCTCAAAATGCGCGTATACGCGCTCTTTTTGAGTTTGGGAGATTTTACTTTATAGAGTAAATCCTGCGTGAGTCCGAAAGGACAGAGAAAGCCGCAGATTGTTCTGCCGAGCGCAACTCCAAAAAGAGCTATTATGCCGAGTATGTAATAAGGCGTCGTAGTACCTGACGAGCCCAGCGAGTTCTGCAACGCGCCGAGAGGGCAGGCTGCAACCGCACCCGGGCAGGAATAACAGTTTAACCCCGGCGTGCAGACGTTCTTTGTCGCGCCCGTGTATATCTGCCCCTCGCCGAAACCTTTCAGATTTGCGTTGTTCAACAACGCCGCGTACACCTGAATTATTCTGCGACGGGTAGGGGCATGGTTCTTAAACCATCTACCGACTGCAAAAAAGAAATTCTTTACCTTACCCAAGTCCGATACACTCCGTACAAATTCTTATAGCCTTGTTAAAGACTTCTATTACGCTTCCGTTTAAACAACCGGCTATGACGAACGCGACGCCAAGGCAGGCAACGGCTATTCTCACGCCGAGTATGAAATACTTATGCGTGACTATGTAAGTAAATTTATTTACGGCGACCGACTGCGGAGTTTTTACTTTTGCGGTAAGTTTTTTAACGTGGGGCAGTTGGTTCTTTGCCGAAATATTGAACATTATTACGTATATACATGCCGCGGCATACACTACCGCCGCCATGGGCAGAAGATATTTTGCGGCGTTAAGCATTTCGCCGGTCTTGTCGAGATTGGGAAAATTCGAGGGCACGCAGACGTATACAATCACATAGACAAGATATACCGCCACGATTGCAAACAGCAACCAGTGAACTATGCGCAGATATTTCTGCTGACTCTTTACATAGTTGAAGGACGCCTCTTCGCCCTCCGGAGCCGTCGAAGGCATGCGCTTATTCAATCTTTTAAGTACGTAACGCGCGTCGGTTATGGGGGCAAGTTTTTCCTTTACGGGAAAGACCTCCCAAACAATAAAACCTACGGCTATGGAAGCTATCCATATCCAGAAAGGCGCGGCAAGCACGCCGCCGACGCGGCTGCTCACAATTTCGTACGTAAACGGACTTGTCTGACCGGAGGCCGCTCCGCCGAGATATACGTCGAGCACCTGCCATATAAAGAGCGCGCCGACTACAACCGTGAAAGCCGCAAAGACCCACGAATAAATCAGTCGCACCTTTTTACTTGTTTTTTCGTTTATATTGCTCATTTTTTAACTCAACCAAAGATATGCAAAACCGACCATAAAGCCGAAAATGGCAACTATGCCGAGAAGAAATGGCCAGAGCGCCGCAAAAGCTCCGCGCACCATCTGCCAATACTCGCGGCGGCTGACTTTGGGCGGAATTATGCCTTTCTTTTGTTCTTCAATGCGCTTTTCAAGGCTCGGGTCGTACCACTTGAAACCTTCGATATTCATGTTTGCAAAGGTCGTTGTGGTGTCAAGCTCCGGCTTTTTGCGCTTTTTACGCTCTTTGGACATTGATTTTTACTCCGCTTTTACTTTATTGTCGGAATAGTTTACGAAAGTTGATTCCGAATTTTCTCTTAAAGCGTCGATAGATGCATTTGTAAGATATTCGGGAGGGTCGTATAAGTGACACGCGCAGAAATGCCCGGGAGTTACCTCCCTGTATTCGGGCGCTACGTTTTCGCATATGCTCATGCAACTTTCGCATCTGGTGTGGAACTTGCAGCCCGAGGGCGGATTGACGGGCGAGGGAATATCGCCTTTCAGTATCACTCTGTTCATTTTTACGTGAACATTGGGCACGGGAACGGCGGAAAAGAGCGCCTTTGTATAGGGATGGAGAGTATTGTTGAATATCTCTTCCTTGGAGCCGTATTCCACGAGACTGCCCAGATACATTACTCCCACTTCGTCGGAAATGTGTTTTACGACGGATAAGTCGTGAGATATGAAAATATACGTGAGCCCAAGAGTTTTTCTCAACTCTATGAGCATATTGATTATCTGTGCCTGAATGGATACGTCGAGAGCCGAAACGGGCTCGTCGCAGATGACAAGTTCGGGTTTGAGGGCAAGAGCGCGCGCTATGCATATCCTTTGACGCTGGCCGCCGGAGAACTCGTGAGGGTATCTTTCGAAATAGTGAGGTTGAAGTCCGCACATCTTCATTACGTTTATAACGTAATCGTAAAAGCCCTTTTTATCCACGAGTCCGTGCTGACGCGCGGCTTCGCCTATTATTTCGCCCACCGTAAGTCTCGGCGAGAGACTTGCGTAGGGGTCCTGAAATATCATCTGCATATGAGGGCGGCGTTTATCGAATTCACGGTTATTGAGGTCGGATATCTTTTCGCCTCTGAACCATACCTCGCCGCTGGTCACGTCGTGAAGGCGGAGAATAGTTCTTCCCATAGTTGTCTTTCCGCAACCGCTTTCGCCGACTATACCGAGAGTTTTGCCCTTTTCTATTTTAAACGACACATTGTCTACGGCTTTGAGCCACGCGTTGGGTCTGCCGAAGAAGTCTTTGCCTACTACGAAGTATTTGCAGAGATTGCGGACTTCAAGAAAAACTTCCGAAGCGTTTCCGCTTACTTCCGTCTGTTCAGCCATTTGCTTCCTCCTTGTCATTCTCGTTTTCGTACAGATAACATGCCACTTTGTGAGTAGGCGTTACCTGAACGTAATGAGGATATTCTCCCGAGCACTTCGCCATACAGCTCTCGCACCTGTCGCGGAAATAGCAGTAGTCGGGCATATTTATGGGGTTGGGAACAAATCCCGGGATGCAATACAGCTCATCCGTGACCTGCTCTACCGTAGGTTTGCTCTTCTGCAAGCCTATGGTGTACGGGTGAAGCGGTCTGTCGAATATATCTTCCGCAGTACCCATTTCAATGACCTTGCCGGCATACATGACGACGACGTAATCCGCCATCTCTGCAACGACGCCCAAATCGTGGGTAATAAGCATTATACTGCCGTTTATCTTGCCCTTGATTTCCCTCAAAAGGTCGAGAATCTGCGCCTGTATGGTTACGTCGAGAGCCGTCGTGGGCTCGTCGGCAACTATGAGTTTGGGATTGCACAGAAGAGCTATTGCTATCATGACTCTCTGGCGCATACCGCCGGAAAGCTCGTGAGGATATTTTTTGTATACGCCCTCTGGATCGGCAATTCCGACAAGTTTAAGCATCTCTATACTGCGCTCTTTGACTCGCTTTTTGGATATGCCCTCTATATGCAATTTGCCTACTTCGTCGAGCTGATTGCCTATGGTAAATACTGGATTGAGCGAGGTCATGGGCTCTTGGAATATCATGGAAATCTCTCTGCCGCGTATAGTGCGCATGGCTTCCGTGGGCATTTTGGCGATATCCACCACCTGCCTCTCCATTTCGTACATAGTGCCGCCGAGTTCGTTTTTTCTGACTATTTTTCTGCCGCGCGAATCGAGTTTCGGAACCTCGTTTCCGTTTTCGTCGGTGACGGTCTCATAGACGGGAATCTTCTTGCCGTGCGAATCGAGTTTGAACATATCGGCGCGGAAACGTATGGAGCCGCTTACTATCTGTCCGCTGGGCGCCTGAACGAGGCGCATGAGCGAGAGCGAAGTGACCGATTTGCCGCAGCCGCTCTCTCCGACTACGCCTACGGTTGAGCCGGCCGGCACCGAAAATGTTACGCCGTTTACCGCCTTTACCGTGCCGGCGTCGGAGAAGAAATAAGTGTGAAGGTCTTCGAATTCAACTACGTTGTTTTCGTCCTTCATCTGCGTCACATATTCCTCGGGACGGATTTTGCGTTTCTTTTCCTTTTCAAAGTGACGAATGGCACGGGAGTTCTCTTTGGCTATCTGCCTCGATTCCTTATGCGATATATAATGTTTCTTTTTATCCGATTTGTTTTCAGCCATTTGTTACCTCTTCATCTTCGGGTCGAACGCGTCGCGCAAGCCGTCGCCGACAAAGTTGAATGCAAGAATTGCAAGAGTTATACATATGCCGGCTCCCAACCACATGTTGGGATAGAATTGTCTGTACTGCATCTGCGAGGCGAAGTTTATCATATTGCCCCAAGTTGCGGTTTCTACCGGCGCGCCTATGTTGAGGAAGCCCAATGTGGCCTCCATCAATATTACGTTGCCCAATCCCAACGTCATGGAAACTATGAGTTGGGGAATTACGTTGGGCAAGAGATGTTTGAAAATTTTCGAACGCGTGGACAGACCCGAGCACTTTGCCGCAAGCATGAATTCCTGCTCTCTCAAAGACAGAATCTGCCCTCGGACAAGTCTTGCAATGCCCACCCAGCCTATCAGACAGAGCACCGCCATTATGATGTACAGTTTCCATATGGAGGATTCCAATCCGAGGCTGTTCAGCGCCATGCCGAGTATCAGCATGAGCGGTATTGTGGGAATACAGCTCAAAAGGTCCACTATTCGCATTATTAGGTTGTCTATCCAGCCGCCGAAGTAACCGGCTATGCCGCCCATGACTATGCCTATAAGCGTTTCGAGAATTATTACGACAAAGCCTATCGTAAGCGAAACTCTTCCGCCGTACATAAGTCTCGTCATTATGTCGTAGCCGCTGTTGTCCGTTCCCATCCAATGGTCGGCGGATATTCCGTCGAGTTTATTGAGGCTGGCGTTCCAGTCGTATGTTATGGAATAGCCCTCGTACTCCACGTCGTCTATCGTGTAAGTAAAAATTGTGCCGGAGATCATAGGATCGGATTTGGAGTTGTCGGGAGTAGTCTCTCCCCACGGTGAAATCAAGGGACCTATAAACGAGAATATAAACAGCACAATTATTGTTACAAGCCCAACCATGGATAACTTGGAGCGGAAAAATCTCTTGGCGACGGTCGCACCCGGGGAGAGAGCTTTTACTCTGTCGCCTATGCTTTCGCCGTTCAAATCCGCCTTGACGTTGTTCTCCGCTTCGGGTTGAACTTCGGTTTTGAGTTCTTCTTTTATTTCTTTGTTCTCTTCCATAGTTTCCTCACTTTCCGAGTTTGACTCTGGGGTCAACCACCGCATACATAATATCCGAGAGCAATATACCTATTACGGTAAGAATTGCAATAAACATATTGTAACCCATTGCGAGAGGTATATCGCCTTTCATTAAGGCGTCGTAAGTAATTTTACCTATGCCCGGTATCTGGAATACGGTCTCCGTTATCATGGCGCCGCCGAACAACATGGGAAGGGTTGACGCCATAACCGTTACGAGAGGTATCATAGTATTGCGGAACACGTGCTTATACACCACTTTGCCCTCGGAAAGTCCCTTGGCGCGAGCCGTTCTGATATAGTCCGCGGAGAGTACTTCGAGAGTGTTCGTACGCTGATAGCGCATATACGAGCCGACGTTCAGGAGGACAAGAACTATCATCGGCAGTACAAGGTGCCATAGCATATCGCCGAACACTACCCAACCGGAGGCATTGTACGGCAATGTGGAAGATTGCAGTCCCAAAGACGGGTCAAACCAGCCGAGAGAGTCCGCAAACCACATTATGAACAGATTGCCGAGGAAGAAAGTAGGGAACGCCATTAACGTCATGCAGACGACCGTTGCTGTATAATCGAGCTTGCCGTACTGATTTACGGCGCACTTTATACCGAGAGGTATAGCTATTATCAACTCGAAAATGAGGGATACGAAGGATATTCCGAAGGATATGCCCATGTTGTCGAGTATGATATCGCTGACCGGTTCGCCGTGCACGAACGAGGTGCCCATATCGCCCTGCAAAAACTTCCACAGCCAGCTGAAATAGCCTTTCAGTATTCCGCCGAAACTGTTGTCGTCAAGTCCGTACAGGGCTTTGAGCGCGTTATACTTTTCCTCGCTTATACCGCCGTTGCCGGCGAGCGTGGCAAAGGTGTTGTCGATATAGTCCATCGGCATCAACCTTATTATAAAGTATATTATCATTGAGACGCCCACCATAATGAATATGGAAAGGAGCAGTCTTTTGACTATATATTTAACCATTTTTACATCCGTTAATTTTATTTATCAAAGATAATTTACTTCCCAGATCCTGTCCATAACGCCGTTGTTTGCCGTGGGATTTCCGTTCACCGTCGTGGAATCAATTATCGTTTTATTAAATACGCAGAGGTCTTTACGCTGATAGATGGGAAGTTCCACCGCGAGCTCCATTATATAGTTGAGGCACTCTTTATAGAGGTTCGCACGCGTTACCTGAACCGTTGTGGCTCTCGCCTCGTCGATTTTCAAGCTGAGACTGTTTATAAGGTTCGCCTCCTCGGTATATTCGCCGGTGACGTCGTTGAGTATCGTCCTGTACCCCCAGTTGAGCACGCTGGTTGCCTGACTGTCTTTATGATATACCTGATACATATCGGGGTCTACGCCGGACGACCAAGCCGCCGCCCATACCGCAAGTCCGCCGCGAGTGAGCGCAAGCAGAGCGTTGGGATCGGTTGATACTTTGATTTTGAAGCCGGATCTGTTGAGAAGGCTTGCCGCGTCCTGGAACATATTGTATGCCGGGTGGTCGGAGTTTGCACCGGCTATCGTGAAGGTGTATTCGAGTCTTTCGCCGTTTTTGCTGTATACTCCGTCATTTCCCTCGACATATTTGAGTTCGGCAAGTTTTTCTTTGATTTTATTCGAATCCCAATCCTCGTAATATTTTTCGGTTGCATCCTTCGGATATGCCCACGAGGTCATTGACATGGGCCTGTATATAGGCTGTGCCAAATCGCCGTAATAGCTCAAAGAAAGTCCTTGGTTCATTGCGTGCATTATTATCTTTCTTATCTCGATATCCTTTACAAACGTGGGATTTATTCCGACATAGCCGTAACCGTTCGTATCGTAAACCACGCTTTGTAGATTTGACTGATTGGTTACAGCGGTGTAGTTTGTATCGGTCGCGTTGGGTTCGCCGTAATCGATATCTCCCGACTGTATAGAGGAAAGAATTCTGTCTTCCGCAAGTACTTTATAGCGGAGGAATCTTATTTTGGCGTTATTTATCTCACTGCCCATAGTTTCGAAGTAGGAGTTGCGCTCATAGTAGACGATGTAATTCTCTTCGAACTCGCCGCCGTTCTGTGCCGCGCCGCCCGTACGCTTGGAAGCCATATAGGGACCCGCGCCGACGGGCACTCCGCTCTTGCCTTCGTTGACGCCTTTGACTACTTCGTTGAAGAAATCGAAATCGCCGCGCTTTACGCCGAAGCAAGTGTTGGCGTCGCCGGAGCCTTTGCCGTTGTTTTGGTCGCCGTTGAACTTTGCAATGTAATCGACATTATCATATTTACCCGAATAATAGTGCATGGGAGCTACGGTTATGCCGAACTGCCAAATTGCGGCGGGGTCAACTTCGTTTACTATAATTTTGAGCACGTCGTAATCCGCGTCGAGAGCTTTGCCCTTGAACGTGGAAACTCTCTCTGTCTGAATACCCTTTATATAATACATGGGGTTATCGCTGTCTTCGAGAGCCTTGCCGCGCGCGTCTGCAAGGAATTCGTTGTAAGCGTTCGTACCCGTCGCCCAATATTGAAGCACGTTGTCAAGACCCGTGCCGTCGTCGTTGAGATTTTCACGGTATACTCTGTCTACGCAGTATTCCTTTGTGATTTGGAGAATGGCGGTGTCCCTGTCGCAGTTGTGCGCAGACATATATGCGTTTACATTCGCATCGGATGTTTCCGCCGCTATCTCGTCTATTTCATTCTGGCGGAGAGTCGAAGAACCGTCGCCGCCGTCCGCGCCCTCAACCCAAGGATCGAGCGTGGTTTTCGTTTTACCGTTATTGTACTTCTCCATAGCCGCTTTATACTCGGCGGAATCTGTATCCTTATCTACGGGAATCAATATTTCATTGCCGTTGTCGTCCACTCTTATTTCGCGGCGAGAACCGTCGGAGTACTTTCTTATCTGCGCGGTTACAATTCCCTCCTGAAAGAGATATGCCTGCCATGCCGCTTTGAAAGTGTAGTTGACCTTATAGGTCTCTACCCAGCTGGTCTCCATCGCGCTCCAATCGCTTTCGAGTTCCTCTTTGTAGAGTTCCTTAACTCTTTCGAAGTCCTTTTGTCCCTGCGTGTCGAGCGTGCTGTAATCGGGGTCCTTCGCACCGTAGCCTATGAGAGCCTGTAATCTTTCCTGCGCAAGAGCCACATACGCGCCGGATGCGCTGTCATCGTCGTCGTTCAACGTCGCGTCGTTGCTCTGATAGGCTTTCAGACCCTGAATATCGACGGAATACATGGTATTCGAGCCGGTGTATACGGGGTCGAGATATACGTAGAAGTTGAATAAAACGTCCTTTATGGTGAGAGGCTCGCCGTCGGAGAACTTCATTCCGTTCTTGATGAGGAATCTGTACTCCGTTCTGCCGCCGTTGGCTGCCACTGACGAATCCACCTCCGAACCGCCCGTGGGAGCGTTATAATATTTTATTTCGAAGTCTTTGGCAATCGTGGGATAATTTTCTCCGGCAACGGGCTGAACCGCTCCGTTTTCATCAACCGACGAAGTAATCAACGACGCCTGCGTCATGCTTATTACCTGCGCGTCGGTCAGTGAAGTGGAATAAAACGGATTGAAGTTGCCGTCGAGGGCGCCTATCGATAGCGACAATGCGCGCGTTTCGGGATCGTACTTCTGCGTTCCGTTGTTGTTGGGATTTTCGGGGTCCTCGGGAGCGCATGCAGTCGCCGAGAACAGAACAGCCCCTCCGAGCAGACCGCAGACGAGAAGTTTCAGAAATTTTTTCATTGTTGTCCTCCTATTACTTGTTTATCACCTATTTTCAATGTGGCATTTTGCACAACGTTGCCGTATTTGCCGACGAATTGCCCGTCGTTTGTTGTGCCGTAGAGCCAATTATCCGTTGTATATGTCTCCGCACCCGTATCGGGAATGTTGAGAATCGAGGCGCCGGTGGCGAGGTCTATGGAGAGCGAATAGCTCTGTACCTTGAAATTCTCTATCTTTGCGCCGTCGTCAACCGCGGAGAACATTGCGTACACAGTTACGTTGCTGTTCTGTCTCACGCTGACGTTGGCCGTCACGCTTTCTATTGTAAGGTCCTTTATCTCCGCATTTGCGCCGAGGCTTCCGAAGAACGAATATGTTAAGCCGTTCGTAAGACGTTGATCGACGGATTTGCCGATGGAAATACCCGTTATTTTAAAGCCGTTGCCCTCTACACGGGCGTTGAATACGCCGTCTGACTTTAAAGTCAATACTGCGGAGGAACAATCTATATCATAGGGGATATAAATATTGCCCTCTATGAGGCTTCCGCTCAAAACCCTTGCGAAACCGCTGCCATCCTTGACCGTTTCCCACTCGCCGGATAGATACTTCGCATAAATTTTCGCGTTTGTGCCGTCGGTGGGTTTGCTTATCGTAGAATTGAGGCTGACGGGCCGAGTACATTCTTTATCCCAATACAGATGAATGAAGGAATGATTTTCGAATTCCTTGGGCGCGTTGCGCACGTCGAGCGAAATTTCGGAGAAAGCTCCGAATCCGTCGGAGGCGATTACGTCATCCGTCTGATAAGTCGTTCCGGCTTCACCCGTTTCGCTTGCGGTTATCGGAGTATCCGTGACGAGGATATAATCGAGCACGGAGTCCTGCACCCACGTTGCGGCGAGATAGATATGCTCGCCTTCCTTTGCGGTTATTCTGCCGTTTTCAAACGCCTTTACGCCGTTGCCTTCCGCCGTGAATCTCTTACTCTGTTCGAGGAGCTGGCGGCCGTCGGAGCCCTTTATGTCCGCCGTGCCGTTTTCAAGCACTTCCAGAGTCTCTCCGTTGTCGTCCTTCAAAACGGGGAGACCTTCGGAATTCACTTTGCAGTACTCCCAGCCCGTGAAGATATAGCCGTCTCGGGAAACCGTAAGATTCTGAACGTCGGCCTTGTCAACGCCGATATTGAAAACCGGAGCGTCGGGCTTGTAATAGACCGTTCTGTAAGACTTGCTGTCCACGCTCGTACCGACGACGAACGAGCCGCCGTTGGCATAATACGTAACGGGACAGACAAGACCTCTTCCGTTTGCGTTATCGAGAGCGTTTTTTTCGCCTATACTGCAACCTGCGGCAAAGGCTATCAGCGAAACCGCAAATATTGCTATTAAGATAATCAAGGGTTTAATTTTAGCTTTCACTGTAATTATTCCTTTATTTTTTGTTCGACTCACGGCGCAACCTGGTTACAAGTAATATGGCTCCGGCAAGAGTAAGGAGCAGAAGCCCCGTTCCTCCTATCGTAGGACCTATATACATACTGCCGCAGCCTCCGCAGCCTCCGCCCTGTTCTTCTTCGGGATCCGTAGGCTCTTCGGGCTGCTGATCTCCGGAACCGTCGGGGCCTTCGGAGGCCTCCGCCGTTACGGTAATGGGAATTCTGAAATAAACTCCCTTATATGTCGCCGCCACGAAAGTATCGTAGGTGTGAAGAGCTCCGCGATAGTTTGCGTCGATGATTATATCCGAAGAATCGGATATTGTTTCGGTGGAATAGTCGTCGTATGTTACCACGACAATCAGTCCCGACTTATCGAAAGTTTCGCCGCTCTTATATTGCGATTTGTGAGCGCTGTTTTCCGCCGGAACCACGCCGGATATGCTTACGGATATGCCGAACTTGCTCTTGACGGGTTTGAGCGCCTCTTCAACCGAGTAGAGCTTATTGATTCTCGCTTCGGTAATCATTTCGAGCTGGGTTTGGCTCGTCGTGTTGTTGAGTATTCTGTGAGCGCTTTTAACGGATTCGGAGAACGTATTTACCGTCAGCTTGTTGGCGTCGGTCACTTCAAGGTTCATGTAGCCTTTGACTACGTCTACGTCGAAACCGTCTACGAGTTTATTGAAAAGACGCGTATTGTCGTCCATGAGTTCGCCGAGAAGCACCTTGGGTCCGAAGTAATTTCTGTAAACATAGTTGTCGTAGCCAACTCCGTTTGTGGGATATGCAAGAGTTACGGTGGAAATCTGTCCGCCGAGGACATGGCTTGCAAATTCTATTTGGAAATTGGTGTAGTACAGCGAGCGGAACGCTTCGGGAACCTGCGAGACTTTATCGCGGAGATTCCAATACTCCGAAATGAGGACGGGAGCCGAAATGCTTTCGAAATTGAATCTCGATATGGGAGATCCGTAGAATGCCGAAATACCTATCGTCTTTACGCTGTAAGGAAGAGTTACCGTGGAGAGTCTGTTCGCGACTATTCCGGAAAAGGCCTTGCCCTGTATTGACACCGTGCCTTCCTTTACGCGATAGTGCGCGGAATAATTCTCGCTCGGCTGTGAGACAAGATTTGCCGGATAGAGACACAGCTCGTAAGAAATTTCGTTGTTCTTCGGGTCTGTAATCTTCCTATACAGTACGTCATTTTCGGCAAAGAACAGAGGATTGCTTCCGTCTACCGTGACGGTGTTGAGCGAAGTTGCGCTTACAAACGCGCCGTCCCCGTATTTTTCGAGCGTGGAAGGAATGTTAAGCGAAGTTATACTTATTCCGGCAAAGGCCTCACTGCCTATGCTCTTGACGGCAGGCATCGAGAGGCTTGTCGCCGATACATTATAGAACGCTTGGTCGCCTATTTCCTCCGCCGCGGTGAGCGTGAGCGAAGTAAGACCCGTGCGAGCAAAAGCTCTGTCGCCTATCTTTGTAAGCTGTTCTATCTTATCCACCTGCGCAAGAACCGTACAATTCAGGAATGTGTCGTTGCCGACTTCGGTGACGTTTTTAAGATCGATATTTGCAAGGCTGTTGCAGAACAGGAACACTCCGTCGCCGAGAGTCGTAAGACCGCCCAAATCGACCGTGGTGAGAGCGCTGTCTTTGCCGACTTCGACCAAGTTGCCGCTCTGAATCTGCAATTCGGAGCCCGGGAAGAACGTGTAGTTGCCCGAGGCGGCAGCCGAATCGCCGAACGAGGCGGTTTCGAGCTGATAACATCCGGCAAAGGTGTAATCGCCGAGTGAGGTCAGCGAAGGCAGATGTGCTTCGGTGAGGCTTTCACAGTCCATGAACACATAACTGCCCATTTCTGTTACGCTGTCGGGAACGGTTACATTTGCGACAGCTGTGCCGGCAAAGGCGTAATCTCCTATGCGGTTGAGCGACGAACTGCCGAAGTCTATCGTTACGAGATCACGGCAGTTGCGGAACGCAGACGCGCCTATCGAAGTAACGCCCGTAGGTATCGTAATAGTTGTAAGTCCGCTCTCGCTGAACGCGCGCTCGGGTATTTCGGTTATGTCTGCATTTATTACTATACTCGTTATGCCCGTGCCAGCAAAAGCGCCCTCTCCTATCTTCTTTACGGAAGCCGGAACGGTAATCGTGTCTACTCCGTCAAACGTACTGCTTGCAAAGGCATAGGGAGCGATTTCCTCCGTATCGCTTTTTATCGTAAAGCCGGAAGATATGGTAGCCGGAGCAAGGACAAGAGTCTTGCCGAGGTATACGCCGGCGGAATCGGACGTATAACCGCTGCCCCAAGTTATGGTGACGGAAACTCCGTCGAAAACCGTCTCGCCGAAAACGGGATTACCGTTCGGCACGGTGAATTGAGTTAAATTTGTTCCGGCAAAGGCGTAGTCGCCTATATAGGAGACGGAATATTCGCCGAAATTAACCTGCGAGAGGTCGGAACATCCGGCAAAGGCATAAGGGTCGATTCTGAATACCGTGCCGCTCTTCGCGTTTTCGCCTCCGAAGGTTACGCTTTCAAGCGAAGTGCAATTTTGGAATGCTCCGCCGCCGATACCCAACATGTTGCGTGCGCCGCCGCATACTCTGGGATTGCTTATGGTTACGTTTTCAAGTCCCGTACAGCCATAGAACATTCCCTCGCTTATCATAGTATATTGATCGGTCTTTACGGAATTAAGAGCCGTGCAACCCTCGAATATATTGCTTGCCGCGGTGTGAAGTCCCGTTATATCCGCTTCAAGTAAAGAAGTGCAGCCCTTGAACGCATTTTCGTCGGCTATGCCTATTTTTTCCATATGACGAATCTTTTCGAGTTTTTCACAGCCGGCAAAGGCTCTTGCGCCGACGGTTATGACCTTTACGTTGGTCAAATCCACCGTAGTCAGCTCGGAACAGCCTTCAAAGGCGTCTTCGCGAATCAGATTGAGCTTCGCAAGGTCGTTTACGGGCGTGGAATCGTCGTCGGTGATGTCTATGAAATACACCTCTTTGAGAGCCGTGCAGTTGAGGAAGGCGCGAGCGGAAATTTCGGTTACCGTTTTGGGGATAATGACCTTCTCCATTTTATCGTTATCCTCAAACGCCTCCTCGCCTATATACATTACGTTTTTATCATCGGGAATTCTTACGACCTGCTCCGAACCGTGATATTTGGAAAGGGTCATATTTGTTATGGTGAAAGGCTCCTGAACAGACAAGGTAACAACCGTATCCACCTTTGAACCGTTAGGCAAGGTCACTCTTGCGACAATCGAGGACGTGCCGCGCTCGTTATTTGTAGTCACGGTACCGTCTTGCGCTACGGTCGCAATGCGTTCATTGGTAGACTGCCATTCAACCTGCAAATCATTGCTTGCGAGCAATTTGTCGAACGGATAGTACCACGGGTCTGCCACAAGGGACAATTTGAACGTCTGTCCGGCGTTTACCTTTACGCTTCCGCGAGGCTTTTCTATGCCGAGAGCGGAGTTTTGAATCACGTCGAACGAAAGGCTCGGCCTCGGGAGTTCGCGCTTATTGTCTGTGACTGTGACGTTCAGCGTCTTTGTGGTGCCGCCGCCCGATACTGAAATTCTCGCGGTTCCGGCTTTGAGTCCGAAAATCTCATTGTTCTTTAAAGCCACTATGTTCGAATTGGGAGTGGTCCAGAGATAATTGGAAACGTTGGTGTTGCCGCTTTGAAGCTCAACGCGATACATTTCGTTGGTATCTATGGTGAGGTTATATTCATAACCGGAAGAAGCCGTCAGCTGTTTGCGCGTAACTCTGTCGTTGGTGACGAAATCGAAGCCGCCCTCCGCAGAGTTCACTTTGGAGTTGTTGAAATTGATGGTATATACGTTGTGATTGAGAGCGTAGTCGTCTATCTGAACGAAGAGTCTGTCGCTGTATTTTTCGTATATATCGGTAATCTCTATGGACACGGTGGTAACGCCGTTCCAATTTGCGTCGTATATGGGAGTTACGTACTCGGTCGCAAGGTTGATTTCAGAAATCTCCTCTACGTCCACGAGCTCCTCATCGGTATAGCAGAGAAGTATTGCCTGCGGATAGTGGTTATCGTATATATCCACGTCGAGATAGACTCTCTGCTTGGCCTTGTTGTTCTCTTCATAGTCGTAATACCTTATGCGCGAGCCTTCGAGAACGGGCGCGTCATAGTCAACGTAGAAAGTTGACGTGAAGTTGTTTGCATAGGGCACACTGTTCTTCTGCAAATCCGCCTCCGTTCTGAAAAAATTGAACTCCATGCGGTATTTGCCGTTGTTTACGAGGCCGAGTCCGTCGGGGGTGAGTTTCAAATCGACGAGCGCCGGAACCGCGCTTCCGCCGCCTGCAATGGCCTTGCTTACGGTGAAGTCTTTGCCGGAATAGATATGCTCGCCAGTGTACTCGTCGTAAATATCATAGGTAACGACCTCTGCGTTGCGAAGAAGTCCGGCGTACAGCGACCTTATTCCCGTAGACGTCATGTAGTTATCTGTGGCTGTGGGCGAAGTGAAGATATTGTAGCGCGAAACAGAGCAATGCTCCTCGCTGGGATATATCTTCTTTACGCTGTCGGAATCGTCCTGCGTGTAGGCGAAACTGCCCATGGGCACGCCGTATCTGCCATTATAATATGTGGAATAGAGTTGTGTGGCAAATACGCTTTCGTGCGGCTTTTCGGATTCGGTCAAAGACGTATCCTCGTCAATGGCTGCGATTTCATATGCGTTGTAGTCGAGCATGGGAGCCGCTTCCCAATCGCCGTAGAAGCCCATGAAGGGAAGATTCAGATCGCACTGTCCGTCCGTCTGCGAGACAAGGGAAATAAAGCCCTCTACGTACATACCGTTCACAAAGTTGGAATCGATATAGTTCTTTTCTGCCGCCGAAAGGGTGAGCGTTACGCTTACAGTGGCTTCGGTATTGGATTCCACGGTAATGATATCGCCTGTTTTATCGGCTCCGCTTACCGTAAACTGTGCCGGATTATCCGTAAGCATATGCGCGGCTTCGGCGACGGCAAGGCCGTCGGAAGCTATCGTCTCGGTCATAAATCTCGAAACGAGCTTGAACGAAAGAGGCTTTGTGTCGATATTCTTTACTTTAAATGCGAAGGAGTATACGCCCGTCTTTTGCTCGTCTTCGTAGAGCTCTATCTTGGGACGGTTATCCTCCGTACCGCCGTTTACTCCCTCTTCCGTGTAGAGATATGCGCCCGTGGAGAATATATTTGCCAGCGTTGCGAGACCCGCGCCCTGCTTTCTGGGGGAATAGGGAAGTTTCTCCTCGTCATAGACGAGAGTAGCAGAACTCATTACAATCTGATTGGTAAGAGTCGTAAGCGCTTTGGCGCCTATCCCGGGGTTTTTCTCGCGGAGATAGTCCTTTACGAGGGCCATGAGTCCGGCAAGGTTGGGAGTTGCCATGGAAGTTCCGCTCTTTTGCTCGTAACCGCCGGCTACCGTGGAGGTTATTTCGCCGCCGTGCGAGGTGATGTCGGGTTTGAGTTTGAGGTCGGGAGTTGCGCCCCAAGAAGAATAGTCGTTCATGAAGGGACCGGCGGTGTACTCCCTGTTGATTTCTATTTTGCCCTCCGTCCTCAATCTGTTGGGGTTGTTGGGGTCGGCGGTAAGCTTTGCGCCGGCGTCCATGTTTATGGATACTGCCGGTATGCGGTTCTCCGGCTCGATATCGCCGAGAGACATTCTTATGGTGCCGGGAACGTTATCGTAGATAATTATTCCGTCCGCGCCGGCAGTGTGTGCGTTTTCGACTTTCTGCTGGAAATCGAGAGTTCCTCTTCTTACAAGGACGAGTATCTTTTCGTCGCCCTTGTTTTTAAGGGCGCGCAAAACAGTCGAAGAGTAGTCGCCCAAAGAGCCCGTGCCCGGGATTACGAAATATCTGAACGTCTGCTTTTGCGCAGAGCCGAGAAGTTCGTCCGCAAAATTGAAGGGAACGGCATTGGAATCGTTGGATTCGGTATAATATATCGGAACGTCGCCGTATGCGCTGTCCTCGTCGGGATTGCCCAACATATAGTTGGCTTTCTGACCGTTTATGGAAGCTACGGACATTGCGCCCACGAAAGTGGAGGGCGAACCTACCGTTCCCGAATCGGGATTGGAAGCAAGGTTGGTGCCGAATTCACTGCCCGAGCCCGAGCTGTACTCGTTTCCGGCGGCGGAAATGAGGCTTATGCCCTCTTCCTTTATGCTTGTGTAAACCTCTTTTAAAAGTCTGTCTTCCTCGTCTCCTTCTATATCGCGGCTGGAAAAGCCCGAAGTCGTTCCGAGGCTCATGTTTATTATGTCAACTCCGAGAGTCACGCAATCGTTCAAAGCCGCCATTATATCTTCGCTGGTGGCGCCGCCGAGGTCTTCGCTGTCGAGGTCGTCGGTGAAAACCTTGCATATTACGAGCTGCGCGTTGGGAGCGACTCCGCAGAAATCGTCTTTTCCGTCGTCCTTTCCGCCGACAACGTGGCCGTCTTTATCGACATAGGTATCTGCCTGTCCGGCTATAATGCCGGCCACGTGCGTTCCGTGCTGTTCATACGAGGGGTAGACGTCGGTGTCCTTGTCGGCGTAGTCGTATGCAAAGGGAATCTTGTCGCTGAGATATACGTCGTCTATCGTAAGATTGGGGGTCGTGACGCTCGCCGAGAGTTCGTCAATCTTGCCCTCCACATGGTCACGGTCAAAGCCCAAAGTGGCTTCATCGGGAACTTTGGCGAACGCCTCGTGAGTATAGTCGAGACCGGTATCGAGAATGGCTACCGTCACGCCCGTACCGTCGTATTGGTCGAGATATTCGGAGGAGTCGTAAATACCCGTGCCGTACACGTTGCTGGGGTTTACCTGCGCGCTCTGGTCGGCGAGAGCCGAATATGTCTTGGATACTCCCGCCATAGTCACGCCGGAGAGCGAGCGAATCTTTCCGAATTGAGATAAATTTACCTCAATCGCAACGGCGTTTGCCACGGTGGAATATCTGCCCACTTCCTTATAATTCACGCCGGAAGCTGCGAGCGACGACAAGAAACCGTTCTGCGAATCCCTTATCGATTGAAGGGCGAGCTTGCCCTCCTGCGTTTCGAGATATTCGGCTACGTCTACGTCCTCGGATTTGCGCTCCAACACGGACGGAACATCGAGACTTACTATTACCGTTTCGGTTGAATTTCCGCCGGAAATATTGCGGATTTCCTCCGCCTCGCCGTAATCAACCACGTCTGCGCTCAAATTATCGCGGACAACGGACGACGTGTTTACGGAATCCGTGACCTTTGTCGCCGAAACTTCCTCCGTTCTGAAAGAGGAATTGTAGGCGAGCGTGGGAGCATACGCATATGAGATTATCTGGCTTGACGCTACGGCTACCGCCATTGTCATGGAAAGCGCCGCTATCGTGATCCTTTTTGTGTTTGATTTCATATTTACCTCAATTTACGTTTGTGCGAAGTTAAGCCTTTTCGGTAAGTCTCAACGTACGGTCGCCGCTCATATCGAGAACAGCGGTAAATTCCGCTCCCGTTTCAACTTCCCTGAATGTGAATGTTACGGTGTTGCCGTCTGCCGACACAAGCTCATAAGTGTAGTAAACGGTAACTTCGTCCGCGCTGGAAGTGAGCCTTATCGCGCCGCCGGCTCCGTCGAACAGGAACTCCGCGGTTTCGGAATCCGCGTCCTTTGCGGCTATGCCGAAGTAGGCGTCGGCTTCACTTATTTTCAGAGTCCAATCGTCCGAAGAATCGCTGCTCTGGTCGAGCACTACGCTGTAAACCTTATCTTCCGCGTCGGTGAATTGGAGAATATGCCTGTATTTCACGTTGTCGGCAAGGAGCACCGAATATGTGTAATTTACGGCGCCGCTTGCGGCCGGATTGCGGCATATTACTTGACCTACGCCGTTGAACTCATAAGTGATACTGCTGTTATCCGCGTCCTTTACCGTTACATTGTAGAGCGCATCGGGATACACTATGGCATAGTAATTATTTTCCGCGTCGTGTACATAATATAATACGGTATAGGGGATATCCGCATCCTTTTCGCAAGGAATCATGCAGTACTGTGAATATCCGTAAGTTATAAGAGGATATCCGTGAGCGTCTACGGAGTATACGTAAGCCGCGGAAACGGTATTTCTTGCGCTGTAAAGCACTACCGTGCCATAGCCGAACTCGGAAGCCGAGAGGCCGTCGAACACGAGCTTTTCGCCGCTGTCGCTCTTGGTCTCGGCATTGTAAACGCTGTAATCTTTGCCGAAATAGTCATCGGCCTTATCCATCGGAATACATATCGAGTTTGAAGAGCCCGAAATGCTGTTTTCGGGGCCTACGGAGAGCTCGTAATTGTCCCTTGTGCCGAGAGCGTTTACATAGTATGTCTGCTCTTCATAGGAGAAAGTAAGATAATTGCCGTCGAGATTGTAGGTGAACTCCACGTCGTTATGCGCGGCGGCGTCGTTGTGGAATTTGTAGCTTCCCGTGGCTTTGCCGTCGGCGTATACCTTGCCTATTTGAAGCTCTCCCATTTCTCCGCCTATTATCCATTGCCCCTCAAAAGGCGTTGAATATGTGAGTATTATATCTTCGGCGGCTTCGTCCACATCGAATACGAACACCTCTTTGCCTTCTTTGTTCTGCTTGCTTATCTTGCCGCCCTTATACAAGGACGTCTCCGTGGATATCAACGTTATCTCACCCGACGCCGAATCATACGTATATGTGTATTGGCGTTCCTCCGCCGGCGTGCCGTTCGAAGCCACGACTTTACCCGTTGAGTGCTCTCCTCTGCCGTCGAAGGTGTATACATAGCCGTCTTCGCTCCCCAGCTTGTGAGTATACCAGAAGTCGAGAGAGTAAAGGTTTATAGTATTTGTGCCTTCTTTTATTGTAATTGCGAGGCTGTCGGGGTCGTATTCGATAGAATATGTTTTACCCGAATAGCTGAACTGCCCCTTCATGGTGGCGTAGTCGAGCGTATACTTTCCGGCGCTCTTGCCGTTTACCCAAACGGCGCTCCTGACCGCCAATGCTCCCATAGAGGAGTCGCCAGCGAGGTCGTAGAAGCCCTTGCCGTTGAATTGCACGTCGGTTATATCATTATTGTCAGTAATCCATGTGCCGAGAAGTCCGTCGTACGCGGTGAGGCGCGCGCTCCTGCCCTGCAACGTGCCGGAGAGAGTTCTGTTTGTCGTATTGTAAGCGAGAACGGCAAATTGCGTTGAAGAGTTATAGAAGTAGAGTGTGTACTCTCCGTCATTTTCGACCGCCTGATAGCTCAAATCGACCGAATGATTATCGGCGGCATACTCCGCTTTCGCTTTGCCGAGTCCGCTTGAATCTATGCCGTTCAATACAAGATTTATGGTTACTGCGGACATGTTGGAGCCCGGGGTTCTCTGGCTGTAATACCATTCGCCGACAAGACTGCCGCCCCTGTAATATACGCGGCTCTCTTGGCCGGAGGGAGTGATTTCAAGAAGCCCGTTATTTATTTTTGCCTCAAAGGCATTGCCGCTATCTTTAAGAACTCCCGATGCGTCCACGGTGTAAGTTCCGCTGGATTCGCCCATCTCGCCGTATCCTTTGCGCGTCCAAGTTCCCGTTCCGCTCTTGCTCTTACCGTCGAAGGTGTATGTTACGTTATAGGCAAAGGGAAGTTCCCAAACGCCCGTAAAACCGTCGTAAGGATTTACGTCAGAGGTGTCTATTTGCGTAACATAGCCGTCGCTGTAAGTTGCATTAACTTCGGACGTTTCGCCCGAATATTTTATTTTTATGTTGCTTGCGTCTGCAAACGTATACGTGAAGTTCGTTACCTTTTCTCCCGTTTTGCGAACGCCCGTGCCGTTACCGTTGAAAGTATATATAGTGGAAGAACCGTCGAAATAATCGGTATAGTTGAAGCCCTCCACCGCTTCGAGCCCCGTCAAGGGACTGCCGGCCTCGAAGAGATTGAAAGTTTCGCCCGTATTCACAAGCACTTCCTGACTGGTGGGATTGCCGCTTGTGTCAGTGACGCTCTGTGTACGGTATTCCATTTCCTGTACATAGCCGCCGGTCACGGAGATTTTGCCGTCTGCAACCGTAGCGCCGAAGTTGTACATGGAAGAGAGATAGTAATCCTTTAATCTGCTGTCGGAAATGCTGTCAAGAACGGGCGAAAGTTCGCCGAGATAACTGCCGAGAAGCACGATATTCCGGCCGTCGTAGTTGTAGAGCGACTGCTGGTATATAGCTCCGTTGATATAAGCGAGAGTGCCGTCGGCGCCGAGGTCGAGTTTCGCGCCGAGGTCGGCCGATTCGCCGAGATAATAAGTTCCGGCTACTTCGCCGTAATCGGCATAGCCTATATAAACGGTCATATTGCCCGTCGGAACGAACGACAGAGGTATTCTGTTATGTTTTTCGGCGTCAAAGAAATATCCGTAGGAGCGGAGAGTTCCCGTGCCGTCCACGTACTCGGCAATTCCGTCGCGCGGCATCATATACCATCTCGACATACTGCTGTATACGCTGTCAATTACGAAGGGTTCGGGCACACTTCCGAACTCCGGATCGGCGGAGAAGGTAAGCGTGAAGGTTTTCGAGGATGAAGAGGTGTTTATCGTGGGTTTGCCGCCGGAGAACGTCCAATCCTCCTCGTCCCAATGCATAGTGTCTCTTATATATGTCTCCGTGATTGAATCGGGTTGGGTATCGGGGCAACCGTAAACCGTAGCTTTATATGCGTGAGCGTCTTGAAGGTATATTCCCTCCTCGCACATTCCGACTGCCGCACCCGTCTTTGCAAATCTCGAAGCGGCGGCGGAGCTGGCGAACAGGTCGCCCGTGGAGAAGCAACCGCTTACAACCGAATTAAAGCCGACGCGTCCCACAACTCCACCGGCGTTGGCATAGAAGAGTTCTTCCGAATAGCCGGAGCCCGAGCCGAAGGGGCTGTACGCCGTTATATCGCCCGTTGAATAGCAGTTTTCGACGGAAGTTGCCGGACCGGCATATCCAACGATACCTCCGGCATTGAGCGAGCCGTTGATATCGCCCTCGGTATAGCAGTTGACTATCGACGAGGTGAGGCTCTCGTCGCCGACGGCAAGCAGACCGGATATTCCGCCGGCCGCATAGACGAAGTTATCGCCGTTGGAGTTAATGTTCACGTTGCTCGTTGTGGAGCGCACGGTTGAGAAATAGTTGATATTGGAAGTGGGCGAATATGCGGAAATCTGTTGTCCTATAACTCCGCCGACATACGCGCCGTAGCCCGTTGCGCCTCCGGTGACCTCAATGGTGCCCTGTAAGGAACAGCCGACAACGGATACGCCGAACGAGTTGCCTATAAGTCCGCCCACGGAGAGCTCCGCACTGTATTCGGAAGCGTCCGCAATGATTCTGAAATTTTCAAGATTGAGATTGTATATGGACGGCGAGAATGCAGAAGTGCTCGTCACCGTGCCGAAAAATCCCACGCTGGTAAGTTTTACTCTCTGATAGTTCTCCTGCTCCACCCATTCGTCGCTTATATAGTAATTCGAAACGGTGTGGCCGTCGCCGTCGAACGTACCGCTGAAAAACGCGTAGCCCGAATCGGCCGTGCCGTCGCCTATGACGTAGAGCTGCTCCCCGTCGAGGTCTATGTCCGCGCCGAGCTTGTAGTGACCGTTATAGAACAGTCCGTCCGTGTGCCAGCCGGAATTTATCTGCATTGCCATCTGATAGAGGTCGATGGGCCTCGTGAGCAAGAAAGGATCGCGCTCCGTGCCCGAACCGCCGTCCGATCTTTCGAGGAAGCTGGTCTCCTCTTGAAGTCCCGTGACCTTTATTTCGGTATCGTCCGTAAGCTCGGTCGTATAGTAGCCCTCGCTGTCGGGATTCAGAATTGTCTGATTGGCGAGCACGCTGTATCCTGACTGAACGTGGTAGACGCTTATTTTTACTTTGAATTTTGCGACGTCGCCGGCTATGGTCTGCGAGACTGTATCGGTCGTAATGAAATCGCCCGATTGGTCGATATATCTCACGCGAGTGTCTGCGGAGACATAAGTGACGTCAATGACCTTGGTTATGCCGTCCACGCTGACCGTCGTGGGTTCGTTCATCTCAAACGAGTAAACGCCGTCGGTCGCCGTGAGCTCGGTCGAGTTTGCATACACTCTGGGAGTGCCCGTATAATCCGCTCCGATAACTATCGAGAACCGAACCACCGTGCCCATGCGAACGAGCATTCCGCTCAAAAGATTTTCGTTTCTGATATTGTACGAAACTCCCGAACCGGAAGCGAATATGATTTTGTTGTAGTCGCCCTTTGCGGTTATACCGTCTACTCTTACGACGGTATTTTCGTTTACGGTTACGGAATATTTTCCTTCTCCGTCGGCCGTGAGTACGTCGGAATTGGCATACACAACGGCTGTGCCGGTGGCGTCATCGGACAGGGAAATGCTGAATTCGACCGTTGTGCCGCCCTTTACTTCCCATCCGCTGGGAACATCGCAGACATAGGTTACTCCGTTGGTCTTTTTGAAAACCAGCGTGTAATATTCCTCTCCGTCTCCGTCGCCGGCGCACGCGACTGCGGACCCCAGACAGACGAACAGGAGAACGGTCAATATAGTCAACAAGAATTTTTTCATGGCAATTTCCTCTTGAAATTTGTATAATTGATTTTAAACCGCATAAACGGCCATGCAGACATTTTGCAAAGGCTGCTATGCAAATCGGGCGGCGTTAATCCATATTATCAAAAACTTTAAGACGGATATCGCGCCGAAAATACTGCGCCCATTTTTAAATGATACTAAAACATTATACAATGCCGCGGATAAAAATTCAAGTATTTTATATGCATTTGGCGGAATTTTCTATTATAGTTTTAAATAGCTCCATAACCGGAGATTATATTTCGCACTATATTAATTGTAAAGACCGAATTTCCGCTCGCGGCATTAACTATCGTGAAAATTTTCAAGAGTGTCCGCTCCTCTCTTCGGAAAGGCAAAAAAGGCTCTCTGAATAATTGAATAATTCAATGAATAATTTAATAAATAATGTCCGTTGCCGCGACTAAAAACAGCCGCAAAAAGATTGGAAATATCCCTTTAAAACGCGGTTATAATGCATAACGGGGTTCGGTTTTTTGGGATTTGGAAAAAACGCAACAAAAAAGCGCGGCGGAAAATTTTCCGTCGCGCGTATACGCAAAAAATCAAAGAAGATGCTTACGGATAGCTTTAATCGCAGTATCGGCTATGAGCCGAGAGCCGCGGTGCGTGGGGTGCACTCCGTCTACGGAGTATTCGGAATAGGGTATGCTTACCGCCACTCCGTTGAACATCTCGTCAAAAGCGACAAATTCGTCGCAAAGTTTAAGGCAGACCTCGTTGATTATTTCAAGTTCCTGATCGAACACCTTTCTCATGCGCAGTTTGTCCGGCGCCGGAAGAAGGAACGGTTCGAGGAATATGACGATTATTCCGGCACGTTTGAGCTTTTTGATAAGTTCGGTGAGATCGACCTTGAATTTATGAAAATCGGGCTCCGTGCCGTACTTGAACTTATGGAGAGTGTTGTTTATGCCTATCATTATCACGACGGCGTCGGGTTTGAGGTCAATAACGTCGCCCTGAACGCGTTCGAGCAAATCGGCCACCTCGTCGCCCGTCACTCCCTTGTTGATAAGTTCGATGTCCATGTCGGGATAAATAGGTCTCAATTTGTCGGAAAGGATCTTAACATATCCCGTGCCGAGCGATTTTATATCGTTCCTGTCGCGACCGCAATCGGTAATCGAGTCGCCGAAAAATACAATTCTCATAACTTTTTCCGCCTCTTTCTATATCATTTTAGCATATGGGAGTTGTGTTTGCAAGCGTTGCAAATAAATTTCCCCGACGGAATTTTTCAAAACTTTAAATTATGTTTGACAAAGCCGCGCGTTTATGCTATATTATCAAAGTATCATTGAGCGGACGTACCCAAGTGGCTCAAGGGGCTCCCCTGCTAAGGGAGTAGTACGGGAAACCGTAGCGAGGGTTCAAATCCCTCCATCCGCGCCAAAAAAGGCGTAAGTTGAAAAACTTGCGTCTTTTTTGTTTGGAGGGTGAAGAACCTCGTGGTTCACGCGAGGAGCAAGGCGACGACGCTTTGCCGAGGCTCACACACCGTGGGAAACGGCAATATCCCTCCATCCGCGCCAAAAAAGGCGTAAGTTGAAAAA
>CANRIK010000011.1 GCA_947630705.1 uncultured Clostridia bacterium | reverse complement strand
TGAAATTTTTATAAAAGGTTATTATAATTGAAATTTTCATATTATCTTTAATTCCTTCAAATAATTGATAGTTATTTTAGGGGAATAAAAAGACGAAAAAATAACGGGGTGGGCGAACTTGTCCACCCCATGAAAAATTTTTAAAGAAATTTATGGTGTAATATTGACATTTACCCCTGCGGCAGCAGATACCATATTGCGCCATTTTAAGGATACAAACACGTCTCCGGAAGACTATGACATGATATTGACAGGCGACCTCGGGGCGCTCGGAAGCCGTATTTTAAAGGATTTGACGTGGGAAAAGGGATATGATATATCTTCGAAACACGTGGACTGCGGCGAAATTGTCTATAAGGTTATAGAGAGTGAATTTCAGGGCGGCAGCGGCGCCGGATGTTCCGCAACCGTTCTTAATTCCTATGTGCTTACAAAAATGGACGCCGGACTGTATAAGCGAGTGCTGTTTGCGGCAACCGGAGCTCTGCTCTCAACGGTATCTTCCGGTCAGGGCGAATCTATTCCATGTATAAGCCACGCCGTTCAGATTGAGGTATAATTATGGAAGCGGAAATGTTAGCAATATTACTCGCTTATATCAAGGCCTTTGCCGTGGGTGGGGGAATATGTCTTATAGCGCAGATAATAATTAATTTTACCGATCTTACCGCAGGTAAAATACTTGTCTACTTTATGTTGGCCGGCGTAGTTCTGACCGCTTTGGGACTCTATCAGCCTTTGGTGGAGTTTGCCGGCGCAGGAGCTACGGTACCGATTTCGGGATTCGGATACCTTTTAGCGAATGGAGCCATGAAGGGAGCGGAGAAGGGACTTTTCTATGCGATAACGGGTTCACTCTCCGCGGCTGCGGCAGGAGTCACTGCCGCCGTGGTATTCGCATTTATTATGGCTTTGATTTTCAAGTCTCGTACAAAACGTAATTGACAATTAAACAAGTTTTGAATATACGCGCCATACAATATTGTATGGCGCGTAAAAAAGTGCATAAAAACACAAAATTCCGACGGTTTAAAGTGCTTGTGGTTATAATTTGTCTGCTCGTGGTATGCGTGCTTGTCTATTTCCAGAGAAACGTAACTCGCGTGCTCATTTCAATAAGCGAGGCCACAATACGTTCTATAACCACGGTAGCGGTCAACGACGCCATATATTATACTTTAAACGACGCCGTGCGCTATGAAGATTTAATAGATATTCAACGCGATGAAAACGGCAACGTCACTTCGATAACTACCGACAGTCTGAAAATAAACCGTATAGCGAGAGACACTGCGTATCTCTCGCAGGAAAATCTCAACAGAATGAGCGCGGAGGGCATTATGGTTCCGATAGGTGCGCTCACGGGCATAGAGGCGCTTGCAGGCTTCGGCAAGCCCATAAACATTAAAATAATCCCAATATCAAACGTGGAGTGTCGCTTCGTTTCAAAATTCAAAGAAGCCGGAATAAACCAGACGCTTCACTCTCTGTATCTTGAAATAGTCTCCGATATATCAATAATCATGCCCTCAAAATCCACAAATCTCGCCTCGACTACCGAGGTGCTCATATGCGAAAGTATGATTGCCGGACAAATTCCGGATACCTATCTTCAAGCGTCGTGGATGGGAGGGGACGAAGCTCTTGTTCCGTAAATTACTTTTACGAACGAAAAAAGGGCGGCCGCGCATTTGAGCACGGCCGCCCTTATAAAATCGGCTTATCTCAATTCAACTCCCAAATTGAATTTAAGATTGCCCAAAATCTTTTTTACAAATCCGTCTATGCGAGAGGTGATTTCTTCGTCGTTTGGGGTAAATGTCACGGTAAACGCCATGGACTTTTTACCTTCTCCTACCTGTCCGCCCTCGTATACGTCGAATAATCTGACGTCCGTTACATATTTGCAAGCGCCGTAAACGGCTTTCTCTATTTCGCCGCAGGTTATTTTTTTGTCGCAAACGAGCGCGAGGTCGCGCGTTTCAACGGGGAATTTGGGAAGAGGGGAGTAGCGGAAAGTTCTTGCGTGTTTTTTGAGCTCCTCATAGTCAAGCTCGGCAATGAATGCCGGACGTTCGAGCGCAAGCTCCTGCGCTATTTCGGGAGACACCATTCCGAGATATCCCACTTCGACTCCGTCGCATAATACGGTTGCGGTAATTCCCGGGTGAAGATAATCTTTCTTTGTGGGCACGTACTCGAATTTTGTATTGAGAACGTCCGCAACGCACTCCGTAACGCCTTTCAAATCAAAGAAATCGCATTTGCCCCACATGCCGAGCGCAAGAATTTTTCTTTCTTCGGGGAATGTTTCTATGGGCAGTTTATCCGCCAGATAAATTTTCGCAAGCTCGTAAACTCTGCCCTCCATATTTCCGCGCCTTAAATTTCTTACTATGACCTGCATAACCGACGGAGCCAATGTGGTTCGCATTATCGACAATTCTTCACTAATGGGGTTCAGAATTTTAATTGCGTTTCTGCGATTGTCTCCTTCCGGAATGTGCAACATGTCAAAATCCTTGGGCGAATAGAAGGAGTAGGTCGAGATTTCATACATGCCTTTTTCGCTCAATGCGCGCTTTAATTTTATTTCGGCTTTCTGTTCCGCCGAATAACCGCCGTTTGTTATGGCCGCGGACGGCATAAACGTTCCGTTAATATGCTCATATCCGTACAAACGTATTATTTCTTCGGCGATATCCGGATACAAATCGATGTCCTCGCGCCAATCGGGTACGGTGAGATCAAGCTCGTCGCCCTTTCTGATTACCTTAAAGCTCAAATTATTCAATATTTCCGCCATTTTTTCTGTCGGAACGGTAATGCCTAAAAGATCGTTTATTTTTTTCGCGCTCACCGTCATTTTCTTGCTTTCCGTTTTGGAGTATTCGGTCTTTACGTCCACGTGAACGTCCGTAACGGTGCCGCAGTTAAGTCTTTGAATGAGATTCAGAGCGCGCGCCATCGCCCTTTCGGTAGTGTACTCGTTTACGCCTTTTTCGAAGAGCGCGGAGCTGTCTGTATGCTGTCCCAGAGAGCGAGCCGTTTTTCTCACGCTGTCGCGCGCAAATTTTGCCGCTTCAAAAAGCACTTCTTTTGTATTTTCGGTTATTTCGCTGTTCAATCCGCCCATGACGCCGGCAAGAGCAACGGGTTTTTCTCCGTCGCAGATAACTAAATTTTCGGGGCAGAGGCCGAATTCGTTGTTGTCGAGCGTAACGATTTTTTCGTTTTCACGCGCTCTTCTTACAACTATCTCGCGTCCGCCGAGAGTTGCAAGGTCAAACGCATGCATAGGCTGTCCCATTTCAAGCAACACAAAATTCGTTATATCGACGACATTGTTTATCGACCTCAAACCGCACAGCGCCAGCCTCTTTCTTATCCACATGGGAGAGGGGGCTATCTTTACGTCCTTGACGTAGTGACCTATATATCTGGGGCATATTTCGGGAGCGAGATCGGAAATTTTTATATCTTCGTATTTGCCGGAGACGGCGGAGTAAGAGTAGTCGGGTTCTTTGACTTTTTTTCCGAGTACGGCTGCCACTTCGCGAGCGATGCCGAAAACCGATTGACAATCGGGACGGTTTGCGGTCACGGCTATATCGAAAATATAGTCGTCGAGTCCGACGATAGGTTTGATGTCCGCGCCGTTTTCGCTGTTTTGGGGAAGGAGAAGAAGTCCGCAGTAGTCGCCGCCCTCGAACATGTCGCCGTTTACGCCTATTTCAACGCCCGAACACAGCATGCCGTCGCTTTCTATTCCGCGCAGTTTACCCTTCTTGATCGTTACCACTCCTTCGACGGTCACATGGTCTTTCGCAGTCGCATATACTGTCGCACCCACAAGAGCGACGGGGGCTTTAATTCCCTTTTTAACATTGTCTGCGCCGCAGCAGATCTGCAAAATTCCATGCGCGCCGCAATCCACTTTGCAGACGTGCAGGTGAGTGCCTTCCACGGGTTCGCATTCTATCACTTCGCCGACAACTACGCCCGAAATGTCTTTGCCTACCTCGATAAGCTCCTCGACTTCGAATCCGCACGAAAACAGCTTTTGCATCAGTTGTTCTGCCGAAACGTCTATATCTACGTAATCTTTAAGCCAACTTAAAGGTGCCTTCATATTTTACCTCAATCCTTGAACTGTTTTAAAAATCTTGTGTCTCCCTCGAACAGGAGCTTCATATTGTTAATGCCGTATTTCAGCATGGCAATTCTCTCTATGCCCATGCCGAAGGCAAAGCCCGTATACACGTCGGGGTCTACGCCGCAGCCTTCGAGAACCCGTCTGTTCACCATTCCGGCGCCGAGAACTTCTATCCAGCCCGTGCCCTTGCAGAGCCGGCAGCCTTTGCCGCCGCATTCGAAACAGCTTACGTCAACTTCAACAGAAGGTTCGGTAAAAGGGAAGTAGGAGGGGCGGAGTCTCGTTTTAACATCATTTCCGAATACTTTTTTGGCAAACTCGTCCAGCATACCTTTCAAATCGCACAGCGTAATGCCCTTGTCTACAACGAGCCCTTCCATCTGCGAGAACATAGGGGAGTGCGTGGCGTCGTCGTCGCTTCTGTAAACTTTCCCGGGAGAAAGTATTTTAATGGGCGGCTTCTTGTTTTCCATGACCCTTATCTGTCCTGCCGAGGTCTGCGTTCTCAAAAGGAGATCTCGGGAGAGATAGAACGTATCCTGCATATCTCTCGCCGGATGGTCCGCCGGCGTGTTGAGAGCGGTAAAGTTATAGTAATCGTTCTCTATTTCCGGACCTTCGAACACTTCAAAACCCATGCCGGAAAAAATGGAGACCAGCTCGTCTTTTATGAGCGTGTTGGGATGAAAAGCGCCGTTTGCGCTCTTTCTGCCGGGCATAGTAACGTCTATCGTCTCTGCGGCGTAACGTTCTTCAAGCTCTTTTTTCTTCAATTTTTCGTTGAGAGCGTTGAATTTTGCTTCCGTTCTTGCGCGCAATTCGTTTAAAAGCTGTCCGACTTCGCGCTTCTTTTCGGCAACCACGTCGCGCATACATTTCATCAATTCCGAAACTCTGCCCGTTTTGCCGAGGAATTTCATTTTAACGTCTTGAAGTTGTTTTGAAGAACTTACGCTCTCCAACGCCTCGTCAACGTCTTGGTCAGTTTTTTTGATATCCGATTCAATCTCCATAAAAACTCCTGTATATTTTGCTCAAAATAAAATCGCCCTGCAAACACAGGGCGATTGACGCGGTACCACCTGATTTCACGGCATACGCCGCCTTATTTCCTTATAACGCAAAGGGAAGCGGAGAGCATTACTTTAAAAATTTCATGCGCTCGGCTCGTGGGTGAATACCGTCCGCACCCCGTAAAAAATCTTTCAGCCTCGGATTTTTCTCTCTGAAAGGGGCTTATGCGTCCGTCTGTCCCGTTCAACGCCTTTATATTGAGATAATTTACAAAAAACAGTTTTCGTTTCTGCGGTTTTTTGTAACGAAGAGGAGCTCTGCTCCTGCAACGACAACAAAATTATATTTTAAATTTTTGCCGTTGTCAACTTATTTTGTCTCTTATTGAATTTCTAAATTTACGACATTGTTTTCTTTTGAAAAGTAATCGATTTATCGCATTTTAAGACAGTATAAGCGTCTATTCGATATGTCCGATACGCTCCGCCGAACCGCGGAACATTCAATGTCCGAAATTTTAAAGGTTTCAGTAAATGGAGCCGCCGAAACAGTCGTACGCTACCACAACGGGGAAGTTTTCAACTTCCAGCTTGTAGACCGCCTCCGACAGTAGGTCGGGGAAAGCTATACATTCGCTCTTTTTAATGGCGCTTCCGTATAGCGCTCCGGCTCCGCCGATTGCCGCAAAGTAAACGCAGGTATTTTTCTTTATCGCTTCGCGCACCTCGTCCGACATTTCTCCCTTGCCTATCATTCCTCCCAATCCCATATTCAACAGAGTAGGGGCAAAACTGTCCATTCTGGCGGAGGTGGTGGGGCCGCAGCTTCCCGAAGCCATTTCGGGCTTTGCCGGACAGGGACCGGCATAGTAGATTACGGAGTCTTTTAATTCGAACGGCAATGTCTTGCCGTCTTTAATGTATTCGAAAATCCGTTTGTGCGCACAGTCGCGAGCGGTCATGATTGTTCCGGAAATAAGTACGCTGTCTCCGGCTTTGAGACACTTGACCGTCTCTTTATCCATCGGCAAAGTTATATTCTTCATAATATCTCCTTCTCACAGCGTACGCAGTGGCATTGTATATTTACCGCAACCGGCAGTCCGGCTATATGTGTCGGAGCCCACTCGCAACTTACGCCCAACGCGGTCGTGCTGCCGTGGAAGCCCTGACATCCGATATCAAGTTCGTTTATCCTTTTAAGGGCTTCGGCCTCTATTTCTGCTATTTTTTTATCTGGATTGGAGGTTCCCACGTCTCGCGTTATAGCTTTTTTGGCGAGAAACGCGCAGGTGTCGAACGTTCCGCCTATGCCGACGCCGACGTAAACGGGAGGACAGGGCCGCGAACCTGCAAGCCGCACGGTTTCCACAATGGCGGAGATTATTCCTTCAACGCCTTGCGCCGGTTTAAGCATATACATTTTAGACATATTCTCGCTTCCGAAACCTTTCGGAAGGAATGTGATTTTAATTTTATCGCCCGAAACTATTTCGGTATGAATAACCGCCGGAGTGTTATCTCCGGTGTTCTCGCGCGTAATCGGATTGCACACTGATTTTCTGAAATATCCGTCATTATAGGCTCTGCGAACGCCGTCGTTCACCGCGTCGCGCAAAAGCTCGCCTTCAAGGTAAACTTGCTGCCCGATTTCCATGATTACGACCGCCATACCCGTATCCTGACACACGGGCATCGCATTTTTTTTGGCGATTTCCGCATTTTTCAGTAGCGTTTCAAGCGCAAATCCGGCAGCTTCGCTTTTTTCTTCCGAGCATGCCTTTTTCAGCGCGTTTTGGCATGTCGGAGTAAGATTCACTCCGGCGTGAAGAGCCATTCTGTATACGGCTTCGGAGATTTCTTTTGTGTTGACAATCCGCATAAATAATTCCTCTCGATTTTCTACATTGTAATACAATCGGTAAAAAAAGTAAATTAAAACCGTTTACTAAATTTTAATTTTAATGTATAATCGGGATATGAAGCAAGTCAACCAAAAACTCAATCCGTCAACGGCGGGTTTGGCTTATACGGCAAACGTGGCAATATATCTTATAGTCAATCTGTTATTTACGGCCATAGCTTCTGCGGCTTCACTGACGGAAGATACCGACGGTTACAAATATCTTGCGTACTTGACGGCTCCCGTGGCGCTTGCCATAGGTTTTTTTGCGATAGTCTCTCTTTTTAAACAGAAAATATCCTCCGTCGCGCCGATAAAATGCAATTATAAGTATTATATAATTGCTCTTTTGATGGTTTTCGGGCTTCTGTTTTCCGTCGGGAAAATAAGCCAACCCGTCGCCGAACTTCTGAAAATCATGGGGTACCACCCGAAAGGGCAGAATTTGTATATGCCCTCTTTGGAAGGGGGAATGATCGTTCCGGCTCTCATGGTTATGGCAGTATTGCCCGCGCTGTTCGAAGAACTGCTGTTCCGAGGTCTGATACTGAACAACTGCCGTCCCGAAATCGGAGATATCCGCACTGTGTTCATATGCGGATTTGCATTCGCTCTCTTTCATGCCTCGCCCGAGCAGACGGTATATCAATTTATTTGCGGTTGTGCGTTTTCCTTTCTTGCCGTGCGTTCGGGGTCGATTCTTCCATGCATGCTGATGCACTTTATAAACAACGCGTTGATAATCATTTTCTGCGCCTGCGGCGCTGTGGACTCCATGGGAAATTTAATGATTGCGGAGAGCGCCGACATAGCTTTGACCGTATTGGCGGCAGTTGCGTTCGTTGCGAGCGTGCTGTGGTTGATATTCGATAAAAAACCGCTGACAAAATGTACGAAGGGCGGAGTTCTCTCCTTTTTCATCACGGCGTCTGCCGGAATAATAATTCTGATTGTCCTTTGGATAGTTTCATTCGTTACGAGGTTGTAATGCAAAAGATAAATATTGTGTGCGTAGGCAAGATAAAGGAAGAATATCTCCGCTCTGCAACGTTCGAATATCTCAAACGCCTCTCGCGGTTTGCAAAGGTTGAGGTCAGGGAGTTGAAAGAAGAGCGCACCATAGAAGAGGAGGCTGAGGCCGTGATCGGGGCGGCAAAGGGCTATAAAATAGCTCTTTGCATAGAGGGTGAAAAACTTTCAAGCGAGCGTTTTGCCGAAAAGTTGAGGAGTCTCACCGATATCGGCGAGGAAATCTCCTTCATTATAGGTTCTTCGTGCGGTCTGTCTCAAAAGGTTAAAAATCAGTGCGATTTCAGACTCTCTTTTTCAGATATGACTTTTCCTCATCAGCTCATGAGGGTCATACTTCTCGAACAGATTTATCGCGCGTTCATGATTAACTCCGGAGGCGAATATCACAAATAAAACAAACATATTTTATTGTGTGATATACGATGAAATAAAAAGTTTCTATTTGAGCTATACGGGCAAGAAATGCGTTATAGGCTACTCATGCCGCGGCCGTGAAATATATGCGTTTCATATAGGCGATAATTTCGGCAAGCAGTTTATTGCGATATACGCCGTGCACGGCAGGGAGTGGATAACCGCAAAGTTGGCTTTAAAACATATCAGAAAAGGTTTGAAGAGCGGAGGAGGCTGGGTCATTCCGCTCGTCAATCCCGACGGTGCGGCGCGCGCGCAGAGCGGCGACCCTTTATGGAAGGCGAATGCGCGCGGAGTGGATATAAATTGCAATTTCGACGCCGATTGGGGATGCGGCAGAACGAATACTCGCGTAAGAGGCAGTGAAAACTGCATAGGGGACAGCCCTTTTTCGGAACCCGAGACTGCGGCGGTAAGAAATTTTACTCTCAAAATCAAACCTTACGTTACGTTGAGTTTTCACACAAAGGGAGGTGAAATTTACTATGAATACGGCGGCAGGGGCGACAGGCGCGGCGCCGACATTTTGGCTAAATCAACGGGATATAAGGTGTGCAAAATTTACGGCAGTTGCGGCGGATACAAGGATTGGTGTATTCAAAAATTACGTATTCCGGCATACACCTTGGAGTGCGGCTCCGACAGGCTCGCTCATCCCATCAAAAAACTTTATAAACTCAAAAAATGCTATAACGTGTTGAGTTTTTTTATATTGAACTATGGAAAATAAATTCATGAAAGCCGCGCTTCGTTGCGCGCAGACTGCGCTTTCGGAGGGAGAAGTTCCCATAGGCGCGGTCGTCGTGTGCGAAGGCAAAATAATTTCGCGCGGGCACAACAGAAGAACAAAAAAACAGATTGCCACCGCGCATGCGGAAATAGAGGCGATAGAAAAGGCATGCAAAAAATTAAAGAGCTGGCGCATACCGGAGTGCGAGCTCTATGTAACGCTGGAACCCTGTCCGATGTGCATGGGAGCGGTGTTGAACGCGCGTATAAAAAAAGTATATTTCGGCGCATACGAGGCCAAGGGCAGGTCGCTCACCCGTGAACTTGCGACTTCGAATCTTCTCAATCATACCGTGGAAACGGAGGGCGGAGTCATGGAAAAGGAGTGTTCCGAAATACTTTCCGATTTTTTCTCCGATATGCGCAGAAGAGAAAAAGTTTGATTGCGATTTCGTTAATTTGCAAAATTTCCGTGTGTAAATTTTTCAATTTCAAAACTTACGGTTTTGAGTTGACTTTATAATGTCGGGCATTATAAAATATATAAGCGGTTTATGGCAGGTAAATGCCATGGCTGTACAAAAGAAATCGAAGGAGAAAACCTCAGTGATTAACCACGGCAACGAAATCAAGATTTTTGCGGGCAACTCCAACCTTCCTTTGGCAAACGCTATTGCCGAAAGGCTGAATACCACTCTCGGAAAAATGGAAGTTACACACTTTTCCGACGGAGAAATTTATGTCCGTTTCGATGAAACCATTCGCGGAATGGACGTGTTCCTTGTTCAGTCCACAAGTAATCCGGTCAATAACAATCTTATGGAACTGCTCATAATGATTGATGCGGCAAAGCGCGCCAGCGCCGGAAGAATTACGGCGGTAATACCCTACTTCGGATATGCGCGTCAGGACAGAAAGGCTCGTTCGCGCGAGCCCATTACGGCAAAACTCGTTGCAAATTTGATCACAAGCGCGGGCGCGGACAGAGTGCTCACGATGGATTTGCACTGTATGCAGATTCAGGGATTCTTCGATATCCCCCTCGATAATCTTGTCGGCGGACCTACGCTCTATAATTATTTCAAACCCAAGGTAGACGAAAATTTTGTCGTCGTTTCACCCGATATCGGTTCGGTTGCGAGGGCGAGAAAGGTAGCGGCAAGAATGGACGCTAAAATGGCGATAATCGATAAACGCCGCCCGAAGGCCAACGTTATGGAAGTTATGAACATAATAGGCGACGTCGAAGGCAAGAATTGCCTTATGGTAGACGATATGATAGATACGGCCGGTACGATAGTGCAGGGTGCAAAAGCCCTCAAAGAGGCCGGCGCAAAGGAGATTTACGCCTGCTGTTCTCACGGCGTGCTTTCCGGTCCGGCAATCGAGCGGCTCGCAAGCTCGCCGATAACCGAACTTGCCATGCTCGATACTATAAATATCCCTCAGGAGAAGATGCTTCCCATATTCAAAATGATTTCCACTGCGCCGATTTTCGCGTCGGCAATCGAAAACGTTTATCTCGACAAATCCATGTCGAAAATTTACGATTAAAAGACAAAAGCCGCAGTGTTCTGCGGCTTTTTTATACCTTGACGGTTCGGAATTGAAAAATGTATATAATAGTGGGTCTCGGCAATCCCGAAGAAAAATATCTGAAAACATTTCATAATATGGGCTATATAGCTGTTGGCGACGTTGCGGCAAAATTGAACGTGAAGTTTAAAAAGAAAGAGTGCGAAGCCTTTGTCGCGGAAGCCAACGTCAGCGGTGAAAAGGTGATAATAGCCCGACCTGTGACCTATATGAACAACAGCGGCAGGGCGGTAAAGCAACTTCTCGCAAAATACAAGGCGACCACCGAAGAGCTTATCGTAATTTACGACGATTATGACCTTCCCAAGGGCAAGATACGTATTCGTCCCTACGGCAGCGCCGGAACGCATAACGGCATGCGCTCCGTTATAGCCGAGACGGGCGCGCAGAATTTTACGCGAATAAGAATAGGCATACGCGACGAAGAGTCGGATATACCGCTGATAAACTATGTCCTTTCCGAAGTAAAAAAAGAGGACTATGATTTGTTTGTGACCGCGTGCAATCGCGCCGCAGACGCTGTTCTCGACCTCGTGAGAGGTAAGTCGGTTGATGAGGTAATGACCTCTTTCAACGGCTGAACAGCCATATAAAGGCGCATATAACGCATATAAAATATAAAACTGTAAGGGATAAGGAAAAATTTTGAACCGAAAGTTTTTTACTTACCGCAATCTGTCGGGAGACTGTCTCTCCCTCGGAGAAGAACTCCGCCGCGGCACGCCGACGGCGGCTTTCGGCATATCCGATCCGCATAAATATCTCTTGGCTTCGGCGGCGGAAGGGACTGTATTATACGTGACGGCGGACGCCGTTTCCGCTCGCAACGCATATGAGACCGTCTCGGCGCTGTCAGGCAAAAAATGTGCGCTTCTTACTGCGAAGGACGAGGTGATTTTATATAAGGACGCCCTTTCGAAAGACGCACTTTTCAAGCGTATTTGCGCGCTTGCGGACATTTCCGAGGGTGCAGAATTGATAGTTGCAGACGCAGAAGCTCTCATGCAGCTTGTTCCTTCTCGCGTGGAGGTTTTGACTCTTAAAAAAGGCGAAGAGTACGACTATTCTTTACTGCCGCAAAAACTTGTGTCTATGGGTTACGTACGCGAATATGCCGCAGACAGCAGGGGGTGTTTTGCGCTTCGCGGTGATATACTCGATATTTTTCCCGTAAATTCCGAAAATCCGGCGCGCGTAGACTTTTTCGGCGACACCGTGGAAAAGATACGTCCGTACGACCAGATCGGCGGCGAGCGCCTCGACGAGTGCGACGACTTGCGCATAGTAGCGGCGACGGACGTTGTGTACACTGATGCCGACGTCTCTCGCGTAGGCGGAATTCTTGCTTCGGAAACAAAGAAAATGTCCGATGTCAAAGCCTATGAACGCGCCTGCGCCATAGCGGGAGAGATAAGAGAAAAAATGGCCGTCGGCGCGCCTTTTACGGGGGCGTCGTTTATCATGCCGCTTTTGGAAAATTCTCAAACCGTATTCAGTTTTCTGCCTTCCGATACCCTCATAATATTTGACGAATGTAAAGCTATATCCGATAGAATAAACGGCATATATCAGGAACATTCGGAGCGCGTTGCCGATTTGAAAAAGGGAGGAGAAGCATTTGATTTCTCCGTCAATCAACTTGTTTCGCCCGAATATTTGATAAACGGATTTTCAAAATTCAGAAATTTCGCCGTACAGACATTCACTTCGTCAACATCGTTTTTCCGCCCTTTGAAAACGTTCAATTTTCGTTCGACGCCTTCGCCGTCGTATCTGAACTCGTTGCCGCAGCTTATGATTGACGCAAAGAATTGGTTGCAGAACGGCTATCGGATTCTGGTTTTTTGCGGAAACGTAGAGAGATGTCAAAAACTTTCCGACGCTTTTACAGACGAATACCTGCCCGTATATCCTTTGCCCGACAGGCTCGAAGCGCTGCGCGGAATTGCCGTCTCGTCCGATGAGTTGGCGCATGGATTGATTTTGCACGAATGTAAACTCGTAATCATAGGAAGCTCCGATTTATATACCAAATCCGTAACGAAACGTATAAAACGTCGCCGCGGAGACATGTTCGTTGCACCCGAAATAGGCGACTTCTGCGTGCATGAAAAGCACGGTATAGGTAAAATTACAGGCACGAAAAAGATTGAAACAACCGACGGAATAAAGGAGTATGTAGCCGTAGAATACAGGGGCGGCGATACGCTCTATGTTCCCGTGGAACAGATGGATATATTGTCAAAGTACGTCGGTGACGGCTCGCCGACGCTTTCGAAGATTGGCGGAGCCGATTTCGAGCGCGTAAAGGAAAAGGTGCGCCAATCCATAAAAAAGCTGGCTTTCGACTTGAAAGAGCTGTATGCGGAAAGGAGCGCAAAGCGCGGATATGCTTTCCCCGAAAATACGGTAATGATGCAGGAATTCGAGGACAGCTTCGAATATGAAGAAACTCCCGACCAATTACTTTCGATTGAGGAAATAAAGCGCGATATGTGCTCCGAAAAAGTAATGGACAGACTTCTCTGCGGCGACGTTGGCTACGGTAAAACGGAAATAGCTCTGCGCGCGGTGTATCTCGCCGTGCTCGGCGGCAAACAGGCCGCCATAATGTGCCCCAGCACAATACTGTCCGAACAGCATTATAACACGGCCGTACGTCGCTTTGAGGAGTTCGGAGTTCGCGTGGATAAACTCAACCGCTTTAAAACTCCGGCACAGCAGGCGCAGGCCCTCCAAGCTCTCGCCGACGGAGATATAGACCTCATAATCGGCACTCATCGGCTTCTTTCCGACGACGTTAAATTCTACGACCTCGGGCTTTTGGTGCTTGACGAAGAGCAACGCTTCGGCGTCGAACACAAAGAGAAAATCAAGCATGTCAAAAAGGACGTGGACTGTCTCACAATGACGGCCACGCCGATACCTCGGACTTTGCACATGTCGCTTGCCGGAATACGCGATATTTCAACGATAAATACTCCTCCGCAGAAGCGTCTGCCCGTCCAGACATATGTGGTTGAAGAGAGCGAAACTTTGATACGCGACGCCGTAATACGTGAAATTTCACGCGGAGGGCAGGTGTTTATACTCTACAACCGAGTGGAGAGCATAGCGGCGTTTACCGAGCGAATACGAAGCATAATTCCGGAGGCGCGAGTGACCTATGCACACGGCAGAATGGACAGAGAAACTCTCGAAAATTCCGTATTTTCTTTCTATCGCGGAGAAAACAATGTGCTTGTGACTACCACCATAATCGAAAACGGAATAGACCTTCCGAATGCCAATACGCTGATAGTCATAGACAGCGACAGACTCGGTATTTCCCAACTGTATCAATTACGCGGAAGAGTGGGCAGAAGTTCTCGACTTGCGCAGGCGTATTTTACTTTCAAAGGCGAGAAAGTACTTACATCCGACGCCACGGAACGCCTCAAAGCCATAATGAGGTTCACCGAACTCGGTTCTGGCTTCAAGATAGCCATGCGCGACCTCGAAATCCGCGGCGCGGGCAATGTTTTGGGCGCCGAACAGCACGGACATATGGACAAAGTGGGTTACGAGCTGTATTCCAAACTTCTAAAAGAGGAGCTCACGGGCGAAGCTCAATTTTCTGCCGAGCTGGATATTAAAGTTACGGCGTATATCCCCGAAAAATATATTGAGAGCAGCGCAGGCAGACTCGATTGCTATAAGCAGATTGCCGAAATACGGTCGGTAGACGACTACAAGCGCGTCTGCCGTTCGATTGAGGATAACTACGGCGAAATGCCCGACGAGGTTCTGAATCTTCTCGTAATAGCGGTTCTCAAATCTTACGCACAGAAATTCAACGTTAAAAAGATTACCGTGTCGAAAGAATCGAACAATTTCGAATTGCCGTCTGTAAACAGTCTTGAAAGCAAAGGACTGTCGGCGGCGCTCGAAAGATGGCGTGGAGAAGTGACTCTCTCGATGGCTCGCGCACCCCTCGTGGTGTTCAGGGAAGGTCTTTCTCCCATAAAAACAATGCTGAACATGACAAAATTTTTGAAATTTGCCCTTCAAAACGCATAAAAAGAATTGCTATAATATTTTAAATATTATATAATTGTAAATGATTTTATCGTAACGACCTCTTTGGGAGTTTGTATTTTATGAAAAAGAAAAGTGTAGTGGGCGTGCTTTTAGCGTCATCAATCGCTGTTGCGGCTTCTTTTACGGGCTGTTCTCTCGTCTCGTCCAATTCCGACGCGGACATGAAACAGTGTATAGCCACGGTAAATATTTCCAATGCGGAAGGTACAGACGCTTTTGACAGCGAACTTATTTCAAACTATAAAACCGCTGTGGGCACAACGGAAATCTATAAGGACGAACTTATTGCCTATTATCTCAACGCCGGCATATCCTATGTGAACAGCGGATATACTTATGAGCAGGTTTTCAACATGCTCGTTGACGGACTTGTCGAAAACGCCGTAATAACGCAGTACTCCATAATGTATCTTCTCGACTATAAGGCCGGAACGGGTTCTGCCGCGACAGTTCTCGAAGAGTATAATTCCAAGAGCACTTATGCGGAGAAACTTCAATATCTGCTCACCGATTCTTCTTATGACGATCCCGAAAAAGATATAAAAATAGCGAAATATACGCTATATAAATCTTTGAACGATTCTCTCGATTCCTATGAACAGGCAATTCTCGAAGAGAAAGATTCGACTGCCGGAACAGAAACTCACGATATTCCCGATGGAGTGGACGCGGAAGTGGACGACTACTATCCGGCAAAGTCGGATACGGATAAATCTCTCGACTATAAGGTTTACACGGGTTACCCGGGAAATCAGCTTGCGGACAGCGGCGCATATAAAGACGACGCTCTCGAAGGAACAAACAGAGTTTCGCGTACAGAGGCATATAATAATTTTATATCGACGCTTATCACAAATAATCTTGTTAATCCCGAAACCGACGACCTTTTGGATGTAGAAACCGGTATATCGTATATAAACGACGAATATGTGGCTCAACTTGAAAACCGAGTGATTAACAAATATTACGACTTGTACGAAAAGGAGCAGGAGAGTAAACTTACCGACGACGGTAAATACCTCTATCTCGCTTCCGTTTACAAGAGCCTTGTTGACAGTCAACAGCTCTCTGCGGACGCGTCCGGCTTTACGTCTACAATGGACAGTCTCTCCGATACTTCTTTCATACTCTATTCTCCCTCGACCGACGGCGGCGGCACATTCGGCTATGTCTACAATATACTGCTGCCGTTCAGCGCAAGACAGAGCGCGAATTTAAAGACGTTACAGACTCTCTACGCCGACGACACGGAGGAGAGCGGTTATAAGGCCGATTACTATATCGAAAGAAACAAATTGATGAAGAAGATAATCACCACCGACCAGCGCGGCGCTTGGTTCAACGGCGCTACCGATTATTCTTTCAAGGCCGATGACGAAGGGTGGGTTGCAGGCGAAAAGTACTATGCCGGCAAGGATAACGACAGAAATTATCTTTTCTTTAAAAACAATCTTATCAACGACTCTCAATATAAGCCTCTCGATAAATATATCGGTCAATATTCTTACAACGGAAAAGTTTACGAATTGGAAGACGGAGGCTATCGGCTCATTCCTAACAGACTCACGATAGACGATATGCTTGCGGAGTTCAAGGCCTACGTTGATTTTGTTCTCGGCGGCGATAAAGTTAAATTTACGGATTACGATCCGGCAACGGGAAACGAGGGTTATTACACCTCGCTCACTGCCGAAAATCTCTATTCGGATTCTCAAAAGAAGGAAATAGATTACGGCAAATTTATATATGCGGAAGGCGAAGTCGAGCTTCCCGAAAACAATGCGGCTTTCAAAGTCGACATGTTCAGAAAGGACAGCGTGCAGTATAAGGCTCTTTCCGCAGTGAACGAATTGCAGTACGCTTATACGACCGATACGGCGATACTTTCGAAGTATCTCGGCTATTCGGTAAATATTGGCGATTCTACCGGATATATCAAAGAATTTGAATGTGCGGCGCAAAAAGCGATAGATAAGGGCCCGGGCTCGTTTAACGTGTGCGCCGGCGATTACGGTTGGCACCTTATTTACGTAACCAATACTTACACAAGCGAAGGCGGCGAAGTATATTCCGAGGCGAATTGGGAAGCCAATACGGAAGTGGATGGCACTTTCGAAAATCTCTTTTATGAATGGGTAAAGAGTCAGAACATTTCCGAAATTTCTTCAATTCGCAGAACGCAGATAATGACTCAATTCAACAAAGAAGAGACGGTTACGAAAAATCAATCCACCTATCAGGATTTGCTTGATTTAGGTAAATAATTTAAGGAAGGTTCGACATGGAAATCTGGCAAGCGGTAGTCCTCGGACTTGTACAAGGACTTACGGAATTTTTACCCGTATCTTCGTCGGGACATCTCTCGTTTTTTCAGAATGTACTCGGCGTAAGCAGCGCAAACGCTCAATTTATATCAGTAATGTTGCATCTCGGCACTCTCGTGGCCGTATGTGTGATATTTTATAAAGACATAATAGCTCTCTTCAAAAAGCCGTTTAAAACTCTGGGTTTTTTGGTGCTTGCTACCATTCCGGCGGTTATATTGGGCGTCGTTTCGTCCGTTCTTGATTTGGATTATTATTTCTATGATTGGGAGTGGGCGGCCGTATTGCTCTGCATATGTTTCCTTATCACCGCGGCCGTGCTGTTCATAACTGAAATAATTGCAAAGCGAAAGGAGAATACCTTGCCCATAGGCTATAAAACGGCGATACCCATGGGTATCGCGCAGGCGCTTGCAATCTTCCCGGGCATCTCGCGCAGCGGATCTACCATATGTGCCGGAACGCTCGCGGGAGGAAAGAGCGAGGAAGTCGCAAAATTCTCTTTTCTCATGTCCATACCCGTCATTTTGGGAGGTTTTGTTCTCGAACTCGGCAAGGGACTATATAAGGGAACTTTACAGGCCGAATTCGCTACATACGGCGGCAACTTCGGTTGGGCGATAGCTCTCGGCTTTATCACATCGGCGATTGCCGGACTGTTTGCAATAAAGGTTATGTTGAAGGTCATACAAAAGGCCGAGTACAAGTGGTTCAGTATCTATCTCGTTCTGCTTGCGATAACGTGCGTTGTCTTAAAGTGTACAGGATATTTTTAAAATGAAAATTAGCGCCGCGGTTCTGCCGCGGCGCTTAAAGTTTTATGGAAAATATGCCTAAATCTGCCTAATAATTACGGCTGCGGAATTTCCGCAGCCGTTCTCTTCAAAAGCTGTGCAGTCTTTTTTGCCGGCGCATGCCGAAGCGTAAACCTTACAGGTGGCTCCGTCAAAGCTACCTCATGGCACACCGCGATAACTGTTTAGTGCTGCTATATCCCTATCCTGACACGGTTCGCAGCCTGCGATTGCATGAGACCTTGAAATCAACACTCCTTATAAGGCGCGGCCTTCCACATGCTCCGTCGGGAAAGACGGTCGGTCCTGCTATTGCGGATTGCAGGTTCAGGGCACCGCAAACTCCCCACCCAGCACAGTACAGCTATTTTAGCAGATATTTTTTTATTTTGCAAGTAAATTGCTTTATAGCTTGACTTTTTTTTGTCTCCTATTTAAAATGAATAGGATATTAATTGTCGAAACAGACTGAATATTATAAGGAGAACTATGGCGGAAAATTGCAACAACGATTGCTCGTCGTGCGGTAAGAACTGTTCCTCGCGAGATAAGCAGAGTCTTATTAAAAAACCTCACGAATTGAGCCAGATAAAAAAAGTAATAGCCGTAGTAAGCGGTAAGGGCGGAGTGGGTAAATCCATGACTTGCGCTTTGCTCGCTGCCGCGGCGCAATCGAGCGGAAAAGTTACCGCGGTAATGGACGCCGACATAACCGGTCCGTCCATTCCGAAAATGTACGGAGTAAAAGAGCGCGCAACGGGAAGCGACCTCGGAATATTGCCGGTCGTTACGGAGAGCGGAATTCAGCTTATTTCCATGAACGTTCTCCTTGAAAACGAAGAGGAACCCGTAGTTTGGCGCGGCTCGTTAATCTCCGGTACGGTTATGCAATTCTGGACGGACGTTATTTGGACGGGAGTAGACATAATGTTTATAGATATGCCTCCCGGCACCGGCGACGTGCCTCTCACGGTATTCCAAAGTATTCCCATCGACGGAATAGTGGTTGTAACTACTCCGCAGGATCTCGTCGGAATGATAGTCAAAAAGGCCGTAAATATGGCCAATATGATGAATATTCCGGTTTTGGGAATAGTAGAGAATATGAGCTATATTAAATGTCCCGATTGCGGCAGAAAGATTTCCGTATTCGGCGAAAGCGGAGTTGACGCGCTCGCTCTCGAATACGGTATTCCGGCGGTTGCAAAAATCCCCATCGATCCCGAATTGACTCTTGCTGCCGACCTCGGAAAGATAGAATCTTATGACGGCGTACTCGCCGACTTTATGAAAAAAATAACGGAATAGAAAAATGCCGCTCGGCGGCATTTTTTTATTCCTCCGGAATTATAAAACTTTTCCGATTTCAATTTTTTTCAGGCATAAATTTCCAATATCTCACAGGCATGTAGCCCTTCATTTGTTTTTCGTGAGGGCGCTCTTTTATATTTACGGAATTATAGTACATTTTCCACAGCGTTTGAAATGCCTTTTCGTATTCGGAGAGATAGACTTCCGCTTCGCCTGCGTATCCGATGACCCAATCGTGCCCGTCATATATTCCGGCAATCTTTCTTCGGACGTCGTGAATTACGAATTTTTCGTTTGAGAATCTCCTTGCAAAGTGCGGCATAAGCAGGTCGGTTATGTCGTGGTCCGGAGCATAAGGCGCGTAATAGGCGCCGTTGCCGCTCTCCATAAATCGCATAAATCCCTTCATGTTATGGATTTCGCCTGTCACTTTCTCTTTCAACTCGTTAAAAATTATGACTTCCGGTATGTTGTAAGCCTTATTTATAGGCGTCTTGCGTTCGAGTATGCGTCTGATATATTCATAGGCTATTTGTTCCTTCATGTTGTCGCCGCTTCTCAAAACGAGCAGAATGTCCCCAATCGCTCTGTCGTCGTATTTGGAAATTCCCCGTTGAACGCGAGCGCTTTTGCGTTGGTCGGCGGCAACGTAAATTATCTGGCTGTCAAAGCTCATCTGAATCTGATTGTTAGAGGTTATCGCGCACTCGCTCTGATTATACGCCTCGAATACGGCGGTAAAGAAACTGTCGGAGCCGCCGTCGGTAATAAAAATTTTCATAATTCACCGGTCAGGACCGAAAGCGAAGTGGAGAGGTCCGAAAACATCGAAAGTTGAACGCGAGATTGCTCCGTACCCTCCAATAAAAGCGAAGTTTTAACTTGCGCAAGGCTATCCGAACCGTAAAATTTCCCCTTGCATGTGATAAAATGCTTGGCCCTTTTCAATATTATGCGCATTTTTGCAAGATTATCGAAGTCGAGTTTCCCGAATTTTCTCGCCTCGCATATCTTATATGCCCCCTTCGCGCCGATCCCGGGCACGCGTAACAGCATAGCGAGCGGCGCGCTGTTTATTTCAACGGGGAACAGCTGCATATTTTTCAAGGCCCATGCGCATTTCGGATCGTAATCGGCAGAAAGATTTTCGTCCTCGCCGCAAATTTCGTCCACGTCGAATCCGTAAAACCTTATTAGCCAATCCGCCTGATACAGTCTGTGTTCCCGAAGCAGTCCCACGCCGACCGTCGGCAATTTCGGCGACTTTACCACGGGAATATAAGAGGAGTAGTACACCCTTTTCAAATTCATATTTCTGTAAAGCGATTCTGTCAGCTTTAAAATTTTTCCGTCGCTTTCGGGCGACGCGCCTATTATCATCTGCGTGGTCTGTCCGGCCGGCAAAACCCTGTTTTTCCGCACTTTGTTTATTCGGTCGTAATCCATCGCCTCTTTCAGCTCGCGCATGGGCAAGAGAAGGCTCTGTTTGCTTTTCTGCGGCGCCAGAAGTTTCAGCGACTTCTCGCTGGGTAGCTCGATATTGTAACTCATTCTGTCTGCAATCTTCGCCGCGCGCATCATAAGGGCGCTGTCGGCGTTAGGTATGCCTTTCAGGTGAATATATCCGTTGAAATTGTATGTTTTTCGGAGCTTTGTCACAGTTTCGCACAAAAGCTCCATCGTCTTATCGGGAGCGTCGAATACTGCGGACGAGAGGAATAGCCCTTCTATATAATTCCTTTTATAAAAATTTACAGTCAACTCGCATATCTCGTCGGGAGTCAGCCTTGCTCTGGGCACGTCTGCGCTGCGCCTGTTCGGACAATATTCGCAGTCGTACAGACACTCGTTGCTCATTAGAATTTTCAAAAGAGAAATGCATCGTCCGTCGGGCGTAAACGAATGGCAGATGCCCCCGACGGAAGCGTTTCCAAGCCCGTCGGAGGTATTCTTTCTTTTCGAACCCGACGAAGAACAGCTCACGTCATACTTTGCGCTCTCCGTCAGAATTTCAAGTTTTCTCTCGTCAATCATTGACTTTTAACGCCTCGCATATATTTTTAAATTGAAAATTCCCGTCGGGAGAATGGAGAACTGGCTTTCCCGACGGAAATTTCCGATTTCTGCTTACATCTGCAATAAATTACCCGAAAAACAGCATGTAAACATTTGTTTGTATATGCATTATAGCACCCTTTGTCGGCTCTGTCAACGCTTTTCGATAAAATATTTTTAATTGACTTGAAAATATTTTTATGTTACACTTTCTTTAAATTTCACTTATATTTCATATTTGTATTAAATAATTGTCTGTATCGGAGTTTATTATTAAAGTGAAGTATATTTAAATCAAACGGAGTAGATGATGAAAGTTTTAATTGCCGACGATGAAGAAATGATAAGGAACGTTCTGAAAGAATATGTTGAATTCGAGGGAGGAGAGGCATACGAGGCCGCGGACGGCATGCAGGCCGTAAGAATGTGTCGGGAATCCGACTTCGATATCATTCTCATGGATGTAATGATGCCTCGCCTCGACGGCTTTTCCGCCGTCAAGGAAATCAAAAAAATCAAGAATATTCCTGTTATCATGCTCTCCGCTCGCGGAGAAGAGTACGACAAACTTTTCGGCTTCGAAATCGGCGCGGACGACTATGTGACCAAACCGTTTTCGCCCAAAGAAGTCATGGCAAGAATTCATGCCGTATTAAAACGTTATCGCGACGACGTCTCCGGCGATATAGTTTCTTTCGAGGGACTTACGGTGGATATGACGGGCAGAAACGTGTATGTTGACGGCGAAAAAATAGATTTGACCCCCAAAGAATACGAAATTCTGTTTTATTTCGTGAAGAATAAGGGAATAGCGTTGACTCGCGAAAAATTATTGATGGACGTTTGGGGCTTCGATTTTTACGGAGACGACAGAACGGTCGATACTCACATAAAAATGCTCCGCTCCAATCTGAAACAATATCGCAAGTTTATAGTCACTCTGCGTGGGCTGGGGTATAAATTTGAAGTCTGAAAAAAGTCCGTCGAAAAAACTCAAACTGAAAAGCGTGAATACTGTTCTGTTTGCGTATTTTTGCCTTTTGAGCGTCATTTTGCTCGTGCTTGTGGACGTGGTGTTCTATATCGTCGTCTCCACAACGCTCGAAGCCCAATATCGTGAAAGAGTGGTAAACGTAGGCAAAGAAGTAGTCATGGCAATGGATTTCGGACCGGACGCCCAAATACTCGAAAGCGTGTTTTTGCACTATCGCGAAGAGGGAATAGTCGCCTATGTGTTTTCCGAGGACGGCGAAGTGTTGAGCCCTTCCGGTACAGAGGTCTCCGCGGACAGGATTTCCGAGGCGTTGAAACACGCCTCGCTTACGGGCGATAAAGACGCCGTATACCGTTCCGAAGGCTTTATGAATTTTTGCACAAATGTGCATTATGACGGCGGAAACGGAGTGCTCCTCGTTTCAAGTCCTCTCGGAGTCGTGCGCGATACGGTTACGGCAATGCAGATTTATCTGCTGCTCATAAGCGTAGTGGCTCTGTTTATCGCGTTCATAATAGCCTATTCCATCTCTCAAAAACTCACGCGCGGCTTCAAATCCCTGTCGGATTCGGCAGTCCGCCTTGCAAAGGGCGACTATTCCGTGCAATTCAGCAATGCGGATTATCGCGAAGTGGCGCAGCTTTCCGACACTTTGAACGAAGTTCGCGACGAAGTGAAGAAAAGCGGCGACTTCCAGCGCGAGATACTCGCCAACGTCACGCACGATTTAAAGACCCCGTTGACGATGATAAAGGCCTACGCCTCGATGGTGCGTGAAATTTCCGGCGACAATCCCGAAAAACGCAATAAACACCTTCAAGTGATTATAGACGAGGCGGACAGGCTCACCGGTCTCGTCAACGATGTCCTTTCGGTGTCGAAGGTAAGTTCGAACCTCGACATGATAAACGCCAAAGTATTCAATCTCACCGAATTGCTTTACGGCATAATAAATAAGTTCGGCTATTTGCAAGAGAGCGGATACAATCTTATGGTCGATATCGAGGCGGACAGGTATACTCGCGCGGATGAGGAGAAGATATCGCAGGTCATTTACAATCTCTTGGGCAATGCCGTAAGTTATACGGGAGAGGATAAGACCGTCTATGTCAGTCTGAAATCGAATTTGGACGGAACCAGAATAAAACTGTCCGTCCGCGACACGGGCAAGGGTATATCGAAGGAAGATATTCCCAATATCTGGGATAGATATTTTCGTTCGGAGGAAAACCACACGCGGCCGGTAAAAGGCACGGGGTTGGGTCTGAATATAGTGAAGGTGATATTGGAGAATCATTCGTTTGATTTCGGAGTTGACAGCGAAGAGGGCAGCGGAGCCACTTTTTGGGTGGATTTTCCGGCCGTTTCTGCCGAAATTGAGGACGACGACGGGCAAAATCAGAGAAAGTCGGAAATATAATAAAGCGGAAATATAATAAAGCGGAAATATAATAAAGTGAAAATAAATAAAAGCGCCCCACGGAACATTCCGTGGGGCGCTTTATATAATTTTATTCGATGTCTATAAAGTTGTTGGACTGTATTTGCTTCGGGGATTCTTTGGGAAGAGTCAAAGTAAGCATGCCGTTTTCATATTTGGCTTTGATTTGTTCGCGCTTTACGTCGGAGCCTACATAATAGCTTCTCGAAGTCCTTTCGGAAATTTCTCTCCGCAAATACTTTTTATTGTTCTCTTCTTTTTTCTGCTTGGAGGCTTCTATGTTCAGATATCCGTTGTCGAGCGAAATCTTGATTTCGTTCTTTGCGTAGCCGGGCAATTCCATATCGAGTTCATATGCGCTGTCCGTTTCCTTGATGTCCGTCCTCAATTCCTTGCTTTCATCGAAGAACATGGGCTTGAAGAAGTCGTCGAAAGCGTCAAAAAGGTCGTAATTGTTGTTGTTTCTGGTCTGTAAATAATGTTTCATAACAAATCTCCTTCAATTATAAAATTTATAACTTGGGGAGGCTGCGGTGGTCGCAGAAGAGGCAACCCGTTTTCGGGCACGTACCCAACAGGTAACTCTGCCGCCCGACGCCTACCGTCTTCCTTTGTTCATTTAATATATACCGCATTTTATTTATTTTTAAACGGGCAATTTCCGAATTTTAAAAATTTCTTTTTCCCGAGCTTACATAATGTCCCGACGAGCGGCGCATAATAGAGGTATAGGGGGAATAATTATGGAAAAATTCAGGTCCGGAGATACCGTTCCTATGTCTTGCCACTATAAGGCATACGATAAAAACGGCAACAGCCACGACAACGAAAAGACCTATCTTGAAAAGGGTACGACTTTTCCGCCTTTACAGCATGAGGGCGGTTATTGGGTAATGGACCACGAGTAAAATTCCGTATTTTGACGCGAAAAATTTGTGATTTACCCATTTTAAGCGAGAGGCGCCGAATTGTTTCGGCGCCTCTTGTTATGTTTATCTGATTATATTTCGTCGGAACCGACGATCGTAATGTTCTCAATGGACTTTGCGAGAGTCCTTGTGGCCTTATTTTCGAGATTTCTTTGCAGAAAAGCCGTGTTTACGCCCTCCCAGACAAATAGCGTGCCGCTTATATTTATTAAGTCGAACCATAAATTATAATTATGTAAGAAGTAACTTATGACCAGAATGATTGCTCCGACGCCTATCAAAGACCAGCCGCTGACCAATTTTTTGTTGTTTTCTTTAATTGTGCGGTATGCGGCAAGGTATATGTTTTGCTTGATTATTTTATCACATTCCTCTTTGTCGTAATCGCCGAAATCTTTTATGACTATCTGCAAATTCAGCTTGAATTTCCGCGGCAGCAGCGATACGGCCTCGTGCACGTCGGAAAAGAGTTTGTCGTTCAGTTTCTCTATGTTCCCGTCTCCGAAATTCGGATTTATGAGCTCCGAAAAAGTGTCGTATACAAGTTTCAACGTTGCAATATTTCCCTCGATTGAGAAATAATTCTGCAATAATTGCATCTTTAAATTTTTTCCTTTGCCCATTTGAGTACCTCTTCCGGATAAGTTTTCGTTCCTCCGCCCTCGAAGCGGCGGCTCGCGGAACGTGCTTTCTTTCGTCTCCGACGTATTCCAATTTTAATTTATTTCGCTTGATATGTCAAACATATATCCGATATCCGTAATTGAGACATACAATAATTATAAAGAAATTTTTATGCCTGCACTTTGTTGATATTTTAAAGTGGGCATGCTATAACATTAATGCGACTTCATGATAAATAAAACTTCGATAATGTTCTTGTAAGAGCAGAACACGTTTTTTGCGTAGAAAAGGCATATGGATAATGGCAGTAATACCTGTTTCAAACTGTTTTTTCTGCAAGAAAGGAGTTTATATGGAGTCGCAACCATGGAACGGTATTCTACGGAGCGCTGTTCTCTCGGGAGCGGCGCTTCTTTATTTTACGGGATAAAAATAAACAAGCAAAAAAAATTTTTTGCTCGTACTTTGTTGATATTTTTAAATATAAGTGTTATAATATTATTGCTACGCTGAATTTAATAAACTCTCATTTTGCCCTTAACAGGATAGAACGTATTATTTGTAGAAAAAAAACATATGAATAATGGTAGTGATACCTGTTTCAAACTGTTTTTTTTCTACAAGAAAGGGTTTATTTGGCGTAGCAACCATGGAACGGTATTCTACGGAGTGCCGTTCTCTCGGGAGCGGCGCTTCTTATGTGTGATACGGAAAAAGTATGCTCTTGCTTCGGACATTTTGAGGTTGAGATAACCGAAGAACTGAAAGCAAGGACTGTAATGGAAATCGATAGGGCGATTGCAGACGGTGTTCGCACTTTTCTTTTTGGCGGTTTGAGTAGTTTTGACGATCTTGTGTATGACATTGTAACGGCAAAAAAAGCGCAGGCTCCGGAGTATAATATTCAGAGGATATTTTGTTTTCCGCTCGAAAGGGACTTACGCAAACCTCCGCATTGGTTTCGGCGAAAGGAGTATGAGGATCTTTGCTGTCCTCTGAAACGCAAGGAGTGGTGGTACACTTCGATATTCTTTCGCAACGTTTCGATGATAGACGATAGCGATTTGGTGCTGTTCTATGTGGAAGAACGGGAAAACAGCGGCGCATACAAGACATATCAATACGCCGTAAAATCTCACAAGAAAATTGTCAATCTTGCATTGACTGATAAGTAAAGAAAATAATTTAGAGGTTTAAGCCGTTATGAAGCAAAAAATCAAAGACTTCTTTCTTGCGCTTTGGCATTTCGTTTCTTATCCGTTTGTTTGGCTGTCTGTAAGAAAAGTCGATAAAAAACTCGCCCGAAGTGCGGCGAACGACAAGGCAAATGTATTTACCGAAAAGGATGTTGAGTTTTTAAAGAGCGTAGGTATCGAGACTGATTTAAATACGTTAAAATCGAGCGTAAAAAAATAAAAATCGAGTTTATAAAGACGGGCGTTAATTGTAACGCCCGTCTTTTAATATATATGGAATATATAATATGTAATAGTGTAGGTAAATTCCGCCGTTTCTCAAAAAGGTGCTCCTCGGCAGAGCATTGCAAACTCCGTTTGCTTGCCGGAACAGCGGATGGATTGAACATATCCGTACACACGGCAACAGGCACTGACTTTTGTCAGTGCCTGTTGCTGGTGGGAGGAGGTGGATTCGAACCACCGAAGTCGGAGACGTCAGATTTACAGTCTGATGCATTTGGCCACTCTGCAATCCGCCCGAATATATTTTAACCCCACATTTTTCGTGGGGCAGTTGACTTGTGGAGCTGGTGATTGGAATCGAACCCACAACCTGCTGATTACAAATCAGCTGCTCTGCCAGTTGAGCTACACCAGCACGAACCCACAGGGGTGGTGCCTTGGGGTGGAATCGAACCGCCGACATATGGATTTTCAGTCCACCGCTCTACCGACTGAGCTACCAAGGCGAAACGCCTTTCGGCGCAGAATAAAAATAAGTTTGGCGACCCGAAACGGGCTCGAACCGTCGACCTCCAGCGTGACAGGCTGGCGCTCTAACCAACTGAGCTATCGGGCCGTACTTCCATATTGCCTATATGGAGAGGTTGCCGCATTGCGGCGAATGGTGGGACTTCACGGACTCGAACCGCGGACCAATCGGTTATGAGCCGACCGCTCTAACCAACTGAGCTAAAGTCCCTCGCAACTGTTTACGCTCTCGCGCAACGCTAAATTATAATAATATACCCTTAAAATTTTGTCAAGTGATTTTTCTTTGTTTCAACAGATTTTTTTAAAACAAACGCAAAATGTGCAAACGACAAAATTTCGCCTGTTTTTGCAACTTTTTACATATTTTTTGCAATGTTATATAGTAATATTTTTAAAAAACCACGGAGTATGCGTATGGTAGTTACGGGGTATATAAGGGATAGAATTCTCTATATAAACCTGTCGGGAGAGATGGACGAATATTCGTCGCGAGAAGCACGTTCGCGTTGCGACAGACTGATAGACGAAAATTCCAACGTTAAAAAAATCATTATAGATCTTTCCGAGGTTGCGTTTATGGATTCCACGGGCATAGGTTTTCTTATAGGCAGATACAAAAAAGCCGACAAACTGAATGTGCCGATATATGTGCAAAAACCCAACTTTTCCGCCGATAAAATTTTGAATTTAAGCGGTATATATTCAATTATTCCCAAGGCGGAGTAAAGAGGAGCGTATGAGCAAAAATTATTTAAAACTTCAATTCTATTCCTATCCGAGAAATCAGGCGTTTGCACGCGACGCGGTTGCGGCTTTTTGCCTCGAACTCAATCCGTCGCTCTCCGATTTGTCAGACGTTAAGACGGCGGTGTCCGAAGCGGTTACAAACTGCACGGTACACGCGTATAAAGATACATGCGGCATGGTTACGGTGGAGTGTGAGATAGAGGAGGATAAACTACATATAAAGGTAAGCGACAGGGGTACGGGTATAGCCGATATAAAAAAGGCGATACAGCCCTTTTATACGTCGATGCCTTCCGACGAACGCAGCGGTATGGGCTTTACCATAATGCAGACTTTTATGGACGAATTCAACGTGGAATCCGTCAGCGGTGAAGGTACGGTCGTCTATATGTCAAAAAGTTTTAAACCGGAAGTGGAGAATGCTTGACGTCGAAGAGACGAACGACCTCATACGCAGAGCAAAGAACGGAGATTCATCGGCAAAAGAAGTTTTGTTGATGGAAAATAATAATTTAATCAAGTCTATCGTGCGCAGATATCTGAATAAAGGCGTGGAGTACGACGACCTCTATCAGCTTGCCGGACTCGGGCTGTTAAAAGCCATAAACGGGTTTGACGAGTCTTTCGGCGTACGTTTTTCGACTTATGCCGTGCCGATGATTGCCGGAGAGATAAAAAGATTTATGCGCGACGACGGCAGCATAAAGGTTTCCCGAGCCATAAAAAGCGCCGCAAAACAAATAAATAAGTTTATAGAGCAATACTCTTCCGACCACGGCGCACAGCCGACGGTAAAAGATATATCCGAACAATTCAATATGCCGGAGAGTGAAGTTGTCTTTACCATGGGCTCAACGCGCATGCCCGTTTCGATATACGACCGCGGAGACTATAAAGACGAGAAGGGGCAGGAACTTTTGGACAAACTCCCCTCTTTGGACAATCAGGAAGAAATAATAGATTCTCTGCAATTAAAGGCCGCCATATCGAATTTGCCCGAAAGAGACAGAAAAGTCATAATACTCCGCTATTTCAGAGATATGACCCAGAGCGAAGTGGCCGGAATGCTCGGCGTTTCGCAAGTGCAGGTTTCGCGCATAGAGAACAGAATAATGCGCTCATTCCGTAAAGATTTAACGGGATAACTCTTGTCAAAAGAGCTTTTCGGTGTTATAATCGAAAATAATAATTTACGAAGGTATAAAATGTTAAACGTCAAAAACGTAAATCTCGGCAAGGTTCGTTCGTCAATACGCGAGCTGTTCGAATACGGAAAAAAGCGCAAGGCGGAAATAGGCGAGGAGAATGTGTATGATTTTTCTCTCGGCAATCCCAGCGTTCCGGCTCCGCCGGAAGTGAAGAGCGCGCTTGAAGAGATTATTGCAAACACCGATCCGGTGGCTCTGCACGGTTATACTTCCGCCCAAGGAGATTTTTCCGTGCGCAAGGCCATTGCCGATTACATAAACAGCCGCTTTTCTACAACGCTTTCTGCGGACTGCCTCTACATGACTTGCGGCGCGGCGGCCTCGCTTACCATAACGTTGAACGCCATTTTGAATGTGGGCGAAGAGGTTGTGGTGCTGGCTCCTTTTTTTCCGGAGTACAGAGTGTTTGTTGAAAATGCCGGAGGAAAACTCGTTGTGGCGGAATGTCTGAAAGACACCTTCCGTATAGACTTCAAACAAATAGAAAGGGCGCTTTCTCCAAAGACCAAGGCAGTTATTATAAATTCTCCAAACAATCCGTCGGGCGTGGTTTACGGCGAAGAGGAAATAGAGCGTCTTGCGAAAATGCTTGAAAAATATTCTTCCGAGCACGGAACGGAGATATATATTATATCAGACGAGCCCTATCGCGAGCTCGTGTTTGACAAATCGATAAAAGTTCCCTATATAATGAATTATTATAAACGCAGTATAGTGTGCTATTCGTATTCCAAAAGTCTTTCGCTGCCCGGCGAAAGAATAGGATATATAGCCGTAAACAATAGCATGGGGGAATGGGAAGAAGTCTATGCCGGAATATGCGGCGCCGGAAGAGCTCTCGGCTATGTCTGCGCTCCCAATTTGTTCCAGAGGCTCGTTGCAAAAGTCTACGATAAAACTTCCGATATAGACGTTTACAAAAGCAACCGCGATATTCTCATGTCCGCGCTTGAAGAATACGGATACAGCGTTGTAAGGCCCGACGGCGCTTTTTATATGTTTGTAAAAGCTCTCGAAGAGGACGCCGTTCGCTTTGCGGAGCGTGCAAAACGTTACGAGTTGTTGCTTGTGGCCGGCGACGATTTCGGCGCGTCGGGATATGTGAGGATTTCATACTGCGTTTCGCCGGAAATGATACGGCGTTCGCTTCCGGCTTTCAAATCCTTGGCGGAAAGTTATAAATAGTTCTGATATTTCGGAGGAGTTGTGCCGAAATCAAAGCCGCCGCGCAAATGTGTTTGCGCGGCGGCTTTTCGAATTTTAAGTTATCGGGTTTCGGTCAATTTGTCCAAACGTTTTTTGATGGTTTTTAGATTCTGTCTTACGGAAACGGGGGAGGCTCCGCCTTCCGAAGTGCGCGCCTTTGCGCAAGCCCACGCTTTTACGACTTCGCAGATATCCTCTTCAAATAGAGGGTCGAACGTTTTATATTCTTCTGCGGTCATATTTTGCAGAGTACGCTTGTTTTCGATGCACCAACGCACGATTTTTCCGGTTACCGCATGCGCCGAACGGAAGGGCATGCCCTTTTTAGCGAGGTAGTCGGCCACGTCGGTCGCGCAACAGAATTCGCTCTCGGCCGCTCTCTTCATGTTCGCGTGTTTTAAAGATATGTTGCGGAGTAATTCCGCCATAATATCAATGCACCCGATAATTTGAGCTTCGGCGTCGAATAATCCCTCTTTGTCCTCTTGCAGGTCCTTATTGTAAGCGAGAGGAATGGCTTTGATGGTAGTCAGAATCGCCATCAGATGGCCGTAAACTCTTCCCGTTTTTCCGCGGATGAGTTCGGGGATATCGGGATTTTTTTTCTGCGGCATTATGGACGACCCCGTGGAATATTCGTCGGAGATTTCAAAGTATCCGAATTCCTCGGTGGAATATAAGATAATGTCCTCGCAAAGACGGGAGAGATGAGATAAGATCATCGAGCCGTCGAAGAGATATTCGGCGACGAAATCCCTGTCGGAAACTCCGTCCAAAGAATTTCCGCACGGTTTATCGAAACCGAGAAGTTTTGCGGTTATATTTCTGTCGATAGGATAGGAGGTTCCGGCGAGCGCGCCGCTGCCGAGCGGCATGACGTTCATGCGCAATCTGCTTTCGGTAACTCTCTCCATATCCCTTAAAAACATTTCCGAATATGCATTGAAGAAATGTCCGGCGCATATGGGCTGCGCTTTTCTCAAATGCGTGTACCCGGGCATTATGTATTTGAGCCCGTCGTTCGCGCGGTCGCAAAGCGAGCGTATCAATCGTCCGAGACTATTTTTTATTTTGTCGAACGAGGCTCTGACATACAGTCTGAAATCGGTTGCTACCTGATCGTTGCGGCTTCTTGCCGTATGTAATTTCTTGCCTGTTTCGCCTATTTCCTTTACAAGCTCGTTTTCCACGAACGAGTGAATGTCCTCGGCGCCGACAATTTCAAGTTCTCCGCGTTCTATGCGGCCGTATATGGTTTTGAGACCGCCGACGATCTTATCGCATTCTTCGTCTGAAATTATGCCGCACTTGCCGAGCATGGTGGCGTGCGCTACGGAAGCGGTTATATCAACCGCCCACAGCTTTTTATCGAATGGCAGCGAGTCGTTGAAAAGGTCCGCGCTCTTTGCGGTCGGCTTTTCAAAACGTCCTTCCCACAGTTTCATTCCTTTACCGTCCTTTAATAAGTTGACTTATTGGCAAAATTTAATTACAATATAATTATAAATAAAAAAAGCCGATAAATCAAGTTTTTTGTCGGGGATACGCGATGATTATTCTGGGACTTGACCCCGGGCTCGCTACAATGGGTTACGGAGTCGTGGAAAAACAAGCAAACGACAACACCGTTGCGGTGGATTACGGAGTGGTTCTTACTCCAAAGGACGAGAGTCTGCCCGTTCGTTTGGCAATGCTCGAAGAGGGGATAAATAAGATTCTCAACAAGTATAAGCCCGAAGAAATAGCGGTAGAAGAGCTGTTTTTCTCTAAAAACATCACTACGGGAATACCGGTTGCCCATGCGAGGGGCGTCATGCTACTCACCTGCATTAAATATTGCGGCAAGCTGTACGAATATACTCCCAACCAGATAAAACAGTCGCTCACGGGCTACGGAAAGGCAGATAAGATACAGATGCAGCATGTAGTTACGTCTCTTTTGCATTTGCAGAAAATTCCGCGTCCCGACGACGCCGCAGACGCTCTTGCGGTTGCACTCTGTCATGCACACACTTCGCGTTTCGGAAAACTATTCGGCATAAGGTAGTTATGATAGGATACGTTAAAGGACAAATCAAATCTCTGAATACGGACACCGCGCTGATCGTGACGTCATCGGGCGTCGGTTTCGAACTCTCCGTTTCCTCGTCGGCATACGACAAACTTGCCGGCAAGACTGAGGGAGAGCTCTACACATATCTTCAAGTCAAAGAGGACGGAATGTCTCTGTACGGCTTTGCGTCTACGGAAGAAAAGGAGATGTTTTTAAAACTTATCTCCGTCTCCGGCGTCGGTCCCAAAATGGGTATTTCAATACTTTCCGGCATGCGCGCCGGAGAGATTGCGGCGGCGATAGCCACAAACGACTTGAAGCGTCTTTCCTCCGTTAAGGGGCTCGGTAAGAAGACGGCGGAGCGTATTATTTTGGAGCTCCGCGAAAAGGTTGCCGTTATCTCGACTGCCGAAGGCGAATCCAAAGCCGCGGCAATGCCTTCCGTATCCGCAGACGACGAAGATGCGGTAGTGGCGTTAATGACTCTCGGCTTTACGCGTCAGGAGAGCGTTAAGGCCATTGCTCGCGCAAAAGAGAACGGAGCAAACTCTGTGGAAGATATAATAATGAACGCACTTAAAGGGATGTAAATATGTTTTTCGAAGAGGATGAGGAATTCGGCGACGGCGAACAGCGTTTGGTTCAGAGCACAAAGGGCGAATACGATTTTGAAGAAAACGTGCTTCGTCCGAAAACGCTCGACGCGTACGTCGGTCAGACGAAGGTCAAAGAGAATTTAAAAGTGTATATGAACGCCGCCAAACAGCGCGGCGAAGTTTTGGAGCACGTTCTCCTATACGGCGCTCCCGGACTCGGCAAAACAACCCTCGCGCATATTATATCCAACGAAATGGGCGGACAGTTGAAAATGACCAGCGCTCCGGCGATAGAGCGCAGCGGCGACCTTGCCGCCATTCTGACGAATTTGAATGAGGGAGACGTACTCTTTATCGACGAAATACACCGTTTGAATCACAGCGTGGAGGAGATACTGTATTCCGCCATGGAGGACTACGCTCTCGATATAATAGTCGGCAAGGGTCCAAGCGCAAGGAATATCCGTTTTTCGCTCAAAAAATTTACTCTTATAGGCGCGACGACGCGAGCAGGAATGATAGCCAATCCTTTGAGAGACAGATTCGGAATAATCTGCCGTCTTGAAATGTATTCTCCGGAGGAACTGAAAGAAATAGTCGCGCGTTCCGCACATACGCTCGGTATCGATATACAAGACGCCGCTTCCGAAGAAATTTCACGTCGCAGCAGAGGCACTCCCCGTATAGCCAACAGGCTTTTGAAGCGTGTGCGCGACTTTTCCACGATAAACGGAAATTCTGCCGTGACGGCGGCCGACGCAAAGTTTGCGCTGACTAAAATGGAAGTTGACGAACTCGGGCTCGATGAAGTGGACCGCGCCCTTTTGCGCGCCATGATAGAAAAGTTCGACGGAAAGCCTGTCGGACTCGAAACGCTCGCGGCCACTATAAACGAAGACCCGGGTACAATAGAGGATGTTTACGAGCCCTATCTTTTACAGCTCGGATTTATTGCTCGCACTCCTCGCGGCAGAATGATTTTACGTGGGGGATATGAACATCTCGGTTATAAAATGAGCGAAAAACAGAGACAGCAGGTTTCCATGTTCGACAAGGATTTTAGAGACGAAGATTAGCATGCAGTATAAAAAAAGCGATTTTTATTACGATTTACCGGAAGAATTGATAGCACAAACGCCGGCGACTCCGCGCGATTCGTCGAGGCTGTTGGTGTACGACAGGGCAAAGAGAAACATAGAGCACCGTATATTCAGAGACGTTACGGAATATTTAAAGTCCGGAGACGTGTTGGTTATAAATAATACAAAGGTGCTTCCGGCCCGTCTCTATGCGCATACTCAAAACGGCGGAGCAGTAGAAGTCTTGCTTTTAAAAAGGCTGGATATCGATACTTGGGAAGTGCTGGTAAAGCCGGGTAAAAAATGTACTGTCGGCAAAAAACTCGTAGTTTCGGACGAACTTTCTTTAACCGTTCAATCTGTGACGGATAGCGGAGAGCGCATAGTCAAATTCGAATTTGACGGAGTTTTCGAGGAAATTCTCGATAGAGTGGGGAATATGCCTCTTCCGCCATATATAAAGCAAAAGCTAAAAGACAAAAACAGGTATCAGACGGTCTATGCAAAGTACGACGGTTCCGCCGCGGCGCCCACCGCCGGACTTCATTTTACTCCCGAATTGCTGAAAAAGATTAAGGATATGGGAGTAGAGATAGTAGAAGTGCTCCTGCACGTCGGTCTGGGTACTTTCCGACCTGTCAAAGAAAAAATAATAACAGACCACAAAATGCATTCCGAATATTACGAGGTTTCCGAGACCGCCGCGGCAAAGATAAACTCCGCCAAGCGCGAAGGCCGAAGAATCATAGCCGTAGGAACGACTTCGGTGCGCACTCTCGAAAGCGCAACGGACGAGAACGGCGTAGTCATACCTCAAAAGGGCAGCACGCAGATATTTATTTATCCGCCGTATAAGTTCAAGTGCGTTGACGCACTTATAACAAATTTCCACCTTCCGGAAAGTACGCTTATAATGCTTGTGGCCGCCATGTGCGGAAGAGAAGAGATTTTGTCGGTGTATGAAACTGCGGTGAGGGAAAAATATAGATTTTTTTCCTTCGGCGATGCGATGCTTGTCTTATAAACTTCGCAATACTGTGTCGAACCTGCGCACTCCTCGGTCACGTACGCCATAGTACGCTTCCATCGTCGCTTACGCGTTCTCCTTGTCTTGCTCGTTTCTAAAAACAAGCAATTCTGTCTCCCGTAAGTATCGGGGATGTGATGCTTGTCTTATAAACTTCGCAATACTGTGTCGAACTTGCGCACTCCTCGGTCACGTACGCCATAGTACGCTCTCATCGTCGCTTACGCGTTCTCCTTGTCTTGCTCGTTTCTAAAAACAAGCAATTCTGTTTCCCGTAAGTATCGGCGGCGCGATGCTTGTCTTATTATCGTCGAAATGCAGTGATTAAACTTGCTTTTTGTAATAACCTGTTGTATGCTCGTTTGCCGAGGCTACCGCTCCGCAAACGAATTGTATCCGATCAATAATTTAATATTGAAATCATTATTTATAATTTAAATACTTAAATGTAAATTGCGCTCTTTCGGGCTCGAAATTTTTGAAAATGAATTATTTTTCCTTTGAAGTTCAACATGTAGACAAACATACCGGCGCGCGCGCCGGAGTATTTCACACTCCGCACGGAGATATACTGACGCCGGTGTACATGCCCGTCGGCACTCAGGCTACGGTTAAAGGCGTTTATCCTCGCGATTTAAAGGAAGCCGGTTCGCAAATAATTCTTTCAAACACCTATCATCTGTATCTTCGTCCCGGCGACGAACTTGTAAAAGCTGCCGGAGGACTGCATAAGTTCATGAATTGGAACGGTCCCATACTCACCGATAGCGGCGGCTTTCAGGTTTTTTCGTTGACGAAATTGAATAAAATAAGAGAAGAAGGGGTATATTTCAATTCGCATATAGACGGTTCGAAGCATTTTTTCTCACCGGAAAAAGTTATCGAAATAGAGGAAAATCTCGGTGCCGATATAATAATGCAGCTTGACCAGTGCAGTGAATTCGGTTATACGCACGCGCAGGCGGAAAAGGCCATGGAGCTTACCTACGGTTGGCTCAAACGTTGTTTGGACAGCAAAACGCGAGAAGATCAGGCGCTGTTTCCGATAGTTCAGGGCAACATGTACGAAGATTTGCGGTTGGAAAGCCTTCGCCGCGCAAAGCCCCATGCCGTACACGGAATAGCCATTGGCGGACTTTCCGTCGGCGAGCCGAAGAAGAGAATGTACGAATTGCTTGACATAATGCGGCCGGAGTTGCCGGAAGCGGTTCCTCGCTATCTTATGGGCGTGGGTAGCCCCGACTGTCTTGTGGAGGGAGTAAAGCGCGGAATAGATATGTTCGACTGCGTTCTGGCAACGCGGATTGCGAGAAACGGCACGGCTTTGACTTCCGAAGGCAAAAAGGTTATACGCAACGCCGTCTATGCGAAAGATTTCTCTCCGCTCGACGAAAATTGCGATTGCTATTGCTGTAAGAACTATACAAGAGCGTATCTGCGGCATCTCATAAACGTTGACGAGATGTTGGGAGCCATGCTTTTGAGCCTGCACAACATAACTTTTCTTCACAATCTCATGAAAGGTATGCGCGAGGCCATATTTGCAGATAGTCTCGATGAATATTCACGTAAATTTTACTCGGAGTACGGTGAAATAGGCGACGGTTCATTCTGATATTTATTCTCAAAAATTTGCAATATGTAAATTCAATGAAAAATTAAGGGATAACCGTTCAAATTGCTTGCTAAAATTTCAAAAAACATTATAATTAAATAAAAGGTTAAAAAATCAAAAAGGAGAGCTATCTATGCCTAGTTGGGTGCTCGGCGTAATTTTAGGCGCATTTATTTTAATTCTTATAGTCTGGATGATTTTCAGCAGTAAAAAACGTAAAAAGCAGGAGCAGGACGCACAGAATCTCATAAATGCGGTAGGCCCCGGGAACAAAGTAAAGACTATCGGCGGCGTATGCGGCATAGTGGTGGAAGTGGACAACGAAGAGAATACTTTTATTCTCGAAACAGGTTCCGAAACTTCCGGAAAGAGTTATATCAAGTTCGATAAGCAGGCAATCTATCAGACCGACGCCGTTGTAGAACCTCCCAAGCCCGAAGCAGAGGAGAGCGCCGCGGAACAGGAACAGCCCGAAACGTCGGAAGCTCCCACTGTCGGTAATGAAGAGGGAGCCGAAAAACAGGAAGCCTCCGAGCAACCGGAAACAAAATAATAATAACTTAAAAGACCTCCGCATATAGTATAGCGGAGGTCTTAAATTATGCGTGTACATATCTTTCAGATTGCCAAAGCCGTTTTGGGGGCAATACTGTTTTCGCTTGCTTTCGTACTTGTTTTTACCGTAATCATTCAATTATTTTCAGTGCCGCCGACAGCCGTAAAACCTGTAAATCAGGTATTCAAAGTGCTTGCCATCTGCGCCGGCGGATTGATTTTTATACGCGGAGAAAAGGGACTTGTCAAAGGGGCTATTCACGGACTTATTACCGTAATTCTCACATTTTTGCTCTTCGGCGCAATAGCCGGAACGCTGTCTTGCGACTGGAAATTCGTTATAGAATTGCTTATTGGCGCGCTTGCCGGAGCAGTCACGGGCGTAATTGCTGTCAATATAAAAAGAAAGTAATGAAATTGCTTGATTTTTTTATGCGGTTACTCTATAATGTAATAAATACAATATGATTTTAAGGAGAGTTTCAAAATGATAAAAACAGTTGCAAAACCCGTAGAGAAAAAGATAACGGGATGCGGCGAATGCAGGAGCACCTGCCAGTCGGCATGCAAGACAAGTTGCACGGTAGGCAATCAGAGCTGCGAGAGAATTACAAGAGAACAGAACCCCGAAAAAGTTAAGTAAATAAAGGATTTTCAAGGAGCAGAAAAACTGCTCCTTAATTTTTCTATGGTACACGCTTTTAAATGTCAGAATAAATTTTACATATACGACTCGGGCAGCGACAGTTTGCACGAGTGCGACGAAGATACAAAAAATTACGTCGCCGCAAAGTATGAGTCCTGCGGAGATTTGTCCGCTTTTACGGAAGAAAAGATAAGAGAAATAGAATTCGAGCTCGAAGCGCTGAAAAAAGAGGGACTTTTTCTTGCCGAAGAGATTAAAACTTATCCTTTGAAATCCACTGAAATAAAGGCTCTGTGTCTGCACATATGCCACGATTGCAATCTGCGTTGCCGCTATTGCTTTGCAGACGAGGGAGCGTATCATTCCGCTCGCGAATTTATGAGCGAGGATACGGCAAAGAGGGCAATAGATTTTCTAATAAAAAACAGCGGACAAAGAAAAGTACTCGAAGTCGATTTCTTCGGCGGAGAGCCACTCATGTGTCTGCCTACCATAAAAAACGTTGTGGCTTACGCACGGGAGCAATCCGAAAAGGTCGGCAAAAAATTTCTTTTCACGACTACTACGAATGCGTTGCTTTTAGATGACGACGCTATCGATTTTTTCAATCGCGAAATGGAAAACGTCGTGTTGAGCGTTGACGGCCGCAAAGAAGTGCACGACGCTATAAGAAAGACAATCAACGGCAAGGGCAGTTTTGACCTTATAATCGACAAAATCAAAAAATTTGTGAGGAGCAGAGGGGACAAGTCGTACTATGTGCGAGGGACCTTTACGTCCAAAAATCTCGATTTTTCCAAAGACGTGATTTTTCTTGCAGAGAACGGTTTTGACAGCATTTCTATGGAACCCGTCGTGACTGATATTCCCGACCTTGAAATAAGAAGCGAGCATCTCGACGACATAAATGCAGAGTATGAGAATCTGCTTGCAAAATACCTCGAAAAATACGACAAGGGAGAGGGCTTTAATTTCTTCCATTTCAACGTCGATCTCGAAGGCGGAGTATGTCTGCAAAAGAAGGTGTCGGCGTGCGGAGCCGGAAATGAGTATTTCTCGGTGGTTCCCAACGGCGATATTTATCCTTGCCACCAGTTTGCCGGAGACAAAAAATTTCTTATGGGCAATGTTTTTGAGGGCGTTCTGAATGCAGAAATACGTAGCAAATTCGCCGATTCGTGCCTTTTTACAAGAAAGGGGTGCGAGAATTGCTTTGCAAAATTTATTTGCAGCGGAGGTTGCGCGGCGAATAATTATCGGTACGAGGGCGACATAAACGTTCCGTATAAAATTACCTGTTCCATGATGAAAAAACGGATAGAGTGCGGTATGCATGCTCTGGCGCACAAAAAAGAGCTTAAAAATCGCTAATAACGTCAAAAATTTATTGACGGCATAGTTTTTTTTCTATATAATATAGTAGTTAGATTTTGTTTTTGTTCAATATTAAAGGAGATATACGATGGGCAAAGTTAAATCGGCGATAATAACTGCGCTGTTGTTGGCGTCAATCATTGTGTTGACGCTTTTTGCCACAATATCGTGCGATTTACCGGGTTCAAACGGTGTAAACAGATATAATTCGTTTATTTCGAGCATACCTCTCGGAAGTGAATTTACCGGCGAATCTTCCATGATGTTTTATCCGTCGGGCGTTTTGACCGAATCGCAGTATGAACGCGAAATTTACGGTGCCGACGAAGATAAGATCAAAGAATACGCGGATAAATACGAGTTGATTGAGGAATCCGGTCTGTATGTCGAAAAGGACAGGCTGTACGATACGGTAAACGGAACCGAGAATGACGCTCGCGAGGCTTTTATTGCTTCAATCAAAGCCGACGCGCAGATAATTTCGGAAAGATTTGCAGAAAAAGGCTATACTTCATATTCCGTTTCCGTTGTAGATGACTATATCATCAAAGTCGGAGTGCCTTCCGGATTGACTTATGCGGCGTATAAAGGTAATGATTCCGCCGCCCGTTCGAGTGCGTTGAGCGTAATTAGTCATACAATGAGCTCTCTTTCGCTCGACGGCGAATTGAGTTTGCGTTCCGGTGAAACTTATGAAGATAACAACGCTCTTTATAAGGAATTGGACAAAAACAATCCCCATAAATTCAACAGCTTTATTGCCGGCGCGTCGGTTCTTTCGAGAAGCGGCGCCAACGCCGTCCAGATAAATCTGACCGACGAGGGATATGACACCATAAACGATATCCTTACTGCTTCGTCGGACGATGACGACAGTTCGAGCGCGTATCTCTTTGTCGGAGATACGAATATCCAGCTCACGTTCACTATGGGCGAAGCAATCGAAAAGACCATTTATTTTGACGCTACGTCGCGCGACTATGCCGAAGACTATGCGATTCTTATCAATTCCGTGGCGCACGGCAAGATGCTTGCAAACAAGTACAACGACGAAAACAGCGTGTCGCTTGTTACGGCAACGCCTGTAACCGGTGCTCATTTCGCGGTATACGTTGCCGTGTTCGCGTTGATAATCGTTCTTGCCGCCGCGTTTTTACCTGTTATTAAATATAAAAAACTCGGACTTGTAAACGCAATAATGGTTTTGACTTATGCCATTGCCTTGACAACCGCGATATTCTTGATAGGAATAGAGCTTACCGTCAGCGGAATATTTACCGCTATTATAGGGTTTCTGCTCTTGTCGTTTGCGAATTTCTTTACGTTCGAAGCGGTAAGGGGAGAAACGGCTCTCGGCAGAACTATCGGCGCGGCTGTTAAACTCGGATATAAAAAATCCATGCTTTGCGTAATAGACATACACGTGATAATGATTGTCGCGTCAATCATAATGTCGCTTGTCGGCGTTGGCGAACTCGCCGCCTGCGGTCTGATTTTCCTTATCGGCTCGGTGGCTTCGTTCATTCTTTATTGGTTTACAAGATTTATGTGGTATGTTCTTTCGTCGCCGTCGAAAAACAAATTTGCCTTCTGCGGCTTTGCGAGGGAGGTGGAAGACGATGAATAAGTTAAATCTTCGCATAGTTTATATAATTTCATGCGCTCTTATCGTTATCGGAATGGTAATAGGAACGGTTTTGCATTTTGTTGTCGGCGGATTTTTCAATTACGGCGGTGAGTTTTCCGGATATCGTTCTGTCACGGTTGCTTATTCGGTTGTCGAAGTAAACGGCGTCGGCGACGATTTCGATCTCAAAACTATTTGCGACGAGGCTTTTGCCGCCGAGAATGTGAGCTATTACGCTCAAACCGAAGATTCGGCAAAGAATAGCGGAAACGGAGTTTTGAGATACAGATTTGATTTGAATACCGACAGCGCGGCTCTTGACAAAGCCGTTGAGAGCATAAACGGCAAAATTGCCGAAAGCGTGTCCGCATTTGAAGATACCCCCAAGACAAAGGCAGTTTGCCGAGAAGAAGTGGGTGTGCTCGGCGAAGGATTTTCGCTTTGGAGAGCTGCCGTAGCGCTTACGGTTATAGTGGTTGCTCAACTTATATATACGATGATACGTTTGAGATTTTCCGCGGCTTTTGCGGCAATCGCCGTAGATTTGCATAACCTCGCGTTGTATGCGGCATTGCTTGCCATTTGCCGTGTTCCCGTCGATTCGACGGCCATTGTTATTGCGGTGCTTATAACTCTCGTTACCGCAATCGGAGTAACCTTTACTCTCGAAAAAGTCAAGCGCAGCAAAAAAGATTCGGCGAATGAAAATTTGCCAATCGAAAACGTCGTATATTCCGGCGCGAAGCAAACATTGAAAATGAATGTTGCGCTTCCGGTATTTGTGGCTATAACAGCGATTCTGTTCTTTGCGATTACAGCAATCAGTTCCATGTCGTTTGTAACTGCGCTTGTGCCGTCGCTGGCGGCGCTTCTGGGGCTGGCGGTCACGGTGTACGGAGACCTGCTGTTCGCTCCTGCAATATACCTGTCAATCAAAAAAGCAGGCTATAAAATTTCGGCACCCTCTTTGAAGAAGGGCGACTAACCTTAAACTTTAAAGGCGGGGCAACCCGCCTTTTTGTCTTTTGTTATGAAAAGAATTTTACCGGAGTACGAATTTACGTCGCAACAACTTAATATAATAGGGAACCTTGCGGCCGAATGTAATTTGTGCCCCGATACGGTTAAAATTCTCTATGGCAGAGGTTTCACGGACAGGGAGAGCATAGATAGGTTTCTCCATCCTTCCGAAAGGCATTTTATTTCGCCGTTTAAAATGGGTGGAATGAGGGAGACCGTTGAACTCATAACGCGTGCGCGCGACGAGGAGTGGTGCGTAGTCGTATACGGCGATTACGACGCCGACGGCGTGTGCGCATGCACGATTATGGGGAAGGCATTGAAAGATTTCGGAATCGAACCCATAATGTGTATACCCGAGCGCCGCAACGGTTACGGGCTCTCCGCAGAGCTTATAGATAATCTTTTTGAGGAATATTTTCCCCAGTTGATAATTACGGTAGACTGCGGTATTTCCTGTCACGACGAAGTTGAATACATAAAGGAGCAAGGCGCGGAGGTCATAGTGACCGACCATCACGAGCTCCCGGAGATTCTGCCGGACTGCATTTGCATTAATCCCAAGTTCAACGACGGCTATATTTACGACAATCTTTGCGGCGCGGGAGTGGCTTTTAAAGTGGCCTGCGCATTATTGGATAAAGAGGCTTATAAATATCTTGATTTTGCGGCTATTGCTACCGTGGCGGACAGCGTTCCGCTCACGGGAGAGAATCGCGACATAGTTTACGAGGGGTTGAAACTTATAAATTCCGAACCTCGCCCCTGTTATTCGCAGTTTTACAAATCGGAGGGAGCGGCCAATTCGCAGACGCTTGCATTCTCCATTGCCCCGAAAATCAATGCTGCTGGAAGAATGGGAGACGCAAGATCTGCGCTCGATTTGTTTAACGAGACGGATGAAAATGTCGTTTTCGAGCTTGCTTCGAAACTTACTTCCTATAATATGGAGAGACAAAGGTGTTGCGACGAGTTATATGCTTCCGCTCGTCAAATGCTTATAGAAGAGGGAGTAACGGGTAAAATTATAATTCTTGCCGGAGAGGATTGGAATTCCGGATTCGTGGGCATAGTTGCCGCCCGTCTCGCCGACGAGTTCGCACGTCCGGTAATACTCTTTGTCCGCCACGGAGACATGCTCCGCGGCTCTGCCCGTTCGGTTGAAAACGTCAATATTTTCGAGGCTCTGAAAGCGTGCGAGGAATATATTTCTGAATTCGGAGGACATTCGCAGGCTGCCGGAGTAAACGTAAGGAAGGAAGATTTCGAGGCGCTCAAAACTTCGCTGAACAGATATATGTCCGAAAAATATTCGGAGGAAGATTTTATACCTACCGTAAGGATAAGCGGCGTTCTCAAAGGCGATTTATCCCCCGTTTTTGCAAAGGAACTCGAAATGCTCGAACCTTTCGGCGTAGGGAACAAACGTCCTGTATTCATGCTTGAAGAAGGGGCGGCTGACGTTCGTTCCGGAAAATCGCAATCCAATCACCTGTCTATAAAGGATGAGAGGATAGAACTTATGTTTTTCGGCGGCGGTAAATTTTCCGCGCTTGTGGAAAGCGGCGCTCCCAAAAAGCTGATTTTCGAATACAATGTTTCCACTTTCCGTGGCAAGGAATATGTAAAAGGTTTTGTAAGAGATATTATTTACGACAGAACAGCCGGCAGATTCGCATCCGAAGAAATAGCTTTAAACGGCGTATGTTCTCTGATTTACGGTAATAATCAATGCAAACCCATATCAAAAGAACAAATAGAGAGGGAGATGGCGGAGTGCCCGGATTTCGGAACGCTCTTTATCGCAAACGAATACGAAGCGGTGGAGGAGTTTGCTAATTCGGATAAGTTGAACGTCGATTTATTTGTCCCTTCAACCAGAAATTTTGCTTCCGTTATTTTAGTATCTCCGCAGCCAGACGCCGATTTGAGCGGCTATAATCGGATAATATTTATTCAGAATCATTCCGACGCCTTGTCCGGACTGTCGGGAGCGGAAGTTTACGTTTGCAGCGACGGTAAAATTCCCTCGTATATATATTCGCTGTCCGCCGACCGCGAGAGCCTTCTTAAAATCTTTGCGGCTCTTTGCGCAAATGTAAACAATATCCGAGGGTCAAGCGCGGCAGAGGTCGCAAAATATAATTCTTTGGGATTTTCGGTCGTTCAGACGGCTTTTGCATTGAACGTATTTATTGAATTGGGATTGATTTCTTTCGAGAGCGGCAGTCTTACGATATACAGAGGAATAAAAACCGATTTGGTAAAATCTCCATTATACAACAGAGTGCGCGCAATTTTGTCGGAGGCGCATAAATGACAGTTCTTGATAAGATACACAGCAAATTCAACGGCGACGAGCAACAGTTATTGTTGTCCGCATATAACTATGCCGAACTTATGCATAGAGGGCAGAAGCGCGCTTCCGGAGAGCCCTATTTTACTCACCCCTGCGCAGTGGCGGAAATTCTTATCGATCTCGGTTTGGATTATCCCACGGTTGCCGCGGCGTTTTTGCACGACGTCATCGAAGATACTCCGGCAACGGACGAGGATATTCGTTCCCGTTTCGGCAACGAAATAATGACGCTTGTAGAGGGCGTCACAAAACTTGACAAAATCAATTATCATTCTCATGAAGAAGAGGACGCCGAGAATTTCCGCAAAATCTTTGTGGCCATGGCAAACGACGTCCGCGTTATAATAATAAAACTTGCCGATAGGCTCCATAATATGCGTTCTTTGAATTTTCTTTCAAACGAACGCCAACAACGTATTGCAAAGGAAACTCTTGAAATTTTTGCACCCATTGCCGGGAGGCTCGGCATTTCGCAAATAAAATGCGAACTCGAAGATTTATGCCTGAAATATCTCGACCCCGAAGCATATGAGTTTCTCGTAACGAATATCCATCAGGAATTAAATGAACGCCGCGAGTTCGTGGATTCGGTGGTAAATGAGATAAAGGAAATTTTAAAAGAGAGCAATATCCGTGGCGAAGTAATAGGTCGGCCGAAGCATTTTTATTCGATATACCGTAAAATGAAGACGCAGAATAAGACGTTGGATCAGATTTACGATATAACCGCCGTCAGAGTCATTGTGGATACCGAAATAGAGTGCTATGAAATTCTCGGAAAAATACACAATAAATGGAAGCCCGTTCCCGGGCGAATAAAGGACTATATTGCAACTCCCAAACGCAATATGTATCAGTCTCTGCACACCACAGTCGTAACAAATTTCGGTCAGTTTTTCGAAATACAGATACGTACCGTAGAAATGCACAAGACGGCCGAATACGGTATTGCCGCCCACTGGATGTACAAGGAGCAAAAGACCAGCAAAACGGATTTTGACGACCGTTTGAGCTGGATTCGCGACGTAATGAATTGGCAGGGCAGCATGGGCGAGAGCAAGGAATTTGTCGACAGTCTCAAAAACGATCTGTACGACAACGAACTGCTTGTCTTTACGCCAAAGGGCAAAGTTATTTCGCTTCCGCTCGGCGCAACTCCTGTGGATTTTGCTTATGCCATACATTCCGAAGTGGGAAACAAGTGCGTCGGTGCAAAGGTAAACGGCAAAATAGTTCCCTTGACGGCAACGCTTACTACCGGCGATATAGTGGAAATCCTTACACAGTCTAACAGTAAGGGGCCCTCGTGGGATTGGCTTAAATTTGTAAAATCCGGCTCCGCAAGGGCTAAAATAAGGCAGTTTTTCAAACGTGAGATGAAGGAGGAGAACGTCCGCACGGGCAGGACCATGCTTGAAGCGGAGGCCAAGCGCAGAGGCTACGCTCTCGGCGATATTCTCACGGAGAATTCCTTCAAAAAGCTCTCCAATAAAATGGTTTTCGCTTCGGTTGACGAAATGATGGCGTCGGTAGGTTACGGCGCGGTCAGCGTAAACGCGGTAATAGTAAAACTTATAGATTATTACAAAAAGGAAATGCCCAAAGCCGCTTCGGCGCTCGACGGAACAAAGCTCCGCTATACTCCTGCCGGAAGCGTCATTGTAAAGGGAGTTTCCGGACTTGTGGTCAGTCTTGCAAACTGCTGCAATCCTGTCCCGGGCGACGAGATAGTGGGCTTTATATCGCGCGGCAGAGGAGTAATTGTACACCGCTGCGACTGTCCGAATTTGCGCGGACTCGAACCAGAACGGCTTCAACCCGCGCAGTGGACGGGTGATTTCAAGTCTGAATTTATAGCCGGCATAAAAATAATCGCCACCAACGACACGGGTATAATCGCGTACGTCACGGCGGAAATTTCCGCCATGCAACTATCCATGACAAATATCGTGGGCAGAATAAATAAGGAAAAACAAGCGGAGTTCGATATAAAGGTAACTTTGAATAAGCGCTCTGATATTGACCTTCTTATGAATCGTTTGAAGCGCGACAACCGTATTATAGAGGTTTACAGAACAAATAATTGATGAGAATAATTAAAATCGAGCCGAAAGGCTTTGAAAGCAATTCGTATATAATTACCGCTGACGATAAAACGGCCGTAGTAATCGACCCGTCGTCTGGCGAATTGATTGACGCGCTCGAACGGGAGAATTTATCCTGCCGAAGCGTGTTGCTTACTCACGGACACTTCGACCATGTGGGTATGTGCGGCAGGTTATATGAATCGGGAGCCGAGATTATATGCGGAGAGAAAGAAAAAGATTTTATTTTCAGTCCAGAAAACAGGGAAATCTTCGGCGGAGTTTATATTCCGTCGTTTAAAATTTCACGCGTTTTAAAGGGCGGAGAGAAGTTTACTCTATGCGGAATACAATTTACTGCATTGCATACTGCCGGACACACCGAGGGCAGTATGTGTTATGTGACGGAAGATTTTCTTTTTTCCGGCGATACCCTTTTTCGCGGCAGCGTCGGCAGAACCGATTTGCCGACCGGAGACTGGCGTAAAATAACGGATAGCGTTAAAAAACTTTTCTCTTTGTCGGGGAATTACAAGGTGTATACAGGTCACGGCGAAGATACAGATTTGAATTTCGAACGTAAATTCAATCCATACGTAAGGTAGAAAATGTTGAATACAAACAGCGAATATTTGCGTCCGGAGATAATGGATGTGCTCCGAGCTTTCGATATGGAAGAGGAGGAGTTCACTCATTATTTCTCGTATTCCGGCGGCAAATTTTTCAATTCAATACAATATGGGGTTCGATTTTTTGATTTTGAGGACAAATTTGACCCTGCGGACGATATTGAATTCAAACGCTATGCAAAACGTTTTGCAAAGTTGGCGTTCTATAAGGTTCTTTCGGAAATTAAAGGTATAAATCTCCCCTGGGGAGCGCTTACGGGTATAAGACCGACTAAACTCGCCTATATGGAGAAGGCCTCCGGCCGCGATTTTAAAGAGCTGTTTGAAAAACTTTGCGTGTCGAAGGAAAACATCGCTCTTGTCGAAAAGATTCTTCAAGTGCAAAACGGCGTATGCAGCGGCGGCAAATCTCTCTATATAAGCATACCCTTTTGTCCCACGAAATGTGATTATTGCTCTTTTATAACGGCTCCCGTAGATAAAACAAAGCAGTACATAGAAAAATACGTTGACTGTCTTGTACGTGAAATCGAAAGTATCGAGCCTCTTGTAAAAGGAGTCAGTTCCGTGTATATAGGCGGAGGAACTCCGTTTGTTTTGGAGAATGAATATCTTCGCCGCATTTACGAGGCGGTAGCCGCTGTCGTGAAAGACGATGCGGAATATACCGTTGAAGCCGGCAGACCAGACGTTTTTACGCCGGAAAAGCTCGAACTTTCCAAGCGTTACGGAGTGAATCGCATTTGCGTCAATCCACAGAGCTTCAACGACGATACGTTGAAGGCGATAGGCAGAAAGCATACGTGCGAGCAGACTCTTCACGCTTACGCCGAAGCCGCCGCATACGGCTTTGATATAAATGTCGATCTGATAGCCGGACTTGCCGACGAAACCTACTCGGATTTTCAGAAGTCTGTCGAAAAAGCCATATCGCTTGATCCTACAAATATAACAGTGCATACTCTGTCTCTTAAATCCGGGGCAAAATTGAAAGAAAATTTAAAGAGATTGCATGTAAACGGAATCGAAGAGATGATTTCCGTTTCAAGGCGATTGCTCACAACTGCCGGCTATGAACCGTATTATCTTTACAGGCAAAAATATCAGGCCGGAGGGTATGAAAACGTAGGATGGTGCAAGCACGGTAAGGCATGCCTTTATAATATAGACGTTATGGAGGAATTTGCCGATAATATTGCGGTCGGAGCCAACGCCATATCCAAGCGTGTCTTTGCAAAAGAAGAGAGGATAGAGCGATACGCAACACCCAAAGATATTCCGACATATCTCTCCAAAATAGACTCCATAATCTCAAAACGTATTGAGTTATTTAAATGATTTCATTATACGTATGGCATTAGAGCACGTTTAATCAACCGTGCTCTTATATTTTATCTTTTCCACTTAATTTTACTTTTGCGCCCGTCTCGTCCTCAAAACTCGAAAGGCAGTCAACCGAAACGTTGACATGGTTTGCGTTATACTTATTTGGTTTTGATTCGATCCGTTCCGATATTTTTTCACTACGTCGCCACTTCAATTCGTTATAATTTGTTTTGCGTTTTTACGCTAAAATTGAATATTTAAATACAATTTGAAATTTTATCTGTTAAATTTCTCCTTAAAATCATTTGCTATTTCCGCGCGCGTATGGTAGAATACTATGTGTTACGGATACAAAGGGGTACGAATACTCGACGGCTCGCTTTGTTTCACGCAAATATTTCCATAGGAGGATAAATTAAATGGAAAAGTCTGAAATCATCGCAAAATATGCTTTAAAGGAGGGCGATACGGGTTCTCCCGAAGTGCAGATAGCTCTGCTTACCGAAAGAATCAATCACCTCAACGAACATCTTAAAGAGCATATTCACGACAATCATTCCCGTCGCGGCCTTTTGAAAATGGTAGGTCGTCGTCGCGGCCTTTTGGACTATCTCAAAAGCAAGGATATCGAAAGATATCGTGCAATCGTTGCGGCTCTCGGGCTCAGAAAATAAATTAAAAAAATCGAGCGGGGTATTATATTCCGCTCTTTTTTCATAAGTCTGCGGTGGGTATCGCAGACACAAGAACAGAAAAGGAGATATGGATAAATGACTAATTACAAACAATTCACACTTTCGATCGGCGGCAGAGACGTCGTAATAGAGACGGGCAAGTATGCCGAGCAGACTAACGGCTCCTGCGTGGTGCGTTGCGGAGAAACGGCGGTAATGGTATCCGTATGTATGTCCGAAGCTCCTCGCGAGGGAATGGATTTCTTCCCTTTGCAGGTAGACTACGAAGAGAAAATGTATGCAATAGGTAAAATTCCCGGCGGTTTCAAAAAACGCGAGGGCAGGGCAAGCGATAAGGCCATTCTTACCGCAAGACTCATCGACAGACCCCTTCGTCCGCTGTTTCCCAAGGGACTTTTCAACGACGTGGTAGTGACCGCGCAGGCGATTTCGGTTGAACCCGACATTTCGCCCGAACCTCTTGCCATGATAGGTTCTTCGGTAGCCATAGCAATTTCCGATATTCCTTGGGCAGGTCCTACCGGTTCGGTTGTGGTAGGGCTTGTAGACGGTAAGTACGTGATCAACCCCGACCTTGCACAGAGGCAGAAGAGCGATATTCACCTTAATCTCGCCGGAACTAAAGACGCAATACTTATGATAGAAGCCGGAGCGAACGAGGTTACGAACGAAGAAATGGTCGGCGCCATAATGTTCGGTCATAAGGAAATACAGAAGATTTGCGAATATATCGAAGGAACCATAGTACCGGCAGTCGGTAAGCCCAAGCGCGAAATAGAACTCTATCACGTTCCCGAAGAACTCGACAAAGAAGTGCGCGAGTATGCTTCGGCTAAAATCGATTGGGCAATAGATACTTTCGACAGGCAGGAGAGGGAGCATAGACAGAACGAAGCGGAAAAGGAAGTTTTGGAGCATTTTGCCGAAATTTATCCCGAAAACAGCCGCGAAATCAAAGACAGCCTCTACTATCTTACAAAGGAAAAGGTTCGTGCAAAGATATTCGACAAGGGAATCCGTCCCGACGGCAGAGGTTTAAAAGACGTGCGTCCCATATGGTGCGAAAGACATATTCTTCCTCGTGTCCACGGCTCTGCAATATTCACTCGCGGACAAACTCAAACCATGACGACTTGCACTCTTGCAATGCTTACGGAAGCGCAGAAGCTCGAAGGTCTTGACGAAGAAACTTCGAAGAGATATATGCATCAGTACAACTTCCCCGGGTATTGCACCGGTGAAGCCAAAGCTCTTCGTTCGCCCGGCAGACGCGAGATAGGGCACGGCGCTCTTGCGGAACGTGCGCTTATTCCCGTACTTCCCGACGAAGAATCTTTCCCCTATGCCATAAGAGTGGTAAATGACATTCTTTCTTCGAACGGGTCTTCCTCAATGGCTTCCGTATGCGGTTCCACTATGGCGCTCATGGATGCCGGCGTGCCTATAAAAGCTCCGGTAGCCGGCGTTGCAATGGGACTTATAAAGAATCAGGAGACGGGAGAATTCAAAGTTCTTACCGATATACAGGGTCTCGAAGATTTCCTCGGCGATATGGATTTCAAGGTTGCCGGCACTCAAAAAGGCATAACAGCAATTCAGATGGATATCAAAATCAAGGGAATTTCCGAAGAGATAATGCATACGGCAATCGATCAGGCGAACGAGGGCAGACAGTTTATTCTTTCCAAAATGCTCGAATGTGTGCCTGAGGTTTCGCCTCAACTTTCCGTATATGCTCCGAAGATTATCAGCTTTGAAATCGATCCCGAAAAAATCGGCGACGTCATCGGCAAACAGGGCTGCGTAATAAAGAAAATTATGGAAGAGACCGGAACGGAGATAGAATTCAACGAGGACGACAGCGGAAGAGGCTATATTGCTTGTACGGGTCCGATAGAGAACGCCGAAAGAGCCAAGGCGATAGTTCTTTCCATTGCTCACGATCCCGAAGTCGGCGATATGTTCGTGGGAACGGTAGTAAGAATTCTCAACTTCGGAGCCTTCGTCGAGTTTGCTCCCGGTAAGGACGGAATGATTCATATTTCCAAACTTTCGGACAAGCGCGTAGATAAGGTAGAGGACGTTGTAAAAATCGGCGACATGGTAAAAGTAGAGATTATCAAGATAGGCGATAAGGGTATTGACTTAAAACTTCTCGAAAAATTATCCTGATATATAAAACTTATTCAAAGGCGGCGCAACCGTTGATTGCGCCGCCTTTAATCGTATTTGAGCCTTATCCGACCTTGACAAAGCCGCATTTTGATTTTATAATATTTATAAATTATAGGGTGAGAAAATGAAAAGTTATTGGAGCTATATTAAGGGTGAAGACTACGATTTGGCGTGCACCGGAGGTTCAGTCAGCGTATTTGACAGGAACGGGAAAGAAATTTTGATTTTCAAAGGCCTTACAAACGCTATATTTGCCGCATTTATTCCCAACACGAACAAATTCATAGCAAAATCTACCGACGGTATAATTTACGTCTTTTCCATAGATGAAGCCAAGCTGTTGAAAAAATTCCGCTTTTCCAAGTCCGGCAATCAAAACTATGGATTTTGTTTCAATTACGACGGTACTATTTTGTATGTAATCGAAAATTATAACGGCTTGAATACTCGAATAATAGCTTATGAGACAAAAGACTTTACGGAGATCGAAAAGTTGTTCGAAAATGCCGAGAACAGGATTTTGACCCATATGGAGTGTTTTGACGACGGGAATATCATACTTTTGGGATACGTGCACAATAACGGCATAGTCAACAGCGGTTTTGTGGGATTTTTCGACGGTAAAAGAATATATGGATTAAGGAGAATCGATTTTTCCGACTTTGACTTCGCGAACGCATATAAAACATTGCAGATAATGGGCTTTACGGAGAAAGCAAAGAGATGGGCACCCCTGCCTGAAAACCGAGACGTTGGGGAGTTTTCCCTTACCGACCTTATTTAAACTCAAATAAAGGAGCTGGAATTCAGACTCCTTTTTTTTATTAAATTTTACATATGCAATATTTGACATTTTATATATAAATTGGTATACTTAAACATAAGTTTATTTAACTTTTCGTGGCATTAAATTGTTGTAAATAAAATAGAAAAGGGTTATAATTTTTTGTGCGGACCGTAGGCAACGGTTGTCTGAAAGAATATATACGTTAGCAGTTAAATTTAAGGGAATTATGAAATTCGAACTTCATTCAAAATTTCAGCCGACAGGCGACCAACCTCAGGCCATAGAGAGCTTAACCGAAGGCGTGCTCGACGGAATACGCACACAGGTTCTATTGGGCGTTACGGGCAGCGGAAAAACATTTACCATGGCAAATGTAATCAAAAACGTCAACCGCCCAACATTGGTTATCGCGCACAACAAAACTCTTGCGGCGCAGCTCTGCAACGAATTCAAAGAATTTTTCCCGAACAACCGAGTGGAGTATTTCGTGTCTTATTACGATTACTATCAGCCCGAAAGTTATATTCCTTCCACAGATACATATATCGAGAAGGATATGAGTCTGAACGACGAAATAGATAAACTTCGCAACTCCGCAACAAGCTCATTGGGCGAGCGCAACGACGTGATTGTGGTGGCGTCGGTTAGCTGTATCTACGGTTTGGGCGCACCCGAAGAATATTTCAGACTTGCAATTTCTTTGCGGCCGGGAATGGAGATGGAAAGAGACGCTCTGATACGCAAATTGGTTGAGATACAGTATGCGCGCAGGGATATCGATTTCCAGCGTTCTTCGTTCCGAGTGCGCGGCGATATAGTTGAAATTTTTCCGGCGTCCAACTCTGAAATAGCAATACGTGTTGAGTTTTTCGGCGACGAAATCGACAGAATTTGCGAGGAGGAGGCTGTTTCCGGAAATATTGTTTCGGAGCTTAAACACGTCCTTATTTTTCCGGCCACGCAATATGCGGTCGGCTCCGATAAAATGGAGAAGGCTCTGACAATGATAGAGCGCGACATGAACGACGAGGTCAAGGCATTCCGCGACGAAGGTAAACTCCTCGAAGCTCAAAGGCTCGAACAGCGCACAACTTACGATATCGAAATGATGCGCGAGATAGGATATTGCAGCGGAGTCGAAAATTACAGCAGATATTTTGACGGCCGTCAGCCCGGGCAGCCTTCTTTTACTCTTCTCGATTATTTTCCGGCCGGTAGGTTCCTTGTTTTTATAGACGAGAGCCATATGACCATTCCGCAGATAGGCGCAATGTATCACGGCGACCGTTCGCGCAAAGAAAATCTTGTGAATTACGGTTTCAGATTGAAATCGGCTTACGATAACAGACCTTTGACGTTTGAAGAATTCGACGAACGCGTGCCTCAACTCATATGCGTCTCGGCTACTCCGGCAGAATACGAATTGAAGCAGGCCGGAAATATTGTTGAACAGCTTATAAGACCCACGGGGCTATTGGATCCGGAGGTGGAAGTGCGACCGACCAAAACGCAGATAGACGACCTTCTCGGTGAAATTAAAAAAGTGATTTCGGAAGGCGGCAGAGTACTTGTCACGACAATGACAAAGCGTATGGCGGAAAATCTCACGGACTATCTCAAAGAGCACGGCCTTAAAGTTCGATATATGCACAGCGATATCGATGCCCTCGAACGTATAGACATTATCAACGGCTTGCGCGGCGGCGAATTCGACGTCTTGTGCGGCATAAATCTTTTGCGCGAGGGACTCGATTTGCCGGAGGTGAAACTCGTAGCCATTCTTGACGCCGATAAAGAGGGATTTTTGAGAAGCGAAACTTCCCTTGTTCAGACCATAGGCAGAGCCGCGAGAAATGCAGAGGGTAGAGTAATAATGTATGCGGACACGATAACGGGCAGCATGCGGCGCGCTATCGACGAAACAAAACGTCGCCGGAAGATTCAGAACGAATACAATATTGCTCACGGTATCGTGCCAAAGACAATAATAAAAGAAGTTAAAAATTCGATAGGTATAACGGGTAAGAAGTCGATTGGCGACGATATCAAATTGAAAGATATCCCCAGCGAAATAGAGAAGTTGAAGGCATTGATGAAGGTGGCTTCGGCACAGCTCGATTTTGAAAAAGCAATAGAGATTCGCGATACCATATCTCAACTTAAAAAGAAACTTATTATGAGTAAAAAGTCATGAAAGAAGAAATTTACGTTAAAGGCGCAAAGGAAAACAATCTTAAAAATATCGACGTGCACATACCGCGCAATACTCTTACGGTTTTTACGGGACTCTCGGGAAGCGGCAAGTCTACTCTTGCCTTCGATACGATATTCGCAGAGGGTCAGCGCAGATATATAGAGAGTTTGTCGTCTTATGCGCGGCAATTTCTCGGACAAATGGAAAAGCCCGACGTCGAACTTATCGACGGACTGTCGCCGGCCATTTCGATAGATCAGAAAACGACGTCGCATAATCCCCGTTCTACCGTTGGAACGGTCACAGAAATTTACGACTATTTCCGTCTGCTGTTTGCGAGAGTAGGTATTCCGCACTGTCCTAATTGCGGCAGAGAGATAAGAAGGCAATCGGTGGACGAAATAACCGATAGGGTCATGCTTCTGCCGGAGAGCAGCAAAATAATAGTCGAGGCGCCCGTTGTGCGAGGTAAGAAGGGGGAATTCCAAAAGGAACTTGCAAGCTGGAAGAAGAGCGGATACGGCAGAGTCAAAATCGACGGCATAATCTATGATTTGCAGGAAGAGATCCATCCCGAAAAGAATATTCGTCACAATGTTTCGGTCGTCATAGACCGCTTGGTTATCAGAGACGGTATTTTAAAGCGTTTGACTGAAAGTATCGAAAATGCTCTCTCACTTGCAAACGGGCTCGTTATAATTGATTGCGACGGCAAGGAAGAGCTGTATTCTTCCAACTATGCATGTCCCGATTGCGGTGTTTCGATAGAAGAAATCGAACCCCGTCTGTTCTCTTTCAATACTCCGTGGGGAGCTTGTCCGGAGTGCTCGGGCTTGGGCTTTAAACAGATTGTCGATCCCGATCTGATATGTCCCGACAAGTCGAAGACCCTCCGCGAGGGGGCCATAAAAATCAGCGGCTGGAATCTCGACAGCTCGGCCATGACGCAGATGTATCTTACGTCTCTGTCGAAAATTTATAAATTTTCACTCGACGTACCCGTAAAAGATTTGCCGGACGGCGTATACGATATGCTTATGTACGGCAACGGCGGCGAACAAATAGACCTGGCCTATAACGCCTATCGCTTTACTGGCAGTTTTAAGACGGCTTGGGAAGGTTTTGTGACTAATTTGCAGCGCAGATACAATCAAACCACGTCGGACAGCGTTAAATGGGATATAGAGAGATATATGCGCACTTCGGACTGTCCTCTGTGTCACGGTAAAAGACTTAAAAAAGAGGCTCTCGCCGTAACCGTAGGCGGTAAAAATATCGCCGAAGTTTGCGATATGTCGATAGACGATTTAAAGTCATTTGCGGATTTCTCTTTCTTCAATAAAACGGAGCATCTTATTGCGGACAGCATAATAAAGGAAATCGACAGCAGAATAAATTTTTTGGAGAACGTGGGATTGGGTTATTTGACTCTTTCACGTTCTGCGGCAACTCTGTCCGGCGGCGAAAGTCAGCGAATCCGTCTTGCAACGCAGATAGGAAGCGCTCTTTCGGGCGTGCTGTATATTCTTGACGAGCCGAGCATCGGACTTCACCAGCGCGATAACGAGAAATTATTGACCTCGCTCAAAGGTCTGCGTGACCTCGGAAATACTCTCATAGTAGTCGAGCACGACGAAGATACCATGCGTGCGGCGGATTATATCGTGGATATAGGACCAATGGCCGGCGTTCACGGCGGTGAGATAGTGGCTTGCGGCACCTTGCGCGATATAATGAACGAACCGCGTTCGATAACGGGGGATTTTCTTGCCGGAAGGAGGAAAATCGAGGTGCCGGAAGTAAGACAAAAACCCACGGACAAATGGTTGAAAGTATACGGCTGTCGGCAAAACAACCTTAAAAATATAGACGTGGAAATTCCCGTCGGTTTGATAACGGCGGTTACGGGAGTTTCCGGCAGCGGCAAGTCAAGTCTTGTGAATGAGATTATATATCCATATCTTGCGAACGAACTGAACAGAGCTCGTCAAATTACGGGTAAGGCGGACAGATTCGAGGGTATGGAAAATTTCGATAAGGTGATAGCCATCGACCAACAGCCAATAGGCAGGACGCCGAGAAGCAATCCGGCGACATATACGGGAGTATTTACGGCTATTCGCGATTTGTTTGCGGCAACGCAGGACGCAAAAGAGAGAGGATATAAGAGCGGAAGATTTTCATTCAATATAGCCGGAGGCAGATGCGAACATTGTCAGGGCGACGGCATAATTCAAATAGAAATGCACTTTTTGCCGGATATTTACGTGCCTTGCGAGGTGTGCGGCGGCAAGCGCTACAATAGGGAGACTTTGGAGGTAAAATATAAGGGCAAATCTATATCCGACGTGCTGGAAATGACAGTTGCTGAGGCTTGCGAATTTTTTAAACCGATTACGTCCATATATAATAAAATATCTACGTTGAACGACGTCGGTCTCGGTTATATCAAGTTGGGACAGAGCTCCACGACGCTCTCCGGAGGCGAAGCTCAAAGGGTAAAACTTGCCACCGAACTTTCAAAGAGGAGCACAGGCAAAACGCTCTATATTCTCGACGAACCCACAACCGGTCTCCACAGCTATGACGTGGACAAACTTATAAAGATTCTTACACGCTTGCGCTCCGGCGGCAATACTGTACTTGTAATAGAGCACAATCTCGACGTTATTAAATGTGCGGATTGGATAATAGATTTGGGACCCGAAGGCGGAGACAAGGGCGGTACCGTCCTTGCAGTAGGCTCGCCTGAGGACGTGGCAAACATTCCCACGAGTTATACAGGAATGTTCCTAAAAAAGGTTCTGAAAACATAATTTTGAAACTCATAAAAATTCTTTCAGACTAACATAGATACGGCGGCGGCAAATTTTTGCCGCCGCCGTATCTATAAAATTGCTTATAAAAACGCTGTTTTGAAATTTTAAGTATAAATTAAATCCGAATGAGTGATTTTTTATTGCACTGTTCGTATTTACAGTGACTCGGTTTTTGTATATACGTAAGTTGAACTAAATTCAGCTTGCGTTCACTTATAAGACAGTGAGGACAGGCCTCACCTTTCTTGGTATTCCGCCAAATTGAAAAATTTACCGTTCGATATTCTTACAACTAATCGTAATATGTCCTATTCCGAAAATTACCAAACAAATTATAAGAGGAATTGACAGCACCATAATACCGCTGAACATAAAAATTACAGTGGGTGTTATGGAGAGCCAAAGCATTTTTGTCTTACTGCCCTTTCGATAGATGATCCACCTCAAAAGATACAGAGCAAGCAACATTCCATTGACAGATAGATAAACAATGAGGGCGGAATCGAACCAAAAATCAAAACAGGTGTACGGGATATTTAAAATCATAAATACAATACAACCATAACGCCCGATTTGTTCTAATACAAGGATAGCTTTATTGTTAAATCGATTTTCAAACGCGCTTTTATCGACTGCCGCGCTGACAATATTCGGTATCATGATTATTGCAACCGCAATCAACCCGTAATAATTAAACCAATTCATAATTCGCTAAATTGAAATTTATCTATCACTAATTATTAACTTATTGGTATAGTTCTCGGCTCTATATTGTTGGTAAATGCGTTTGCCTACCAAAGTTATAGCTTTTTTCGGACAAAGACTGATGCAACGATAGCACATTGTACATTTTCCGCGTGTCGAAATGTCGCCACCTTCAAGTGAGATATTTTTCATGGGGCAAATATGAACACAGTTCCCACATCCCACGCAAAGCGTTTGGTCTATCTTTAATTTTCCGCTATAATGCTTCGTTTTATTGTAGAACCATAGCCTTTGACCGAATAGCCCTGCAACATGAGCAAAAATACTTAACCCATCCTGTGGGAATTTTCCGCTCTTGATTTGCAAAACCAAACGCTCAATCTTTTCTTCTGCATGGCGAATGATTTGTATTTTCTCTTCATCACTTTTCTTTAAGAGTTTACTATCGCATACGCTATCGGGCATTTTGAGGTGGAGACCACCTAAAATGAAGGCTCCGCACTTTTTCAAAAGTCTTGCCGCACAGCCTGCGCCATCGCCGCTGAATGCTCCCATTGTCGCCACACATAGGACTTTTTTCCCTCTCCATAAATCTTTGTTTTCGAGAATAAAATCCCGTACCATTTTCGGAGCATTGGAAAACTGCACAGGATATCCGAAAATGATATTTTCGTAAGTCTTGACTGTATGGATAACGGCATCGTCTTCGATTGCGACGATTGGTGCATTTTCGTCTAACAGTTTTATAAGTTTTGAAACGCAAAATTTCGTGTTTCCGGTGCCGCTTAAATAAATGGCGCAATATTTCTTTTCCATCTCGCTCCGTTAAATTACAGTATGTGGCTTTATCGCTTCATTAATATACCATAAAGTCATGGATAAAGCAAGCATGAAAATAGTGCTCACAGATAAAAAGCAAATCCGAACCAACTGCTCATATAAGCGGATGGTTCGGATTTGCAATGTTTTGGTGCACCGTCTGAAAACAAGGTTGAACTTTCAAGTTCTTCAAGCGATACAATTTCTTCTTTTCCGTTTCCGTTA
>CANRIK010000010.1 GCA_947630705.1 uncultured Clostridia bacterium | reverse complement strand
GCTTATTAACCTTTCTTAAATTAATCTTGCCTTCCTTCTTCTTCTCTTCTTCCCTATGCAGTTGTCAGACTCCGTATCCCCCCCACCCACTCACATCACCTTCTCCCTCGCTTCCGCTGGAATCCTCTTGATATGGGGTGGGATTTGAGTTGCGACAGCAACTCTTTTTGTGGGCTCATAAGAACCCTTTTAGGCTCAAATGGTGTTTAGTTCTACCATTTTTCGCCCAATTCCTTGCGGAATTTGGTGGGCTCAAATGGATTTTTTTACCATTTGCTTGCAATCCGCAAGCAAGCGGCCGACCCATTTTTCGCCCAATTCCTTGCGGAATTTGGTGGGCTCAAATGGCTTTTTTACCATTTGCTTGCAATCTCCGCAAGCAAGCGGCCGACCCATTTTTCGCCCAATTCCTTGCGGAATTTGGTGGGCTCAAATGGACTCGAACCATCGACCTCACGCTTATCAGGCGTGTGCTCTAACCAGCTGAGCTATGAGCCCTCGTCGCGTCAAATCGCGCTTTGAACGATTTTTATACAAACCGCAAACAACGCCGAATTGCCGCTCCTCTTTTGCAAAAGCTCTTCGCACTTTGCAAAGCTGTAAGTGAACCTTTATCTTTATTTCGACTGATTATTCTTAAACCGCCGGCATAAAATAAATAAAGGTTTGGTGGAGGTTAGCGGGATCGAACCGCTGACCCCCTGCTTGCAGGGCAGGTGCTCTACCAGCTGAGCTAAACCCCCAAAAAACATTTCACAAAAATTGCAGGCAATTTTCAGTGTGGTTGCCGTTGCCTTTGCGTTCTTTCTACGGAGATATCCACCGTCCGAACGCTTCGGCATAAGCGTTTTGCAACTCTAAACTTCGGCTCCGACAGACGAGTGCATTGCAAATCTCGGAAAAATTTACAGATTGTAAACAATCCGACGCATAAATCGATATGCGGAACGTTCAAAGTTTAACTTACAAAACAAAAGCTCCCACTGTTTGATAGGAGCATGTTTATTAAAAATGAGTAGAAGGAAACGAAAAGTTTCTGTATCGACTGAATATGGATGACAGAATTATCAGCTACTGCCATCAATACTCCCTAAAAGGAGGTGATCCAGCCGCACCTTCCGATACGGCTACCTTGTTACGACTTAACCCCAGTCATCGGTATTACCTTAGGCGGCTCCTTCCTTGCGGTTAGGTCACCGACTTTGGGCACTCCCGACTCCCATGGCTTGACGGGCGGTGTGTACAAGACCCGGGAACGCATTCACCCCGACATGCTGATTCGGGATTACTAGCAACTCCGACTTCATGTGGGCGGGTTGCAGCCCACAATCTGAACTGAGACTATCTTTTTGAGATTCGCTCCATGTTACCATATTGCAACTCTTTGTAATAGCCATTGTAGCACGTGTGTAGCCCAGGCCGTAAGGGCCGTGATGATTTGACGTCATCCCCACCTTCCTCCGTGTTAACCACGGCAGTCTATACAGAGTTCCTAACTGAATATTGGCAACTGTATATGAGGGTTGCGCTCGTTGCAGGACTTAACCTAACATCTCACGACACGAGCTGACGACAACCATGCAGCACCTGTCTTCGTGTCCCGAAGGAGGTCCCAATCTCTTGGGATTTCACTTGATGTCAAGGCCTGGTAAGGTTTTTCGCGTTGCGTCGAATTAAACCACATGCTCCGCTGCTTGTGCGGGTCCCCGTCAATTTCTTTGAGTTTCAACCTTGCGGCCGTAGTCCCCAGGCGGAATACTTAATGCGTTAGCGGCGGCACAGAGGGAGTCGATACCCCCTACACCTAGTATTCATCGTTTACGGCGTGGACTACCAGGGTATCTAATCCTGTTTGCTCCCCACGCTTTCGTGCCTCAGTGTCAGTTACAGTCCAGTAAACCGCCTTCGCCGCTGGTGTTCTTCCTAATATCTACGCATTCCACCGCTACACTAGGAATTCCGTTTACCCCTCCTGCACTCAAGTCCGACAGTTTTAGTAGTAGTTCCGAAGTTGAGCCCCGGGATTACGCTACTAACTTGCCAAACCACCTACGCACCCTTTACGCCCAGTCATTCCGGATAACGCTTGCCTCCTACGTATTACCGCGGCTGCTGGCACGTAGTTAGCCGAGGCTTATTCCTAAGGTACCGTCACTTTCTTCGTCCCTTAGAAAAGAACTTTACAATCCGAAGACCTTCATCATTCACGCGGCGTTGCTGGGTCAGAGTTGCCTCCATTGCCCAATATTCCCCACTGCTGCCTCCCGTAGGAGTTTGGACCGTGTCTCAGTTCCAATGTGGCCGATCACCCTCTCAGGTCGGCTACTGATCGTCGCCTTGGTGAGCCGTTACCTCACCAACAAGCTAATCAGACGCGAGTTCATCCATATCCGATAAATCTTTGATCGTAAGAAGATGCCTTCAAACGATATTATGCGGTATTATCAGTCGTTTCCAACTGTTATCCCCCAGACATGGGCAGATTGCTCACGCGTTACTCACCCGTCCGCCATGTATTGCTACATTCGACTTGCATGTGTTAAGCACGCCGCCAGCGTTCATCCTGAGCCAGAATCAAACTCTTAAGTTTAATTTGTATAAAACCAATCTTTCGATTGTGGCTCTATCTCGACTAAAAAGTCAAATTATCTTTGCTGACTTTGCTTTGTGGTACTAATGTACTTCAAAGTTAATTGACAGAAACTTTTTAAATTCGTTTCCTTCTATTCAATTTTTAAGCTGCGTAAACCGACTTAAAACGGTCGGCGCTCACCAGCGAGCTTTTCTATATTATCATAACAAAAATAGTTTGTCAATAGAATTTTTAAACTTTTTTTAAAAATTTTATATATTTTTATACTATTTTTGCAGACAATCTCTCGACGATTGAGCCTATCTAAAATATCATAATAGCTTTTTTAAGTCAAGTAAATATTTTAAAAATTATGAAAAAATTTGCAGTAAGTTAAATTTTGACAATTTAAGAAACTTTTATACATTTTCCGCAGAAATTTTAAGGCATGGCAGCTTCCGACGTTCATTAAAAACTTCCTTGACAGTCAACGCGAGAGAGTATATAATATTACCGTAAGGGATATTCCGTCTCTATATATAATAATATGTATAAGGTTTTAAGAATAATTTTCAGCGTGCTGTCCGCCGCCGCAGCAGCCGCCGCAATCTTCATATTCGTATTCTTCGGTCTGCTATGGGGGTTTGTAACCGTAGCCGCATGCGTTGTGTTCGCCGTTGGAATGTTCATATGCCGAAACGCGCAAATCAGAGAGGAACAGAAACAAAACCCCGTCGAACCGAAGGGCGACTTTATAACGGGCAAGGCCCAGAACGACGACAAAAAGGACTCATAATTTAAGCGCGCTCCGCAAAATTGCGGAGCGCGCCGCTTTTTCAAAATGTTTCAAAATATCCGGAGTATCCTCTGCATATTCAGAGTATCCTCTGCCCCTGTATGAAATAGCTCCACCTCTTCGGGGAAATCTCCTCTATTCTCGCATAGTCCGACGCGGTGTGCAGAATGTAATTTCCGCCCAGATACAGAGCCACATGGCCTACTCGCTCCGTTCCGCTGTTGTTTCTGCGAGAGTCGTTAGTGAAAAACATCAAATCGCCTCGGCGAAGTTCCGCTTTGGAAACGGTAACTCCCTGAAATATCTGCGTACGGGTATTTACGTCAAGGAGCTCTCCGGCTCCCTTGTAGAATATGTACTGCATAAGAGACGAACAATCGAATTTATCGGCGGTGAACGATTTATTGAGGCGTCCGCCGCCGTCATGCAGACGGACGGCCCCGTAGACGTAGGGCGTTCCGAGAAGTTTTGTTCCCTCGGCAATGACCGCCTCTATTCTCTCGTCGCCGCTCGTGGGCATATCCACAACCGTGCAATACTTGCGCGAAATATATCCGTCGCCGTTCAGATAGCCCGTTCTGTACCAATCGCCGACCGTATCGCAGAGCGCGTATACCGAATTCCTATCCGCCGAACCTCGCACCGAATATCCCACGCCTGCGCCGGAACGGATATTGACGCCGGCGGCGGAGACCGAGATATATGAGACGGCGACGGGCTCGGGCGGCAGTGAACCGTCCTCCGTTTCACCCACTCCGCTTGCGCTTTCGGCCTCGTCGGAGGCCGACGTATCTATCGAGGGCTGTCCGAGACGCTCCTCGGAAGGTCGGAGCGAAGAATCCTCCGATTGCGGACTCCCCGAAATACATTCCTCCTCCGATACGGAAGCGCACGCCGCAAGAGGGAAAAGCGCCGTAAACGAAGCCGCAAGCGCGGCAAACATGTATTTTAACTTCTTCATGATTTGATTTTATCATGAAATATGCTTGCGTTCAATGCAAAGATTTTTCCAGCGGCGGCAAAAACAGGCATAGAAAAAAGCGGACTTGAAATCCTTACCGTTAAACTTCTGATTTGCGCAAAAAAATTCACGGCGAGAACGCCGTGAATGGGTCAAAATGCAATAAAATTCAGATTTTAAGTTGAGAAAAGACCTTGCCGATACTGTCGTTTATGACAAGTTCCGCTCGGCTGTCGGCGGAAGTGGCCGATTTGTTTATGACTACAAGATGTTTGCCGCGGAAGAAATTTATGAATCCGGCGGCCGGATACACCACGAGCGAAGTGCCGCCTATTATCAGAGCGTCAGCCTCCGAAATAGCCTTTACCGCGGCGTCGATGACGGCGGCGTCGAGGCTCTCCTCATAGAGCACGACGTCCGGTTTGACCGTTCCGCCGCAGGTACACTTCGGCACTCCCACACAATTTTTGACGTACTCCATGCCGTAAAACTTTCCGCAACGCGAGCAATAGTTGCGCAGAACGCTGCCGTGGAGTTCCAGAACGTTTTTGCTTCCGGCCGCCTGATGCAGGCCGTCGATATTCTGGGTTATTACGGCTTTCAGTTTGCCCGAATTTTCCAACCGTGCAAGATAGAGGTGTGCGGCATTGGGCTTTGCGGAAGGATACAGCATTTTATCGCGGTAGAACGCGAAAAACTCCTCCGTGCGATACATAAAAAATGTATGAGAAACTATCTGCTCGGGAGGGTAGGCGTATTTCTGCGCGTACAGTCCGTCCTGCGAGCGGAAATCGGGTATACCGCTCTCCGTGCTTACTCCCGCACCGCCGAAAAACACTATATTTTCGCTTTCGTCGATTATTTTTTGCAGTAATTCAATATTATCCATGATTTAAAAACATTCTCTGAATCGGTTTTCGTTTTCAGTCAAAAGAGGGGGCGACGCCCCCTCTTTTCATGCTCTTATTATTCAACGCCCTCGTTAAGTTTTGCAAGCAAAGCGTCGAGGTCGTGTCCGTGCACGAAAACGGCCTCTTCAATCGTTTCGCCGTGCGCCATCGCGCAACCGAGGCAGTGCATGCCGACGGATTGAAGAATTTCTGCGCTGTTGGGGTTTATTTTGAGACAGTCGATAATTAAAGTGTCCTTGGTTATCTTTGCCATATAAGCATCTCCGTACAATTTTTTCTATGCAATTATTATAACACGCGAGGAATAAAAATTGCAATTATTTGACGGACAATTTTAAACGGAAAAGCAATTTTAAGTCTCGGGGACCTTCGGAAGGCTCTTAAATCCCTTTTGAAGGTCGGAGTCAGTGGGAATGACGTCGGTCATGGTGCCGTCGTTATAGCTCTTGTATGCGGCGAGGTCGAAGTATCCCGTTCCCGTGAGCCCGAAGAGAATTACCTTCTTCTCCCCCGTCTCCCTGCACTTTAAAGCCTCGTCCACGGCGGCCTTTATCGCATGCGCGCTCTCGGGAGCCGGAAGTATGCCCTCGCAACGGGCAAAGGTCACCGCCGCATCAAAAACCTTGCTCTGTTCCGCCGAAGTGACGCGGATATAACCGTCGTGATAGAGCTTGGATATTACCGGACTCATGCCGTGATAGCGCAGACCGCCGGCGTGGTTCGGGGACGGCATGAAGCCGCAACCCAGCGTGTACATTCTGGCCAGCGGAGTTATGCATGCGCTGTCGCAGAAGTCGTAGGCGTATTTGCCTCTCGTCATGGAGGGACAGCTCGCCGGCTCCACGCCGAGGAACTCTACGGAGTTTTTGTTCTGCAACCTCTCCGCCATGTACGGGGCTATCAGTCCGCCGAAGTTGGAACCGCCGCCGACGCAGCCTATAACTATATCGGGGTATACTCCGTACTTGTCGAGAGCCGTCTTGCTTTCGAGGCCTATGACCGACTGGTGCAGGAGCACATGGTCGAGCACGGAGCCCAGAACATAGCGGCAGTCGGGAGTGGAGACCGCCGCCTCCACCGCCTCGGCTATGGCGCAGCCGAGCGAGCCGCCCGTGCCCGGGAATTCCTTTAATATCTTCCTGCCGGCCTCTGTGGTATCGGAGGGAGACGGTATTACTTTTGCGCCGTATGTTCTCATGACCTCCTTCCTGTAAGGCTTCTGCTCGGAGGAAATTTTTACCATATATACGGACAGATCCAACCCGTAGAACGCCGCTGCCATGGAGAGGGCCGTGCCCCATTGACCGGCTCCCGTTTCTGTGGTTATGGATTTGAGCCCCTGCTCCTTGGCGTAGTACGCCTGCGCCGCCGCAGAGTTGAGTTTATGCGAGCCCGATGTGTTGTTGCCCTCGAATTTATAATATATCTGCGCCGGAGTGCCGAGGGCTTTTTCGAGAAAATAAGCCCTTACGAGCGGAGACGGACGGAACATTTTATAGAAATCGGATACTCCGCGAGGAATTTCGATTTCTCGGTCAACGCTGTCGAGCTCCTGCTTTACGCACTCTTTGCAGAATACCGCTTCAAGCTCTTCCGCCGTACAGGGCTTACCCGTCGCCGGATTTAAAAACGGGTCGTGCTGTTCCTTCATGTAAGCCTTTAAATTGAGCCAGCTCTTGGGCATCTCATCTTCGTTCAAATAGATTTTGTAGGGGATTTTATCTGACATAATGCGCCTCCTGAAAATTTAAAAATAAAACACGGCAAATACCGCCTATGGGACGATATTCACCGTGTTGCCACCCAATTTCATAGCGACCGAGCGCTATCTCGTTATACGGGCACCGACATGCCCTATCTCTGTTACGGGAGATCCCGTCGGACGATACTTTGATTTTCCCGTCCGCCCTCGGCAGCCCATTCACCCACGCTCTGCCGCCTCCATTCCACCGCCGGAGGCTCTCTGCGCACAGAGTTGTGCGGGATACTATTCTGCTTCATCGGTTTGATTAAACTGAATTGCCTTTATATGAATATTTATTAAATTATACGCAAATATTCATAAAAAAGTGAATTATTGATAGAAAGTTTAACAGAAACAGCGGCAGTTGTCAATAGTCTGAACAAATTTTTTCGTATAAAAATTACTTATATTTGAAAACGGGCCGCAAATATACGAATTTCCGCGAATAACCGGCCGTTCCGCAAAAACCATTCGCGAGATATGCCGGCCGCGATACGAAACGTCCGCGAAAATATCGTTTGCCGATATTCCGACCGCAGACAATTCAAATGCCGAGCGCTCATACATAAAATTACCCCGTGCCGGAATCCGGCACGGGGTCAATAAATTTATTTACTTGCCGTTGTGAAGAACGAGCTGGGGGAAAGGAATGTTTATTCCGTTCTCGTCGAACATATTCTTAACCGCGGCATTGAGAGCGCGCTCCACCACGTAGTAGTCGCCCTCGTATGCGGAGACTTCGAATTGAAGGGTCACGCCGCTTGCGCCGAGCTTTGCAACGCCGTCGTAAAGAACGGGCGAAAGCGCTCCCGCCACTTTGAGACTTCCGATATTGTTGTTGATAATCTTTTCGATTTCGGGAAGTTTTTCGCCGTATTCCACGTCTATAAGACACTTGACTATCGAGGGTTCGAGGGTATGGTTGATTACTCCCTGTATGGAGTTATTGTTGAAAATCTTGACGTTTCCGGCGGCTTTGAGTTTGGTGGTTCTTATACCTATCGAAATAACCTCTCCGCGGAAATCGCCTATCGTAATCCAATCGCCGACATTGAATTCGTTCTCGAATACAATGAAGAGTCCGGCAACCACGTCGGCAATGAGCGATTGCATGCCGAGACCTACGACCAACGTTACGACTCCGGCTCCCGTAATGAGCGCCGTTGCGTCAACGCCCCAGATATAGAGCACCGCTATCACGAGCACTATCGCCGTGAGCCAACGTATAAGATTGCATAAAAGCATGCCCACCGTCTTGCTGCGCTGCGTTTTGCCGAGGAGCTTTCGGATTATGATGAGCACTATCGTGACTATAACGAGCACTATGGTTATAAACTGAATACATGTTATGATTTTAGGTATCCACAGACATATATCGTTCAAAAGTGCGTTGCCCGTATCGGGATTTTGACACCATCCGGCTTTCTCGCCGTAGAAATACTCGTAGAATACGTACGAGATTACGGTACCTATCAGGAGAATGGCCAAAATCGCGAGCTTGACGGGGCCCATGGCTTTCAGTTTCTTCTTGTTTTCTTCGTTTTGTTCCTTGATTTCTTCCGATAATTTAGACATTTATTCACCTCATAATTTATTACGAAAATATTTGTATCACATCGCTGCGATTAAATCAAGTTTTTCAAAGCACTTTTATAAAATTTCATTCCTATTTCAAAAAGTTTATCTGCATGGAGCCGTTCGGATACTCCGATTTATATTTGAGCGCGACTACTTTTACGGCATCGGAAATGCCGTTCAGGCTCTTGCCCTTGGAAACTCGGCTCTCTATGTCTATGTCCTCCGTATCTATTTCCGTAACGGTCTTGTCCGACGATATAATCGCGAGTTTATAGGGTATTGTCACATAGTCGGAGAACAACAGCTCTCCCTTGCCCTTTATGTCGGCGATCATCACTCCCTTCGAGCCCCTTCCGTGCTCGTCGAAAAGCGAAGATATCACGCGCTTGAAAGTGCCGAGAGTTGTCGCGACTATTATTTCGCCCTCGCTCTTCTGCTGGGTTGCAAAAATCAATTCGTCGCCCTCGGAAAGAGTTATTCCCCTCACGCCGCCGGCGATTCTGCCCTGTACGGGAACGTCGTCCTTCGACGCGTTAAGACACATGGCGTTGCGAGTTACGAACAGCATTGTAGAATATTCGTCGGAATCCCAATTCTCCGCCGTCAAAACCTCGTCTCCCGATTTCAGTTTGATTGCAGGAAAGACCTTTTTGTTCAAATCGTACTCCGACCAATCCGTGCGTTTTACCGCGCCCTGCTTTGTGAAGAACAGCAATTCTCCGCCCTGCGGCTTGCCGGATATTGCGAATATCCTCACCGGACGCTCGCCCTTCGAAACGCCGTCCGCGAGCGCGTCGAGTTTGACTCCGGAAGAGCGAAGCTCCATAGGTTCCACTTCTTCGAGAGGAATCTTTACGCAGTTGCCGAGATTTGTAAAGGCATAGACGATAGCGTCGGAACCGCAGACCACCGCCTGTTTATAGAGGGCGGACAGACTTGCGCCCGAGGGCGTTTTCTTTTTGATATGTTCGTCGAAATCCTCGCGTTCGAGGAATTTCAGAGCGTCGGAAGCCGTCAACGTAACCGCCCATTCGGTAACCGTGCGCTTTATGTCGGCGCGCTTTACGTTGATTTTCTCCTCGCTGTCCACTATCTTCGTTCTGCGCTCGCTCTTGTATTTTTCCTTTATTTCGAGCATCTCGCGCTTTACGATATCGTATTGCAGATCCCTGCTCTCTATTATCTTTCTCAACTGCTCTATACGGGCTTTGAGCTGACGCAATTCGTCTTCGAGCTTGGCCACTTCAAGTTTTGCGAGACGGGCGAGGCGCAAATCGAGTATTGCCTGCGCCTGTTTTTCGGAGAGCGAAAACCTCTCCATAAGTCTCGACCTCGCGTGGGCGGTGTTGTCGGAAGTCTTTATAATTTTCACCACTTCGTCCACGTTGTGCACGCCTATGATGAGACCTTCGAGGATATGGCAGCGAGCTTCGGCTTCTTTCAGTTCGAACTTACAGCGGCGCAAAACCACCTGCTGCTGATAGCGCGTGTAATATTTCAATATGTCGAGAAGCCCCAACTGCCTCGGTTTGCCGCCGGCTATCGCAACCATGTTTATTCCGAAAGTACACTCCAAATCGGTATACTTGAAAAGAATCTGCAATATGGCGTCCACGTCCGCGTCCTTTTTCACAGTAACGACGGCGCGCATGCCCGAGCGGTCGGATTCGTCCACTATGTCGGAAATTCCGTCCAAAAGCGCCTTTTTCTCTTCGCGGAGAAGCATGATTTTGCGGAGAAGTTCCGCCTTGTTTGTCTGATAGGGCAGTTCGGTTATGACTATGTTCTTTTTGCCGTATTCTCCCTGCTCGACGGAATATTTCGCGCGGAGAGTTATCTTCCCCTTGCCCGTCTCGTACGCCTGTTTGAGCTCGTTGGCGATTATGTATCCGCCTGTCGAAAAGTCGGGCCCGGGAATTATTTTCATAATTTCGTTTAAAGTTATCTTGTTGTTGTCGATATAAGCGCAGCAACCGTCTATCACTTCGCCGAGGTTGTGCGTGGGTATGTTCGTGGCAAGCCCCACCGCTATGCCGTTGGCTCCGTTTACAAGAAGGTTGGGGAATCTCCCGGGGAGTATGTCCGGCTCCAACAGAGAATCGTCGAAGTTGAACGAGAAGGGCACAGTCTCCTTGTCGATATCCCTCAAAAGTTCGAGTGCGAGCGGTTCGAGCCGCGCCTCCGTATATCTCATCGCCGCCGCCGGATCGCCGTCCACCGAACCGAAGTTGCCGTGGCCGTTTACGAGAGTACAGCGCATGTTGAAAGGTTGAGCCATTCTGACCATTGCGTCGTACACAGAGCTGTCGCCGTGGGGGTGATATTTACCCATACAATCGCCGACTATGCGCGCCGACTTCTTGTGGGGCTTGTCGGGAGTCAGTCCCATTTCGGACATGGTAAAAAGAATTCTGCGCTGAACGGGTTTCAACCCGTCCTCCACTCTGGGGAGGGCTCTGTCGAGTATGACAAACTCGGCGTAGGGGAGCATTGAGCCCGGCATTACCCGTTCTATGGACTGAACATACACGTTGCCCTGCGGTATCGAAGTCTGAAAACCGTTGGATTTCTTTGCCATCAGTCAACCTCCTCGTTGCGCGCTTTGAAGTTGACTCTCTCTATGAAGCCGTCAACCTTATTGAAATTGGCGTTTTGCGCGAGAAATTCCTTGCGTCCTTCCACCTTGTCGCCCATGAGCATTTCTATGACGCTCGCCGCCTCCGCCGCGTCCTCTATCGTCACTTGTATCAGATTGCGCGTGGCCGGATTCATGGTGGTGTCCCAAAGCTGATCGGCGGACATCTCTCCCAAACCCTTGTAGCGTTGGAGCGAATAGCCCTTGCCGACCTTTTTTATCTTTTCGTCGAGCTCGTTGTCGTCGTAGGCGTACTCGACCACGTCCTTTTTATACACTTTGTAAAGAGGCGGCATGCCAATATATACGTAGCCGGAGTTGATAAGGTCGCGCATATACTTGAAGAAAAAGGTGAGGAGTATACAGCGGATATGCATGCCGTCCTGATCGGCGTCCGACAAAATTATGACTTTCTTATACTTTGTCTTTTCCACGTCGAAGGAGCGGTTGAATCCGGCGCCTATCGCGGAAATCATAGTCTTTATCTCTTCGTTTTGCAGAGCCTGCAACGCAGTCTTCTTCTGCACGTTCAGAGGCTTGCCGCGTAGAGGCAGAATACTCTGATAAAGGCGGACGCGAGCCTGTTTTGCGGTGCCGCCGGCGCTGTCGCCCTCGACTATGAACAATTCGTTCATATCGGGGTTTTTGCCGGAGCACGAGGCGAGTTTTCCCACAAGGTTCAACCCGTCGTTTTCGCTGGCGGCCTTGGCCACGTCGCGTTCGGCGCGGTGCTTTATTCTGTCGTCCGCGGCGAACTTGGCCTTTTTGGCGATTTCTTCGAAGATTGCCTTTTTGCCTCTCTCCGACTGCAATTTCTGCAAGCCCTCCACAACCGTCTGTTCAACGGGCGGACGGGCCTCGGGATTGCCCAGCTTTGTCTTTGTCTGACCCTCGAATTCGACGTTTGCCATCTTGACCGTGAGAACGGCGGTGAGTCCCTCCTTCACGTCGTCGGCAATAAACGCCGCGTCCTTGGCCTTTAAAAAGCCGTTATTTCTCGCATAATCGTTCACCGCCTTCAATAGCCCCGAATGAAAGCCGTTCTCGTGATATCCGCCCTCAACCGTGGAGATATTGTTCACGAATGAGAATAGGCTCTCCGTGTCGTCCTTGGTGTGGCAGAGAGCGAACTCTATCTTGATTTTGCCGGCCGGCGCGCCCTTTACCTGTATATCCTTTATATCGCTGTAATACAGCGGCTCGTCATAGAGGGGAGTTTTCCCGTCGTTGAGGTATTTTACGAAATCCACAAGACCGCCGTCGTACTTGTATGTGACCGGTTCGCGCGGAGGCTGTTCGACCTTTATCTCCTTCATGTTTCCGTCGTCGTCCTCGGTCTCCTCCACCGAATAGACGGGGCGTTCGTCGATAAAGTTTATCTGTACGCCCTTATTTAAAAACGCAAGCTCTTTCAAACGTTTCGAGACGGTCTCATAGTTCCATTCAACCGTTTCGAAAACTTCGCTGTCGGGCAAAAACCGCACATACGTGCCGCGTTTTTTTGTCTTTTCGCCCGTATCCGAAAGAGGCGCGGTCGGTATGCCGCACATCCACTTCTTCTTTGCCTTGTCGTAATAAGAAGTGAACGACATTTTGAACACGGTATCCCTGTAAACCTCTACGTTGAGCCATTTTGAGAGGGCGTTTGTTACGGACGCGCCCACTCCGTGCAGACCTCCGGAAAATGCGTAATTTTCGTTGTCGAACTTGCCGCCGGCGTGGAGCTTCGTGAAAATAATTTCCACGCCGCTCATTTTCGCCTTGGTGTTCACGTCGGTAGGCATGCCCCTGCCGTTGTCCTCGACGGAAGCCGAACCGTCTCTGTGCAAAGTCACGGTTATTTCGTCGGCATATCCGTTTGCCGCCTCGTCTATGGAGTTGTCCACTATCTCCCAGAGAATATGGTGAAGTCCGTTTACGCCCGTGGAACCTATATACATGCCCGGGCGCACGCGCACGGCTTCGAGACCTTCGAGTATTTTAAGGTCGTCGGCGTTGTAGTGTTGCTTTTTTTCCATTTGATCCGCCTTGTCATTTTTCCCGACGGAAATACCCGTCGGCACATTTAGTTGATATTAACTATGTAATTATACCATATTTTGTATAAAATGTAAAGTGCAATAAAATAAAAAATTCCGAAGCGCGCCGTATTCCTCCCTTTTTTTGCGTAAGTCGCGCATAGGTTCCGGCAGATAAAAAAGCCGCGCGGCGATATCATTCGCCGCGCGGCTTTTAAAATTTATTCTGACAACTATTCTGACAATTATTCTGACAAAAGCGGCTCGGCGCAAAATCGCCGAGCCGCCTAATTTTTTATACGAGTTTTACTTTCTTTTTTTCGCCTGTTTTTCGGCCTTTGCCGCAACTTCCTCTTCGTACTGCGCGTCAATGTCTTTCTTATCCCTCGGCTTTATAACGAGTAACAGAATTATTCCGAGCAACGCCGCACCAGCTATGGAGAGAAGTATTACTGATGTGATATTGTCTCTCAACCAAGTGTTTTCGCCGGCTATGGAATCGGGGATATCCGCCGCCGCAACGCCCATATAACCGGACACCTTCGGCTGGGTGGGGAAGCGAGTGCTGGTCACCTCGCACTTTATGAGGTAGAAGGAGTTTGCGTCCTGCGGAACGAACGAACGCGCGGACGCGTCCCATTCATATGCGCTGTATTCTTCGTAATCTTCGCTCTTCTCGTCGAGGTCGGATTTGGCGACGATATTGGTGAAATACTTTCTGCCCACGCCCTCAAAGAGGCTCTCTTTATTGCTCATAAAGTTCTGATAGGTCATCGTTTCGCCGTTGTCCTCGAAGTAAAGGTCGTTGTTGAAGCGATAGAGCGTGTACTCGGTGCTGGTGGCAATTCCCTCTATTTTGAAGGACGGCGCGGTGAACGAAGTGCCGACATAAGCCGTATTCTGTTCCCCCGGGTCCTCTACCGAAATTTCGGAGATGCCGGCGGTAAATCTGAACCACGGCAGATAGTCCGCAAGTCCCTCTTCGTCCTCGTCGTCGTACATGGTCCATATGTCGGCGGAGCTGAATTCTTTCCTCTCGCCCTTGTCGTCGGTGTACCACATGTCGTTGGCGGAAGAATCGGTAACGTATACGGTGAATATATAATCGCCGGCGTTCTGTAAATCTATCGAAAGCTGCGAGGACTTCTTACCCGTCGCAGAGGACGTGCTGCTGTCTACCGTGTTGACCATATAGTAGATTCCGAAAGTCATATCGGTGTATGCCGTGGCATTGTCGCCGACGAGCTTTTCCAGCGAGGGAAGATAGAAGTCGTCTTTGCCGGCGCGGATATTTTCGGCAGCCTTGTCTACTTCCGCCTGATATTCGTCTACAAGCTGTTTCCACTCCGCGGATTCCGTTTTGTCGGAGTAGTTTTCATAGGCGAAGCAGGCTCCGCGTTCGTCCTTTGCAACCGCCACGTAATCGTGCTTTGTGGCGGCGTCTTTGCCGATATGAAGTTTATATTGTTCGTCCACGAACCAATCGAGGAACACATAGGTGGATTGTCCGCCCGTCGAGGCCGTGTCGGTGAGTTTGAGATAGACCTTAACCGCGGCTACGGGTTGGAATCCCTCGCCGAATACGCTGCCGTCGAAGTCGCCCGTCTTGGGAACGTAGTGCGCGGCGTGGGGATAGATAAACACGTCGTCGCTGTCCTCTACCGTTTTAAAGAGTCTCTCCTCTTCATAGTTGTCCGCGTTTACGCCGGCGTTATACTGCTCGTTGGTGAGCATGAAGTAGCCCGTCACCGTGCTGGGAGATTGAGTGAGAACGTCTACGGCCGTGTAGTTAAACGAGAGTTCGTTGCCCTTGCCGATATAAGATATGCCCGAATCGAGACAGAGCACGGGAGGGCAAGTGTCGTTTATCTGACCACCCTCATAGTGGGTGGTGCCGTCCTCGTTTTCCACCGAACGGATGGTGCGCGAGGTGTTTGCCGTCTGATTATCGGCGTCTCTGTTCAAAACGAAAGACTGTCCGTTGAGGCTGTAAATTACCATTCTCGCCCTGTCGCTCGCTCCGACTTCCGCACCCTCTTCCCTCTCGGCAAATTCCGCGCCGAAGGTTATGGGAGTTACGGGATTGGTGGACGAGGAGACATATTTCGCATACATCTTACCGACGTTCGAGAACACGCCGGTCTGCGTTTCGGAAGAGGCCGCCTTGTTACCGTCTCTGTCAACGTTGCATATTTCGACGGAGTACTCTCCGCTGACGTCAGTCGCGCTCTCGCCCAAAGTTATCGAAATATAGTCGGCGGAAAGAATTTTGCAATCGGACACGTCAATATCCTCGGCCTCTGCTTCCGCCGTCTGCTTGTCGTCGGTTATCTTGGCGTATACGCCGCCCTCCGCGGGGAGAAATACAATGTAATTGACCGTCTTTTCATCCTCGGTCATATTGTACTGCTGCGTTTCGAAAGTGATGAGAAATTTTTTGAAGTTTACTGCCTCGAAACCTATCTGCAAATTGAAATATCCGGTGCCCAGCTCGGCCACGGGCGCAATTTCGGAGCTCTCCTCGGAAGACTCGTCCTCGGCATAGTCGTCGCCGTCGAGAGTGTTATAGTACCATTTGTAGGCGAGGTTGCGTCTGTAAGCTATCGAGTCGCCGTCATTTTCGAAAGTGAAGAGAGTGTAATAGTAATAGTCGTCGGCGTCGGTAATTTCCGTACCGTCCTTTTCGGTGGTCACGGCGTGCGCCCATATTTCGGCGTCGCCGGAGGTGTTGAATATGCTCGCTCCGCTCAAAGTTACATAGCGGTTGGCGGAAGCTGTGAGCCCCAGAAAGGTTGCGAACGAGATAATCATCACAAGCGCGAGCGCTATCATTATACAGATTTTAACTTTTATAGACTTCATAATTTTCTCACTTTTCAAAGGTGAATTGTTTGTAAAGTTGATTTTTTTATCGAAATACTCAAATATATTACTATATTATAAAAGCCGTTGTCAATGATTTTTCGGCGCGGTAGACAAATTTTTTGTCTATGACAGTTTGAGAGAAAAGAGCTTCCAAGGCATTTCGTCAACCGGAGGCTCTATTATGAATCTCAACGCCTCCCCCGTAACCGGATGGGTGAACCTCAAAGAATACGCCCAGAGCGCGAGTTTGCCTTTGACTGCCTTTTCGCCGCCGTAGCGCATATCGCCGTATACCGGACAGTTGATTGCCGCCGTCTGCACGCGTATCTGGTGCGTTCTGCCCGTGTGCAAAGTTATTTCGGCGAGGCAGAGCCCCGAATTTTTATCCTTTATTTCATATGCGAGAGAGGCGAATTTTGCTCCCTCCTCGCTCTCCGTGCACACGTAAACGGTGTTGTTCACGGAGTTCTTGCGCAGATAGTTGCGCAATGTATCATTCTCCCTCGACGGAACGCCGCACAGAACGGCGAAGTACTTCTTTTCGAAGCCGCCGCTCTTCATCTGCTCGGAGAGCCTCGCCGCCGCCTTTGAAGTCTTTGCAAACACCATAACTCCGCCCGTGGGTCTGTCCAGCCTGTGAACGAGCCCGAGGTATACGTTCCCGGGTTTGTTGTACGTCGTCTTTATGTAATCTTTTACGCTGTCGAACAGATTGTCGTCGCCGCTTTCGTCGGGACAGCAAGCCGTCATCTGCGGCTTCATGACAACGATTATGTGATTGTCCTCATAGAGTATGTTAAGTTGGTTTTCAGACATAATTTTCACCCGTAAACAATCCTCCGGCGCCGCACGGCAGAGGTATACCCTCCTCCGTGGCTATGCCGACTTCGTAGGCCTCGGAACGCCCCTTGAAATTTTTGAGGGCGAGAGTAAGAATGTTTTGCAGTACCATGGGTTGCAGACCCGTAGTGTAGCTGTTTATGAGAAAGAACACCGGTTCGTCCGAAAGAAGTTTTGCGCAGTTCAGAACAAAGTCGAACAGATCCTTTTCTATCTTCCAGAGTTCGCCCCCGGGCCCCCTGCCGTAGCTTGGCGGATCCATTATGATTGCGTCGTATCGGTTTCCCCTTCGTATCTCTCTGGCGACGAATTTCATGCAGTCGTCCACGATGTAGCGGATTCCGCCCGTCACGCCGGAGAGCTCCGCGTTCCGACCGGCGCGCTCCACCATGCCCTTTGCCGCGTCCACGTGAGTGACAGTCGCCCCCGATTTCGCCAAAGCCACGGACGCCGCGCCCGTATACGCGAAGAGATTGAGCACTTTCACCTCACCGCGCTCTGACTTTGCGAGCTCCGCAAGCCTTCTGCACTCATCCCAGTTGACCGACTGCTCGGGGAACAGCCCCGTATGCTTGAAGCCCATGGGCTTTACGATAAAAGTCAGGTCCTTGTAGCTCACCGTCCACTCCGACGGGAACGTACGCCTTATTTCCCACGCGCCGCCGCCCTTTTCGCTGCGGCGGTACACCGCGTCGTAGTCTGCCTCGTAGAGATTGGCTCCCTTCCAGATTACCTGCGGATCGGGACGGAGGAGCTTCACTCCTTTCCAGTCTTCCAGCTTCATTCCGTCGGACGTAGCAAGAATTTTGTAATCACGCCAGCCGTTTGCTATTTTCATGAGATAAATTATATCAAATTCCGCCGAGCTTGTAAAGTATTTACGCGGCGGAGCGCGCAAACAATTAGCGCAACTTTTACCGTAACCTTCCGCAAATTTCCGACTTTCGTTTGGACCGATATCAGTCGGCACGACTTGCTCGCCGACGGCGCAAAGAGAAAAGCGGCGGAAGCCCGAAGGCTTCCGCCGCCCGAATGTTTCCGTATAACGCTCGACGCGGCATATTACGGGGGCAAACTCATTGACTGTACATATGCAGAACGTTGTACAGCGTTGAATAGTAGCTGCCGAGATATCTCATGGCCACTTCGTCGTTTGAGTACAGACTCATTCTCTCCACCGGATCCTCTATCGCGAGATAATAGTCGCGAACTATGTGATAGCGCTCGGTATAAGAAAGGCTGTAATCCACCAAATATCCCACGCTCTCCTGATCTCTGTCCGCGTCCGGATAGGGCTCGTTGAGTTCCATGCTGTAAAGCAGCTGTTCTCTCAAAATCTCCACACGGTACTCGTATTCCGCGGTGAGCGCCGCCCGTTTATCCTCGAACAGCGTGGAATTGGCGGTGCCTTGGGCAAGCAGCAGTTCTCTGAATTGAGCTATGTCTCTGTCGAGGCTGTGTTTAAGTTCGTCCTTCTTTTTCTGCGCGGTGCGAAGAAGCTGCATCTGAATGGTGGTCATCTCTTTAAGCTGTTCGTCGGTGTATTCGACAATATCGAAGGTCATTTCGGCACCTCCGCAGTGACATAGGCAGAGCGCACGGCGCCCGTTTTTCCGCTTATCTTGATATTGAACGACTCTCCGCGGATATTCAGCTTTTTACGCTTGGGCAAAAGGGCATAGCGCGAGGTATGTCTCCCGTCGAAAATCTCCACCGTGATGTCATCGTCGCAGTCCATTTCGAGAATTTTAAAAAGTTTTCTGCCGCTTATGCCGAAATCGAACTGCGGAATTTCCACGCTGAAAGAGCCCGTTCCCTCATCGGTGATTCTGAAAAGATACGAGGAAGTATATGCCAGCACAGACGTTGTGTCGCGCGCCAGAAAATACGCCGAAACGTCCACCGTCTGATACAGTCCCTTGAAGGTGTCGTATACGTAAACTTTCTTCTCCGAACTTCCCTTCGGCGTGCCGCATGCGAAATAGTACCTGTTGTCATACGCCATGCTGTGCGTGAGCGACTGCATTTCTTCGGTGATGGCGCCCTCTTGTCTGACGACTTTTCCGCCGCCGTAACGCATGAGCCCGAATACCGTGAAAAACAACAGCCCGTCGCCTATTACGCACGCCGAATTTTCGAGGACTTCCGGCACCGGTATGATATCCTCTACCTTGAAGTCTTCGGGATTGCCGCCCGCCGAAAAGCGCACGATACACTTTTTGCACAGCACGACGAGCTCTCCGCCGCACGCGAACACTTCCAGCCCCTCTCCGCACGGCGGCATGAGCCGAATGCTTCCCGAACCCGAAAGGCCCTTCGTCCAGTCGTTCCAGCCGCCCTCTCCGGACCAGCAAAGCACGAAAGGGTCGGATTTCGATATCCCGAACAGTCTGCCGTTTTTTATGACTCCGCAACGGAGCCGACCTTCGAAATCGCCGTAAGTCACCTCTCCGTTTACACATTCGAAATATTTGTCGCCCGAAACAAGCACGAGACTCGCGCTGTCCTTGTCGGTCCTCTCGAATATGAACGCCGTGGAACCGCCCAGAGCGTACGCCGCCGTCATGCGCGGAACATCGGACCTGTCGGCGAAATAGACTTTGCCGTCCGAAGCCGCCGCCGCAAACCGCGCCGCCACCGGAGAATCGAGAGCGACGAGCAGTTTCTGCGCCGCTCTCATTCTCGTATTGGTGCAATGCCAAGCCGGAATTATCTTCCCGTCGCTCACGAAAGCGCCCTCGGGAACGGTCGTGATATAGTCGAAAAGATTAAGTCTCACATCCCGACTTTCGGGATATCTTTGCATTTAAATCCACCTCCTCGGAGGGACCGCCGCGCCCTTCGACGAACTTCGTTGAGCCCTGTCTATTGCCTCGCGATAACGCGTTTCAAACGCCTCGGCTCTGGCCGCTTCCCCCTGAATGATACAAAATTCCGCCGCCGCGCCGTAGGCGGTTATCATGCCGTCGGCCATATCCCCGAACTCGCTGTCGTCGTCGATGGTTTTCTTCTTCGGAGCATAAAAGTAGGTCACGGATATATTGTTCGCGTCGGCTATTATGCGGTTTAATTCCAGCTCGTATTCTATCTGTTTTCTACCCTCTTCGACTTTGAGGATTTTTACGGGCGTCCTCGAAAATTTTTCGAAACCGAAGGTTTTATCCTCGGAGTGCAGAGCGTCCGTGCGTTTGAGAGGAAAATAATATCTGGCGAGCTCGTCCTCCACGGCGTTGACGCAGTAGAGAAGGGTATCCGCCGTCTCCGCGGCCTCGCCGTAAGGCTCGGCGCCGGAAAGAATATCAGCCGCTATTTCCTCCCTTCCTATGAACCGCAGAGCGTCGAGCATAATTTGCTTTATGGTCATATGTTCAGGCGAGTTTAAGCACTGCCTGCGCGCAGGGCTTCTTGCAGATGAGCTCCGCATATTTTACGAGCGTGGCTCCGTAAGCGGCTTTACCGGTCACTTGCTTCAAAATTTTTCCGTCCTCGTCCTCCAACCATTCCCAATCGCACAGCTGATTCAGAGCGAAATCTTCCGTATTGACGAAGTATATGACCCCTTCGGGACAGAATCTGTCGGCATATACGGGCACTCCGTTCACCGTGACGACGCCGAAACCGGCGTGCGCGTCAATGGAGTTGACTATGCGCTTGTTGTCCGCGGCCAGCTTGGCTATCTTCTTTCTTGCGGAATATGAACAGAGTATCATATCGATCTTGCTGTTGAAATGCTCCTCCATATAGTCGAGCATGTCGGTGATGTCGTCCTCTGTGAGCTCCGCGGAGAGCTGAACGCTTCTCGGCGCGAAATAGGGTTCCTCTGTTCTGTCGTATCCGTAGAGCTTACCGGAGCCGAAGATGGCGCCGAGGCCGGTGAGTTCGTTGCCGAAAGAGCCCACGGCGGTTATGTAAGAGCCTGCGGCCGTACCCGATACCTCTTTGTTGAAAGCGACCGTTTTTTCCTCCCTGTTTACGGCGGTGATTTTGAGGCCTTCGGTTATAGTTCCGCCGTCTGCGGTCACCGCCTCCACGTCCATTTCCTCCGATACGAACGCAACGTCGTCCACAACGTATTTATAATTTGAGGACACCGACTCGTCGGCGGAAACTATCTTGCAGAGAGTGCCGTTGCCGTCGCCGTAGAGCATGCGCTGGAAATTGTACTTCGCGCCGGAAATCAAACCCTCCATTTCGGCGTTCACGAGATTTACAAACGCTCCCGAATCCTCGCGCGAGGCGCGCAGAGCCTTGTCGCTCACTTCTATCGTTCCGTAAATGTTTTTCAGAGGAACGGAAATTTCGAGGTATCTGTTTTTATGGGGTTCGGGAAGGTCGGCGTCCTCCCTGCAAGCCGCCACGCTCTCGGTGTTGCCGCGCACTATGGATATTTTTACGTCCTTGCCGTACACGTTGTTCGTATTCTTTTCAATGGCCGAAAAAAACGGCGAAACGTTGTCGTTGAGCTGTGCGGTTATCGCTTGAAGATAATAGTCCTTTAAAGCCTTGTCTGCATTTTCAATAGTTATCATTTTTTCTCCTTTTCCGATTTAATTTTTTAAAAATTGTTTTGCGAGCGCGCCGGCTTCCTTTACGGACTTCGGCGAACTCTGCGGAGCGGCGCAAGATACGCCGTCCACCGTCAAAGGCACGCTCTTTCCGCTGAATACCGTTTTGAGATATTCCGCCACCACCTTATCCCTGACGCCGGTGTTATTCAGGGCGGCGGCGAGGAGTTTATCCTCGTCAAGACTTTCGGGAGAGGGCGGCTCCGCCGCCTTGTTCTCCTCCAATTCTTTGAGTCTTTGACTGCGCCGGGTGAACTCCGCCTCCAAAGAAAGATATGCGGACATGAGGGCGTCTACGCTCTTGAACTTTCCGGTGTCCGGCGCGGCTAATTCATTCTTGTTTTCTTCCGCTTCCGCGGCTGCCGCCGTCTCCTTTTGAGTTCTTTCGACGTTCTCCTCATCGGCCGTTTCCTGTGCCTTATTGTCTGTACGTGTTGTGTTTTCAGTTGTCATTTTCCTCTCCTTTGCGTTCTTCGGTTATTGCGTCGGCGAGCGAAGCATAGCCCAATATATTCAAAATTTTTCTCTTTGCCTCCGCGCCCGTTTGCCCGTCGGCGTCGGAAAACAAACCTCTGTCCATAAGTTCGTAAATGACCGTTCTCCGCTGTGCCGGCGAGAGATTGAGCTCCGTATCCGCCTCCAAGATCACGTCCTCGCCCGTGATGTCGCTACCCTTGAAAAACAGCACTTCCGACTTTCCGTTGCCTGTGTAACGCGCGAGGCGCACGTCGGTAGCAAACTGCCGATAGAGGCGCAATATCTGCCTGCCTATGTTCTTTGCGGCGCGTTTGAGGCTCTGATATGCCGTATCGAGACGGGCGTCGTCCTGCTCTATAATTAGTTGCAGTCCCGTGGCGGAAGTCACTCCGGCAAAGCTGTCGGCATTCTCCGAAAGGTCACCCGTGCCGGAAATTTTGGTAAACTCCGTGAGCAGACATTCCTCTTCCTTCCAGAACTCCTCGGGCACGTTGCCGAGAGTGAGCATTTCGGGAGGTTTTCCGCCCTGCCGATAGGTTATGACCTTGCCGGGCGCAAGGCCGCCGTCGGTCAGCTCCTCCACGTCCACGGAGCCGTCCTCCACCGCAACCACTCCCATGCTTATGCGATTCAGATACTCGTGCTTGCGGTTTTTCACCGCGTTATATGCGCGTTGCAAAGGAATGAGCCTGTCCACCACGCTCGCTCCGAAAAAACTTCCGGCGGAGGGGAGCGAAGTCTGCTTCACAAAGGGATATCCCCGTCCGTTCGACGTTCCGTTGAAATAGGGAAGGGAGCCGTCGAAGAGAAGCGCGCCTCCGGCGACAACCGTAAGTCTGCCGTCGGGAAGCGCCTTCGTGGGGCGGATATATCTTTCGAGCACCAACTCGTAATTATCTCCGTCCGAAGCCTTCGGAAGATTGCCGTAACTCACGCACGGCTGTCTGAATTCGGTTATGTCTTTTCCGACCGTTTCGACGCCGTACATGTCGGCTATCTGTCCGACGGGCAAGAGCTGGGCGTGAATTATGTACGTCTGCTTTTCCAGACTTTCCTCCGTAAGAGAGGCCGGAAAGACGGCAAACGGCGGCACCGCGCAGACGCGCGCCTCGCCCTCCTTTATGGGCTCGCCCTCGGAAGTCTGACCGACCGTTCTGCCTCCGTGGGGGTTCCAGACCACTTTATAAAAAGCCGTGCCGCAAATTTCCGACCACATGGTGGCTTCCGACATCACCGAATCCAGATCGCACTCCTCCTGCGCGGCGGAAAGTATGGCCGACGAAAGACTTGCCGCCTTCCTGTCGTCCTCCCCGTCGGAAGCCGCTCTCACGGCAAACGCCGGACGTATTCGCGAGAGCTTGGAAAGGCGAGTGTCGATTATCGGCGCGATATGGTTGAATACGCGCCGCTGTTCCCAATCGTACGTCTTTTCGGCCGTCGCGATTTCCCCCGAAACGAGAGTGCAGTACTGATTTCCCTTTGTAAAGTTGATATTCAGTTCCCACTGTCTTTCAAGGGGCTTACGCATCTCGCGCAGTCTCTCGAACTGTTCAAAGACCTCGGCGCACAGCGCCTCCTCTTCGGTCAATTTATTGTTTTCCGTCATTTATTCCTCCTTTAACATGTCAAGTAATTTTTGCTTTTCGGCTTCGAGCTCGTCGTCGGTGAGTTCTTCTCCGCCGTCCAAAAGCATCTTCACCGCCTTAATGTCCGGCGGTATTTCGCGCTTCGTTACCTTCTTTTTTACGAGTTTCAGTTCGCCGTTTTCGACGGCGAACTCCTCCACCGTCTCACTTGCAGACAACCCCGTAGCGCATTTCAAAAGCGCTTTTTTTACCGTATCGTCTGTCTGAATTTTGCACCTCCTTCGCGAAAAACTCAATACGTCTCCGCAGTTATTCGTCGAAACTTTTTCTGCGCAGTCTCATTATCCGCTTGCGCTTGTCCCGTTCCACTGCCGTTTCGACATGCTCCTTTTTCGGCGGCAGGGGTCGGGTCATTATATAATATCGGAGCTCGTCCATGCAGTGGTCGTCGCGCTTGACCGGCGTATCGCCCGACGCCCAGAAATATTTGCCGAACTCCTCAATCATATTTACGCAGTTGGAAAACACATACAGATTGCCCTCGCCGTTGCCGCGCTTCAAAAAACTTTTCACGCGCGCTATTCCAGAAAAAACGTCCTTGTCCACGTTCGGATTCACAAGAATTCCGCGCTCCGAAAACAGCTCTGTCACAGACTTCGAAGAGGCCAGAGTCCTCTGGTTTGCCGCGCTGTCGATCAGCGCTCTCACCCTTCCGGCGGAATCCCTCTTCCAGCCGAGTCTGTCGCTTATTTCGTGTATGGCGCGCGCATGAAAATCTATATCCCTTCCGGCGGCGAAATGTTCCGCCACCACATACACGTTGCCGTCCCAATCGACGCAATACCAATGCGCGGAGAGCGGATTGTTGAGCCCCGGGTCAACGGAAATCGTATCCTGCCACTCGACGGGCACCGCAAAGGGCTCTATTACATGTATTTTTTCGTCAAACTCCGGATAAACGAGCCCTCGCCCCTCCGTAAATTTGCCGTACTTTCGGGAATCGAGAGCGCTCTCTTCAAGTGTGGAACCGAGAAGTTCTATCTCTTTTTTGGGAAGAAAAGGGTTATCCTCCCACGACATGAATTCATGCCATATCTCGGGATTTTTCCTTACGTTCATATATATTTCGTTGTAAATGAACGTTCTGCCCTTCAACGGAGTCATAGTTCCGAAGATATCCCCTCGCCTGTCCATCACGCGCATGACGCATTCCTCATAGACATCGCGCGGAGGTTCCTCGTCGAACCACACGAAATCGAGACTCGACCCCTGAAATTTTTCCCTGCCCTGATCGCAGCTCTTGAAGCCGAGCGTGGATATCCCGCCGAATACGTTTTTTATCTTTATCTGGTCTACTATTCCGGCCGCCGGATTGTCGCGCCGGCCGGAGAGCATAACAATATCCGCTATCCAGCTTTTGGGAAGATAATAGAGGATTTTTGCCTGTGCGACGTCGCGCTGAACCTGCTGCGAGAGCGAGACGCACCAACCGAAGGCGTCACGTCTGTTTTTGCGGTAGGGATGTATTCCCCTCAAAATCCAAAGACACTCCACCGCGCCGCACTCCGTCTTTCCCGAGCGGTTGCCGCCGAATACCCAGCGATTGCGCTTTTTGCATTTATGGAAAGCAAGCTGTTTTTTATGTTTCTTTCTGCCCACATTGTAAAAATTCAGCATGTTAGTTTCCCTTCTCTTTTTCAGCTCGCCGTCTATTTCGGCGATGCGCTTCAAAATTTCTTCCCTTTGCATAGACATTTTCAGACAAAACCTCTTAAATATTTGCGCGGATTAAAGTATACAATTTACGGGTATGAAGGTATTCCGAGCGGCGCTGTGCCTCTTGTTCGCAACTTTTTTAATAATAATTTTCAATTCCTTTTTCAATTCCTTTCAGGCGAGCGCAGACGAGGGCCGCAGATACGCCATGGCGACCTCGCGCGACGTCTACTTGTACAGTAAAATGGAGAAGAACACCGAGCTGTTCGCCATTCCCTACACCTATTGCGTGGAAATCTTACAGGAATACGACGAGTGGTATCACGTTCGCTACGCCAAGGACGACGGACTCTACGAACAGATAATCGGCTACTGCAAAAAGGAGAACGTTCGGGAAATAGACGAGCCCCCCGAAAATATTTATCTTCACCGCACGGTAGACCTGACGTTGAGTTCGGGCAACAACGGCGATTCGGCTCTGCCCGAGCTCAATCTTTCGGTTACCGCGGCATTCTACGGAAACTTTTACCGCGGCGACACTTCATACATATATCTTTTGTATAACGGCGGATTCGGATATCTCGAAGGCGAGATAGACGACTACGACATAAACGAGATTCCCTCCGCTCCCACCTTTGCCGAAGGTCAGCCTACGGAGGAAACGGGCGACTCCGCTCTCGTTCCCGTAATAGTCATAGCCTCTCTCGCGCTGGCGGCAATCATAGTCCTTATAATAACGGGCAACCGAAAAAAGAGAGGAGTAAAGAGGGACAACCTTTAAAACATGCAGTAGTATTCCCCGACGAGCCTTATTCCGCAACGAAATCTTTCCAGCCCTCTCGCCCGACGCGTAAATTTGATTACCGAACGCTTTACGCGCCTGCGGACGTCCTCGTCGAGGCCGTTTATACCCTTCCGCGTGAGAGCGTAAAATTTGAGAGTCTCCACCTCTTCCTCGCGCATTGCCGAAATCACTCCGTCGAGATAATTCCAAAGTGAGGAGAGCTCCACCTTTGCCCCTATGAATTCCGAAATGCGTCCGGCGTAATATTCTCCGCGGAGCGTCCCCTCCGCCGAGCGGAGAGCATACGCAAGTATAATGTTGTCCATGAGCGCGTTGAGGGCGTCCGCCCTGAAATAAAACCGCAAAATTCGCTTTCTGTTCATACCGTTTTTAAATCATAAAAGAACGTTTGTTTATTTTCACGTTCATTATAAACGGTTAAATATGACAATTAACGCATATTTAAAAATTTTTTCCCGTTATTTTTTAAATTTTTTTGTATTTCAAATGTAACAAATTGATTTTTTTGTTAAATCAAACTGTTTACAAATAAATTAAAGGTGTGATATAATTTTTTGTGATGAAAAGAGTTTTGATTGCAGCAATTTCATTGTGTATCGTCGCGGCGACGGCGGCGCCCGTTTCGGCGTTTGCCGCGCAACGTTCTTCGGCACCATCGTACCCCGACATTTACGACGACCCTCTAACGTTTACCGCGCTCTCCGACTATGCCGTAGCCGGAGACGGGAAATACGTCTTTGCGCAGGATAAAGAGATCTTGTTTCTTAAAAACGAGGATTTGACTTCCTATTCGTTCGACGTAAAAGTAGAGGCCGTGGACTGTTCCGAGGGCGTATTCTACTACACCCTCCAAGGCGACGGCAAGGTGTATTCCCTTCCCGATCAAGCGGAATCTCAATATACCATGCCCGATTTTACGAAGGAGATAACTGACGACTCCGACCCTAATTTGCAGTACTACTACAACACAGGTAGCGGCACGCTCACTCTCCTCGACAAGAGCAAAGACACGAACGAAGCTCTCACCGAATTGACCGGCTGCACGAGAATCAAAAAATACGGCGGCACGCTATATGTGATAAAAGAAAACTCCCTCTGCACTTTGAACGGCGCAGAGGCAAGCAAAGTATCTCTGACATATTCCAATTACGGCGAACTTGAAACCATACCGGTGGGCGACGCCCCCGAAAAACTCAACACGTATTCCACTTACGGACAGCATTGCAAAGTCGTAACCATAGGCTCGCATGATAAAGTGACGGCCACAGCAATAGATTTGAACGAGCTCTCCGACAGTGCAAACGGCACGTTTTTGGTCAGCGACCCTCGCGCGAGCACGACGGAACTCGACGCCGGCAGCACGGCTCTTCTTCTGTACGAATCGCAAAACCTTTTGATAATCTCCATTGGCTCGCAGTGCTATATCCTCAACCCGAGCGACGCTCCTGCAAGCGTAGAAATCGTGCCCGAGGAAGTACAGAGCGGCACTACCGCCACTCTGAATGCGGAGAGCGGCATTTATGCTCTGCCGTATATGAGCGCCTCAACGAAGTCGGCTAACATCTCCGCCGGAACTTCGGTAACCGTGCTCTATTCGCTCACGATAGAGAAGAACCCTCCGCTCGCGCACAACTTTTACATTGTCCGGACGGCCGACGGGAGTTTGGGATACGTCGCCGAAAACTTCCTCAATAATTTCAGCTATCCCCCCTTTGACGAGGGCGGAACGGCCACCATCCAAGATCCCAATCCCTCATATGACGACTACGTTAAAACCGTCGTGCTAATTCTCGTTATAGTTGCGCTGGCGCTCATCGCCGTGGGCTATACGACATGGCTGTTGACCTCCGGCAAGCGCAAGAAACTCAAAGAGAGCGGCGTAAGCGACGCGACTGACGAGGCCGACGAAAAGAAACAGCCCGACGACGGCTCGCCCGAATGAGTTTTACCGATTTCCCCACTAAAAACGTTGAATATGACATAAAGCGATTTAAACGGCGCGCCGACGAGTATCCTTCGTCGGCGCGCCGTTTATAATAACTGCGGCAATGCGCTTCGCATTGCCGGAACATTCTTTTTATTGTAAAAATTGTATTAAAAGTGTTTTAAAATAAGTTGACAGCATATTTTTGATTTGATATAATTTTTTAGCATTGAGTCGTAGGACCGCTCGTGCATTGCCGTTTATGAACAATGCGGGTGTAGTTCAATGGTAGAACACTAGCCTTCCAAGCTGGTTGCGTGGGTCCGATTCCCATCACCCGCTCCAAATGCTTTTTAGGCTTAAAGCGCGTAACTCAATGTATTCTATGCGCCTGTAGCTCAGTAGGATAGAGCAACGGCCTTCTAAGCCGTGTGTCGGGGGTTCGAATCTCTCCAGGCGCACCATAGTATGGCGGGCGTAGCTCAATCGGTAGAGCGCCAGATTGTGGCTCTGGAGGCAGCAAGTTCGAAACTTGTCGCCCGCCCCACTTACTTTTCCGCTCGCGGCGGAAAACGTTGGGGTATCGCCAAGCGGTAAGGCACGGGATTTTGATTCCCGCATTCGTTGGTTCAAATCCAGCTACCCCAGCCAGTTTTGGCCCATTAGCTCAGTCGGCAGAGCACTTGACTTTTAATCAAGGTGTCCCGGGTTCGAATCTCGGATGGACCACCACGCAAAATCAGCGGCTCAGACCGCTTAAAATATTGCAGCTTTAGCTCAGTTGGTAGAGCAGCTGACTCTTAATCAGCGGGCCCAGGGTTCGAGTCCCTGAAGCTGCACCAAAAGAGTATAATCCGAATTGTTTACTTGTTACGAGTGAATGGTTCGGATTTACTTTTTACTTCAAAGTTCGTTGAAAAAACAGGCTGTTTCGGGCGCAATACTCGTAACAGCCTGTTTTTTCCGAATTGCTTATTTCTTTTTGCGTTTTCCCGTGTTTTCCGAGCCTCTGATTTCTTCGTGATAAAAATAGTTTATGACCGTAGGCTTGCCTTTCTCGCTTCTTCCGTCGGGAAGATAATTGTTGATATACGGCAAGCCCTTTTCACGGGTAAGATTTTCTATTTGTTGTTCCAAAACTTTCCAATATGTTTTATCGCCCTTATCGTATATCTCACGGTACAGCGGCAAAAGCGCGGGATATTTTTCTGCGATATATCCCATAATAGCGGACTTGAACCCGCCGCGAAGATTGAGATTTTCGAGCCAAATAAAATCGCACCTGTCCTGCGCCCGCTCGATAATGGCGGGAATATCCGTGATTTCGGGGAAAATGGGCGAAACAAAGCAGACCGTCCGAATCCCCGCTTCATAGACTTTTTTCATCGCCGCGAGCCGCCTCTCGATACTGACCGCGCTATCCATATCGTTTTTGAAGTTTTCGTCGAGCGTATTGATAGACCAAGACACGGTGACGTCTTTCATCTTCGTTAAAATATCCAAATCGCGCACGACGAGGTCGGACTTGGTGCAAATCATAATTTTTGCCCCGCTGTCCTTTAATTCTTCAAGTAGCGTCCTCGTCCTTAAAAAGGTTTCTTCCTGCGGATTGTAACCGTCCGTCACCGAACCTATCACGCAGAGTTGTCCCGCATATTTTTGAGGATTTGTGATAGGCTTCCAATGCTTCACGTCGAGAAATGTTCCCCATTCCTCGGTATGCCCTGTAAACCGCTTCATAAAGGAAGCATAACAATACTTGCAGGCGTGCGGACAGCCGACATAAGGATTGACCGAATACCCACCGACGGGGAGAGATGATTTTGTCATGACGCTGTTCACGTCAATATGGTTGATTTTCATACTATTTCACCTCGCAAATAAGATTTGGCGCGTATTGCTGTATCATTTTGTCGCCCATAATGGGAGCAAGTTCCTCTTTCATGAACACGGGAACGCCTTTCGTCTGCGCTTGCCTTACGATATTTTCCACCCATTCGGGCTTTGCCGATATTTTTCCTTTCCGCTTTCCCGTTTCCGTTCCAATGACCGTCCAATCTATTCCGTCAAAATTTACTTCGCCCACATCTTCGTGAAGCGGCTCGAATGTGACATGATAGTGCTTGCATTTCACGTTTTCTTTCAAGAGCCGTATTCGCTTTAATTCTGCCGCCCGTGTGACGGTAACGCCTATCCAAACGTTATCCAAGTCGCAGTCGAAAGAGATGCGTTCGGGGCTTTTCGTGAGAAAGAGAAATTGATTTTGAGGATTGCGGGCGATCCTTTCAAAAATTTTCATTTTCCATTCGTCCGTCCAATCGGCAAAATCACTCATTCCCGTCAAAAGATAGGCAAGCGGTTTCGGATTTTCCAAAAGCCGTAATTTGCTTTCATAAAATTGCGGTACGGAAAAATTGTCCGTGATATGAAACCGTTTTGCCGTACACCGCGCATAACAATAGGGGCAACGGTTGGTGCAACCGATGACAATATTTATATTTTTAATTTTGCTTTTTATATCAATGACCGCCACGGTTGTATGCCTCCAAATTCCCTAAAATTCGTTTCAGATACGCTTCCGTTTCAACGATTTCTGCCCCGGAAAAGTCTGCAAAATGAATTTTTGTAACCTCGCGGGAAACTTCCTCATAATCTTCTCGGAACGAGTGCGCTTTATCGGTAAGGCGAAGCAGAACTTTCCGCCTGTCGGCTTTATCGGCAACTCTTTTTACAAGGTCGGCTTGTTCCATTCTGTCTATCATGCTCGTCAAGGTCGTAGGAGCAAGCCCTGTTTTATCCGAAAGTTCCTTTAAGGAAATGCCGTCGGCATTCCATAAAACATACAAAATACGCCCTTGCGCACCATTGAATGCGCTGATATTTTTCTCGCTCAAAATCTTTTCAAATATTCTGCCGCCGATTTGCTTGATTTGCGACACCAAAAATCCAAATTGACTATCCATAGAAATCTCCCTGTCAATCCCATATAGAATTATACTATATGGTATTATTCTTGTCAACCAAATTGCCTTGTTCATCTGAAATTTAATGATAAAAATAAAAAAGACCGCCGACGGAGCGTAATGCTCTGTCGGCGGTTGCCGTTTTTTAGGTTTATGACATTCGGCGCAACCTCTCAAATCGTTTCTACGATTAACCTAAAATTTATATACCGCCATACCTTGCGGTTTTACTTATTCCCGTGTCTTTCAACGGGTATCCCTATACACTTTAACGGGACTCTTTATTTTGATTTTTATTATTCAGTTGTCGTTGTTGCCGTTCGGCTTGCCTTTTTGTTTGAAACATCGTTTAATCTTATACTATGAATGTGATAAATGAATCAAATCTTTTCTCTTTACGCGTCTTTATCTGACTTCTATACGTCCCTTCGGAGAAGCGTACTCATTCCCCACCGTTCCGTCAAGTTCATCCGTGAGATACTTCATAAGTATCTCATAATCCATCATTCCCTCATCAATTATCAGCTCGTTGCCCATGAACATATTCAGACCGTCGCCGCCTTCCTTAATGAGGTAGTTATGGGATGCTACCGTATACACGTTACCAGGGACAAGCTCTGTATAGTTGCCGTTTCCGTCAAGAACCATGACGTCCTTTACTCTCCGAGCATTCCCACATGAAAGGAAATTCCCCTGCTCATCAGTCTCCACCGTAGATTTTACAGAGGTATCGATTACATATTTAAGCCCTGATACCTGCAAAAAGCCTCCGTTTTCTCCCACAGCGTTTCCACCGTCGTTCGGGCTTGACAGGCAGAAGCGGCTCGCCATCTCCAAGGCATCCAATATTTCCTGACCTGTGGCCTTTACCATGCAAAGGGAATTCCCGTAGGGATGTACGCTCAAAACATCCCCATAGGTAACCTCTCCCATGAGAATATCTGCGCGGATGCCGCCGCCGTTCACAAGCGCGATATCCGCTCCCGATACGGCTCGGTAAGCGTCCGCACAGAAATCCCCCAGATTGGTTTCTCTGTTACGTATGAGACGTATGCCGGAATCGGAGGTCGTAAGCGTTACCTCCGAAACGGCGACGCTTTTCGTCAGTTCGGCTTCCAACTGTTCTTCCATGCTTTCTATATAGCCCGACATTTCGCTGTCCGTATCCGGATACGCCTCAATCAGTCCTGTCCGGATATTCCCATTCGCGGTGATGGTGAGGTGGCCGATATTTCTGAATCCCGTGCCCGTGGAGGACAAAAGCACGTTCTTTCCGTCCGCGTTTTTTACCACGTCACAGGAAATTTCATTAGGGGAATGGCCGTCCAGCACTGCGTCGATACCCCTTGTATTTGCAATCAGTTCACGGGCTGTAAACGGCGAGGATGACTCGTCCGTCGCGAGATGGGCAAGTAACATGACATAATCCGCACCGTCACTCAAACATGCGTCCACGTTCTCCTGCACGCATCCGTATAATTTTTCTCCGCTTGCCCCACCGAAGAAATCGTATACATAGTTTCCGCTCTCATCGCGAAAGTACGTCGGGACGGATTTTGCTATACTCTCCGGAGTTGACACTCCTATAAAGGCAACTTTCACATTGCCGTAGGATACGATCTTGTAGGGCAGAAGTCGGGAGAGAAAGGCTACGTCTCCCTCACCTGTATAGCTAATATTACAGCCGAGATACTGCGCGCCGCTTATCTCAATAAGCCGATCGAGCTGTTCCATTCCATAGCCAAACTCCTGATCTCCAAGTACCGCGAAGTCATATCTCGCACGTTTCATAAGCTCCGCCGGATATTCTCCCTTGGAAACCGTTCCGATGACGTCCCCATGAATGGCGTCACCACAGTCTACCAGCGTGACATAGGGGGTATTTTGCTCACACCACTTCCTGTATGCCGCAAGTCCGGCGTAGCCTATGTCGTCATCTATGGCGCAATGCACATCGCTGGTATATAAAATGACGATGTCATCCCCTTTTGCCCTGTCATTTGCGTTGCACCCACCCAAAAGCAGTAAAACCGCAAGCATAACAACCAAAAGGCATGACAGTTTTTTCTTGTTTGTCCTTATATCCATTTTTTCTCCTCAAAAACAGTCTTAAAATACAATGGTCACAGTGTTGACTCCTTCGGCATAGGCGTGAGAGCTGCTCTTGGTTCGGCTGATAGCCAGAGATACGCTCATCTCATCCCCCTGCGTCAGCGGATCGAACTCTTCCCCATTCCAACGGATGACAACTTCACATTCGCTTCCGTCTTCACTGCAAAAAGCGTCAAAGCTCAAACTGCACCCGTTGTCCGGCACGGTTGGCAGAATGCTCGTCACGCACAGCTCTTCAAAAATCTGCTGGTATTTGAGCGACTGCCGTGCGTTCAGCAGTTGCTTGTGGGCAAAGCGGTCTATGTCCTCCGCCGCGCCGATAAAGTCAAACTTCTTGGAAGCAATATCGATATGGAGAGTTTTCAGGCGGTGGACAAACGCTCGGCAGCGATCGGTCTTGGGGTGATCGAACACCTGCTTCGGAGTCCCCTCCTCATAAACAATGCCTTCGTCCATGTAAAATACTCGCGTGGACACGTCCCGAGCAAACTTCATCTCATGAGTAACGATAAGCATTGTCAGCCCCTGCTCGGCCAGACTGCGGATAACCGCCAGCACCTCTCCTACCATGGTAGGATCAAGCGCACTGGTTGGTTCGTCAAAGAGTACGATTTCCGGCAACATTCCCAGAGTACGCGCAATGGCGACGCGCTGTTTTTGACCGCCGGAAAGCTCATCCGGATAGTTGAGTTCCTTTTCCGCAAGTCCCACGCTGGCCAGCAGACGCATTCCACGTTCATAGGCCTGCTGCCGAGTACAGCCAAGCAACTCTACCGGCCCCAGCATAATATTTTCAATAACTGTCAGATGAGCAAACAAGTTAAAGCTCTGGAATACCATACCCATGCGGCGGCGCACGGCGCCAAGCTGCGCCGACTTCACGCCTGTCACGGGCTGACCAAACACCTCAATCTGTCCTTCCGTCGGAGTTTCCAGACGGTTAATGCAGCGTAAAAATGTGCTTTTGCCCGTGCCGGAAGGTCCAATAATGGAGATGACATCTCCTCTGTTTATGACGGCATTGACGTCCTTCAAGGGAGTTGCGTTGGGGAACACCTTCTTCAAATGGGAAATCGTAATCACCGGTTCACCGTTTTGCGCGGCCTTCGGTTCTTCCTGTATTTCCGAAAGAGAAATTTCCCTGTTGATTCCCCTTGGTTCTCGGTTACGGCGGTGCGGATCGATTTTCATTTCCACAAGTCCCAGCAGAAGGGTCAGGCACCATGCAAGAAGGAAATACAGAACCGCGGTCAAAATCAACGGAAAAAACGCCTCAAATGTACGACTGCGGATAAGGTCGGTGACCTTGGTCAAATCCTGTACCGCGATATACCCCACCACTGACGTCATCTTTACCATAGAAATAAATTCGCCTTTGTATACAGGCAAAATGTGCCGTGCCGCTTGGGGAGCAATGATCTTTGTAAAGGTTCTGACCCGTCCAAAGCCCATGGCGGACGCCGCCTCCCACTGGCCGGCGTCCACGGCATTGATTCCGGTGCGAATCATTTCCGAAACATAGACGCCGAAGTTGATGGAGAAGCCGATGATGGCCACGACGATTCCATCAAGTCTCGCGCCGGCAAATACGACATAGAAAAGCACCATCAACAGCACCAGCACGGGGATTCCTTGAATTAATCGGATAAATGCCGCCGTGATCTTGGAGGCGATCTTGTTGCGGCTGCGGCGCAACATGCACAAACCGAAGCCCAGCAACGTGCCGAACAGAGCCGAAAAAATGGAGATGATAAACGTGACGCCAAGACCCGAGAGAATCATTTGCCATCGGTCTTCCTGAACGAAATTCTTATAAAAGCTGTTTCCTATACCTGCCCAAAAGCCCACATCTTCCGCTTCTGCACCACTACCTATGCCCATATCTTCGCCACGAACAACGAGCGTAGTGCCGCCCACATAATGAGAGGTGGGAAAATCGATACTTGCCTTCCGCTCGTCGGTGATGCTCATGGCGCCTGACACGATATCCGCACGACCGCTGGTCAGCATTTGTATCAGAGAGCCGAAGTTGGTTTGGGTAATCTCCAACTTCATCCCCAGCTCTTTGGCGATGAGGGAGACAAGCTCCACCTCATATCCGAGGGACTGTCCGTTTCCGCCCACATAGCTCATGGGTTCCAGCGTGGAGTCGTGTGCATATCGCAGAGTGCCGTTCGTCACGGCATACTCCCCTACGTCAATAGTCTTTTTACTATCGTCGGCGCCCAGCCATTTTTCCATCAGGTCATCCAACGTACCGTCCGACGCATATCTTTCAATTATGGCGCTGATCTTGTCCGTCAGCGGACTGTCCTTTTGCAGACCGAAGCCGTAGGAATCCGACGCCAATGTTTCGGGGAATATCGCCAGATTGGATTGCCTTGCCACCGCCAACTGTGCAACGGGCATATCGCGCGCCATGGCGTCCAGTTCACCCGTCTGCAACGCCAACAGCATAGTGGATGCATCATCGTAATACTTAAATTGGCAGCCGGCGACGACAGAGTTCACAAGGCTATCGTGAATACTGCCCGACATGACTCCCACGGTCGTACCGGCGAAATCCTGCAACGTTTTGAAGCGGACCTCAAATTGTCCGCGATTTGCTACGACCGCCACCACGCCGCCGGTGTAATTGGGCTCGGCAAAATTCACTTCTTTCGCCCTTTCCTCCGTCACGGTCAAGCCGGAGGCCGATACGTCGTATACATCGGTGGCAAGGCCCAAGAAAATAGCTGAAACATCCACGCTCTCCACTTTCAGCCCATAGCCGCGAGCCTTACAGAAACGGGCCATGATATCAATATCATACCCGACGATTTGCTTGTCCTTAACATAGCAGAAAGGCGCAAGGCCTGTTTGTACCGCCATACGGATGAGACCTTTCTCTGCCGGAAATGACGTCCAATCCTCCACGACCTGTTTGCTTTCGTCCGTGCCTATCCAAATTTTGTCAATTTCTTCCAGTGTGCCGTCCGCCTTGATTTGCGCCAAAAATTCGTTATATTCATCCCTCAACTCCGGCCGATTTTTTGAAAAAGCGGCCGCGTAGCTCTCCTGCACCAGCACGTTGCGGAGATAGGTCACTGCCTTGTTTTCCATACAAAGCAGACGGGCAATCGGTTCGTCCATCAAAAAGCCGGCAATCTTCCCCTGTTCCACCGCCAAAGCCAAATCGGGGACATTTGCGTAATACTGCTTATGTGCACCCTCAATCAGATTGTCGGTATGGGCATCAAAGCTGGAACCGGTCATTACTCCGATTTCCTGTCCGTCCAACTGACGGATATCGGTTATCGGCTCGCTGTCTTTTCCGCAGCTTCCGAGGAGCAGACAGGCCACGAAAATCAGACAGATAAGAATGACTGACAATGACATGGCAAGGCAGAATTTCTTCTTCAATCGCAACCTATCTTTCGTTTTGAAAATTTGATTGTTCTCATTCACACTATTCATGGTTTCCCCCGTAATAGAATTATTCTTTATCTTTAAGTGCGAGTTCCATCCATTCGCATGACGGCATAAAGTCCCTATCCGTATAGGCGTCCTCCGCCACATCCGAAAGATTTTTTACCGTAATATTCTGTCCGGACATGACCTGCTCCTGCGTTACAACCACAGACGGAATCTCCATCCACATTCCCGGACTTTCATAATAGCTGGGAGCCGCCTTAATGTCCTCATACTGTTCGGCCATTTCCAAAGCCAGCACTCGGCAGGCAAACTCCCCGTTCAGCGTCCAGTTGGTGGTGGCGCATGCCTTCCAGTTTTTGCCTTCCGCCATAAGCTGTATGTCCTCGTCACAGATATCTATCGATACCATGGGGATATCGCTGTTCAATTCTCGCAGAGCTTTATATACTCCCCGAGCATAGGCGTCATAGCAACACCATATGGCGTCTATTTCACCGTCTTCGTACTTCCCTATAATGTTCTCCGCCGTTTCTTTCATGGAAGTCATCGGATTCAGGTGATCCTCCGGAACAATCTGTTCCAGCGTCCTTATTTGTCCCAATGTTTCGTAAAGCTGATAGCCGATCTGGCGGCGGTCAAAGGCGATGATATAATTTTCCTCCTGTACCTGCAAGATATTGACAGGTTCATTTTTCGCCGTCTTGTCGGGATACATGGCAAAAATCTCCTCCACAAGCGACGCCGCAAGTTCGGAATCCTGCTGAAACAGCTGGACCACGCCGTCAATCGTTTTCGTTTCTCCGTTCTTATCTTTGAAAGAGGTGTCAAAGGTCGCAATTTTCAGTTTCGGGTATTCCTCTAACACGTCCGTCAGAAATTCCCACGCATAATCTACTCCGCCATGCGACACCAGCAGTCCGTCATAGCCATCTTCCGCACATTGCAAAATTCTGCTTTTCCATTCCTCGTCGCTGTCCTCGCAGAAAAACGTGTCAGCCTCCATGCCGAGGGCTTCTGCCGTCTCCGTAAACGACTCCGACCACAGTTCAAAAATGGGCGAGGAAGACATATACATGATATACGCCACTTTTTTGCCTTCCACCGGATTATTTTCCTTTGAGGAGCAGCCTGCCAGACAGACTATTATCAGGGCGGCCGTCATAAATAATGTAATAATTTTTCGCAAAATAAATCGTATCCGTAGCATGTTTTTCTCTGCGTATCCGCACTCCCTTCCGAAAACTTACAAGAGCCCCCTATCCCTTGCCAGATTTTCAATGCTTCTGTCGTAGGTCGCCTCCGCCTCTTTTGAAAAAAAGCATCCCGGGACGCCCTCATTGTTGTCACGGTGGTGCGCTACGCAGGCGCAGCATTTCCCATGGCGAGGGCAGTCATAAGTACACGGGCAGGGTCTGTTGTTGTCACAAATATTCATAAATAATTTCTCCTTTTGTATATCTGATGGAACAAAGACCTTATCTTTGCCGAGACGCCATGTCGCCGCAAAATTAGCCGCCTTAAAATCCCGTCAAAAGTAAAGGTTTTTGCGTTCAAAATAGTAGTAAACGCTATGATTGCTCTCTTTCTCTCACTCCGCTTCATAAGGGCGCCGCTTCATAAAGGCGTGGTCGTGGCATATTCTCTCTTTTGTTTTCTCATCTGCTCATCCAACCTCCGCTCCTCGATTTTTTCGCATTTTTTTAGTAATTTATTTTATCATGTTTTCATTTTTTACAACAATAGCAAAATCCGAAGCGGACATAATCTTAACAATTCTTCACGCGAATAACGAACAGAAATCGTTCCGCCGCTTGCATAGATTTTTTGGCTATAAGAAACGATTCGGAGCATGTCGAATAACGATTGAGTTAAGTAGCTACACACGGTAAACGAAAGTGTGTCAAAGCCATTAATGCTTTCCGAATAGCCAAAGCCGATGCGTCCTTCGACGCATCGGCTAAATTTTTAATAATATAGAAAAATACAAAAAACCGCCGACAGAGCGCAATGCTCTGTCGGCGGTTCGCATTTCTACATGAACGCCAAAAGCAGGTATTTTAATTTAAAATCGCCTGCTTTTGATTATTTTTGTAATTTTCATAGGATTACCAAAAATTGTCCCAAATCACTATTTTATATATTAGGTATGTCTTATCCTCAAAAGCTTTCATTTTGATGAATATTTCATTTTTCTCTATCGTCAGTTCTGCCGAGTAAATAATCAATAGATACGTTGAATATCTCCGAAAGCACAGTTAAATTGGCGATTGACGGAATATAATTTTTATTTTTCCAATTTGTAGTATAACTTGTCGTAATGTGTAATTTTTGCGCGACAGCGTAATCCGTCAAATTCTTTTCTGCCTTTAATTCCTGATACCTACTTAAAAATGTCTCTGCCGTTTCTGCTTTTAAAAAGTATGAATTTTCAGTTCTGCCTAAAAGAAATTCAACAGAAATATCAAAATAATCGGCAATTCTCATCAAAATTACAGGTTTAGGCACTATACCGAATTCCGTAATTTTAATAAAAACATTATAATCAATATTTAATAATTTTGGAATTTCAGATTTTTTACAGTCCAAATCTGCTATGAGTTCTGAAAATCTATGCTTAAATTCTTCCGAATGTTCCATAATTGCAATGTTACATTTCATTTTTGTCCAAATAGCTAATTTATAATCATAAAATAGCTTGAATTTTTACAAAAAATAGCGTTATAATAAAGAAGCAAAAAGGAAGAATTTAATGTCGAAGAATTGTTGTTGCACAGGGCATCGCCCGAAAGGTTTTCCCTATCGTTACGGCATTGACACAAAAAAACATAGCGCTTATTTGCAAGCGCTATTACAAAAAATTAAGATTGCAATTAACCGATACGGGATTACCGATTTTATATCCGGTATAGCTTTGGGAGTTGATTTGGATTTTGCCGAAACCGTTTTAAAACTTCGAAATAAATATCATATTGCGTTGGAATGCGCCGTCTGCTGTCCCAATCAAACGGCAAAATGGCACGATTTTGACATTTCTCGTTATAATTACATATTAAAAAGAGCAGACTCGATTACACTTGTTTCAAAAAGTTATAGCCGCGATTGTATGTTAAGAGAAACAGATATATGGTAGACAAAAGCGAGCTTGTAATTGCCGAATTCAACGGCATTGAAAAAGGCGGAACCTGGTACACTATAAACTATGCAAAAAAGACAAATACCGCTATCGAATTAATCGACCTATGCGGTTTGAAATAGAAATTAAGCTAATGAGGAACTGCTTATGAAACATAAAATCAAAAATCTTTTTATAATGCTTTGGAATGATATCCGTTTACCGTTCCTACGATTATCGACAAAAAAAATCAACAAAATTCTCACTCTGATATCGGAAAAAGACAAGGCAAATTTATTGACAGAAAAAAACGTAGAATTTTTAAAAAGCCTTGGCATTGACACAAATTTGAAAAGACTGCGAAAGAAGTGTAAAAGCGGAAAAATTCGAAGCGGCTTATATGCCGTGCTCATTACTTTGTAAGTTGCGGCGGTAGGTTAAAAGATAAATATATTTTCAAAAAAACGATAAAAATTCGTTAAACCAATGCGGAAAACTCCGACTAACCGAACGCTCCGCGAAACGGAAAATATCCCCAAAACGCTCTCTCGCTTCCAAAAAACGCTCCGCAAAGGTTCGAATAAATCAACTTTTAAAAACAGAGTTAAATAAACCGTAATTGCGCGAATTGTCTGCATTTCGTTTGATTTTTGAATATGTTAATGATATAATTCCGAAATGCAAAATATTTAAATTCACACGAGGCGTTTAAATGAAAAAGTTAATAGCCGGATTGCTGTCGGCCGCACTTGCCGCGACGATTGCATTTGGTCTTTCCGCATGCGTGCCGCAGGAGCCCTCCGAGCTCCGAGAGGACGCGACAGTTACCGTCTTTACCACGAACGATATACACGGCAACGTTGAAAACAATGCACAAACGGGCGTTATAGGCATTAAGAGAGCCGCTGAATTGAAGGCTTCCGTACAGAACTCCGTTCTCGTAGACGTGGGAGACGCCACGCAGGGAGCTTCGTTCGCGTCTGTTTCGCGCGGAGCGGACGTGATTGCCGCCATGAACGCCGCAGACTACGACCTTATGACCGCAGGTAATCACGAATTCGACTACGGAGCCGAAGTTCTGGCGAAAAACGCGGAGCTCGCCGACTTCCCCATCCTTGCGGCAAACGTCAAAAAAGACGGCAAAGCTCTTCTGGACAGTTCGGTCATTCTGGAAAGAGCCGATTATAAAATAGGCTTCATAGGATTGACGACTGTCTCCACCGCATCCTCGACCAATCCCACTCTCCTCGACGGCATAACCTTCGAGGACGAAGTGACAGAGGCAAAAGAACAGATAGCTCAATTAAAGGACCAAACCGACGCAATCGTGCTGATATGTCATATGGGCGACAACGCCTCGGCAGTGTCCTGCACGAGCGAAAAGCTGATAAAATCGCTCGACGCGGACGAATGGAGCAACGTGGCCGCGGTCATCGACGGGCATAGCCACACGGTCGAGAACAAGGCCGTGGACGGCATACCGGTAGTTCAGACGGGCGTGAACTCCGCAAACCTCGGAAAAATTACAATAAGTTTCAAGGACGGCGTAAAGGGCGCAAACTTCAAGGCGCACGGAGAAGTTCTCGACTACGAAGAGGCCATGAACTGCGAAATCTCCGAGGAGGGCGCGGCAAAGGGAACCGAGGTTGAAAACGTAATCGGAGAAATAAAGGAAGCTCAATCGAAAATACTCGACGAAAAGCTGTGTACTCTCTCCTCTCCGCTCTGGGGCGGATATATCTGCTATAATTATGTTGAATCGAGAATTGTGGAAACGGCATACGGCGATTTCGTCACCGACGCGTTCAGATACTACGCAAAGCAATTTGCCGAAAACGAAGGACTGAACATGCCCGTAATTGCCGTGGAAAACGGCGGCGGAATTTCGCAGAGTCTGCCCACATGGCATTACAATTCCGACAACGTAACGCGCGGCGACGTCTTAAACGCATTCAATCACGGCAACCTCGTGGAAGTTTTAAAGGTTTCCCCCTCGGAGCTCTTTTCCGTAATCGAAAAGGGGCTCGCCGTCACCGGACAGGACGAAAACGGACATCTGCTCTGCGAAAGGGTCAGCGGAAGTTTTATTCAATGCAGCGGATTTTCCTACACCTACAATCCCTCGGGCGAGACGGGCAGCAAGCTTGCGGAAGTAAAACTTGACGACGGCACCGTGCTCGACAGAAACGATACGGAGAAAAAACTGCTTCTTTCTACAAACAACTATGTTTCGGCCTCGTTTGCCAACGGCGAAAAGCTCGGCGAACTCGGCGGCGAAGATATACTCGTGGAGGACTACATACTCTTCGTCAGCGGTGAGAACAACGGCGTGCTCGACTACGACTGCGACTACAACCGTATTCTTATAGCCGACGACAAATCGCCCGAAACTTACACCGTAAAAATTCAGGTCAAGGGAACCGATGAAAACGCCAAAGCCGGAACATATCGTCTCTCCGTGGACGGGGGTCAGGCCGAAGAAAAAATCACCGACTCCGAAGGATATTTGACCGTTACGTTGACGAAAGGAGCGCACACTCTCAAACTTGCGGAGAGTTCGAACTTTGTCTATGTCAACAACTATTCCGGCACGGGTACCGTTTCGACAATGGACGGCTACTACACTTTCTCGTTCATACTCTCCGAAAATGCGTCATAACGAGCTGTAAAATATAAAACAGTCTGCCCAAAACGGCAGTTTTACGGGAGTTTAAATTGAAACTGCGTTAATGCTTTATAAAATACGGGAGCGGCTTCGGCCGCTCCCGTATTTTAAATCTCTACTTTTATAGATTCTGCTTTAATATGGCTCTATTTTATATAACTCTACGAAATGCACGCTTTTATCTGCTTTAACGCCGTCTTTTCGAGACGGGAAACCTGCGCCTGCGATATCCCGACTTCCGCAGATATCTCCGTCTGCGTCTTGCCCTCGAAATACCGCAAAAACAGTATCTTCTTCTCCCTTCCTTCAAGCCGGTTTATCGCCTCGTACAGCGCCGCTTTCTCCGTCCACACCTCGTCGTTGTTCTTGTCGTCGAAGAGTTGGTCCATTAGAAGCAGAGTGTCGCCAGCCTTGTTATATACGGGCTCGTAAAGCGACACGGGATCGGATATCGCGTCCAGAGCGTACGCTACCTCCGATACCGCTATATTCATTTCTCCGGCTATTTTATCGTATGTTACGTCGTCGTCATCTTCCTCCAATTTCTCGCGTACCTTCAATATCCGATAGGCGGTATCCCTTATCGAACGCGATACGCGCAGACTGTTGCCGTCCCTCAAATATCTCTTTATCTCCCCCAATATCATGGGAACGGCGTAGGTGGAAAATTTTACGCCGACAGACAAATCGAAGTTGTCGATAGCCTTTATGAGTCCGACGCAGCCGGCTTGAAACACATCGTCCGCATTGGCGTTCTTCGCCCAGAATCTTCTGACAAGCGAGAGCACCAACCGCATATTGCCGACAATGAATTTCTCTCTCGCACGCGCGTCGCCGCCTTTCAGCTTTATCATCAGTTCGTCCTGTTCGGCGGCGGAAAGCAACGGAAGCCCCGAAGTGTCTACGCCGCAGATTACAACTTTCTGTAACATAAATTTTCCCCCTTTAAGGTTTTATGTACGGGAAAATTTATGATAAGGGAAAGTTCGGACAGTCGAAAATATCAATACGTGTTAAGTTTTAGCTCAAATTTCTTTCAGCCCTGATTTATGTGCTTCGTGATATCCTTTTTCAGTTTTGAGATTATCTTCTTTTCGAGACGCGATATGTAACTTTGGGATATGCCCAGCTTGTCTGCGACGTCCTTCTGGGTCATGCTCTCTCCGCCGTCGAGTCCGAAACGCATCTTCATTATTCGCTGTTCGCGAGGCGAGAGTTTGGAAAGCGACATTTTCAGCAGTTCGCGCTCGACGCCGCCCTCGATATCGGAATAAACGCTGTCCGCGTCCGTGCCCATGACGTCGGACAAGAGCAGTTCGTTGCCCTCCCAATCGGTGTTGAGCGGTTCGTCGAAGCTCACTTCCTGTTTCAAACGGGACATTCTGCGAAGATACATGAGTATTTCGTTTTCTATGCACCTCGAAGCGTAAGTCGCCAGCTTTATGTTTTTATCCGACCGGAATGAGTTTATAGCCTTTATCAGCCCTATCGTGCCGACCGAAACGAGGTCGTCGCCGTCCACGCCGGAGCCCTCGAATTTTTTGGCTATGTACACCACGAGTCGGAGGTTATGTTCGACGAGTTCTGCCTTTGCCCGTTCGTCGCCGCTTTCCAGAAGCGAGATTTTATCGCTCTCCTCCTCCTGCGAGTAGGGCATGGGCAGCGCTTCCGTACCGCATATGTAATCGAGAGTGTTTCTGCCGAATATGGTTGCGAGAAGTCTCTTTACTTTTTCAAACATTCAATCCTCCATAATATCCGGATGAAGGACGGCGCACGCTATATGCGCCGCGCTTACTCCGATTTTGACTTTTCCGTACGTTTTCACTTCTCCGCCGAAATCGACTTCGAGTTTGTCGGCCGTAAAAACCTTTATCTGCTTGCTCCCCGTTACAGTATGTATTTTTACGCCGTCGGTTATGCGCGCAACGTCGGTCAATTTTTCGGCTGTGCTCTGCGGAATTATCGATACGGGTTCGCCGCGGAAACTCACTTTATTGCCGCTGTCGAAAAAGCCCACAAGCGACACGCTCTTGTCGCCGACGGAAATTTTCAAATCGACTTCCCTTCTGTTGCCGCGAGAAAACTTGTCTTTGATCCGCCTTGCGACTACGATCAGAATAAGCGCGCCGAACATCGGTATGCCTATCGGCACCGAAGAGAGGATATACCCTCCGCCCTCCGCATACTCCATGCCCGTCAGAGAAAAGACGGCATACAGAGCTCCCGCGAGCGCCGCCGAAAAAGCAAAAAATACGGCAGTGAATTTTAAATATCCTTTTACCGAACGAAATTTTCCGGCGACAAGACACAGCAACAGTCCGGAAAGCGCCTTCACGACGGCCGCAAAGACGGCGTTGAGCTTTAACAGCGGAAACAACACGGCAAAGCACGCGCCGAGAACGGAAGCCACCGCCACTCTCCTTATGCCCGACGGATTTTTCGCGACGAGTTTGGCGCAGTAGAGCAACGTGTAATCCATACAGAAGTTTTCAAGGAGCGCAAGCTCAATAAAGACCTCCATTGCAAGGAGTATTATATAGAATTTACCGTGTCGCAAAGTAAAATATTATGGCGGAAATTGACGAATTATGTTGTCTGAAAGGGGAGCCGCAAAAAGAGCAAAACGCAAGGGCTTCGGGCGCAACTCCGCCCGAAGCCCTCATTAAAATTTCATTGATTTTCGAATTTTACGCGTCTCTTTCCAAACGCATCGTCCGACGTCAGAAGTCGAGCTTTCCGACGGCCTCGGAGAGTTCGTCCGTCGTTCTGCAATTCATCAGTTTTATCCGCAACGAGTTTGCTCCCCTTATCCCCTTTATGTAAAATCCGACCAGCTTGCGCATAAAGACCAGCGCAAAGCGCTCCCCCATAATATCGCGCGTGTCGGCAATCTGCTTTAAAACGGCGGTCTTTTTATCGGCTATGGGTTTGCCGGTGAGAGTGGAAAACAGCCACGGATTGAATATCGCTCCTCGCGCTATCATAACGCCGTCCGCGCCCGTCTTTACCATTATCCTGTCCGCGTCCGTGGGAGTAAGTATTCCGCCGTTGGCTATTACCGGAATATGTACGGCGGACTTTGCCAAGGCTATCTCGCGGTAGTTAACTTCGCCCGAATATATCTTATCCTTCGTGCGGCCGTGAACGGTTATCATATCCGCGCCCGAATCTTCGCACATTCTGGCAAATTTGGCTGTGACGTATTCCCTGTCGTCAACGCCTATACGTATCTTTGCCGTAATGGTTTTTCCGCTCTTTTTGCACTCGGTTATGATTTTGGAAGCGAGTTTCAAGTCTTTGAGAAGAGCACAGCCCTCGCCGTTTTTATAAATTTTCGGCACGGGACAGCCCATATTTATGTCCACAATGTCGAAGGGCGCCAGAGCCTCGCACTCGCATGCCCTGCGCATATATTCGGGGTCGTTGCCGAAGAGCTGACATGCCTTTATCCCGTCGTAATCGTCGGTGACATACAGCAGTTCCTCCGTCTTTTGAGAGTCGTAGCAAAGCCCCTTCGCGGAAACCATTTCGGTGAAGGTCAGACCTGCGCCCAAATCATAACACATTTTGCGAAAAACGGCGTTCGAGTATCCGGCGAGAGGCGCCAGAAAGACGTTGTTGGGCGTTTCCAAGTTACCTATATTTATCTTTTGCAAGCGCATTTTTGGCCATCTCCCAGTAGTAATTGAATAGCAGCTCGTCTCCTGTTATGTCATTTACGGTTTTGCCGTCCGCGATGATAAGTTTTTCGCACTCCACAAACCGCCTTATAAATTTATCGGTGGCCGCGCGCAGAGCCTCTTCGCAGTCCACTCCCACAAGTCTCACTGTGTTCACTGCGGCAAAGAGCACGTCGCCGGCCTCCTCGAATGAGCCCTGTTTATCGCCGTTCATCTGACAGGCGACCATCTCCTGCACCTCCTCCCAAATCTTTTCGGAGGCGGATACCGATGACAGAAAGTCGAAACCGCACTTTGCCGCGCGCTTGCCCACTTTCTGCGCGCGCATGCACGCCGGAAAGTTTTTGGGGACGGAGAGCAGCGTTTCTCCCACAGTGCTCTGTCCCTTCTCCTTTTCCTTATTTTTATCCCATACTCCCAAGGCCTCGCCTTCGTCGGAGGCCTTGTCCTTTCCGAAGATATGGGAATGTCTGAAAATCAGTTTCTTGACTACCCGAGTAAGCGCGTCGGAGCCGCTGAATTCGCCCTTTTCTTCCGACATTACGGAGTGAAAAGCCGCCTGCAAAAGCACGTCGCCCGTCTCCTCTTCCTTTCCGTCGGGATCGTCGCGCTCTATTGCGTCAACAAGCTCGTAGGCTTCCTCTATCATATTCGACTTTATGGAAGAGGGAGTCTGCGCTCTGTCCCAAGGACAGCCGTTAGGGGCTCGGAGAAGTTTTACCATCTGTTCGAGGTCGGCATAATCGTATCTTCCCTTTTGGAGAAACTCTCCCTCCTCCACGGCGACGGCGCAAGTCGCGTCATAGCGCTTTTGCCTGTCCAGCTCGTAAATCTTTATTTTTTCGGCCTTGCCGCCGCGTATGAAAGAGCACTCCGTCTCTTCGCCGAATATGTCGGAAAGTCTCAACTTGACTTCTCCGGCGACATATTCGCAGTCGATATCATACACGCAAGCGGCTCTGCAACTTTTCAAATCGCCTACGGAGTATGCTGAAACGAACACCGGTTGACCGGCCTTCAATCTCGCCGAATTGTAGGCGTTGGCGCCCTTTGAAACGGAGTCGAGAACCTCGCAGTTTTTGTGGCGAGCGAGGATTATTTTACACGCCTCGTCCTCGCACACTGCGCCGTCCACGCAGTAACAGACGTCGGACGTCTTTGCCGCGCGAAGCACTTCCGCGGCAAGTTTTTTGTTGAGCGTATCGAAATTGCGACTGCTTTCAAACACATCGTCGAGAGTGCGCACATTATAGCCCGATATGCTTTTATAGCTTTCCGAAAAGGCGGTGCGAGCTATGATTGTCTCGGCGCTATCGAGCGCCGCCTTGCCCCGAAGGGTCAAGTCGCCGCATTCGTTTCCCAAACCTATCAACGTTATTTTCATTTTTTACTCCTGCCCATATAATATAGCAGATATTGAGTAAAGTTGCAACAAAAAACGCAAAATTTGCCGACCATGCCGCGCCGAAAATTCCCATGGGCGTAAACGCCGTCAAAACGGCGGTGAGCCCCACTCTCAAAATGCATGTGACCCACTGCGTGACAGTGCCGAGAACGGGCTTGCCCAGCGCCGTTATACATGCCGACGAAGTCTGGACAAGCGACTGCGTTACCGCGCTCACTGCGAGCGTTCTTACAAGCGAGACGAGAATTCCCCTCTCCTCGACGGAGAGAGAACCGAAAATGAGCCTCGCCGCGAGCGGAGAAAAAATATACAGTGCGACGGTGGCGGGAGCCGATACCGCCAATGTTATCAGAAGAGCTCTGTACGCCTTTGATTTCGCGGCGGAGAATTTGCCGCTCTCCGCAAGCGGAGATATCTGCGGCACTATTGACGCCGCAAGTCCGTAGGTCACCGAAACGGGAAGATTGATTATAGTCATGGCACAGCCCGAATAAATGCCGTAGAGCGCGGTGGCGTCGCCGAATGTTCCGCGCAATATGCGCACGGCCACTACGCTTTCGGCAAGCTGCGAAAGGGGTAGGGCAATGGCGGTAAGCGTAAGCGGCAAGGTATATTTCAATATGGCGGAGACGTTCACGCTCCTTTCGCGGAAGAGCGGACGTCTCGGTCTGTTTTTAATATAATATAGGTAGGCTCCGGCGGCGGATACGAGTTCGCTGACGGTTACGGCAAACAGCGTCGAAGCCACGGCGAGTTCCGTATCGGCTCTGAAATAAAACGATAGCCCCACTCCAACGGCCACCTTTACCACCTGTTCCGCCACCTCCGTGACCGCTGTCGGATACATGTTGCCCAGACCCTGAAAATATCCGCGCACCACCGAAAGCACGGACACGAAAAACACGGACGGGCAGAGCATTTTACAGCACAGCGAAACGGGCGGCTCCCCCTGCAAAGCCGCCAGAGGTTCGGAGAGAAGATACATTATAAGAGTACCTATTATACCCACCGCGCCGTAAATTCCGAAAGCCGTTTTTTCGGCGCCGCCGCCCTTTCCGGAGGAGATGAGGCGAGCTATGCCCGTCGGTATGCCGGAGGCGGAGACGGTGAGTAAAATACAGTAAAGAGGATATACCATCTGATATATCCCCATGCCTTCGCCGCCGAGGACGGCCGTCAACGGGATTCTGTAAACCGCGCCGAGCGCCTTTGAGATAAAGCCGCCGACGGATATTATTACGGCGCCCAATAGATAGGACTGTTTTTTGTTTTGCATAAAAAATAAGCCCCACAGAGCTTGTGGGGAATTCCGTTTATTCGAATTGCCCTGCAAGGATCTCCGCGGAGAGTTGGGCAAGTTTACAGCTCGACGGCTCTACCCTCGCCCCCTGTTCGCTTGAAACGAGCGCGACGGCGCCGAGGCAGTCGCCGTTGCAGACTATGGGCACGATTATCTGTGCGGTAATGGAATTTTCCTGACCGTCGCAAATGGGCACGACGTCGCCGCCCTCCGAAAGATTGGCGACGTAGCTCTTTCTGTCCTTTAAAATTTTATCCATACTGCGCGAAATGCTCTTGCCGTCGAAATCCTTTCTGTTCTTGCCGGAAGCATGAAGAACTTCGTCGGTATCGCATATAACCGCAACCATTCCCGATAAATCGGAGAGTGACTTTGCTGTGCCCTCCGAAAATTTTTCCAAAGAAGCTATCGGCGAGTATTTTTTGAGCATCAGCTCGTCCCTTTCGGTAAATATTTCGAGAGGGTCGCCCGACTTCAACCGCAGAGTGGAGCGTATTTCCTTCGGAATAACCACTCTACCCAACTCGTCTATTCTTCTCACTATTCCGGTTGCTTTCATATTCACTCCTCTTGTATCTGATTTACAAAAGCAGTATGTGAAAGCCTTCAAAAGTTATACTACGATTTTTTATTTTGAGTTCGGAGTGCCTTTTAACGGCTGCGACCCGTCCCCGTAAATTCCGCGTTTCAAAACGGCTATGTACGGAAGATTGCGATATCTCTCGTCATAGTCCAAACCGTAGCCCACAACAAACTCGTCGCCGACTTCGAAACAGGACAAATCGGGAGAAATGTCGCATTCCCTCCTGCACTTTTTGTCCAAAAGAACGACTATCGTAACGGAACGGGCGCCGCGCTCTTTAAAGAGAGCCTTCAATTTCGAGAGAGTAAAGCCGCTGTCTATTATATCCTCGACTATTATGACGTCTCTTCCGCCGACGTCGGCGTCAGTATCCTTTTTGATTTTGAGTTTGCCGGACGACGCCGTTCCGCTTCCGTATGAGGAAACGGACATAAAATCCAACTCGACAGGCACGGTAAGCCGCCGTACAAAGTCCGCAAAGAATATTGCGCTCCCCTTCAAAATACAGACGCAAAGAGGGCACTTGCCTTTAAATTTTTCGTCCGCGCTTCTCGCAACCTCGGCAATTCTTTTCCGAATCTCTTTCTCCGAAATAAGTATTCTTTCACAATCTTTATGCATAGTTTCTTCCATCGTTAAAATATTATCGCTTTTTAAGCAATTTTTGGCGATACGTGTTGAGTTTTCAGCGGCAGTAAAAGTTTCCGACCGTCAAAAATCGGAGCCGTTCCATCCCCAGTCTTTGACGGGATGATAAGTCACGTATACTTTGTCCCCCGACACGGAAAGCTGTTCGTAGAGAATTCTGCATACTTCTCCCGTCATTTTTTCGTAGTCCGACGGAGATGCCGATCCGAATAAGCTCACCTCGATGTACGCTCCCTTTTCGAGTTTTTTGCCGCCGAAATACAGATCGTATCCGTCGGAGATACCGACCATGAGATAGCTCTCCGTCTTGTGCAGAACGGAAACGGCTTTGCCGAGCGCGCTCTTCAATTTCTCTTTCTCTTCTTCGTTCAGTTTTTGAGTGAGTTTGCAATCGATAAAAGGCATGTTTTCCTCCCGATATAGGCGCGGTCGCGCCTATTTGTTATTTTTATAGTCTTGCGAAATTATATATGCGACGGAGCCGGTCCGGTCGTCCGTCCTAACCTTTTCGGAAATTTCCACGCCGCAAACGATCAGAATTTCTCTGCCGTCGGCAATTACGGGAACTCCGGCGCGCACGCGAGCGGATATCTTCAAATCGCTGAAATAGCTTCCGAGATTTTTCGTTCCTCCGCCGAACTTTGTGAATTTGTCGCCGGCGCGCATAAAGCGTATCTTCGCCGTCGGCGGTATTTTGCCGAGGTCGAAACGCAGGATTTTTTCACCGTTTGAGAATGTGTTTGAACAAGTCGGGTCATCGGTCTCTACGGCAAGAGGAACGCCGCAGAAATCGGTTCTGTTAAAGCCTACGTAATCGTGAAAATCCGCCTCCGCGCTCTCATGGACGGCAGTCTCTCGGAAGTTGGGGCGGAATATGGAAATCCCGTCCTCCTCTTTCAATGCGACGCAGCCCGAAAACTCAAATTTCTTGCCGATTGCGGCAAATTGAAGGTCGTACATATTTTCAAGCCGTTCGAATGTGTAATCTTTCAGTTTCAACCCATTCAAAACAAGCAGAACGGCGCGTTTGAACAGCGGCTTTTCATGACAAATCGGAATTTTATAGCCGTAAGACTTCTCTATAACCATGTCCCGTTCCGTCAGCATGTTGCGGAAAAACTCCTCGTCCTCCGCCGCAATGCGCGAAAAACGGTAGATGGCTTTTGCGGCGCCCGATACAGCGCGTTCCAACTCGGGAAGCACGTTTAAACGCAGCTTGTTGCGCGTGTAGCAATCGGAGAAATTTGTCTTGTCGTCGGTAAAGGGAATTTTGTTTGCCGTCACGTACTCGTCTATCTCGGCGCGCGAACAGCCGATCAAAGGCCGTATGAGTCTGCATTTTCTGCCGTCCGCCGCAATGAAATCGCCGTCCGTTATGCCTTTGAGTCCCGAAAGTCCGCTGCCGCGAGCGAGGTTGAACAGAACGGTTTCGGCGTTGTCGTCAAGGTGATGGGCGGTGGCAACCGCGTCGGCTCCGCTCCATGCCGAACCGTCTTGAAGAATATGCGGAACAACGGTCTTTTTATAACATTCAAGTCTCCATGAACGGGCGGACGTCTCCGTCTTGGGGACATCGTCGTTCCACTCGTAGAAGTCGAGAGGCACTCCTCTCTCTCTGCAATACGAGGCCGCAAATGCGCTGTCCGCCGCGGACTCTTCTCCCCTCATTTTATGGTCGAAATTGACCGCGCAGACAGTAATGCCGTATTCGGAGCCGTGCGACAGAAGATAGTGCAGAAGAGCCATCGAATCCCTTCCGCCCGAGAGAGCCACACAGATATTGAGATTGGCGTATTGTGAGAGATTTACATTCATACGAAAATTATAGCATAGCCGCGAAAAACTTGCAATAATCGGTTGCAACTTTTTGACGGACTTTAAAGAAACATCTTTGGGCGCGGACGACAAATTTATTTTAATTATACATAAAAATAAGTTGACAAAAACTTCGTTTTCTAATAAAATGATATAGCTTTATTGAAAAGCGCACATCGCGGGGTAGAGCAGCCAGGTAGCTCGTCGGGCTCATAACCCGGAGGTCGCGAGGTTCGAATCCCGCCCCCGCAACCAATTCCGCCTGCACGGGCGGATTTATACGGCGACGTAGCTTAGTTGGTCCATAGCGGCCGGTTCATACCCGGCAGGTCGGCGGTTCGAATCCACCCGTCGCTACCAAAATTTAATGCGGCATATGCTGCACGGCCCGTTGGTCAAGCGGTTAAGACATCACCCTTTCACGGTGGTATCGTGGGTTCGATTCCCGCACGGGTCACCAAGCAAAGTAAAGGCGAACCCGTTTCCATTAGGAGACGGTTTCGCCTTTATTGTGTGGTTTTAGTGTTTTAATATTTATTGTTTGAAGCAAAATGACAACAAACCTTAATCAGGGTTCAAATCATCTACCCATGGCGTTTCTTTATGCTTTGTTAAAAGTAATTTTATTTTTGCTAATTGCTTTTCAATATCTCTAATTTTTCATTATGCAATCTAATATTTTGAGGAATTGATTCCATTGTTGGTTTTAGCGCGTTGTAATGTTCTTGAATCTCATTTATTGAGCTATTTAGATTAGCAACTATCGTTTTTATTTTTGTAATATCAAGACTCGAATCCTGTTCAAGAACGTTTTTTACTACATTATTTATGCAGATTTTCATAAAATACATATTGGAAATAGCGTCAATTGCACCTTGGTTTACTATTAACAGGGATTGATAATTTAAATTTTTTCCTTCTGAAAGCTCCGTCGCAATTTCGGTAATCCTTTCAACGCTTTTGTCTATATTTGCTCCAAGTAATTCTACATACTCCGTTTCTAAATCAATATTAAAATCGGCTTGCATATTTTCAACTCTCTGTCTATCGATCTTAAAATTATCATATCCTATTGTCAATTCATAACAGTCAATGTCTTTAATTTTGCAAACATCGAGCAATAATTTACGGCATAACGGATCCATTTTTAGCCCTAATGTGATTGATTTGATTCTCGGCATTTTAATGAATGATGCAGTCGTATCTGATGAACAAATTATCCTCCATTCTTTTTCATAATCCCATTTCGGTGATTTTACGCATAAGTAATCAACGATTTTATTTATATCTATTTCTGTATGCTTTATATCAATTTTTTTATCTGTTTTTAAATAAGCAGAAATGCCGAAGTCTTTTAATGAAATCGTAGGTCGCTGTTCTAAATACTGTATGCTTCGAATAAACCCGGGGAACTCATCAAATTGTGTAAAATCATATTCAATGCAAATCCCATGATATGAATTTGCATAATGCGACCACATTAGTGAATTATCCCAACCGCTAGCACTAAAACATGAAATATTAACTTTAGATAAAAACTCTTTAAATTTGGGGATATATACTTTATCTCTTAATTCAATTATTTCGTGTTTTATTAGTTCGAATTGCTCTCTTGAGACTAAAAGATTTTTAATCTGTTCTTCAGTAATTTCTGTTTGAGCGATTCCATCTATTAAAAGCCCAAACGTTACCAAGGATCGCTCGGTAAAGTACCTTTTTATTGTTTTGGGTAAACGCTGATAAATTTGTTTCCCAAACTTAGAAATAAAAGTAGCATATGAAATATTGGTTTGATGCATTGAGCGTTGTAAAAAAGTCAGTTGCTTTTTCAATTCCATTAAAGCCGTGATAACATCCGAAAATTGATCCATCAAATCATATTTGACTAATAGGCGAATTGCTATTTTTGTGTTCTCATCTAGCTTTTGCACATTAAGAACTATATCTATCAATTCATCAAACAATTTTCCCGCTGAAAATCCTATTTGTGAATCAAAAGGATCATTCATATTGAGAGGCGTTTGTGCGTATACGACATCATGTAAAATATTGTCTATATCATATATAGTAAATTCATCCAAACGACAGGGTCTATACTGATAGAACATCCCGCCTGCTTTTTTGATAGCGTTTTTCATTTCGTATATGCTTTTTAAATTTTCTTGTGGGGTATTCATCTGGGTTTTCTCTTTGTGAAGTGCAAATTGAATTTAATTAAATTATACTTCCGAGGGAACAACATGTCAAATCCTTCATCGTATAGAGACAGAACTGATTGTTTTTTCTAATTTTTGAAAGAAATTTATATCTTTTACCTCACATTCCCAAAGGACGATGACGTTCCAACCCATTTCTTTCAGCTTGGCATTATTTTCTTCGTCGCGGACTTTGTTGCGTTGAAGTTTTGGAAGCCAATAATCAAGATTGGATTTCGGCAGGACAAATTCTTTGCATCCGTGCATATGCCAAAAACAGCCATTTACAAAAATGGCTGTTTTATATTTAGGAAGCACAATATCGGGATGCCCGGGGTAGCGTTTATCGTTCTTTCTATATCTAAACCCCTGCGAGAAAAGATATTTCCTTACTCTTTCTTCGGGCGTTGTATCCTTGCTTCTTATATTTGACATATTATAATGCCGTTGTTCTTTGGTATGGTTATCCATCTTGCTTTACACTATAATAAATTCTGTCATTCGGCAGTTTGATATTCGGTATCCATATCTGTTTGCCGTTCCAACCTTTATTTCCCGTTACCTTATACATTGTCAAAACAGTAATATCCGTAAATGAATCTCCGAGCTTTCTGTCGTTTTCGGACAGTAAAGTTCCCGTACCTTCCGCTATATCACGGTCGCGGCGAACAATTAGCCTTGCTTGTGAGAGCGAGTTCTCGGCAATAATCGAATTCAAAAATCCTATGAATGTGTCTGCTGTCCAATCATCGCATGAATTTTCTACTTGCTCTAAAAGTGAAACAACAAATTTCAAATTTACAATATAACTTTCTTTACAGTCAAATTTTTCTAAAAGTTTATCTAATATAGATATATCCTTATTGCTCGGGGCAAACGGGAAGTAATTTACCCCGCCGCAAAAGGTTAATACAGCCCTATTGTCCAAAACATTTTTTCTTGTCGGTCGTAATGTGGGCGGATACGCAATCTTTATATCATCAAAACTCTTTCGCTTTTGGATTTGCGCTATCAAGCTGTTATTTGTAGCGTTAATATCTACAAACAATTTATAAAGACGCGGCGGCATAAATATACGCATTAGATTTGCATCTCGGTCATAACCGAACATTCTTGCATGTTGCCACATTGTATCGGCTTGAGGATTTTTTGCAACGCGGCAATAATAAATTGTTTGCAAGCATGGGAATGTAACTCCTCGCCCTAAACTGTTGCCGCCTACAATGATATTTATTCCTTTTTCATATTGGGTGTTCTCTTCAAACGATACTTTTGAATTTATCGTTAAAATTTTAATAGCATCATCGTCTTGTACAGATTTTCTAATGAAACCATAAAGAGAATCAAACGGCAATATGTCATTTTTTGTTGTACGCAAGTCGTTATAGCACATTTGAAAAGCGTCAATGGTAGTATCTTCATCAACCGATTGTGAAATTTCATTTAAATAGCAGCCTATTTTCTCTGCAAATGCTCTATGGTCGGCAACCCTTACGCTTGGGTGGACTAAAAAGTTGCAAACAATTCCGCCGTTCATTATGATTTGAGCGGAAGTCAGCAAATGCGTTAAAACAGCGTGCAAAAGCCCGTTTTCGGGGAATTCATCATCATCTAAAATTTCCTTGCTTTCTTCGTTATCGGTTAATCTTATAATATCGCGGTCAGTATTAAAAATTCTGTTGCCGCCTATATAATTTGCTCCCGGCTGAAAGTAATAAATAAAATACGGTTTCCAACCGCTTTGTTTTGTTTGCAGTAAATTTGCTTGCGGAGTGCCTGTTACTTCTAAATAAATACTGCTTGAAGATGTCTTTTTTATTTCTTCAAGTTTTTTATTGATTTGGCTTTGACGCTGTTTATTAACAAGTGTATTCAAACTCGCGGCATCCGCCTCGTCATCAACGATAAACAGCGGATTGCCAATACAGAATTGCGTAGATGCAAGATTATTTTTCCATAGTTTTAAAACCGAACTGTTTTTCTTTAAAACTATTACGGCAGGTTTGCGCAATTGATTTTGTTGGAATTTGATATATTCCGTTTCATCACAAACACAAAAATCTGGCAAATCATAAACGGCGCGCTTTAAAGTCTGCTGCTGCAAAATTATATTGTCGGTAGTGAGTAAAATGAAAATTGGGAAACCTTCGTCGGCTGCAGCACAAATCAAGCCAAACATATGACTTGTTTTTCCGCTCTGAACGTCTCCGACCAATAGACTGACTACATGGTCTTTATATGTAAAATTCCTTATATACTGCGGAACAATATCATCCGCAGTTTTCTTTATCGCCGTTGCAAGAGCTGTGTTTTTTACGGCGACTCTGTCTAAATAGGATTGTAAATAATTCATTTTTTAACACTGAAATCCAAGTACCAAAGATTAGGTATTGTAGTTTTTGTCATAGAAAAATCGGAGCGTCCGTATGTATTTAAAACTTGTTGAGTTACCTGTTCGCCAACCGCCAATGCTCCTCTGTTTTCCAATCGCCCTTTCAGCCATTTACCCAAAATCCGCAGATCGCCTTCGGAACGGAAATTTTTGCTATAATCCCCGCTGACTTTGCATTTAAATTTCCAACAATCATCGGTAATAACGGTAAAAGTTGCTGAATCCGAGAGTGCTTTTGGATAATTCGGTTTAGAAGTAATAGTTTTAGATACAATAATTTCAGCTTCATACCAATGGCGGGGCTTTATAACTCCCGTACTTTTAGTTCCTCTGCCTTTTCCGAAAAATACATTTAAATTGCTTTGCGGAGCATCTTTTATTGGTATGTTGAAACTTATTTTGGTTTTTGCCGCAATACAAGCGGCGACTTCTTCGGGTGTAGCTTTTTCCACATAGTCTTGACCTTCCAATAACGGATTGTCATTTTTAAAATCGGTAATCTCTAAATCCGAAATTCTGTCCGTAGCTTTATTTTTCAAGTCTTGTATGAAATTATCGAGTTTTTGCAATATTGAAAAATCATTTAGAAGTAAAGACGACTCGTAAATTCCGTTTCGGCTGTCAACAATACTGCTCAAATTATTTGAACCTATAATTCCTGCAATAGGTCTATTTTGTCTGTGAAAAGTATAAATCTTTCCGTGATAACGGAACGGGGTAACAAGTCGTACCTCACCTATATGATTTTCCGTTAAAAACCTATTTAACTGCATAGCCGTTTTATACTCTACGGGCGTAAACAAATCAAAGTAATGCATACCGATTATTAGATTTAACCTGTGAACATTATTCAATTCCACGGCTTTTTGCAATTCAATAAGCGAATCCGAAGTAATATAGCCAACAGCAATATCTAATTGCTCTGTTTGCGGAAGCAAATCATAAAATGCGTCCGCAAACGTTGGGAACGGGGTTTTAATCGGCGGATAGTTCGATAGTAAAAAATCCATAATTTTCACTCCATTTCCTGCGTTACTAAATCCAGCCGTTCTTTTACGGAAAGAGTTTTGAGATATTCATATTCGGCAGTCAAATCCACGGGGGTATAATCTCCCGTGAAAAGCGGCATAAGTTTTTTCGCCACAGCTCTGACCCCGACAGGCGGAACGGCATTGCCGATTTGCCGTCTAACTTCGGTAATGTTTCCCATAAATTTAAAATCGTCCGGGAAAGACTGCAACCTCGCGCGTTCTCTGTTCGTTAAAGGACGCGGCTCGGGATAGTGGTATCCCCACGTTCCGCCGCCTCCCGCGGCAATAATAGTCTTTGCAGGCTGATTTCGGTCAATCCTCCGATAGACGTGAGAAATCATACCCTTGACATATAACGGATTATCTTGCGGAATATCCGTAAAATTGCCTCCTTCGGGAATCAATTCAAGCATTTGCCGTGTTTTTTCCTTACAGGAAATGCGCTCATTGTTATATGGAACGTCAAGTGCGCCGTCAAGAGCTTGACCCGCGGTAACATACGGAAGCTGTCCGTTCGGACCATGCGTAGGTTTTGGATGCTTAAACTCAAATCCCGTATCAATGCGAATTCCGACAATCAAAACGCGCTCGCGGAATTGAGGAACACCGTATTCGGCAAAATTGTAGAGATGCGGTTTTACGATATAACCGGGGGCAATATTCTCGAAATCGTGAATAATTATTTCAATTGCCTTATGCTTATTTGCAGTCAGCAGTCCTTTGACGTTTTCGGCAACAAATGCCTTCGGCTTTTTTGCATCGACAAATTCCAAAAAATGACGATACAATCCGCCGCGCTTGCCGTTGAGTCCCGGCTGTTTCCAAATAACAGAAAAGTCCTGACAGGGAAAACCTCCCAAAACCAAATCGCAATCGGGAATAGACTTGTCCGTATAAGGGTCTATCTTTGTAATATCTTTTAGGTGAATAACGTTACCCAAATTTTCTCGGAAAGACGCAACTGCCCATTCTGCAAAATCATTTGCCCAAACCGTTTCAAATCCTTCCATATGAAAACCCAAATCCAATCCGCCGCATCCCGAAAAGATAGAAACGATTGTAGGTTTTTTAGTATTTGATATAATATCCATCTGATAAAACCCTTTTAATAAATTCGCAAAAGCATATGTATTATACTGCATTTGCATATAAAAGTCAATGCGTTTGCAGATTAAAAGATAATGCAAATGCAGAGTATACTATTGTTATGGATATATTAAGTAAAATCAGGAGTTTGCAAGGGGAACGCAATTGGTCAGACTACAAGCTTGCCCAAGAAGCAGATATTCCTGTTGCAACTTTATCATCTTTGTTCCAGCGGGGAAATCCGCCCAAACTTGATACTTTGCAGTCAATTTGCAATGCTTTCGGCTTAACTCTGGCACAATTCTTTTTAGAAGATGAGCAGATAGAAGTTTTGAGTGAAACCGAAAAGGAAATGTTGCAGGTGTTTAGGCGGCTCTCGCAAAAACAACAAAAAGCACTTGTATCTGTATTTACAGAATAAAAAATAGGTGGGCGGAACAATGAAGTTCCGCCCACCAGCCGTTTATGGGACCTACGGCTAACCTTGACCCTATTATTATAGGCTAATCCCTTGCAATCAATGGGACTCTTTATTTAACGGTTTTTTATTCAGTTGTTCTTGTCGCTCGGCTTGCCATAATTCAAAATCCCGCTTACCTTCTTCAGTTTCATAATATTTTCTTATTGCGGGCAGTAAAAATCTTGCGAGCGCCTGCATCTGATATTCAGGTATTCCCGTGGTGTCTGTGCGCTTCTTTGACATTTAAAATTGCCTTATAAATTTACCTCCTTATAGACTTATTCAGTTGTTACTTTGTGTTGCCGCCGCCCTTGCGATTTCCGTTAAAATGGGTGGGC
>CANRIK010000009.1 GCA_947630705.1 uncultured Clostridia bacterium | reverse complement strand
GCCCACCCATTTTAACGGAAATCGCAAGGGCGGCGGCAACACAAAGTAACAACTGAATAAGTCTATAAGGAGGTAAAATATCGGTCAAATTTAATGTCAAAAGAGCGCGATGGTAGCGGCGGTGCAGGTATTTCAAATGAAAAACTGAAATCGCTTGCGAGAACACTTTTTCCTATTCTTCGGGCCTATCTTTCCTCGGACGAAGGGCAATGGGATTTTGCCGAATGGACGGCAAAGCAAAAATCGAATAGTCAAAATATTCAAGATTAGTCCTTTTGAAGCCATAAGGATACCCGAAAGGGTTTGTCCGCGCAAATAAGAGCGGATTATAGAAATTTTAAGAAAGATAATCAGTGAAAGGTTGAGTCGAATGTCATAAACCTAAAATAACGGCAAGCGGGGAGCGATTTTTGAAAAATCGCTCCCCGCATTTTTGCTACTTGCATAAATTTACGTCATTTTTTATAATATACCAGGGTCAATTTTGGACTTATTACTCTAATTTTACCTGTTTTGCAGTAACCCATTTTTTCATACAATCTGCAATTTGCCGGCTCTTGCAAAATCGTGTCAATCTCCCAACCGTAAGAGCCGTGTATTGTTTCCGCTTGACGTATAGCCGTTTGAGCATAACCGCAATTACGATATTCGGGCAAAATAAAAATGGGCGAAATATGTTTGGGTTCCGACGATTTTTTATCGACAACTCTTATTGCGCCTATTTTTTTGCCTTCCGGCTCGATAACGATAAAATAAAAGTAAGTGAACGCCTCGTTTAACCGTTTTATCACTTTTTCCAACGGCTCGTTTGCGGGACTTGTTTCATAATCTTCGTACTTGTTGAGCAGTTCCTCAAAAGCCGCTTTCTGCATTTTTAAAAGCTCTTCGGCATCGCCTATATTCGCTTTGACTAATTTAACATTGTTCATAGTTCGGATATTTTTCCGTTTTCGAAGTAATAGATATTTTCTTTTTTGAATCCGTATTGGGAACCTTTAACGGCGATATGCGGTTCGAAAGTAAAATATTTTACGCTGTCAAGGTGCAAGATGTTGCCCTTTTCAATATAAATTCTATCGTCTTTATGCGTTGCGATCGAATGCCCTAAATTCCCCATAAAATCCAAATTGATATAGCCGTTAGCCGCAATAAATTCGTTTATATGCAAATACAATTCTTCAAATGTTGTTTTGGGTGTGGCAAATGCCGATAATTCATTATGCAACCTTTCTTCCATAAGCAAGCCGTTTTTCCATTCGGCGTTGCTTATTTTATTTATATCCGAAACAACTTTGCCGTTTTCAATGATTAACGTTCTTGCATAGTCGCCCCAAACATTGCCTGACTGAGGGCTTAAATCAACCGTTATTATATCGTTATTTTCGATTTTACGGTCGGCCGTGCGATAATGCTTGCCCGATACGGACAAAGTAGTTTCATTGCCCGAAAAAACAAACGCGCCTATATCCCAATACCAAAAAGAAGTTGCGCCCAAGTCCGACATTTTACTTTCGGTAAGCTCTCTTAACTTTATTAAAGACATACCGACTTTTATCTGTGACTTAACGTAAGCAATGGTTAATTTTGCTATTTGCTGCACTTCGGCGTTTGTCATACTGATTTTCCTATCCTCTTGCCCAAGTCAAAAATTTTTTGAATTTCGGCTTGATGATTTTGCAATAAATCCGATACTTTATCCGTTTGACAAACAGAAATTCTCTCTGTCGTTTCAATTTTTAAATGCCCGAAATAGTGCGAAATAGCGTCCAAAATCAATTCGTTTTCTTGTTTCCTTACGCCTGCTCTGACGGCTATCGCAATTCCCTTTATAGGTTTTTCGGCTTGATATTTGCGGTTGGGGTTAGTGTCGCCGTAGGGAGTAGTTCTGTCAAAAAGAGTTTTAAGTTGCGCGGGAACGCCTGCCCACCAGGACGGAGCGGCAATCAGCACATAGTCCGAGGTTAATATGTCGAGGACGACGCCTTTAACGTCGTCGTTTTGTATGCACTCACCGCCCGTATAGCATTTTTTGCAGCCGAGACAGTAATTTATTTTCAAGTCGCCTATGCAGTATTTTTTGACGCTTGCTCGTGACGGGTCAACGCCTTTAATGAAAGTATCTGCAAGATAGGCGCAACTGCCTTTCGGGTTCGGACTGCCGACAATGCAAGTAATTTTCATCGTGAAACCTACCTATAAAAACGAATTTGATATATAGTATCACAACTTTTTTCGTTTTGCAATATATAAACGGCTGAGTTCAGATAAAACTAACGACAAAACAGTGAGTGGAGCGATCCTTTTAAATAATACCCCATATTTACCGCATTTTCATTTATTTAAAGTCTTTAAAAACAAAAGATAATCCGAACGTTTTGCGGATTACAAAAAAGTTCGAATTATCCCAATGTGGCTGGGGCGAAGTGATTCGAACACCCGAATGACGGAGTCAGAGTCCGTTGCCTTACCGCTTGGCGACGCCCCAATAATATTAAACTATAAACCGATAATCTCAAATTACTCAATTATTATATATACATTTTCTGAAAAAAACAAGCAATTTTGAGATGTTTTTTTATTTTAATCTAATTGCTGACGCTCGCCGTCTGCCAAACCTCTGCAACGCGCGCTTTGAACGGAGCGCGCGGCTATTGTTTTTGCGGCTACTGTTTTTAAGGAGCATACGGACACAAGCAGGAGCGCCGCGTCTCAAAGTCGAACACTTTGAGTTCGGATACTCCTTGCTTGGTGGAGCATAGGCAAGCAGATCTATTAGTCAAGGGAGCGGCATAGACAAGGGCTCATATACATGCAGGAGCATAGATAAAGGGAGTATATATAAGAAGAACAAATGGTCAGGGAGGGGAGTAATTTTAAAAGAGGCATATAGTTAAAGAGTATATAGCAATCTGACTGCTTGAATACCGTGGTTCTATACACTTATACGAATAAAATTTTATTCACTATGCGCATAAAAATATTGACAGTAAAAAAAGATAGTGATATGATATTAGCGGCTTTGAAGAGGCGCCATTTATGTTAAATAAGGTTTCGGAAAAAAAGTCGAATAAAGTACTCGATTCTGTAAGATATTGGGCCTTGCTCAATTTCGGTGTTTTGCTTCTTTCGGTGAGCATGTATATGTTCAACGAACCCAACCATTTTGCCCTCGGCGGAATGGGGGGACTTTCGATAGTTCTGGCAAAGTATATTACGCCGGCGATAAGTTTTCTTACTCAACCGGTGCTGCTCGCCATTTTAAACGGAATACTTCTCGTGCTCGGACTTATTTTCTTGGGAAAGGATATGACCGTAAAGACCATATACTGTACCATAGCCTATTCGCTCGAAGTATATCTTTTCAGCTTTATACCTTTGGAGAGGCCGCTTACAAACGAGCCCTTTCTCGAACTCGTCTACGCCATAATACTTTCGGGCGCGGCGCATGCGATCGTGTTTAATTGCAGAGCCTCCACCGGCGGAAGCGATATTATAGCGCTCATCATCAAAAAATATTCCAAAATGAATATAGCTCCGGCTCTGCTTGCGGCAGACTTCCTGATTGCCTGTCTCTCGTTCTGGACGTTCGGACCTTTGATAGGACTGTTCTCCGTCCTCGGCGTATTCGCGAAGTCGTTTGTGATAGACGGCGTAATAGAAAATATGGCGAAAACGAAATACGTGACCATTATAACCGTCAATCCCGAAATAGTTGCGGAAGTGATTCTCGACAATATCCACCGCGGCTATACCAAATATAAGGCGGAAGGCGGATATACCGGCGAGGAGCGTACGATCATCATAACCGTTTGTCGGCGTTCGCAGGCGGCGCGCCTCAAAGCGAGCCTCCACGAGGTTGACCCCACGGCGTTCGTAATTATAACAGACGCAAACGAAATTCTCGGCAAGGGTTTTTCGGAGAGAATGTGAGAGCAAAGAATTGCGAGTTTTTGAAATTTTACTCCGTGAAGGAGTAAGAGGAGAATATGATAAAGACAAAAAAAGACAAAGAAAACAAAATATTGTCTAAAATTATTTATTGGACGGTCCTCAATCTCGGAATATTGGCGATGTCGTTAGGCGTATATGTTTTCGAGGCACCCAATAATTTTGTAATGGGAGGAGTGAGCGGACTTTCCATTCTGCTTGCATACTACATTACGCCTCTCGTGAGTTGGCTGACGCAGCCCATAATTCTGACGATGCTGAACGTTATGCTCCTTTTGATAGGCTTTATCTTCTTGGGGAAAGGAGTGACTTTCAAAACCATTTACTGCTCGCTTATGTATTCCCTCGAAGTCTGGCTTATGAGCATAATCGCGCCCATGTCCGGACCGTTGACCGACGAAACTCTTCTCGAAGCCGTCTATGCGGTATTGCTTATAGGCCTCGGCTGCGCCGTTATGTTCAACTGCGGCGCGTCGTCGGGCGGAAGCGATATCATAGCGCTTATCGTTAAAAAGTATACCAACCTCAACATAGGCAACGCCGTAATAATAAGCGATTTGCTTGTCTCCGGACTTGCGTTTTTCTTCGGCGCGGAGGCCGGACTGCTCTCCATTTTGGGACTGTTGCTGCGCGCGTTCGTTGTGGACGGAATAATAGAGAACATAGCAAAAACCAAATACGTTACGATAATTACGGACAATCCCGATATCGTTTCGAAGGTTATAATAGAGGACATAGACCGCGGCTTTACGAAGTATAAGGCGGAAGGCGGCTACACGGGCAAGGAGCGCACGATAGTCATAACCGTCTGCCGTCGTTCGCAGGCGGTGCGCCTCAAAGCCAAACTGCACGAAGTGGACCCGACGTCCTTCGTAATTATAACCGACGCCAACGAGATACTCGGGAAAGGATTTACCGCGCCGATAGACGAAGTTGTGAAAAGCGGAAAGAAAAAGCGCGGCCATGAGCCGGACGCGGACGGCGACGGAATAGATACAAATGCCGAACCCGTCGGAAGCGCGGAAGAAGAACGGAATCAAAATTGATTTTGAAGTGTTAAAATTAATCGAAGTACGATAAAAGCCGTGGACTGGCTGCCCACGGCTTTTTGACTGTGCGTTTTGATTATTTGACAAGTTTAACGGCCGCTTTCGTCTTTTCCTTGATTTCTTCGGGCGTGCCGCTCATCATCCAGCTTCCGCCGCAGGCGATGATCTTATCGTATGCCAGATATTCGAGGATATTGCTCTCGTTTATTCCGCCGGTGGGCATAATGTGCAGGTAGGGGAACGCCGCGCAGATGGCCTTTATGGTTTTGAGTCCGCCGTAGTTGGAGGCGGGGAAGAATTTAAGGGTCGTCAGACCTTTCGCTATTGCGGCCATCGCCTCGGTGGGAGTTACGATGCCGGGGAGATAGAGCATGTTGTGCTCGGCGCAGCAATCGGCGACTTCCTCGGAGAATCCCGGGGAGACTATGAATTTCGAGCCTACGGCTATGGCCTTTTCGCACTGTTCGCGGTTTATGACCGTGCCGGCGCCTACAAGCATATCGGGATACTTTTCAACGGTCAGCTTAATTGCGTCGGCCGCGCAGGGAGTACGGAAGGTGATTTCCGCGCAGGGCAGTCCGCCGTCTACCAGAGCCTGCATCTTGGGCAGAGTTTCCTCAATGGAGTTGAGTACCACAACGGGCACTATTTTCATTTTTTTGATTTGTTCGATGAGTTTTTCGTGAGCCATAATTTTTCCTCCTTGAAATTTCGGATTTTAACCTTACATATTATACCATACAATTTATGCGTTTGCAAGAACTTGGCAAAAAAAAGGCATGATAAGTTTTTATCCGACTTTAACAAATATCATAAAAAGTTATATTTATTACAAAATCAGGCTATATAAGAAAATAATTTCAAACCGTTGCAAAACCGACGGCGGCTGTGTTATACTCTAAATGTGAAAAAATCTGTTGCCGCAGAGCGGTAAGGAGTGTAACGTATGATTAAAGTTTCCCGTAGGGCGGCGTCGATTGCGCCGAGTATGACGCTTGCGATTTCCGCAAAAGCCAACGAGTTGAAGGCCGCCGGAGTGCGCGTTATCAACTTCGGAGTGGGCGAGCCCGACTTCAATACCCCCGAACATATTATCAACGCGGCCAAAGACGCCATGGACAAGGGCTATACGAAGTATGTTGCCGCCGCCGGATTGCCGGCGCTGAAAAAGGCCATCTGCAAAAAGTTCAAAGAGGACAACGGCCTCGATTACGAGCCCTCGCAGATAGTAGTTTCGAACGGCGCGAAACACTCCATATTCAACGCTCTTTTCGTCACTATCGACGACGGCGACGAAGTTATAATTCCCTCGCCCTACTGGTTGACCTATCCCGAAGTCGTCAAAAGTTGCGGCGGCGTTCCCGTATATGTGCAGACTTCTCGCGAGAGCGGTTACAAGATGACTGCCGAACAGCTCGAAAGGGCCATAACTCCCAAAACGAAGATGCTCATTCTGAATACGCCGTCCAATCCCACGGGTTCGGTGTACGTCCGCGAGGAGATAGAAAAAATCGCAAGAGTTTGCGTCAAGCACAACATTCTCGTGCTTTCGGACGAAATTTACGAAAAACTTATCTACGGCGGCGAGAAACACTATTCCATAGCGCAGGTTTCCCCCGAAATGAAGGAGCTGACCATAGTCATTAACGGCGTTTCGAAATCGTATGCCATGACGGGCTGGCGGCTGGGATATCTGGCGTGCGCGCCGGTCATTGCCAAGGCCATTTCTTCATTTCAGAGCCATTCGACTTCCAACGTGAACACCATGACGCAGTATGCCGCCATAGCCGCTCTCGAAGGGGACACGGCGCCCATGGAGAAAATGATAGCCGCGTTCGGCGACCGCCGCGAAAAGATGATGAAGATACTCGACGGCTATAAGAGCATAGGTCTGGACTATGTGAAGCCCGACGGAGCGTTCTATGTGATGCTGGTCGTGGACAAGTTGTTCGGCAAGAGCTATAAGGGCAAGAAAATAGAGGGGAGCATGGACGTTGCCGATCTGCTCCTCACCGAGAAACAGGTTGCCGTAACTCCCGGGATATGCTTCGGCGACGACAGCACGATACGCCTTTCCTACGCGCTTTCGCTTGAAGATATCAAGGCCGGATTGGAAAAGATTGCGGAGCTGGCGCGCGAAGCCGAATAATCGGCTCCTCTGCGCTTTCAAGGCTCTTCAAAGACAGTCGATTTCATATTTTTACGGAAATTTTAAATTAGGGCTTGAAATTCCTCCCGATAACTGTTAAAATATATGCAGACGGTAAGTATAATACCTATATGGAGGATTTTCATGATTAAAATTATTTACGGACCAAAGGGAACCGGTAAAACGAAGCAGCTCATCGACGTTGCAAATGTAAACGCGCGCGACGCGAAGGGATTGAGCGTGTTCATCACCGATAACAAGAGATGTATGTACGATCTGCACCGCAGCGTGCGCTTTATCGACGTGGCCGATTATCAAGTGGTGGGCGAGGACGCTCTCTGCGGCTTCGTTAAAGGCGTTGCGGCATGCAACAGCGACCATGAATATATTTATATCGACGGCGTGGCGCGCATAACCGGCAAATCCATAGACCAGCTCGGCGGCATATTCTATATGCTCGACAAGGTTTCCGCCGAAAATGATATAACTATCTATATTACGTGCAGTTGCGAGGAGTCCGAACTCCCCGATTTCGTCAAGAAATACGTATAAACAATGATTATTACGGCGGCACGGAATTCCGTGCCGCCTTTTTTCTCCCTTTCGGAACGGGCCGATTTGCGGACGGATTCGAAAGAGTACATAAAAAGAGGTGTGACATGAATTTTATAAGCACGCGCGGAGGAGAAAAGGTTACGGGCGCACGCGCCATAGTGAAGGGACTTGCCGACGACGGCGGACTGTTCGTTCCCGAAAAGTTTCCGGAAATTTCGCGTTCGGAGCTGGAAAAAATGCTTGAAATGAGCTATCCCGAGAGAGCGGCGGAGGTACTGCATAAGTACCTCGACGAATACGATAAAGACGAGCTCTTAAAGGCGTGCGAGTCGGCATACTCCAAATTCGACGGGGATCCGGCTCCCCTCGTGCGTCTGGACGACGGAGTATACATTCTGGAACTCTGGCACGGGCCGACGTGCGCCTTCAAGGATATGGCGCTCACCGTCTTGCCCTATCTTTTGAGAAAGGGCTGCGATATCTGCGGAATTCACGAGCAGATACTCATTCTCGTGGCAACTTCCGGCGACACGGGCAAGGCCGCTCTCGAAGGCTTCAAAGACGCCGAGGGAATCAAAATTATGGTGTTCTATCCCAGCGAGGGTGTTTCCAAGATGCAGAAATTGCAGATGTGCACGCAGGAGGGCTCCAACGTGAACGTTGTGGCGGTGCGCGGCAACTTCGACGACTGTCAGTCGGCCGTAAAGGAGATTTTTTCCAATGCGGAATATGCCGCCGCTCTTAAAGAGAAGAACGTGATTCTTTCCTCCGCCAATTCCATCAACTTCGGCAGGCTGGCTCCGCAGATAGCCTACTACTTTTCCTCATATCTCGACCTCGTTTCCGGCGGTCAGATAGAGATGGGGCAGAGCATAGATTTCACCGTGCCCACGGGCAATTTCGGCAACATACTCGCCGCATATTACGCCAAGAGAATGGGCTTGCCGATAAGACGTCTGCACTGTGCGAGCAATCTCAACAATATTCTTACGGACTTTTTTGAGACGGGCGTTTACGACATGCACCGCGAGTTCTACAAGACTACTTCGCCCTCTATGGACATTCTCATATCCTCCAACCTCGAAAGACTTCTTTTCGAGGCGTCGGGCAGAAATTGCAAACTTACCGCGGATAGAATGAAGGCGTTGAAAACGGAGCTCAAATACGAGATTACTCCCGAAGAGCTCGCATATATAAGGGAGACCTTCGACGGGGGCTTCGCAAGCGAGGAGACTTCGGTGGAGGCCATGTACGGAGTGTTCGAGGACGTCGGCTACACCATGGATACCCATACGGGTTGCGCCATGAAGGTCGCGCTCGACTGGTTTGAGAAGAACAAGAAAGACGAGACCGACATGGTTATAGTTTCCACGGCCAATCCCTATAAATTTCCGCAGGACGTATTGTACGCCGTGACGGGTAACGACGTAAAGGACAGCTTCAAGGGCATAAAGAGGCTGCACGCGGCCACGGCTATGGCCGTGCCCAAGAGCCTTATAAATCTGCGCGATAAGCCCGTTCGCTTCACCAAGACGGCGGACGCCGGCAAGCTGTTCAAGGAAGTTATGGAATTCGTATCGGAATAATTCGCTGACAGACAGGTCGCGCGGCGTAGCAGTACGCCGCGCTTTTTGTTTTCCGGCGGTCGGCAGTGAGCCGCGGCGCTTCTTTCCTGTGCTTGCGCATTTATAGATGGGCAGATTGCTTGATTTTTTTATAATGTTGTGTTAATATGAAACCGAATAGATTTCGGAAATTCAGATTATGGAAGAAAGAAAGACTCTGTATTCGGCCATACAGCCGACCAATAATCTCACCATAGGCAACTATGTCGGGGCAATAAAGAATTGGCTCAACTTGCAGGAAAACTACGACTGTTATTTTTCCATTGCCAATATGCACGCGATAACGGTGCGGCAGGATCCGGCGGAGCTCCGCAAGAAAACTCTCGCTCTGCTCGCTCTGTATGTGGCGTGCGGCATAGACCCCGAAAAATGTTGCCTCTACGTGCAATCGCACGTATCCGCGCACGCGGAACTTTGCTGGGTTCTGAACACTTTCACGTACGTCGGGGAAATGGAGAGAATGACCCAGTTCAAGGACAAATCCGCCCGTCACGCGGAAAACGTGAATATGGGACTTATGGATTACCCCGTGCTCATGGCGGCGGACATTCTCCTGTATCAGGCGCAGTACGTGCCCGTCGGCGAGGACCAGCGTCAGCACCTCGAAATAGCGCGCGACATAGCCCAACGCTTCAATAACGCCTTCTCGCCCACGTTCACCGTGCCCGAGGGACTTTTTATGAAGGTAGGGGCAAAGATAAACGACTTGCAGGACCCCTCCAAAAAGATGTCGAAATCGGTCGAAAATCCCAACGGTTCGGTATTTCTCTCCGACGACAGGGACACTATCATAAGAAAATTCAAACGCGCCGTAACCGACAGCCAGTCCACGATAAGATTCGACCCCGAAAACAAGCCCGGGGTGTCCAATTTGCTTACTATATATTCGGTTTTTGCGGACAAGAGCGTCGAAGAGGCCGAGGCAGAGTTTGACGGCAGGGGCTACGGTGAATTCAAGGCGGCGGTCGGCGAGGCCGTGGCGGACAAGCTCGCGCCCTTGCAGGCGGAGCAGGCCAGAATTCTTGCCGACAGACAATATCTCGATTCCATATTGAAATCGGGAGCGGAGCGCGCGGCGCGCACGGCCGGCAAAACGCTCTTCAAAGTGTATAAAAAGATAGGCTTTTACCAAATCTAAAAGGGAATAATAATGTTCGGTTACATTTCTCCCGATACGCCCTATCTCTTCAAAAAGGACGAAACGCTGTACAAGGCTGTCTACTGCGGACTTTGCAAGAGCATAGGCAGGGGCTGCGGACAGTGCGCGCGGACGACGCTCACTTACGATATGGCCTTTGTTTCGGCGCTCGTTCATAATATCCGCGGAGAGGACGTAAAAATAGAGAAAAAGAGGTGTATCGTGCACTGGTTCAGGCGGCGCCCCGTCGCGGAGCCGGACGACGTCACCGTAATGCTCGGTTGCGCGAACACTGCGCTGGCTTACTTCAAGCTGTGCGACGACAAGCGCGACGGCGAAGCGAGGGGAGCTCTGCGCATATTCATAAGGCGCGGATTTAAAAGGGCGAGAAAGAAGCATCCGCGCATCGCGGAGATAATAGGGGAGCAGACCGAGAGGCAGGCGGAGCTCGAAAAGAGGGGCTGCGCGTCTATCGACGAGGCGGCGGAGCCGACGGCGCAGATGATGCTTTCGCTCTCGCGTTACGCCCTCGGCGAGCGGGCTTCCGATTGCACCGACAAGCTGTTTTACAGCCTCGGCAAATGGGTATATATAATCGACGCCCTCGACGACTTCGAAAAGGACGTGAAAAAGGGCGGATATAACGTTCTGCTCAACGCATACGGTCTGCGCTCTCGCGAGGAAATGACAGAGAAATACGGCGAAGAACTGAAATTTATTTTAGACGTTTTATTCGCCGACATGCGCGAGGGACTTGCCGGAATAAATTTCAAATTCAATCACGACCTTACTGACAATATAATTCTCCGCGGCATACCTCTGAAATCGAGGGAAATTTTTTACGGTAAGAGCTGCGGAAGCAAAGGAGTTCATGATGAACAAAAAAAATCTTGACATATTGGGGCTCGGAGAGAGCGCAACCGCCGAGGAGATAACGAAGGCTTACGAAGAGTTGCGCGCGAAATATCTCGAAGAGCGTTTTTCGGACGGTGAAAAGGGAAATAACGCCGCCAAAATGCTCAACAAGATAGACGTTGCCTATCAGGAGCTGATGACCGAAATCAGCGAGAATGCGGCGGCGGAGGACGGCGGAGCTTCCTTTTCGAAAGTCGAGGAGTTGCTGAAAGCCGGAAATATTGCCGAAGCGCAGCACGTTCTCGACAGTTTCAACGAGAGAACTGCGCAGTGGCATTATTTGCAGAGTGTGGTTTTTTATCGCAAGAATTGGATAAACGAGAGCAAAAAACAGCTTGAAATTGCCATACAGCTCGAACCCAATAACGATAAATACAAGGAAACTTATCGCAAGTTAAACGATAAGATAAACTCCAATCCTCAACCCAACGCACAGGGCGGATATCAGAGTCAATATCAGGGTCAGAATATGAACAGTCCCGCTCCGCAGGATCAGATGGGCGGAGGGTTTTGCGCCAACTGCATCGATTGCTGCTATACCTATCTTTGCATAAGCTGTATGTGCGACTCATGCTGTCGCTGATATGGGAAAAAACAAGTATTCCAAATCCTTTGAAATAGCGTTATCGGCAATTTCCTGCGCCGTCGCCGTGCTCTTTCTGTCGCTCGGTATTCTCGGCGCCGGAGGATATTTTCTGGGGCTGTGGTATCTTATTGCCGTGCTCGCGTTGATGGTTCCGCTCTCCAAACAGTTTTTTCTGGGCGGATTCCTCGCCTATCTGGGCACCTGCATACTTACGGTGATTTTAGGCGCCGTGGCGAAATTCTGGGATCTTCTCCCGTTCATAATGTTTTTCGGACTCCATCCGCTCGCAAACGCTCTGCAAATCCGCTTTAAAGTCAATCGCTGGCTGGCTTATGCCTTGAAAGCGATATGGTTTATAGGCACGCTTTACGCCGGATATTTTATGATGGTCTACGGACTTATCGGCGACGGAATTTTACGGACTCAACTATTTGAGTATCTGAAAAACTACATATATATCCTCATTCCCATAGTCGGCGCAGTCGTGTTTCTCATATATGATTTTCTCATATTCAGATGTCAGATAATGATAAACTCCCTTATTTACAGGATAAGAAAATGAGCATGGTGAAAAACGGATTGTACGAAGGCGTCGCGGAGGCGCTCGGAAGCGCCGGAGAGGCGATAATAAAAACGGAAGGCACAACGGCGTTTGTGCCTTTTTGTCTTGTCGGCGAAAGGGTGAAATTCAGAGCTCTGAAAATCACGGACGGCGGAAAGGCGGCGTACGGCAAGGCGGAGGAAATTTCCGATTTTTCGCCCGACCGAACGGAGCCGCCGTGCCCTCTTTTCAAAAAGTGCGGAGGTTGCGATCTTCAACATATGAAATACTCCGCGCAGCTCGCCTTCAAGAGGGAGCTTGTGGCGTCCACTTTGAGAAAGATAGGCGGAATATCCCTTTCGGTGGAGCCCGTAACCGCCTGCCGAGCGGAGTATCGCTATCGAAACAAGGTCGCTCTGCCGATAGGCACGGACGACGGGGGGAATACCGTGCTCGGTTTCTATGCGAGGCGCAGTCACAGAATAGTTTCCGCCGACGACTGTCTTATACAGGCGGAGTGGATAAAAGAGGTTATCTCCGCAGTGAAAAAATATTCACGGGTCACCGGTTACAGGGGCTATGACGAGAGAACGCGCGAGGGCGAGTTGCGGCAGATAGTTGTCAGGGAGATAAAGGGCAAATTCATAGTCGCGCTCGTCGTCACAAAAAGGATCGACGCGGAAGTTCTTTTGAAAGAGCTTGAAAAAATCTTTAAAGACTTTACCTTTCTTTTGAATATAAATAATTCTACGGGCAACGTTATCTTTTCGGACAAATGGCTGGTTTGCCGCGGCGAAGGTCGCTTCGAAGCGGAGGAGAACGGCATAACATACAGCGCCGGCGCGGAAACTTTCGTGCAGGTGAACGACGACGTAAGGAACAAGCTCTATTCGCGCGTTTTGGCAGAAGCCGGCGCGGATTGCGAGGCGGTGGACCTGTATTCGGGCGGCGGACTTCTCACGGCGATGCTCGCGAAGGCATGCAAAAGGGCCTACGGTGTGGAGGCGGTGAGAGAGGCTTCTCTCTGCGCCGACGAGCTGTGCGAGAGGAACGGATTGAAGGGCAAAATGATAAACGTCTGCGGCAGGGTGGAGGACAAGCTGGACGGCGTGCTCTCCGCAACTGACGGCAAGAAGATAATAGTGTGCGACCCTCCCCGTAAGGGTATGGAGCGTTCCGTTGCTGAAAAGCTGGGCGAGACCGACGCGGATAAGATAATTCTGATATCGTGCAATCCGGCCACGCTTGCACGCGACCTGAAAATAATCACGGAATGTTCGAAAGGCCGTTTCGAGGCGGCGTCCGTTACGCCGTTCGACATGTTTCCGCAGACCCGTCACGTGGAGACTCTTGTGGTACTCGAAAATAAAAATCGTTAAGAGGCGTAATATGACCATTCATCACGACAAACTCGCTTACGGCAAACTTGCGAAAATGAGCGAAGAGCTTTCCGACGAGCAGATTACGAAGATGCTCGGGCGGCTCGAAGACGATGAGCCCGACGGCGAGGACGCGGACAAAAAAGAGGGCGGCGACGTCGGAAGTCGGAGCGACGGCAAACTCCCTCGCAAGGGAAAAAAGTAAATACGTATTGACTTATGAATTGCGTCAGATATAATTATATCTGCGGAATACAGATTAAGGGGGATAGCTATGAATGAAATAAAAATAGCCTATATAGGCGGCGGTTCCAAGATGTGGGCGAGGGTGTTCATGTATGACCTCGCGCTGACGGAGGGCATGTGCGGAGAGATAGCTCTGTACGATATCGACAAACCGGCGGCCGTGCGCAACATGAAAATAGGCGAAAAAATCAACGCCGACAGGCGCACGGTTTCGAAGTGGAGATATACGGTCTGCGATACTTTAAAGGAAGCGCTCAAAGGCGCGGATTTCGTCGTGTGTTCCATTCTCCCGGGTACTTTCGACGAGATGGCGGTCGATGTGCATTTGCCGGAAAAGTACGGCATATATCAGTCCGTGGGCGACACCGTGGGCCCGGGCGGAGTGCTTCGGGCAATGCGCACTGTGCCTCTGTACGAGGGTTTTGCAAGGGAGATTGCCGAAACATGCCCGAAGGCATGGATTATAAATTTCACCAATCCGATGTCCATATGCACCAAGACGCTCTACGACGTATTCCCCGAGGCGAAGGCCTTCGGTTGCTGTCACGAGGTGTTCCATGCGCAGGAGCTTCTCGCATGCGTCGCCGCGGAAATCCTCAAAGTGCCCCGTCCCGACCGACACGAAATATCCATAGACGCCTGCGGAATCAACCATTTTACTTGGATAACGAAGGCGAGATATAAAGATACGGATCTTCTGGCGCTTTTGCCGGAGTTTTCGGCGCTCTACTACGAAAGGGGTTATTGCGAGCAGATAGGCTTTCAAAAGGACGACCATATGGGCTCCAATCCCTTTTTGTACGGCAACAAGGTAAAGCTCGACCTCTTCCGCCGCTACGGCGTGCTCGCCGCCGCCGGAGACAGACACCTCGTGGAGTTTATGAACAACGAGTGGTATATAAAGGACCCCGAAACGGTGAAAAAATGGCTCTATCATCTGACGAGCGTCGATTATCGGCGCTCGGACTGCAAGGCGAAAGTGGAGGAGAGCGAACTCTTCGCCGCCGGCAAAAAGCCCGTCAACGTAGTACATTCCGACGAGGAGGCCACCTTCCTCATGCAGGCTGTGCTCGGCAAGGGGAAGATAGTTTCAAACGTCAATATGCCTAACCTCGGACAGATGCGGGATATGCCCCTCGGAATGGTGGTGGAAACCAACTGCGTATTCGACGCCGATTCCGTAAAGCCCGTGGTCGCCGACAGATTGCCTCCGGCTGTGGCCAACCTCGTCTATCGCAACGGCATGAACATAGAGACTTGCTATTCGGGTATAAAGCACAGGGATTTCGAAGAGATTTTCGCTTCGTTCGTAAATCAGCCCCTCTGTTCGGGGCTCTCCGTAGACAGTGCATACGCGCTGTTTAAAGAGATGGCGGAGGCGACTTCGCCCTATTTGAAAGATTTTTACGATATGAGAAAATTATAAAAGATTGAATAACTTTTGTTGATTTGCGCAGACTTACGGTATGAGCAAACGCAAGAGCAGAAAACAAATAGAGGAGCTTTTGGAGGGCTGCGCCTCGGCAAACGAATGCACGGGGCTCTTTCAGAAAGTTTCGCTCGACCCCGAAGAGGTGGCCGAATTTCACAGAATATACAATAAAGACGGCAAAGACGAATGAGTTCTCATCGGATAATTAAAAGCGCCGCGCGAAAATACGCGCGGCGCTTTTAATTAAAATTTTATCGCGGATATTGCAACGTCGCAGATGATATGTTATAATTTTTCTATGAAATACATTCTTGCGTTGGATCAGGGAACCACAAGCTCGCGCGCCATAGTTTTCGGCGGCGACGGGCAGATAATTTCAAAGGCGCAGTTGGAATTCGGCCAGATCTATCCCACCCCGGGTTGGGTGGAACATTCTCCGAAAGATATCCTCGGCACATGTATGGCGGTCGCGGCGGAAGCGCTTGCGCGAGCCGGACTTTCGGCGGCGGATATAGCGGCGATAGGCATAACCAACCAGCGCGAAACCACTCTCGTATGGGACAGAGCCACGGGCGAACCGGTCTCGAACGCCATAGTCTGGCAGTGCCGCAGAACGGCCGATTTCTGCCGCAAGCTCGTGGACGAGGGATTTTCGGAGCGGATATACAACAAGACGGGGCTCGTGCCCGACGCATACTTTTCGGCCACGAAAATAAAGTGGATTTTAGACAACGTAGAGGGCGTGCGTGCGCGCGCCGAGCGCGGCGAACTCTGTTTCGGCACGGTGGATACCTATTTGCTCTTTCAGCTTTCGAAGGGCAAAATTTTTGCCACCGACTACACCAACGCCAGCCGTACAATGCTCTTCAATATACATACTCTCGATTGGGACAGAGAGCTCTTGCGGCTCTTCGACATTCCCGAAAGCATGCTTCCGGAAGTGCACCCCTCGATATATGATTTCGGAAAGGCGGAGTGGGGAGTTCTCTCGGGCGCGGAAATCTGCGGCGTTGCCGGCGACCAACAGGCGGCGCTGTTCGGCCAGCTCTGCACGCGCAAGGGAGACATCAAGAACACCTACGGCACGGGCTGTTTCCTTCTGATGAACACGGGGGACAAGCCCGTAAAAAGCCGCAACGGGCTCATCACAACTCTCGGGGCTTCGGCAGACGGCAAACCGTGCTATGTGCTCGAAGGTTCCGTATTCGTCGGCGGCGCCGTAGTTCAGTGGCTGCGCGACGGACTGAAACTGATATCCTCTGCCGAAGAGAGCGAAAGGTGCGCAAAGAGCGTTCAGGACAGCGGCGGAGTCTATGTGGTTCCGGCGTTTACGGGGCTGGGCGCGCCGTATTGGGACCCCTTTGCCAGAGGGACCGTCACGGGAATTACGAGGGGCACGACTTCTGCGCACATAGTCCGTGCCGCTCTCGAAAGCATAGCTTTTCAGGTTTGCGATATCGTTTCGGCAATGGAAAAGGACTCCGGAATGAAGATAACTTCACTCGCCGTGGACGGCGGAGCCTCCGCAAATAATTTTCTTATGCAGTTTCAGGCGGATATACTCTCTTGCGAGGCAGTGCGTCCGGAGATCTCCGAAACGACGGCTCTCGGAGCCGCATATCTCGCCGGCCTCGGATGCGGTTATTGGAAATCGGTCGAGGAGATCCGTAAAAACCGCAGAACAGAGCGCGTTTTTACTCCGAAAATGTCGGAGACTGCTCGCATTAAATTGCTCGGCGATTGGCAAACCGCGGTAAGAAGGGCGAGATTGAAGTAATTAAAAGTCTTGCGCTATCGGCTTGTACGGCAGATACGGCGCACAAATTCGTAAAAATACAGTGACAATTCACCGTTAAGTGAAAAGCGGCGGACGTTTTTTTAAACGTCCGCCGCTTCAATGTTTTGAAGATTTAAGTGTTTTTGACTATGTGCTCGGCATAGAGTTTTGCAATGTTTATGCCCGTGGCTCTCTCCATGCCGCCGAAGAATGCGTTGGAGTTCACCTCGCAAAGCAGGTATCCGTCTCGTCCGCAGAGAATATCTATGCCGCAATAATCGAGATTCAAGAGAGTCGCCGCCCTCTCGGTCAGCGCGCGCAGCTCCCCGTCCAATTCCTTGGGCGTTGCGCTCGCTCCGAGCTCTATGTTGGAGCGGAAATCCGCGTCGGATTTTCTCTCCATCGCTGCGACGGCTCTGCCGCCTATGACTATTACGCGAATATCCCTGCCGGCGCTCTCCGCGATATATTTCTGAAAGAGATGAGGAACGCACCGAAGTTTTTCGCACATATCGGAGAGTTCGCGTCTGTCGTCTATCTTGTAGACGAACTTCCCCAAAGAACCGAAGCAGTGCTTTGCCACCATCGGATATCCGAGGCGGCTTTCAATATAATCGATTGTATCGGCAGAGACTTTCGCCGTCGGCTCGTAGCACAGCAACCCGGGCAGAGTCAGAGGCATGGGTATGCCGCTGTCGGCGAGCCGGAGAGCCGTGACCGCCTTGTCGTCGCAGGCCTGAATGGCGTCGTGGCGGTTGAAGAGCCGCAGTCCGAGCTTTTCGAGAGCGTAGCTCACATACTTGTCCTTGTCGAGATATATGCAGAAATCGTAGCCGCGAGCTGTGTTTTTCAGCTTGCCTCCGTCGATTTCCGCGCCGAAGAAGTCGTTTTTCCGTATATCCGTCGAAACGCCGAGCTCTGAAAGCTCGGCGGCCAGCCTCTCGCTCTGATACAGAGTGGAGGGAGTTTCGTAATATGCGTTGTTTAAAATTAGTCCTTTCATCTGTTTTTAAGGTAGATTTTGTACGACTTTTTATCGGGTACTCCGTCTGAAATTATGTGTATCACTTTTCCGGATTTTTTGAGTGAAGAGCTCTTTTCGATATATTCCACCGATTTGTATTTGGCTCCGCGCTCGTAAAGCCGGCAGAAAGTTACGCACAGTCTTTCGGTCAGAATTCGCATGACCGCCATCTTCCTTGTCAAAGACAGCTTTCCGAACGCCGAAAAGTCGAAAACTATCGCCTCTTTGTAACCGTTTACGGTCAAGCGAACATCGGAATCGCCGAGTTCTATAAAGAATGTGAGGGAATTTCTTTCGGGGTGCATGAGCGCGGCGTTCTCCACGCAGACGTTCAATATATAGCTCTTTATCAGTTTTTCTATTTCACCGCCGAACTTTATGTTGCAGAAGGCCGCAATGGAAAGACCCAGTGCCATGAGCGCCGGAGCGGTGGACCAGAGAACGACGCCCAATTCCTCTCTACCCGTCATAAACAGGGAAAACATTACTATCGCGTAAACGAGCACTGCGGCGCAGAAGCCGGTGGCTATGAAGCCCGTCAGTTCGCCCGTTTTCAGTTTTTTGATTCTTGCGGCGTCAAGCTGTGCCATAATTCACCTCGACTATATTTTATCGCCGTCGATACCGTCCGTCAAGCCATTTTTCCCTTTTTTACGGTATTTCACACATTCGTTAAGAAGATACTCTATCTGCCCGTTTACGGAGCGGAATTCATCCTCCGCCCAACGGTTGAGTTCGGCATAGAGCTTTTCGGATATCCTCAAAGGTATCTGCTTTTTACGGGTATTTTCCATAGTTGCACCGTCTGCGTCGGGGAATCCTTTCCCGTTTTATCAATAGATCGAGCCGCTGTTCACTACGGGCTGCGCGTCGCGGTTGCCGCAGAGCACAACGAGCAGGTTGGACACCATCTGCGCCTTTCTCTCGTCGTCGAGTTCCACAATGTCGTTGTCGGAAAGTTTTTTAAGCGCCATTTCAACCATTGACACCGCGCCGTCGACTATCTTCTGCCTCGCGGCGATTATGGCTCCGGCCTGCTGGCGTTGAAGCATTGCCGCCGCAATTTCGGGCGCGTACGCAAGGTTGTTTATTCTGACGTCCATAATGTTTATGCCGGCCATGTCGCAACGGGTCTGCAACTCCTTTTTGAGTTCTTCCGCCACCTCGACGGAGGAGCCGCGAAGTGATTTTTCGTCGCCGTTGTCGCTCACGTCGTAGGGATACTTTCTCGCAACCTGCCTGATGGCGGAATCGCACTGGGTGGATATGAAAGTCATATAATTCTGCACGGCAAACACCGCTTTGGCGGCGTCGTCTATCTTCCAGATAACTACAACGGAGATTTCTATCGGGTTGCCGTCCTCATCGTTTACCTTCTGTTTATCGTTGTTCAAAGTCATTGCTTTAAGGCTCACCTTCCTGCCCAAACCGCCCACTGCCGCCGGATTTACGGCGATGCAGAAGGGGTTTACAAAGTAGAAGCCGTCCCTTGCCAACGTGCCGTGGTACTTTCCGAATATAGTCAAGACTATGGCTTCGTTGGGATTTACGATTTTAAGTCCGCAAAAGCAAATTGTAAACGCTATGCCCGTCAATACTCCTATGCCTGTTAAGGCGAAAAACGCCGGTCTCGTAACCTCCTCCGAAGAGTCTATCGCAAATACCGGCCCCATGATGATGAACGCAATGCTCAAAATCACTCCGAGTATGCACACGACCAGCATGAGCCAGCCGTTGACGCCTTTCAATTCCTTTTCTTCGATGTTCTGCATAATTCATCTCCCTGATTTATTGATATCATTTTGATATCACAGTCATTATATGTCTTCAAAATTTTTTTGTCAAGCGGAAAATGAAATTTAAGCCGCGGATATTGAAATTCGAAGTCCGAAGTTGTATAATTCAGGCATGAAACTTGAAATAGAACTTGTTCCCGACAGCTGTTGGTATTCCAATTTAAGGAGTATTCTTTCCGCCGCGCAGTGGGACGCGGTGAGGAGGGAGGCGTATGCGCGCGCAAACGGAGCGTGCATGATATGCGGAGCGAAAGTCAGGAGACTTGAAGCGCACGAACGGTGGGAGTACGACGAAGAGAACGCCGTACAGCGTTTAAAAGACGTCGTTGCCGTCTGTCATGCGTGCCACGAGGTGATACATATCGGCAGAACTTCCCTTTTGGGAGGAGAAGAGAGGGCGTGCGCGCACTTCATGAAAGTCAACGACTGCGGCTATGCGGATTACAGGAAAGCTCTCAAAGAGGCAAACGAGGCGCACCGGCGCAGGAACCGTATAGCCGAGTGGAAACTCGATTTGAGTTATCTTAAAAAATTTTTGTGACGGCACGGACTCCGGTTTCTCCCCCAAAAAAGAAAATGTTTTATAAAGTGTTATGTTTCACGGCGAAAAAAAGGCAAAAAACGCCATTTTTCCGCCGTTTTTTTAATGTTTGTTAAAAATTATCAATCACAACATATTGTTAGATAGTTAAAAATTTTCATACAATATATTGTGTTGAGTGTATTGACAAGCACAAATGTATGTGTTACAATAACAGCGTTCACAAAAAAAGAGGCTCGGCATAATAACCGAGGTCGGATATACATAATAATAAATATAAAATAAAACAAATGCAGGTAATCAAAATGAAAGTTATCAAGCGCGACGGCACAACGTGCGATTTCGACAGAAACAAAATAGTAGTGGCAATAAGGAAGGCTAACGAAGCCGTTGACTTCGAGGACAGAATCAACGATGCGCAGATAAATACGATCGTTGACAACATAGCCGCCCGTCACAGGACGAGACTGCTCGTAGAGGATATTCAGGACATGGTGGAAGAGCAGCTCATGGAACTTCAAAAGTTCCAGCTTATGAAGGCGTACATTCTGTATCGCTATGAGCGCGCGCTTATAAGAAAGGCCAACACCACGGACGAGAGTATTCTTTCGCTCATCCGCAACAAGAATAAGGACGTCATGGAGGAGAACTCCAACAAGAACGCGCGCACGGCGTCCACCCAGCGCGACCTCATTGCCGGCGAAGTTTCCAAGGACCTCACCCGTCGTATTCTGCTGCCTGAAAAAATTTCGAAGGCGCACGACGAGGGCGCGATACATTTCCATGACGCCGATTATTTCCTGCAACCCATATTTAACTGCTGCCTCATCAACATAAAGGACATGCTCGAAAACGGCACGGTCATGAACGGCAAGATGATAGAGAGCCCCAAGTCTTTCCAGACGGCTTGCACTATCACCACGCAGATAATAGCTTCCGTGGCCTCTTCGCAGTACGGCGGACAGTCGGTGAACGTTGCGCACCTCGGCAAATATCTTCGCCGCACTCGCGACAAGTACGTAGAGCAGTGCGAGGAGCAGTTCGGCGATAAGATCGACGCGGAAACCAAGAAGCAATTCGTGGATATGCGCTTGAAGGAAGCGCTCAAAGCCGGCGTGCAGACCATACAATATCAGATAAATACCCTCATGACCACCAACGGTCAGTCGCCCTTCGTCACTCTGTTCATGCATCTCGACGACAACGACGAGTATATTGAAGAGAACGCAATGATAATCGAGGAGATACTCAATCAGCGTTATCAGGGCATCAAGAACGAAAAGGGAGTATATATCACTCCCGCATTCCCCAAACTCGTATACGTTCTCGACGAGAACAACTGTTTGAAAGGCGGCAAGTACGATTATCTCACCAAACTTGCGGTAAAGTGCTCGTCGAAGCGTCTCTACCCCGACTATATCTCGGCAAAGAAGATGCGCGAGAACTACGCCGGAAACGTATTCGCGCCCATGGGCTGCCGCTCTTTCCTCGCTCCTTGGAAGGACGAGAACGGAAATTATAAGTTCGAGGGCAGATTCAATCAAGGCGTCGTATCCATCAATCTTCCGCAGTGCGGAATACTCGCAAAGGGCGACGAAAAGAAATTCTGGGAGATTCTCGAAGACAGATTGCAGCTCTGCTATGAAGCTCTTATGTGCCGCCACGACGCTCTCATGGGCGTAACGAGCGACGTATCCCCCGTGCATTGGCAGTACGGTGCGATAGCAAGACTTCAACCCGGGGAGAAGATAGATAAATACCTCTTGGGCGGATATTCCACGATATCTTTGGGATATATAGGCCTCTATGAGGTTACAAAGCTTGTCAAGGGCGTTTCGCACACAACTCCCGAGGGTCAGGAATTTGCGCTCAAAGTTATGCAGGTAATGCGCGACCACTGCGACAAATGGAAGAAGGATACCGGCCTCGGATTTGCGCTTTACGGCACTCCGGCGGAATCGCTCTGCTATCGCTTTGCGAGAATAGACAAGGAGCGTTTCGGAACCATCGAGGACGTAACGGACAAGGGCTACTATACCAACAGCTACCATGTGGACGTGCGCGAGCATATCGACGCTTTCTCCAAATTCAAGTTCGAGAGCCAATTCCAGAAGATATCCTCCGGCGGCGCAATATCCTATGTCGAAATACCCAACATGCGCAACAATCTGCATGCCCTCGAAGACGTGGTTAAGTTCATTTACGACAATATCCAGTACGCCGAATTCAATACCAAGTCGGACTACTGCCACGTGTGCGGCTTCGACGGCGAAATAATAATCAACGACGACAACGAATGGGAGTGCCCCGTCTGCCACAATAAGGACCAGCGCAAGATGAACGTCACGAGAAGAACGTGCGGATATCTCGGCGAAAACTTCTGGAACGTCGGCAAGACAAAAGAGATCAAGGCGCGCGTGCTTCACCTTTAATTCGCTCGCAACTCCGCGAATTTTTGTCGGTCGGAAGGTCCGCGATATTACGGTTTTCCCCTGTTGTTCGACAACAGCAATAGTTTATATAAGCCGCTTTGACACCAAAGCGGCTTATATAGACCGCGCATTCGAAATTCTGTCAGACGTCGCGCTATATCCGCGCGTAAGGGAGTATATATGAATTATGCAAAGATAAAATATTACGATATTTCCAACGGCCCGGGCGTCAGAACATCGCTCTATGTCAGCGGCTGTCGCAACCACTGCAAAAACTGTTTCAACCCCGAAACATGGGATTTCTCTTACGGAGAGCCCTTTACCGAAGAGGTCGAGGACAAGATAATAGAGTCCATGCGTCCGGATTACATAAAGGGATTCACCCTCCTCGGCGGCGACCCGTTCGAGCCGGAAAACGCAGAGAGGCTGGCGCCTTTTATGGAGAAGTTGCGCGCGGCCTATCCCGAAAAATCGCTCTGGTGCTTTACGGGCTACGATTACGAGCGAGACATACTCACGGGCAAGCTGGGGAATATCGATACCAACATGCGTATACTTCATACTCTCGACGTGCTTGTGGACGGCAGATTCGTCGAGGAGCGCAAGGACCTCAATTTAAAGTTCCGCGGCTCTTCGAATCAGCGCATAATACTTGTTAAACCCAGTCTCGAAAGCGACGAAGTAGTGCTCTGGAACGAAGTCGATTTCGTTTGATTGTGGGAATATGTTGAGTTTTTGAGGATAAGTTTATGAAAATCAAGATAAAGAAACTGAACGACAAGGCCGTCGTGCCCACCTACGGCACCGCCAATGCGGCAGGCGCGGACCTCTACGCGTGCATTGACGGCGAAGTCACCGTAAAGCCGCACGAAACGAAGATGATAAATACGGGCATCGCGCTCGAATTGCCCCACGACTACGCCGGATTCGTGTTTGCGAGAAGCGGTCTGTCCTTAAAAAAGGGACTTGCTCCTGCAAACAAGGTGGGAGTTATAGATTGCGACTATCGCGGCGAGGTGATGGTTTCTCTTCATAATCATTCGGAAGTTCCGCAGACCGTATCTTACGGAGACAGAATAGCGCAGCTCGTTATAATGCCGTATATCACTGCGGAATTCGTCGAGGCGGCGGAGCTCTCCGCCACCGACCGCGGCGAGGGAGGCTTCGGTTCCACGGACAAGAGAGCATAGCGGCCGTCAAAAAATGCATAGTGCGCATAAAAATTCATAATATCAATTAAAAAGGCGTTTTCGGACGCCTTTTTAGCGTTAAATTTTCAAAGAGCCCTTGACAGTTTATCTAAAAATACATAAACTATAATTATATAGTTTATGTTCGGAGGCAGGTATGTCATATATTCTCGGAATCGACGTGGGCGGCACCTTTGTCAAGGGGTTGGTCATGAATGACGGCAAAGCCGTCTATGAGCACGATATTCCCACCGTTTGCGGCGAAAAACTCGCCGACTGTATAGAGGGGCTCGTGGAGGAGTTGGTTGTCGGAAGCGGCACCGTATTCTCGCAGATTTCGGGCGTCGGCGTGAGCTGTGCCGGAGTTATATCCGACGACGGCAAGGTCGTCAAGGCGGCCAACCTCGGACTTAAAAATTACCCGTTGAAGAAACTTCTCGAAGAAAAGCTCTCTCTGCCCGTCAAGGTTTGCAACGACGCCAATGCGGCGGCGCTCGGAGAGGCGCGTTTCGGCGCGGGTTCGGGGACGGACGACAGCGTTCTCGTCACTCTCGGCACGGGAGTGGGCGGCGGCGTCGTGATAGGCGGAAAGCTGTTCGAGGGCAACAAGAAAGCCGGAGCGGAGATAGGGCATATGGTGATAGAGCGCGGCGGCGTCAGATGCTCTTGCGGAAGATACGGTTGTTTCGAGGCTTACTGTTCTGCGCGAGCTCTTACCGAGAGCACGAAAGAGGCGATGAAATACGATACGGCTTCGGAGATGTGGAAGAACTACACCTACGATACGGCGGACGGCAGAGCGGCGTTCGAGTGTATGGACACCGACCTCTCCGCAAAGAAAGTCGTGGACAGATATCTGAAATATCTTGCCTGCGGAGTGGCTAATCTCGCCAATATTTTCCGACCTCAAATCATTCTGATAGGCGGCGGAGTCGCGGCGCAGGGTTCGAGGCTCATAAAACCTCTTCAACGCCTTGTGGACGCCGAAATATTTGCCGCCGATTACGCGCCCGTGGAGATAAAGTGCGCAACTCTCGGCAACCGAGCCGGCGCATACGGGGCGGCGGCGTTGTTTATGTAAACGCCGTCGAAGAATTTCAAAGACCGCGATTTTTGCGGAGAGGTGAAAAGCATGAAACAGCAAATACCCGTCACTTCGTTGCAGAGACTGCCCGTATATCTGAACTACCTTAAATCTCTTGAAAATACCGATAGAAACATCTCTTCCGGCGCGATTGCCGCGGCGCTGGGCATGGGCGAAGTTCTTGTGAGAAAGGATCTGGCCTATACCTCCGCGCAGGGCAAAACGCGCATAGGTTACAGGTGCGGCGAGCTCATTTCCGCGATAGAGGAGTATCTCGGCTGCAACCGCGTGCTTCCGGCCGTGATTTTCGGCGCGGGAGGGTTGGGCAGAGCGCTCATGTCTTACGGCGGATTCAAAAATTACGGAATAAATATAGTTGCGGCGTTCGACAACGATCCGGACAAGACGGATAAATTTGTGGCGGACATACGTATTTGCCGAGTATCGGAGGCGGCCGAAGTCATTCGAAGGCACAACGTAAAGCTGGCGGTCATATGCGTTCCGGCTTCGGTTGCGCAGGAAGTGTGCGATACCCTCGTCGGCTGCGGAATTTGCGCCGTTCTCAACTTTGCCCCCGTGCTGTTGAAAGTGCCCGAGGGCGTAAACGTCAGAAATATCGACGTGGCGGCAAATCTCGCAATACTTTCAAGTCAGATATAATAATTAAATAATTAATTTTTGTGCGATATAGCCGTTCGGAACGGCTTGATTTTAAAAAATGGTGAATTATGGATACGGAACAGACGGAAAAGCGCAGGATAGCGCGTCTGAAAAAATGCTTGACCGCGGTTAAAATACTTGTAATTATTTCGGTCGCGGCCATTGTCGCCTTGATAATCTTCATATCGGTGGCGTACGGAATCAATTTGGCGGAAACCGATCCGGTGGCGCTTCTTACAGGCGTAGTGGTGACCGGAGGGATTTCCGCGCTTACGGTTATAGGCGCGCTGATATGTCTCGCCGTGGCGACCGTAACAATATCCAAATTAAAAAAGAGAGGGTCGGGGTCTTGAAAAAATTTTTCTCGTTTATAATAAGACAATCTGTGGCAATAGTCCTGATCGTCGTATTTGTTTTGGCGTTCGGAGTGTACTCCACTATCCGTATGCCCATAAATCTGTTGCCGGACATCAACGTCCCCATGGTTTGCGTTCAGGTTATTTATACCGGAGCCAACGCGCAGACGGTGGAAGAGGACGTCACTGGAAAGATAGAGGACGGTCTCTCTGCAATAGGCGGAGTGACCGATATAAACAGCTATTCGTACGATAATCTCTCCGCTGTTGTGCTCTCCTTCGACTACGGCACGGACACTTCCGAAAAGGAGAACGAAATAATCGGGAAGCTGCCCTCTCTGGGACTGCCCGACGGAATAACGAGCGACGTCTACGATATCGATCTGAACGCCGAAGCTCTCGCCGTGCTCTCCGTTACTTCTTCCGGCGAAAACGGACTTGACAACGCCCATACTGCGGCAAAGGAGCTGTCTGCGCGCCTCTCGGCTATCGACGGCGTGGAGGAAGTGGAAATAAAGGGCGGAGCCGAAAAGATTTGGGCAATTCGCCCCCAGAAAGGGCTGGAACTGATTGCTCCCGTCATAGTGCAGGCCTTTTCCTACGGCGCGTTGGATATACCTTTGGGCGACCTTACCGAAGGCGAAAGGAGCGTGCAGGTAAAGAACAACTCCAAAATAAAGACCGAAGACGACATAAAGAATATGCCGTTGGAGATTCCCTCGTCTGCGTTCAAGTCGGTGCACGACAAAATACGTGACGGGATTATGGCGTTTTTCCCGAGGCAAAGGGACGAAGATGACGAAACATATAACAATAGAGCCAATATAGACTATCCCCAAGCGGCTCAACTTTTCGCGAATACGCCTCTGTATTTCAGTTTTATAAAAAGTCAAATTCAGGGTCAGGGCGGAAATTTTTCCGACAACCTCATAAAGGAGATAATTTTAAAGAGCGGAGATGAAAATATAGTCGTAAACGTATCCGAAGTGGCGACGGTAACGGAGGAGGAAGAGTACTCCTCGTACGTCTATTTCGGCGACGGCGCGATGCCGCAGATAATAGCCGGCACTACCATAGAGATATACAAGGCCAACGGCGCCAATTCCGCCGCGGTTGTGGAAAGCGTAAAGAACGTTTATAAGGATTATCTTACGGGGAACGCCGCGGAAGAGCTGGGAATAAGAATAGAGCTCTTGGACGATCAGTCGCAGTTCATTTCCGACAGCATTTCTAACGTGCTCATAAGCATGCTTATAGGCGGAGCGCTTGCCGTTCTCGTCATATTCGTATTCCTCAAAAAAATAAAGACGTCCCTGATAATAGCAATAACCATGCCGCTCTCCGTGCTGGCGGCGATAATCTGTCTGTCTCTGATGGGCATAACGCTGAATATGGTCTCCCTCGGCGGCCTTGCCGTGGGCATAGGCATGCTCGTTGACAACAGCATAGTCGTCATAGAGAGCGTCTCGAAACACCGCGATATGGATAAGACGGCGTTCGAGGCGGCCGTGGACGGAACTACCGAAGTCGGCGGAGCGCTCTTCGGCTCCACGATTACGACGGTGTGCGTGTTCATACCCATAATCTTCTCCGGCGGACTCACCGGCGAAATTTTCACCGACTTGTCGTTCGCCGTAATATTCTCGCTGGTGTTCTCGCTGATTGTCGCGGTCACCGTAATTCCCACTCTCTACGCCATATTCTGCAACGATAAGAGAATGTTGAAGGGCGGCAGGCTCTCGCGCGATTTGCCGACGGGACGGTCCGCCGCGGAACAGCTTTCAATCGACGGTATAGCCCAAAACTCCGACAATTTAAGTCAAGAGGTTACGGCAAACGAGAGCTCGCCCGAATACGTTGTCGGCGACGGACTTCCGGAAGCGGAGCGCAAGGACGGCGCGGAGCCCGAAGAAAAGACCGTTCCCGTAAAGAAGGGGTCTTTCAAAAGAAAGCTTGCCGCTTTAAAAGAGCCGAAAATAATGACGGCGATCACCTCTTTCTACGGAAGGGCTCTTCCCGTTATTTTGAAGCATAAGATAATTCCCATTTTATCGGCGATAATAATATTCGGCGCAAGCATAGGCATGCTGTTTTTGACGGGAACGGAGTTCCTTCCCTCAATAGACAAGGGACAGTTGGAAGTTACCGCAACTTACGAGGCCGGAGCTTCGCTGGAAGATATAAAGAAAGACGTGGCGAACTTTGCCGCAAAAATAGAATCGGAATTAAAGGATAATATAGATTATATTTCCGTGAGCGTGGGCAAGAACGGACTGCTTGCGCTCACCGATACGGGCATAATAACCGTACAGTTGAATACCAACCGCGGCACCGACGAAGTGGTGCAGAAGATACGGAAAATGGCGGAGGACGACGCCGACAGGGCCGAAAAGCGGAGCGGTATGAGCGTAAAAGAGATAGACGGAGTGGTGGCCTCGCTCACCTCCGGCACCGACGATTTGTCTGTTACCGTACTCGGCGAGGACAACGACGCGCTCGTGGACATTGCCGAGGAAATCATCAAGGAACTGCAAGACAACGGCTTCAAGGACGTAAAATCTTCCGCCGCCGAGAAGGAGTTGCAGACGGACATAGTATTCGACAGGAAAAAGGCGGCAGAGTACGGGCTGGATTATCAGACTCTCGTTATGACGTTGAGGATAGGCATAGCCTCCTACACCGCATGCACCGCGGAAATAAACGGAGAGGAATATTCGGTAAACGTCAGCTTCGACAAGGATTCCGTTACGGACATAGAATCCCTCAAAAACTTTACGGTCGGCAATGACGCTTCGGGGAATACAATAAAACTTTCGGACGTCGCTCAAATATCCGAACCTCGGGAAGTAGACGCGTGCATACGCCGCTCGGGAGGCAAGAAGATGGTTTCCGTTTCCGCAACTCTGCCAAACGTTGATACCGGCACGGCCGGCACGCGCATGAAAGAGATTGCGGGGGAAGTTCTTCAACGCCACGCCGAGGGCGGCTACTCTTTCCAGCAGAGCGGAATATCCAGCTATCTTAACGACGCTTTCGGCGGTCTTGCGGTAGCGTTGGTAATATCGTTCTTCCTATTGTATGCGGTGATGGCCGTGCAGTTCGGTTCGGCTTTGAAGCCGCTGATTATAATGTCGAGCATACCATTCTCGTTTACGGGCGGCTTCCTCGCGTTGGTGATCACGGGAACTACTCTAAACGTGGTCTCGTTCATAGGTCTTATAATGCTCATGGGAGTTATCGTAAACAACGCCATAGTCATGCTCGAAAAGATAAAACAGCTTCACGATGAGGGAATGGCTCATTTCGACGCTGTTCGGGAGGCCTGCAAGGTGCGTCTGCGCCCCATATTTATGACTACTCTGACTACCATTCTCGCCCTCATACCTCTCGCAATAGGAGTCGGGCAGGGTTCGGAGCTGATGCAGCCTCTGGGCATAGTCGTGATAGGCGGTCTTCTGATAGGCACGCTGGTTACGCTCGTGCTCGTACCGGCCGTCTACTGCGCGGTGCACGGACTCTCCGAAAAGCGTCCCAACGGCAGACAAAAGTAAACATATATCGGGATTTGAATTGTTTTGGCGGCTTCCTTTCGGGGAGCCGCCTCTTTTTGCTCTCATTGCGCCGGAATATGCGTGATAAATGACGACTTTGAAGAATATGAATATACTATGGCCGAAAGATTCAAGTCAAAGGGCAAATTCATACTTGCAAGCGTCGGAGCGGCTGTGGGGCTCGGCAATGCTTTGAGATTCCCGGGACTGTGCGCGAAATACGGCGGAGGCACGTTTCTCTTCATATACGTCTGTTCGCTGCTGCTGTTGGGTATTCCGCTTCTCAATGCCGAAATAGCGCTGGGAAGAAAGGTCAGAAGCGGCGCTCCCGAATGTATGCGCAGTCTCTTCCGAGGCGGAGACCGTCTGGGTTGGGCGCAGTGCGCCAATTCGCTCATTACCGCCGTGATATACGCCGGACTTGCCGGTTGGCTCTTGTCGGAGGCAATAACTATTCTGCCGGCGTGCGCGTCGGGGGAAATTTTGCGTTCCGCAAATTACTTTTTCGAGAACGTTCTGCACTCCGACGGAAGCGGCGTTATTTCGGGTATATCCCCCGTCGTATGCGTGACTGTGGGCATAGTCTGGGCGGCAATGTTTTTCTGCTTGAAAGGGGGAGCCGATTCGCTGTCGTCCGCCGCAAAATTTACCGTGTTTGCGCCGATCGCTCTGCTTGCGCTCTTCTCTGTGAGGGGGCTGTCTTACAAGAATTCGGGAGAGGCGCTCGCCGCTCTGTTTGTGCCGGATTTTCAATCCTTCGGCTCTCCGGAGCTGTGGATAAACGCATTGGGTCAGGTATTTTTCTCGCTCTCGCTGGCAGTTGGGATAATGCCGGCCTATGGGTCGTATCTCCCCGAGAGATGCGGAATTTTTCCCATGTCTTTCATAATAGCCGCCGCGGACGCGGCTGTATCGGTGCTGGCGTCGGTGGCTCTTTTTACCACCGTGTACGGCTGCGGATTGCAGTCGTCCATCTCAACCTCCGGCATAATAACGGCGTTTTCCGTATATCCGAAGGCGATAGCCGGACTTTTCCCCGAGCCCGTTGCTTGCGGAATAGTCGGAACCGTTTTTTATTTTTCCATTGCTCTTATGGCCGTACAGTCCGGAGTCTCCATGCTTGAAGCCGCGCTTTCGCCTCTCCTTGAAAAATTCGGTTTGCCGCGCAAGAGGGCGGCGCTTGTCGTCTGCGTTCTGGGCGGCGCAACAAGTATAATTTACGCGACCACGGCGGCGGATATGGCGGTGGAGATTGCCGACAGGTTCATAAATTTCTACGACGTTATAATTCTCTGCATAGCCGAATGTCTTGCGTTGGGACTCTCTCCGACGGGAAGAGGGCTTTCGTGTGAGATAAACCGCTACTGTAAAAAATTGAAAATGCCTCGGAAAATTTATCTGATTTCCGTGGGGTTTTTATGTCCGGCGGCGCTTTTTGCGCTCGCTCTGCCGGAAATATTCAACCTTTCGGCAGGGCTCGATTATCCCCGTTGGGCGCAGTTTGCCTTCGGCTGGGGAGCGTGCGCATTTGTGTTCCTTTCGGGGACGATAGTCAATTTTGCGGCCAGACCGAGAGCTTTGAAGAGGAAGAAGAGTATGACTGCGGATTGAAGGAGAATCGGCAGCGCTTCGCTCGGGCGTTCTGACTGCGCCGGAAAATTTTTTTTGAGACAAAAAATTATTTAAGGTTGTGGGTTTATCCCACTAATCCCCCGTTTTTTGCAAAATTTGTCGTATTTAAGTTATTTTTGACCAAAAAAACAGCAAATACTTGCAAGACGGGGTATTATATTATTTATAATATAAAAATTTGACAATTCCCCTTACATATGATAAAATTACTGCGTTGTATAGTATGAATAATATTCATTTGCCGCTCCGTTCGGGACGGACGTGAAGGCAAATCTCAATCGTTGATATGAATCTTTCATCTGATAATTTATTTGATTTTGCGCATACTTTATCCGGAGACTATATCCGCTCTTTCGAATATCCTTGGCAGGCGGTCGCCGGAATAAAGGATTTCATAATCGGGCTCGGCAAAACTTTGCCCGAAGAATATCGGGAGATAAAAGAGGGAGTATGGGTCCACAGGGAAGCGCAGATATCTCCCACGGCGTATATAGGCGCGCCCACGATAATCGGCCGAGGCACGGAGGTAAGGCACTGCGCCTTCGTCAGAGGTTCGGCTCTCATCGGCGAAAATTGCGTGGTGGGCAATTCCACGGAACTCAAAAACGTGATTTTATTCGACGGCGTGCAGGTTCCGCACTATAACTACGTCGGCGACAGTATATTGGGATATAAAAGCCACCTCGGCGCGGGAGCGATAACTTCCAACGTCAAGGCGGACAAAAGGCCCGTGGAAATAAAGTGCGGAGACATTAAGATAGCGACGGGCTTGAAGAAGTTGGGCGCGATTTTGGGCGATTTCGTCGAAGTCGGCTGCAACAGCGTACTCAATCCCGGCACGGTGATAGGCAGAATGACTTCGGTATATCCGTTAACTTCCGCACGCGGCGTCTATCCGCCGGATTGCATAGTGAAGAGCTCCGATAAAGTAATCGAAAGGAAATACTGATGGGTAAATATTTCGGTACCGACGGCTTCCGCGGCGAAGCCAACGTCGGCTTAACTGCGGAAAACGCTTTCAAAGTGGGGAGATTCCTCGGCTGGTATTTTGGCGAGGTAAGGCGCCGCGACGGCTTGAACGACCCTCCCAAAGTCGTCATAGGCAAGGATACCCGCCGTTCGAGCTATATGTTCGAATATTCTCTCGTTGCCGGACTCACGGCCTCGGGGGCAGACGCATACATGCTGCACGTGACGACTACTCCTTCCGTCTCGTATATCACGAGAGTGGACGAGTTCGATTGCGGAATAATGATTTCGGCAAGTCATAATCCCTATTATGACAACGGAATAAAGCTGTTGAACGGCCGCGGCGAAAAGATGGACGACGCCACGCTCTCTCTTGTAGAACAGTATCTCGACGGCGAAGTTACCGTTTTCGGTAAGACTATAAAGGAGGCGCCCTACGCCCTCAAAGACCGCATAGGCAAGACGGTAGACTATGCTTCCGGCCGCAACAGATATATAGCGTATCTCATCTCTTTGGGTATTTATTCCTTCCGCGGCATGAGAGTAGGTCTGGACTGCGCAAACGGTTCCGCATGGAATATAGCCAAGTCGGTGTTCGAGGCGCTGGGGGCAAAGGTATACGTTATAAACGCATCTCCCGACGGTCTTAATATAAACGACAACGCCGGTTCCACTCATATCGGCGGACTGCAAAAGCTCGTTCTCGACGAGAAGCTCGACGTCGGCTTTGCATACGACGGAGACGCGGACAGGTGTCTTGCGGTGGACGAGCTCGGACAAGTCGTGGACGGCGATAAGATACTCTATATTTATGCCAGATACATGAAGGCTCGCGGCAAGCTGATGACCAATACGGTAGTCACGACGGTAATGTCCAATATAGGTCTTTTCAAGGCTCTGGACGAGTTGGACATAGAGTATGCCCGTACTGCCGTGGGCGACAGGTACGTTTACGAATATATGGCCGAAAACGGCAATCGTTTGGGCGGCGAACAGTCCGGACACATAATTTTTTCGAAGTACGCCACGACGGGCGACGGGATACTTACAAGTCTCAAAATAATGGAAGTTATGCTGGCGAGAAAGCAAAAACTTTCCGAGCTCTGCGCTCCCGTTCGGATCTATCCGCAATTACTTGTAAATATCAAAGTCTCCGACAAGGCCGCGACTCTCGGCGACGCGGACGTCGTGAGGGCTGTAAAGGAAGTAGAGAGAGAGTTGGGCGACTGCGGCAGAATATTGGTACGCGGTTCGGGCACCGAACCTCTCGTAAGGGTCATGGTTGAGGCGGAGAACGACGGCATATGTGCCGCATGTGTGAAAAAAGTTACCGACGTGATAAGAAATAAAGGATACGAAGTCAAATAATCGTGCTATGAAGCCGGAGGCTTGAAATGTGTGGAATAGTAGGTTACATAGGTGATAAAGAGGCGGCTCCGATAATTTTGGACAGCCTTTCGAAACTTGAATACAGGGGATACGATTCCGCCGGAATTGCCATATTCGACGGAAAGGAAATAGATATCGTAAAGGCGGCCGGAAAGCTCTCCTGCCTTGTTGAAAAGACAAACGGCGGAAAGAATATGCACGGCACGTGCGGTATAGGTCACACTCGCTGGGCCACGCACGGCGAGCCCACCGAAAACAACGCTCATCCCCACTGCAACGACGATAAGACTATTGTTGCCGTGCACAACGGTATCATAGAAAATTATATAGAACAGAAAGAAAAACTCACGAGGCGCGGTTACAGCTTCTATTCCGACACCGATACCGAAGTTGCGACCAAGCTCGTGGATTATTACTATAAAAAATACCACGACCCCTTAAAGGCGCTTGCCAATTTCGTTTTAAAGGTGCGCGGCTCTTATGCGCTTGCGGTCATCTTTGCGGATAGAGTGGGCGAAATATACGCCGTACGTAAAGACAATCCCATGATAATAGGCGTTACGGACAACGAGAGTATGCTGGCCTCCGACGTGCCGGCCATACTCAAATATACGAGGAACGTCTATTATATCGACAATGCCGAAATAGCTTGCCTCAAAAAGGGACAGGTCAATTTCTTCAATATCGACGGCGAAGAGATAGTAAAGACCGTTTCGAAGATAACATGGGACGCCGAAACTGCCGAGAAGGGCGGTTACAGGCACTTTATGCTGAAAGAAATACACGAACAGCCCAGAGTTATAACGGACACTTTGAACGGCTGTATAAAGCGCGGCAAAGTGGATTTGTCGTCGGTGGGACTTTCGGACAAGGAGATAAAAAAGTATTCCGGCATAGTTATAGCGGCGTGCGGTTCGGCATATCATGCCGCAGTCGTCATGCAGTACGTGTTCGAACGGCTCGTCTGTATTCCGGTGCGCGTGGAGCTCGCTTCGGAATTCAGATATCGCGACCCCGTTTTGCACAAGAGCGAGTTGTTTGTGGTTATAAGTCAATCGGGCGAAACGGCCGACAGCCTTGCCGCTCTCCGGCTTGCAAAGAGCCGCAAACTTTCCACGCTTGCCATAGTCAACGTGGTTGGCTCTACCATAGCGCGAGAGGCCGATAAAGTATTCTACACAAAGGCCGGTCCGGAAATTTCCGTGGCCACTACCAAGGCTTATACGGCGCAGCTTATTGCCGGTTATCTGATTGCACTGCGCTTTGCAAGAGCGAGAAAAAAGCTGTCTGCCGAGAGATATTCTTCGCTCATTGCGGAGTTGAACGCGCTTCCCGAAAAGGTGCAGGAGATTCTCGGCAAGAAGAGGAGTATCCAGCGCTTTGCCGCCTCTGTCTCGAATAAGAACGACGTCTTTTTCATCGGCCGAGGCATTGACTACGCGGTAAGTTTGGAAGGCAGTCTTAAATTGAAGGAAGTAAGTTATATTCATTCCGAAGCGTACGCCGCGGGCGAGCTCAAACACGGAACGATAAGTCTTATAGAAAACGGAACTCTCGTAATTGCCGTCGTCTCCCAGCCCGATACGGCCGAAAAGACAATGAGCAATCTTGAAGAGACAAAGACGAGAGGGGCAACGGCGGTCGTATTTACGAGCGATCCGAAAATTTCTGCTGACGGTTATAAATTCGTTATTCCCGAAACGGAGCCGTATTTTTCTGCCAGCCTTTCGGTCATTCCTTTGCAGCTTCTCGCCTATTATATGAGCGTACTGCGCGGCAACGACGTGGACAAACCCAGAAACCTCGCAAAGAGCGTTACCGTCGAATAAAATTCATAAGATAGTGGTAAACGGAGAGATATGGCTAAACAGCTTACCAAAGTAAAAAGCATATTGATACTTTTGGCGTGCGATTTTGTAAACGTCACGCTTTCGGTAGTATTTTCACTTCTCATTGTAAACGGCAGCATAGGCGCAAGTTGGGAGCTGCTGTGGTGGTATCTTGCGGAGCTGGGCACAGTTCTTCTGTTTTACCTCGTTTTCAGAGTATATTTCATAGTATTCGCCTCCGCCGGAATTATAGACACATTGAAGGTCATATCGGCGGTCGCTCTCATTTTAATAGTCAACGTAGGTTATATTTTTGCGTTCGAGCTCGTCAATTTACAGGTAATGATAACCTTCGTTCTGCTGCTCGCCGTGATGTCGCTCATTCCGAGATTCTCAAAGAGATTTCTGATAAGCATAAAGTACGCTCTTACAAAGGGAATGAAGGATAGGGTCAGAACGATGATAGTCGGCGGCGGAAGCGCCGGAACCATGCTCATCAGGGAGATGCAGACTACCGACAAGATAGATTATCTGCCCATATGCGTTGTGGACGACGACGAATCCAAGATAGGGTTGGAGATAAATACCGTAAAGATTGTCGGGAAAACGGAAGAAATTCCGAAGTTTGTTGAAAAGTATTCAATCGACGAAATAATAATAGCCATTCCGTCGGCTCCGAAGTCCGAAGTAAAGCGTATATACGAAATCTGTAAAGACACCCACTGTAAGGTAAAGACTCTGCCCGGAATATATCAGTTGGTTTCGGGCGAGGCCAGCGTCTCCGCTCTGCGCGACGTGAGCATAGCCGACTTGCTCGGGCGCGACCAAGTGAGAGTAAATCTCGATGAAATAATGGGATATATAGAGGGGCAGACGATACTCGTCACTGGCGGAGGCGGCTCGATAGGCAGCGAGCTTTGCAGACAGATCGCCACGCATAATCCCAAGCGGCTCATAATTTTGGATATATATGAAAACAACGCCTACGACATCGAGCAGGAGTTGAAGAGAAAACACCCCGAACTCAATCTGCTTGTGCTTATCGCAAGCGTGCGCGACAAGGGTAAAATGGACGACGTGTTTAACAAGTACAGACCGGACATCGTATTCAACGCCGCCGCGCATAAACATGTGCCTTTGATGGAGACGAGCCCCAACGAGGCGGTTAAAAACAATGTGTTCGGCACCTTGAACGTTGCGCGTTGCGCGGATAAGTACGGAGCCAAAACCTTTGTGCAGATATCCACGGATAAAGCCGTCAATCCCACAAACGTGATGGGCGCCACAAAGCGTATCTGCGAGATGATCATACAGACGATAGGCCGACACAGCAAGAATACAAATTTCGTGGCCGTGAGGTTCGGGAATGTGTTGGGTTCAAACGGCTCCGTAATACCTCTCTTCGAAAAACAGATCGCCGAGGGCGGTCCCGTCACCGTCACCCATAAGGATATAATAAGATACTTTATGACCATACCGGAGGCGGTTGCGCTCGTGCTTCAAGCCGGCGCATATGCGAAGGGCGGACAGATATTCGTTCTGGATATGGGAGAGCCCGTAAGGATATACGATCTCGCCGTCAATCTTATCAAACTTTCAGGGCTCGAACCAAATGTGGATATAGAGATAAAGTGCACCGGTCTGCGCCCGGGCGAAAAGCTCTTCGAGGAAAGATTGATGGACGAAGAGGGAATGCAGAAAACTCCCAACGGTCTGATAAACATAGCCAATCCCATAAAGCTCGACGAGGAGAACCTTTGGAATTCTCTCGACGAACTGTATAAGGCGGCTTATGAAGAAACGCCGAAGATGAAGGAGCTTGTCTGCAAACTTGTACCCACTTACAAAATAACGGACAACAAATAAAAAACGCCCTCAAAGAGGGCGTTTTAAATGTTTGAAACCGCGCTTCGGCGCGGTTTTTTAATATTTTTATGATATGGTATTTTATAATATGGGGCGATTTACGAGTTTTATAAGCGAAGGCTCTTTTTCCGGTTTCTTTTCCGTGGCGACCAGAATTGCCAGAAGATAGCTGTAAAGCATGGGCGGAAGTATGTCGAACATGTGTACGTCCAAAAGGCTCAAAAACAGTATCACAAGTATTGTAACGGCTACGAACGTGCGCTCGAAAGTGGGGTTGCCGCAGTATGAAAACACGGTAAGGACTCTGTGTACGGTGTAGACGATCAATCCGACGAAGCCGCAGGAGCCGAGCATCTGCAATACGGTGTTGTGATAGAATACGGGTATTACTTCAAGCCCCGTTAAGTTTGTGACCGCGTCATTAATAGACGGGCTGTAAAATCCCACGCCGAAGACGGGGGCTTTGAGGAAGTCTTCTATCGCAAGACGGAACAGAGTCATTCTTCCGCTTCCGTCGAGTTTGCCGTCTATAACGAAGTTGGAAAATATCTGCGAGATTATGTTTGAAATTTCACCCCATCTCAAAGCGACGACAAGCGCAAAGGCGATTGCCGCGGCGGCGATAATCAGACCGTTTATCAATCTGTATCCCCTTCGTCTGAAAAGCATGACAAGGCAGAGAGGATAAATTATGACGAGTCCCAACATTGTCTGACGGCTCAAAGAGAACATGCACGCCACAACGAGGGCAAGAGAATAAACGGTAAGAAGGTATCCGTGTTTATAGAGGCTTGCAAGGTAGATTACCGGAGGAATACATAAAAGCAACAGCAGACCCATTGTATTGTAGACTCCCCAACCGAAGAACAACAGATTCCTGTTTATGATTCCGTCTACATAAATGTTGTCGTAAGAGAGATATGCGCCTATAAGCTCGGCTATAAGCAGAATACTGAACGCAAGAAAAGCATGGGCGATCAGCTCGAACGATTTCCGTCTGCAATTCACGTTGTTCTTTATGAGCGTAAAAATAATCAGATACGTCGCGGCGCAGAACAGTCCGTAAAGGAGATTTTTGGTAGTGTAACCTTCAAAGAAAACTCCGTTCAGAATAAATACGGCGGCGAGGGCGCAGAGAGAAATGAATACGGGGTCGGGCTTGAATCTTTTCTGCGCAAAGGTCTTGAATATGCGGAAAATGCAGGTTGCCACGAGCAGTGAAATAATCACTATAATCTGAATATAGATTACCGGTTGATAATAATATCCGGAGCTCTCGGCATACCCCGACGGAGTGTTTTTCAGCGAGACGATAACCGTCATGAACAGGAAAATCGAAATTCCAGACGTCAGGTCGTCGAGAAAAAGCAGCATAAGCATTGCCGACACCGCAATAAAATATATAGCGTATATGTCTCCGCCGAGGAAGTAGCACAGCAGCATGACCGCCGCCGCAAAATACGGATACAGGCGCGACGAGAGGTAATCCCTTATTATTTTTATGAATTTTTCCGGTTGTGCGGTTTTGGCGGAGTTCAAAACATTTTCCTTTGATTTAGATATTTGCAACATTATACAATATTTTTGACGATACTGCAATATTTTATTGCCCGTTTTGGTCTTTTTAATAAAAAACCCGTCCGCAACTTTGTTTGCGGACGGGGGAAGGGATGATTTTTAATTGTGTGCTTTCAAAGGAGCGCTGTCTTTGAGCTTTTCCGCCTTGCAGTCGTTTATCTCGTCGATAAACATTCTCTCTGCGAGGCGAAGGGAGTTCTCCAAAAGATAGTTCTTTGCGGAGGCGGCGTAAATTCCGCCCATTTTCTTGCGTTCCTCCCCGTTTTCAAGCCAATAGTCGATTTTCTTTGCGAGCTCGGCAACGTTGTCCTTTTCGAACAGAGATCTCTCGTCGAGGGCAAATTGCGGAGTGGCGGAGAGTTCGGAGTCGGCTATGACGGGCACAAGTCCGCACGCTATTGCCTCTATGCAGGAAATGGCCTCGATTTCAACGGTGGAGGAGTGCACGTACAGGTCGGAACTCTGTAATTGCTTTACCAGCTTGTCCTTGGGCATGAAGTCGAACGTGCAGTCCACCTGTTTTTTTGCGGCGAGTTTCATCAGTTTTTTCTTTTTCGGACCGTTTCCCAAAAGAGTGAGATGTATTCGGTCTTTGAACTTCGATTCGGCTACTGCCGAAATCAGAATATTCTGTTTCTTTTCGGGCGCGAGTCTCCCCACCATGATTACTTCGAATTTTTCGTTTTCGACGTGAACTTCGGGGGGACGGAAACTCTTGTCGAAGCCGTTTGAAATTACGTACAGTTCCGCCTTGTAGCCGTGCTTGTCAAGCTCGTTGGCAATAAATTTCGAGGGACAGTGGATTCGCCTGAACTTTTTATAGAAGTGTCTGCGCATATTGGAATAAATATATCTGTCGATAAAGGGAATCCAACGCACGTGCGCGTTATAGCTTATGTCCTCGGGCTGTACGTGGAATGCCGCAGTGGTGGGTATGCCCATTTCGTCGGCAAGTTTTTTGCATTTCTTTTCGAGCTTGAACGGAAAAATGAAGTGCACGATATCCGCTCCCTCGAAGGCCTTTTTGACTTTCTCCCTGTCGAATTTTCCGTATTTGATCTGGTTTTTTGCGGAGACTTCCGAAAGTATGGGTACATACCTTATCCCCACTTCAACGTCGTCGGGGCCCTTCGCGCCTACCGCCACTATCCTCACGCGGTGTCCGCGCTCCGCCAGCCCGTCGGCAAACCTTCTCGCGGTCATAACGGAGCCGTTGGTAAGATTGTCTATTAAATCTATTACAATTACTATTGTCATATCAATATACCGTAAAAAGGGGTTATGTCAACCCCACACATTACAAAATATAGTTCGCCAATATAAAATGAATATAAACTTATATTGATTTTTTTGCTTTTTTATATTAAAATATTACCGTAAAGCATAGTGGAGATACATATGGCAGATATACTTCTTGTAGAGGACGACGCCAACGTCAGACTTCTCATACATACGAGACTCAAACAGCGCTACAACGTGACTTCCGTCGCAAGCGGAAAGGAGGCGCTCGACGTTCTGTCCTCGGGCGGAACGGACCTCGTAATAACGGATATTATGATGCCCGGCATGGACGGCTATACGCTGGTGGAGACCATGAGAACGCGCGGCTACGAGACGCCCGTAATCATGCTCACGGCAAAGGGAGCTCTATCCGACAAGGGTCACGGGTTTGCGGTCGGGTGCGATGATTACCTTACAAAGCCCGTCAACTTCGAGGAGTTGATATGGCGTATCGACGCGCTGCTGCGGAGATATAAAATTTCAAACGAGGGCAGGATAGTTATAGACGACGTCGTAATAGAACATTCGTCCTACACGGTAACGAGGGGCGACGAGGTTCAGGAACTCCCCTCGAAAGAATTTCAGCTTCTGTATCTTCTGCTATCCTACCCGGGAAAGATATTCACAAAAGACAATATACTCGACAGCGTTTGGGGTTACACGTCGGAGAGCGACGAGAGTACGGTGCGCACGCATATTAACAGACTGCGCAAGCGCTTCGAGCATTTTACGGAATTCGAAATTTGCACTATCCGAGGCGTCGGTTACAAGGCGGTGATCAAAAAATGATTAAACTCTTTAAAAGTCGAAAGATGAGCGCTCTGCTGTTCATAGGCATAAACGTATTGATTTTTCTCGTGCTTCTGGGTCTGGCCACCATGGGCGTGGCGGTTGTAAACGTGCTCACCAACAGGTTGCAGGTAGAGGTGTATACCATAACCTTCTTTGCGCTGATGGCCTTTTCGCTTCTGCTCGCTCTCGGCGTCACGATAATTTTCTATATTATGGCGAAAAAGGCTCAAATTCTTATTGACGGGCTTTCCGCCGTGGCCTCCGGAGACTATGCAAAGGAGATACATTACCGCCGCGGCGACCCTTTTACGGTCGTCTATAAAAACTTCAACAAGATGACCTCCGAGATACGCTCCGTCAAGACCATGCGCGAAGATTTCGTGCGCAATTTTTCCCATGAAATAAAGACTCCGCTCTTCTCCATACAGGGCTTTGCCAACTTGCTCTCGGAGGGCGGATTGACCGAGGAGGAAGAGCGGAAATTTCTGAAAGTCATCTCCGACGAGGCCGGCAGACTCGTAAAGCTCGCCGATAATACCTTGATATTGTCGAAGCTCGAAAACCAACAGCTTGCCGGAGAGAGCCAGCTCATAAAGCTCGATTCCGAAATAGCGGAGTGCATAATACTTCTCGAAAGGGATTGGGAGGACAAAAAGATAGATATATCCACCGATTTGCAGCCTTTGAAAATAAAGGGAGACGCGTCTATGCTCCGTCAAGTATGGATAAATCTTATCTCCAACGCCATAAAATTTTCGCCGGAGGGCGGAAAAATAGAGATAAATTTGAAGCGCGAAGGGAATTTTGCCGTAGCGACCGTAAGAGATTACGGATGCGGCATATCCGAGGAAGAATTGCCGAAAATTTTCGATAAATACTATCGTTCTCCCACGGCGAAGGACACCGAAGGCAACGGCCTCGGACTTGCGATTTGCAAGAGAATCTGCACTCTTTCCGGCGGAAGCATTTCGGCGGCGAGCGCCGTCGGCGAGGGCGCCGAGTTCAAAGTTTCTCTGCCTTTGCAGTGACCCTTCGATATTTTAAAGCATAAAATCTTATAAAGTGCTAAATATATGCGGCGATTGCGAAAGCCCCTCTTATGAGCGGCTTTCTTTTTTTGACAAATTTCGTCGAAATAATTGACAAACGTCTTGCGCGGCGGTATACTGAATATAGTTGCGTGCGCAACGATTGCGTACGCAACTAATTATCCGTCTAACAGGAAGAGGGTATATGGCTACGTTTTTAAAAAACATAAACATGGTTGCGCGCTCGGCCACGCAGTTCAGGGAGGAGCAGCTCTCGAAAGTCTGCGACTTGAAGGGCTATCAAGCGAAGTACATATTGAATGTGTGTTCCAATCCCGGGATATCGCAGGACGCTCTCGCAAAATTGATGTTCGTAAACAAGTCGAATGTGGCGAGGCAGATTGCCGCGCTCGAAGAGAGCGGCTACGTCGAAAGGCGGCAGGGGGAGGACAAGAGAGTGAGTCTGGTTTTCCCTACCGATAAAGCTACTGCAATTATTCCCGTCATACACGACATAAACGCTAAATGGCGTGAAGTTATAACCGAGGGATTTACGGAAGAGGAGAAGTCAGTGTTGCTCTCGCTTACCGATAGGTTGTACGGCAATGCCGTGAAGTATATGGAGGAGCAAATTGACTAAAACGCTTGGCTATTTAAAGCCCTACGGCGGAACCGTCGTGCTCGGGCTGGCTCTCAAATTCGTAGGCGCGGTTGCGGAATTGTTTTTGCCCCTACTTCTCGAATGGATAATAGACGACGTGGCCGCAAATCCGCTTCTTTCGGACTCCGATAAATTGAAGTGGACGCTTGTCTTGGGCGGACTTATGCTGGTGTGCGCCGTACTTGCGCTTGTCGGGAATATTATCGCCAACAGGCTTACCGTAAAATCTTCGGGCAGAATGACGCACGATTTGAGGTACGACCTTTTCAGAAAGACATGTTATCTCGATTCGAAACAGGTGGACGGCTTCGGCGTGCCCTCGCTCATATCGAGACTGACGAGCGACAGCTATTATGTCAATCAGATGGTGGCTCGGACTCTCCGCCTCGGCGTGCGCGCGCCCATACTGATTACGGGCGGACTCATTCTCGCCTTCACGCAGGACGTAATTCTCGCGTGCGTGCTGCTCGCGTGCGTGCCTTTGGTCGGAATAACGATTTTTCTTATCACGAAGAGAAGTATCCCCATATATTTCGAAGTCCAGCGCAAGCAGGACGTAATGGTGCGTCGGACGCAGGAGAACGTCACGGGCGTCAGAGTAATCAAGGCGCTGTCGAAGAGCGAATACGAGGTTGAGAAATTCGAGGACGTCACAAGAGATCTCGCCGCAACGGAGTTTAAGGCTAACAAACTGATGTCCCTTTCCAATCCTCTTGCGACTCTGATATTGAACCTCGGATTGGTCGTATTGATAGTTGTGGGAGCCGTCTGCGGCAATACGCCCGGCACGGTGCTCGCTTTTCTGCAATTTTTCGTAATCATATTGAATGCCATGATAGCGCTCTCGAAGATATTTGTTGTGATTTCGCGCGGCTCGGCCAGCGCGTCGAGAATAGAGAGCGTGCTCGAAGCCGATACCGAAGAAAAAGTGGGGAATTTCCCCGACGGCGACGCTTCCAAAAAGATTGAATTCAGAGGAGTGAGTTTCTCTTATAACGGTGTCGAAAACAATCTGCGCAACCTGAACTTTTCGCTGTATTCCGGTCAGACTTTGGGTATTATAGGAGCAACGGGCAGCGGTAAATCCACCGTCATAAACCTCTTGATGCGCTTTTACGACGTCGGAGAGGGTCAGATTTTCGTGGACGGCAAGGACGTGCGCAACTACCCGATAGCCGAACTGCGCAGAAAGTTCGGAGTTGCGTTTCAGAACGACTTTCTCATGGCCGCGTCCGTCAAAGAGAACGTGGACTACGGAAGAAATCTTTCGGAGGAGCAGATAAACAAAGCCGTGGACTGCGCGCAGGCGCGCGAGTTCGTGGACGGTCTGGACGGCGGACTTGAATTCGATCTCGCCCAGAAAGCGAACAACCTTTCGGGAGGGCAGAAACAGAGACTTCTGATTGCGAGGGCGCTTGCCGCCTCCCCCGAAATTTTGATTCTCGACGACAGCTCTTCGGCTCTCGATTACGCCACCGACGCCGCTCTCCGAAAGGCGTTGGCACGGGAATATGCCTCGTCCACCAAGGTTATAGTGGCTCAAAGAATAAGTTCCGTAAGGCATGCCGATTTGATTTTAGTGTTGGACGACGGAGACGTTATAGGCGCCGGGAAGCATGAGGATCTGATTGACTCGTGCGCCGAATACGCACTGATTTATTCCACGCAGATGGGCGCGGAAAGGGAGGGCGCGTGATATGGCGGTAAGAAGAATAAACATAAAGGATACCCGTAATCTCGAACGCAGAAAAGTTGACAAAAAATTTGTTCTGAAAAATCTTTTCTCCTATCTCAAACCGTATATTCCTATGCTTGCGCTCGTATTCGCCGCAAATATTTTGGGCACTGTTTCAAATCTCGTGGGTCCGTGGCTGTGCGGACTTGCGATAGACGAAATAGCCGAAGCCGATTTCGGGGCGATAGGCTTTTACGCCGCCTTGCTCGTGGCTCTCTACGCGGTTTCCGCTCTTTTGGAGTATCTCTCGGCAGTGGGCATGGCGTACATTTCGCGCGGAACGGTCAAAAAGATGCGCAACGACGTATTCAGAAGCCTTTCGGCTCTGCCCGTAAGCTATTTCGACAACAGGCAGGCGGGAGACATAATCTCCGTTTTGAGCTACGATATCGACACGGTGGGAGAATCTCTCGCCAACGACGTCATAATAGTTCTGAAAAGCTCGGTGATGATCGTAGGCTCCCTCGTGATGATGCTCATAATCGCGCCCGTGCTCGTGCTCGTTTTCGTCGTAACCGTGCCGCTCTCCGTCATAATGACGAGGTTTATAGTGCGCAGGGTCCAGCCGCTGTTCAGAAAGCGTTCGCGCAAGCTCGGCGAACTGAACGGATATGTGGAAGAAATAACCACCGGACAGAAGACGACGAGGGCGTACAACTGCGAAGAAAAGATAATTTCGGATTTCGAGGTCAAAAACGAGGAGGCCATAAACGCCTATTCGCGCGCGGAGTATTTCGGCACGATTTCGGGGCCGTGCGTGGGGCTTGTGAATAATCTTTCGCTCACTCTCGTCAGCGTGTTCGGCGCGCTGTTGTATATGTTTTCCGTCGGAGGAATGACCCCCGGGCAAATCTCCTCGTTCATACTTTATTCGCGCAAGTTCTCGGGACCGATAAACGAAATAGCCAATATAATGGGCGAATTTCAGTCGGCGATAGCCGCGGCGGAGAGGGTTTTCAGAGTTCTGGAAGAGCCGCCCGAACCGGCCGACGCCGAGGGTGCGGAGGAGCTTACGGACGTGCGCGGCGACGTGCATATTGAACATCTCAATTTCGGATATACGGAGGGCAAGACGGTCATAAAGGACTTCTCGCTCGACGTCAAAAAAGGTCAGGTAATAGCCATAGTTGGGCATACGGGCGCCGGAAAGACAACTATTATCAATCTCCTTATGCGATTCTACGACCCGTGCGGCGGAAGCATAGAGATAGACGGCAAAGATGTGGCAAATCTCACGCGTTCGAGCGTTCGCAGAGCTTTCACAATGGTGTTGCAGGACACGTGGCTGTTCGCGGGAACGGTGTTCGAAAATATCGCCTACGGCAATACCGGAGTCTCGAAAGAGGACGTTATCCGAGTCTGCAAGGCCGCCAAAATTCATTCCTTCATAACCAAACTTCCCCAAGGCTACGATACCGTTCTGACGGACAATGCGGTCAATATTTCAAAGGGTCAGAAACAGCTTTTGACCATTGCGAGGGCCATGCTGCTCGATTCGCCCATGCTCATTCTCGACGAGGCTACTTCCAACGTGGATACGCGCACCGAACAGATAATTCAGGAAGCAATGAAAAATCTGATGAAGGGCAGAACGTGTTTTGTTATCGCGCACAGACTGTCCACTATCCGCCACGCCGACAATATACTCGTTATGCGCGACGGAAACGTGGTGGAGCAGGGCACGCACGACCGACTTATGGCGGCGAACGGCTATTATTCGGAACTTTATTATTCGCAGTTCGAGACGACTTGAAAGTCTATCGACAAAATTTCAACGTCCGCGCAAAGTCGGTTTATGTCGATAATTTGCACGGACGTTTTAAAATGCGCCTCGGGTCAATAATTTTTTATAATACGTTTCGCGCGGCTCTTGCCTCGGAGCGTTCGAGGTGATATAATTTAAATGAATTTTCTTTATCGGAGCATTATATGGCAAAGACAAACAGACCGACCGAAAATATCGAAATAGAGGGCGAGCTTTTAAACGAGGTTTCGTACGCCGCCTATTATCTCAATCTTCCGCTCTTCACGTCGTTTAAAATTTTCAACCGCGGCGAGGAGAACATTCAGCCCGTAACGGTGTCCATAAAGGGGTCGACTCCCCTCATACTTCCGCAGGAGATAGAAATAGAACAGATTCCGCACGAAAGCAGTGTGGAAGTCGTTCCCGAATCGGTGTTGAATCCCAAATATCTCGCCGACTTGTCAAAGCCCGAGCCCTGCACCGTTCAGGTGGAGGTGAAGTGCAAGAGGACGGCGATATGCACTCTCGAAGCGCCCGTGACCGCCCTGCCCATCGATTATTGGTCGGGGCTCTCCGGCAACGCCGAACTTTTGGCCGCGTTCGTAAGGCCGAAGCTCGCCGATTGCAGAAAGATTCTCGCCGAGGCCGGACTGCAACTCAAAACATGGGGATATTCGTCGGAGTTTTCGGGATATGCCGGGAACGACAAGACGGCCGTCAGAAGCGCCGCCGCCTCGATATTTTCGGCCGTGCGGCATCTGAATATAGGACGGGAGGACGGCGGAGACTTGTCCGAAATAAACTGCGTTGGGGATATCGCCTCCGTGACGGAGCGCAGACGCGCCACTCCGCTGGCGCTTGCTCTGTTTACGGCAAGCTGTTTCGAAGCCATACGTTTAAACCCCGTGATACTCATGGGCAAAAAATCGATTGGTGTGGGAATATGGCTCTGCGAAAGCTGTTTTTCGTCCCCCGTGCAAGACGATATGCAGTTGATCGAAAAGTATCTTTCCGTCGGCGTGGACAACCTCTCGATAATTGACGCGGAGGATCTGTTCGACCATAAGAACGCAAGCTATTCCACGAGTCAATCGCACCTTCTTGCGGCGTTGCAGAAGGGAGCGTTCGAGGCGTTGATCGATATCAAGCGCTGCCGCATAGGCCGCATATTGCCCATGCCCTTGAAGGTCAAGAGGGACTCCGGCTACGAGCTGTTGGGAGACAGTCAGTTTTCATATGACGAAAAACCGCGCGAAATCATGGACCTTTCGCGCTACGAGTACGATAAATCGGCGACGAAGGACGACGGTTGGCAGAGAAAACTTCTGGACCTGTCCTTAAAGAATAATCTTCTCAATTTCCGCTTCGGAAAGGATTGTCTGCATATTTTTGCCGCGGACGGCTTTACGGACGGTATCCTTCAAACCGACAAATTCTCGCTCTTGCCGAAATTCGAAAATGTATCGGCCCTTCCGAAATTCGGAGCGTCGAAGTCGATGAAAACGCTCTCCGAACTCGTCGCTCTCGAAATGAAGGGCGGCAAGATTCGCGCCGACGTCGGCGGAGAAGAGCTTGCGGAGACGGCGGCCACCCTCATACGCAAGGCCAAGAGCGCGGAAGAGGAGGCCGGAGCCAAGACGCTGTTCTTCGCATGCGGATTTCTGAAATGGAAGAATGTCGGTGAAAAGGAGGAAAAATACGCGCCTCTCGCTCTGCTTCCCGTGACGCTTAAAAGACAGAAAAACAGACTGTTCACGGTGGAAACGGGCGACGGCTTCGAGATAAACACCACGTTGACGGAATTTTTAAAGCGCGAGTTCGGCATAGACATGCGCGGAGCGGAGGGCAAGGGGCTCTCTCCCGAAGAGACGGCGGCCCTTTTCAGGGCAAAGACGGCTAATATGCCCGATTGGATGGTCTACGACGACGTGTATCTCGCGCAGTTCACCTTCGTGCGCTATGCCATGTGGGCTGACGTAAAGGAGAATATCGGCCTCTACCGCAAGAACGCTCTCATAGAAAGTCTGCTTTCGAATTCGGACAAACTTCCGTCAAACAAGCTCTGCGGCGTGAGCGAGGACGATTGCGACCCGACCGAAGTGCTCGTGCCTCTGCCTTGCGACAGCGCGCAGTTCTCGGCGGTGGCGGAGTCGGCAAAGGGCACTACATTCGTGCTGCACGGGCCCCCGGGCACGGGCAAGAGCCAGACAATAACCAACATCATAGCAAACGCCGTGGATTCGGGCAAGCGCGTGCTTTTCGTGGCCGAAAAACAGGCGGCGCTGCAAGTTGTTCAAAAGAGGCTTTCGGATATAGGCATAGGCGATTTCTGCCTCGAATTACATTCCGGAAAGTCGTACGATAAATCGGAAATAGTGCGGCATATAAACGAAACTCTCGCTTTGACGGGCTCCGCCGACGGCGAAAAGTTTCTCGCCGAAGCCGCCAAAATAAAGGACGTAAGGGAAAAGCTCCGCGCTCCCCTCGAAGCTCTCCACAAAAAGAGAAGATTGGGAGTTTCCGTCTATGAGGGCATAGTTTATTATTTGCAGAACAAGTCCGCGCCCGACCTTATGAACATAGAGACGACGTTTTACGACGGACTGACGAGGCAGAAGCTCGAAGAGTACGAGGTCATGCTGTCCGTGGCGCAGGCGGCCGCGAACGAATGCGGAGGAGTCTACCGCTCTCCGTTTTCCGAAGTGCGACTCACCTATTGCGACAAGAGGGTAATGTCCGCCGTGCGCTGTGCCGCGGAAGTAGTGCTTGCCGAGCTCAAACACCTCAAAAATTATCTGGGACTGATGCTGGAAACGTTCAACCAAAAGGTCTCCAAATTCACCGTTACAAAGTTGAAAAACTCCATACGTATCGCCAATATTCTGCTTGACGAGCAACTTAAAGACTTCTTTTCGTGCGACGAGGAGCAATTCTACCGTTTCTACAATGCCAACCTTCGTTACGACAGCGAAGTGAAGCATTGGCTCGGCTATTTCAAGTCTCTTCCGGACATAGAAAAGTTTGCGCCCGACATTGAGCGCGAGCTGGACGTATGGGGAGAAAATTATCGTTCTTCGCGCGTGCTCTTGCAGGTTCTCAAACGCATAAAGCGTTGCGGAAGGGAAAATCTTCCCGAATCCGAGGAGCTTGAATGGATAAAACGCGCAAACGAAATCGAAAAGGCGCGCGTGATGATGCTTACGAGTACATCGCTTTCCGAAAAATTTCTGGGATTCGGCGGAATAAACGCCAAGAAGAGAGAGGAATTTCTCGCGCCGCTGTACAATCTTCACGCGCTCTGCGCGGAGACGTTCATGGATTACAACGCCGACGCGTTCAACAGCGTGTGCGTGGGAGCTTCCGGCGGAGTGCTCCGACCCCTGCTGCGCGGCTACGTTGCGGCGGCGGAGGCCTTTTTAAGGGGAGCCGAGGAGTATGCCGAGGCTATCGACGCCGACAAATCCGCGTTCGACGACGCCGACATATTCGAAATTTATACGCAGAAGTGTTCGGCGCTCGTGGACAATATCGACATGCTGCCGGCGTGGTGCGAATACAAGGCCACGGCCAAAAAGCTGAACGACAACGGGCTCACGTTTATGACCGACGCCATAGAGCGCGGCAGGATAAGCGGCAGACAGGTGCTCGCTTCTTTCAGAAAGAACGTATACAGAAATTTCATTCAGACCAACATACCTGCGGACAGCGACCTCGCCGCCTTTTCCGCAAGCGTGCTCGACGAAAGCGCCGCCGCTTTCTCGCAGTTGCTCGAAGAGTTTTCGGAGCTCACCAGACAAAAGATACGCGCCGATCTCATTTCGCGGCTTCCGACTGCGGATACGGAGGGTCCTCTCGCGTTGGAGCTCATGGCCTTTCAGAGACAGACCAAGGGCAATTTGAAGTCGCTGAATTTGCGCGCGCTGTTCGCCGAAATACCCCAGCTTTTGAAGGCGGTCGCGCCGTGCATGTTGATGAGCCCGATAACCGTTTCACAGTTCCTTCCGCCCGACCCCGAGCTGTTCGATATGGTTATTTTCGACGAGGCTTCGCAGATACCCACCTGCGAGGCGGTGCCTTCGCTTGCGAGGGCAAAGAGCGCGATTATTGTGGGAGACCCCAAGCAGATGCCGCCCACAATGTTCTTTACGACGGCCGCCGGAGAGGACGAAACTCCCGAAACGGAGGACTTGGAGAGCGTCCTCGAAGACTGTCTTGCGCTCGGAATACCCGAAAAGCATCTTATTTGGCATTATCGCTCGAAGCATGAGAGCCTTATAGCTTTTTCCAACATAAATTATTATTCGTCCAAGCTCTGCACCTTCCCTTCGCCGGACGCTCTCGACAGCAGAGTAAAACTGCATTACGTCACAAACGGAGTTTACGAGAGGGGAGGTACGAAGTGCAATAAAATTGAGGCCGAAGCCCTTGTTTCGGAGGTAGTGCGCCGTCTGAAAGACGAGAAACTCCGCCGTTCGAGCATAGGCATAGTCACTTTCTCCGTGGCGCAGCAGGTATATGTGGAAAAAATACTTCAACGCGCCATATCCGCGAACGGACTTGAAGAGGCGGCGTACGAGCGCGAAGAGCCGCTGTTCATAAAAAATCTCGAAAACGTACAGGGCGACGAGAGAGACGTGATATTGTTCTCCGTATGCTACGGCCCCGATTCCGACGGCAGAATTTCTTTGAACTTCGGACCGCTGAATCAGTTCGGCGGCTGGCGCCGACTGAACGTCGCCGTGTCGAGAGCGAGGGAGGAGATGATAGTGTTCTCCTCCATGCGCTATTCCATGATAGACCTCTCGCGCACAACGTCGCGCGGCGTGGCCGGACTGAAAGCCTTCCTCGAATTTGCCGAAAAGGGCAGGGCCAATATACCCGTAAAGAGCGATGAGATAATAATAAATCGCCGCGGAATAGGTAAATTCATTGCCGAGGAGCTCTCGGCGTACGGCTACGAGTGCCGTTGCGACGTCGGAGTTTCCGACTTCAAGATAGACGTGGCGGTCGTAGACCCTCGCAACAGGCACAATTTCATACTTGCCGTGCTCTGCGACGGTACGCGGCAGTTCTCCGTAAAGGACCGCTCCGTCATGCAGGTACAGACCCTTAAACGCAACAACTGGAACGTTGTCAGACTTTACACCATAAATTTCTTCAACAATCCCAAGCGCGAGATAAAGAAGATAAAGGATTTCCTCGACAAACTTACTTCTGACGGCAGACCGACACAGATACCCTTCAAAAAACCGTACAAATACGCAAAATTCGAAACGGACGCCGATTCCGCGGACGTGGCGGCCGGCAAAAGGGACGGAGAAATCACCCGAGCTTTAAAGGCGGTTGTCGCGGCGGAAGAGCCTGTCTCAACGCAGTTTCTTATAAAGCGCGCCCTGTCCTTTTTCGGAATAACCAAATACGGCATAAGATTGGAGAGCAGAGTGCGCCAGCTCATAGACATGTGCGGCTTCGAAACGCGCGAAATTTCCGGCAACGTCTACTACATGCGTTCGGACAAGTATTCTTCCTTCGACAGATACAGAGTCGAGGAGGGCGCGCCTCTGCGCACGCAGGAGAGCGACTATACTCCGTACGACGTTATATCGTTGGTGCGCGGAATACTTCTCAACAAGGTCAGCATGTACTCCGACGAGCTCGTGCCGATGGTTTTGAAGGAGTTGAAAGTGCCGCGTTCCACAGAAAAAATGCAGAGCATGGCGCTCGCGTGTATAGAGGAGGGCGTGCGCCACGGACTGTTTGTAAGGAGCGTCTCCGATAAAATTTCCTTGGTGTGATAAAGAGACGAAAACCGACCTGCTGCCGCCGCGGACGGAGAGTCCGCGGCGGCTTCTGCGTACTCCGAAGGGCCTTTCGGGGAGAAAAAACCGAAAAAAGTCCTCTTTTGAAGCGAAAAAACTTCAAATACTCTTTTCCTTTTATAAAAAGTTCGAAAATTTAATTGACAATTATATTGCATTTTGTTAAAATAGCGTTTGCTGATTATTCTGGAATACTGTCGCCAAACGGCATGTTTTTCATTACATTTATATAATAGTCGGCGTAAAGAGATCACGCTTCCTCCGCTTTAAGGGTAGCGGCAGGGGTGATATATTCCACAGGGATAAAACCCGAGTAAAACAAGGAGGAATAAAAATGCCTACAATCAATCAGCTTATCAGAAACGGCAGAGAGAAGTTGGTTTACAAGAGCAAGTCGCCCATATTGGACAGATGTCCTCAAAAGCGCGGCGTGTGCCTTCAAGTGACCACCACAACTCCCAGAAAGCCCAATTCGGCCATAAGAAAGATTGCCAGAGTCCGTTTGACCAACAAGCAGGAAGGTACCGTATACATTCCCGGTGAAGGTCACAACTTGCAGGAGCACTCGTCCGTACTTATCCGCGGCGGAAGAGTTAGGGATCTGCCCGGCGTGCGTTACCACATCATTCGCGGCGCGCTCGATACCGCCGGCGTATCCAAGCGCATGCAGGCCAGATCGAGATACGGCGCCAAGAAGCCCAAGAAGTAATTTTTCGGTCGGCGCGCAGCTTGAACTCCGTTGATTTTCGCGGTCGGGAAGTTCCCGTCGCACAGAAAATCACGTAAAGAAGCAATCCGATGACACCCGTCATCGCGAATTTTGAAAATTCAATTCCTACTTATTCTCGGAATGTAGCACCCTTAAACCGGTAAAAGTAGGCAGTATTCACCGGAAGGTGGAGAAGGTTTGCCCCGGAAATTCCGGGCGCGCAATAGCTTATTTAAGGTTCGCACCCTTAAAAAAAGAAAACCGCCGCGTCTAAATCTTTTATGGACGCAACGGATACGAACGGAAAGTTTTTCCGAGATCCGACGGCGGCAAACTCGCCGGGAAGCCATGTTTTTCTTACGGCGAGAAAAGGAGAATATTATGCCCAGAAGAGGCGGAGTCCCCAAGAGGGACGTTTTACCCGATCCCGTGTATAATTCGAAGGTTGTAACCAAACTTATCAACCAGATAATGTACGACGGCAAGCGCGGAACGGCTCAATCGATCGTTTACGGCGCTTTTCAGATAATGAGCGAAAAGCTCGGTAAAGACGCAATGGAAATCTTCGATCAGGCAATGGCAAACATCATGCCCGTACTCGAAGTAAAGGCAAGGCGCGTAGGCGGCGCAAACTATCAGGTCCCCATGGAAATAAGACCCGAAAGACGCCAGACCCTTGCGATTCGCTGGCTGGTAACCGCTACCAGAAAGCGCAGCGAAAGAGAGACGGCGCAAAAGCTCGCCGCAGAGCTTATGGACGCTTACAACAACACAGGCGGCGCCGTAAAGAAGAAGGAAGACACCCACAGAATGGCAGAAGCAAACAAGGCGTTTGCACACTTCCGTTTCTAATCAGAGGTAATTTATGGCAAGAGAATACGATTTAGTACACACAAGAAATATAGGCATAATGGCGCACATAGACGCCGGTAAAACGACGACAACCGAGCGCATACTGTACTATACCGGTATTACGCACAAGATCGGCGAAGTCCACGACGGCGAAGCGACCATGGACTGGATGGTGCAGGAGCAGGAGAGAGGTATTACCATAACCTCCGCCGCGACGACGTGCCACTGGACAAGAAGCGGTCAGACGAAGAAGGACGAGTGCAGGATCAATATCATCGATACCCCGGGACACGTTGACTTTACCGTAGAGGTAGAGCGTTCGCTCCGCGTCCTCGACGGCGCCATAGCGACGTTCTGCGCGAAGGGCGGCGTCGAACCCCAATCCGAAACCGTATGGCGTCAGGCGGACAAGTACAAGGTTCCCCGTATCGCTTATGTAAACAAGATGGATATCAACGGCGCAAACTTCGAGCGCGCCGTGCAGATGATGAAGGATAGGTTGGGCGCCAATCCCGTGCCCATCGAACTCCCCATCGGCAAGGAAGCGACTTTTCAGGGAATAGTAGACCTCATTGAAATGAACGCCGAAATTTATGATTCCGACGACGGCAAGCAGTACCATAAGGACGAGATTCCGGCGGATATGCGCGCGGCCGCGGAAGAGGCGCACATGGCGGTCATGGAGGCCGCCGCAGAGGGCGACGACGAACTTATGGAAAAGTTCCTCGACACCATGGAACTCACTCCCGCCGAAATCAGAAAGGGATTGAGAGCGGCTACGATAGCCATGAAATGCACTCCCGTGCTCTGCGGCTCCTCGTACAAGAACAAGGGCGTTCAGATGCTTCTCGACGCGGTTATCGACTATCTCCCCTCGCCCGTTGACGTGGACCACGTAACCGGAATCAACCCCGAAACGGGCAAAGAGGAAGTGAGAGAGACCTCCGACGACGTTCCTTTCTCGGGTCTTGCTTTCAAAATTGCCACAGACCCCTTCGTAGGCCGTCTTGCATATTTCAGAGCGTATTCCGGCGTGCTCAACTCCGGTTCGTATGTATATAATTCCACAAAGGGCAAGAAGGAGAGAGTGGGACGTCTCGTTCAGATGCACGCAAACACCCGTACCGAAATCGACAAGATTTATTCGGGCGATATCTGCGCCATCGTCGGCTTGAAGGACACCACCACCGGCGACACGCTGTGCGACGAAAATCATCCCATAGTGCTTGAACAGATGACTTTCTCCGACCCCGTTATTCAGCTCTCCATAGAGCCCAAGACCAGAGCCGGTCAGGAAAAGATGACCATGGCGCTCGTAAAGCTCGCGGAGGAGGACCCCACTTTCAAGACCTATACCGATCAGGAGACCGGTCAGACGATAATCGCCGGCATGGGCGAGTTGCATCTCGATATCATAGTTGACAGACTTTTGAGAGAATTCAAAGTAGAAGCCAACGTCGGCGCGCCTCAGGTTGCTTACCGCGAAACCATACGTCAGGCAGTGGACTGCGAAGGCCTCTACAAGCGTCAGTCCGGCGGTAAAGGACAGTACGGTCACTGCAAACTGCACATGATTCCGGCAAATCCCGGGGAAGGCTATTCGTTCGAAGACCTTACCGTCGGCGGTTCCATTCCCAAGGAATACATTCCGGCAATCGACAAGGGCATACGCGCCGCAGCGAAGAACGGATTTTTGGCCGGCTATGAGGTCGTTGACTTCAAAATTCAGGTTTACGACGGAAGCTATCACGAGGTAGACTCCTCCGAAATGGCATTCCAGATTGCCGGCTCCATGGCGTTCAAAGACGGTATGGCAAAGGCCAAGGCAGTTCTGCTCGAACCCATAATGAAAGTCGAAATCGTCACTCCCGACGACTACTTCGGCGATATAATGGGCAACGTAACGTCGCGCCGCGGCACTATTGTTTCTACGGACGACAGAGCCGGAGCGAAGGTTGTTGACGCCGAGATTCCTCTTTCGGAGATGTTCGGATATGCGACCGATTTGCGTTCGAGAACGCAGGGCCGCGGACAGTTCACAATGCAGTTTGACCACTATGCCGAAGTGCCCAAGTCGATAGCCGAAAAGGTTATAGGCGAACGCGCCAAGGCAAAAAAGGATTAGTCCTCGGTTTATTTTAATAAATTGGTTTAAATTGGTTGTGTTTTTTTAAAATATAAGATATAATGAATAAAGCCAAAACAGGCATCGCGATAGCTGCGACGCCGCAAGGCGTAAGTTATCATTTTTATAAAATAATTTAAGGAGACAAAAAAATGGCAAAGGCTAAGTACGACAACAGCAAGCCCCACGTCAACATAGGCACAATCGGCCACGTTGACCACGGCAAGACCACTCTGACCGCAGCTATCACAATGGTTATGGCATGCAAGGGTCAGGCAGCGAAAATGAGATACGACGAAATCGATAAGGCGCCCGAGGAAAAGGCTCGTGGTATAACAATAAATACCGCGCACGTAGAGTATCAGACAGACAAGCGTCACTATGCTCACGTTGACTGCCCGGGACACGCGGACTATGTAAAGAACATGATTACGGGTGCAGCGCAGATGGACGGCGCGATTCTCGTAGTTGCGGCAACCGACGGTCCCATGCCCCAGACCAAGGAGCACATCCTTCTTGCCCGTCAGGTAGGCGTTCCTTACATCGTAGTATTCCTCAACAAGATCGACCAGATGGACGACCCCGAACTTCTCGAACTCGTTGAAATGGAAATAAGAGACACCCTCTCCGGATACGACTTCCCGGGCGACGAAATCCCCATCATCAAGGGTTCCGCGCTCAAAGCGTTGGAAGTTGCTTCCAATCCCAATCTTTCGAACGAACAGATACTTGCGGCTCCCGAATGCCAGTGCATTCTCGAACTCATGGACGTAATCGACAAGTATATCCCCACTCCTCAGAGAGATACCGAAAAGCCCTTCCTTCTTCCCGTGGAAGACGTGTTCACCATCTCCGGCCGCGGCACCGTTGCTACGGGCAGAGTAGAGCGCGGTAAGGCTCACGTAGGCGATCCCGCAGAGATCGTAGGACTTATCGATAAGCCCGTAGGCACCGTTATCACCGGACTCGAAATGTTCCACAAGAGCGTTGACGAGGCTATTGCCGGATTCAATATCGGCGCGCTTCTTCGCGGCATCGACAGAAAGGGTATCGAAAAGGGACAGGTTCTTGCAAAGCCCGGTACGGTTAAAACGGCTACCAAGTTCACCGCTCAGGTATACGTACTGAAAGCGGAGGAAGGCGGACGTCATACTCCTTTCTTCAATCACTATCGTCCCCAGTTCTTCATCAGAACTACCGACGTTACCGGCTCTATCGATCTTCCCGCAGGCACCGAAATGGTTATGCCCGGCGATAATGTAGAGATCACCGTAGAGCTCATCAAACCCGTAGCGGTTGAAGAAAAACTCCGTTTCGCTATCCGTGAAGGCGGCAGAACGGTCGGCTCCGGCACTATCGTTAAGGTTCTTTAATAAGTATTCTTTATCAATAAAGCTAATAAAAGCGGCGCAACCATTCGGTTGCGCCGCTTTAAAAATTTACGCGCGCCGCGGCGCGCGTTTTTGAATTATTTTTCGTTGTAGAATTCGCACCAATCTTTGAGAGTGCAGTTTGCGCAGTCTGGTCTCTGCGAGTGGCAGACGCGACGGCCGTGATAGATGAGGTAGTGGTGGGCTTTCGACCATAAATTCTGCGGAATCGCCGCTTTCAATCCCTCCTCGACCTTTTCGGGAGTCTTACCATTTGCTATTCCGAGTCTGTTGGAGACTCTGAAAACGTGAGTGTCAACCGCTATTGCGTCGCCGCCGAACGCCACAGAGTATACTACGTTGGCGGTCTTTTGACCCACTCCGGCAAGAGTTTTAAGCTGTTCGTGACCGTCAGGCACTTCGCCGCCGTACTTTTCGAGAATATCGCGCGAAGCCGAAAGAATATGCGCCGCTTTGTTGCGGTAAAAGCCGCACGAAAAGATGTATTTTTCGAGTTCTTCCTGCGTCAGTTCGAGCATTGTTCGGGGAGTATTATGATATTTGAACAGCTCTGCGGTCACCTTATTCACTCTCTCGTCAGTGCATTGCGCCGAGAGTATTACGGCGACGAGCAGTTCGTAAGGAGAGTTATATTTGAGGGCCGGAGCCGCGTTCGGGTATAGCTCTGCGAGCGTCTCCAAAATTCTTGAGGTTGTTTCTTGCTCCATAGGCAAATTCTATCACAATGCCGCGGCAAAATCAATAAATTTTGACTGTGAAATAACCATAAAATGCCGAATATCTGCCGTTGGCAATTATGACTTTGGCTCTCGCAAGCATGTTTTGCGGCACTCGAACAGATAGTCCGCAACCCACATTAGCTTCGCGCGGCGTATTTATAATACTCGACGGCACGCCCATGGAGCGCAACCTCGAATTGCAGTCCATCGCCTGCGCGCGCGAACGGAAAACGGCAATTTGCTCTGTCATAAATCAATCCTTCCATAGTATAAATATATTATTATAATATGAAAGAGGAAAATTTTATGATATATCTCGACAACGCCGCCACGGGCGGCTTCAAGCCCGATTGCGTAATTTCCGCCGTAAGCGCGGCACTCGTTACTGCGGCCAATCCCGGGAGAAGCGGACACAAGCTCTCTCTTGCATGCTCGGAGAGGGTATATTCCGCGAGGAAGGTATTGAGCGATTTTTTCGGCGGTTACGGCTACGAGAGAGTGGTCTTTACGAAGAACTGTACAGAGGCCTTGAACATTGCCATATTTTCGCTTCCGAAAGACGGCAAAATAATCACCACCGTAGCCGAACACAACTCCGTTCTTCGTCCGCTTGAAAGGCTTAAAAAAGACGGCGCGGAAATAATTTATATTCCTTTAAACGGCGACAGAGAGGTGGATATAGTCAAACTTGAAGAGGCGGCGCACGTCGGGAAGCCGCCGTGCGCCGCCGTCATCACCCTCGCTTCCAACGTCACGGGCATTGCTCCGGATATCGAAAGAGTAAAAAAGGTTCTGCCGCGAGATTGTATACTGATCTGCGACGGCGCGCAGGCGTGCGGACATATCGGCATAGATATGAAAGCTCTCGGCATTGACGCGCTTGCCGTGGCCGGACACAAGGGCATGCTGGGCATACAGGGGAGCGGAGCCCTGCTGTTTTCCGAGAGGTTCGACCCTCAACCGCTTACCTTCGGTGGAACGGGCAGTGAGAGCTACAATCCCGATATGCCGGAATTTTATCCGGACAGATTGGAGAGCGGAACATTGAATTTTCCGGCAATAGTTTCGCTTGCGGAGGGCGCCATGTATCTCGAACGTCACATTATGCGTCACCGAACGGTTACGGAAAGTCTGACCGCGGCAACCGTGGAGGGGTTGGCGGAATGCGGCGCGGAAATATTTTCAAAACCGAATCCTTACGGAATAGTCGCTTTCCGACTGAAAAACATGCAGTCCGAAATGGCTGCATTCGCCCTCTCCGAAGAATTCGGCATCTGCGTGCGCGGCGGACTTCACTGCGCGCCGCTCATGCACAGAGCGCTCTTCTCCGACGGGTTGGTGCGCGCTTCCTTTTCGGCGTTCACTCCGCCCTCTGCCGTTAACGAATTGATAGCGGCAGTCAAAAAACTTTCGTTGCGCGGATAAAGGTATTTAAACTCCCCACCGCGGCATTTCGCCGCGGTGGGGAGTTTTTGAATAATTCAGATTGCATCGGTGTTTTATGGATACGTGTTGAGTTTTATATGTTTTTCAGCTTTGCAATTATCTCTTTCAGTTTGCGCTTTTTCGCTCCGTCGAGTATCGGCGCAAGCGCGGAATAAAAATTGTCGAGGTCGGCGTTGGTCAGTCGGCCTTCGCGTTTTCCTCTCTCGGCCTCCGAAATAATAGTCTGCATTATTTGCGCGGTGCTTTTGCCGTTCATGGCTTTCGAAATTATTTTTGCCATCTCCACGGTGTTGTTCAGCGAAGCGTCGCCGCCTTTTTTGTCCGCCGTGTTGTTGTCGGAAGCGTTGGAATAGCTCTTGAAATCGTTCATAAAATTCCTCGCATATAATATTATTAACAAAATATGCCGGAGAGTGATTTTATGCAACTTTTCCTTGTGTTTATTCTTTTAATGGCGCTCGGTCAGAAGGGCGGAAATTCTTCGCCGCAAAACAATATATCGGCCTCCGAAATGGCCGAAATAATCAAATATGCCGTGGGCGAAAATCATGAGTTGGACAATATTTTGAAAGAGGCCGAACAGATTTCCGAAGCCATAAGCGCCATCGCTCCGATAGCCGCCGCGCTCGGCGGTAAACCGAGCTCTGAAAATGTTCCGGAGGCAGACGGCGCCGAAACGGTTATAAAAGAACGCAAAAGCGATACTGCGCTCTTTTTAAAGCCGATAGCCGATATCGCCGACGACGGCATATACAACGCTCTTTCGCGCGCAATAGAATAATGTCGCCGGAATAATATTGCCGCCGTGCGCTCTTGACAAATTGCCGATATATGTTACAATATCCTTATGAAAATAGGTGTTTCTACGGCGTCTTTCTTTCCTCGCGAGGAGTGCGAAAACGCAATCGACAAAATAAAAAAATGCGGCGCGGAGTGCGCGGAAATTTTTTTGGGCACGTATTACGAATACCGTCCGGAGTATGCAAGAGCGCACAGGGAGCGGTTTTCGGATATCCCGATATCGGCAGTGCACGCGCTCTCCGGAAATTTCGAGCCGCAGCTGTTCAGCCCTTCGCGCAGGGTGAGGGGAGACGCCTTCTATTGGTTGGATCAGCTGATGCGCTCTGCGCAACTTTTAGGCACAGATAAATATACTTTTCACGGCTATATTTCCCGTTGCTCCGGCGGAGAAAATATCGACGAAGTTTCGGGCTTACTCAATGCCGTCTGTGAGTTCTGCGCGCACTACCAAGTCACGGTTTGCCTTGAAAACGTAAGCTGGTGTACGTACAATCGCCCGGGGCTCTTTAAAAAATTTAAAGAGCGCTGTCCGCAGCTTGCCGCCGTGCTCGATTTAAAGCAGGCTCGCCGTTCGGGTTATCCCATAAATATGTATATAGAGGACATGGCCGGAGCCATTTCGCATGTTCATCTCTCCGACGTGGACAAAGATGGGCATATCTGTCTGCCCGGCATGGGGATTTATGACTTTGCCGAAATCTTCAAGCGCTTGCACGGCGTGGGATTCGACGGCGACGCGGTCATCGAAGTATACGGCGACAACTACGGCGACTATGAAGAGATAGCCCGTTCGGTTGAATTTTTGAAGGAAACGGAGTATAAGATCGGACGATAACGTGCAATGCTTTGACATTGTAACCTTTTGAACGATGAGGCAAAACTTATTATGCGGCCGCTCGGCGGATTTATGTCCGCCGAGCGGCCGTCTTTATCCGTTTTTGACTGAATTTCGGACTGCTTAACACGGGCGGCGGCCGGTGGGACGGACAATCGGACACAATCTGCGGATAAATCATATACTATATATTGTGGTATGTATAAAAAAGGAAAAAATCGGCAAAAATTCCATTAAAAAAATATTTTAAATTTGTTAAAAACAAATAAAAAAACAGTTGACACATTGAATATTGTTTGATATCATATAAAAGCTGTCACCTTGGACAGCGCTGTTTTTCTATCGAAAAACGGCAATCCGCAACTGTCGTTGCGAGATCATCCGCAGAGTTCGAGAGGACAAAATCCGATTGACGAGCGGTTCCCACCCCATATCAGAGGATACCACGCGGAAGCGAGGGAGAAGGTGATGTGGGTGGGGGGGTGTATACGGAGTCTGACAACTGCATAGGGAAGAAGAGAAGAAGAAGGAAGGCAAGATTAATTTAAGAAAGGTTAATAAGC
>CANRIK010000008.1 GCA_947630705.1 uncultured Clostridia bacterium | reverse complement strand
TCGGAGCAATATCCGTTTTATGATATTTTTCCATGTGGCAAACTAAATATGAAATTGTTTTTACCTCCTTAAAATCTGTAATTAAAAGCCTCGCAGAGCCCACATACTTCGTTTGCGAAGTATAGTGGGCTATACTTCCGCAGGAAGTTATCTGTTTTGCTTCCATTTTGGTGTGTAGCCGGTGTTCGTTCGGCGTGCAACCGGTGTTCATTCGGTATGCAGTTTTTACCGATTATGGCGGTCTTATTGTCATTGTTTTACCTCCTTAAAAGATTTTATTTTACCGTTCAAAGTGACGGTAATTGATTTAAAAAAGACAACGAAAAAGCCGCTGACTGCTTCTCGCAAATCACCGACTTTAACCGAATTTGGCAACTTCAAATTGCCCTATGGTGGTTAGACATTCTATAAAGTTTTAGGTTGAGATTATCTCATATTACCCTCATATAATTAGATAAAATTATCACCGAAAATTTCAAAAATCCAAAAAATTTTTTCTAAAAAATTGTACAACAATAAAGCCCAACCTCGCACAACTAAAAAATAATAAGGTCACATCATCGACCTTTTAAAAGTGCAAGGCAGCTCGGCAAATCTTTTTGCCGAGTGAGAAGTAGGACATACTTCTCATCATAGCACCGCTAAACCGTAAGCGGAAAAATCGGGAAACCTTTTCACCCCGATACATTTTTATTATAGCACATTTAATTTGTTTGTCAATAGAGTTACGAACATTTGTTTTGATATATTTATAAAAAAGTTTTCACAAACTTAATAATCGGGTTGATTTTAATACGATTTTGTTGTATAATCTTTTTGGAGGTTGATATGACTGCTGTTTCTAATCAATTGAAAAATCTCAGGTTGAGTATAAACAAATCTCAAAAACAGCTTGCCGACATAATCGGGACTACTCAGCAAAGCATCCATCGCTATGAATCGGGACAAGGTTTTCCGCCGGAAGATGTGCTTTTATGGTATGCCGATTACTTTGATGTGTCCCTTGATTATATTTTCGGCAGGACAGATAGCCCACAGGGGAAACTTTACGAGAATGTCCCCCGCCCTCTCCGCGATGATGAGCATTATCAAGATTTTGTTGAAATGTGCTTTGACCCGAACAGCGCGGCAAACGCCAAACTCAAAGAGGCAGTTATGAAACTGCTTGAAGAAAATAAAAGATAGAGGATAAAAAACATGGATAAACTTATGGATATGGAATTTTATAATCGTATACGGGAAATTCTTGCCACTGCACGGGCAAAAGCATATTCTGCCATAAATTTTGCGATGGTTGAGGCATATTGGGAAATCGGCAAAAGCATAGTCGAAAAACAGGGCGGAAATGCAACCGCTGAATACGGCTCTCGTCTTTTGGAAGAGCTGTCTAAACAGATGACGGCTGATTTCGGCAAGGGCTTTACCGTCGCCAATCTCAAAAATATGCGGCAGTTCTATTTGACCTTTCAAAACCGCTACGCACTGCGTAGCGAATTGAGTTGGACGCATTACCGCCTCATTATGCGCGTTGAAGATGAAAAAGCACGGCAATTCTATGTGGACGAGTGCGCCAAGGCAAATTGGAGTACCCGTCAGCTTGAACGACAGATAAATACATTTTCCTATCAACGATTGCTTGCAAGCCATAACGATTACGCCGTCGTCGCAGATACAACAGCGCGCGAGCAAGCAAAATCACCTGAGGACGTTATACGCGACCCTTACGTTTTGGAATTTTTGGGTATGGAACAGAGCGCGAGTTTCTACGAATCCGACCTTGAACAGGCACTCATAGACCATTTGCAAAAATTTTTGTTGGAACTTGGGCGCGGCTTTTCTTTCGTCGCACGGCAACAGCATATCAACTTTGATGGAAGGCATTTCCACATCGACCTCGTGTTCTATAACTATATTCTGAAATGTTTTGTGCTGATTGACTTAAAAACGGGCGATTTGACCCACCAAGACATTGGTCAGATGCAAATGTATGTCAACTACTACACTCGTGAGAAAATGAATGAGGGCGACAACCCACCCGTTGGCATCATTCTTTGTTCGGACAAGAGCGACGCCGTTGTTAAATACACTCTCCCTGAGGATAACAATCAAATTTTCGCCTCGAAGTATATGCTCTATATTCCATCCGAGGAAGAATTGAAGCGCGAGATCCAAGCCGAAAGAAAGGCATTAGAGGAAAACAAAATTTAAGGGGAAATAAATATGATTATTGAACATAAGATTTCTATTTTTATTAGTTCAAAATGCAACGGGAAATATGAGATAATGAGAAAGGCGCTTAAGCAGTTATTGCTTGAGACTGGTCTCGCTGATGTTTACTGTTTTGAAACCGAGCCAGGAGCATCTGATCCTATGCCAGATGCCTACTTGGGATACGTTGATCTTTCTCAATTATTAGTTTTAATCGTTGATAACAAAGATAATATTAGCGACGGAACGATGGCGGAATATAAACGGGCGAGAGAGCTGGGGATTCGCACTATAGCTGTTTTTTGTGACGAGGAGTCAAGAATCTCTACTGAAGTTGAAAAAGAAATTATGATGAATCAATCCTGCAAATTTGTTCATGCTAGTAAATTTTCTGATATAGCGCAAATAGCATATCAATCCGTTATTCAGGATTTAGCTAATGTGTATCGTAAAAAACCAATTGAAATCAGCACGAAACCGGTACCAGATGTGGGCGGATTAAACGTTTTGCCGAATAATTTGGTGGCTAAAAATGTACTCAAGGAGTTTTATACAACAAAACGAACAATTTACAAATCATTCTATGCCGAAAATAACGAAGAGGCGGCAAGTGATATTGATGCGCTTTTTCAAAAATTTCTAATGGTTGTTTTATGCCGAAGCCACTTCAATCAATTGGATTTTAACTATTTAAAAACATTAATTCTGAAAAAGCACGATGCTCAAATTGGACATATTGTAGAAAAAAGGTTGGAGGCATTAAATGCCTATTATACTGATAACATCGCTGAATGTATACAAATTCTAGACAATCTTATTGAAAATTGTAAGGATAATTTACAAATCCCGCGATGGATTTACAATGACATTGCAATTGATTTGAGAAATATGATTTTACTATTGGACTCTAAAAATGGTAGCTATGTTTTTAATAAAGGACAGAATATCATCGATACAAGCAGTGAATATTTATATTTCCCTTCCATTGATAGAATTGTAAGTAATTTAAAGAGTAATCTCCTTAAAGAATATAACCGTATAAATTTTCAATCGCCTTATACTACAAATTTGGGAGGCGTAGAAGAAATTTTTTCCGATATCGCATCATGCTTTTGCCTTGCTTTACTTTATGGCTCTATCACACATCTTAAGATGATAAGAAGCTACATGGCTGAAGCGCTTGAAGTTATCAGTCAAGAATTTGATGACGCAAATTTGAGCCGTGAGTTTGTTCGAATGCTAATTTTACAAAACAACAATAAAACACTTAGAGCTTATATTAGAACATATAACAGAGCCTACGAAATAATTGCACCAGTAGAAATCGACGAAATTATCAATGGGATTTCTAATCTCCCCATGCAAATAGAACGGAATGCAGCATCGTTATTACTAATAGAAGCACTTGGATACTATATGTCAGATGACCAATTTAACGACCAAATTACGTGGTTAAACAATTTTACTGAGGTCTGCATAAGAGATGGCAGTTCTGCCTTTACTGAAAGCATCAGAGCCGCAATTGAAAATTCCTGTCAAAGGATGTCATCGGATTTGCTGGCGAATCGCATTTTACTTCTATTAAAATCAAACATCCTACGATTAAAGGATATTGCGTGCGAACTACTTGGATATACAGATATCAAGACATTGCCTATAGATATTCAGGAAGCATTAGCGTTTGAGTTAGAGAAAAATTTCTGTAATGCTCAACATATGTCAAAACTTCACTATGGCATTATGATTTTTTGTAAAAATACTAGCACAAATTTGGCTGACTTTGAACAGCAGCTGGCAGAGCAACTGCCTAAATTCTACAACGGAGATTATCAACTTGAAATCCATGCTAAAAATAGATCGGCAATGCTTAAAGGTATTACAAATTCAATAGACAATATTAAAAATCGCACGGAAATTCAAGGCAAAAACGGTAGGTATATTGGATTTGCGTCGGATCCATTTGTGGTGATTGAAAACATAATTCGCACCAATGATATGACATTGTCTTGGCAGGAGCTAAAACCAATTTTTGATGCAACAAAAGGTTTTTTATTATCGCCAAATCAAAGCTGTGGAGAAAAATTTAGGGCAATAAGTTTATTAACCTTTTTGTTTTTGCAAAATAAAAAATCGAAAAAACTGTATGAAGCACTCAAATCCTTAACGGCGGAGCAAGAGAAAATCCTTGCAGTCTTTGATATGAATATTTTCGAGACTACAAGTCTTACGACTCTCTCCTTTGCGCTAAATTTTTTAACAATTTTTATGGGGACAACCGTTCAACAGCAATCCATTGTCGAGCTGTCTAATATACACTTTATGGACAATAAAGGAATAATTGATTGTATGCAATATATAAACAACGTGTTGACCATTGTTAATTTTAGTAACATTCCAGATGAAATTACATCTACACTGCTGGAGCTATCAATTTCACTATTCGCAAATAAAGAAAGAGATGTCCGCTTCCTGTCTACAAAATGCCTCATCGAATTGACAAGAAGCAAATATCAAGAAGTTGCATTAAAACAACTTTCGCGTTGTATGGATGAGGGCTCGGCCGAGATTAAAATGGCGATTATTAGTCGCATTAAACAGGTAACAGATGCCTCTGAAATTAAAAAATATATAATCAAAAAAGCATTGACGGACAATCACTATTTGGTGCGTAAAATTGCCGAAGAACAATAAGGAGAGAACATGAAAGCAGTAATATACGCGAGATTTTCATCGGAAAAACAAAACGAAGCAAGCATTGAAGGTCAGCTCCGCGAGTGCATGGAATATGCCCAATTCAACGGAATTGAGGTTATCGGAAATTACATAGACAGGGCGCAGTCCGCAAAAACAGACCACCGCCCCGAATTTCAGCACATGATTAAGGACAGTTATAAGAATATGTTTAACACTGTTCTTGTATGGAAATTGGACCGCTTCGCCCGCAATCGCTATGATTCCGCCTATTATAAAAATATCCTTAAAAAGAATGGTGTGCGCGTTGTTTCTGTAAAAGAAAGCATATCGCAGGGCGCGGACGGTATTTTGCTTGAAGCGATTTTGGAAGGCTATGCCGAATACTACTCAGCCGAGCTTTCGGAAAAAGTTAAGCGCGGAATGACCGAGAACGCCTTAAAAGCAAAGAGCAACGGCGTTCGCGCACCTTTCGGCTATTTTGTGGACGAAACAGACCATTATCAAATAGACGAAGTTACTGCCCCCATAGTTAAGGAAATCTATCAGCTTTATCTTGACGGAAAGAAAATAAATGATATAGCAAAGCTGTTGCAATCCCGCGGAGTTAAAAACAGCGGTTACGATATGAAATACAATTCGGTTTATAGGATATTAACTAACCGTAAGTATATAGGCGCATACAAATTCGGAGACGTCGTAATTCCCAACGCCATACCCGCTATTATAGACGAAGAAACTTTTAATGTCGTGCAAGTCAAAATGCAAGTCAGTAAAAAAGCTCCTGCAATGCACAGAAGCGAGGACGATTATTTATTGACTACCAAACTTTTTTGCGGTAAATGCGGGGCAATGATGACGGGAGCTATCGGGACAAGCCATACTTCAAAGCAACATCGGTATTATCGCTGTAATCGTTCAAAACAACATATGTGCGATAAAAAATCGGTCAAAAAAGAATGGATTGAAGATATTGTAATGCAGGAAATACTATCTTTGATTTCTGACAACACCGTAATGGAAGAATTATCAGAGCAGATTTTTAAATTACAATCGCAAGAAGATACCACCGCGCAATCTGTAAAAACGCAATTGAATGACGTCCAAAAAAAGCTCGATAATTTGGCGCAAGCAATCGCGCAAGGCGTGTTTTCATCCACGACCAAGAAACTGCTTGACGATTTGGAAGAACAAAAACAGAAACTCGAAATAGAGCTGTTTGAAGCGGAAACGCGGCATCCCATCCTTTCCAAAGAGCAAATTCTGCACGCGCTTTGCAACTACCGCAAATTTGATCTGAACACGAAAGAGGGCAAACAGCGGCTCATAGATAGTTTTGTCAATTCGATTTACCTCTACGACGACCACTTCATCATCACGTTTAACTACAAGGGACAGTCCAAAACCGTCACTTTTGAAGATGTCAACAGTTCGCCTTTTACATCCTCGGGGTCACCATAAATGGCGGCACAGCGAAAACGCTGTGCCGCCATTTATTCGTGCGTCGGAACTAACCCACAGGTTCGCGCGAGTGGGCATAGCCCACGACGCTTTACCGAGGCTCCGCTTGCGGAAACGGCAAATTCCCTACGTGACTCCACTCTGTAATAAAGTCGAGCCCTCATTAAGTTGGGGGCGGCTTTGTTTTTTATAAATCCGCCGCAACAAAAGTTGCGGCGGATTTATATACGTTTTTTAATTTTATGGTTTTTTAATTTTATGATTTGCGGCGAATCGCTACCTCTACATAAGAGGGCTTACCACGCGCAAAATCGACGTCACAAGCGTTGAAATGGCGTTATGCTTGACAGGTTTCTGCTCGTCATTGGTTTCGAATACCTTTTCAAAGTCCGCCTGAACGTCCTCCATTACCGCTTTGTCGTCGGTATATATGCCGTTGTCGAATTCAAGATAAAAGGCGCGCATATCCATATTTACCGAACCTACCGCCACCGAATTTTCGGTGAGCATTACCTTGCTATGGACAAACGTTCCGCGCATATAATAAATTTTCGCGCCGGCCGCCATGAGCTTTTCGGCATTGTAACGCGTCACTCTGTAAATGTACGCGTAATCGGGAACCGCCGGCAAAACTATGCGTACGTCGCAACCCGATTTGATTTTTGCAATGAGTTGAGCGAACAAATCGCTGTCCGGAATGAGATATGGGGTCATTATATACAACTTGTCGCGCGCGGCGGAGATCATGTTGTAATATACTCCGCGGCAGAGCGGCTCGTCTATTTCCGGACCTCCGGCATAGGGCACCACGGTTGAAGAATTGGAAGTGGGCTCCGCCCTGTTTATATATTTCCCGAAGTCGGCTTTTTCGTTGACGGAAAACTCCCACTGTCTCAAAAACGTTATAGTAAGACCGTCTACCGCACAGCCGTCTATGCGAAGTCCGGCGTCTTTCCAAAGCCCCTCCATTCTGCGCTGATTGGTACATTCGTCGGCTATGTTGCAGCCGCCGACATAGCCCGTCTTGCCGTCTATCACTATAATCTTTCTGTGGTCGCGGTAATTTAAACCGAAATAGAAGGGTGAAAAGAGACGCTCGAACACCTTGAACTTGATTCCTGCCTTTTTGATGCGCTTCTTGGTTTCGCGCGTGAGTACGATTTGCGAGCCCACGTCGTCGTAGAGAAATCTCACCTCAACGCCCTCCGCCACCTTTCTGGCGAGAACGTCTATGAGTCTTTCGAGAAGCACTCCCTCCGCCACTATGAAATATTCCAGAAATACGAATTCTTTCGCCTCTTCGAGACGGGCGCAGAGATTGTCGAACAACTTGCGCGCATCGGAAAAGTACTTTATGTCGGTGCCCGTATAGGGAATATAACCGCCGGCATTATAAATATATTCGCAGTCTTCGGCAACGGCATGCGAGACGTCTCCCAATACAAATCCGCCTCTGTACATGCGCGAACGTTCGAAGATCTGACTGTATTTTCTTTTGTTATAGCCGTAGCAGACGTTCACGTTGGCGAGCAGATATACTATATATCCGCAGCCGAACGAGAGCAAAAACAAAAACAGCCAGCTTGCTTTGGACTGCGAATCCCTTTCGCATATGAGCACATACGCGCCGGCAAGCACCGTAAGGCCTATGGATATATAGAAGAAAACGGGGAAAACATATGCGCACAGCGCATATAAAAGAGCCAGCAGAGCAAGTTGCAGAACAATAAAGAGATCTGTTAAAATAGCCTTTACGCCCGTGGGAAAATCCGCGCATTTTTTATGAACGCACGTCGGTCTTTCCTTTAATTTGGCGCGAAGTTTTTTCCGCGCATTGTAGAAGAATTTAGACATATTCGCTTCCTTGACGTTTGCGATAATTATACCGCGCTTTCACGGTATTTCTTATACCAATCGGTATCGATGACCGACTCCTGCGAGTCAGTACACCAGACTTTGACGTTTTCGTAAACTCCGTTCTCCGTCCGCATGCTGTTAAAGTATGTAATCACAGTGCCGTTGCATGGCTCAAAATCGTAACTGCGGCCGTCGAATTTGCCGTCGGAGCCGAGCGAAGGCAGATTTTTTGCTACGCTCGTGCAATAAATTTTTCGGGTGTGCTTCAAAAGATTTCCGAATACCGCCGTGTAGGGAAAAGTATTGTCGTTGACGGCAGTATATTCCGGAGCTCCGGCACAACAGCTTATGCCCACGTATTCGGGTTTTATGACGTTGAGAAGTTTCTCCGAAGAGGACGTTCCCGACCCGTGATGACCGGCCTTGTAAAAGTCCACGTCGGGCAGAACGTCGTATTCCGACTTGCTGTTAGAGGAGTCGGAGTAATAATCCACGAGCCGACTTTCTCCGTCCTTTTCGAGGTCGCCGGTAAACAGCCAGTTGAAACTGCCGTTTGAGGTGGTCTTGGTAAATAACGTAACGACCGAATGATTGTTTTCGTCGTCGCTCACGTTGTAGTAATAATAATTATACAGAATGTTCATGGACAGCGTCTTTCCGTCGTCCAGAAAATACTGTCTCTTTGCGCCTTCCTGTTCGTAATAGCACTGACCGGCCGTGTAGACCGACGTGCCGTTGCTTTCAAGATAGTCCAGCGCCGCAAAAAACCTGCCGATTTCGGTGTTGGGCTTTTGAACGTTGCCGCTCTTTTTTTCGGTTATATTGTCGAACCTTATCAATGTTCCGACTTTGTAGTTATACAGCACGCCCGTCCGCGACGAACCGCTTCCGGAGCTTCCCGTGAAAGCCGAAATATGATCGCTGTCGGCATGTGTGGCTATGACGTATTCCAGCTTGCCGTCCGTCACGTATTTGTCGAGATAGGAACAGATGAGCGGCGCGCTCGCGCCCGTGGCTCCGGCGTCTATCAGTATATCGTTGCCCGACGCGCGGATATATATACTGTCTCCGGCATTTTTGCCGAGGTCGATTATGTGCACTGAAAATTCGGAGTCCTTTGCGCCCTGTTCCGTGCCGTCGTTGCCATCGAGTCCGCACACTGCGCATATGCCGTCGGCATTCCATGTATGCTCGCCCACGCCCAGATATTTATGATAAATTTCCGGCTTGACGACATACAGCACTACCGCCGCTATAATTACCAATACCAGAATTACCGCAATCGCGCCTATAATTACAGAACCCTTTCGGGACTTTTTCCGTTTTGCTCTCTTTGCCACCTGTCTCTACCTTTGAATGCTGCTTCTTACAGATTTTTGAGTTGTTCGAGAATCTTCTCGCGCATGGCGATATATTTATCGAGCTTCGCCCTCTCCTCGTCTACAAGTTTTTTGGGAGCTTTCATCATAAATCCGGTGTTGTTGAGTTTGCCGTCGGCGCGGCGAATCTCGCTCATCACTTTTTCAAGCTCTCCTTCCAGCCTCTCGCGTTCCTTTTCTATGTCAACGAGCTCGCCCATGGGAATATACAGCGTGCCTATATGGAGAACTTTCGCAACAGACTTTTCTCCGGCTTCGGAGGAATTTTCTATGAAGTTTATTTCCTTTACGCCGGACAATTTTGAAATGCAGTCCACGTTGGCGGAAACCAGCCTCCTGTTCTCCGTAACCATATAAAGGGAGACCTTCCGCGAAGGAGCGCAGCCGAGTTCGGCCTTGACCGCTCTCACCGACTTTATGATATCCATTATACCTTCGAAGGCGAGCGCGTCCTTTTTGTAGGCAAGTTTGGAGTTGTAACGGGGATAGTCCTTCGTCATTATCGTCCCCTCCGTTCCCGGCACGTAGCGGTAAATTTCGTCCGTTATGAAGGGTATAAAGGGATGAAGAAGTTTCAATGTGTTTTCCAGCACGAATACGAGCACGGATATGGCCGCGTCCTTTCTGCCCTCGTCGTCGCCGTAGAGCGCCGGCTTGGAAAGTTCGATATACCAATCGCAGAAATCCGACCACGTGAAGTCGTAGAGTATCTGACATGCGACGCCCAGCTCGTATTTATTCAGAGTCAATGTCACGTCGCGGATAACCGCCTGCAAGCGTGAAATTATCCACTTGTCCGCCGCGCACAGCTTGACTTCCGAAAGAGGCTTGACCTTTCTGCCCTCCGCTCCCGATATCACAAACCGGCTGGCGTTCCATATCTTGTTCATGAAGTTGGCGCAAGCCTCAACTTTCGCGTCGGAATAGCGGGTATCGTTGCCGGGAGCCACTCCCTGCAAAAGCGAAAACCTGAGGCTGTCCGCGCCGTATTTATCGATGACTTCGAGCGGATCCACTCCGTTGCCGAGGCTCTTGGACATTTTTCTGCCCTTTTCGTCGCGGACAAGTCCGTGCATGAGCACGTCGCGGAAGGGCACTTTGCGCATGTGTTCGAGTCCCGAGAAAATCATTCTCGCAACCCAGAAAAAGATTATATCGTAACCCGTGACCAATACGTCGGTCGGGTAAAAATATTCGAGATCGGAGGTATCCTCGGGAAAGCCGAGCGTCGAGAACGGCCACAGCGCCGAGGAAAACCAAGTATCGAGCACGTCCTCGTCCTGCGAGAGATTTTTGCTTCCGCAGACGGGGCAGACTTCGGGGTCGGTTTTTTCGCAAATCTCCGCTCCGCAGTCGGCGCAGTACCATACGGGTATCCTGTGCCCCCACCAGAGCTGACGGGAAATGCACCAATCCTTTACGTTTTCCATCCAATTATAGTACGTTTTGGCAAATCTTTCGGGCACGAAAGTTACCTTTTTATCCATTACGGCGTTGATGGCCGGACGCGCGAGCTCATCCATTTTCACGAACCACTGTTTGGACACAATGGGCTCTACCGTGGAATTGCAGCGGTAGCAATGACCCACGTTGTGATTGTGCTGTTGGATCTTTACGAGATATCCGCCCTCTTCAAGCTCCTTTACAAGGGCTTTGCGGCACTCGTATCTGTCCATGCCCTCATACTTTCCGGCGTTGGCGTTCATGGTGCCGTCGTCGTTCATTACCCGTACGACGGGAAGGTTGTGCCTCAAACCGACCTCAAAGTCGTTGGGGTCGTGCGCCGGAGTTATTTTTACCACGCCCGTGCCGAATTCCATATCGGCGTGCTCGTCGCCGACTATCGGTATGGGCTTGTTTACTACGGGAAGAATTACGTTTTTGCCTATATATTTCGCGTAACGTTTGTCCTTGGGATTGACGGCCACGGCCGTGTCTCCGAACATCGTCTCGGGACGGGTGGTCGCTACGGTGAGGCACTCGTCGGAGCCCTCTATGGGATAACTTATGTGCCAGAGGCTGCCGCTCTCTTCCGCGTACTCAACTTCCGCGTCGGAGAGAGCCGTTTTGCAGTCGGGACACCAATTTATAATTCTGCTGCCCCTGTATATGAGTTTCTTGTCGTAGAGATTGACGAACACCTCGCGAACAGCGCGAGAGCACTTTTTGTCCATAGTGAAAGTGAGCCGAGACCAGTCGCACGACGAACCGAGCTTTTTGAGCTGATCGCAAATCCTTCCGGCATACTTATCCTTCCATTCCCACGCGCGCTTCAAAAAGCCTTCTCTGCCCAAAGATTCCTTGGAGAGCCCCTCTTTTTTCAATTCTTCAACTATTTTGACTTCCGTCGCAATGGAGGCATGGTCGGTGCCGGGGAGCCACAGAGCGCAATAGCCCTGCATGCGCTTGAAGCGGATTATGGTATCCTGCATGGTTTCGTCCATCGCATGACCCATGTGAAGCTGACCGGTTATGTTGGGAGGCGGCATTACTATGGTAAAGGGAACTTTGTCGTCGTCGCGCACTGCCTTGAAACAGCCGGACTTTTCCCATTCCGCATATAATCTGTCCTCAAAGCTCTTCGGATTATATTTCTTTTCCATTCGGAACCTCAAAATAAAGTAGTAGCAAACATTAAGCGATATACGGCATTATTATAAAATAAAATAACGTCGGTTGTCAAATACAAACGACGGTCGCATAGTATGTATTATTAAATTTTTAAGGAGTTTACAGTGAAAAAAAAGCTGATTTACTTATTATTGGCCGTCGTGTGCGCTCTTGCGGTGCCCTTTGCGGCGGCAAGCTGTTCGGACGGCAAAAAGCTTGTACGCATCAACGAAGTTACTCACTCGGTATTTTACGCGCCCCTGTATCTTGCGGACGCGCTGGGATATTTCAAGGACGAAGGCTTTGAAATAGAATTGACCAACGGCGGCGGCGCCGACGCTACAATGGCGGCCGTTCTCTCGGGCGGAGCCGACATAGGCTTCTGCGGACCGGAGGCGGCAATTTACGTGGAAATAGGCGGAAGCGAAGACCAGCCGATGGTTTTCGGTCAATTAACGAAGAGAGACGGCTCCTTCCTTGTTGGCAGAGAGGCCGAACCGAACTTTGACTGGAATAATCTCGAAGGCAAAGAGATTCTTGCCGGCAGACCGGGCGGCGTGCCCTTCATGACCTTCGAATACGTCATGAAAAATCACAACGTAACGGCAAATCTCAACAGCGACGTCGCTTTCAACATGATGACTTCGGCGTTCTTGGGCGGCGTGGCGGACTACTGCACGGTGTTCGAACCGGTGGCAAGCGAAATACAGAAACAGGGTCAGGGATATATCGTGGCTTCCGTCGGGGAAGAGTCGGGCGAGATTCCCTACACATGCTTCATCGCAAAACAGAGCTATATCGATAAAAACGGCGAAAATATCGAGGGATTGCTGCGCGCCGTAACGAAGGCCATAAAATACTTAAACGAATCGGATACCGCAAAAGTTGCGGAATATCTTTCCGACTATTTTGTAGACACGAGCATAGAGAGCATAAAAACGTCGATAGAAAGTTACAAGTCGATCGACGCCTGGGTCACCAATATGGCGATGAAGGAGCAGGCCTTCGAGAGACTGCAAGACGTAATAGACCTTGCCGGAGAACTCGAAAGACGCGTGGATTTCGACGACGTAGTGCTCACAGACACTGCCGACAAAGTGTATAACGAAGTATACAGATAATGCTCGAATTCAAACAAATATCCTACTCCTACCACACGAAAAAAGGCGAGACGGCGGCAGTGTCCGACCTCAATTTCAAGGTCGGAAAAGGGCAGTTCGTATCGGTCATAGGTCCGTCGGGATGCGGAAAATCCACAATACTCTCTCTCGCGGCCGGACTGCTCTCCCCCTCCTCCGGCGAAATAATAACGGGAAGCGGAGAGTTCGGATATATGCTGCAAAAAGACGCGCTGTTCGAGTGGCGCTCGGTGGAGCAGAACATATTTCTGCCGCTGGAAATAAAGAGAGTAAACACCGCCGAAATGCGCGCGAAAGCGGTTGCGCTTGCGGAAAAATACGGCCTGAAAGACTTTCTGAAAAAGAGCCCTTCACAGCTTTCCGGCGGCATGCGTCAGAGAGTCGCGCTTATTCGCACTCTTGCCGCCCAGCCCGAAATACTGCTCCTCGACGAGCCGTTTTCCGCCCTCGACTATCAGACCCGTCTGGAAGTGTGCGACGACGTTCAGTCCATAATAAAATCCGAAAAAAAGACGGCTCTTCTCGTAACTCACGATATCTCCGAGGCCATAGCGCTCTCCGACAAAGTGGTAGTTCTCTCGTCGAGACCGGCGCACGTAGTGGCGGAGCACGACATAACCTTTGCCGACACTCCGAAGGGCAGACGAAACGACAGTCACTTTGCCGCCATGTTCGAAATTTTGCGCAAGGAACTGGGCATATGAAATAACGCTGCAAGGAATTTCCAAAGATGAAAAACAAAGAACACTTTTCGCGCGAACATATCGCATATCTGAAAAAACAGAAAAAGAAAAAAATACTCGTAACCACTCTGCGGTGGGTCATTCTGGCGCTCGTTCTGGGACTGTGGGAGCTCTTGACCTATTACAAGGCCATGGACCCGTTTATCACCAGCTCGCCGTCGAGGGTTATAAGCACAATAGGCTCGCTGTACGAAAGCGGAGAACTATTCTACCATGTCGGCATAACGCTTGCGGAGACTCTGGCCGGATTTTTCATAGCCGTTATAGCCGGATATTCCATAGCCATCATACTCTGGTCGAGCGAGACGGTGCGCGCCGTGCTCGAACCGTATATCGTAGTGCTGAACGCTCTGCCGAAGATAGCTCTGGGTCCGCTCATAATAATCTGGATAGGCACGGGATACACCGCGATAATTTTCATGACGGTCATAGTTTCCATAATTCTCTGCATTATGAACACCCTTGCCGGATTCATCGCCGTGGACGAGACGAAACTAACGCTCATGAAAGCCATGGGTGCAAGCCGACGCGCGACGCTTGCAAAGCTGGTCATTCCGGCCTCCCTTCCCTCCCTCATGAACACTCTGAAAGTGGCGGTGGGTCTGGCTTGGATCGGCTCCATAATGGGCGAATATATCGTTTCGCGCGCCGGCCTCGGATATCTGATAGTATACGGCGGACAGGTGATGAAACTCGACCTCGTAATGTCGGCCACTTTCATTCTCTGCGTGCTCGCCGGCTGTATGTACGGCATAATTGCGCTGATAGAGAAAATAGTCGTCAAACAATTCTGAAAACTTAAAAACCTACCCCATGTCACAATTTATGCTCGTTTCAAAGACCGACGGCGGCGCAAAATGCGCCGCCGTCCGAATTTCGCAAACGTTTTATACGTGCGGTTTTACCGCACAGTCAAACCTCCGCGGTCGTATCCGATACAACTTTCTTCACAGTCCGACCGCCCTCGCCCGAAATCCTTTTTAATCGGTTCGAACTGCTCTTTATTCGCCCGAATCCTTTTGAAGAACGCTCCCCTTTTGTGCGCGGACGCTTCTTTTATGGCGTTAAATCCTTTTGGGCGCGTACGTTCCTTTTGAGGCGTAATCCTTTGGGCGCGTACGCTCTTTTTGAATCGTAATTATTTTGAGGCGCGCGGCAGGGCTGCGCGAGTAGGCTTTTCAAGCTCCCCTGCGAAGATTGACAACGCGCTCTTTTACGTTCAGTCCTCTGAAAGAATCGAGCTCCTTGAACAGCTTTTCCGTGTCGGGAATGGGGATAACTTCGTCTCCCTCCAATAAAAAAGTCTCGCCTTCGTGACGGCGGCGTATTATATTTTTCTGTCTCTGAATATATGCAATATAGTTCATTTTATGCTCCTTTGGGCTCTGATACTTTAATTTTACCGATTAATGTTGACAAATATTGTCATGTATGATAAAATTTTTTTGATTTGATCGACATATTTTACGGAGGAAACAGGCTTGAAATACCAGATAATGCTGAAAATATTGATGCTGCTTCTGTCGAAAAGAAAGATAACGGCAAGGGAAATTGCCGAAAAGTATGAAATTTCCGTACGCAGCGTATACAGATACGTAGAGGAACTCAACGTCTGCGGCGTGCCGATCGACGTGGCGCGCGGCAGATACGGCGGACTGACGGTAGCAGATACCTTTCGGTTGCCCACCGGATATTTCACTCGCGACGAGTATGCGGCGGCCATAAACGCCATCGACGCAATGGCAAGTCAGGTGCACAGCGAGAGCCTCGTATCCGCGAGGGAAAAGCTCGAAAATCGCATGAAGAACGAAAAGACCGACATCTCCGTCAGCGGAAATATCATAGTAGACGGCGGAACATGGGGCGATACCGAAAAGTTTTCCGATAAAATGGCGGTCGTGGAACGGGCGGTGAACGACTCGCGAAGCCTCATGATAGACTATATTTCGCGCGACGGCGAACACAGCCGCAGGGTAATCGACCCCCATCTGATGATTTTCAAGCAGAACGTCTGGTATGTTTACGCGTTCTGCCATACCAAACAGGATTTCAGAACCTTTAAAATAGGCAGGATAAAGAAAGCGAGTTTTACGGGCGGAACGTTCAAAAAGCGAGAGATAAAGAGAAGCGAAATACCCCTCGATTTCTACTATTCGAAGGACAAACTTACCGCCGTGACGTTGGAGATCCGCACAGATTCGCTGGCGGACGCAGAAGAATGGCTGGGCATAGACAATATAGAGCCGAGAGGCAAGAGCTTCGTTGCGGAAGTAACTCTCCCCGACGACGCACAACTTGTCGGTAAAATTTTAAGCTACGGAGGCGCCGTAAAGGTGCTCTCTCCTCTGTCTCTGAAAGAGCGAGTCGCCGCCGCCGCGGAAAATATAATGAATGAGTACCGCACGTAAATTTCGAGCGCGCGAAAATGCGCGGCGACTTTGAAAAGTCGCCGCGCATGTTTTTTATCGCATGTTTTTTGATTGTCTGTTTTAACAATTTTTATTTAAAAATGAAGCGTTTATTTATTTCTCTATATTTTCAAGGTTCCGCCTATCACACTTTTTCAACGGTGAGCGAGTATGTAAACGACGCTCCCTTCGTATCTGCGAAATTCATGAACGGCTTTAACGTTATCTCTCTGGGCGCAGAGGGGAAATCGTTTATGCCCCACCAAGGCTCCACGCAGACATACTCTCCGCCGTCCGGATTTGACCAGAACGCAAATACGGGGCAGTCCGAAAGATATGTATAGCGGTAACCGTCTCTCGTGTACGCGTAAATGGCGCCGCCCGAGAGCGAACCGAGCTGAAAGGTCTGACACTCCTTAAAAAAAGCCTTATTCGCCACAAATCTGTGCAGTCCGTTCAACTGTACTGCCGAGGCTCCGTCTATGGGATACAGAAGTGCGTTTTCCGTATTTTCAAACTCTATGACCGCCTCGCCGCCGGGCGCCTTCATGCCGGCATGTCCGCCCACGTAGAAGGGTATCTTGCCTTCTTTCGCGCGGACGAAATAGGTTATTTCCACCGTCTTGCCGGAAAGTTTATAGGTTATGCAGAATTCGAAGTCGTACGGATAGGTCTTTTTTGTCTCGTTGTCGGAACACAGCGAAAGAGTAAGATGATTTTCACCCATGTCCGCCAAAGCGAACTCCGAATATCTCGCCACGCCGTGGGAGCTGGGCTTATATGTTTTGCCCAGAGCTTCATACTCTCCGGCATGCCCGATTATGGGAAATATCACCACGTCGCGGCTCTGCCAGAACTCGTCCCCCTGCCACTGTCTCTCTTCGTCCGTAGGCAGATATTTTACGGAAGTCATGCTTCCGCCGAGAGAATTTACGGAGACGGAAAGAAATTCGTTTTTTACAGTATAAATCATATTTCACCTCACCAATCGAGGGGTTGTCCGCCGAGTATGTGAACGTGCAGATGATGAACGGTCTGTCCGGCGTCCTCCCCCTGATTTATCACGAGCCTGTACCCCTTTTCGCAGCCGTATTCGGCAGCGATCTGCGGTATCTTTTCAAAGATATGCGACAGCATGGAAAAGCCTTCGCCGTCCGCCTCGGAGAGCAGAGCAAAATGCGTTTTCGGCACGGCGAGAAGGTGCACTTTCGCTTTGGGAGCTATGTCATTGAAAACATACATTTTTTGGTCCTCGTAGACTTTGGCGGAGGGTATCTTCCCCTCGATTATTTTACAGAAGAGACATTCTTTGTCGAGCATTTTTTAATCCTCCTTATTTTTAATTTATAGACGGCATATCCGACTCCGCAGGCAACGGCGGCCGCCGAAAAAACGGACGTAAACACAATGGATTCCGTCAATCTTACGGGAGTGGTTCCGCTGACGATGGCAGTGAATCTTTCGCCGTCCGTGCCCGTAATGCTTAAAATTCTGCTGTTCAATTGAAAATAATAGTACGGACGAGGGTCGTAGATGCCTATAACCGAGCCGTCCGAAGCGGTCTCGTAATTTACGCGATGCGCCGCTTGTCTGTAATATTTCGCGCCGTTCACATCCACGCTCACGCTCGTAATCTCCCAGCGGTAGGCCGTATCGCTTTCGTCCGATTGCTCTTCCCTCGGCAGAGCGCCGCTCGCCGTGCTCCCCGTTACTTCTTCGGGCACGAGAACATATGTGAAAAAATATTCGTAATCTCCGTAAGTCTGCGCCTGTGTGACGGAGGTTATTTTGCCGTCCTCAAAGACATAGGATTTATTCAGCGACGGATCCTGTTCGAGGTAGGGGCGCTCCTCGTCGTAGTCGAATACGTGCCCGTTCTGCACGTCGGCAAGGGCCTCTTCCCAGCAGGAATAATCGCGGTAGGAGTAGTTGCGATAGCCGCCGAATACGCATGTGGGGCCTATCATGGCGAAGAAAACGCACAGAGCCGCCGCCGAAAGCAGAACGTTCGACATGAGCCGATAGCCCGTGCAAGCGTCGCCGCTCCGTCGGAAGGACGCGCCCGACGCAAAATGAAGGGAGATTTCGCCGTTCTCGGAGATGAGTCTGTCTTCCGTTTGCGGAGCGGCCTCCGCATCCTCCGACACGTCGGCGGACGGAAGCGGCCGGACGGCTCTAAAAGATTTTATTGTAAGAAAAATCAGCAGAGCGACGGACAGAACTCCGGTGACCGCGCTTATGGGATAGCCTTTCCAGCCCGAAAACATGGGGGTGAGCGGAAAGTTCACAAAGAAATGCATAGTGTATCCGAAGGCGTACATGGCGTACGGACGGAAGGTCTTATAAGGTTTTTCGCCCGATAGCGCCCAACCGAATATTCCGGCCCAAGCCGCGTGCGAAAAGGGAGTTCCCAAGGAACGCCAGAGCCCCGTCTGAACGGCCATGGAGAGTCCGGCGGAGCCGCTCGCATAGAAGCCGTTTGTATACATGAACCAAGCGTTTTCGAATGCGGAATAGCCTCCGCCGACCGCCGCGCCGAATATGAGACAGCGCAACGGGTCGCGTTTGCCGACGATTAGGAGAACTATTATCGTCACGAGATCCTTGCCCGTCTCCTCAACAAAGGCCGTCCACGCCTGCTCCGCAAACGGAGTATACGTTCTGAACGCATAGCCTATATAGCTCAACGCGCTCGAAAGCACTCCGCCGCAAAGCATTGCCGCCAATACGGCAAGAAGGGACAGATCGCGCTTCGGATAGATTTCGGCGAGCAGAACGACGAAGGTCAAATCGGCGAAAATGCCTCCGGCAAAGGCGACCAACAAAAAGTCGAGGCCCGAAAGGCTGTAACCTATGCACATAATTCCGAACAGCAACAGACAGACCAAAAATACGCGCGCATAGAACCACGGATACGGCGCGGCTCCTTCGCCGTCGCCGCGCGTGAACAGCTCGACGTACTCCTCCCTCGAATGAGGGCGGAACGTTTCGTATGCAAATCGTTTAAGAGCCTTCTTGATTCTCATTCTCCGTTACCGCAATCGCTCCGTCGTCGCGCAGGCCGACAAGTTTGACGTTGTATTTTTTTCCGGCTTCGTATTCGCCGTTTAGATAAACTTTTATATAGTTGCCCGTATAACCGGAGGTCATTCCGTCTTTGAATTCCTCCGCTATAAAGCAAAAAGTGCACCCCATGTGCTTTAAAACGTATTTTTTCTCCGCCTCTTTCGCCGCGGCGAGCAGACGGGAAAGCCTGTCGTTTTTTACGTCCGGAGGCAAGTCTTTCAATTTATAAGCCGCCGTACCCTCGCGAGGGGAATAGGAAAATGCGTGCACGCGCGCAAAGCCGACTTCCGAAATAATCGAAAGACTCTCCGCAAAATCTCGCTCCGTCTCCGTGGGAAAACCGGATATTATATCGGTCGTCACCGCTCCGTCCGGAAAGTACGAGTAAATCATCTCGCACTTTTTCAAATACTCTTCGCGAGTATATCGTCTGTTCATGGCTTTCAGCACTGCCGATGAACCGCTTTGAAGCGAAAGATGGAATTGGGGCGCGAAATCGGGGAGTTTTTTGAGCGCCGAGAGAAACCCGTCGGTGATTACGGAGCACTCCAAAGAGCCCAGCCGTATGCGCTTTTTAACGTCGGAGAGAGCCTCTATAAGCCCCGTGAGACCCGTTCCGCCGTCGTCGTAAGACGAGATATTTATCCCCGTGAGAACTATTTCGGGGCAGTCGCAGGCGGCAACTTCGGCCGCTATTTCGGCTATCGGACGCGACACTTCCCTGCCGCGCAGGTAGGGTATTATGCAGTATGAACAGAAATTGTTACAGCCGTCCTGAATCTTTATGAACGCGCGCGTCTTGCTCTGCTTCGGATAGGGTTGACGGGCGCACTCTCCGCCGTAGAGGTCGAAAACGGCCTTGACCGTTTCAGATTTATCCCTCGCACCCGTTACGAAGTAAACTCCCTTGCTTTCAAACGCGGAGACGTCCTTCCGAACGGCGCAGCCGCAGACGAAAATCCTTGCGGACGGATTGAATTTTCTTGCCCTCGCAACCAGCTGTCGGCTCTTTTTTTCAGCTTCGCGAGTCACCGCGCAGGTGTTTAGAATATATATGTCGGCATAGGAGAGTTTGTCGGTGACCTCCCAACCGTTCTCTTCGAGCGCGGCGGCCATCGTCGCCGACTCCACCTCGTTCACCTTACAGCCGAGGGTGAATATGCAGGCCTTCATCCGAGCTCCCCCGAAATATACGAAATTACCGAACACGCGGCTATCGCCGCCGTCTCCGCGCGGAGTATCCTTTTGCCGAGGGACATTCCCTTAAACCCAAGCGACTTCGCAAGGGCAAATTCACTTTCGGAAAATCCGCCTTCGCTGCCCACGACTGCGGCAAACGGGCCCTTCATGGACGAAAGGTCGCCCTCCGAGCCGCTCGAAAACTCGCAGAAGAACAGTTTTTCGGAATATTCCCTTGCCGATTGAAGCGCGGAATTCAAATCGGAAAAATACGTCACCTCGGGCGCACGCGAACGCAGACACTGTTTTGCCGCCTCGCGCGCCACTTTATTCAACCTTTCCAGCTTGTTGTCGTTCATATACGCCGAACAGAATTCGGAGGAAAAAACTCCTATTTTGCTCACCCCGAGTTCCGTGGCCTTTTGCACGACGAACTCGGTCTTATCGCCCTTCAAGGCGCCGCAGAGCAGATATATTTCAACTCGCGGCTCCTTTCCGCCCACTTGCGAACCCGTTATGTGCGCGAAAAGTCGGCGTTTCTCTATTTTTTGGACTATTGCGGAATACTCTCTGCCGCTGTTGTCCAAAAGCACTATTTCCGAGCCCTCTTCCACCCGAAGAACGGTCTTTGCGTGCGCAAATTCCTCGCCTTCGAGACAGACTTCGGCGCTTTCCGGAAAGTCTATGTTTTCCGCAAAAAAACGGCGCGGCGTACTCATGCTTTGAACGAAAGGGCGTACCATTCGCCCTCTTTTATCTTTTTATCCGGCGCAAGGCCCTGCGCGGTAAACGCTTCTTCCACCATCTGCAATCTGGACTCGATAATTCCGCTCAATATCAGAGTTCCGCCCTCTTTGAGATTTTTGGGAATGGACGGAGCCAAACCCGTAAGAATTTCCGCAGTAATGTTTGCGAGCATGATATCGCCCTTTATATCGGCGTTCTCCAAGAGGTTGGAATGGGCTACCACCACCCTGTCCTTCACTCCGTTTATTTCCGCGTTGTGAAGCGCGCTTGCCACCGCAACGTAGTCTATGTCGGTGAGATACGCGCATTTCGCGCCCAGCTTTACGGCGGATATTCCCAAAATTCCGCTTCCGCAACCGACGTCTATACATACGCTCTCGGGAGTGAGATATTCCTGCAAAAGTTTTACGCACATTGCGGTCGTCTCGTGCTCGCCCGTGCCGAACGCCATGTTGGAATCGAGTCTGACTATCTCCTCTTCGGGGCGCTTTTCATATTCAATCCATTCGGGACAGACGACTATTCTGCCGAGATGAATGGGACGGAAATGCTTTTTCCATATCTCTATCCAATCGTCACCCTCGACCTCACGGCGAGAAGTTTCGAGAGAACCGAAGTCTATATATCCCTCGCCGTTTGCTTTCAGTTCTTCCAGATCGGCGCGGATTCGGGGCAGTATTTCGTTGACCTTTTCGAGGGGAACGAAGGCCTTGACGAGCGCCTCCTTCCTGTCCTTTAAAATATCTTCGTCGATATAGTCCCAATACATTGCCCTGTCGCTTTGAAGAGCTATTACGTCTTTTACGTCGGAGATCGCCACACCGTAGTTGGTGTATCGCCACATGACGTCTGCCACGAGTTCGCTTCCCTCCGATGTCGTATGTACAGTGTATTCCAAAAATTTCATACAATTATTTTACCACCCGAAACCGTATATTGCAAGCGGTTTGAAAAAATATGCGGCGGACGCCGCCCTCGCGCCGTCCGCCGCTCCGAATAAAAGCCTTAAAACGCCCTGAATTGTGCGCTATTCTATTTTTTCTCGCTCGCCGCAAGATATTCCACCGCCGAGTGAACGGCTACATTGCCCTCGCCGACGGCCTTTACGTACTGATAGGGGCGGCCCGTGCAGTCTCCTGCGGCAAATATTCCCGATATGTTTGCGGAGCAGGCACGGTCAACGCAAATATGTCCGCCGTCCGTTTTCAGTCCGTGCACGAGCGTAGAAGGAGATACCGCGCTTTTAAGTATGAACACGCCGTCCGCCGACACGCTTCCGCCCTTGTATACAACTTCTCTCACTTTGACGTCTCCGACATATTTCAACGGCGCCTTCAATATTATCTCCGCGTTGGCCGCCTTAATGTCGTAATTCCTGTACATCGGAAACACCGTACAGTGAGCGGCGAGGGAGCATAAATACTCGATTTCGTGTTCGAACGCCTTGTCGGTGCAGACCACCGCAATCCTTTTGCCCCTGTAAAGGCCGCCGTCGCAAGTGGCGCAATAGCTGACGCCTCTGCCGAGAAACTCCTCCTCGCCCTCCAAAGGCTTCGCCGCCTCCACTCCCAGACAGAGAACGACGGTCTTTGCCTCGTAAGTCTTTTCTCCCGCAAGGAGAGTGAAAAAGCCGTTGGTTTCGTATACGCCCGTGACAACACATTCTTCGATGTACACGCCCATGCTTTGAGCGTGATTGGAGAGCGCCCACGAAAGCTGCGCGCCCGTTATGTCCGGCAGCCCGGGATAATTTTTAATGAGCTCGGCTCTTTCGACCTTTTTGGAAGTGACCCTGCTGCCCAGCCATACAAAGGATTTGTTGAGAATTTTTGCGTTCAGCGCGGCGGATACTCCGGCCGGACCGCCGCCTATGATTGCTATATCGTACATACAGATATTATGCCCCAAACATTGTTTTTTAAAAAGCCCCGAAAATTCGGGGCTTTATCTTTATTGCATTTTCGACAACTCTTCGGCAAGATTTTCAAGATCTTTCGACGGCAAGGCTTTCTCGCTGGATTTTACCATCTGGTCCACCGCCACTTTTGCGCGTTCGGGAGGAATTATGGTTCCGACTCCGGCCACGCAACCGCCCGGGCAACCCATGCCCTCTATCATATATCCGTTATATTTGCCGGCCTTGGCGAGAGTCAGAGCCTTTCTGCAATCCGCAAGACCCTCAGCGTGAGCTATCTTAACTTCCGTACCCGGGTAATACTCGTTTATGCACTTTTCTATCGCCTGCGAAACGCCGCCCGAGCATGCATAACCTCTGCCGGCGCCCGTCGCTTCAAAGTTTATGGGGAGGTCTTCGAGTTCTTCAAGCACCAAGTTCTTCGCGGCGAACATTCCGCCGAGCTCTTCGAATGTCAGAACAAAGTCCACGTAGCTCTTCACGTCGTGGCGCGAAGCCTCCAACTTTTTGGCGGCGCACGGTCCTATGAATACCACTCTGGCATTCGGACGGTTGACCTTTATGGAGCGCGCAGTCGCCACCATGGGGGTAAGCTCTTGCGAAACTTCGCTGGCAAGGTCGGGGAACTGCGTCTTTACGAGCACCGCCCACGCCGGACAGCAGCTTGTAAAGAGGAAGGGAAGATGCCCCGTTTTTACCTCTTTTACATAGTGATGAGCCTCCGAGATACAGCCGACGTCGGCTCCGACCGCAACTTCGTAAACCTCTTTGAAGCCGAGGGCGAGAAGTCCTGATTTCATTTTCCCGGGCGTCACTTTGGGACCGAACTGACCTATTATTGCGGGAGCTACCGCGGCAACTACCTCGTCTCCCTGCTTTATGGCCTGAATGAGCTGGAATATCTGCGATTTATCGGCAATCGCGCCGAAAGGACACGCCGACATGCACTGTCCGCACGCAACGCACTTGTCGTTGTTTATATGCGCCCTGCCGTATTCGTCTGTGGAAATGGCGTTTATTCCGCATGCCGAAGCGCACGGACGGGTGCGATGAGCTATCGCGTCGTATGGACAGCTCGCCTTGCATCTTCCGCACTTTATGCACTTCGACTGGTCGATGAACGACTTGCCGTTCACAATGGAGACGGCGCCCTTGGGACAGTTCTTGACGCATGAACGCGCCACGCAGCCGCGGCACTGGTCGGTGACGAAATATTCGTTATCCGGACACTTGTCGCAAGCCGACGGAATAACCTGCATAAGAGGCGGTTCGTAATACTTGTCGGCTATTGTGCTCTTCGATATTCCGGAAGTGATATTTACGGGTCTGTTGGCCGGACGGAGCGAAAGTCCCATTGCAAGGCGCACGCGCTCGGCGGCTATCTGCCTCTCGCGGAATATGCTTTCGCGATATCTGGGAATTTCGTCGGGCGTTATGAGATAGGGTATCTCTTCGAGATCGGTGGCAACGTGCTCCGATTCGTACGCGACCCTCGCGACTTCGGTAAAGATCTTTTTTCTCAATTCTGTGACTACGCTCTGTTGTTTCATATCTTACTCTCCCTTGTTTATCTATAAAATTATATCATAACCGCAGATATATTTCAATAGGGCGTTTGATTTTTTCTACGTAAATTTTTGGCAGCGTAAAAACCGTAACTCCGATATGTTCCGCTCCTCTCTCGCCGTTCATTCTATGGCTTTGAGGCTCTCGTTCATATCGATTTTGACTATTTTGCGGCGTAAAAGCAGAGTGACTGCGGCGGTAAAAAGCAATACGACCACGGGGGTAACCGCCCACATGAAGGTTGCGTAAGTTCCAGCGTTCATTATGTTGAACAAGAAGAACATTACGAGCGCAGACAGCGGATATCCGAAGATTATGCCTATCACGGTATCAATATATATCTCCCTGTAAATATATCCGGAGACCTCGCCGTCGAAATAGCCGAGCACCTTCAAAGTGGCAAGTTCTCTGTTGCGCTCGCTTATATTTATATTCGTCAGAGTGTAAATTACGACCGCAGTAAAAAGACCGGCAAACACCACGATTACCAAGGATATCGCCATTATAGAGGGCGACTCCACGCCGCGGAAGAGGCAGACGTCCAAAAGAGTCAATCCGGCCATAATCAGCGCGGTGGATACGGCTACCGCGACTACCGTCATTATGAATCGGCTCTTGTACCTCAAAACATTTCGCACGGTGGATTTGTATTTGAAAGAGAGCCTGTTCCAAATGACGTGGATTTTTTCAAGCACGGTCTTTCTGCCAGACTTGGGAGGCTTGGGACGGAGCAGTTCGGCCGGCTTTTCGTTCGTAAGTCCGAGGCCGGCAAAGAGAGTGGCGGCAAGCGCCGTAACCACTATAATAGCGAATATGATAAGGAAAAATTCCACTGCTACCGCGGAAGTCATCGGAGGCATAATGAACGAATAATTGAATACCGTATATATGAGATTTGCAAGCCACAGCCCGACGAAATACGCTCCGCCGCTGCCCACGCCCGTCGCTATCGCCGCAAACAGCAGATATTTGAAAATAATCCGCATGGGCGAATAGCCGAGAGTAGTCAGACAGGCTATCTGCGGCCTCTCCTCGTCGAGCATTCGGGTCATTGACGAGAGCACTACAAGAGCGGTCACAAAGAAGAAGGCAATCATCAGAATATAGCCTATTAAAGTTACCTTGACTCCGTATTCGTGAAGGGCATGGAAGGAATAGTTATCGTACAGGGTCAGCACTTTCGCTCCCTCTTCCCCGTCCTCCGTGAACGTCGAAATTATGTCGTTTTTGACCCCGTCCGTATATTTTTTGTAGCCGTCGGAAAAATTCGAAAAAAGATCTCTGTCCTCCGAAGCCAGCCAGATATCGGTTGTGCCCAGCACTTTCATGTTGAACACCGAGGGTATGACCTTCTTGGAGATATACAGTATATCGTCCACGCATACGAGGTCGTTTATCGCGCCGACCGTATCGGGTATCTCCATATCCTCGCCGTTTAAAAGTTTTGCCGCCGCCGGCTCGCCGTCCGTTCCGAATGTGAGGGGGCTCTGCACCACTCCGCTTATCTCCACCTCAACGGGCGTGAGAGTGGAGAGAAAACGTTTGGTCAGGCTGTCGAGCTCCCTTTCGTTGAGCCGCGCGGATTCTTCGAGAATTTGCGCGAAGTCGAGCGTCACTTTTTCCCCGATTTCCACGCCCTTTATATGTTTATCGCTCGTTTCCGAGAGGGCGTAGCTCTCGTTTTCGGGCATTTTGCCGGATAAAACGTCGTATTCAGGTATGGAGTTTATGGTCCATTCGTCGAAATCAAGAAAATACAGACGCACGAGTCTGTTCTCGCCCGAGACGGGCATATTCACGTCTACGGTTGCCAATGTCTGCATCTGCGCAGACGGGCAGACTTCTTCGAGCTTCCGCACGTCGTCGTCGGAAAATCCCCTCTCGGCAGTGCTCTTCACTATAAAGTCGCAGACGTTGTTCTCCTTATAATAATCGGAGAGCGACAAACTTATTTTGTCGGAAGCCGTGCCCAGACCGGAAACGAAGCCGAGAGCGACGAGAACAATGAATATTATCGACAAAAATCGAGTAATATGCTTTTCGAAAGTTCTCACAAGAGTTTTAAGATAGGTCCTCATTATATCACCATTCTATTTCTTCCACGGGAACGGGATTGGGATTAATTTCAATGCTCTCTATTTTTCCGCTTCTTATGTGAATGACCTTATCCGCCATGTTTTTGAGCGCCTGATTGTGCGTAACCGTGATTACGGATTTATGGCGTTCCTTTGCGACGTCGTACAAAAGTTTCAGAATCTTTTTGCCGGTGTCGTAATCCAAGGCTCCGGTGGGCTCGTCGCAGAGGAGAAGTTTTGGATTTTTGGCTATCGCTCTGGCTATGGATACGCGCTGTTGTTCTCCGCCGGAAAGCTGCGACGGAAAATTGTTCAATCTGTCCTCCAAACCGACCGCCTTCAAAATTTCAGCGGGATCGAGATGGTTTTTGCATATTTCGACGGCAATCTCCACATTTTCGAGCGCGGTAAGATTGGGCATAAGGTTATAGAACTGAAACACAAAGCCCACGTCGTTTCTGCGGTAATCCGTAAGGCCGCGCTTGTCGAGAGCGGTCACGTCCTTTCCGTCGAGTAAAATTTTACCCGAAGTGGCGCTGTCCATGCCTCCCAAAAGATTCAGAAGAGTGGTCTTCCCCGCGCCCGAACTGCCCAGAACTACGGCGAATTCGCCGTTTTCGAGCTCGAAAGAGGCGTCCTTCAAAGCGTCTACGGTGATGTCGCCCACTTTATATTGTTTAGATACGTTTTCAAGCGTGATATAGCTCATAATTATCTCCTGATTAAATAATAACATATTTTTCGCGGAGTTTCAATATAATTATGTGAAAAGCATGTAAAATCCGACGACGATAGCCGCAACGAAAACGGAGCGTTACGCACAGTTTTCGTTTTTTATGAACGAAGTGAGTTGACATTTTTATGCATGCACATTAAAATATATCTGCAAGTGATAACTTGTCAATCTGCGCATGAGAATATATGTTCATGCCGGAAAACGTCGGAATATGTTGAGTTTTTTGCCGCCGTGGCGGAATTGGCAGACGCGCAGGACTTAGAATCCTGTCCGCGAGGGTGCAGGTTCAACCCCTGTCGGCGGCACCAGATAATAACGCAAGCCGAACTAAATCAGGCTTGCGTTATTTTACATAAAAACAAGGCATTAAATTATTTTCAGCCCCGTTGATTTTTTTACGGCGGTAAGGTATAATGTTTTGTATTTAAACGGAGCGGCAAATCGAAGTTTGAGGAGAATTAACTATGGAAATAAGGCATATGCAACTCGACGACTATGATAACGTCTATGAGCTATGGCTGAATTGTCACGGTATGGGATTAAACAATCTGGATGATTCACGGGAAGGTATTGCAAAGTATCTCGCTCGGAATCCAGACACATGTTTCGTCGCAGTGGATAATGGTCGTATCGTCGGAGCAATTCTTACAGGACATGACGGTCGTCGCGGCTATATCGGCCATACGGCAGTATCTCCGAACTACCGAAGGCAAGGCATAGGCAAAAAAATGGTCGGAACTGCTCTCAAAGCCCTAAAAGAGCAAGGTATCAATAAAGTCAACTTGGTCGTTTTTGCTCACAACGAAGAAGGCAACGCCTTCTGGGAAAAGATGGGGTTTACTCAAAGACCCGATTTGATATACAGGAACCGAAATCTGGTAGAAATGATACGAATTGATACTTAACAAATTCCCTTTTGTCAAGCGGCAGAAGACAAAATACCGAAATTTGGAACAATCGAAAAGCGGCTCGCTCCGTCGGTTTTAAGGGGAACTCCGACTTGTATCAAAACAAGCACACGCGCTATTCTCAATCCCCGTCTGAAACTGAATTTTACTCCTCAAACGAAACGCTTTTAACATTGAATAATACGCGGTTTTTACGCCGTGTGTTTATGATAAACGAAACAAAGAATTTCTACGTCACGGCAATTTATGCCTGCACTCGAAATAAAGTAAACGCGCAGAACCATCAGATTCTGCGCGTTTTTGCATGAGGTAATTACAGTAGTTTTTGCATAAGCAAATTACAATAATTTTACAATAATTGAGTTTACCGATTAAATTAAGTTTGCGGCGCTGTAATTACATCGGCAATCGGCGCCTCGCGTATAACGCGTTTAATAAGCCCTTTGTCAATGAGTTCCACCATTCCCTCGTAAGGCAAATAATAGTCCTCGGACGGACGTTCGGTTTTGGGCGCATTTTTTAACGCCATTACGTCGGCTATAAGCTCTTCCGAGTAATTTTCGCGTCTGTCGCTCCTTATCCTGTATAGGCAAGGCGTATCGGCGTAATATGCAATTTCAGATACGTCCTCTATTGCGTATTTGCTGTCCGCATACTTTTTTGGGTCGAGAGCAAGATACAAGCAAAGCGTTTTGCCCTTTATGGAAAGTCTCGCCACAGTTTCTCTTCCGCGACGGAAACTCTCACGCTTCCAACTCATACGCGCGTTGATTTTTTTATAAGAAAGCAACTCGTTTTTGATATGAATGTACCATTGCTTAACCTCGTCCGAGGATTGAATATATTTTGCCGTAAAACTTCTGTCATAGCTCAAAAATCCCGTGGGTGAAGATTCTTCTTCGGGCAATTCGACTGCTAACACAGCGACTTCCGCAGTTTCTTCCGACTGCTCTTCCTCGGTCATCGGCTCTTCCGCCTCGCTATCCTCTCTGTCTGCATTTTTACGCCTTATGGCTGCCACCAGCATTACCAACATGGTTATTATAACTCCCATAAGAAGCGCAACGCCGGCTATAAGCAATACAAAGGACAAAGTTCCGTCCATATCGAGATTTGTTCCGAAAAAATTAACCGCCAATAGTTTTAACATATCGACCCCCTTACCTCTTTTTAATCACTGCCAAAACAATAGCAAGAACTATTATAGTGACGCCTTCGATTCCGAGCGTAATCACGAAGGGAGATATTTCCATACCTTCGAAAGTACCCGTAGGGTTGTCGGATTTGTCGGGGTTGCCGGAGTCATCGCCCGACGAGTGATTCTGTTCGGTAACAACCACGGTGTTGGTAGTTTTAGCGTCCTCGGCAAAGCAGTAGTTCTTTGCGTTTGTGCCCTCTAATATGGCAACCACCTCATACTCGCCCGGCGCGGTTATCACTTGTCCGTGGGTGTCGGCAAGCTCGAAGCGCACCTGTATGTCTTTCCAATCGTCCGCCATACCCGTAAGGTCTACGGCGGCAAGATTTTCAAGATTTATCGGCTCGCCAATGTATGTATACTTCAATTTTGAGGTGTCCCAAGTGAGCGAGAGCGGAAGTTGCTCGACAACAAGTTTATCGCGGTTTGTGTCTTTTGACGAATCATTGCCGCCTTCGCGGTAGATGACCGTGCGCGAAGAGTCGTCGGGCAGTACAAAGTTAATGTAGTACTCGCCGCAGTCATAGTATTTTCCGAACTGATTTTTACGCCACAATCCGTACGTTACGCCCGTCGCCTCATTGAAGAAGTCTTCGGAAACGTCCTCGCCGTTACGGGTTATCGACAGATACTCGCCGTGCGAATCTTTGAGCAAATCAAACAGCTCGTCGGTAGTGGGAACGTCGCCGTATTTAATCGTAACAGCTTTTTTGAAGATTATTTTTGTAACTTCGGAGTCCTTTTGCACGGCTACGCGCCACTCGCCTTCCAACACCTCGTGGTTGTCCGCAACTATGTGATAGTAAACCACATACTTGCCCACAGTGCGCAAATCTACCGCTATCGGATAGTTTATATCCGAAATATCCAAATCGGTTATATTTATGTATGTATCTTCGAGAGCAGAGCCGAATTCGGGTTTTGCTGGTTTAATTTCATTGTTCGAGCCCGTGTACGCCAAAGGCCGCGTTGCCCATATTGTCATACCTTGCCCGCCGACGGCGCCGAAGTTCTTAAACTTGCCGTCCTCGTCCTTTTCCGCGAGCATTACGGCCTGATTGCCCGTTCCTCCGGCAAATTCATCGTGCATGAACACGTTGCCGTTATCATTCAGCTTGACTATCTGCGCCGCGTTGATTACGAACTCAAACTCGATCCATTTCTGTTCCAAACCTTTGAAGGTCATATTTTCGTCTTTGAGCTCCACGCGCACGGTGTAAGTGCCCGCTTCGGTTTTTACGTTGCAGTTGTCCGAAAATTTCATCGTGCCGCCGTCGAAGCCCTCGGGCATATAAGTTATCTCTTCGCCCGTGTAGATAAACTCGCGCGTGTCCTCTGTGGGCGGAGTAACTTCGCCTGCGGAAACGACGTATTTCCCTGCCGTAAACGTGACGTCATAGTTGCCGTAAACTTTATTTTCGGCCCAGATTTCATATTCGCCTACGGGAGTTTCTGCGCTTAACTCAATCTTCACTCCGCTTTTGCGGACTTCATATACGATCGCTCCCAGCGATTGCACGCTGTCGCCCGTGTAGAAGTCACTGCTCGGCTTTACGGTAAACACGGTCTGCGGCTGTTCGCCGTATGCGTGTCCGCCGTCGGCTATGGTTAGGCTTATAGGCTTGGCGTTTACCGTCAGCGTGCCTGACACGTAATGTATTTCGTAGTTGTCCGAAGTATAGCCCTTGGGCGTTATGTTATAGCTCGAACCGACCGCGCCGCCCTGCGTGTAGTCAAAGTCATAGTCGAGCGCGCCCGAAAGGTTGCTTTGGCTTTCACTGCCGACAAATCCCTCGTACTCAACGCCGTTAGCCGATGCCGCCGAGCCGTAGGTTATGGAGTTGGCGTTGGCTGTTATCGTCAACTGCTTTTTGTTTATGGTTATTTTGAACTCTACGCCGTCGGAGCCGCCATCCGTCCACTTGTAGCCGGCCTTCGGCGTTATGGTGAGCGTGTAGGTGTTCGCGTCCTTCGCCGTGAACTTGCCGCTGCTTGCGTCAAACGCCGCGCCCTTGTCGGAAGGCGATATTGTATAGCTCATCTTGCCGTCATCGTAGCCTGACACCGTAAGCTCGTAATTCTCACCCTTGTATTCGCCTACGACGGGGCTGCCTTGGGGCTTATCCACCGTGCCGTCGGCTACTGTGTATGTGCCAGTGAAACTATCCTTAATCTTATAGTTTTTGGTAGTATCATTTGAAACGAGCTCGACTCTCATCGTGTACACGCCCAACTCTTTGGGATGGCCGTTTGAAAGATCCACGTCTATCTTTTCAAAAGTTACCGTGTAGTCCGTGGTGAGTTCGAGCGTCTCGCCGTTTTGAAGTCCCACAAACACAACCGTCACATTTTGGTGTTCTTCGCCCGTGTACGAGCCCGAGCCGTTCTGGAAAGTAAGTTCGGCTTGCGTTACCTCGTATGTCTGCGATTCGGTGGTTATTTTATAGTTTTTGGCAAGACTGCTCTCCGGCTTTAAATGCACTTTTACGGTATAATTACCCACGTTTTTGGGCAAATTGCCGTCAAGCGAGCCGTTTGAAGTCTCAAACGACAGCGTATAGTCCGTATCCTTTACAAGCGTCTGACCGTTTTTGAGCCCGACAAATACGACGTCCAAATAGTCTTGACCCTTGCCTGCATATGCGCCGGAGGCGGACTCCATGGTAAAGGTAAGATCGGCCTCTTTTATTTCAATGGAGAATGTGACCTCTTCGGTGTTCCCGTCCGTCCATTTGTAGCCCGTTTTGGGAGTTACGGTAAGAGTGTACGTACCCACATCGGTTGCGGAAAACTCGCCCGTAGTCTCGTCAAACGTCGCGCCCTGTGAAGCCGAACCGCTCATCTGGTCTTTATTGAAGCTGTCAAGCGTTATCTTCTGCGCCAATCCGCTGTATTCGGATTCCGTTATATCGCTGCCCGTGGGCCTTGCAATCAACCCGTCGGTTACGGTAAAGGTTGACGATTCGGTAGTAATATTATAGTTTTTCGTCCTTGCATTATCGTTGAGCTCAACTTTCATCGTATATGTGCCCACGTCTTTGGGGTATCCGTTTGAAAGTTCAACTCCTATCTTTTCAAAAGTAACGGTGTAGTCGCCGGCTTCCAACGTTTCTTCGTTCTGCAAGCCCTCGAATTCCACCTCAACATTCTGATGCTCCGCTCCGTTATACGCCGCCGAGCCGTCTTTAAACGTCAAGGGAGCTTTGGTGATTTCATACTCCCGCGAAGCCGTAGTTACGTTGTAGTTCTTTGCAAAATCGCCGCTCAACACAACTTTGACCGTATAAGTTCCGACCGTCTTGGGCAAACCGCCTTCAAGGTCGCCGTCCGAAGTTTCAATGGACAGCGTATAGCCGTTGCCTTTCGTGTAGCTGTCGCCTTTCTTAACGGTATCAAACGTAACGTCAACTTCCTGCCCCAAACCCGTATAGGCGTTAGCGGACTTTTGCAGAGTAAACGTTATATCCGCCTTGTTGACCGTGAACGTCGCGGATTCGGTGGTTATATTATAGTTGCCTGCCGCCGCGGTATTCTGCAAAGTCACCGTAACGGTATATTGTCCGGCGCCTTTGGGCTTGCTGTTATCGCCGAGCACTCCGGCATTGCCGGAAGAGCCGTCGGGGCTGAACGTCAGCTTATAATCGGTTTCTTTCGTCAGACTTCCGCTCTTTAAATCGTCAAAATCAACGTCGATATCGTCAAATTCTTCGCCCTTATAGTCGCCGTTGTCGGATTTCAATGTGAAAGTGATATCTCTTTTGGTTATCTCGAAACTGCCGTCGGTGAAAGTTATATCATAGTTGCTTACGCCCAATTCGTTTTTGGTCGCCTCGCCAACTATCTTATATTTGCCGGCATTGAGCAGACCGGAAAGAGCCTCGCTCTCCGCGCTCTCTTTGACGAGTTTTAAAGTAAAGGCGTTTGAGGCGTCGTCACTTAATATTTTAGTTCCGGAGGTTACCGTATAGAGGTCTGTTATCTGGCGCGCAAGATATGAAGCAATGTTTTCGGCGGTTAATTGCGCGTTGTCGCCCCATTCCTGATCGGGCAGACTGTTGATTTTAACTTCCACGGCTCTCGAACTTATGGTAAAGTTCTTTTTGAACTCTGTTTCGGGAGCAAGCTGATATTTATTTTCAAAATCTTCGGCAATGCCCGTAATTTTAACGTAATACTCGCCGGCAAGGTGCGCATGCTCGCCCGTCAATTCATAGTTTGTTGTTGCACGGTAGATTTTAAAACTCAACTTCTTATTTTCGGCGTTTGCCTTGTCCGCCTCTGCCAAAAAGCTGTCTTTGAGTACGGGCTTGGGGTGATGCGCTTCGTGAGCCGCGGAATCGTCAACCTCCTCGCCGTAAACATAGTCAGATACGTGCCAATCGATATCGCTTTCGGTTATCTGCTTTAAATTTACCTTGTAGAAGTTTTGCTCGTTTGCATATACGACGTGATAGGTGGTTTCGCCCTCTCCGCCTACGCTTTTGAATACAAGAGCAATCCTGTATCCGCCCTCGGTCTTATGCACCGCGGTCGCCGCGGTTAACGCGCCGCTCCTGTCGTCGCGCAGCGAGAGCTCGGCAAACGCTTTTAAAGCCGCCTTTGCCTCGTCGAGATCTTCTATTGCCTGATCGTCCTTGTGCAGGCCCTCTATCGCCGTCACTTTGCTCCACAGAGTATCCTGATCGGGCAGAGCGTCGCCGTAAGTCGCCGTGATTCCGTCCGCGTCGAAAGTTATGGTGATTTGCTCCTGCTTGAAACTTATATTTACCGTAAATACTCTCGAATCGTGGTTGGCCGCGGTTACGAGTATATAATAGGTATAGGTTTTACCCATCTCGTATTCGCTTAAATCGCCTATGCTCTCCTGCCAGCCGACGGCGCTCGCGTCGAGCTTCGTCTCGCTGTATTTTATGGTGGGAACCATTCCGCCCTTCAAACTGAACCAAGCTGCCGTTGCGGTACGGGAGAACTGACTTGCATGGTCGTAAAAGTGCGTTACGGTGAATACGTCCTGATCTATCTGTCTGTTCCCGTGGTCGTTGCCGCCCGTGCCCTCGATAGTCGCGTTAGTAAGGGAGTATTCGCCGGCTTTCTCATAATATTGCTTATACGTCTCGTTGGTATGTCCGTTTTTGCCGAAATCGCCCGTCACGGTCAAATTATAGTTTTTGCCTATATCCGTATTGGTGAATTCGGGAACTATGGGATAATATCCCACATTGTTATAGCCCGTGCCGTGCAATACGTACGCTTTAAGCAAATTGCTGTCCGAACCGACTCCGCCGTTGCCTTCGGAAGTGACGAAGCCCGTCTGACCCGATATGACGCCCGAAACTTCGATTTTTTCGCTCGTGCGGCTCGTGCCGTAAGTAAAGCTCTTATTCCCTATCTTGACCGAAGCCTCGCGCTTGATTATCTTGTAGCTGAACGTGTTATCGGTCAAGGTGAAGTTGTCGGCGGTCAGCGCGGATAATTTAATTGTCACCGTGTGGCTTGTGCCTGCCGAATACTCCTGACTGCAAGTTCCGTCCCTTTCCAAAGTGACGGCCTGTACGGCAGTGAGCAAATCGCCCGAAATGCCCGTCGTATCAACCTTGAAATGTATTGCGTCGTTAGAGCCGGAACTGCTGTTCGCCGCACTTATCTGCGGATGCCTGCCTATATACTGCAAAGTAGGAGTTCCGCCGTCGTCGCCCCAGATATAAGGCGAGCTTTCGTTCTTTTCAAAAACGACTTTTAACGGTCTCTTGGTTATCGTGCCGTTGTCCGAAAACGTATAGGTATAGTTATCCCTTAATTTATAGTTCTTATAAATTGTGCTGTCGCCGCCGTTGCCCGTCAGTCTGATTCCGGACAGTCTGATTTGTTTGGAAGAAGCGTCTGCGGAAGTGAACACGGCGGAATTATGGGAAATACCTATCTTGCCGTTATGCGCGTTGTCAACCACACCCTTGAACGTCACTTTGCTTGTATCGATAGATATACCCGAGGTGGAAGTTGTAGCGTCGTAAACTTTGCTTCCGCTCGAAGAAATTCCGCCCGAAATCGAAATCTCTTTGGGGTTTACAAGCGAGGAACTGTGGGTATAATTATCTTGCTTTATCGTGTCCGCAAGCGTGTAGTTGTTGGCGGCGTCTCCGCCCAACTTAAATTTGGTTAAATTCAACTTGGTAGTGCCGGCGTTAGCACTCGTCAGCGTAGCCGTACAGCTTGCTATATATACCTTTGGACTGTTTGAAGAAGTGTCGGTGTCTACCGCTCCCGTAAGCGTTGCTTTTATGTTTGTGAGCGTTATTCCGTCCGTTTTGCCGTCATACGTCTTTGCTTCTGCGGTCGCACCTGTAACCTTTACAGCCGTTATCGGTATAGTGTTGATTTTCAAAACACACGCGGTACGCGGCCCGTCAGAGTCATGGGTCGTGTCCCACATTGCATCGGGTTTGCACCTGACGCTTATAATATATTTATCATTAATATCACTGCTTGACGACTTCTTGTAAACGTTGGTTGCTGTAAGGGTTATATCATTACCGCTTGTACTGTAAGTAGCGCCGCTGGTAATACTTGAAAATTGAACGTGCTGGTTTAACGTTGTAGTTACCGACTGTTCTAGACCGTTATAATCTACTACCTTCGTTGCATTTCCCGTATAAACCGGCTCGGGAACAAAATATTTCGCATTGTCCTCTACTGCTTTAAGACTTAAATGGAAGCAGGGCAATATTAATCCACAAGGAAGATTTTCTTCGTCAAACGTTAACCAATCAGTATCTATACCATATTCCTTATCCCTAGCATTACAATAACCCATACAGATTTCATCCGCATTACAAGTTCTTGTAAGTATTTTTCTGTTCAACATGACATTAAACCAATTATTATCCCAAACACTATAAGTATCGCAAAATTCTTCGGTACTCGGAAGCCATAGCTTATCATCTTGCCAAGAAGAATAACCGTACTTACTAGTGTAATCTGTTAAACTTGCATATACTGAATCATCATCAAAAAATTCATTTAAATGATGCCCGTCATTACGACCTTGAAGGGAATAAACTTCGTGTGTCGCTTGCCAAGGCACGTAAAGCGGCTTTTGAATAAAGCTGTCAAAAGTTTCAATAAATTTTTTATAACCGGCGTTTTGTGCACCATCTCTAGGCGTATAACCTGTATATCCGTATTGTGAACCGACAAGCACCGACCGCGCATAACTTGTTCCGTAAATTGGCGACGGATAATCAAAACTTGTATCCCAATCAGCGTGCTTGGTATAATCACAATTTAATAAAGCAGAGTCCTCCTGATAATTCTGCATCAAAGTCAAAATAGGGTTGCCGCTATCGTCTTTCGATAAAAAAACCGGCGTCCAAGTATATCCGCCCAAAGAAATAACTATTTCGCCAGTTAAACAGTTCAGTTCTTTAAATGTATTATAAGTAGTGCCTTTGGCCATATTGACAATTTGGGCATAGTCAGTCCCGGGGCCAAACAATGAATGATATAAATCTTCAACAGAATCTTTATCAAAATGCTCGTATTTATAATTCAAAGTAACGGTGGGCGACGGTTTTGATTCATACGCCTCGGCGGTTGTGCCTTTTAATGGAATCAACGAAAAAATTGCCGCTATAAAAACGGCAAGGCACAATATAATCGCCGCAAGCGACGACCTATTTATCTTATGTTTAGAATTTTGCATCAATTTTCCCCTTTTAAATAAAAAAATAAGGCGTGTTCCTTTAAGAAACACGCCGCATAGTATCTCTCAAAGGCTACCACACCGTTTACATTTTCAGAGCGTCAACAACTTTTTATGACGAAATAAGAACTAAGAGATACTCTATGCCAAACTCTTTTTGCTCCTATTCCGCATTATTGAGTTGTTGACTTATGCCGAAAAAAAGGCATAAAAATACCCGATTGCAAGCCACGCCGAGACTTGAAAAGGGTATAAAAATACCGCTCCTATATTAAAATGTAAACATGTGGTATCACAAGAATACCACTTTTGAAAAGAATTGTCAATACCCGTGCGAAATTTTCATTGAATTACCGATAAACATTCGTAAGAGAAAAGTCCGCGCCGCCGCAGGCGGAACTGCCTGCGGCGGCGCATTTGACTTATGAAATATAAAACGATACGGAGCCGAATAATCAAGAAACCAGAAAATATTTGGATAATTCAGATATTAGATAATATACGGATAATATTCAAATAATATGAAGCGCGCCCGATTGAAATAATCGGGCGCGCTTTCAGATATTTCAAAACAATTTTAAAACAGCCGGACGGAAGGGCGTTCCGTCCGGCTGTTTGATTCATTTTGCCGCAGAATAGCTGTAATCGAGGCTTTCGGCGAGTTCTTCGAACGGCACGGAGCCGTCCAAAAGCAATGTAAGCCAATGTTTCTTATTCATGTGATATCCCGAAAAGCGGCTCGCTCCGTCGATTTTAAGGGGGAGCTTTGACGGCTCGCAACGCACGTCGATAATGTCTGCCGAATCTTCGCCCTCCAAACCGAGGCGGCTCCTTTTGATTCTCATAAACACGGCGTACCATTTGCCCGTGTCCTTGCGACGGAGCACGGCGGCGTCGGGCAGTTTTTCCCAGAGATACTCCAACCTGTCGCCGTATTTTTCAAGGGCGTACTCGGCCACACGCCTTGCGCAATCGGCAAAAATATCGGGAGTAAAGCATTTTTCGGCAATATCGGACAGAACTTTGACGTACTCGGCGCGAACCTCGCCGACAAATTCGCCGACCGCGCCATCCACAAGGTGCAGGGTGTATTCCTCTTCCGAGGCGTTGTCGAAAACCCGTGTTCCCGTTATATTTTTTCCGTCGGAAAGGACGGTCATTTTAAACTGCCCGTCCAAAATGGGCGCAGAATAGACGAAAATTCCGTCCGCCTCGCAAAAGCCGTATTCGGCAAGGCTGTCTGCGTCGGCGGTTTTATTTGCGAGCAAATCGAATTTAAACATATAAATTCCTCTGACTGATATTCTTTTGGCTGATTTTCTTTTGACCGATTTTCTTTTGACTGATTTTCTTTTGGCGGCAAATTTCCTTCGGAGATAAATTTACTCCGGCGGCCGCACTATGACAAAAATCCCTTTGACAGCCGCCGCTCCTATTTCGGCCGACCAATCATGAACGCGCTCCTATTTGACTGCCTATTAATGGCCGACGAACCGAAAGAGCATTCGCGCTCAATTTAAAAAGGCTGCTTATAGAATTGCTTCAATCGGATTATATCAGATTTTGGCTCCGCGCGCAAGCGCTTTAACTTGCCGCTCATTTTTAAGAAAGGGAATTTCGGAAGTTCCGATTCGGAAACCGTCAAAGCGTCGGGGCATACGCGGCTCAATATTGTTGACAATTCACAGGGCTTTGAGTAATATATTTATAGCGTATGAAGAACTTTTTCAGAAACATTTTATACGGCGCCGCAATAGGCGTGGCAATGATTATCCCGGGCGTGAGCGGAGGCACAATCGCCGTGCTTTTGGATATCTACGACAAACTTATAGACGCCCTCGGTAGTCTGCGGAAAAATTTCAAAGAGAACATACTCTTTTTGATTCCCATACTTTTGGGCGCGGTCCTTGCGTTTGCGGCAATGTATTTTCCGCTCTATTATGCGCTGATATATGCTCCGCTTCCCACCGTTCTGCTGTTCGTCGGGCTTATGATAGGCTCCCTTCCGAAGCTGTTTTCGGAGAGCAGGACTTACGGATTCGATAAATTGAACGTTGTTTCGGTCATAGTTCCGTTTATTTTAATAATAGGGATATGCGTTTCAAAGCTATATATTTCCGCCGGTTCGGCAGATTTGTCGGCGGCTATGCCGCTGTGGGGATATTTCGCGCTGTTTGCGGTGGCCATGCTGGCGAGTTGCGCACTCGTGGTCCCGGGGGTGAGCGGAAGCATGCTGTTAATGATTTTCGGATATTACGATTCGATATTCGAGACGATAAAATTACTGCTTTCGGACTTCTGGCATTCCGCGCTCGTGCTCGTGATTTTCGCTTTCGGGCTCGTGCTGGGGTTTTTCAGTATTGCCAAACTTATGAAATACTTTCTCAAAAGGTTTCCGCGCGGCACACATTGGGCGATTGTAGGCTTTGTGCTGGGGAGTATTCCGGCAGTGTTCATTGTATTCGACTACGCCTCGGCTCCTCTCGACGGACTTCAAATAGGCCTCGGCTGTGCGCTGTGCGTCTTGGGCGCCGTTCTGACCTATGCGCTTACGGCGTATATGAGTAAAAAAATCAAAGACAGAGAGGAGTGAACTTTCGTTAGGGGTGAATCCACGTTAGAGGTGAACTCCCGTTATAAAGACAGCGAGGGGTGAACTTTCGTTAGGGGTGAATCCACGTTAAAAAGACAGCGAGGGGAATCCCCCGTTAGGGGTGAATCCACGGTAAATTGTGAGAACGTGTTGAGTTTTTTATTTTGAGAACGTGTTGAGTTTATTAAAGGAAAACCCGTCCGCATATGCGGACGGGTCAATTTAATTTTTCAATGAGGCCTCAACGTTTGCACAGCACTTCAACATAATCTCGATGCATTCGTTTAAAAGCTCGGAATCGTCGCCTGTAAGTTTTCCGCACTTCAAGGCGTTGTTCACTATCACGGCCGCATAGTTGAAAGAGGAGAACATGCTTTTAAGCAATTCCTGCTGTTTTGCATAGTCCTTTTCGGCGGTTATGAAAAAATCATATACGCTTTGAAGCTGTGCGCCGGCCGTTTTCATCAGCGACAGACTGCGCGTGGCGGATATCTGCTCTATCGTGCGCCTGAATTTCTCTATAAGGTCGGAGAGCCGAAGGTCTTCAAAATCCGGCATATCTTTTACCTCGCATATGAATTCCGACGCATATGCGTCGTCTCTAAAATACGGAACGCAAATAAATTTCAATTCATTTGCAACTTTGCAATCTCCATTTGCCGCATGCGTCTCGCTGTAAATTGGGGCTCGGGACATATTCCTTTGACCGCATATGAACGCGACAAATGCGGAACATAAATTTAAAGCCGCACATAAACTTGCCGAAAACCTCTTCCGAGAGGCGCGCATTAATCGCACGCATCCTTGAAACCGCGTCCCGACACAAAAGTTTATATGCGGCTGAAATTATTTGATATCTTCTACCGCGCTGTTAAAGCCCGGGGCAATAACGGGCGACATATTCTTGTATTCCTTTACGCCGGTGCCGGCCGGAATGAGCTTGCCTATGATTACGTTCTCTTTGAGGCCTATGAGAGGATCCACCTTGTTCTTTATCGCAGCGTCGGTGAGCACTCTTGCAGTCTCTTGGAAGGAAGCCGCCGAAAGGAAGGAATCGGTTGAAAGCGCAGCCTTGGTGATTCCGAGAAGCACACGCTTTTGAAGGGCGGGCGTTCCGCCGTTCTCTATTGCCTTTCTGTTCTCCTCTTCCACGGTGAACATATCCACAGTCTCGCCCGGGAGAAGGTCGGTAGAGCCGGCATTCTCTATTCTAACTTTGCGGAGCATCTGACGGACGATAATTTCAACGTGCTTATCGTTGATATCAACGCCCTGCGAGCGGTATACCGACTGTACCTGTTCGAGGATATAGTCCTGAACGCCCTTGACGCCCGAAACGCGGAGGATATCCTGCGGATATACCGAGCCGGCGTTGAGCACGGTGCCCGGCTGAACGGCGTCGCCGTCTTTTACATGGAGTTCGGCGTTGAACGGAAGTTTGTATTCCTTCTTCTGCTCGCCGGTGACAGAATCGCGGACGACTACTATTTTCTCGCCGTCTTTATCGTCAACGGAAACTACGCCCGAAACTTCGCAGAGAGTTGCGCAGCCCTTGGGCTTGCGAGCCTCGAACAGTTCTTCGACTCTGGGCAGACCTTGCGTGATATCGCCCGTAGCGGCTATACCGCCGGTATGGAAAGTACGCATGGTAAGCTGGGTGCCGGGCTCGCCTATGGACTGCGCGGCTATTACGCCGACAGCCTCGCCGGGCTGAACGGGGGTATTGGTTGCCATATTCTTTCCGTAGCACTTTGCACAGACGCCGTATCTCGAATTGCATGTGAATACCGAACGAATGGAAACCTGCTCTATGCCGGAGTTTACTATCTGCTTTGCAATGGCGTCGGTTACGAAACCGTTCTGCTCCACTATGAGATTTCCGTTCTTATCGTATACGTCCTCCGCAACGAACCTGCCCTGTACGCGGTCTTCGAGACCCTCTATTACTTCGCCGTTGGGACCTATTATAGCCTTGACAATCATGCCTCTCGGCTTTTTGCTGCCGGCCATGCAGTCCTCTTCTCTTACTATTACGTCCTGCGAAACGTCTACAAGACGCCTCGTAAGATAACCGGAGTCCGCCGTCTTTAACGCCGTATCCGCAAGACCTTTACGTCCGCCGTGCGACGATATGAAATATTCCAGAACGGAAAGTCCCTGTCTGAAACACGATTTAACGGGAACCTCTATCTTTTTACCTTGGGGATTTACCATCAGTCCGCGCATGCCGGAGAGCTGTTTCATCTGGTCGATGGAACCGCGCGCGCCGGAGTTTGCCATCATCCATATGGGGTTGAATTTATCGAGAGATTTTTTCAACTCTTCGGTAACTTTGTCAGTCGCCTCGTCCCAAGCGTCGATTACGGCGCTGTAACGCTCTTCCTCTCTCAAAAGGCCGCGCTGATATTTCTTTTCTATGGAAATTACTTTCTTTTCGGTTTCGGCGACTATCTCCTGTTTTGCGGAGGGTATATGCATATCGAATACCGAAGTGGTTATGGCGCCGATGGTCGAATATTTATAGCCGAGAGTCTTGATTTTGTCGAGGACGTCCGCGGCTCTGGGCGCGCCGCCCGTCTTGAAGCAACGCTCCACTATCTTGCCGAGCTGTTTCTTGCCCACCGCAACGGCGTCTCCGAGGAATTCGTAGGATATCTCGTATTTGAGCCAATCCTCCTTGTTCTCGCGCTTTACGAAGCCGAGGTCCTGAGGCATGTCGGCATTGAAGATTATTCTGCCGACTGTGGTCTTTACAATGCCCTGTACGGTCTCGCCGCAGTAAGGGGAATTGACGTCGGTTATCGTTACCGTGCGCCTTACTTTTATCTCATCCTGCATATGGATGAGTTTGAGCTGATACGCCATGAGCGCTTCGTCCTCGGAAATGTAGGCGTTTGCCACGTACTTTTCCGCGCCCTCGTCGCCCTCCGAACATTCGTAATACCTGTCTCCGCTCCATTTGTACCAGCCGCCGTCCTCGCGACGGATTATGGTGAGATAGTAAGCTCCCATAACCATATCCTGCGAAGGCTGCATAACCGGCTTGCCGTCGGAAAGTTTCAAAATGTTGTTGCAGGAGAGCATCAGAAATCTCGCTTCCGCCTGCGCCTCTACCGAGAGAGGAACATGCACTGCCATCTGGTCGCCGTCGAAGTCGGCGTTGAAAGCCGTACATACGAGAGGGTGAATTTTAATGGCTCTGCCCTCTATGAGCACGGGCTCGAACGCCTGTATGGAGAGACGGTGAAGAGTGGGCGCACGGTTCAAAAGTACGGGGTGCTCCTTTATGACTTCTTCAAGCACGTCCCATACGAAGGGCTTCGCCTTCTCCACTGTGCGCTTCGCGCTCTTGATATTGTGGCACTGTCCGCTTTCTACAAGTTTTTTCATGACGAAGGGCTTGAAGAGCTCTATCGCCATCTCCTTGGGCAGACCGCACTGGTAGAGTTTGAGTTCGGGACCGACTACTATAACGGAACGTCCGGAATAGTCCACGCGCTTGCCGAGGAGGTTTTGACGGAAACGTCCCTGCTTGCCGCGGAGCATGCCTGAAAGAGATTTCAGTTCGCGGTTAGAGGGTCCCGAAAGAGCCTTGCCGCGCCTGCCGTTGTCTATCAACGCGTCTACGGCCTCCTGTAACATGCGCTTTTCGTTTTTAACTATCATGTCGGGCGCGCCGAGTTCTATCATCCTTTTGAGACGATTGTTTCTGTTGATTACGCGCCTGTACAAATCGTTCAGATCCGACGAGGCAAATCTGCCGCCGTCGAGTTGAAGCATGGGACGGAGATCGGGGGGAAGCACGGGGAGAACGGTGAGTATCATCCATTCGGGACGGTTGCCGCTCTTTCTGAACGCTTCGAGTATCTCTATCCTCTTGACGGCTTTGAGCCTCTTCTGGCTTGCGGAGGAGGTGTCTATTATCTTCCTTGCCTCTTCACATTCCTTATCGAGGTCAACCGCCATAAGAAGTTCGCGTATAGCCTCCGCGCCCATTCCGACTTTAAGGCCGGTGGTCTCGCTGTCGCCGTACTGTTCCTCTATCTCGCGAAGCTCTTTATCGTTGATGACCTGCTTGTATTCGAGAATGGGAACTGTGCCCGGGTCTATTACGACGTACGCCGCAAAATAAATGACTTGTTCGAGAGCCTTGGGGCTCATATCGAGAATGAGACCTATTCTCGAAGGCACGCCTCTGAAATACCATATGTGCGATACGGGAGCGGCCAGCTCTATGTGTCCCATTCTCTCTCTTCTGACCTTTGCGCGCGTAATTTCAACGCCGCACTTCTCGCATGTAATGCCCTTGTAGCGTATTCTCTTGTACTTGCCGCAATGACATTCCCAGTCCTTCATGGGTCCGAAGATGCGTTCGCAGAAAAGTCCGTCCTTTTCGGGCTTCTGCGTTCTGTAATTTATGGTTTCGGGCTTTGTTACCTCGCCCTTGGAAAGTTCCCTGATTTTTTCGGGAGAAGCTACGCTGATTTTAATTGAGTTGAAATCGTTTAATTCAAACATATATTACCTCCCTTTTACTCCTTATCCTCGTCCTTGTCGGCGCTTTCTTCTTCGTCGTCGGACTCGTCCGCGTCCTCGTCAAAGAGAGTGAATTTATCGTCGAGGTCATCGTCGTCGCCGAAGGATTCCATATCGTCATCCTCCTCGTCGCCGCCGAAGAGTTCCTTGCTCGCAAAGTCGTCCTCGTCGTTGTCGAAGATGGAGATGGGTTCGAGTTCGAGCTCTTCTCCGCCGACGTTCTCGCGGACAATTTCCACCTCTTCTTCGGGCTTGCTGTCCTCTATTTCCTGAATCTCGCGCGCCCTTGCGGTGGGGATAGCGTCGTCATCATCGTCAAGCTCGCGAATGACAAGCTCTTCGCCGCTCTCCGTGAGCACTTTCACGTCCAGCGCGAGGGATTGCAATTCTTTAAGGAGCACTTTGAACGCCTCGGGTACCCCGGGCTCGGAAATATTGTTGCCCTTAACGATGCTTTCGTAGGTCTTTACACGTCCGACGATATCGTCCGACTTGACGGTAAGGATCTCCTGCAACACATGCGCCGCGCCGTAGGCTTCGAGCGCCCACACTTCCATTTCGCCGAAACGCTGGCCGCCGAACTGCGCCTTGCCGCCGAGAGGCTGCTGCGTCACTATGCTGTAAGGACCTATGGAACGCGCGTGAATCTTGTCGTCGACAAGGTGTATGAGCTTTATCATATACTGTACGCCGACGGTTACGCGGTTTTCGAAAGGTTCGCCCGTTCTGCCGTCGTAGACCTGAATTTTGCCGTCCACTTTGCCTTCGGGGTTGAGTATGTTGTTCTCCTGGAAGAGCTTTTTAATATCCTGCTCGGTTGCGCCGTCGAATACGGGAGTGGCAATCTTCCAGCCGAGCTGTTTGCATACGAGTCCGAGGTGAACTTCGAGCACCTGACCTATATTCATACGCGAAGGAACGCCGAGGGGATTGAGCACTATTTGCAGAGGAGTTCCGTCCGCAAGGAAAGGCATATCCGCCTGCGGCAGAACTCTCGAAATAACGCCCTTGTTTCCGTGGCGTCCGGCCATCTTGTCGCCGACCTGTATCTTACGTTTCTGCGCTATATATACGCGCACGAGTTTGGATACGCCGGGAGAGAGCTCGTCCTTGTTTTCACGCGTGAATATCTTCACGTCAACGACTATGCCGCCCTCGCCGTGAGGCACTTTAAGAGAGGTATCTCTGACCTCTCTCGCTTTCTCGCCGAATATGGCGCGGAGAAGCCTCTCTTCGGGGGTAAGTTCGGTTTCGCCCTTGGGCGTAACTTTGCCGACGAGAATGTCGCCCGTCTGAACTTCGGCGCCTATCCTTATGATGCCGTTCTCGTCGAGGTCTTTAAGAGCGTCCTCGGAGACGTTGGGGATATCTCTCGTTATCTCTTCGGCACCGAGCTTGGTGTCGCGCGCCTCCGTCTCATGCTCTTCTATATGAATGGACGTGAATACGTCGTCCTGAACCAGCTTTTCGGAGATGAGAATGGCGTCCTCGTAGTTGTAGCCCTCCCACTCCATGTAGCCTATGAGAATATTCTTGCCGAGCGCGAGTTCGCCGTTGTTGGTGGCCGGACCGTCGGCTATTATTTCGCCGGCTTCAACTCTGTCGCCCGTGTTTATAATGGGACGCTGGTTGAGGCATGTGCACTGATTGGAACGCTCGAATTTTTTGAGCTTGTATTCGGTTATGAGACCGTTGTCCTCCTGAATTTTGATGCAGTCGGAGGCAACGCCCACAGCAACGCCGGCGTTCTTTGCGCGGACGAGCACGCCGCTGTCGCGCGCTATCGCGACCTCTATGCCCGTAGCCACTATCGCCGACTCGGTCTTCATGAGAGGCACCGCCTGACGCTGCATGTTCGAACCCATGAGGGCGCGGTTGGTATCGTCGTTTTCAAGGAAAGGTATGAGCGCGGTAGCTACCGAAACGAGCTGTTTGGGGCTGACGTCCATATAATCCATCTTTTCGGGAGGATACTGCGTTATGAGGTCGCGGTGGCGGCAGCCTATGTGCGAATTTACAAAATGATTGTGCTCGTCGAGAGGCTCGTTCGCCTGCGCCACGATATACCTGTCCTCTTCGTCCGCCGTGAGATAGTCCACGTGGTCGGTTACGGTGGGAACGCCGTTCTCGTCCTTTTCCACCTTTCTGTAAGGGCTCATTATAAATCCGTACTCGTTGACCTTCGAGAAAGTCGCGAGAGAGGAAATAAGTCCTATGTTCTGACCTTCGGGAGTCTCTATGGGGCAGAGTCTGCCGTAGTGAGAGTGGTGAACGTCGCGCACTTCGAAAGTCGCTCTGTCGCGGTTGAGTCCGCCGGGGCCGAGCGCGGAGAGCTTTCTCTTATGGGTGAGCTCCGCGGCCGGATTGGTCTGATCCATGAACTGCGAGAGCTGCGAAGAGCCGAAGAACTCGCGGATAACGGCGGAGACGGGACGCACGTTGATGAGTCCGGAGGGGGTGACCTCCATTGCGTCCTGCGTGGCCATGCGCTCCTTTATAAGTTTTTCGAGCCTTGCTATACCTATTCTCAACTGATTCTGCAATAGCTCGCCTACCGAACGCACGCGGCGGTTGCCGAGGTGGTCGATATTGTCTATCGTGCCGATGCCGTACTGCAAATCTATATTGGTGGAAATCGCCGCGACTATATCGTCCACGGTTATGTGCTTGTGGTCGAGCTTTTCAACCACAGCTTTGATCTCTTTCTTTTCGTCGTTGTCCAGCTCGGTTTTGTCCGAACGGAGAAGCTCGTCGAACTTCTTGCAGGCGTTTACAAATCTTATTCTCTGCTCTCTTCTTCTCTCGCGGTTTTTCTTGTCCTCGGGCTTTTCGTCCTCCGTTTCAGGGGTCTCCGCCACATAATATATGGCGTTTATTTCGTCCATATACTTGTCGGCTACCTGCTCGGGAACGGCGTTTTCGCACTCCGCGGCAATCTTTTTCATGAACAGGAAATTGGGATAATAAATGGTCGGCAGAAGCCCGAACATCTTGTGGGGCTTATCCGAAACCGAACGCCAGTTTACCGTGTTGTTGGCTATTATCTTGTGCTTTATTTCGCCCTGCTCGGGGTCGGACACAAGCACGAATACCTCGTTTACGCCCGAATCCTGCATCTCTATTGCGAGAGCCTCCGAAACTACGTCGCCGGCGTGCGCCATTATCTCGCCCGTTTCGGGATTGACTACATCCTCCGCCAGCTTGCAGCCGGGGAGCCTGTACGCAAGATTGAGCTTCTTGTTGAACTTATATCTTCCGACTTTAACCACGTCGTAACGTCTGGGGTCGAAGAACAGATTGTTGAGATGCTGTCTTACGGACGCCTCGGTGGGCACTTCGCCCGGGCGCAGACGGCGGTAAAGTTCGATGAGACCGTCGCTCTCCGACTTCGTGGTGTCTTTGGCGATGGTATTCTCTATCATTTTGTCGTTGGCGAAGAGGTCCATGAGCGCCCTGTCGGAGCCGAAGCCGAGCGCGCGCAAAAGCACCGTTACGCAAATCTTACGCTTTCTGTCCACGTGCACCCAGAGCACGCCCTGCGCGTCCTGTTCGAGTTCGAGCCATGCGCCGCGGTTGGGAATGACGGTGGTTGCGAACATCTCCTTGCCGGACTTATCGCGCGTGGAGGCGTTGTAGACGCCGGGCGAACGGACAAGTTGAGATACGATAACTCTCTCCGCGCCGTTGATTATGAACGAGCCCGAGTCGGTCATGAGAGGGAATTCGCCCATAAATACGTCCTGATCGATGACGTCGCCGCGCACCTTGTTTACAAGGCGCACCTTTACGTGCATGGGAAGGGCGTAAGTGGCGTCGCGGTTGCGGCACTCCTTTTCGTCGTACTTGGGTTTTTCGTCGAACCAATGGTCGAGAAAGTAGAGTTCGTAGTGATCGGAATAGTCGGTTATGGGCATGAAATCCTCGAATACTTCGGAAATGCCCTCCTTGATGAACGCGTCGTAGCTCGACTTCTGAATCTCCACGAGATCGGGAATATCGATAACTTCGTTGATTTTTCCGAACTTACGCCTCTCGGTTTTGCCATACTTGTGAACGGGTAAATTCATTAAAAGAACTCCTTTGAGCGGTTTGTCCGCTATATATTTTCACATTCAGGCTATCGCGCGGATATATCTTTTCACCGCGCACAATACTGCAAATGTATATTTACATAAATATAGAATATAAAAATTTTTTCGGTTTGAGAGAGATTTTTTGGCTCTCGCACTTTACAAGACCGATTTTTTAGTGTATACTGAACGCGTAAAACTCAACACGTCCCGACAATTAGCGGCGTTTTTATCTGCTTGAAATTTCACTTTTCGGGAAAAAAGGTGATAAAAATCGCATTTTAATACATTGTACTATTCTACTACCCGAAAAAAATAAAGTCAAGCGTTTTTTTGAAATTTATGAGAATCGACAAATTTTTGAAGTTATCGCGCATCTTGAAGAGAAGGACGCTCGCCGAAGAAGCCTGCGAGAAGGGCAAGGTTTCCATAAACGGCAGAGAAGCAAAGCCCGGGCACAGAGTAAACACGGGCGACGTCGTGGAATTGAATTTTGCCGGCGGTTCGGTTAAATTCAGGGTCCTCGGCATAAAAGAAAACGTAAAAAAAGACGAGGCCTCCTCTCTATACGAAATAATACAGGGCGAATGATGAAAATACAGGGAATTCATTTCAAAATCAAGAACTTTATCCTACTGTTTGCGGCCGGAGTCGTAAACGCAACCGGCGTCACGCTGTTGCTGCTGCCGGCGAACTTTTACGACAGCGGTCTCTCGGGCGTATCCATGCTCATAGTCCAGCTTGTCCAGACATACTGTCCGGATTACGTGGCTTCATACATACAGTTATGGATCCCCCTCATTCTTTTGAACGCTCCCGTATTCCTCTTCGCCATGAAAAGGCAGGGCATAGAATTCACCCTCTACTCCCTTTTCGCGATAATGATATATTCGCTTACTTCCCTCGTGTTCGAGCAGGTCGTCCCCAGATTTCTCCCCGACTTTTTCATTAACGGCTCGCCCATAGGCGGAGCGGAGAAGATAATCTGCGCCATATTCGGCGGACTTTTATCCGGAATAGGCAGCGGAATGGCCATACGTTTCGGCGGAACGATGGACGGCATGGAGAGCCTTGCCGTGATGTTCGCAAAAAAGCTCAATCTCTCCGTCGGAAACTTCGTGCTGATCTTCAACATATTCCTATATATACTCGTAGGCATACTCGCGTTCAGCGGCGCGGTGCCCAGCAGTACCTCTTCCGACTTCACTCCGGCCCTCTACTCCATAGTTGCGTATTTCGTGGCGAGCAAAGCCGTAGACTTCATCTCCGACGGTCTCGATCAGGCGAAAGGCGCTCTTATAATCACTTCGAGATACGACGCCGTATGTCATGCGCTCTCCGACGAATTCGGCAGAGGCCTTACAGTGATAGAGGCGCGAGGTTACTATTCACAATCGGAAAAACAAGTCATATATTGCGTTATAAACAGATTCCAAGTCGCAAAACTGCGCGAAGTCGTTTCTCGCAACGACCCCGTTGCGTTTGTAACGCTTATGGATATAACAGACGTAATAGGCACAAGTATCAAATACAGCCGCGTAAACGAGAAATTCCTCAAACAGCGCAGACAGATGAAGGAATCCCTCGAAAATACCGAAACCGAGCCGCAGCCTACGGAAAGGAAGAGCAAATATGATAACGGCGAAGAACCATAAAATAAGCGTAATAATAGCGGCCGCCGGAAGGGGCGAGCGCGCCGGACTCGGCAGAAACAAACTTCTCGCCCCCCTGCACGGCGCGCCGGCGCTGTGGCATACGCTCGAAAAATTCGACATACCCGAGACAGACGAAGTTATAATAGCTTCGTCTGAATGTGATTTTGAAGAAATTAGCGCCCTTGCCGCGCCGTTCGGCTTCAAAGTAGTAAAGGGCGGAGCAACGCGCACGGAGAGCGTCAAAAGAGCTCTTGCCGCCGTCACCGGAGATATAGTTCTCATTCACGACGGCGCGCGTCCCTACGTCTCTCGCGAACTCATTAAAAAATGTATCGACAGCGTAAAGAGGTTCGGCAGCGCCGTCTGCGCTCTGCACTGCACGGATACGATAGCCACCGCAAACTACGGGCTGGTCACGGGATATCAAGAGAGAAATTCACTTTACAGAATACAGACTCCGCAGGGATTTTTTACCGATGACATAAGACGCGCCTACGAGCTTGCCGGCGACAGGGAATTTACCGACGACTCTTCCGTGTACTGCGAATTCTGCGCCTTCCCCCACGTTGTGGAGGGCGAAGAGAGCAACCGCAAACTGACCTTTGCCTCCGACTTTTTAAAGGAAGCCGCAGTCTTGCCCGTTGACGATCTCGCCGCGAGAAGGATAGGTTTCGGCATAGACGTACACTGTTTCGGAGAGGGAAACGGCGTGGTTTTAGGCGGAGTAAAAATAGACTGTGACCGCTCGTTGATAGCCCACAGCGACGGAGACGTAGTATTCCACGCGGTGACGGACGCCATATTATCCGCCGCCGGTCTAAAAGACATAGGTCACTATTTCCCCGACTCCTCTCCCGAATATGAGAACGCCGACAGCGCGCATATGTGCGCGGAGGCATTAAAGGAGGTTCTGAAAGCCGGATATGCGCCGCTGAACATATCTGTCTCGGTGCAGGCGGAAAAGCCCCGACTTTCGCCTTACATAGATTCCATGGTCAAAAAAATAGCGCGCGCGCTTAATATAGACGAAGAGCGCGTGGCAGTCGCCGCCGGCACATGCGAAAAGCTGGGATTTGTGGGCAGAGGGCTCGGAATAACCGCTTATGCCTGCGCCCTTTTGGGAGACAAAAAAGATGGCTAAACTCAATACGCGTTTCGTATGCGCGGAATGCGGCGCAGTCAGTCCGCGATGGTTGGGCAAATGCCCCTCGTGCGGAACTTTCAACAGCATGATAGAGGAGACGGTTGCTCCAACGGAGAAAAAGAGCGCTTCGGAGAAGCCCGTCGTTTCGAGGGCGAGACCCCTCTTTGAAATAACCTATGAAAAGTTCGACAGAACGCCTTCGGGGATATCCGAATTCGACAACGTTCTGGGCGGCGGAATCGTAGCCGGCTCCATGGTGCTCCTCGGCGGCGACCCGGGAATAGGAAAATCGACTTTGCTGACGCAGATAGCCGCCTACCTTTCGGAGAGCAGAAAGGTTCTGTACGTCTCCGCGGAGGAGAGCTGTTCGCAGGTCAAGATGCGAGCGCAGAGGCTCAACCTCAAATGCTCCGATATGCTGCTCTTGAACGAGACTTGCATAGACAATCTCGAAAACGAGCTCGACGGCGTTGAATTCTGCGTGATAGACTCCATTCAGGCGGTCTATACGGAGGACCTCTCCTCCTCCGCCGGCTCTGTGGGACAGGTCCGCGAATGTGCCGCAAAGCTCATGCGCATAGCAAAGAGCCGGAATATAACGTTTTTTATAGTCGGACACGTGACCAAAGAGGGCGCCCTCGCCGGTCCGAAGGTGCTCGAACACATAATGGACACCGTGCTTTACTTCGAAGGCGAAAATCAGGAAAATTTCCGCATTTTGAGAGCCGTAAAAAACAGGTTCGGAAACGTTGCCGAAGTCGGAGTTTTCGAGATGACGGAGAACGGAATAATTGCCGTAACCGATTACTCGGGGATATTCCTTTCCGAAAGCCGCGGCGAAGAGCCCGGGAGCGCCGTCACTCCGGCACAGACGGGCGCAAGGTGCATGAACGTGGAGATTCAGACCCTTGTTTCGAAAACTTCCTTCGGCTTGCCGAGGCGCATGCCGCTCGGAATAGACTATAACAGACTTGCCGTGCTTATCGCCGTGCTCGAAAAGAGGTGCGGTCTCAACTTCGGCGGCTACGACGTGTATGTAAACGCAATGGGCGGCATTAAGCTAAACGAGCCCTCATGCGACCTCGCGATATGCGCCGCTCTCGCCTCCGCCTACTACTCAAAGCCCATAGACCGCTATACGGCGGTGTTCGGGGAGGTCGGTCTGACAGGCGAAGTCCGCGCCGTCAGCTACTGCGAAAAGAGAGTTGCGGAGTGCGTTAAAATGGGCTTTAAAAAAGTGCTTGTTCCGGCAAAAAACATGAAGTCGGCGGTCAAGTACGCCGACAAAATTTCGGTAGTGCCCGTGCTGTATGTGAATACTATGATAAAGAACCTGTTCAAAGACGAATAAATATAATTAAATTCGGCTTTATCGAACATTGTTTGATGCGAGAGCGGCGGAAATCTCCGCCGCTCTATGTTTAAATAAATCTGAAAAGGAGTTTTTAAAATGGAAAAAGTGCGTTGCGCGGTGCTGGGAATAGGCTCTATGGGCAAAAAATACGCCCTTATGGCAGACGGCGGAAAAATCGACGGGCTCGAACTTTCGGCGGTATGTTGCAGAAGCGAAGAAAACGCGAAGTGGGCGGCGGAAAATCTGAAAAGCTCCGTCAAAATCTGCCGCGGCGAGGACGCTCTGTACGAAAACGGAGAACTCTTCGACGCGGTGATAATAGTAACTCCGCATAAATCCCATCCGGCCATGGCCATCCGAGCACTGAACGCAAAAAAACACGTCTTGTGCGACAAGCCCGCCGGCGTGACATTTTCAGACGCCGAAACAATAAACGCCGCGGCGGAAAAATCCGGCAAAGTCTACGCCATGATGTGTCATCAGAGAACCTATCCCCACTACGTGCAAATCAAAAAGCTGTTGGACGAGGGCGCGATAGGCAAAACGGAGCGCATACTTTTCGAAAACACCGGATATTTCAGAACGGAGTACTACCACCGCTCCGCGGCTTGGCGCAGCAGTTGGACGGGCGAGGGCGGCGGAGCTCTCATCAATCAGGGATATCACCTTCTGGACATGTGGCAATACCTCTTCGGTCTGCCTCAAAGCGTCTATGCCGAGATACCTTTCGGAAAATATAACGGCTTCGACGTAGACGACGAAGCCACCGTTATTATGAATTATCCCGACAAATTGACGGGAACGTTTGTCGTCACTACCGGCGAGGGCGGTGACTCGCAGCGATTGGAGATTGTCGGCACGAAAGGGCGCATACTTCTCGACGGATACAGGCTGACTGTATCTCGCTTCGACTGCGATATCCGCGACTACATGAAGAGCGCGCAAGTCACTTCCCGTCAGGAGCTAAAAGAATTTACGCAAGTCTCGGAATTCGAAGAGCCGCAGAACGCCTACGAAAAAATGCTTGAAAACTTCGCCTCGGCAGTGCTCTACGGCAGAAAGCCGATTGCCGAAGGCTGCGACAGTGCAAAAACTCTCTCCATAATAAACGCGGCGTACCTCTCGGCTTGGAAGGGCGGACGCGTATCCCTGCCGATAGACTCGCAAGAATATGCGCGACTGCTCCGCGAAAAGGAATTATCTGAAAAATAGCCTAATCCCACTCCCGTTGCGCCGCAACGGAACCGCCTTAAAGGGCGCGCCTTATAAGTACTGATAAAATTTACGGCAAAGGGTCGCAGAACTTCAAAGTTCTGCGACTTTTTTATCGCATGTATACTCGCCGCATTCAAAACATCGAAAGTCCCAACAGATAATCGACGCTGACGTCAAAAATTTTGGCTATTTCCGCAAGCGTGTCGAGGTTCGGTTCTCCCTTTCCGTTTTCATACCTTGCGTACGACTGCTGTCTGATACCCAATTTTTCCGAGACTTCCTGCTGCGATAATCCGGCGGATAATCTCAATTCTCTCAATCTTTTAGAAAAAATCTTCATATATTACTTGACATTTTACAGCAGAAAGCTGTATAATATTCAAAAATACAGCAAAATGCTGTTAAAAAGGAGAAAAATTATGCAAACAGAAAAAGTCAGATTCTTAACAGAAAAGTTCAACAAGCAATTATCGGCAAACGACGCCTTTGCTTTGAACAAGAAGTTATCCGCAGCGAAAGACGAGGCGTTTGCCCCCTTGAACGCGCTCACCGTAAAAAGCAAACTCGCGGCGACATTGTTGAGCGTATTCCTCGGCGGAGTATGCGCCGGAAGATTTTACGTGGGCGACTACGTTTACGCAATAGTGAAAATTGTGGTTACGATTGCAATAGGTCTCATAAGCGGTTTACTGTCGTTCGTTCCCGTACTCGGTATCCTGATTTCGGTAGCTTCGTCCATCGGCTTGGTTATCTGGTACATTTACGAAATCGTCAAATGCAACAATAGAGCGCAGGAAGTGAATTACACAAAAATCTGCGAAGTTTTAACCGCCTACTCAGTTTAATAATTTTAAAGTTTATTACTTATTAATTTAATAATATGAAAAAAATTATCTATACGGCGCTTTTATTGATAGCGCTTTGCATGCCGACGGTATTTACGGCTTGCTCTGCAAACGAGAGTTACGGCGAAACTTTCAAAGGTTATCTTTCGGAAGAAACGTACGATTCCGAGACCTCCGCCGTAAGAGCGTTTTTAAAAGAGCAATTAGACGGAGCAACCGCCGAGTGCACTCTTAAAAATTACAGTCCCAACAAAATTCTGACGGCAAGCGAGACAGACGAGCTCGGAATAGACGGAAAAATTTACTCCGCAACCGATATGACGGTTCACTATACGGACGGAAACCTCAAAGACTGCAAAACTTCTCTGTATGTAGTCAGATCCTCAAACGGATTCAGGTACTTCGCCCCTTTGCCAAAGTCGGGCGAGGCGGTCACTTCCAGCTACTATAATTCCGTTCTTTCAAACAAGGCCTACAACAATTGTACGGTTACGACAACTTACAGCGGTCACTATCAATCGTTGGACGCGACATATCTGCAAACATTTAAGTTCGACTACACAAAGGCATACTTCAATCAGACCATTCCCTCCATGCAAGTCGATTTCTATATGGAGCAGACCGACGACGGTTTCGAATACTATTCCAGACTGCCCGTATTCGGCGACGATAAGTATTATACCGACGACGAAATGGACAAAAAGATAAAAGAAATTTACGGGAGCAACTACTACTTTACCGGATATGTGCTTAAAAAGGGGTCAAAGGAATATCCCCTCGACTCCTTCGCGGACATATCCGAATTGAGCATGTTCATCTACGCGGCGGATTTCGACGGCTCCTATTTTGTAAAGACCGACTACGGCTTTTGCATGCCCTTCGAGAAATTCAAACAGGCCGTTTATTCGATAACGGGCACGCTCGGCGAATACGCAAGCACGGCAAATTCGGAAATCAACGAACATATAGCTTCGTTGAATATAGAGTATTATGTTTCAGAGGGGAGATTATCCAAAATCGACTACACCCTTCAAGCCATAATAGGCGACGACCCCAAGGACCTGATGTCAACGGAAATGCATTCCCTGTTTACCGATTTCGGCACGACGGAGGTGATACTGCCTCTATGAGCCAAACTCAAACGGAAGAAGCGGAAGTTTTGTCCGCGGAAAATGCCGACGGCGGCGAAGAAAAGCCCGTAACATACGAAGAGCTCTGCGCGCTCTACGGCAATCCCCACGGGTGGAAATCCGACCCGAAGGAAACTCTGTGCGCGGCGGCGGCGTTTACTGCCATGGTTCTCATGTTTCTTCTCACCGTAATCTGCTATTCACGTCCGGTAGTGATTCTGGGAGAGAACACGATTTTCGGCGACACGATAAATTGTTTTACCTTCGCCGAACTTAAACTCGACCGTATAGAGACATTTTTCGAAAATATAGGCAGCTCCCCTTCGGAAACTCTCAATATTTACGGAGCGATACAGGACGTCTTTGCCTTTCTGATAACGATAGACGCGCTCGCGGCGCAAGTTGTCATGATAATTATCGCCCTCGTAAAACTTACCGAAAGACAAACAGTCTCCGTTTTGAAAATGCTTTTCAGATCGGTCATATGCAACGGGCACATATATCTCGTATTCAATTATATATGCAACGTTTCCGGCGGCGAGGGCAACAACTTTTATTACATAGGCGACGCAACGGGTATAGGAATGAACGTCGGCACTCTCGTCGCGGCCGGCATACTTATAGCCTGCCTTGTTCTTATCAACGTAAAAAACGGAAAGACTATCAAAGAAAACAATCTTGTCCGGAAGTACGTATCGGACTTCGTAAATTTCCTCTTCTGCGCCGCTGTCCTGTGCATACTGACGCAGATTCCCCTTTCGAGAGCGCTCACCTACTCCATGAACAACCTGCTGGGTTCGACGGTCGGAGCGATCCTTACAAATTCCTTCTCCTTTTCGAGCCTGACTTTCACGGTTCTGAATTTACTCATAGCCTTTCTGCCCATTGCAGCATTCAATTCGGGAACGTCTTTCGGACTTTTGAAACTCAAAGTCATGCTGCAACCCGAGAATGGATTTGAAGCTCCGCTACAAAATGTCCCGAAAAAACGAAGGCAAAAGGGAAGGCCATACAGGTATTTAATTATCTTTGCCATATGTTTTGTTGCGACAGCGCTCTTGCATATTCCGCAAATCGGACTCGGCTGGTCCTGCAACGTCGTGCCTTATTTTTTAATTTTGCTGTCCGTTTCAGTAATCTGGTGCGCCATACACTTTGCGCTGTCAAGGAAGCCGAAAAATCCGACCGAATAAAACAGAAAAAATATCCGCCGTTTTCGGCGGATATTTTTCAATAAAGTTTACAGAAAGAATTTTACCTCAAAGGGCAGTTGGAAAAACAGACGTTTTCCGCAAGGTTAATATAACCGTTTTTCAGCCCGAACGGAGAGGACGGAATTTACGTCTTAAACGACGCTTTTGTCCATAGACTCCCATCCGATTATAAATGCTTATACTCATAGTTTCTTTTAAATAGCCTATTTACTTTTTAAAGATTATGAGTATAATACTTAATATAAAAATGAACGGTAGCACGATTATGCAATATATAACATTATCAAACGGCGTGAAGATGCCGCAGCTCGGATATGGAGTGTATCAGGTGTCGCAGGAAGAGTGTGAAAGGTGCGTGCTCGACGCGCTCGAAGTCGGCTACCGCCACCTCGATACGGCGCAGAGCTATTTCAATGAAGAACAAGTCGGCTCCGCGATCAAAAAGTCGGGCGTTTCCCGTGAGGAAATCTTTCTTACAACGAAAGTTTGGGTGGAACACTACGGCTACGACGAGTGCAGAAAATCGGTCGAGCAGTCGCTTCAAAAATTGCAGACAGACTATATCGATTTAATGCTCCTGCACCAGCCGTTTTCGGACTACTACGGCGCGTGGCGAGCATTGGAAGAACTGTATAAAGAGGGTAAGCTCCGCGCCATAGGCGTTTCAAACTTCTATCCCGACAGACTCGTGGATATTGCCTCGTTCGCCGAAATCAGACCTATGGTCAATCAGGTTGAGACCCACCCTCACGGCGCACTGCCGATGGCTCCCTTTGAAAACGGCAAAGGCGGAACACGCAAATCGGGGCTTGCGGCAAAAGCGTAGGTTTGCTTTCAAAATTAAATATTTAAGAAAAGATTAAAAAATTAGATTTAAAAGGAGTTATTTATGAGAAAGAATTTCGGTAAACAGACATGGGTGCTTCCACAGCCGGTGCTTATAATCGGCACGTACGACAAGAACGGAAATGCAGACGCCATGAATGCGGCGTGGGGCGGCGTTTACGACGCAAACAAGATAGTCATTTCGTTGTCTCCGCATAAAACGACGGAAAATATTGCCTTAAATAAGGCGTTCACGGTCAGCTTCGGAGACGTAAAGAACATGCTCGCCTCCGACTATGTAGGCATTGTTTCGGCGAATAAAGAGGCTAATAAGCTGGAAAAAGCCAAACTGCACACCCATAGGGCGGAGCATGTCTGCGCACCCGTCATAGATGAGTTTCCCGTCACTCTCGAATGTGAGCTGGAAAAGTTCAACGAGGACGGAAATGTAATAGGCAAAATCGTCAACGTCAGCGCGGACGGTGAAGTCCTTGACGAAAAAGGCAATATCGACCTCGGCAAACTCGACCTCATCATTTTCGATCCCATCGCTTCCACATACAGGAGAATAGGAGAAAAAGTCGGCAATGCTTTTTCCGACGGCAAGAAATTGATTTAAAAAACAGAAAACAGTCCATTCAATGGACTGTTTTTTTGTGCAAAAATGTCTCAAATCTGCGGCAAGCCTTTACGGCTCACCACTGTCACGGCAAAATAAAATTTTAACCGCCGTCTTTTAAACAGACTATCACTTTGATAAAATTTGTAACAACTTTTAATTCAGAATATTTTTATAGACCAAAGCTCCGTATTCTTTAACTTGGGTTGTATGACGGGCTATTTTTTCCGTCGTGTCCAGAATCCCAATCAAATCGTTTACAGACGCGTTTTCGTCTGCCGTAACGCGCACATAATAACGGGCATAGCCCGTATCGATAAAATCGAACACGTTAATTCCGAAGCCGTCCTCACCCTTGATCTTATCAACGCTTGCAAGCCTCAAAAGCGGCTCGCTACTATACGGGCTTACCTCGTAATTTTCCGTTTCCGCAAACAAGTCAACGAGTTTTACCGCAAGCGCTTGATATTCGGCTTGATTAGAATTATACGAAAACTCGTTGCCGCGCGAAGTCAAATTCCTGTCCTGATATTGCAAGCTCACGTTACCTGCCGCCACTTCTTTCAAATCTATCTTATTCAGCCCCGAACGCGTTGCTATGTTTACTTGGTTTTTACCATCATCTCCCGTCACCGTATAGATATACGTCACGGCGGTGAGTTTGTTGTTTTCGTCGGTAACGAACCACACGAACTCGGAAGAAATTTTGGCCGCAAGCGCGCTTTGAGGGTTTATCTCCGCGCAGAGCATTGCAAAATCTCTTGCCGTCTCCGCATGGTTTTGAGTAAATTCTTCGACCGTCATGCCGACTGCGCTGTAACCGCATACTTCGCACTCTCCGTTCTTCATCGAGTGTTCGGCCTCATTGCCGCGTTCGGCGAAATGTTCGCAAGTGGAGGCGTGCCAATGGGTATCTTCATCATACTCCCACTTCTGTTCGTTAAAAGTGTGAGTATGTCCGCCCGTCATGTCTGATATTTCAGGAGTATTCGGATCGTCCGCGTCAACGCAACCGGCAAAACAAAATAGCGAAATAATGACAACCGACAAAATTAAAAAAAACTTTTTCATAGTTTCTCCTGTATTTTAATTATATCACAAAATTTTTATTATCAATGAAACAATTCAAATAAAAACCCCTTTTCAACCGACCGCTCCCCAAGTTTCGTCATAATAGATATCGGTAATGTCCGCCGCATATTCACCGTCCGGCAGAGGATTTTCAAGCAATTCGTCATAGGTATATTTCATTTCCATATTCGCGGTATCCGAATAATATCTATTTCCGAAAATATCCGTGACGATAAATACGTAGCGATAATTTTTATCTTTGAGCGGAAGTTCCTTGATTTCTCCTCCATCGCTTCCGATAATTACCGTTTCGCCCTCGCTGAGCTCCGTTTCTTCAATGGGTATTATTGATTCGGGATTGATCTTTTTGCAAAGCAAGGTGATTTCGTCGCCCTCTTTAAGGGGAGTGATTTGTTTGTCCGCAAGGTTGTATTCGTCGAGGCCGTTCCATAGACCTATAATCTTGTAATATCCGCCGTTGAAATAGCTATCGTCCCATACGAACATAAATCGCAAATTACTGCGCGCTCCGTTCGCAATTACCGGCGCGGAAAATATAACATACTCTTCGTTGCTCTCCACAACCGAAAAATTGAGATACGCGCCATTGAGCGCCATCCAAACTCCGCGGAAATTACTTTTAAACGTCAGATTCTCCCAATCCGAACCAATGTCGTTATCCACACCCATCTGCACTATTTTCATAGTACCTTCGGGATTTTCGGCAAGGCTCAAAATGGAAAACTCCACCGATTTCAAGTACTTTTTGCTCTCTTGCGTCAAACTTACCTTAAAGCACCCGTCCTCGCCAATGCTTCCTCTGTCCGAAAACGTCAAGTTGATGCCGCCGTTGTTTAAATAAATACCCGAAAGATAGTTTTTATAGGCTTGACTCGAACAGAGCGTGAAATACGCCGTCAATGCGGTTGGGTCATAATATAAAGGAAAATACAGAGATACGCCGCCCAAGTCCTTTCTGCTCGCACTCGTTTTATACGGCACAAAGTTCTCTATCGCGCGCATCAGCGCCAACGCCTTTGGATTGTCGGCCGAAAGCGGCTCGGCAAAATCGTATAAATCTATTAAATTGCTCGCGCCCTCGTTCTGACCGATTGCCCCGAATTTGCACGCCTGCTCCGAAGCTTGCACAACGTTGAAATTTCCGAATAGTTTGTTTGACGCCTCGATTAAACTTTGAGCGAATTCGTCAAACGCCGACGAAAAATCCGTATAGTTGCCGAGATCGAAAACGGACATCGTAGCAATATCGCCGCCTTGGGATTTTTCGCACTTTTTTATGTATGCGTCCGCCACTGCTCTGCAAGTTTCCTCGACGGTTTTATCGTCTGAAAGATTTCCGACGAGCGCGCCGTAATCCCAGCCGCCCGTAGGTTCGATCTCCTCCGAGGCCAGCATAAAGTCGGCATAATCGTGAATGGTCGCCGCCATTTCGTTAGTCGCCATGAGACAGGCGTCAAGCCCTATCAAATCGAAGTGCGCATCTCGCTCTTCCAACGCTTTTTTCAGTTCAAAGGGAGTGAGGCTGTCCATTCCGTAATTTTCGTCAAAGCACACTTCACCCGAAACTCCTCCGCCGTGGTCCCATAAAATCAATGCCGTCCTTTCGGCGGGGTAATTTTTAAGGCAATAGTCTATGAAATCGGACAGCGTTTGTTTATCGCCCATAGAGGCGTTTTCGAGCCGTTGGTCTTCGGCAAGTTCGCCGTTCTTTACGGTATATCGGCATATTTTGTCGTTCGGAATATCATGAGAGCGCCATCTGCTCGCTCCGCCGGTTTGTAGTACGATATTGACGTTTGTCGGAATATCCGCCGCAAGAATCTCATTGATATTTCTACTTGCTACGCCCATCTTTGTTTCGAGGTTGGAACCGCAGACATAGAGATATACGCTCCAAGAATCCTTTTCATTCCATGTCGGCGTTGCCGGCGGCGTTTCAGAACAACCGCAAAGCATTACGGCAAGAGCAAATAATATTGATACGGCAAGCCGTAATTTTTTTAGAATACACGACATGTCCACTCCTATTTTGCAAAATTTTCAAGGCCGTTTGGGCTGACGGGACGCGCTTCGGCTCATAAATCAATTTTTCCGTCTCAATCAAAGTCCGGAGCCCGATAAGTTTGTTGTCGGCAATCCATATAAGCAACGCGTTGAATCCATTTTTTTTACGGAGCGTTACTTTCACTGTCTTATTGCCGTAACGCCGCTTAAATTCGCGCTCTCGACGGTGAGCACAGACGTGCAGTTTAGGTTCAAACTGTAATTAATAGACGTTGCCGCCGCTTTGATTATATTTTCCTCTGTATAAAGAGTAGCCCGTAAATCTCACACACAGTGCCGAGCGAGCGTTGCAACTCCGAGCATAATGCTATTGGAATTTAATAAATCGTTTAATATCGGCGCTTAATGTTTTTATCTCTCGCCAATAAATTTCTTACATAATTATATATTTAACACAAATATTTGTCAATTATATATATAAATCATATCAGTCAATATGTAAGCGCATATTTGGTAAATATTGCTTTGACTTATGGGGAAAATTCAATAGACAGACTCCGAATTATAAGTCCGAATCCGACAAAATGTGCACGGAGTTCATTTTTGTGAACTGCGTGCCCCTTGAAATCCGGCAACGACCTATCTCGGCGATTGTAAGGAAAGTAGCCGTCTCGGTCACCGCCTGCGCAATCGTTTGATTGGCGATAAAGTCAATTAAAAGATAGCGCAATTAAGATACATGCATGCAACGTCTCGTTGCTGCGCAGGCTCTTCTCGCTCGGCAAAACAGCGCACTGTGCTGTGCTATGAAATGCCTCTTCTCTCAAAAGGCGTAAGGGCAACGCCTTTCTCGGTCACCGCCTGCGCCTTTGTTTATGCGCAGGCTCTTCTCGCTCGGCAAAACAGCCACTGTGCTGTGCTATGAAATGCCTCTTCTCTCAAAAGGCGTAAGGACAACGCCTTTCTCGGTCACCGCCTGCGCCC
>CANRIK010000007.1 GCA_947630705.1 uncultured Clostridia bacterium | reverse complement strand
GCTTGTAAGGCTCGTGCCACTGAACGCCCTATCACCGATAGTTTCAAGTTTGCTATTATTGCCAAAATAAACGCTTGTAAGGCTTGTGCAATTAAGGAACGCATACCTACTGATAAAGGTAACGCTGTCGGGTATGGTTACGCTTGTAAGGCTCGTGCCACTGAACGCCCTATCACCGATAGTTTCAAGTTTGGAATTATTTCCGAAATTTACGCTTGCAAGGCCTTTACAACCATTGAACGCTTCCTTACCAATAGAAGTCACACTGTCGGGTATGGTTATGCTTTTAAGGCTTGTGCAATTAAGGAACGCATTATCTGCAATTCCCTTTGTGTCTGGCCTTAAATTTACAGAAGTTACATTATTATCACAACCCACAACCCATTTGTCAACATAATGTACGCCGTCTTGTATTTGCACTAATACCGTGCCGCTGAACGCATAGCTGCCGATAGAGGTAACGCTGTCGGGTATGGTTATGCTTGTAAGGTTACTGCACTGTTCGAACGCCTGTACGCCGATATAAGTAACAGAGTTGGGTATAGTTATGTTTTTAAGGCTTGTACAATACCAGAACGCACAATCTGCAATTCCCTTTGTGTCTGGCCTTAAATTTACAGAGGTTACATTATTATCACAACCCACAACCCATTTGTCAACATAATGTACGCCGTCTTGTATTTGCACTAATACCGTGCCGCTGAACGCATAGCTGCCGATAGAGGTAACGCTGTCGGGTATGGTTATGCTCGTAAGTTTTGTGCAACCCTTAAATGCTCTACTGGATATAGATGTAACGCCGTTCGGTATTGTAACCGAAGTTTTTGCCGCCGGAACTCGTATCAAATATTTTTTATTTTTATCATACAAAATTCCGTCCTGACTTGAATATTCGGGATTGTTTGCGTCAACCGTAATACTTTCAAGGTTTGTGCAACCGGCAAAATTTTCATTGGAGAAAGAATAATCTAAAAAAGTAACGCTGGCCGGTATTGTTACTTTGGTTATTCTATTATCATTGTAAAAAGCATAATAATAAATCTTATAATTTTTACCATCTAATTTATCGGGCAGCTGCAACTCTGTATCATTGCCTTCATATCCCAACAAATAGACGGTTTCGTCGTTCTCGTAAATTATATAACCATCTAAATTTTTTATTTTGCTTTCTTGGGCGGAATTTACTACGTTCTTGGCATACGCCGCCACGTAACCGTAAGAGATTCCTTCCTTTACAATGGATAACTTTGATAAATTTACAACTTCTATTAATTTAACGCACCGCCTGAATGCTTCATAATCGATGGAAGTAATATTTTCGTGAATGATAACACGTTCAAGGCAGTAGCAACCGTCAAAAGCAAGATTTTTTATTTTAGTTATTTCTGTTGGTATATCCAGCGATGTTAGAAGTTTATCGTTCAAATAAAGATTATGAGCCATACTCAACGGATTCGAATAAAATTCGATATTAAACCATGATTTCAAATCCGTTATATAAACTCCCGTAAGGTTCTCGCAACCTTCAAACGCCTCATAGCCGATAGCAGTAATACTGCTCGGCAGTGATATGCTTGTAAGGTTTTTGCAACCATAGAATGCTTTATCTGCAATACCTTTTGTGTCCGGCTTTAAAGTTACCGAAGTTACGGTTTTGTCACAATCTATTATCCATTTATCAACATACTGTAATCCGTTTTGAGTTTGTATTATTTGTGTACGACCTTTGAACGCCTCGTCACTTATGTAAGTCACGCTGTCGGGTATTGTAACATTTCCTTTTATTGCTTTGGGAACATATTCGATTTTAGTCATGTTTTTGTCATACAAAATTCCGTCCTGACTCGTATATTCGGAATTGTTTGCGTCAACCGTAATACTTTCAAGGCTTGCAAGATCTACATAATCCAAATCATCGACATAATCCAAATCATAGATTTCCGTAACGCCGCCGCCTATGGATATACTTGCAAGATTTATGCAATCCCTGAATGCATTCATGTAGATAGAAGTCACACTGTTGCCCGTATCAATTCTTTTAAGGTTTGTGCAACCCTCGAATGTGCCCATATCGATAAAAGTAATTCCGTTACCTATGGTTATGCCTTCAATATTTGCGCGGCCATGGAACGCAGAACCGTCGAAATAAAGGCCGGCGGCATTATCGCAGATAGGAGTTACAACACTGTCGGGTATTGTAATATCGCCCTTTATTGCTTTGGGTACATATTCGATTTGAGTTATGTTTTTATCATACAAAATTCCGTCCCTACTTGAATATACGGGATTGTTTGCGTCAACCGTAATACTTTCAAGGCTTGAATGGACATAATCCAAACTGCCATAACCTAAACCATAGATTTCAGTAACGCCGCTGCCTATGGATATGCTTGTAAGATTTATGCAATCCTTGAATGTATCCAAGTCGATAAATGTAAAGCCGTTGCCCATAGTTATGCTCTCAATACTCGTGCAATCTGCAAACGCCTCATAAGAGATAGAAGTGACACTGTCGGGCACAACGACGGAAGTTATTTTTTTAGGAACGAAAAGCAGTTCTGTCATTTCCTTATTGTAGATAATACCATCTATAATCGAATAATGATACTCGCTTCTTATAATATTAATACTTTCAAGATTAATACAACCTTTGAATATTTCCGGAAAAATATAAAAGTAGTCTCCGTTTTCTATCGTTACGGTTTTAAGATCAGTACATTCACCGAACGCACTTTGACCCATAGAGTAAATGCTGTGTAGCGTTATGCTTTCAAGATTTTTACAGCCGTAGAACGCATAGTCGCCGATAGTATGAATTTTGTCCGAAAGACTTATACTTTCAAGATTCGTGTAACCGTAGAGCGCATAATCATCGATAATAAAAACGTTATCGGGTATGGTTACCGACTTTTTAGTTTGCAGAACACATTTTATTTCCGTTTTATTTCTGTTATAGAGTATTCCGTCTTCGTAATAATAAAAATTATTACCTGAGTTTATGAAAATATTTTTGAGGTTTAAGCAGTTTGTAAACACCCTGTTGCCGATAGAATTAAGTCCTTCCTGAAAAGTTATACTTTCAAGATTCGTGCAGTTCGCAAACGCTTCGTCGCCTATGGAAGTAATATTTTTGCTTAAAACTATGCTTGTAAGATTTTCACAATCGGCAAACGCACCTTCATCTATGGCAGTCACGGGCAGACCTTTATAACCGTAAGGTAAGACTATTTCGGCTTCTTTGGAATTTCCTATACCACTGACGCTGTATGAATTATTGCTCTCGTTTAAAGTATATTTCAAATTTTGGGTATAATCCCAAACGCTACTGCAAGCAAGGCATTGATTGCTTTCGGCGTAGGTATGTGCGTCAGGGTCAATTTCCGTTTTGCGTTTTTCATAATGCAGGGAACTGAGTTTGCAATAGCGGATCTCTTCGCCCTCCGAAACGCATGTGGCCTTGGTTATAACTTGCCAATCACCCCAAACGTGGTTACATTCACCCGAGGCGCCTTGTTTCCCCGACGAATTTTCACTGCTCTGTTCATTTTCGTTATTGGAATTTGACAAGTCGTTATCTTGTTGATTATTATCATCCTTTTCAAAGCATGCCGAGAATGCAAAGGCGCAACATAGGGTCGCGGCAAAGCTCAATAGAAGAATGATCAGTTTCTTTTTCATGCTTTCTCCTTTTGTGCGGTAAAAAAATAAGGTGTGCTCCCGAAAGAGCACACCGCACGGTATCTCTTACGGTCACCACACCATAGAAACTTCCTGTACGATCGGATTTAAATCGGTCAACAAAAGCAATAGAGATACGCAATGCCATTTCTTTTTGCTCTTGTTGACGTACAGAGAAAAATTTATACCCAAAAAAGCGATATAATTTGCCGTCAAAAATTTCGTAAACGAAAAAAAGCATAAAAATACCGTACAGAGATATTAAGTTTCTATAATGTGGTAGTTTTACTATATCACCGCGTGAAAAATTTGTCAAGGCTACGCCGATAATTCTGCGGCAAACGAAGTTTGAAAAGTCGTCAAGACGCGCCGCGCACGGTCAGAGTTTGCTCCGGATTACGCGTACGGGCGGATTTGCTCCGAATAATTTTTAAAAATCATATAGGGCACAAAGAAATCCCAAGCGCGGAACGCTTGGGATCGAGTTTGAATTTAAAACCATATTTTTAATTTGCGACTGTATTATCTGCCCAGCCAGCCGCCGTCTACTGCGACGGTAAAGCCGTTCACGTAGTCCGAAGCCGCGGAAGCGAGGAACACCGCCGCACCTTCGAGGTCTGCCGGAGTGCCCCATCTGCCGGCGGGTATCCGCGCGAGGATATCGGCGGAACGCTCCTCGTCCTGACGGAGAGCCTGCGTGTTGTTGGTGGCCATATACCCGGGAGCTATGCCGTTTACGTTTATGCCGTACTTCGCCCATTCGTTGGCAAGGCACATAGTAACTCCCTTAATTGCAGATTTCGAAGCCGTGTAAGAGGGCACGCGTATGCCGCCCTGATATGCGAGCATGGAAGCTATGTTAATTATCTTGCCGCCTTCGCCCTGTTTCATAAATTGACGGGCGACCGCTTGCGAGAGGAAGAAAACCGTCTTTAAGTTCACGTTCAGAACGGTATCCCAATTCTCCTCGGAAAATTCTATGCTGTCCTGCCTCTTTATTACTCCGGCGTTGTTTACGAGTATGTCTATTCTTCCGAATTTATTCAAAGTTTCCTCTATTACGCGAGGGATAACGTCGCATGTGGAGAGGTCGGCTATTACGTTATAGAAGCTGTCGCCGAGCATTTCGGCCGTTTCCGTGCTGGGTCTGCGCGAAACTCCGACAACTTTTGCTCCGGCTTCCGCGTATGCCCTGCATATGCCCTGACCGAGGCCGGTATTGCTGCCCGTCACGATGGCGACCTTTCCGTCAAGTTTAAACAAATCGAGAATCATGGTAAAATTTTCCTCCAAAATCATTTTTATCAATCATACAATATTTTCGGCGAGTTTGCAAGAATGTTTTTGAAATTTATCGGCAGTTATAGTTCTCTTTCGAACAAAACGGTCTCCGAAGGCCCGATTTTATATGACCTGCCGCGTATTTCCAACCATACGGCGCGCGCGGAAGGATTGAAAACCCTCTCTCCGTCCATGGAAAAAACGAGAGAGTTATATGCCTGTACATAGTCGTATATCTCTATATTAGTGGCATACCATATGTCCTTTCTGCCGCCCAACATGTCGGCTACTCTTTCAATCAAGTCCCAATTCCCGTCGTCGTCGAATTCGTAGCTGTGCCCCCAAATGTACATGAGCAGAGGCTCGCGGTGTTTGAATTCGCCGAGGGGGTCCTGATTGAGGAATTTTTCCGCAAGCGGAAGAAGTTGGGGGTCGGTGTGGTGGCAGGTGGGATTCCATTGCAGAAAATTTTCGGGAAGGGCAAAGTCATAAGTCGCAGAAGTCGTTCTGGCGTATGCCACTCCGAGAGCCGGAAGGACTTCGAGCACGCGTTTATTGCAGCCGTTGTAGGCGTACGCCAGACCGCGTACTATTCTGCCGAATTTGTTTTCGAGATATACTCTGTTCTGAACCAATTCGTTGACGGCTTCGGGCAAAGGAACCTTGTCCAAAAATATGTGCCTCGCGCCGTGGAGAGCTATTTCGTGAGGCTGATTGTAAAAGGTGAGATAGGTCTGCTCCTCATCCATTCTGTCGTGCCAACGCTCACAGCCGAACAGCATACTGTTGAGGTTGAAAGTGCCCTTCAACCCGTGGCGGTTTAAAATTTCGAGAAGTCGTTTGTCCGCTTTCACTCCGTCGTCGTAGCTGAAAGTGAGCGCCTTATTCAGACCTTCCGGAAAACGCATATATTTTTCTTCGAACATCTGACGGAACATTGCGTATCCCTCCTATTTGCCGTAATTGCAGAACGTGCCCTCGCAGGAAACCGAGGCTTCGGTTTTGAGCATTCCGGAAGATTTCTTCCATCTGCCCGAAAGAAATCTGCCCGTGAACAGAATAGAACGAACTACCCAGTCGGTTACCATGCCTATCCACAGTCCGAGCGCGCCGAGGTGACAGTTGGCCCAGTCGCAGGTAAGCACGTAGCAGAGTCCGACTCGGAATATGACCATAGAGGCAATAGCCGCTATCATAACGTATTTCACGTCGCTCGTCGCTTTCAGCACGGCCGGCATGCCGAACGACAGCGGATATGTCAAAAATTGGAAAGCGAGGCACAGGCACAGACACTGCCAAGCCTGATCGCGAGCGGCGTCCGGAACGTTGTAGGCATAGTTGATAAGCAGGGGGGATATCGCCCATATGAGAGCAACGCACAGCGCGTTGCCGGCATAAGAGAACAGTATCATCTTGCGGATATAGTATCTTACCTGACCTATATCGCCCGTGCCCACCGCCTGTCCCACAACCGTGAGTATGGCGGTATTCAGACCGTTGCCGACGATAGAACTCATCGTGTTTATGTTATAGGCGACCGAGTTCGCGGCTGTGGCGTAGTTGGTTATGTTCTGGGGGTCGAGGTTGAGGGGGTTGCCGTCAAGAAATACTCGGTAACTGGCTATTGATATAAAGGCTATTACGAGGATTTTACCCAGCTGGAAGAGGGAATTCTCTATGCCGCTGGGTACGGCGAGTTTCAGAATTTTGCCGAGCTGTCTGCCGTTGAAGCGGAACCGCTCGAATACCTTTATGCGGACGAGGTTGTCCTTCCGCGTCATCAGAAACAGCGTAAATCCGGCCGGAAACATGCGCGCAAGCAGAGTGCCGAGCGCAACGCCTATTACCGCAAGGTTGGCGGCATATATGAAGATGGCATTGAAAATTATGTTGAGGAAGAAACTTATTATGCCCGAAAGCATGGTGTTCATGCTCTTGCGTTGAGCGCGAAGAAGCGCCGCGCAACAGTTGAATATGGCAAGAAATGGATAGCTCGCCGCCATTATCATAAAGTATTGGCTTGCGTAATCGATTGTGTTGGGAGGAGCTTCGTTGAAAAGGAGCAGAATTATCTGCCTGTTGAACACCATACACACCACCATTACCACTATGGAGATGATGAGCATTATTACCGCAAGCTGTTTGGCCGATTTATTGGCCTCCTCCCTCCTGCCGGCGCCTAAAAACTGCGAAGTCAATATTGCGCCGCCGGCGCCGAACGCGGTGAAAAGCTGTATCAGAAGGTTTGACACCTGATCCACCGAAGTTATCGCCGAAACAATGTCTCCGCCGGCCGCGTCCTTGGCATGAGAGGCCATTACGCCGTCTATCATTCCCAACGACATGGAGAGCGCAGACTCTATCACAATCGGGATAATGAGCACGAACAGAGCCTTGTTCGTAAAAAGGGTGTATTTTGTTTTGGTTTTAACTCTGTCGGACATATTCTTTCCCGAATGAGTCCTCCTTGAATATGAATTTCGTTTTGAATATCAATTTTGTTTTTTCAGCGGTTGACGGGCGTAACGCGGAAAAATTTGAACGTTCCGCAGCCCTTCGAATTTACGTTCGAACGGGCATATATGCCCAGCTTTGCGCCTACCCAACGGCCGGCCGAGGCGTAGAATTTTTTCGTGAAAGCGCTTCCGCCGAACGTGTATTTTATCGCGAGACGGTGAGGCTCCTCATATCTCGCGCTTATCTGGAACGTCACGTAATTATCGTTGTAAGGCTGACTGCGGCAGAGCGTTTCGTCCTCGGCTCCGCCTATCGTGCCCTTGCGTATTTCGAGATAATTCTGACCCTCGGATCTGACCACGCAGATATACGAGTACTCCTTACCGAACACTGTGAAGCCCACTTCGTCGCCGTCGTTTACGAGATTGAGCCTGCACTTGCACTTCGCCGAAAAATTTTTGTATTTTATCTTCTGCATAAAAAGCTGCGGAAGATCTGAAAGCGCGCTTTCGGGATAATATGCACAGTTGAGTTTCAAGCCGTTTTTGAAGGAATACCATTCCTCCTTCAAATTGGCCGGAGTCTGCCAGATGAGGGAGAGCCTGCCGCCGTCGAACTCGTCGTTAGCGCTTATGTTATAGCCCGTCTCGATATCCACGGGATAATCTCCGGATTGCACGGGCACTCCCGGAAGGTTATCGTCGTCCGCCTCGCCGCAGAGCACCCAATCGTTGACCCAGCGCGCCGGTTGAAGGTGCACTATTCTGCCGAAAGGTCCCATCTGCTGGAAGTGCATGAAAGCCCAGCGTTTGCCCTCGTCGTCGAGGTCTATGAGCGCACCCTGATGGGGGCCGTTTACAGCGGTATCGCCCTGCCGCAAGATTATTTTACTCTCGTAGGGGCCGTAGATCTTCTCCGAACGCAGCGCGGTCTGCCAACCCGTGCCCACTCCGCCGGCCGGCGCAAGAATGTAAAAATATTTGCCGTGCCTGTAAAATTTGGGGCCCTCTATATTGGGATTATGGTCGTGGCCGTCGTATATAAAGGCGTATCTTTCGGCCGGCGTCTTTAAGTCGGCGTCCGTTTCGAATACGGCGAGCTTGGAATTGAAGCCCGCGCGACTCTTCGCAAAGGCAAAAACCACATAGCACTTCCCGTGAGCCCATATGGGGCAGGGGTCCTCGTAACCCTTGCCGACGAGGAGGGGACGCATCAGCGACCACCTGCCGTAGGGATCCGAAGTCTCCGAAACGAATATCCCCTCGTCGGGAAAGGGAATGAGGCAATAAAATTTGCCGTTGTTGTAACGTATGGACGGAGCCCATGCCCCATCGCCGTGACATACCTTGTCGAACCTTTCAAAGGGTATTTTGGGCAATACGTAGTTGATTATTTCCCATTCCACAAGGTTTTTGGAGTGCAGAACGGGCACTCCCGGCACATGATTGAAAGAGGACGCGACCATATAGAAATCTTCTCCGACGCGGATTACGTCGGGATCCGAATAATCTGCAAACAAAACCGGATTTTCATATCTCATCTCTGAAAATTCTCCTTCGCGCGAACGCGGACGATAAATTTGACTTTTTCATTTTATCACTTCCTCGCCGTTTAATCAACATTTTCACCGAATTTTCAACTTTACTATTTCAATAAAATTTCAAAAAACGAAAAGACGGCCGTCTCAAAAGCGAGATGGCCGCAATTATACTCATAAAAACTAAATTTTCTTTTTTTGCGCCGTAACGGTCATGGCTATTTCAAGGCCGAGAACCGCCGCGGCCAGCACAACGATTGCAATCGGCATGCCGCATCCTATTTTCATCTGACCTTCGGCAATAAGTACTTTGCACAGTACGCTAAAATAATTGACCTGAACTATTGCAAGCACAAGTTGTAAAACGGCTAATATCGCGAAAGGTATGGCAAAGGCAAGCAAATTTTTTTGCGGCCGACAGTCCGACATTGCCGAAAGCCCTCGCGCGGCGTATGCGAGCGTGCAGAATATCAAGCACGCCATGGCCGCATAGCCTATGCATGAAATAATTCCGGCCAAACGCAGAAGGTTTATCTGGTAAAACGAATAATCCGAAAAACTCTGTATAGAACCGTTTATACAATTTGTCAGTCCCGTCGCCGAAAAAGCGGCCGATATTTCATATGACGAATAATTACTATAAGTGTAAGTGTAAGTGTAAGTGTAAGTGTAAGTATATGTAATGTTTATGGTCATAGTCGCGGAGAGTATCGCCATTATTATCAAAAGAACGGATTTGCCCGTTTGCAGGCCTATGCTCACACCGTTTTCGGCATTGAACAGCTTCCTGCCGTCGGCTGCTATCGCCGTGCCCACACAGGCAAGCGAAAGCAAACCGCAGATTATCATTCCGGCAAGCGTTGCTCCGTCAGGCAAGACATTGACTCCGGCTTCGGAAAATTTGCCAATAGACTGTACGTAAATTATATTCACGTTCGTCTTTGCCAACGCCGTTATGCAAAGCGCTCCGCCGAAGAATACGGCATAAGTCAAAAGGGGAAGCAAGACACCCTTGCCGTAATTGCCTCTTTTAAGTTTTTTGACTCCCCCGATCACGGAAAGAATCGAAAGCGTTGCGGTCGCGCAAAGCGTTATTGCCGATACTATCGTACCCAATGCCGCGATGCCATAAGACGTGCTCTCATAAAGTATCAATGTATTGGGTTGAAGAGATTTCAAGGACCGAGATATCTTCGAATACACTTCGCCAAAAAAATAATAAATTGTATACGATTCGGGAACTCCCTGATTTTGCACGTTGAGCGAATCCGAATTCCCCAAAGACCCGTAAACGGCATAACCTATCAAAAAGACGAACAGCAGAGAGAAAGCCGCAACGGCAATGCCGCATGACAGAGAAATTATATTCAATATTTTTCCGACGTCCGGCCACCGCGCGCCGCCTTCTCCGCTGCCGGTTGAGCTCTCTTTTAATTTGACGCTTTGCACGGGAGTAAAATCTTCCGCCGATTCAAGACGCGCGCCGCAATTCACGCAGAAGGCCGCTCCCTCCGCCGCTTCCGCGCCGCAATTCGGGCAGCGCTCCGCATCCAACTTTTTTCCGCAAGACTTACAAAATATCGCGGCTTCGGAATTCTCTGTTCCGCATCCTTTGCAGATTTTCACTTTCGTATCCCTCTCCTTTGTTTTATATATCGATTATATAGACAATAATTGTCTATGTCAAGAAATTAAGACAATTTTTATCTAATATTAAACTGTGAAACCGATGTTTAAAGAGAGGCTGAAATCGCTGCGGGCGGAAAAAAATCTAACGCAGACCCAGCTTGCCGAAAAACTGAATACCACACAGCGCAAAATTTCGTATTGGGAAAACGGAGTGACCGAACCCTCTCTGGCCGACCTCATGTCTATCAGCGAAATTCTGGAAGTGAGTCTGGATTTTCTCTTGGGAAAGACCGATTACTGAATTTTCGGCAAAAAAATTGATTTTTCGGACAATCGATGATACAATAAAAGTCGGAGGAAAACATCCGCCGACCGAAATAAAATCAATTCTACGAGGTGATAAAAATGAGCAACAAAAAGAATCCCTATGCCGGCACAAAGACCGAAAAGAATCTTTGGGAGGCTTTCGCCGGAGAATCGCAGGCGAGAAATAAGTATACATACTTTGCTTCGGTAGCAAAAAAAGCCGGCTACGAGCAGATTGCCGAACTCTTTTTGAAAACTGCGGAAAACGAGAAAGAGCATGCAAAGCTGTGGTTCAAGGCTCTGGGAGAGCTGGGCACGGTTGAGGAGAATCTGCTTGCCGCCGCCGAGGGCGAAAACGCCGAATGGACGGACATGTACGAGAGAATGGCGCGCGAAGCCGACGAAGAAGGCTTTACGGCTCTTGCCGAACAGTTCCGCGGAGTGGCCGCAATAGAAAAGGCGCACGAGGAGAGATATCGCGCTCTCCTTAAAAACGTGGAGACCAAGCAGGTGTTCGAAAAGAGCGGAGTTCAGGTTTGGGAATGCCGCAACTGCGGACATATCGTTGTTGGCACAAAGGCGCCCGAGCTCTGCCCCGTTTGCAAGCATCCCCAGAGCTTTTTCGAAGTCAAAAAGGAAAATTATTGAGCGGCGAGGGCAGACGGCATAATATGGCGTTTTTTACGATATGACCGTATATATGCCCGAACGAAGGTTTAAAGAAAATTTAAACGTTTCGTAATACTCTCCATTCTCATTGCAAAAAAACGCTGTCTTTAAAAACACCGCCGCGCGGGAATCCGCGCGGCGGCTCTTTATTTTTACGCAAACGATTATTACGTATTGAGTTTTTTGAGACCGAGTTTATTTAAAATATTCTCGAAATTTTCAAGAGTTTGTTTTTCGCAGTCTTCCAAAGAGGTTATTTTTTTCAATGAATTCACATTTAATTTGCGCTGTCCGTTATAACGGGCGAGAGGACAGTATTTGTCGAAATCCTTGCCCTCGAACAAGTCCTCTATCTTACCATCTTCTCCTTCGCCCACGAACACTCTGTGCTTTTTGTCACTTATTATCTCCTCAATAATTTTTTCGTATTCCGTGTGTCTTTTTTTATATTCTTCGTCCTTGAATTTGTTGTCGTTGTCGAGAAGGGCGACGAAATTTACGTTAAGCTCTTTGCACAGCTTTGTCATCTGCAAAATGGCGTCGCCGTCGCAGATGTGGAAGCGTACTCGGCTCAAATCGTAGCCGAGGAGCTCGGCAAACTTTTTTATGCAGGCCTCATCCGACTTGCCCTCCACCAGAATGGTTTTCTCGTTCAGTCTGAATAGTAGATCTGCCGCGACGAGCTTTTCCAGCCGGCGCATTTCTTCGGCGGATCTTCCCGAACTCTTGACCGCGCAGGCTACGGTGCCCTCTTCCGTCATCTTGACGTTTATTATATTTTCGAAATTATCGGGGAACATGTAGGGATTGTGCGTTGAAACGAACACATGTACGCCTCTTTGGGCGCAACCGTTCAGTTTTTGGCGGATTTCCTCCGTCGCCGCCGGATGCAGCGTGGAAGCCGGCTCGTCCAAAATCAAGAAATCCCCTCTCTTCAAAACGCCGGCTATAAGCATGTAACAGATATACCACCGCCTGCCGAGGCTCGTTTGGTGAAACGGCGTTTTGTGTCCGCTCTTTTCTTTGACAAACAGCTCGCACTCAATGCGCTTTTCGGCCTCCGTAAAATTAATCTCCAAGCCGTTCACCTCATCTCTGTCGAAATCGGGCAGAATATTTTTGAACAGCTCGTTATTTATTCTGTCCTGCATTTGACGCAGTCTGTCGGAAGAGGGCTTTTGGCCCACTCCGAAAACCGTTTCGCCGCTTTTAAGCAGACCATTTTTGACAAGGAAGTTCTCTATTACCCCCTCGGGATCGCTGAAACGTAAATTTGTCCGTACTTTTTCATACCTGTCATAGCGATTCCCGTCGGTAAAATTCATTGCCGTCTCATAGTCCAAAAAATACACGTTGCCCACCGTTTCTTGCACTTTTGTTATGAACTTTTCGTATTTATCAAAACTTCCGCGCCGGCTCTGCTCGTATTCTTCACGGTAACCGTTAAAATCCTCTATACCTTGCTTTACAACTTTCGTAACGGAGAGTGCAGCGTCGGTCAATTCGTTCAAAAGTCCTCCGATTCTGTCTGTAAGCTCTTCTGTTTTTTGCCTGTGAGTAGCCCGAATACGCTCCGCTTCTCCCTTGTCGAGACTTCTCTCTACGGTGGGAGATAAAATTCCGAGGTCGCGAATTTTAAAAGCGTGCTTGCGTAAATCGAGATCGGGCAAGTAGGGAACTATCATTCCGGCATTCCTCAAAAATTCGGTGGGAGTGACTCTTGCCTTGCGAAGATTCTTAAAGAAATCCGCAGCGTCGGGTTCCCGACGATAGTCGTCGCGAAGAGTTTGAATCAAATCATCCGCAGAGCCGGAGCAATAATTCTCTATTTCCAAAAACGGATCGCGGCTGTTCGGAAAACAAGAAATCATGTAGTCTTCCGCCTCTCTCAACGCGGATTGTAATTTCTCAAACAACGAATCATAGACTCTCTTGTGTTTTGAAATTTCGTTAAGATACTTGTCGAGCGGATATTTTTTCTCTCTGTCGCCGATATAATCGACAAAATTCCCTTTTCCGCCAAAAAATATTTCACCGTTCGGACGGAGCGCAACAACGTCGCCGTATTCCTCTGTCTCTTGGGCGTCGAGCTGCAAGGTGAAACCGCAATCCCTGCCTTCAAAACCGTAAGAATTGTTGGTTATACCGCTCATATCGGAGTAATAATCTTTGGAAACTTTTATGCGAAAAATATTTGCGATTGCTTCCAGAATATTGCTCTTGCCGCTGCCGTTCTTGCCAATAAAAGTATACGGAGCTGTTGGCGAAAAGCCGTCGGTCAGATCGAGATTGATTTCCTTTATGGATTTATAATTTTTTATGGTTATGCTTTTGATTTTCATGTCCGCTTTCTCCGTTGAATATCATATCAAAAATTAAAATAATATTCAATATTTTTGGAAAGACGCTCTTAAAAAACAAAAGAGAGATGCATATACTATATATTGTGGTGACGATAACACATCTCAACTATGCCGCAATTTTTTTGAGGGATTTATAAAAAATCACTAAAAAATCGCTTGATTTTTAAAATTATATTTGATATATTAATAAAGCGTTTGGGAGCTTAGCTCAGTTGGGAGAGCAACTGCCCTACAAGCAGTGGGTCACAGGTTCGAGCCCTGTAGCTCCCACCAAATACAGTGCGGCTGAAAATATGCGGGAGTGGCTCAGTGGTAGAGCGTTACCTTGCCAAGGTAAATGTCGCGGGTTCGAATCTCGTCTCCCGCTCCAATATTTCGGTTCGCGCTGTTTTTTTAAGGCGTCATAGCCAAGCGGTAAGGCAAGGGTCTGCAAAACCCTGACTCCCCGGTTCAAATCCGGGTGGCGCCTCCAAGAACACAATATATTGTGTTGATTTCAACCCTGTATCTACAAGATATGGGGTTGATTTTTTATTTTTAGAACGAAAATCGCACCTTTTGGGGAGTAATTTGGGGAGTAAAAAGTAGGCTCGTGCAATTTATTTTCAAGCCGTTGAAAATAAATTGCTACGATTTCAGGGCGTTGCCCTCTTTGCAAAATAAATAAGTGCCCACAATTAAGAAATTTTGCAAATTCACCTACTGAGGCGATAAATCGCAAATTGGGTCGCGCTTGCGCAAAAGCGTGGTTTTGCTTGCGCCGTTAATTATTTTAAAGCCGTTTTGATAAAATATCGCTTATTTATGCTACGACAAAGTTGACTTTGTCCATTTCCTGCCGCATAAAATCGTCGCTGTAATGCACATAGGTTTTGCCTACAAGCCGTTCGGGGCTGTCGCCCATCCAAAGCTCTACGACCTCTCTTTTTACCTTTTCATCGCAGACAGAGGCAAAAGTGTGGCGAAGTTGGTAGGGAATAGCCCCTTCGGGCAACGCCTTTTTCATTATGTCGAGCGTCCTATCATATGAAAGCGGGGATTTAAGGGGGGAATCAAAATCAAACAATTTTTCCGCCTGACGGGGAATAGGTATCTTTTTGTATGCCTTTTTCCCGTTTTTTCTCTTTCTGTTCCTGCAAATCAAGAAGCCGTTTTTAAAGTGCGCCTCGTCGTCTATCTCGCACGGGCGAAGCCCGAAGAAGTACATGGCGTAAGCAAAATTCCTTGTTTTATCGAAGAACGGAGTTTGCAGGTTGGCAAGAAAAATTTTAATCTGTTCGTCGGTCAGTCTGTCCCTGTTTTCACGCTCGGCGCGCTTGAACGGTATCATCTCAACGGGGTTGTATGTAACAATGCCGCTCGCCTTTGCATACTTGAAAATGCTGTTGAACACCGTCCGCATGTCCTCGTACTTGCGCGGAGTGTCAAGCGCGTTCATAACCTCGTCTATGTCCGAAGTGCGGATTTCCTTAATGGGCTTGTCCATAAACGTTTTGGGAATAAATCTGCGTATCTGGCTTTCGTAGCCCTTCCGCGTGTCCTCGGCAATCTTGCCGCGCTTGTATCTCAACCATTCGTCTGCGATAAAGCCGAAAGTGAATTTGTTTTTTGCGATTACTTCGGGCGGCGGAAGATTTTGCGTTGCCTCGACAAACATTGCCTTTGCCCTTTTCAGCTCTTTGTTGGATACGGCTATGTCGTATCCGTTTCTGCGGTAACGGATTTCATAAAAGACTCCGTGTTTACCGCTTGGTCGCCCAATGATATGAGCCGCCATACCGTTTGCTATAAATTCTCTTTTAAATGTTTTCGACATACTTTCAATTTCCTTTTTTGTGAATTTGATTTCTGCCGATGATGTTTTTTTCTAGTTGTTGCTTTTCCCGATAAGCTCGGTTACGACTTCTTCGGTGATTGTGTCCGCCGCCGACTGCAACATTAGCTGTACGGCTTTGTCGCGCCGCTCGCCGTCGGGAATATCCTTTAAAATTTCCGTTATCTCCTGTAATTGTTTATAAGTCATTGTCCTCCTTATTGAATTGTGGGTCCCATTGTACCCCAATTATTCGTAAAATTCAAGTAGTATTTCATAATTTTTTGAAAAAATTTAAGGGCGGGACACTCAAAGTCCCGCCCTCGGTAAAGTAAATTGCCGCTTTTTAAAATTTGAAGTTGTTGTTTGATTTGGGTTTCGGCGTGTGGTGGATGAGCTGTGCGTATGCCGCAGGGTTTTCTATCCGCAGTTTTGCAAGCAATTCCATTGCTCTTTTGTCCTGCGCCGCGGCAAACTTCGCTTTTATGTTATCCGCGTAAGCGCGAATAACAAGTTTTCTTCGTTGCCGCTCCTTTTTCCAAAAATCTCACTACGTTGCGATTTTCGGGAACCCTATTTGTCGTGTAGTGGCTAACTTGTTTCGCCAGTGTAGCTCACTACACTTAGTTGCGCTTCGCTACATAAGTTCCGTTCGCCCTGTGGGATGAGTTTCGAGTTCTCCAAACAGCACAGTGCGCTGTTTGGGCGGAACGAAATGAGTGAGCGCATCCGTCCCACGCGAACGGTGACCGAACGCGGTGTTGTCCTTACGCCGCGTGAGACCTGTTTTGTAATGTCGGTATGTAATCGGCGTTCATTCGTTATGTAAATTCTTACCGAATATGGCGGTCTGACTGTCATTATTTTTCTCCTTAAAAATTAATCATACGTAAAGAAGGCTCACAGCAGCGTGCCATAAGCCTTCTTAATTGAATTATTGATTTTTATTAAGTTGCGTTACCGTTTATAATTCGTTCTATTTTTGGTTTTTCAACTCCCGTTTGCGGAAGAAAAGTTGTTCCTCTATAACGGAAACAATTAAGTGAACCACCATGCCGAACCCGAACATTAAAATAATAACGTCCATTGTAAAGTTGATAGCATTTGTTAAGTACAAAATAAAGAATATTCCGTAATACACAAGGTTTATTATCAGTGAGTTGATAGCATTGTATATCGTATGCCCCGTGCCGATAAAGTAGTTATCTATAATTGCGCAACCCACATAAGCAATGTAGAACGGAGCAAGTTTTATGGTAATTAAGAAAATCTCGTGCGCATTTTCAAGCCCTTCGGCATGGCGGTAAAACGGAGTCCATAACGGAATGGTAATTGCCCACAATAAAACTACGCAAGCCGCTATAAAAAAGTAATTGAACTGTTTTAAAGCAAGATAGCCGTCTTTACAGTCGTGCCGTATAACCTCGCTTAGAGCAGTAATCGGAATAAGCAACCAACCCCATATAAAGTTATTTGCTATCCAATAATTGCCCTGTTCGGCTACCATGTTTACCATTTTGCCTATCATTACGGCATAAATCAAATTATCTATAAACTGTTGCACTCCGGAAAATACGCCTACTTTACCCCATTCCTTTAAAGTCTGCAAGTCGCTCTTTTGGTACCATGCAGGTCTGATAAGCCTTTGCAAAAACAATACCAAAAACCCTGCCACGGCAAGCAAAGCGTTTACTATAATATTCGAAGCCGCTATTCCGTATACGCCCATTGACGGAATGAGCAAAAAATCGGCAATGACAGACAATACTGTTTGCACTGCCAAAAATATGTACACGTTTTTGTCTTTACCGACTACGACGAAAACCACATTGAAGAAGCTCGGCAAAATCCCCACCATAAAAGCTACGGTTTCGAGTTGCAAATAATGATTGGTTACGGGAAAATCGACTTCCGCAGGATTCATCGCGGCAACCAACACAGAGCCGTAAATCAAAACACCGACAGAAAACAATGTATACAAAGCAAAAGCGATTACGCCAACCTTGAAGGTATGTTTTGCAAAGTTTTCTTCATCGTGTTTCAACAATTTATTTAACACCGAATAGAGCGGAATTATTAAAAATGCCCGAAGAGTTTCGTCAATTAAATCAAACCACTCCATCTGTCCGATGATATCGAACACACCGCTTTCAGTGTTAGATGAAATAATAAAAGTTCTCACCGTTTGATATATCGCCGGTATGAGCGCAAGAGCGCAAAGCGATATAAACAGTCGCCAATTAAAACTTTTTAAATTTTTAAATTTTTCTTTCATATTCAAATCCTTTGTAAGTTTACTTATTTGCTCATAAACAGATTATAGCACATAAAAATGTTTTAGGGAATAATTTCACCCCTCAAATAAGTAGATAATTTTTTTGCCGAAAATTTCAGGAATTTTATAATTTTTTAAAAAATTTTTTAATTATGACTAAACCTGTCCTGTTTTCCTTGTTATAATACTCTTATGAACGACGAGTATTATAGGGACGAGCCGGTCTATAAAATAAGACCTTCAAGCGTAAAGGCAAAATTAAAGCCGATGTTCAAGACGGAAAACGGCTATTTTTCGCCCTATCTTTTAAACAAAAAGCCCGTTCCCACAAACAGGGAAGGGTATTGTAAATACTTCTATATGGAAAGTAACAACACCGTGGAGGAGCGCGTTGTCGGCGGTAAAAAACAAAAAATCACCGTTTGCCGTTCGCGCAAGAAGTTTGTTGAAGTCACTATCGAGCTATGGAAGCAGTTGCACTATTTCGATTTGAAAGATTACGAAATGGCACGCGACGAGTACGAGGGGACGGAGTACGACGTCCACAGAAACGACAGGTATTACAATGTCTATGACTTCATGTTACAGCAGTGGGACAACCACAATCACGAGCAGTTTTGGATAAACGCAATGGACTTGGAGCGAGTGCTGAACAATCTTTCCGACGAGGACTTGGACATATACCTCTACGCCAAAGAAAAGCACTTAAAGCAGAAGCAAATTGCAGGGATTATCGGCAGGTCTGAAAGCTACATAACGCGCAGAATGAAGTTTATCGAGGACAAAATAGAGCGCGACATGATAGACGACGGCGAGCTTACGCCCAAAGAAATTTTTGCCGAGCTTGAATACCGAAAGTACGCGAGGACGGGCAAGACGGAAACTTTTGCCGACGTGTTTGTCTATGACTACCTGACGAGCCTGCCGCAGGAAATGGTTTTAAGGTATTTGTTCCTCTTTCGGGGACAACAAAATCTAATTCGTTTTATCTTTAAATTGCTTGTTTTGTATGACGGACAGCCTATCCACACAAAGGAAGAAATGAGTAAGTACGGCAAACAACTCTACAAAAAGTACGCTGTAAAAATGAAAGTTTGGGCGAAACAGCTTTTTATTGTGTTGGAAATTGAGCTTGACAGACTTGTGAAGCGACACGGCATTAAGGACAGCCGCCCGAACGAGAAGTTTATAAAGACTGTGCAAAAAGCGGCGGCATCCAAAGGAATGACCGTCGCCCAATACCGCGATAAAATTCTGTTCCCACACGGGAAGCAGAAGATAATCGCTCGCTTTGAACAGTATTTTAAACAGAAAAACAAATCAAAGAAATAATCTTCCCACTTCGGAAAAAGTTGGTTATCCCAAAAAATCCGAAATGATAATGTTGTCGTGGATGATATTATATAGTTGATTTGCTCCAACAAGTTGTGTTCAACGCAACTTGTTGGAGCAAATATTATTTTATTGCATAGATTTTTCAACTTTCAAAATTCAACGGTGAAGGTGCTGCCGACGCCAAGGAGTAAATGTCAATCTATAATCTATTCTTATCTCCCCATTCGCACATCATATCAAGAATAGGCATAAGCGATTTTCCGCGTTCGGAAAGGCTGTATTCCACTTTCGGCGGAATTTGCGGATATTCTTTGCGAACAATCAGCTTGTCCGCTTCGAGTTCTTTCAGCATTACACTCAATGTCTTATAAGAAATCCCCTTGATATACCTTTGTAGCTCATTAAAGCGCACCACGGAAAATTCCATGAGTGTGTAGAGAATGGTCATCTTGTATTTTCCGTTGATGAGCGAAAGAGTGTATGAAAAGCCCGTGTCCGAAAGTTTTTCATTGGCAATGCAACGTTCCATAATGTTCTCCTATACTTTCTAAATAGTAAGTACCGCACATAAATGTGCGTACTTGACAAAATAATTATACAGTCATAAAATCTACCTGTCAATAAATTTTTAAGGAGGCTCATCTTATGAGAGCAACATTGAAAGACTATCAGAACGTGGAAAAAGCGGCTATGAACTTCGTCAAGAGCGTAGCCGAGGGCAACAGCAAATATGCAAAAGAACTTTTTACCGACGAAGCTGTCTTGTTCGGTATTCTCAACGGCGAGCTGGAACACGGTTCTATCGAACAGTTCTATAAAAATGTGGATACGGTCGGCGCGGACGAGAATTTCAAAGCAAGAGTTGACGTTATTACCGTCGAGGAAACGCTTGCCGTCGTACGTGTTTTGGAAGAAGGCTGGGGTGGCAGTATTGATTTTACAGACTACTTGCTTCTTCTGAAATTAAACGGCGAATGGAAATGCGTTGCCAAAGCCTACAACCAAAATTCCAATACCATTAAAAAATAATCTTTAACATTAACAATAGTTTAAGGAAGTCCCGTAAAGGGGCTTCCTTTTTGCATTTTACTGTTTTCAAAACTCAACGGTGAAGGTGCTGCCGACGCCGAGGGTGCTGGTTACGCCGATTTTCCATCCGGATTTTTGGCAAATCTTCTTTGCGACGGCAAGCCCCAAGCCGAAGCCGCCGTTTTTGCCGCCGTGCGATTTATCCACCGTGAAGAAGCGCGAGAAAACCTTGCTCATATTTTCCTCGGCAATGCCGATGCCCGTATCTTCAACTGTAAGACCGTGATAGTTCAGCGTGATTGTAATGCTCCCACCGTCTTTATTGTACTTTATCGCGTTCCGCACCAAATTCCCGAAGATTTCGGTAAGCCTTTCGTGACGGCTCATAATCATCACGTTGTCGTCGATGTGTTCGATGATCGTGATATTCCGTTTGTCCGCTTCGGGCTTCAATGCGGAAATCATCTCTCGCGCGAGCGCCGAAAAGTCCACTTCGTAGGCAGGCAAATCGTCGCTGTCGAGCTTGCTGTAATTTATTATGCAAGCAATCAGGCTCGAAAGACGCTCGCTCTGCGTTAAGATTGTGGAGTACGCAACGTCCTTTTGCTCTTCTGTCATGCCGCCCGATTCCAAGAGTTCGGCGTAACCGCGAATGGACGTTAAGGGCGTATTCATTTCGTGCGTGACATTGGAAATAAATTCGTCTTTCGAGCTTTGCGCGCGCTCCACAAGCTCTTTTTCGGCCTTGATTTCGTCCATTTGACGGGCGATATTGCGGTTACGCTCGTTCAGAATTTCGGCGATAGGTTTCAGCTCGGAATATTTACTTTTGACTTCGCCGCTCGCCGCCTCTTTGGCAAGCGTTTTTACGGGATTCAATATGAAATATGTCGCGACAAATGAGAGCACAAGGCAAAGTATGACGTCGATACCGATATAGGTTGCAAGAGTGGGCAGAGTGCGAGCGAATATCGCCCATTCGGACGGCACCGGCACGGCGAGCCGCACCAAAATTCCCCCGATACTCTTGCAGTAATAAATCATATTTTCACCGAGGGTAGAGCTTGACCGCGCGGCAAATCCCTCACCGTTTAAGATTGCCTCTTTTACTTCCTCGCGGTCGGAATGGTCGGGGGAAATATCCTCAGTCTGGCTGTCGCCCAAAACTTTTCCTTGCAGGTCCATAAAGGTCACGCGCACGCCGTTCAAATCGGCGGAATAGTCGGTTGCCCCCGTACTATCCCTCAAATAACCTCCTTTTTCGAATGAATTTATATAGGTTTTTAAAGCGTTTTCCGTTTCGGTCACAGACGAATTATAGTAGACCTGCGTTGAGCCGATAGAAAAAAGCAATATACACACCAGTGTTATGCCGAGCGAAAGTAAAAGTATGCGCCACTTCATAATTTGTACCCCACGCCGAACACCGTTTCGATTTGTACGCCCAATTTACGGAGACGGGCGACGTGGTTGTCGAGGGTGCGCGTTTCACCCGTGTCGTAGCCCCAGACTTCGGTCAGGAGTTTATCGCGCGAGAGGACTTTGCCCTGATTTTCCATAAAGCACTTCAAAAGTTCAAACTCCTTGCGATTGAGCGTTACGGGCTTTCCGTCTATCTCGCAGGCGAAAGTTTCGGTATCGAGCGTGATATTTTGCGCCGTAAGTACGGCGGATTTTTGCTTGCTGCGAAGTCGTGCGTTGACGCGCGCAATGAGTTCTAACACTGAAAACGGTTTTGCAATGTAGTCGTCGGCGCCCATATTCAAACCGTTCACCTTGTCCTCCTCTTTCGAAAGCGCGGACAGCATAATGCAACTCACGGACGGGTATTTTTCTTTGAGAAGTTTTAAGGCGTCCAGCCCGCTTCCGTCGGGGAGCATAATATCGAGAAGGGCGATGTCGGGTAGCTCCTTTTGCAGTGCGGCGGTAAAATCTTTTAACGTGGAAAAGGACGAAAACATAAAGTCGTTCATTTCAAGTGCGACCTTAACAAGACCGCAAATGCTATTATCGTCCTCCAACAAAAATACTTTTCCTTTCATAGCTAATTTTATTATAACACCTTAAATAAATTTTGAAAATGTTTTATATTCTAAATAATTTATGTTGCAAGCAAAATCACACTTTTGCGCAGCAAGACCCAATTTGCGCATACCTGCGCCTCGGCGGGGTGAATGCCCACGATTATATAATTTGTGCGCCCTCAAAAATCGTGGGCAGAGGGCACGCGCCCTCAAATCACGAAAAATCGCAGTGCGCGCAATCGCACGAGATTTTTGTGAACTTGAATCAGCCGAAGCGACCGTTTATATAGTCATCTGTCTTTTTGTCTTTCGGGTGCGCGAATAATTCTTTTGTTTCGTTCATTTCAATCATTTCACCAAGCAGAAAATAAGCTGTAAAGTCGGCAATGCGGAACGCCTGTTGCATATTGTGCGTGACCATTATAACCGTCATGCGCTTTTTGAGTTCCAAACAGAGTTCCTCTATCTTTGCCGTAGAAATGGGGTCGAGTGCACTAGTCGGCTCGTCCATTAAAAGTATTTGCGGTTCGACTGCAAGCGCTCTTGCAATGCACAACCGTTGCTGTTGTCCGCCCGAAAGCCCCAAAGCCGATTTTGAGAGCCTGTCTTTCACTTCGTCCCACATAGCCGCACCTTTTAAAGAGCTTTCCACAATGCCGTCCAAATCCTCCTTTTTGCGGATGCCGAACGTGCGCGGACCGTAGGCAATGTTATCATACACGCTCATCGCAAGTGGGTTGGGACGTTGAAAGACCATTCCGACGTTTTTGCGAAGCCGCGCCAAATCGCACCGCCTGTCATAGATATTGTCGTTACCGATTTTTATTTCGCCTGTAATTTTACAGCCTTCAACTAAATCGTTCATTCGGTTAAGGCTTTTAATGAGTGTAGATTTTCCACAACCGGAAGGTCCGATAAGGGCGGTGAGTTTGTTTTTGGGAAACTCCATAAACACGCTTTTGAGAGCATGAAAACTACCGTAATATAAATTCATTTCCCTGACGGAAACGGCGGTATCGCCCGTGATTTCAAAGGGCGTTATGCACTTTGTTTTTTGCGGCTTTTGCGCCGAAATATCCTGACATATGTTACGTTTTTTGAGTAAAATCATACCTTATTTCTCCTTTTGAACAGCCACTCGCAGAGCGTTACAAGTATATTCAAGACGACCACGACAAACATTAAAACTGCGGCTGTCGCATACGCTTCTTCGGTGTGCGTGCCCTCTACCATAAACCTGTAAATGAGGACGGCGAACGTCGAACCCTGACTTGAAAATCCCGTGGGCATATATATTGATGACCCTGCCGTGTATATGAGAGCCGCGCTTTCGGAAACTATTCTGCCTATCGATAATATTATGGACGTGACTATGCCGGAAAGAGCCTGTGGCAACACCACTCTGAACACAGTGCGGAGCTTGCCGGCGCCCAAGGCATAGCTTGCCTCACGCATGCTGTCCGGAACTTCGGAAAGAGCCTGCTCCGTGCTTCTTATAACGGTTGGCAAAATCATTAAAGCAAGAGTTATTCCGCCGGCTGTCAGCGAATAGTTGAGGCGGCATGCCGTAACAAAGAACAACATTCCGAACATACCGAAGATTATCGACGGAATACCCGAAAGCGTATCTATAAAAATCCTTATGATTTTTACAAACGGATTGTCTTTCTTTGCGTATTCGTTGAGGTATATTGCCGCTCCGATTCCAAGCGGCAAAGCTATTGCTAGCGACAGTAATATCAGAAGTCCCGTGGAAATAAATGCCGGTTGCAAAGTGGTCTGCCTATTTGAACTCTTTCCAAACAAAAAGTTTACCGAAAGGTTAGGAAGACCTTTGACAAGCACGAAAATAACTATAAAACACAGCACGAACGCCATAAACAGGGCGACTATCCAGCTTATAATCCACAGCACGTCCTGCACGCTCCCCGTGCGCTTGTAGGAGCGAAGTTGCCCCTCTATTCCGTTGCTCTCGTCAATGCGGCGAGTGAAAAAGCGGTTGCCGCCCAAACTATCCCGCCTTGTCAGAAGAAGCAATAGGTTGAGTATTAAAATGAACACGAGAAGTACAAATCCCGACCCCATAAGCGCGGAAGTTTGAAGTTCGCTCGCGTAGCCCATGTCGCGAACGATAATCGAAGTAAGTGTCGAAAATGACGTGAAAAACGAAAATGGGTAGGCGTTTGCTCCACCGACAAGCATCTGCACAGCCATTGTTTCGCCCACTGCCCGTCCTATTCCCAAAATCAGCCCCGCCAAAATTCCGTTTTTAGCGGCAGGCACGAGCACCTTCCACACCGTTTGGTTTTTGGTACACCCCAACGCGAGCGCGCCCTCGTAATAGTTGGACGGCACGTTTTTGAGCGAGTTTTTGGCAACCGACGTTACGGTGGGTAAAATCATTATCGAAAGAATTATACTGCTTGCCAGAAGTCCCGTTCCCGAAGTGCCGCTCTCCGCCAGATTGAACGCCTTTGTAAGCGTGGGCACGATAAATGTGTAGCCGAATAGTCCATAAATTACAGATGGTATTCCCGCCAAAAGGTTTATCAGTTGCTCGTATGCTTTTTTGAGTTTTTGGGGGCAGTAATACACCATCCAAACAGCAGTCACGACCGCAAGAGTTCCGCCGACAAGCACCGAAAGCGAAGTTAGGAATATACTGCCGACTATCATCGGGAGTATGCCGTATTGATTGGTCTGCGCGTTCCATACGTCAGAAAAAATAAATTTGAAGAAGCCTATTTGACGGAAAGTGGGGATAGCCGCGTAGAGTATGTAAAAAATTATCCCAAACACCGCCACGGTTGAAAAAGCCGCAAACACGGCAAACACCGCGCTTGCAACCTTCTCACTGTTGAAATGCAGGGATATGTGCGATTTTTTCTCACTTTCCATAGGTGGATACGCATCCTTCGTCGGTTATCACAGCCTGCGCCTCTTCACTCATTATGTAGTCGTAAAATCCCTGTGCCGCAGGCGAAAGTTCGCGAGTGGTTGAAAGCACTATCGTGAACGGTCTTTGAAGAGCGTATGTGCCGTTTAACACGTTTTCGGCTGTCGCGGCAACGTATTCTTCCTGCCCGTAGCCCTTAAATGCAAGGGCTTTTATGTTTGCGCTGCTCATAAGCACCGAGCCGAGCGAGATATAGCCGATTGACACGGTGGACTGTTCGATAAGCGATATAACGCTGCCCGTCGCCGGCTGTTCGTCCCATTTCGCGTGGGTGTAGCCCGATAGCTCGTAGTTGCCGTTGTAGTGGGTTTTAATATCATTGCCTTCGGGGTCTTTTATGCCCTCGTTGAACGCCTCTCGCGTGCCGCTGGCTTGGTCGCGGGCAATTGCGGTGGTTATGGTGTCTTGGATTGCCGTGCCTTTCATGTAGAGATCGAAAACTTCTTCGTTGGTAACTTGTGTTACGTTGCAGTCTTTGTTGACAGTCAAAGCAATTCCGTCGAGGCAGAGCTGAACGCCCTTTACGCCGTCGCCCTCGTCAACTTTTTTGGAGGCAAGCCCAAAGTCGTTCAAGCCTTCTTTCGTATCGGAAATTCCCACCGACGAACCGCCCTGATTTACGATAATCTGAACGTTGGGGTGAGCGTCTTCGTACTCGGCGGCGAGAGCCTGCATAAGCTCGGTCATAGAGGTCGAACCCGAAACAGTGATTGTCTCCGTATCGTTTGCACAGCCCGAAAACGCCGCCAAACTGCCTGCACCCATAGCGGCAACGCACGCCGCCGCAAGCATAATCTTTGCAATTTTTTTCTTTCTCATTTTTATTACTCCTTTCGTTTTACTACCCCGATTTTACTCAAAAGAAGTAACAAACCTTTACACAAAGTTGTAATAAAAACGTAAAAAAACCGAAAGAGTGACTTTCGGTTTTTTGCTTAACATCATCGGCAAATTTGGTTTTATTTTGGGGAGTAATTGGGGAGTAAAAATTTTTCTTAAAAATGCTTGACGTAAAATAGCGGTTTTTATATAATAAATAAGCTATATTTGCTCAAAAACGGCACTTTGGCAAGGCGAATTTTTGGCACGCCACTTGGTTCAAATCCGGGTGGCGCCTCCAAAATAACGCCTTGACAGAAATAAGTCAAGGCGTTTTAAATTGAATTACCACCTTATGGTTCCGAATCCGAAAAATTGCCAAACAGATGAACGTTATAAGCAATATTCCCGTCATTTTGAAAACAGTGAATTTTCGGCAAAAGGTTATGAAGCGCAATCTGCAAATATGCTCCGTTACCTCTCCCCTTCCCCATCTAAACTCATATGATTACGTATTCGGAAGATCCTATTCTTTGCGTCTTTGATAAAATATCGCTTGGAATATAAAAACAAATTAAATATTCACGCTTGTGTGGCGGAATAGGCAGACGCAAGGGACTTAAAAGCATTGACAGAAAGAAATTAACACTTTTTTAACATTTATAAATGAAAACTTCACAAAAATCGTGCCCGAGTGGCGGAACGGCAGACGCACTGGACTTAAAAGCATTGACAGAAAGAAATTAACACTTTTTTAACATTTATAAATGAAAACTTCACAAAAATCGTGCCCGAGTGGCGGAACGGCAGACGCACTGGACTTAAAATCCAGAGCTCGCAAGGGCGTATCGGTTCAAATCCGATCTCGGGCACCAGCGAAATGAGAGGAATTTTTTGAGATTTCTCTCATTTTTGTTACTTTTGGGAAATAATTGGGAAACGATTTTCGCCCTGTTTTTGCCCAAATAGCCCGATTTTGTGAGCAATTTACAAAATATAGTCGATTTTGTTGATTTCTTTCAAACTGTATTCTTCCGAAAAGGTTGTGTAGCCTCTGTCCACGCGCGAAGTCTTAACGTCTTGGTCAAATTCGTGCCCGACCCATTTCATTATCAGTTCGGGATCGCAGCCGCACTCTTTCGCCCTTGTAATAAAGGTGTAGCGTAGCTCGTGAATATGTCTGTCGGGGAAAATTCGCTTTACTGCGTCGCGCACCGCATATTTGCTCGCTTCCCGTGCAAGGTCGAAGTCAATCATGTCAAGCACTCTTTTCAGCATTGGCGAAACAGGAATTTTTCTTATAACGGTAGCATAGCCCTTGCGTGTTTTCTCCGATTCACAGGTAACAAACGTTCCATCGTACCTCATACTTTTCAGCTCGCCCACGCGCATACCGCTGTACATTAACAACAGCATTGCCGAATTGCCCTCGTAGTGCGGATTGCGCTTGCAGAAGTCCACAATTTTGCGCTCCTCGTCTTTGGTGAACGCCCTGCCCTTTTTTACTTCGTAGTGAGAGAGGGCAATTTTCGTCATCGGGGATTTGAGGTTGTAGTCCTCGCACGCAACGTTGAATATCGCCGAAAGCAGTTGTTTGAGCTTTGCCGCCGTGCGGTTCTTGCCCGCGTCAGTCAGCTCAAACAAAAAATTTTGAATATGACTTCGCGTTATCTCGTTGATGTGCATATCGCCGAAGCGCGGCAACACGTGGTAATCTATCAATGTGCAGTAGCCTGTGTAAGTGGTTGTTTTCACCGTCTGTTTTTTGACTTGTAGCCATTCGGCTAAAAAGTCTTTGAGCAGAGGATATCGCGCGTTCTTTTTTGCCTTTTCGTCTTTAATCAGCCGCTCCAAAAATTTTTGTTTCATCATATCGAAGTTTTTGGAGGCAACCTCGATATTGTAGCCGTCACGACGGAATCTCGCTTGATACACGCCGTTTATGTAGCGGTAGGTTACAATTTTGTCGTTGACGACAAATAATTTTTTTAAATTGTCGGACATGGATTCTATCTCCTTTTTAGTAAATTTGACGAATCCGCTTGTCCCGTGTTCTTTTCCGTTACTTCTTATTTCCCTCGAAGTGAGCGTTTTCAGCCTTTCAAGCGTTATGCTCTCCGACGCCGCTTTCAGTATGATTTGAGTTACTTCATCGCGCCCATCTTCGGGTATGTACTTTATTGCGTTTAAAACTTTTTGTAATTCTCTATCGTTCAATTCTCCTTAAATTTATTTTTGTGTAGTTACAATATTCTCTCACTAAATGGTTGTTTACCATATTCACAAAAGTTTCCTCCTTAATTTATTAAAAAGTATTCAGTTGTGATTAAGTTGTTCTTTTAACGCTTGCCAACCTGCGTATATCAGTTGGACTTTGGTTATGCGGTTATCTTTGAGAAACTTGTTCAGCTCTTCAAAGTCCGCCCTGTTCATAGACGTCCCCCAAACCGCATGTGCAGCTTTGCGTTCGTCCTTGTGTTTGTCCTCGTAACGCTTGTCTATTATCTTCTTTTCGGTTTTCATTTCTTCACCTCACACATAAACTATCTCGTTAAGGATTTCCGTTTCTATGACCTTTTGCATTTCGGTGATACGTCGGTAATCTTCCATAAAATTACCCGTTCTTTTGTACTGCTCGCTGTTTGAGAGCTTATTGTACATCACCTCATACAGTTCGTCCGCCTGCCTGTCTACTCCGTGCAAATAGTCTACAAGCTCGTTGTTTGCTATCATTACCCAATACCTCGCGGTTTGATGTTCCGAAAGATACTGTTTTGCAAGTGTGCCGTACTTGCCATAAACCTGCTTTTGCGGTTTTACAAGCTGTTGATACCTTTTAATTTCGGGTACAGTCAGCCCCTCGCCGTTTTCAACCTTTTGCAATATTTCTTTATCCGTCATATAAACCTCCTTACTGAATGTTAATACGGTTATAGCGAGGTTTTGAAATTTGTCAATAGCTGGCGCGAAAATTTTTGAGCGGGGATTCAAAATGGGCTGTCGTCGAAGTAAAGCTCGTCGTAGAGGTCGCCCTCAAACCTGCCATAGCGTTCCTGTTGCCGAAGGGTGGTATTCTTGACAAGCGAGAAACTCTCACCTCGGACGGCTCCGTATTTTTTGGATACTTTGATATAGAAATCTTCCTGCAAGTCCGAATAGGAAGTCAACCCGCCGCGCGCCTTCCAAAACTCAGAATGCGAAAGTAATGGTTCGTCTATTTCAATGCGTTGTCTATACATAGGCATATCGTACTCATCGCGCATTTGAAGTCTGTTGCCTGCTTCGCTTTTGTCATTACTTAAAACTTTCCTTTGCCAAACTTCGGTGACGGGAAGATAATAGACAAAGAGGTTTCGCCTGTTCGGCTCGGTGACGATTACTGCGCAGATGATGTTCTCATGTGTGTGCAGAAAGCCTATCTTGTCTATGGCGTAGGCATAGCACTTACGGAAGTATGCCTTTATTTCTTCTTCGTCGGGGAAGTCGTCCCATAACTCCCTGTTGCCGCCGAATTGCAGGCACTCCAAGACAATGTTCTTGCCTCGGTTGTTGTACGTTGCGTTCGTAGACTTCATTACTTTGTTCCACGCCTGTTCGGTTGTGGACATTCTTTTTAAGTATTCTACCTTATACCGCTGTTCGCAGTCTTTTAGGTATTCGTCTATACTTGCAAATTCGCTTTTCTTGTGCGTAATGACGGAAATGGTTGCGTGCTTGTCCCGCAGATACTTCTGTTCGGGCATTCCCATTTTGTTCTCGTAATACTTGTAAATCTTGTTTCACCTCCTTTTGAGGGCAGAAAAAACAGCCCTTTGTTCAAGGACTGTCTGTTCACGTTTCGATACTCCCTCTAATTGTAAGCCACGGGAACGCCGAAATTATTAGTCATTACAAAAAAATTTTTTATTTTAGTAACTTTTTGCCTGAATAGGCTTTGTAAAACTGCTCAATACGCTTGTTTCTTGACTTGGCAATGAACGGATAGAAGCGTTGGGTAAGAAAGTCGTAAGTAGATATTTTCAAGCGGCTTGCGATCTTCTCCGCCGTGGAGTAGATGCTCTTATAGGCTTTGTCCGAGTCGTGAAGTCCCGATTGTTGCCGACGTTTCATCTCCGTCATAAGACGCACATAAACGGCTTGCACAATGGGCGGTCTATCGCCGTAATATTCTTCAAAGTGTTGCCGCTCTTCGACATCGACCGTTTCTTTGTACTTCGCTATATCTGCTTCTATTTTGTCCTCGTCAAAAAGGTAATAGGTCATAAGATGGCGGCAGAACTCCCCGACACTGTAAAACCAATGGGTAAGCGGGAGCAAATCCAATAAAAGCCAACGAATAACAAATTCGAGTTCGACGTCTAAATAATCAGGCATCGTGCCTGTGTCAAGGAAAATATCCCAACACTTGCGGACATATACTTCGGGGCTTGCGTTCTTCAATTCTGCGTTCGTGACTTTCTCTTTTTCTTTTTTGAGCGTCATAGAAATATAGCCCTGCGTAAGACCGAATTCTTCCGCCGCTTCCACCTGCGTTTTGTCCTCGATTACGCATAGATTGTAAACCTCGAACTCTCTGTCTGTCAGGTCGTCTGTATTCCGCAACGCTTTCGGCGGTTTCTTCTCTGCTTCGGCAAAGCTGAAATTCTTGTCTATGAACTGCTCCTGCTCTTTGGGTGAGAGCAAGGCTTCTGTATCTCTGTCCGGGAGAACGGTATTATGGCGTTGGTATGTATGCGTGTTGTTGTACTCCAATCGATCCATCTCGATGAGCGTTTCCCATTCCTGTTCGCTGACTTCGACTGTAATGTAATACTTGTTGCCGACGTGCGCGTTCGCAATCTCCTCGTCTGCGGGGTAATAGTACAGAAACTTGCCGTCCGTAGGCGCAGGCTGTTTCTTCTTATTCAGATGATATGCTAACTTATCCATACGATAATTATATCACATCAAACATGACAATACCTGTCACCATTAGAAAATTTTCCGAAGCAATTTTAGTGGGCATACCCCATACCAAATGTGCCACAAAGTGGGCAGAAAAACGGATGCCTAAGCAAGATAAGGAAGTTGGTCGTTTCCGCCACAACTTCGCCCCTCAACAAGCGGGAAACCCGCCTTGGGGATGTTCCACCGCAATTTAGATGCAAATTTTAATTAGCATCCAAAATTCCGCTATATATAGTTGCAAAACGCTTTGATTTTTCCTCTTATTGTGCTATAATGTCCAATGGAAGCAAATATTATGTTGCATAGGAGAACAGCATGGCGACCTCTTTAACATCGAATAGAATCGTATCTGAACTCAATTTAAGCAGATCAACTTTTTACTATTTGGTTAAAAACGGGTTGATTAGTGTTCCTACCACTTCAACGGGACGCTATATTTGGGATGAGCAGACGGTTTCTAAAATGCGTGAAGCGTTGTCGGCTAAAAGCGAAAAACCTGCAGAAGAAGCACCAAAGTTTAAGACTACCAATATCAACAACCGCCGCTATTTGGGGAACAAATATAAACTTCTGACCTTCATCAAGTCAACGGTAGCGCAAGAATGTCAAGGCGTGAATACTGTTGCGGATATTTTTGCCGGCACAGGCTCGGTTGCTTCCGCTTTTTCCGACAAAAAGCTGATCACCAACGACTTACTTTATTTCAATTACATTTGTCATGTAGCATGGTTCGGCTCCGAACATTACGACGAAGAAAAGATACAAAATCTGATTTGCTATTATAATGCTGTAATTCCGCAAGAAGAAAATTATATGTCCGAAAACTTTGCGGACACATTCTTCTCTTTGGAAGATTGCAGAAAAATAGGATTTATCCGCGAAGATATTGAGGAAATCTATCGACAAAAAAAGGTTAATGCCCGCGAAAGAGCGATTCTGATTACATCGCTCCTTTATGCGATGGACAAAATTGCAAATACTTGCGGACATTATGATGCGTATATCAGAGGAGCGCAATTTGACAGGCACTTGGAATTGAGCGTTCCTTTGGCTGCAAACAATAACAATGAAAATAATCAATGCTACAACGAGGACGCAAATATTCTTGTTGAACGCATTGAAGCAGATTTGGTCTACATTGATCCGCCTTATAACTCTCGTCAATATTGCGATGCATATCACTTGCTTGAAAATGTTGCAAGATGGCAAAAGCCCACGGTTTCGGGCGTAGCATTGAAGATGGATCGTAGCAGCTTAAAAAGCGACTACTGCACGTCGAACGCCGTCAAGGCGTTCGAGGACTTGATTGGAAAAATCAAAGCGAAATATATTCTTCTCTCCTATAACAACATGGCAGAGAAAGGGAACGGTCGTTCCAACGCCAAGATAAGCGATGCCGATATTATGCGTATCCTTTCCCAAAAAGGTCGCGTGAAAGTATTTTCGGAACAGTATCGCGCGTTCAGCGCAGGCAAGTCCGACATTAAAGATAACGAGGAAAGGCTATTCCTTTGCGAGTGTTATGACTATAAGCAAAAGGAAATAATTCAATCTCCGCTCAACTATACGGGCGGCAAATATAAGCTCTTGCCACAGCTTCTGCCGCATTTCCCCATAGATATTGAGTGCTTTGTCGATTTGTTCTGCGGCGGCGGTAACGTTGGGATAAATGTGCCTTGTAATAAGGTCATTTTCAATGATAATAACTCTTTGCTTCGATATATGTTTGGCACATTCAAAAACATGGACAAGCAAGCCACATTTGAATTGATAGACAGTATTATCGAAAAATATGGTCTATCCGATTCAGATAAATATGGATATGAATATTATGGGTGCAACAGCGCCGACGGATTGGCAAAATATAATACTCCCGGTTTTATGAAATTGCGCGCCGATTTTAATAAGCGCACAAATTATGATTACGCATACTATATCACCTTGTACGTCCTTATAATCTATGCGTTCAACAATCAAATTCGGTTTAACAGAAAAGGAGAGTTTAATTTGCCTGCCGGCAAGCGTGATTTTAATAGAAAAATGCGCGAAAAACTCTCATCCTTCATCGATCGGTTGAAGAGCGGCGATTACACTTTTGAAAGTAGTGATTTCCGCGAACTGTCAACCGAAACATGGAATGACAAGACCTTTGTGTATGTCGATCCCCCGTATTTGATTACCTGCGCCACCTATAACGAGCAAGACGGTTGGAACGAAACATTGGAAAGAGAACTGCTTGCCTATTTAGATGGTCTGAATGAACGTGGGATTAGGTTTGCTTTATCGAATGTCTTACACTCAAAGGGCAAGGAAAACAAAATCTTGCTTGATTGGGTAAACAGAAATATCGGCAAATATCGTGTGATTTATTTGGATTACACCTATGCCAATTCAAATTATCAGACGAAAGACAGAACATCGAAAACCGATGAGGTTTTAATCGTCAATTACTGATAGGAGAGAAGTATATGCCAGCGTACAAAAGTTATTGTTGGTCGCTTGGGACAACGAGTTTCAGAATGGTTGAGTTCAACCGTAAAATCGAGAAACAACTTGCGTATCTCGATGAGTTTTGGCGCAACCCTGAATTTGCAACGCAAAAATGGTCTGAAAACGAACCGTTACAGGAAGCATATTATAATTTTCTGAAAGCGCAGGAATTTATAGTCGGTGATGCTCCCCGCAAAGCCAAAGATGCGCGCGAAAAGACTTCGGGGCTTGTTGATCTCGGCTTAATTGATGATGAACGTCGCCTGACCGACACAGGGAAAGCACTGCTGAAAATCGCCACCGAACAAGATTTTAATCGGGAAAATTTGTTGCAGATCCCCGCGGATAGTTTTCTGTATTTCAGACAGCTATTAAAGGTGTCTTGTTCGCTCGACGGTGCTTTTGCTCGTCCATACTTAATTCTCGCCATGGCGCTCAATCGTCTTGGCGAACTTTCTGATGAAGAGTTTACATACCTTCTGCCTCTTGCCATCAGTCAGACAAAAACGGAATATATCTTGAACGCGATAGAGAAAATCCGTCGTGGCGAATCGACTGTTGACGAAACAATCATCGCGGTTTTGATGGATCTGCCTAATTACCGCGAGGCATATTCGACATTTTTACAAGCCCAACTTTCCGAAGAGTTGATTATGGAAATCGGCATGAATCGGAAGAGTAAAAGTTACGATAAGCCGTACTATGATTTATATGTCGCGCTGTCGGATGTTTTACAGACTCATTCGGACGAATCTGCCGTAAAACTTTTCCGCGCAGTCAAGAGTTTAAGCGGTAAAGGCGCAACGCTTTGGAAGCAGTATTTATTTGCGACTACAAATACGAAAGCCGTGGAAAGAGATGGATATTCTGCTTTGAACATCGGGCAACGAATCTTTGATTGCCATACCGAGGCGGAGTTGAGATTGGAGTTTTTCAAACTTTTGCATTTGTTCAAAGCAAAGAGCTTGCTCTCCGACTATTTTGATTTGAACCGCAGATATTTCAAGACGACGGATACTGTTCTGTTCCAAGACAATAAGGTCAAATTCGACATTATCCCGAACTGTTTTTTCCATTTGCTGACGGAACGATTGCCTGAAATGGCTTATAACGAAGAACCCTCGCTCACCGCCGACATTGAGTTGCCCGCCATTATCGGCGTAGCAATTTCCCAAGAAGAAATTTTTGCAAAGGTTGAAGCACTGTACGGCGTTCAGGTCAGAAATTTGTATGATGTACAAGCCTTTGTGGATCGTGAGCGATATGACAGGTTTAATCGTATGGTTGACGAAATGTTTACTGATGAAAAGCTGATTTCGCTCATGACATTATTTGAAGAGCGCAGAGATTCGGAAATTCAAGCAATGGTCACGAACAACGCCGACGTGCCGACGATTTTTGAATATGTACTTGCGGTTGCATGGTATAAAATATCGGGGCGACAAGGCAAAGTTCTCGAATATATGAACTTGTCTTTGGATGCCGACTTACTCCCCATTACACATGCCGCGGGCGGGCACGAAGATATTACATACCATTACGAGGCAACAGAGGCATATCCCGCGCACACGCTTTTGATCGAAGCGACATTGGCGGGCGGCACCAATCAACGCAGAATGGAGATGGAACCGGTATCACGGCATTTGGGCGATTATCTTCTCTCTCATAGAGGTGAAGAAGCCTATTGCCTGTTCGCAACGACTTATCTGCACATCAATGTCATTTCCGATTTCAGGATGAGAAAACATAGCCAATACTACTCATCCGACGGTTCCGAGGTAATAGACGGCATGAAAATTATCCCTTGCCAAACAAGCGAAATAAAAACCATTATAGAGCGTGGCATAACTTATAGACGAATCTATAAAATTTTTGAGGACGCCTATCATGCAAATACAGAGCCCAATAAGTGGTATAAGGAAAAGATTATAGATGGAATTACTGAGCTATAGAAGAAACAACTAATAAAATATAACGGCTCCAAAATAAAAAAACAACACATAATCAATTACTCTTATATCGGAGAACCATATGAAAGAAGAACACGCCAACAAGTTTGCATCAAAAAACGCAAATTCAGTTTTGAATAATGAGGCATTATTAATAGACAAAAATTCAGCCAAAAAACTATTTCCGATATTATCCGAGTATTCATTTTTTGACCTATGTAGAGCAGTTTTCTGTATCAATTCATGGAGATATAATCGACCAAATTTATCATTTTACTTGACTCTGAATTATGTTCTCTCCAAAATTGATAGAACCGGGACAAGGCAAATTCAAACCTATAAGCAATTTATGTCCTTTTATGATTCAATCATGGGATATAATAATTCAACATTGAATGATCCTATTATTCCTGACTTTGGTGAAATAAAAGTCGTATTTAATAGCACGTTCTATCCGATATTGATTGGGAATGGATATAACCACGCATATCCTCTCATGAAATGCTTAGATACAAATATTTCAGCAATAAACAAAGAAAAAGAAATGGAAGATGTACTGTCATATGTTTTAGAAATGGTTGATGCGCTCCAAAATATAGAACCATTTGATTCAAACAAGTATCAGTACAATGAACTTTCTTGCCCTTCAGAAAAATATTTTTGTGCCTGTTTGGAATACTATCAGCGCCTTTCGCCGCCAGACGACTGTTTCATACGAAAGTTATCTTTTGAAGAGCAAAAAGATATAACCACATCCCATTTCTTAATTGAACAAGGGAAGGTTTTAGTACCGTTGTTCAACCCGAGTATAATTGTTGATGCTTATAATACAATAATGCTTAATCTGCCTGAGTTAAAAATGAGGCGAAATCAAATTGCAGATAGAGCTGTCTATTCGCGATTGTGCAGCAACTTTGATATTAGCCCTGAAAGTCCCAATATATTATTTTCAATAGGTGTTGTTGAAGACTTAAACAAGCAAAAAATCCTAGAACAAATATTATTTGATTTTGCGTTAATTAACCGAAAATCATTAATTTTGTTTATGAATGAAAGTGCTCTTCATGGACGTGATATGACACGTCTATATAGTGCCGTTAAAAATTTACACTCACAAAATGATTTGAAAATAATTCAACTTATTAAAAACGAAAAAACTGTACTCTTCGACTTTTCTAAAATGGAAACAGTTGAAATCATTTTCTATGATAATGCTCTAATCTTGGGACCTGTCCTTAAACTGAAAGAAACTGGCAAAATATCAAGTTGTTATCTATATGACCTTATAACGATTTTTGACCTGGCGCATGATGGTGAAGAAATCGCTGAATTTTTTTCTAAATATAATGACGGAACTTTAAAAACAATAGATTTCCATAGTGGATTGTCTGGTCTGTTTTCAATGTGGATTGAATCAAATAAAGAATTTTCTCAAGGGGCATTTGAAGTTTCTGGTATTGCTTCTATCGTATACGATTTTGAGTGGAATTTATTTGAAAAGTACTTGATTCTCAATAAATGGTATCCATTCAATCATTATTCGAAAATGTTTGAAGAGCCCTTCCAGTGGATAGTTCAGGACGAAGAAGATGGACAATTTAAATTAATTTTAAATAAAGCTGTAATAGGGTTTGGAGGATACTTTAGAAAAGTTGCCGATTCTTATCTTTTTTTAGCGCACAATTTAAAATTGGTGACAGATGTTAAGCAATGGAATATACATGCAGAGCATATTCGCATGATTGATGAATTGCTGAAACGAAATATGGTTTTAATTGAAGATGCCTTAATTAAAGCGAATTTATACTCTTTTGACGGAGTACAAATAACATATCTCCCAATGAACTATGCTCGAACGGTAGATAATACTCACTTTCTGGAACAGGACAAAAAATATGTGTATAGTGACTGTAGTTCGTTTCAAAATAAAATATTAATTCGATACGCAGTAAATGATGAAGCCTTAATGAATGATATTATGTCCTCATCAACAAAAAATGTTGAATGCGAGTTCATGTCGGAATTATTGTCGTGTCTTAATGAAAAGTTTGGTATTAATGTAGATATTATTAACAAAGAGATAGACGAATTGAGAGGCAATAAAAAAGATATTGAAGCAATCGCCATTGAACAGAAATATTATTTTTCTTTTAATAATCAGACTATTAAACCGAGTGATGAGAAATATATAGCAGTTAGAAAACAAATTGCACAAATATGTAAAACGGTTGGTATAAAACCGGGAATTTATAGTAACGATAGAGCCACCGAAATAGTTAGAAAATTACAGGAGCTGATTATTCCTAAATTCGAAGACCAAATAATGCAGTATGATAAACTATCACTACACAAAAAAGTCGTTTCAACCCTTGCGGCATATATTCACAATAAGAATTTAGATATGAAACGGTATATTCTGTCTAATAAAGACAGTTTAAGTGAAGAGGCTAAAGAGCGAACGATTATCAACACAATAAATTTGCGCGAAGAAGAAAAAAATCAAATTCGAGATCTATGCTATCTAATCGATACTAATTTGTCGCTTGAAAGAACTGTAAGTAAACTTCCTAACAACAATGACGTTGAATATTTGTTGGCATTCTCTCATTGGCTAATGCTTCTTCAAGATTGCGCAGATCAAGCACATTACAAATTGTTTGACGCACAAATAGAAATCGAGGACGATTATAGAGTTTCAACAAAATATTCAAACGATGGTTCTGATTATGCCAACGTGCAAAATCGAAGAATTTATAGCAGTAAAGATTATGTGCCACAGAGAGCCGACGATGAAGTGTGGCTTAAAAAGGCTCTTAGTGCATTTTATAAAGACACATCTGTTTCTCTTGTTGACATTATTAGTCTATGCTATAATTATTTTTCTTTTGAATTTTACCACACATTTACGCATGAAGCAGAACCTGATGTTTTTGAAATTAATAGAGAAGAACTTATAGCTGATTTGGAAAGCGCCTTAACAGATAAAAATCAAATTGATGATTATGTAAAGGCTATAGATTATCTAACTATTGATACTTCAAAAATCAAAAATATTGGTGATGAAAAAAATTCGTTTGTTCCCGTTTGGGAAAGAGAGAAAAGAGATCAACGATTTGATGTTAGACCAATCGTCAAAAGCGGGAATATGCTTATTTTCTCGCCCGTTGTAATGTATGAGTTAGCAACGATGTGGGAAGTAGGACTGCAAGAATTTTACCCTCCCTATGAAATTAATTTAAATAATTTCACTATCGTTTTAAGACAATGGAAAAAGAAATGTGAAACTCAAATGGAAACCGATATAAATGAATTATGTAAGAACGCCGGTTATATTACATTTAAAAATTTGAAGCTGAGCAAAATCAATAAAAAGTATCCATCAGATTTAGGAGATTATGATGTGTTAGCAATAGATACAGATAAAAAAATTATTTGGAATTTAGAGAGTAAATTTTTAATTAAAGTTGGATCAATAAAGGAATATGCTAATCATCAAAACACTTTTTTTGTCAATGATAAAAAAGATGAGAAATTCGCGAAACGAATAGAATATTTATCAACCCACCTTAAAGATATTTTTGAGTCATTAGGTATTGATGACGCATCTGAATACACTATCAAAAACCTCATGATTACAAACAAGGTATTCACGTCCTCTTATAAAAAAGTCGGATTCGACATAATAACCTTTTTTGAGTTAAAAGTATTATTATCGCAACAATAATTAGCAGATAATGGTATTGGATTGTAGTTTGAAACAAGACACCTCTAAAACAGAGATATACTATGCAAGAGGAGTTTCACGATATTATAGTTTATAGTTTAATTTGCGCCATGAAATACTTTTGGCTTAAATAGAATTTTAGTTCAAATTCGGATGCCGACGCGCCGCCAAATTGAGCGGGGTACTTATAGTACCCCGCTCAATTTGAATGAGGGAATGAAGAACCCCCGCGGGGTTCGCGCCAACCCGCAGGGTTTTTTCATGCTAATCATCGTCCTCTAAATTGTTGAAATAGTCCCGATCGAAGAACTCGGACAAGGTAATTCCCACGCATTTGCAAAAGCTCTTGATCGTGGCGACTTTCGGACGTTTCGTTCTGCCCTTTATCAGATCATACAGAGCTGACGTCGACTTGCCTCCGCTCAAACACGCCTTACAGACATTCTTGCCTTTTTCGGCGCAAATTTCTTCTATACGCTTTAAGATCGCTTCGTTTATACGCTTTAAGAGCACTTCGTTGGTTTTCATATCCTTCCATCGCAAAACATCATATCGGTATTCTGCGATTTAATTATATGAAATCGCCAAAAAATTTTCTCGTGGAGTTCCACGATATTGATTTATCTTCGATATTTTTCCTATAATATTTTACAATTCGACGCTATTGCAACGCTGTCATGTGGGCGCAGTCGAAGCATTTCTTGGCGCCCCTTGTAGGGGAGCTGTCACGCGCCCTTGCGTGACTGAGGGGTTTCGAAACCCCTTTCCCCCTCGCAAGCTCGGAGGACTGTCTCATGCGGGTAGTTCCCCGCATTCGGTCAGCATTTGCCCGAAACATATGGGCAAATGCCAAGAAAATTTTGCGCCAAAGATTATCAATCTTTGACAGAACCGCAAAATTTTCCCCTAAGAGGGGCAGCGAGGTCAAGGCCGCGAAATAGGAGAAGCCATAAGAATATTACAAAACCGCCTCCCGAGGGGTTCGGGAGGCGAGGTTCTTATTTCTCTTCATCTTCGGGAAGGTCGATCTTCCCTTCCTGTGCCCGCGCTTGCAGGAGTTTTCTCTCTTCCTCCTCCCGCACGAGCCGTCTCTTCCGCGACTGCATGGTGAGGAGCACAATCGCGACGACTGCGCCCGCGACGAGCACGCACAATATGACGATCGCCGCGACGAGTCCCGCATTATTGTCCGCACTGCCGACAGGAAAGCGGTTATTATTATGGTCTTCGGGCTCCCCGTCCGTCAGGGTAAAGGTAAGATCCCCCATCGGCAAGCCCTTCCGCGTGAGCGTATATCCGCTCCCGTCCTCACGCGGCGTAAACGTCAACGATTCCCCCGACATGAAATAGGGTGTTTCGATATCGATCGTGAGATCGCCGAAGGACGCCCAACGGTCCGCCGGGGAGAGAAGATATTCGTAGGTATATCTTGCCTGTTCGCGCGAAAAATCAATGGTCGGATAAATGGGCGCCGTCACCGAATTGACGGTCTTGCCCCCCGCGGGGATGGTGAGCTTATACTCAAACCAACGCATGAACGCGTAGTCATTCCCCGCAAGTCCCTCCGGCGTGACATAGGAGACGCAGCTGTTCTTTTGGGTAGAGTCCTCGATATAGTCGATAAAGGCGTTCTTGAAGTCCTCTTCCGAGATCCCGTTTTTCGGTTTGAAAGAGGACACCAGCTCCGAAAAGGTCGTTTCTCGTTCCTCTTTGTGTGTGACGACTGCATCGGCGTCGATCTCCGCCGTCCTGTCTTTATAGCGGAACACTTCCCACTCGATCTCTTTGATATCCTCGCCGAGCACATAGATGATAAAACTCTTGGAGTTCTCCGCGGCGCAATTGAAGGAGTGGATGAGCTTCCCTCTGCCGTCCCGCACGCCGAAACTGAAATTTTCGGAAGCGAAGAGGCGGGTCTTGCTCTGGGAGCCGCTGAATATCAGGCTGAAATTCGTCCAGTCGTATTCCTCCGCCTGTTTGGGCACGTCTACGTCAAATTCATGGATGTGTACGGGCAGATCGTCGCGGTAAAACGCCTTAGGGGAAGGATAGAGACGGGAAAGTTCCTTGCTTAGATCGAATCTCCCGTCATAGGGCGAATCGTTATAGGTATAGCGGAGTTCGTAGGGCACATCCTTGCCGTCCGCCGTGATCTTGTAGCCGGCGGCTTCCCGCTCGAAAAATTCCTCCGACCGCGGCGCATACTCGGGCAGTTTCCCGAACGGGAAAACGAGGGTCACGTCCAGATCTTCCGCGGTGGGATTATAGAAAGTATATTCGGCAGTGACCTTGCCGCCGTAGTTGCGGAAATCCTCCTCGCTGTCGAAAACGCCTTCCGGAAGGTCGCCGAGTTCCAGCTTCAAATGCTCTTTTTCTACCTGTATGGGGCATTGTTCTCCTGCCATGATCGCGCCTGCGCCCGTCGCCCCTTCCCAATAGGGGGGTGCGGAATTCGCCGAAGCGATCTGCGTATTCCGCGGCAGAAAGACCACGCCCGCCGCGGACAGGGGCAGCGCCATCAAGAGTGCGCCGAATCCCCGATGTTTCATAGTTCATCCTCCTTATCCGCCGTAACCGGCGTAAAGAGCGGAAATTCCGCCCAAAAACAGCTCCCCTTCCCCACTTCGGAGATCACGCCGAAGGGAGAATCGTGCTGCAATAAAACGCTTTTTACGATCGAAAGCCCCAAGCCCGTCCCCTGCACGGGACGCTTGTGCGTTTCCGCGGAGCGATAGTATCTGTCCCAGATCGTATCGACCTCATCCGCCGGGATCCCCTTGCCCGAATCAATGACTTCGAGCCGCGCCGCATTCTCCTTTTTTGCGAGCTTGACGCGCACGCGTTTGTCCTCGCCCGTGTAATTGACGGCGTTCCCGACGAGGTTATAAACGACCTGCCCGATCCTGGCGCGGTCGGCGCGGATGACGAGCCCGTCTTCGACGACCGTCTCGATCCTGTATCCCTGCGTCTCTTTGAGATAGTCGAAGCGGGAGACGATGGCATGGACTTCTTCCGAAAGGTCGAATACCGTCCGCGCCTCTTCCTCGCCCGCACGCAATTTGGAAAGATCGAGCACGTCCGAGACGAGCGCCGAGAGCCTGTCTGCCTCGTCGATGATGATCTGCGCATGTTCGTCCCGCTTCACTTTGTTTTCCCCCGAGATCTCACGGATCATGGAGGCATACGCCTTGATCATGGTGAGCGGCGTCTTGAAATCGTGCGAGACGTTGGCGATCAGTTCCCGCTGGATGTTCGCCGCCTTGAATACCTCTCCCCGCGCGGCGTCGAGCGCCTCGGAGAGCTCCGCGATCTCGGAGACGAAATATTCCTTCCGTGCGGGAGCTTCATAATCCCCCCGCGAGAGCGCCTTCGCCTCCTCGGTGACCTCGGAGATCGGGCGGGCGAGCAGGATGGCGATGATCCAGCTGATCGCAAATGACAGCACGACCGCAATGAGGGATACGATCAGGGAGACCTGCACGAAATCGCCGCGGAAGTTTTCGATCGGGGCAAGAGACAGGGTGAGATACAGCCTGCACGTCCTGCCGTTCAGATTGAATTCGCCGCCGTAGACCATTTCCGTCTCATCCGGCGTGCAGACGGGTCCGTCGCTCCCGACGAGCGCCTGCGCATACTCCTCGATGGAGTTTGCGCTCCGCGCTTCCCCGACATAGGCGACCGCACTGTCCTCTCCCTCGGAAATGAGATAGACCCCGCCGATGCCGTATTGATAGGCGACGGACGCGATATCTTCCCGGTTCGTCAGGGGGAAGGACTCCGACAGGATATCATACGCCTCTTTGAGGTTGATCCGCGCGCGTTCATAGAAACGGTTGTCCGCGAGCGTATGATAGACGGCGACGAGGATCGCCACGAGCGCAAGCGCAAAACAGGACATCACGAGCCATAAAACGATATTCAGGCTCCTGAATGTTCTGCGCCGCACCGCCTTTTTGACCGTTTTGGGATTGCTTTCCATTATGTCTCGAATTTATATCCGAGTCCGCGCAACGTCACAATGAATTTCCTGTATTCTTTGAGGTTGCCGCGGAGCATTTTGACGTGCGTGTCCACCGTCCTGTCATCCCCGTAGAAATCATAGCCCCAGACCTTGCTCAAAAGCCTTTCGCGGGTGAGGGCGACTCCTTCGTTCTGCACGAAATAAAAGAGGAGCTCATATTCCTTCGGGGTAAGTTCGGCGCGGACGCCGTTGACATAGACGCTCCGCCCCACCGTATCCACCTTTAAGCCCTCGAATTCGTAGACTCCCGAAGCGGCGGGGATGTTCTTCCCGCGCTTGACGAGCGCATGCAGCCGCGCCATGACTTCCTTGGGCGAAAAAGGCTTCGTAACATAGTCGTCGGAGCCGATCTCGAAGCCGAAGAGCTTATCGTACTCCTCCCCGCGCGCGGAGAGCATGAGCACGGGGACGGAGGAGAACTTTCTGATCTCCTTGACCGCGGAAAACCCGTCGAGGCGGGGCATCATGACGTCCATCACGACCGCGTCGAATTCTTCTTCGCGGCACATAGCGACGGCTTCCATTCCGTCCGCCGCCTCCTTCACTTCGCCGCCCTCGAACTCCACATATTCGCGAAGCACGTTTCTGATCATCTCTTCATCGTCTACAATGAGTATCTTCATGCGTTCCGCTCCTTCCATAAAGTATATAATCGTCTTATCATTATTTCACAATAACGGCGTGAAAATTTTGTGAAATCCTTTCGTTTTTCTATTGTACCATACTTTTTGCGGATTTGCAAGCGATTGCCCGACCGGATGGCAGGGTAACGTATTTGGATATACCCCCACCCCTACCCCGCTCCCTTCAAATACTTCAACCCCCACCACCGCCGCAAGCGGCGGAGCCGCCCCCTTCAAAGGGGGCAGCTCCTCTAAAAGGGGAAGCGAGAATGACTCTCTCGGCGCCACTCGCAGGGAGATGCGAAACGAAATTTGCCATAAAAAAACATCGGCTTTGTTGTAAGCCGATGTTTTTTATGATCGGGGTTTAACCGTTCAATTCCGCGAGTTTCGCAAGGAAATCCTCGTAGGTCATTCCCGCCGTGAAGGAACACGCTTCATCTCTTTCAAGACTCTCGATCTGGATCTTGCCCTGATAGCCTTGCACATGTTGGCTTGCGCTCAAATTCTCGCTCCAGCTGTTGTTCTCAAACACATCCAAAGTAAGCTCTTCAAGTTCCGCGCCGTCATCTCCCGTGCTCGCGCCTACAAAAGGATTCGCGTATTCGGATATTGTGCCGTCAAAGAAGTTGTTCACAATTCTGATATTTTTGGAATATGTGCAAGCGATAATGCCGCCCGAATAGGTCGGACACTTTTCGCCATACATACTTGCATTGATCTTTCCCGTTGCATAGCAATTCGATATGGTGATGGCAGGCGTACCGACATTCGTGTTTTTGCAATGAAAATATCCGACGATCCCGCCAATACTGCTCCCCGACAGGTCTACTTTTGCATAGCAACGGGAAATATCACCATAGGCCTGCCCGACGATGCCGCCCACCTGTCCGTGAGAACCGTTCGTGGAAGCCGTAACCGTAAGTTCCGCATAGCAATCGGAAATGGGACCCGCCATCCATCCGGCCACAGCGCCGACATATTGCGCGGTGGTACCTTGTACTTTGGCATTATAGACTTTTACATTCGAAATCGAGCTGTTGTCGTTGAGACAGCGTGCAATAAGAATACCAATATAATATGTTACTGCGCTATCGTTGTGTACGGTGACAGTTGCCCCATTGATCGCAACATTTTTTAGAACGACATTTTCCGCGTTACCGAACAGCCCCGCGTAGCCCGTCGTTGTGTTGATCGTGAGGTTGGAGATGGTTTTGTTGCCGCCGTCGAATGTACCCTTGAATGCGTTTGTCACCGTACCGATCGGCTCCCAATTATCGACGGAGGAAAGATCGATATCCGCCGCAAGGACGACCGTCTTGCCCGTGCAATCCTCGCCGCCGTTGACGAGGTCACGGAAAGCAATCAGCCCCTCTACATCCTTGATAACATACCCGTCGGATCTTACCCCGAGCGTGCTGTACCAATATACGGTAAGCCCTTCGCAGCCCTCAATAGTGACATGACTGTCCTCTTCATTCCCGGTATTCTTACCGATGATACCGCCGTTGAGCATTGTCGCATGCGCGTCATTCGGACGATCGGGGGCATTCTCCACGATCGCGGTGCCCGTCACGTTTTTGATCGTCACGGACGTGACTTCCTTTTCATATCCGCCGACAACTGCGCCGACCGTCTTCTTGGCATTATCGCTTGAGATATTGTAGGGTTGAACGCGCACGCCGTCAAGTTGCACGCCGTCGATCGTAACAGCAATCGTCTTGGACGAAGAAGATGTTGCAAGCTCTCCGACGACGCCGCCAATAAACATGGTTTGAGCGTGGACCACGACCTCCGAAACTTTAATATTGTTCAGCTCCAAGGTCGCCGCTCCATCATACGAATAGTTCACCGAGCCGATAATGCCGCCAGCCGTCTTTGTCGCCCAGATAAAGCCGTCTCCCTCGACGGAGAGGTCGCTCAAAACGGAGTTCGTATCGGGCTCGAGCACCCCAATGAGGCCACCGACATTGCTATTCGCGCGGAGATAAATATCTCCTTTGAGATGAACATTGCTGAACGACGTCCCGGTTGCAACCCCGACCAATGCACCGATATAGCCCACGTTATTATGGTTCCCATGCCAAGTGTAGGGATCATCAGGGTCATAATTCTTCGGAGCGGGCATATCAACATTTATAATCGTCAGATTCTTGATTTCCTGCGTGCCTTCCATAGGCTTTTTGGTGAGACCGAAAAGGCCATAGTAATTATCACCGCTCCACCCATCTTCTAGGGCATACATTTTGAGATTGGAAATCGTGTGATTGCCGCCGTCGAAATTGCCTTCAAAAGGAAGTTGTTCCTTATTCGCCTGGCCTTCGATTGCACGCTTATAGCAGCCGATCGGCAACCATGCTTCGTTTTCAAGATCAATATCCTCCACAAGGACGACATCTTTCCCTGAATAGTTATTGGGCTTTTCCCCGCTTTCCAGCGTGCCATTCACGCTGTCGCGGAAGGCTTTGAGACCGTCGACCGTGGAGATTTCGTAAATCGTGCTCTCGACTTCGCCCGTGGTGCCGAGGATGCGCTTTTCGACAAAGCCATTTACGCCCTCAACGACGGGATAGCCGACTGCATTATTCTCGCCTTGGAACGTCACATCGCCGCTACCGACAAGGTCGTGTTTTTCGTTGCCGCTAACGTGCTCTCCCGCGCTTGTAACTTCCACTTCGACGTTTTCCACCGTGACGGTGCCCTCTTCGGCTTTGCCGACAAGGCTGCCCGTCGTGGCGCTCGATTGTGCCGTGACGGTGCTGTCTCCCGTGACGGTGACGTCCTTCACCGTAATGTTGCCCTTCGCCTGGCCCACGACGATCGCGCCGACGGAACCTTCGCCGCTCGCCGTCACTTCTGCCTTGACAAAATGGAGATGTTCGATCGTCGCCCCTTCGACATGTCCGAAGAAGCCGACCGCCGTCGCGCTGTCCGTCGTCTTTGCCGAGAAGTTCTCGATCGTGTGCCCTTCGCCGTCAAACGTGCCGCGGAAAGGCTTATCGCTCGTCCCAATGGGCGTCCATGTGGCGGCGTCGATCGGATCCAACCCGCGGCGCCCGAGCGCGGACCCCGTCTCCGGGAAAGTGATATTCGATTTCAGATGAACTTCTATTCCCTTAAAGTCGAAACCGTCATTTACTTTTACGGCAAACGCTTTGAGCTCCGCAATGTTGTGGATCGCGGCCTGTTTTTCCTTGATGCTCTCCATGAGGACGACCCAGTCACCCCCGACCTTTCTGTAAAGCCGTGAGCCCGTGCCGTTGCCGTCCATTCCGTCGAAGGTGCCGAGATACAAGTCGCCCTCGTTGGCGCTCTCAAGCTCCGGTTTCCCTTGGGGTGCGCCTTCGCCGTCGAAGAACTGAATGGGATCCACGGCGTCATCTCCGGGATCTCCCTTAACAGAGCCGAGATGATCCCACGTCCCGTCCTCTTTGAGTTGATAGACGTCGAACGTGCTGTTGTTGAGGTAGAAGTCCCCTTTGCGCGCGTCTTTGAGGGCGGGATCGTCCTTCTCGGGAGCCTTGTTGCCAGAGAACCAAAGCACGCCGTCTCTGCCCGGGGTCCCCTTGAGCGTAAGGATAGCCGTCCCCCAGCCGGTTTCGGACTTTTGATAGAGTTCGCCCGTCTTGGTGTTGAGGTAGAAGTCGTTTGCTTCGCCGATCGTATCCAGCGGGGCGGCGGAACCGTAGTACCAGCTGCTGCCCGTTTCGCCATCCATTGCCTCGCGCCATGTCTTGCCTTCCTTGACGTAGCTCGCGAGCGTCTCGGTATTGAGATAGTAATCCCCTTCCCTGCCGAGATCTTCCGCGGGTTCTTTGTCGCCGTAGTACCACGTCGCCCCGCTCACGCTCTCGTCGACAGTTGCGCTCTCATCGCTTCCGCATGCACTCAAAATGCCGAGCGACAGGACAAGCGCAAGTGCGCATACGAGCACGCAAAGCGAAGCGGTAAAAGAACGCTTTCTTGTCTTGTTCATAACCTTACTCCTTTTGAAATTTGCATGATCAACAGCTCCGTTTTTCCACACGAAAATAACAGAACTATTAATATATCTATGCATTCCCTATTTTACCCCCCCCCGGTTTTTGATTGTCAAGGGTTTTTCGCAAAAAAATCGCTCATGACCGAAAATTTTTTCGGAAGTCGGGAACGAGTTGTTGACAGGGGGGAAATAGGACGTTTTAGAACGCCCCATGTCCTAATGTCAGGCCGAACCCTTGCCCGCCTTATTCCTTGCTGCCCCTGGGAAGTGGCTCGCGTAGTGGGGGATAGGGTTCTCGCTGCCCCTCTTAGGGGGAGTCCCCGAACGTAGTGAGGGAAAGGGGTTTCGGAAACCCCTCTGTCACCTGCGGTGACAGCTCCCCTGGAAGGGGCGCCAAGGGACGGACTAGACTTCGGGATATTTCGCTACGCTCAGGATGACGCAGGAGTGGGGAGCCGAGGGGTCCCTCATTCCGAGCCCCGCAAGGGGCGAGAGAATCTCCTCGTAAGTACGGACGCCCGTGGGTCTATGAGATCCGCTCGGCTTCGCCTCGGGATGAGGACTGGGCGGCTCACCATGACGTGATCAGAACGACACCCCTTCCGTCACGGCAAGGGCGCGTGACAGCTCCCTTGGAAGGGGCGACAAGAGTTCGGAGTTCGGACTTCGTTCTTCGGGATCCTTACCCCTTTCGAGGGTTCAGGATGAGGGAGCGGGGCGCCGAGAGAACGTCTGTCATTTCGATTAAGGGCACAAAGTGCCTCGGCCGAAGCAAAGAGGAGCGAAAAATTCTCTACCTCATTTTTGCCGAGATTTCGGCATAGCAAAAGCCCGCTGTGCAAATGCACAGCGGGCGTTGAACCGATGGTTAGTTCTTCTTACGGCGGACTGCGTAGACGACCGCGACCGCTCCGAGGGCGACGATCACTCCGCCGACGACCGCAAGCGTGATCCACAGCGCGTTCGACGATTGCTCGTTCTCTACAATGCCGCTCTCGAACGTGATCACATAGTTCGCGCTCGTAAGTCCGCTCGGGGTCACCGTGGACGTTCCGTCGCCGTTGTCCACCCATTCAAGGTGAAGCTCGCCTTCGAGAACGCTTTCGTCATCACCTTTCGCGAATCCTTCGTAAACGACCTTCCCGCTCTTATCGACTCTCACCGTGAGCGCCGCAGGCGTGACGTCGAGTTCCATAAAGACCTCGTTGCCTGCCGTATGCAGCGCATAATTATCGTTACCCGTCATATTGATCGCCGAGATAAGGACAACCTGCTTCGCGCCGACGTTGTACTTAGATTTTTGGAGCGTAACCGTCACGGTGACGCCATCCAATTCCACGGGATTTCCAGCAAGATCCGTGAGGTCATAGTCCGTGACCGTGAGGGTAAGCTCCGTTTCACCCTGATAGGTGATCGTATCGCGAATGTTGCTGATGACAAGCTCTTTCTGTTTTACCTCGAACGAAACGCTTACCGTCACGCCGCCGAGCTGAATGCTCGCCGTGTATTTGCCCGCGTTGGTAATTTCTTCAACTCTTTCTCCCGCCGCATTCGTATAGGTGATCGCAGGAACTTCTTCAATGAGTCCTTCGGGAGCCACAACGACAGTCGCTTCGATCTTTTCGTCGCCAAATGTCGCATTCTCGGGAGCATTCAGCGTCACCGTGCCGAACTCTTTATCGCAATATTCGCAGGAGAGAGTGATGACGTTGCCGTCTGCCGAGTATTTTGTGGAACCGTGAGAAGCTGCAAGTTCGAGCTTCGTCACAACTTCCCCGGCCATCGTTTTACGGACGCAGACGTCCCCGTTCACGGTATAATCGCCCGTGACCGCCTCGGTTGCCGCCACAGAATTGTCGATGACCAGACCCGTTTCGCCCGTTGCAAGCGTGAGCGTGCCGCCGCCGACCGTGACCGATCCCTTCACTGTGCCGTTTTCAAGCGTGAGATTGCCCTCGACCGTGATCGTCCCCGTAAGGATTTTGCCGTAAAGGTTGATCGTAACGTTCTTATTCACAGTGACGGTTTCCGTCAAATTGTCTTTGAGATAGAGACGGTCGCCGTCTTGCGCTTGCGCGAGAGCTTCCGCAAGCGTATCGTAGCTACCGACAAGCTCGCCGATCGCAGCCTCCCCTTCGCCTTTGTCGCGGAACAGCTCCACCTTCTTGGGCGCGCCTTCCATGATGAAGCCGTCGCCGTCGGGATTTTCTTCGGGAGGAACAGTTTCACCGTCCCTGTTAATCTCCGTCCTGTTCTTATCGTTTTCGGTGAATTGATTCACTTGCACCTTAGATTCGGTGACATTACCGCCCTCATCCTGCGTGGCTTCCAAGTTGAATGTATACTTCTTTGCGCTGCCGAGGCTGTCGACATGGATATCCGTCTCGGAGCCGCTGACAGTCACTTCAACTCCGCGACTGCTCCCGCCGTTCAAAGGAAGGTCGGGGCAATCGATCGTCGCATTCGTAACGGTTGCACTGCCGCTGTTGAGGTCGCCCGCCAAGACGCCGCCGGGATACCAACCCGTTTCGCCCGTGAATTCGAGATCGGAAATCGTGCCGCCGTCAAGCGTGAGGCCGCCTTCCACGTAACCCACGATACCGCCGCTCTTCCAGTTGAGCCGGACGGAAGAATCCGTGATCTCGGGATCCTTCAAGCTGACGGAGCTGTATGTGTGCCCGATTACGGCGCCGAGGAAAGACCTGCCGCTGCCCTCTTGATCAATGTAATCGTGAGTGATCTTGAGACCCGAGCTTGTGCCGAGATAACCGTCACCGACGACGGAGCCCGCCGCAAGGTAGCCGAGCGACCGGTTGGCTTCATCAAAGTAACCGCTGCCCGCCGTGAAGTGGGAATTTGCAATGGTGATGTCGTTTACAACACAACCACTCCCCGTGACGCCGAAGAGGCCGATTGCAAGTTCTTGCGCAACGACATTGGAAATCGTTTTTCCGTTTCCGCTTTCGTCTACCACGCCGTTGAAAGTGCCCGCAAACGGAGCGCCCTTGATACCTGCCGTAAGGAAGACTTTGCCGCTGAAATCAAGATTCTCGCTCAGGACGACCGTATCCTCCTTAAACGAATCCTTCCCGCTGTTGACAATGGACGAGAAGTAGAGCCATTCCGCCTCGCTGTTGATCGTATAGGTGGAAGCGACTTCATCGATCGCCATAACTCCATATCCGAACGCAGATGTTTTTGCAACGCCTTTTTTGTACCATTCCAACGCCGCAAGGCTGGGAACACCGGGTTTTACGGTGCGGTAGCCGCCGCTTATATCCGTTGCGCCGAAGCCGGGATAGATGTATTTATCGTAGCTTTCAAGTTGTGTTTTTTCCGCAAACCTGCCGCCGTAGATGGTGAGCTTGCCGCCATCATTGACGGTGATCGCGCCGTCATAGGTGCCGTCGTAGAGGCTGACGGAACCGGTGTTCGTGACCGTGAGAGCCTGCTTAAGCTTGGCGTTCGAAATCTTCGCTTCGCCGCTCACAGTGACAGCGCCGTCAATGGTACCGTTGAGAAGTGCGCCGCCCGCCAAGGTGACATTGCCCGTCAAGGTGTAGTTGAGGTATTTGCTCAAATTTAACGTAACGCCGTCCGGGATCGTGATGCCGTCCGCTTCCGTTACATCGGTGAGTGCGCTGATAGTCTTATCTTCGGCGTTTGCAACGGCTACAAGCGCATCTGCAAAGGTTTCGTGAGTCCCCCCTGCCGCATAGTAATTTGCGACTTCGGCGGCTTTCAGTAAAACATAGCCTTCCTTGATCTCCGCCCATTTATAGGAAGAAGTATCGCTGATTTCCTGCCCGACGAAATTTTTGAGATCCCATGTGAATCTCATACCGCCGCACGCTTCGAGGTAAGTATCGAGATTTTCCGCAAATTCAGGGTCGGCGATCTTGAAGGAGGCTTTCTGCGCATCGGTCGGAGCCGTAAGGTCTGCTGTGTTTTTGTTTCCCCAGGAATCTTGTTCCCAAACTGCAACTTTGATATCATCGGGAGCAAAATCCGAAACGATATTGCCGCCGTTGATAATGACAGCGTCCTCTCTCCATGCATTATTTACCTGCGGGAAGCGGAAAACGGGAGGCTGATACTTTGCTTGAGACTCAACCGGTCCCGGTATTTCACCGGAAGCGCGGATCGTGCCGCTCTCAAGGATGACTTGGTGGCTTGCACTCAAATTAAATCCGCCGACTTTGGAATCTTCATGGTAGTACAGAACAAGTTCGCCGTCTTTGGCATCAGAATTATCTTGAATGATAAATTTCCCCACATATCCGGAATTAAGTGATCCTGTATAGTAAAAATGATATTTATCTGTATCACCCCAAGCCCCACCGGGCGGTATTATTGTGAGACTGTACCCATTCAGATCGAGTATCGTGTCTTTGGATTTGGTGTTTATCTTCAAGTTGTGTGTTACTTCCGCATCCCGATGAAGAACAATGGTCTTGCTCTCCGTCATAAGATTGGCGGCAGTCCAAGCGTCATCGAACGTTTGGCAATACTTTACAGGCACACCGTTTTGCGTAATGACGGCACCGACATTCGTCGTATCGGCTTTGACGACAACCCAGTAGCTATCAACAACCGTCTGCCCCTCGTTCTCCGTGATCGTCTCCTCGACCATCATATGATCGACATCCGTATAAGCGGAAAAATCTGCGGGGAACATACCGCCGAAAATTTTTACTGTATATTTTTCATTTGGAATACTCGTTTTGTATTGCGATACATTGAAAAATTCGTCGTCGAAAAATTTCCCCCTCATGTCACAATCGTTGATCGTTACCTCGACATGGCGATCTTCAACAATTTTTTCCTCAACCGAGGCCTTTTTTTCGGCGGATTCTAATTTTCCCAAGAAGCCGCCGTAGGCGGGTTTGCTCCCTGACGTATTGCGAAATGTGCCGCCATTGATCGTCAAATCTGCGTCCTTGATATAGAAAAAGCCGTAGCTCGTTGCTCCCGCATCGGTATTCATATCATATGTGCCGCCGTTGATCGTGAGGGAGACGTGATTTACGTCATCATTGACGGAGTTGGGGAGAATAAACTCATTGTGAATAAGGACACTGGGCGCCCTATTTTGTACATCTGTATAGTAGCCGAGTGTACCAGCCGCTGTGGGAGCAGGGCGTTCCAAGCCAAAATTAACATCGAGCGTCAAATCGCCGTAGTTCATGGTAAGTGCCATGAGACCGGCAGTCCATTTTTGATTGCTGACAAGACCATGCGAAACAGCTTTCCCGCTATGATCTTCGGAACTGTCGATTACGGAAAGCGTGCCCATATTGTAAAAAAGAATTCCGCCGACATCTGCCAATTCGTTTGTGAGAGTATGACCATTGACATCGATTGTGATATTTTGGCCGCGCTCAACATAAAGTCCGACGTCCCACCCATCATCTGTCCACTCGACCGGTAATTCCACATCCGTGTCCAGCTTGAAAACTTTCTTTTCACTCCCCGCCGCATGAACAAGACGTTGAAGCTCTGCGCCGTCCGAAACCGTTTGAGGTTCGACTTCTTCCGCGTTTGCCGTGCGGGCGGGCATCATAAATACAACGCCGAGCGTCAACGTCACAACGAGCGCCGCGATGAGGAACAGCATTGCTCCTCTCTTTTTGAGTACTTTCATACTACCTCCTTGACTTCTGTTAAGGTTTTTAGTTTGTCATAACATGACAAACTGCCCCCATGGGGGCAAAATCCTTATAAAGTTGGTTTTATCATAGCATTCCGAATGAGGATTGTCAAGGATTTGTTTCAATTTCACCAAGGAAAAAAGAAAATTCCCCCCAATGTATAAAGACCGCCGTTTTCACGGCGGTCTTTGGAGTATTGGGGTTTAGTTCTTCTTACGGCGGACTGCGTAGACGACCGCGACCGCTCCGAGGGCAACGATCACTCCGCCGACGACCGCAAGCGTGATCCAAAGCGCGTTCGATTGCTCGTTCTCTACAATGCCGCTTTCAAACGTGATCACATAGTTCGCGCTCGTGAGTCCGCTCGGGGTCACCGTGGACGTTCCGTCACCGTTGTCCACCCTTTCAAGGTGAAGTTCGCCTTCAAGAACGCTCTCATCCTCGCCGTACACAAACCCTTCGTAGCTTACGCTTCCGTCACTGTTCACGCGGACGGTCAGCGCTCTTGCCGTGACTTCAACTTCGATGAACGCCTGGTTACCGCTGAGCTCGACGTCATAATTCACCGTACCGTCCCCCGTCACGTTGATCTCGACGATCTTCGCGTACGTGTGCGTCCCGACATTGCTGTCGCTCAAAACAAGTTTTACCGTCACCGTAAGTCCGAGTTCGGCAGCCGTCTTTGTTTCGCCCGAGGAGAGAGTGACCGTCGCTTCCGTCGCCTCGCCCTCAAATTCCGCACTTCCGTCATACTCCTTCACGGCGGAGATCCCGCCGATCCGCACGAAGGCCTTCTTCACGGTGAACTCTACCGACGCGGTAACTTCTCCGAGCGTAATATTTGCCGTATAAACGCCGCCGTTTACAACGCTTTCCACAACGTCGCCGTTTGCGTTCTTATAGACGACCTCGGGAGCCGCAACAAGCCCAACGGGTTCCGCAACGACTTGCGCTTCGAGCGCAGTTCCGGAATACACAAGATCTGCGGGCGCAACCACCGTGACCGTACCGAGCACTGCGTCGTCGTGGACGCAATGCAACGTGATCGTATCGCCGTCTGCGGTATAGGTATAAGTTCCGCTCTTATCATGCTCGGCAGCGAGTTTTACTTCTTGCTCGCCCTTGCGGACGCAGACGTCGTTGCCGTTCGTCACAACTGTATATTCGCCGTTGATCGCATTGCCGTCCGTCGTCGTGATCGTAAGTTCTTTGATCGCCGTTTCGCCCTCGCCGAGCGCGGGGACTGCAAGAATGAGCTTGCCGCCGCTTACGCTTACCGTCACGGCATCGCCGCTTTCCGCAGTGATAACGCCGTTTTCAAGCGTGAGCGTTCCCTGCACCGTGATCGTACCCGTAAGGGTATGCCCGAGAAGGTTGATTATGACTTCCTTACCCGCTTCGATCGTGACGTTTTCCACGACTTTTCCGTTGACGTAAATTCTGTCGCCGTTTTGTGCATTTGCGAGCGCCTCTTGCAAAGTCGCATAGCTTCCATGATGGATCGACACGCCCGATTCATCGGTGTAAAGGTCGACGAGCTGCGGATCCGCTTCGAAAATCAAGCTGCCGTTCTCGGGGTCGACTTTGACGCCACTGTCACCTACCGGCTCGCCTTTTTCGACGATATTCTCTCCGTTACTATCGGTAATGGTCAGATTAGAGGGAAGTTTTCCCCCATCCGCAGAGAACTGCACCTGCGAAGATGCGCCTGTTTCCTCGTTCTTGCTGAGTTCAACTATGACCTCATCTGTTGCATCCGCGCCGAGCGACTCGACATGGATATCCGTCTCGGCTCCCGTAATCGTAACATTCTTTGATCTGTTGTTGTACGACGTTCCGATCAAAGAATCGTTGGGGGCATCCACTTTGCAGTCTTCGAGGGTCGTTGTATTGCCGTTCGCATGCCCAGCCACAACGCCGGGTGCAAACAAAGAATCTTCCCCGATTTCCATACCGCCGATGTCGGCATTCCTCAATGTGAATGATTCCTCGTAGAACCCGACAACGCCGCCGAGCTTCCAGTTGGCGTTGACGGAAGTATCCCTCATCTTCAAGGTGTCGACAGTGGTCGTAGCATAAGTATGACCCAAGACCGCACCGCTGAAAATGTTATAACCCGTGATATCGTAGTCGACAGTCACGCCTTCGATCGACAGGTTCTCATAATATGCGCCGGACGATTCGCCGGTGATCGCGGAGCCCGCAAGGTAGCCTGCGGATTTATTGAATTCGTCGAGATATCCGTTGCCGACGGTAAACTTCGAATTCTTCAAATTGATATTGCTCAAAGTTCCGTTGCCCATGTAGCCGAACAACCCGACATACATCTCTTTTGCCACGATCCCGGAGATTTCATGGTTATGTCCGTCGAACGAGCCATTAAAACGATAGGTCGCGTTGCCCGCAGGAAGGAAGGGCGTCTGCGCTTCGCGTGCAGCAAAGAGCGACACGCCCGAAGGGTTCCCTCCGAAGTTGAGCTCGCCGGTAAGTTCTACTTTCTTTCCTTGGAAAGTGTCTACGCCGCTGTTGACATAAACCGCGAAATAGTTCCATTCATCGGGCGAGGAGACTTGGAACGCCGCTTTACCCTCGTTATTTTCATACCACTTCTGCGCATCAAGATCAGGTGCGATCTTCACATCGTACTGCGTACCGTCAGCGTATTTTTCTCCCGCCGCGATATATGCGCCCAGCGCAAACCCGAAATAAGGGTCGACATTTTCTATCGCGCTTCCGTTGAAGGAACCGCCCGTGATGAGAAGATTCGCGCCGCTCTGCACCGTGACGGCCCCCGCATATTTCCCTTCGGAGATGACAAGGTCGGCATTTGCATTCACGGTGAGGTCGCATTGCAGTTCGGCCTTTTCGAAATAAGCGGATTTTCCGCCGTCTTCGTGCGCGTCAACAATTACTCCGCCGCCCATCACAGTGCCGTTTTTGATTGCTGCGCCGTTTTTCAGCGTAATACCATTTGTAAACGTAATGGCATACCTCAAATAGGTATTGAGGTCGAGGGTTACGCCGTCGAGAATGACGCTCTCATCATTCACGGTGAGATTAGGATTGAGCACAAGGATCGTATCACCCGTTTGTGCCTTTTGGAGCGCTTCGGCGAACTCGGCAAACCCTTCTCCATTGACGGAATAGTTATCGTCTGGCTGTTTTTGAGTGACGATATAGCCGCCATTCGAAGGCGTCCAAACGAGATCGGGCGCAAGAATGCTCAAATCCCATGAGAAACGGCACCCTTTGCCTTCGCCATTGAGGTAAGTATTGAGGGCATCAAGGTCGAATCTGACAACTTGCTTTCTCTTTTCTGTCGCTAATGTTTTGCTGTCGTCCTGTGCCGGCGTGAAAGAAGAGTAATATGTGTCTTCCTTTTTGCCATAGTCGGTATCGGGTTCGATTTTTAAGCAATATTGCGTGGATTGGTAGCTCGAGTACCCGTTATATCCATACTCGAAGCAGACAAAGGACATCTTGCGATCTGCCTCGGTCCATCCTGCCTCCCCATTCAGCTCGGAAATAATGCTACCGCTCTTAATTACCACCATATCATCTTCATAGTACGAAGAAAGATTGGATCCCTGTGTGGATCCGGCGGGGGCAAGGTGGAACATCGTCCTAAAAGCTTTATATTCGTACTCTTCGCTCTCGCGACTATATGACCCCACAGCCTTAAGCGGGCCGCCCGTTCTGCGGATCGTCCCGCTTTCCAAAACAAATTTGGAATCCTCACTAAGATAGATGCCGCCATTCTCGGCATTTTCCAAGTAGATGAGCTTTAGTTCGCCGCTCTGCTCTACGCTTCCGTCGCGAACAACAAGAGTAATCTGTTCGCGCTGGTTATTGTAGCCATATACATGATATTGATCCTCCGAACTTTGGGTAATGGAGAGATCGAATCCATTCAAATCAATTGTGATCGTTGCCACATTCGGCGCGTCAGGGAAATTCAATGTCGTCGTCTCGCAGTTATTTAAGAGCTTGAGTGTTGTATCTTTCCCCATTGCCGCACGGCCTTGAGCTGTTGCCCATGCTGCATCAAACGTACTGAAATAAACCCCGTTTGCTTCCACAACAGCTCTATTTTCTTGTGCGCGTTCAACAAGGTATGTACCTTGAGCATCGGGATTTTCCACTGTCCAATATCCGGGAGCAAGGTAAGCACCTATATCGTAGCCCCATGTGCCGCCCGAAATTTCAACGGTATAATCAGCCTTCCCACGAGTTCCCGCCTCGGAATCGCTCCATGAACCGTTATAAGTATCGTAGAACTTGATATCCGTCTGTATGGTGTAGACATAGGTTAGATCCAATAAACTTGCATAATATCCGTCAAAGGCTGAAAAATCACCGCCGGAAACAACGATATCGCTCCCGCGATGCTCTGCCATGACGTCAAAATTCGCCTTACGTTTTGCAATATCGGCTGCAATTGCTGCTTCTTGATTATCTCCGCTGATTTTCGCACCGTCTTCGGAAAAAGTATCAATCTCAAGTAAAGAGTCCGCGTCATCACTGAATGTACCCCCCTCGAAAACGAAAGAAGCGTCACACATCAGAAATGCATTATACCCTCTGCATACTTTAATATTCCCACTCTTGAATGTAACCGTGGGTTTGCATACATATTCCCCATCCGAAAGCCTTACATAGTTATAAATACCGACTGTATTGGTAAAATCAACGTTTGCATCAACAGTCAAATTACCATGGTTTTGGAACAAATACGCGTTTGCCCCTACATGAGAAGATTTTACGAGGCCTGTTTTATTCGGAGAACTATCGGTGATCGTAATCGTTCCCCAATAATTCACAATCAAACCGGACGTAGTTTTTGCACTCGCAAAAACGTGTCCATTCAAATCAATGGTGATATTTTGACCGCGCTGTACCCACAGCTTATCACCATCATTCATCGTGACATCCCCGTCCAGCTTCACATAGGCGGGATTCTCATCCGACGATGCATTGATCGCATTCTCGATCTCTTCCTGCGTCGTCACAAGAGTAAACTCCTCCGCGCTGGCGGTGCGGGCGGGCATTGCAAAAATGATGCCGAGCGTCAGCGTCACGATAAGCGCAGCAATCAGGAACAGCATCGTTCCTCTCTTTTTGAGTACTTTCATACTACCTCCTTGACCTCTGTTAAGGTTTTTTAGTTTGTCATAACATGACAAACTGCCCCCATGGGGGCAAAATCCTTAGAAAGTTGATTTTATCATAGCATTCCGAATGAGGATTGTCAAGGATTTGTTTCAATTTCATCGGAAAAAAAGAAAAAATTTTCCCCAATTTATAAAGACCGCCGTAAAAAACGGCGGTCTTTGGGGTATTTGGTTTTAGTTCTTCTTACGGCGGACTGCGTAGACGACCGCAACCGCTCCAAGGGCAACGATCACTCCGCCGACGACCGCAAGCGTGATCCAAAGCGCGTTCGACGATTGCTCGTTCTCTACGATGCCGCTCTCGAACGTGATCACATAGTTCGCGCTCGTGAGTCCGCTCGGGGTCACCGTGGATGTTCCGTCGCCGTTGTCCACCCATTCAAGGTGAAGCTCGCCTTCGAGAACGCTCTCGTCATCACCTTTCGCGAATCCTTCGTATACGACCTTCCCGCTCTTATCAACTCTTACCGTGAGAGCCGCAGGCGTGACGTCGAGTTCCATAAAGACCTCGTTGCCGGCCGTGTGCAGCGCATAATTATCATTACCCGTCATATTGATCGCCGAGATAAGGACGACCTGCTTCGCGCCGACGTTGTACTTGGATTTTTGGAGCGTAACCGTCACGGTGACGCCATCCAATTCCACGGGATTTCCCGCAAGATCCGTGAGGTCATAGTCCGTGACCGTGAGGGTAAGCTCCGTTTCACCCTGATAGGTGATCGTGTCGCGAATGTTGCTGATGACAAGCTCTTTCTGTTTTACCTCGATCGTGATGCTAGCCGTCACATCGCCAAGCGTAATGCTAGCCGTGTACGTCCCCGCCGCGGTGATCTCTTGGACTTCCGCACCGTTTGCATCCTTATAGGTGATCTTGGGAGCCTCGACGAAGCCATCGGGCGCCACAACGACCGTTGCCTCGATCTTTTCGCCGCTGAACGTTGTGTTCTCGGGAGCGACAAGAGTCACTGTGCCAAGTTCAACGTCATCGTGCTTGCAACGCACTGTAATGACCGCACCCGCTACGGTGTAGGTACCGACTTCATGCTCCTTGGCAAGATAAATCTCGTTTTCGTTTTCGCTCACGCGGACGCAGACCACATTGTCGTTCTTTTCAACGGTATAATCACCGTTGACGGCCTTGCCGCTCGTTGCCGTGATCTTGAGTTCCTCGATCTCCGTTTCGTCCTCGCCGAGCGCGGGAACCGCAAGGGTGAGCGTCCCGCCCCTTACCGTCACGGCGTCTCCGCTTTCCGCTTTCACGAAGCCGTTTTCAAGCGTAAGCGTACCCTCGACCGTGATCTTACCCATAAGGGTATGCCCGAGAAGGTTCAGCGCAACGTTCTTATCCCCGCCGACCGTGACTTCTTCCGTATGATCGGCATTGACGTAAATTCTGTCACCTTCGGACGCATCTGCAAGTGCCGCCGTGATTGTATCATAGCTGCCGACATGGAGTGAGCCCTCCGTGTAGAGATCAATATTCTTTGGATTAGACTCAAAGATGAAACTTCCGTTCTCGGGATCGGTTTTGAGGTCGCCCGCAGCTTCTGTCGGCTGACCTTCCTTGACAATATCCGTTCCGTTTTGGGTGATGGTCAGGTTGGAAGGAAGTTCTTTTTCAGAGAACTGCACCTGCGAAGCGTTGCCCTTTTCATCTTTGGTAAGATCGATCTTAACGCTTTCCGTCCCTGTCGTTCCAAGCGATTCGACATGAATATCCGTCTCGGCTCCCGTAATCGTAACATTCTTTGATCTGTTGTTGTACGACGTTCCGATCAAAGACTGGTCGGGCGCCTCAACTTTGCAGTCTGTAAAGGTCGTATTCGTACCGTTTGCGTGCCCGGCCAAAACACCGGGGGCGAAGAAGGAATCGCTTGTATCGACCTCTACATTTGAGATCTCGCCGTTTGTCAACGTGAAATCGCCCTCATAATAACCAACCAAGCCGCCCGCTTTCCAGTTGCTGGCTACGGAAGATTCCGTCATACTTAAATCTGTAACGGTAACGCTCCCCCACGTATGCCCGATGAGTGCGCCGCTGAAAATCGAATAGCCGTTAATATCATGATCAACAGTAACTTTTTCGAGTATGATATTATTTTGAACGGTTCCGTTATAGCCTTCACCGATGATCGCACCGCCGGCAAGTGTTCCCGCTCCCGCGTTGAGTTCGTCGAGGTAGCCATTGCCCACGGTGAACGTAGAGTTGCGTACCGTCACATTGCTGATAGTGGTTACCGATTTGGTATAACCGAACAAACCCACCAATTTTTCCCGCGCAACGATTCCGGTGATCTCATTTTCCTGCCCGTCAAAGGAGCCCATAAACGGATGCGCGACATTGCCCGCGGGGAGGAAGGGCGTTGCCGCTTCACGCGCCGCAAAGAGCGACACTCCCGAAGGGTTCCCGCCGAAGTTGAGCGGGGCAGTCAATTTTACGGTTTTCTTTTCGAACGAATCTGCTCCGCTGTTGACATAGAGGGAGAAGTAGTTCCACTCATCAGTCGTGGCGATCTCGAAATTCTCTTTCGCCGAATTATCCTTATACCATTTCTGCGCCGCAAGATTGGGCGCGATCTGCACGGGATAGAGCGTATCGGGCACGTATTCCTTACCCGCTTCGATATATGCCCCGAGGAAATTCCCGAAATATTGATCGAGCGTCTGGATCTGGTCGCCCCTGAATGAGCCGCCGGTGATTGCAAGTTCTGCACCGCTCACTGTAAAGGCTCCTTCGTATATACCGCTGTCGATCGAAAGCGTACCGCCCGTAACGTTGATTTCTCCGGTGATTTTTGTTCCGCTCAACTGCGCGTCGCCCGCGGCCGTAACGCCGCCCTCGATCGCGCCGTATTTGATCGAGGCGCCGTCCGTGAGCGTGATCGAACCTTGTTCGCCGACCGTGACGGTGAAGTCGGTCGTCGCATTGAGATCGAGCGTTATGCCCTTGTTGATCGTTACCGCCTCATCGATCGTCGCATCTTGCAGGACAAAAATGGTGTCGCCCTCTTGCGCTTTGCTCAATGCCTGCGCCAAAGTTCCAAATTTTTCAGAGGAAGAACCGACGAGGAAATATTCCCCCTCACCCACTTTGGAAACGATATAATCATTGCCGCGCGGGCTGCTCGACAATCCTTTGGGAGAAAGGATATCATCAAAGTTCCAAGAGAAAATACACGACTTGGTACCGTCTGCAAGATAGGCTTCAAGATCGAGGATTATAATCTTATCTTTATTGGGAACAAAGTCCTTTTCTTTTGACACTACGCCAAACTCATAATTTCCAGACTTGGGCGTATATCCAACCAAAACCCCAGGGTGCGTCGTCACAACATTTTCTGCCGTTCCGAAACTTAATTCAGAGACAATGTTACCACCCTTAATTGTGACGGAATCAAGAAACTCATTTTCATATTTATCAAGATATCCGGAGCTCAATCCTGTGGGAGAAAATTTGAACAGCGACATTTCATACAATCTATCGTCATTGCTACTTGTCACACTGTCTATAGAATAATCCTTATAGCTCTCCGGTGCCAAACCAGTCTGACGGATCGTTCCGCTTTCAAGTACGACTTTCGTAGCTCCCGTATATAAATAAAAGTATGACTGCCTGCCGATGCCTTTTGATGCGCTCAATTCAAGTTCGCCATTTTGATAAACGCTTGTATCACGGATAATAAAACGGTTCGGATAACTGAATATACTATTACTTACAGCAATGTGTTTGGCGTTGCTTGCTTCAGGATCTATCTTCAATTTATGACCGTTAAGATCAAGAACCATGTCGCCGCTGACTTGTTCCAAGCTCAAAGATTTAATTGTGCTATCCTGTAACAATTTAATAATATGCTCTTCCGCTACGGTTGTCTTTGCCGCATTCCATGCCGACAGGAAATCGATGTACGGACGTGTAACACCCTTTATGGTAACCTCCGCGCCCACGCGGCTACGATCAACGTCACGCACCGTATAGTAGGTATCTTTGCCGTCGCCCGTCGTTTCCTCGATCAAGTCCATCCACTTACCCTCGGGCACATAACCGGAGAGATCCCTCCCCCATCTGCCGCCCGTGATCGAAACGGTTGCGTTGTAATCTTCGGCATCCGCGGAACCCCAGCCGGCGCTCGAGGAACCACAGTGAATTCCGGTGCATCTCTCGACTTTGGCGGCGACGTTTAACACACCGCATTTGGAATCGAACGACGTAAAATCGCCGTCGTTTATCGTAATCGTACTTTCACGGTGCGCATCGTAAGCCTCAACAATGGGTTGGAGTTGTTCCATCGCTTGCCGCGACTTTTCCTCACCTACGGGAGTCGACATAAAGCCGCCCTCTGGATTCTGAACGTAGTCCGTGCCGTAATCGAGATGAACATTAAGATAATCAGGCGGATAGACATATGTCGAACTTACGTCGAGAAGCATTGTGTTCGACCCGTGATATTGTTCCGTAATAAACGTGCCGCCCTCGATCGTAACGTCGCCGTCGATGACCTCGAGAAGAGTAACGCCGTTGTTGGACGAGCCCCGGTGCTTTATGGTGCCGCCCGTGATCGTCAGCGAGGGGTTGCAGATATATTCGGTGTTGTCCTCTCCGGTGAGGCGCAGTTGGTTGGTAATTGCTACGCAAGAACTGTATACAACGTCATAATTGACGCTCGAATGCATCTCGCCGTAGTTGTAAACGAGCCCCATGACATTGGTGCCGCCATTGGTATTCGCGTCGGCAATCGTCCCCGTCTTTTCGGACGAGCTGTCTTGAAGGTAAAGTTTCCCCCACCAGTTGACAATGACCCAGCCGGCTCTCGAAAGGGTGTGGCCGTTCAAATCAATTGCAATGGTTTGATTCTGACCGATACTGACTGCCGATGTCTTTAACTCGATACTCGCGTCGAGTTTGATCAACGTGGGCGTATCGCCGGCATTTTTAACCGCGGCTAAAAGAGCTTGCTCGTCGGCAACCGTTTCCGTCTTTTTGGGAACGAACTCTTCCGCGTTTGCCGTGCGGGCAGGCATCATAAAAACGATGCCGAGCGTCAACGTCACGATAAGCGCAGCGATGAGGAACAGCGTCAAACCCTGTTTCTTCAATACTTTCATACTTCCTCCTGAATTGCTATACGGATATTATCTTGTCCGCTTTGCCTGATTTTATTTTCCGGTTAAGATTTTTTAGTTTGTCATGAAATGACAAACTGCCCCCATGGGGGCAGAATCCCACACGGTCTCATTCTTATTCTATCATTATCGTTTCATAAAGTCAAGAAATTTTCCAAAATTGTTTGGAAATAGTTCGCTTTTTTGTCAATAATTTCCGTTTTTAGGAAGATAGGGCGGTAGTCCCCTCGCTGCCCCTTTTAGGGGAAGCGGCGAACGCAGTGAGCCGAAGTTCGGACTTCGTTCTTCGGGATCCTTCACCCCCCTACGGGGGTTCAGGATGACGCGGTAGAAGGGAAACCCCTCGGTCGCGCAAGGGCAGCGCGACAGCTCCCCTAGGAGGGGCGCCGAGAGATAAGGCGGGCGTGATCCCCCCACCACCGCCTACGGCGGAGCCGTCTCATGCGGGTAGAAACCCGCATTCGGTCACCGTTCGCGCGAGATAATGCGCTACTTCGTCGCTGACGCTCCTCGTGCCGCGCTTAGAAAAATAAGAATGCGCGCGGGGCACTCATGTCGCAACGCGCCAAGGATTATCAATCCTTGGCAGAACGCGTTGCTCCACCCCCGAAGGGGGAGGCCTTGGGGTTCAGGATGACGCGGTAGAAGGGAAACCCCTCGGTCGCGCAAGGGCAGCGCGACAGCTCCCCTAGGAGGGGCGCCGAGAGATAAGGCGGGCGTGATCCCCCCACCACCGCCTACGGCGGAGCCGTCTCATGCGGGTAGAAACCCGCATTCGGTCACCGTTCGCGCGAGATAATGCGCTACTTCGTCGCTGACGCTCCTCGTGCCGCGCTTAGAAAAATAAGAATGC
>CANRIK010000006.1 GCA_947630705.1 uncultured Clostridia bacterium | reverse complement strand
CAAGCAAGACAAGGAAAACGAGCACTGACGACGGGGAGTTTACTCGGCGTAAACGACCCGAGCAGGCGGAGTTTGACGCGGTATTGCGCCGAGTATGTGCGGCAGAACCTTCGGTCTTCGATTCGACGGGACACAACTCCCGACGGATATCCAACCAAAACGCCCACGGCTGTTTGTGCCGTGGGCGTTTTGGTGGACGAGTAAGACCTTCGGTCTTCGATTCGACGGGACACAACTCCCGACGGATATCCAACCAAAACGCCCACGGCTGTTTGTGCCGTGGGCGTTTTGGTGGACGAGTCGGGACTTGCACCCGAGTCTTGCCGTATTCAAAAAGGCTTTCTACATACTTATTACGTCTTTGAACTTGACCTCGTCCCCCGACGCACAGGGGAACTTCGGCGCATGCCGTAGAAATTTAACCTCGATTCTCACGGCAGGGAAAACCTTCGGCTATCCGTTAAATTGACGCCCGTAACCGACAACGGAATCCGGTCAAGGACGGACCGCGAATGTTAAGCGGCGCAAGCGGCGTAGCTTGCCGAGCGAACTGCGGGGAAAGCTACAACCTTTTCAGATTTGTTATCTGCGTTTGAATTTAATTTCCGTTTTTACAAAGCCGGACCTTTGGTATGCTTTTCCTTCCATCCTACGGCAATCGAATCTGAAACTCGCCCGTAAGACTTTTAAGGTCTCTCAAAGCCGAAATGTCTATCATTATTATACAGGTCGGACGGCAAAAAAATCAACCGTTTATTTGTTTTTTATTGACATTTTTTTGCAAATGATATAAATTGATTATATATGATTTACACGGTTACTTTTAATCCGTCGTTGGATTACTATGTAAAAGTGAATAACATAAAAAGCGGCATTGTAAACCGCACTACGGCCGAAAGACTCGCCGTGGGCGGCAAGGGACTCAACGTCTCGCTGGCGTTAAAGGAGCTGGGCGAGGAAAATCTTGCGCTCGGATTCGTCGCCGGCTTCACCGGAAAATATATCAGAGATAAGGTTACGGAGTTGGGTCTTGAATACGACTTTATCGAAGTTGACGGACAGAGCCGCATAAACGTCAAGGTGAGAAGCAATACCGAAACCGACATAAACGGCACGGGCGCTGAAATTTATCAAAGCGATGTCATGAAACTTGTGAGAAAGCTGAAATCGCTGTTAAAACCGAACGACTGGCTGATTATATGCGGAAGCGTGCCGTCTACTCTCGACGATACCACTTACGCGACAATTTGCAAAAAACTTAAAAATATATCCGGAATCAATCTGGTTGTAGACGCCTGCGGCAGACTGCTTACGGAGACGCTGAAATATCACCCGTTTCTCATTAAACCGAATATCTACGAAATGTGCGAAATTTTCGGGCTCCCCACCGTTCCCGACCTCGAAGGCATATACGCCTGCGCGAGACAGTTGCAGGATATGGGCGCTAGAAACGTAATAGTTTCGATGGGCTCTTCCGGCGCGGCCATGGTCACCGAAACAAGCCAATCGATGTATGTGCGCGCGGCGCGCGGACAGCTCGTCAATTCGGTGGGCGCCGGAGATTCCATGATTGCCGGATTCATTCACGAATATCTCAAAACGAACAACTATTTCAAGGCGCTGAACTTTGCCACCGCCGCCGGAAGCGCGTGCGCTTTCACTAAAAATCTCGCCACAAAAGAGCAGATAGAATACGTTGAAAGTCTTATGCTATGATTGAAATTTATTTGTGCGGCGAAAACGTAAGAGAAAGGTTGAAAGACCTGCTCGACTCAAAACTGAAATCTTATGAAATTTTAAAGACGGAGAGCGGAAAGCCCTATTTGAAGGGCGACCCCCTCTGCTTTTCATACTCGCACAGCGGCGACAAAGGTTTGATCGCCATATCCGAAAATCCCGTGGGCGCCGACCTCGAAATCTTTAAAAACAGAACTTTCGAAGCAATAATCACAAGGTTTACGGAGCGCGAACGCGGAGAAATCGCTCGCGAAGAGGATTTCCTGCGGCATTGGACGGCGAGGGAAGCGTATGTGAAGCTCTTCGGACTGACTCTCGCCGAAACATTAAAACGTATCGAGTTTTTCGACGGAAAAATCTTTATCGACGGACTGCCGACGCGGACGAAAGTCCGCCACTACCGCTTCGACTGCGGTATTGGCGCGGTCTGTACGGAGGAATAAATGAAGTGCTTTGTTATCGCCATGCAAAAAGAAGCCAATCCCGTCATCGAGTCGATGAAAACGGAAAAGGATTTCGTTTGCTGCGGAAAACGGATAGTTACGGGTATGGCGCACGGGCAGAAAATTGCAGTGGTGATTTGCGGAGTCGGCAAGGTTAACGCCGCAAGCGGCGCGCAGTATGCGATAGATTGCCTCGGCGCGGACGTTATCGTCAACATAGGCGTCGCCGGAGGACTGAACGGCGGCGTCGGAATAGCCAAAACTTATGCTGTTTCGGCCGCAGTGCAATACGACTTCGACCTTACACAGCTGAACGGCACGGCCATAGGCACTCTCGACGAATGTAAAGAAAATTACCTTCCGCTCTGCGTTGCGAGCGGCTTCCCATCAAAAAAAGCAGCCACGGGCGACAGATTCAATGACAGTCCGGAAGATTACAAGCTCTTGACGGAGGTTCTGGGTGCGGATATACGCGAAATGGAATTGGGAGCCATCGCGCAGGTGTGCATGCACGCCAAAGTGAAGTGCTACTCCTTCAAAATAATTTCCGACATTGCCGGCAGCGGCTCGACCACTCGGCAGTACCTCGAAAATCTGGAAGCGTGCTACCTCTCCATAAAAAGGGATTTGCCCGAAATAATTAAACTTACGGTGTGACATGAAACCTCTCGGCGGCGGTTGGGACGAGTTGCTCGCCCCACTATTCTCGGACGAAAGATATCTTCAAATAAGAAAATTTCTCATATACGAGTACTCGCACTATACCGTGTACCCGAATATGTACGATTTATATAATTGTTTCCGCTATACCCCCATCGATAATCTGAAAGCGGTTATTTTGGGGCAGGACCCCTATCATGAGCCCGATCAGGCGCACGGTCTGTGCTTTTCCGTAAAACCGAACGTTCCGCTTCCGCCCTCCCTTCAAAATATTTTCAAGGAAATAGAGAGCGACATAGGAATAAAGGAGCCTATGTGCGGAGATTTGACCAAATGGGCGCGCGAGGGAGTGCTTCTTCTGAACACCACTCTTACAGTGCGCGAACACATGGCAAATTCCCATTCGAAGTGCGGCTGGGCATGGTTCACGGACAGCGTAATCAAACTCATTTCGGATAATACGCAAAATTCGGTGTTCATTCTGTGGGGCGGCAACGCCAGGAGCAAGGCTCCGCTCATAGACGGCAGAAAACATCTCGTGTTACAGTGCGCGCACCCCTCGCCGCTGTCGGCCTACAACGGGTTCTTCGGCTGTAAACACTTTTCAAAGACAAACGAATATCTTATATCTCACGGAAAACAGCCCATAGACTGGGATCTGAACTCATAATGGAATTGAGGATTTAAATATGAAATACATAGTAGTTTTGGGCGACGGAATGGCAGATTGGAAAATTTCCGCGCTCGGCGATAAAACTTGTCTCGAAGCCGCTTCTACGCCTAACCTCGACAAATTGGCTCCGCATTCGGAAGTCGGGCTCTGCAAAACCGTGCCCGACGGCATGAAGCCCGGCTCTGACGTGGCAAATATGTCGGTCATGGGCTTCAACCCTAAAACATATTATACCGGACGTTCTCCCCTCGAAGCCGTATCCATGGGAATAAATCTCACGGATACCGACGTGACCTTGCGCTGTAACCTCGTCACCCTCTCGGACGGCAAGCCTTACGAAAACAAAATCATGGAGGACTATTCCGCCGGAGAGATTACTACCGAAGAAGCCGCAGAACTTATTAATTATCTGAAAGGATTCTTCGACGACGAAAAATTCACATTTTATCCCGGGATATCTTACAGACATTGCCTCGTCGTCAAGAACGGCTCCACCGGACACGGACTCACTCCTCCCCACGATATCTCGGATAAACCCGTTACGGGACATCTGCCTACGGGAAAGGACGCCGATATTTATTTGGAGTTCATGAAGAGAAGTTATGAGCTTCTCAAAAACCATCCCGTCAATTTAAAGAGAATAGCCGAAGGCAAAAAACCGGCAAACAGCATTTGGCTATGGGGAGAAGGCACAAAGCCGGCGATAGATAATTTCGAGAGACTGCACGAACTGAAAGGCGGAGTCATTTCTGCCGTAGACCTCGTAAAAGGCATAGGCATTATCGCCGGAATGAAATGTATAGACGTCAAGGGCGCGACGGGAGATTATCATACCGATTTCAAGGCAAAGGCCGAAACCGCGTGCGATGCGCTCTTAAACGGCGGACTCGACTACGTTTATATTCATATGGAGGCCCCCGACGAGTGCGGACATCACGGTGACCCGAAACACAAGATATATTCTATCGAGCAGATAGACGGCAAAGTCGTAAAGACCGTCCTCGAAAGGTTAAAGAATATTCCTTTTACCATGCTCGTCTGTCCCGACCACCCCACTCCGTGCGCCTGCAAGACGCATACATCCGACCCCATTCCCTATCTCATTTATTCGAACGCCGAAGATTTAGGGAACGGAGCCGTGAGATATACGGAGAGCGAGGCGGCAAAGACCGGCAAATACCTGCCGGAAGGCAGACTTCTCATAGACAGATTGCTTTCGCTGTCCGCAAAGTAATTTCCGACGAAAAGAGGATAACCCCTATTTCTCAATGGGATACCATATAAAGTTAAGGCGCAACGGCCCTTACGGCCGTTGCGCCTCTTTTTATGCTCTTTGTCTTTTTTTATACTTTTTATGTCTTAAATCTGCTCGGGATAAACCGTTTTCTCTATCGCCGCGAGGACGGAATCCATTCCGTAGCCTGTCTGCGACGAAGTTACGATTATATTGTCGGGACCGCACTTCAATGTCGCCGCTATAACCGTTACACTGCGGCTTATCTGCGCTCGCGAGAGCTTGTCGGACTTGGTGGCTACTACCGTGAACGGCAGAATATTGTAATTCAAATACTCCGTCATCTGAACGTCGTCCGCGGTGGGAGCGTGGCGGATATCCACGAGACAGAACACATGTCCGACATTGGACCTGTCGGCAAAGAATGCGTCGAGCAGTCTTGCCCATTTTGCCTTTTCTTCCATTGAAACGCGGGCATAGCCATAGCCCGGGAGGTCCGCCAAAACAAATTCGCCCATATCGAAATAGTTGATAAGTCGGGTCCTGCCCGGTTCCTTCGAGACCTTGGCAAGTTTTTTGCGGTTGGCGAGGGCGTTGATAAAACTCGACTTCCCGACGTTGGATTTTCCGCACACGGCAATCACGGGCTTTTCCGTCTTTAAAAACTGCGAGGCGCTCGCCGCGCTGAAAAGAAATTGCGGTTTTACGGTGAGCATATATCTTAAATTCCCACAATGGCCGTTTTAAACACGGCGTCAACTTCGGTCACGGGTATAAAATTGAGCTTCTCGCGCACCGAACGGGGAATTTCCTCCAAATCTTTTTTGTTGTCCGCCGGAATAATAACGTCCTTCACTCCCACGCGGTAGGCGGCGAGAGCTTTCTCTTTCAGTCCGCCTATGGGCAGAACTTTGCCGCGGAGAGTTATTTCGCCCGTCATGGCGACGGAGCTCTTTACGGGCTTGCCCGTAAACGCCGAAAGTATTGCGGTTGCCATCGTTATGCCGGCGCTGGGGCCGTCCTTCGGAATGGCGCCCTCCGGCACGTGTATATGGATATCGGTAGTTTCGAACGCGTCGCCGTCTATACCGTACTCCGCGCTCTTGGAACGGATATAACTTATGGCCGCACGCGCGCTCTCCTTCATTACGTCGCCGAGTTTCCCCGTCAGCAGAACTTCGCCCTTGCCGTGCATTGCGGATACTTCGATTGTCAGAGTCGTGCCGCCGACCGCCGTCCACGCAAGTCCCGTGGCGGCGCCCACTTCGTCCTTTATCGGCTTGGAATCCCTGTCGTAACGGCGCGCTCCCAAGAGGCCCTCCACCGACTTTGCCGTGACTCGCACGGATTTTACCTTGCCCGAAGCGAGTCTGACCGCGGCCTTGCGGCAAATCGCGTCGATATTGCGTTCGAGATTTCTGACTCCGGCTTCGAGGGTATAGCCCTCTATGATTCTGTCGAGAGCGTCGTCGGAAATGGTAAGTTTGCCTTCGGGCACTCCGTTGGCCTTCCTGCGTTTTTCGATAAGATAGCGCTTGGCTATCTCTCTCTTCTCCTCCTGCGTGTAGCCGTTGATCTCTATAACTTCCATTCTGTCCAGAAGGGGGCGCGGAATGGAATCGAGACCGTTTGCCGTGGTTATGAAGAGCACTTTACTCAAATCGTACGGCACTTCGAGATATCTGTCGCGGAATGTGGAGTTCTGCGCCGGATCGAGCACTTCGAGAAGAGCGCTCGAAGGGTCGCCGCGGAGGTCGGTTGAGAGCTTGTCTATCTCGTCGAGCAGAAATACGGGATTGGACGAGCCGGCATTCTTTATTCCGGCTATTATCCTCCCGGGCATCGCGCCTATATACGTCTTTCTGTGTCCGCGTATCTCCGACTCGTCCTTGACTCCGCCGAGAGACATTCTAACGAATTTTCTGCCCAGACAACGTGCAATCGAGGAAGCTATGGAAGTTTTGCCCACTCCCGGGGGCCCCACGAAACAGAGAATGGGCGCGTTCAATCCGCCGGTAAGTTGCAAAACGGCGAGATATTCGGTTATACGCTCCTTTATTTTATCGAGACCGTAGTGGTCCTCGTTCAGTATCCGCACGGCGGCGGATAGGTCGTTGTTGTCCTCGGTGTTTTGGCTCCAAGGAAGGTCCAAAAGCCAATCGAGATACATGCGCAACACGTTGTAATCGGGCGACGAGACCTGCATCTTGTCCATTCGCGAGAGCTCTTTCAACGCCTTTTGCTTTACCTCTTCGGGGAAGCCCTTTTCGTTTATGCGCTTTTCGAGCTCTTCCTTTTCGCTCTCGTCGTCGCCCAGCTCCGTGTGTATTGCGCGGAGCTGTTCGCGGAGGTAATATTCTTTCTGATTTTTATCTATGTTCTGGCGCACAAGCGCGTTTATCTTGCGTTCGAGGCGCATAATTTCCAGCTCGTCGTTCAAAATTTTGCCGAGCTGTTTCAACCTCTCCACAACCCTTTCGGTTTCGAGAAGTTTTTGCTTGGTTTCAACGTTCAATTTGAGATTATGCGCGGCGATATTGACAAATTCGTCGGGGTCGGAGCAACGGTCGAGCGCGGACGCCGCGTCCTTCGATATGCGGCTCTCGTTCTGGCAAATGTCGCTCATGATGTCCTTTGCCGTACGGAAATATGCCTCCACGAGTTCCTCGCCGCCGTCTATGGGCGGAACTTCCGCGACGTCTGCGGAAAGGGACTGCTCGTCTACGCTTTCGCGGACAACTATGGCGCGAAAAAGCCCCTCCACGGTCACACGCACGGTGTTCCCGGGAAGGCGCGAAATCTGACGGATTCGGCAGACGGTGCCCGTTTCGTAAAGCTCGGAAAAATTCTCTATTTTTTCCTTTTCCGCTTCGCGCTGGGCCGTTAAAAACATGTACGAATCCCCATCCGTGGCGCGTTTGACGGCGGTGAGGGAAACCAGCCTGCCGACGTCGAACGACGCGGTGACGCCCGGGAACATTACTCTGCCGCGTATGGGAAGAACGGGAATATCGTCGATTGTTCTTTTAGGCATTTTATCTCCTTTGAATAAAGCGCAATTCCCTTATAAAAAAGAAATTGCGCGCGATAGTTTTCATTAAATACTTATTACGTATCGAGTTTTCTGCGTCATGCAGATTGCTTATAGATAATCTTCGGCTCCGCCTTGTCGGTTACGCACTCCTTGGTGACTATGACCTCCTCGACGTTCTTTTCGGAGGGAATCTTATACATTACGGAGGTCATGAAGCCTTCAATAATCGTTCGCAGTCCTCTTGCGCCGGTCTTTAAACGAATGGCGGTGTTGGCTATCTCGCGCACGGCGGAGTCCTCCACCGTAAGTTTTACGCCGTCCATCGCTATGAGTTTCTGATACTGCTTTATTATTGCGTTTTTGGGCTGGGTAAGAATTTCGACGAGCGCGTCCTCCGTCAACGGATGCAGACTGACCACTATCGGAACCCTGCCCACAAATTCGGGAATGAGCCCGAACTGCGTGAGATCCTGCGGCTTGACGTCGGAGAGCATTTCGTATATGTTTTCTTCCGACTTTTTAACGTCGCCGCCGAAGCCCAGCGAAGTGTTGTCGCGCCGCTTCTGTACTATTTTATCCAATCCCACGAACGCTCCGCCGCAGATGAACAGGATATTCGTCGTGTCTATCCTCAAACACTCCTGCTGGGGGTGCTTTCTGCCGCCCTGCGGAGGCACGTTGGCTACGGTGCTCTCTATTATTTTCAAAAGCGCCTGCTGAACGCCCTCGCCGGAAACGTCGCGGGTTATTGATACGTTTTCGCCCTTTCTTGCGATTTTATCTATCTCGTCGATATAGATTATTCCGCGTTCGGCTCTGGAAATATCGTAATCGGCGTTCTGAATAAGTTTTAAAAGGATATTTTCAACGTCCTCGCCGACATAGCCGGCCTCGGTAAGAGTGGTTGCGTCCGCCGCTGCAAAGGGCACGTTCAAAATACGTGCAAGCGTCCTCGCGAGCAAGGTTTTGCCGCAGCCGGTGGGACCGAGGAGAAGAATATTGCTCTTCTCTATCTCGACTTCCGCGTCTTTGTCCTTTTGAAGATTGTTTATGCGCTTATAATGATTGTATACCGCCACGGAGAGAACGCGCTTTGCCTCCTCCTGTCCGACGATATATTTGTCCAGCTCGCACTTTATCTCCGCCGGAGTTTTGAGGGGAACTTCGGACGTCGTTTCCTCGTCGAGGTCCTTCACCATATCGCGGCATATCTCTATACATTCGTCGCAGATGCAGGCGCCGTTCCTTCCCTTTATTAATCTTTTGACCAAATCTTCGGTTTTTCCGCAGAATGAACAAAATTGCTTTTCTTTCATACAAGTCCTTTTATATTTTGCCGCAAGACGAAGCGAATCTGTATGCGGCAGTCGGATTTAATGTTGTCGGCGCGGCTTACACGCCCACGGACGGCGCGAACCGTGCCGATCACGGAAATTATCTGACAGCCGTCAACGTTTATAGAAAACGCGGTCGATAAGTCCGTAATTTTTGGCCTCTTCCGCAGACAGATAATTGTCGCGGTCGGTATCCCTTTCGATCTCCTCTATGGGTCTGCCGGAGTTCTGGGACAGTATCGTATTGAGCTTTTGTCTTGTCTTCAATATGTGGTCGGCGGCGATTTTAATGTCGCTCGCCTGTCCCTGCGCGCCGCCGAGAGGCTGGTGAATCATAATTTCGCTGTTGGGGAGAGCAAAGCGCTTGCCCTTCTGTCCGCTGGAAAGAAGGAACGCGCCCATGCTTGCCGCCATGCCTATGCAGATTGTGGAGACGTCGCACTTGATATAATTCATCGTATCGTATATCGCAAGTCCGGCCGAAACGGAGCCGCCCGGGCTGTTGATGTAAAGAGATATGTCCTTGGAGGGGTCCTTGGCTTCGAGATAGATGAGCTGCGCGACAACCGTATTTGCAACCGCGTCGTCAATCTCTCCCGTAAGGAATATTATCCTGTCCTCCAAAAGTCTCGAATAAATGTCGTACGAGCGCTCTCCGCGAGAGGTCTGCTCTACGATATAGGGCACGAGCGCGCCTTTGATATCATTCATATATTAGCTCCTTAAAACTTAAAAATTATTCGGCGTCCTCGGCCTTCTGCGCGGATTTTTTGGCGGTCTTTTTGGCCTTGGGCTTTTCTGCCTTGTCGTCCTCGCCCAGATACATTTCGTTGTTGGCTTGCAGATAGTCGAAGAGTTTTGTGATGATTATATCGTTGGAAATATATTCTATCTGTCTGGGGTCCATAGATTTTTTATACTCTTCCGCGGTCTTTTCGACGGAGGCCGCCTGTTCCGCTATTTTGGCGTCTACTTCCTCGGGCTCCGCCTTGAAGTTCTGCTCCTTTACTATCTTATCAACTATAAGCTGGCAGAGCACTCTGCGGTGGGCTTCCGTCTCGTACTGGGAGCGGAACGTCTTCATGTCCGTGCCCATGTATTTGAGATATTCGTCCATTTTTATGCCCTGATACATAAGGCGGTAGGAGAAATCCTGAACTATTCTGTCTATTTCACCCTCGACCATGGCCGTGGGAATCTCAACTTCGGTATACTTGGAGATTGCCGCGAGGATACTGCCCTCGGTTTCGTCTCTGCCGCGGCTCTCTGCGGACTTTTCGAGTCTTTCGCGAAGCTTCTTTTTATATGCCTCCACGGATTCGGAGCCGGCGTGAGCCTTCACGTATTCGTCGGTGAGTTCGGGATACTGTCTTTCGGTGATTTTATTCAGCTTTATGGCGAACACGGCGGCCTTACCGCGAAGATTGTCCGCCTGATAATTTTCGGGGAACGTGACGTTGATATCCCTCGATTCGCCCTTTTTCATTCCGACGACCGCGTCCTCGAAGCCCGGGATAAAGCTGCCGCTTCCGAGTTCGAGATCGTAATCTTCGGCGGTGCCGCCGGAAAATTTTTCGCCGTCAACCGAACCGGAAAAGTCTATGTTCACGATGTCGCCTGTCTTGCAGGGTCTGTCCTCCGCCTCAACCGTCTTTGCCTCGGAAGCCACAAGTTTTTTGGCTTCCTTCTCGACGTCTTCGTCGGTAACATTATACTCAAACTTTTTGATTTTTAAACCGGTATATTTTTCGATTTTGACTTCGGGCTTTACGGGGACTACCGCCGTGAGCACTACGCCCTTGCCCTCCTCCATAGATTCGACGCCGAGTTCGGGCTCGCCTACCGCGGTGAAATTGTCTTTCTCTTTTTCGAGAATGGAGTAGTAATGTTCGGAATAGAGAGCGTTGAACGCCTCCTCGAAGAATACGCCCTTGCCGTAATAGTTTTCAAGCACGGGCTGGGGCGCCTTGCCTTTTCTGAACCCGGGAACGGTGTACTTGCCGCGCGTTTTAAGGTATGCCTTGTTTATTGCGCTCTTCCACTCCTCCTCGGTGAAGGTGATTGTGAGCTTAACCGTGCTCTTTTCTCCGGTAGCTTGCGTGTAATTCATAGATAACTCCTCAATATTATATAAATTCGTATATCGATTATTTTAACATATTACTTTTATTTTGCAAAGCGTTTTTCTGCCGGTAATCAATTTACTTTTGATTTTTTTTGAGTTATAATAATCAAAATTCCGCACGGAGCCGAAAGTCTATGCCGCAGGACGCCTTTACAATAAAATACATTGCCGAAGAGCTGAACGAGCGTCTGCGCGGCGGAAAAATATCAAAAATAGTCCAATACGACCGCGACAGCCTTACGTTTATTATATACACCGCAAAAGGCTCGGTTAAACTCGACATATGTCTTTGTGCGAGAGCCTGCCGAATAAGTCTCACCGACGGGGACAGACCAGTGCCGCAGGCGGCTCCGGCTTTTTGCATGCTTTTGAGAAAACACCTTTCGAATGCGGAGATAACTTCCGTATCGCAACTGCCGTTCGAGAGAGTGGTCATGCTCGACTTCGACTGCACATCGGAATTCGAAAGGCTCAAAATGCGGCTGTACGTGGAGCTCATGGGCAAATATTCCAACGCAGTGCTCACAAAAGACGGGATAATCTGCGGTGCATTGAAAACTTCGGCGATAGGCGAAAACACGCGGCGCGTGCTCTTCCCGGGGGTCAAATACGTACTTCCCGAACCTCAGGAAAAAATTCCGCCGAACGATTTGAAGGCGCTGGAAAACGCATTTATATACGCCGGCGGCGACCTTACGGAATTCATATCCTCGAAAGTGAAAGGCGTGGCGTATTCCACGGCGCTGGACATTGCGGAGACATACGGCGGAAAGCCCACAGCAAGGGACGTCAACGAATATTTATGCGGCGGACGGATATCCCCCTGCGTAACTTTTTCGGACGGGAAACCGGAGGACTTCAAGGTGAGAAGTCAGAAGGCGGACAGACAGGATTTTCCCACCGTTTTGGAAGCGCAGAAGGTGTTCTACGACTACCTCTACGAAAAACAGCGTTTCGAGGAAGAGACGAAGAGACTGTGCTCGGCGCTCTCCGGGGCCGTCAAGAAGTCGGAAAAGAGGTTGCAGATCATAAATTCAAAACTCGACGAGTGCCGCGGAGCCGACGAAATACGTCTGAAAGGCGAACTGTTGACCGCCAATATCTATGCCGTGCCGAAGGGCGCGCAGAGTTTCGAGGCGGACAATTATTACGACCAAAAAGGCGGCAAAATCAAGATAGAGCTCGACAGAACTCTGTCGGCCTCGCAGAACGCCCAGAAATTCTTTAAAAAATATGCAAAATTGAAGAGAACGCGCGAGAGCGTCTCCGTACAGAAAGAGGAAACAGAAGAGAGACTGAACTATCTCGAAAGCATTGGAGCGCACATATCCTCCGCCGAAAGCCTCGACGACCTGAAAGAAACAGAGGAAGAACTGCGGAGCATAGGCCTCATAAAGGAGACGGCGAAAGTCAAAAAACGGCCGGAAACTACGCCTTTCAGAGAGTACGAAATAGGCGGTTTCAAGGTATTGTCGGGACGGAACAACATTCAGAACGACAGACTTCTTAAAAGTCTTTCGGGCTCGGATATGTGGCTGCACACCCACGGATATCACTCCTCTCACGTGGCAATAATCTGCGGAGACAGAGAGATACCCGACGAGGTATTGCTTTCCGCCGCGGAGATATGCGCGTATTACTCCGACGCACGCGGCGGAACGAAAGTTCCCGTCGACTACACGAGAAAAAAGCACGTCAGAAAGCCTCCGGCGGCAAACGCCGGCTCGGTGACTTACACAGAATATAAGACTTTGCTTGCAAACCCCGAAAGTCACTTTGGAGAATCAGTTGAAAATGAAGAGAAACGAACTGCCCTTAAATGATGGGAAAAACAATGCGGATACGCAGAAAAACTCAACACGTGTTTACTTTTTCGTGGCTTTGGGCGCTTTGATTGCCGCCGCGGCAGCGTTCGGCTGCTCTTTTATTCCGAACGTCGGAATTTACTTATTGATAGTTTCCGTACTGTTGGAACTCGCTTCGCTCTCCTTTTTATCCGTACAGAAAAAGAAAAACAACTTCAACGGAGTGTTCGCGCTGACGGTGGCGGCCTATATCCTGCTGGGATTGAGCATTGCTCTGTTTGTGGGCGGACTCATTTATGTGGCCGTAAAAGGCGGCTGAACGGTATAATTTGACGCAATTTCTGCCATTATTATTTATATGGACGGAATTTGCAGCGCAATCCTGAATAAAATTTACGCGCTCGGAACTTTCGGGCGCTATTTTGTCGTCTCGACGGAGGATTTTTTCGAGGCGTTGCCGGAGGGTCAACCTCACGACGTTGAGGAACTCGAAAAAGCCATAAAAAAGCTCTCGTCAGAGGGATACATCGACGTCAAATATTCCGGAGGGAACATGTACTGCGTGGCTCTCTTGAAGGAATTCGATCCGGAGCCCCAACCGCAGACGGAGCCGGAGTGCGACGACGGGCTTGACGACGACTACGCGTTCGAAGAAAGGGCCGACGACCGCAGATCCGCGTTTTGGGCGGCGTTTGCCGGCGGAGCGCTGGGCAGTGCGGTCATCTGCGCGCTGTGGCTGATACTTTTATTATGTTGAGCAAGAGCGAAAACGAAGTTATGTCTGCGGTATACTGCCTCTGCGACGGCACGGAAGGGTGCCTCGTCTCCCCTATGGACATTATGGCCGTTCTTCCGCAGAACCGCAAACTGAATACCGACGAGCTGGATACCATTCTGAACGCACTGCATCTCGACGGGTATTTCGACCTTATTTACTCCGAACGCAAAGGCGAGAAAATGTACGTAATCAGTCTGAAAGAGAACGGCTTTGCATGGAAACGTACGGCAAAACAGAAACAGAGGGAAATTTCTTTTAAAATTTTTCTCGCGTTTCTGGGCGCGCTGGCGACGTTTGTCTTTGGATTGATTTTAAAGGCAATAACGGGATAAACGCTCGCCGTGGGCTCTCCCCTCTCCGAACGCGAATCCGACAAAATTAATACCGTAACGGGATTACAGCAGTCCAAAATAAATACCGTAACGGGAAAAGATAAATGCCTATGCCGCGGATTGAGAGACTTTCGGCGAGAGGCATTTTTCTTTTATGCCGCGAAAATGAAATATTCTTCGCAGAAAATTTGCTTTTTTCGCGCGCGTCTGTTAAAATGATATTGACTGTACAATACCGATTACGGAGCGCAGATATATGAAACATAAAAAACTCTTGATCGCCGGAATCACTGTCTTTACCGTTATAGTGTTCCTTGCGACGTTTATAGTGATATGGCTCTGGGGCGACGACTATCCCGACTTCGAGGACTTTACGAAGAGCGTTGCCGTCCCGGGTCTCGAAGATGACGCGGTGCCGCAGGGAATTACCAATTATACCGGCGAGTATATCGCAGAAAACGAGAACGGAGAGCAGGTCAAGGCCACGCAGGAATATATGATTTTCAGCGCCTATATGAAAGACGGCGCTTCGAGGCTGTACGTTACGGGCAGAACTACCGGCTACGTCGGATATGTTACTCTTGAAAACGAGGACGGCTCCGAATACACCGGACACGCCGGAGGCGTCGCCACAAGTTGCAGACAGGGCGACAGATACGGCACTCTCTGGGTGGTTTCGGACGGAACGGTCTACTGCGCCAAGACAGACTACAATTCGGGCTATACGAATATCGCCGACGAACTCATTGCGCGCGCCGCCATGAAAGACGGCGAAAACGTGATCAGGTTCACCGCCTCCTTCAAAGCCAACAACAAGGCGTCCTTCTGCTACTTCTACGACGACGGCACACCGAGCATAACAGACGACAGACTGTACGTCGGAGAGTTCTATCTCGACGGCTACGACGAGTATCAGACGGACCATAAAATCACCAACCGTTTCGGAAACGAGCAACATGCGCTCGTCTATGAATATAACTGTTCAAACGAAACTTCCAACGTCTACGGTCTGCAAAAAATTTCAAGCAGTTCGGTAGCCGACGAAAATAAGGTGCCGAGAGTGCAGAACATTTATTCCTTACCCGAAAAAATTCAGGGATTTGCAAGAATTACGGGCGTCTCGACGGGCGGAGGAAAACTCGTGCTGTCGCAGAGCTACGCGCTTTCCAACTCCTCGCTTCTGTACTATAATTGGGAAGATATTTACACCTCATCTAACAGAAAGACCTACGCCACTCTCACCGGAAAGAACTTTGCCTATGAAGGCGTTGAAACGAAATCCGGAGTTCAGTATACAGAATCCACTTTAAACGTGTACTTTACGGACAATAATCTGTTGCAGAGAGAGTATTCCGTTCCCTCTATGTCGGAAGGGCTGTGCGCCAACGGCGACAGAGTTTACGTGCTGTTCGAATCGGGCTGCTACAAGTACAGACTGTTCGTCAGACAGTCGCTTACGGAAATCTTCTGCTTCACTCCCAGAAAGAAATAAAGACATAAAGTTGCGGCGGCGAGCCATGCTCGCCGCCGCTTTTTTATTGAATCATATTAGGTTCTGTTTATTACATTCTATCGGGTTCTTTTTATTGTACTATATCAAGTTTTATCGATTGTATTATAGGGTTTTACGAGAACGTATTGAGTTTTCTCATTTGCAGAAGGCCAGACAAGCCTTGTAGAGCGCATAAACGTCCGCCTTGGAAATAAGTTCGTAAGGCGCGTGCATAGACAGCACGGGAACGCCGACGTCTATCGTGTCCACTCCGAGATTGGCGAAGTATTTGGCGACCGTACCGCCTCCGCCGACGTCTATCGCGCCGAGCTCGCCCATCTGCCAGATTACGCCGTTCTCTTCGAACACATCCCTCAACCAGCCCGTGAACTCCGCGCCGGCGTCGTTCGTGCCGGACTTGCCGCGCGAACCGGTATATTTGGACACCGCCGCGCCGCAGTGGATATAGCAGGAATTGCGTTTTTCGTACGCGGAAGCGTATTCGGGGTCGAAACCGGCCGTGACGTCCGCGGATATACACTTTGAATTATATCTGACTACCACGGGATTCACTCCGAAGGAAGCGGAAATCGTGTCTATGACGTCGCATATTACCCTGCTCTGCGCGCCCGTGGCTCCGTCGGAGCCGACCTCCTCTTTGTCGGAGAAAATCGCAATTATGGTGTGGGGGCTCTGTTCGCTGTCGAAGAGCGCGCACATCTCGGGATACGCACATACCTTGTCGTCGTGGCCGTATGCGGAAATGAGCGAAGCGTCGAAGCCGACGTCGCGAGCTTTGCCGGCCGGAACGAAGCAGAGTTCGGAGCACTGCAAATCGACTTCGGTCATGTTGTACTTCTTGTTGAGAAGTCGGAGAACTGCGGCTTTTACCGCCTCTTTCTCCTCCTCTTCGCCCACCGAGGGAAGTCCGCCTATGACGGCGTTGAGACTCTCTCCGGACACAGCCTTCGAAACGGGCTTCGAAGCCTGTTCGCTTGCAAGGTGAGGAAGTATGTCGGTGATATAGAATACGGGGTCGTCCTCGTCCTCGCCGACGCAAACCTCCACGCGTTCGCCGCCGCGGAGCATTACCACGCCGTGAAGCGCAAGGGGAAGCGCCGTCCACTGATACTTCTTTATGCCGCCGTAGTAGTGCGTCTTGAAGTAGCAGAGTCCGGAGTCCTCATACATGGGATTGGGCTTTAAGTCGAGGCGCGGCGAATCGACGTGCGCGACCATGATTCTGACGCCGTTTTCGGCGATATCCTCCGTGCCAACCTTTATTAAAAATACGTTTTTGTTTCTGTTGATAAAATAGCGCTTGTCTCCGGCTTTCAGCTTTTCATCGAAAGAAAAGGGAGTATATCCCCTCTCCAACGCCATCTTTTCCGCCGTTTTAGCCGCGTCGCGCTCCGTCTTGGAAGCGTTTAAAAATTTTTTGTAGCCTTCGGCATAGTCGTAAATAGCTTCGAGCTCTTTGCCGTCGGCCTCCTTGTACACATTCTTGCGTTCGTAATTGAAATCCATACAAAACTCTCCTTTTCAACGGAAATTATAAATGAACGCAAAAAACAAAGTCAAGGAAAAACGTCGGAAATTTTTTTCGATTTTTTACAAGGCTCGATTTTGTAATTTTTTTTAAATTATTGGTAGTTTTTTTCATAATAGCTATTTACTAATTATAATAAATGTAGTATAATTAATTTGATATGGGCAAACGCAGACTTACCGCAAAAAAGATTACCGTACTTGCGCTGTTGACGGGGCTGAGCCTTGCAACGTTCATTTTGGAGAGCCTTTTACCCACTCTCATTCCCGGGGCAAAGCCCGGGCTCGCGAACATATTTTCGCTTGTCGCCCTTATCATGTACTCTCCGGCGGAGGCGCTGTTGGTGGTCGCCGTAAGAACCTGCCTCGGCGCGATTTACGCCGGAAACGTGTCGCAGCTCATGTACTCGTTCACGGGCGGAGTCATATCCACGGCTATATCTTCCGCTCTGATGTACGCCGTATATCCGAGAATATCCGTGATGGCGGTTTCGATAGTCGGCGCGGTCGCGCATAATCTTTCGCAGAACGTCGTGTTTGTGTTCCTGTCGGGAAGCTCGCTCATGTTCGGATATATGCCCTATCTTGCTCTTCTGGGAGTAATTTCGGGGGCGATAGTCGGCGCGGCGGTCACTCTGCTTTTCAAGGGAGTGCCGCTGAACGTATTCGAAAATGTCATAGGCCGAAGGGAAAAGGACAAAAATGAACGGAACCGTATTCGCGGCGCGGAGGCCACTTTCAGCCGCTGCGGAGAGGAAATCCGGCAAAAAGAATCTTAAAAATCAGATAAGATACGGGGCTGACCCCGTTTTTATAAGCAAAAATTTATCGGAGGTTGAATTTGAAAGCAGTAAGAGGAAAATACTTCTTCGGCGGCGTGCATCCGCACGACAAAAAGGCATTATCCAGCGCGTCACCGCTGGAAGTCATGCCGGAGCCGGAAGTTGCGGTTATATCCACCTCTCAATCGCTGGGCAAACCCGCCGTTCCCGTCGTGGAGACGGGTCGGGAGGTCAAAGTCGGCGAGCTGATTGCCAAAGCCGACGGACCAATTTCGTCCGACGTCTTTTCGAGCATAAGCGGCACGGTTGAGGATATACGCGACGGAATCGGAGCGAACGGCGCGCCCGAAAAGTTTATTTTCATTAGGAACAACGGAAAAACGGACAAGGCGTACCTACCGCCTCTCTCTTCCCCTTCGGCGGATGAGATAAAAGCGAGGATCAGAGACGCCGGCATAGTCGGATTGGGCGGCGCGGGCTTCCCCACGGCGGTGAAAGTTTCGCCTCGTTCGCCGGTGGACACGCTCGTACTGAACGGCGCGGAGTGCGAGCCGTATCTCACATGCGACCACAGGCTCATGCTCGAAAAGACGGACGAAATAGTCCGCGGAGCGAGATACATAGCCGCGGCGCTGGGCGTGACGAATATCATTATAGGTATCGAGGCAAACAAGCCCGACTGCATTGCGCAGTTCGAATCGTACGACGACATCAAAGTTGTCATACTCAAAAAGAAGTACCCCATGGGCGGCGAAAAACAGCTCGTTTACGTCACTACGGGCAGAAAAATCGGACTGCCGCCCAAACTGCCCGCCGACAGCGGCGTTGTGGTTGAAAACGTTGCCACCGCCTATGCCGTATGCGAGGCCGTGGAGCTGGGCAAACCACTCTACGAGAGAGTGCTTACGGTCTCCGGCGGAGCCGTGGCCGCTCCCAAAAATATCTGGGTGAAAGTGGGCACAAAGCTCGAAGATATCGTAAATTATTGCGGCGGAGAAAGCATGCCTCCCAAAAAAGTTGTTCAGGGCGGACCTATGACGGGTCTCGCGCTTGCGGACCTCGGAGCGTACACTCACAAAACCACGTCGGGAATACTTCTTATGACTCCCGAAGAGGCTGCGGCGGAAGAGCCCACCCCCTGCCTCAACTGCGGTAAGTGCGCCGACGTATGTCCCATGCATCTGATGCCAATGAATACGGAGTTCTATTCCTCCGCCGGCGACTACGAAGCGGCGGCGAAATACGGCAATACGATGGCGTGCATAGAGTGCGGAGCGTGCGAGTACAACTGCCCCGCAAAGCGGCCGCTGATTCAGGCGATAAGAAAGACAAAAGCCGAAATGAGAAAAATTATGATGGGAGGACAGAAAAAATGATTGACAATACAGTTGTAATCTCCACTCCTCCCCACGTGAAATCGAAGAGAACGACGCGCGGAATAATGGGCGACGTATGTATCGCTCTCGCGCCGGCGGCTATTGCCGGAATAGTATTCTTCGGATATATGGCGTTCGTCATCGAGCTCGTATCCGTACTCGGGTGCGTGGCGACGGAGTTCGTATATTACTTCATAGCAAAGGGCGGCTTTGCCAAAAAGTGCAAAAACGCCAAACTGACCTGTATAAATTGGTGGAAACAGTTCGATTTGACCTCGGTAGTCACCGGATTGATACTCGCGCTCATTCTGCCCGTTACAGTCAAGTGGTACGAGGTGCTGATAGGCAGCATTTTCGCCATAGCCATTGTCAAAATGTTCTTCGGCGGCACAGGCAAGAACCTTGTGAATCCGGCGTCTGCCGCGAGAGTGTTCATGTTTATCAGTTTTTCGCTGACTACATATGTCGCCGCAAACTTCGGGCCCATACTCGAAGGCGAAACACTGACCGGTGCGACAAACCTCGCCGACTACCTGTTGCAGAACACTCACGCCTCGGCTTTGAGTTCCCTCGACCTGTTCCTCGGCACGGGCGTGAACGGAAGCATCGGCGAAACGTGCAAGCTTGCCATTCTGTTGGGTTATATCTACCTCTGCGCAAGAAAGGTAATCAAATGGTGGCAGCCGCTGTTGTTTTTGGCAGTATTCGGCTTCACGGCGGTGCTCCTTTCGGGATTCTATTTCGAAAGCTATCGCTTCGATATATCGCTGTTCCTCCCCCATATTCTTTCGGGCGGAGCAATGTTTGCGGCCGTGTTCATGTTTACGGATTACGTGACCTCGCCGAAGGGAATTTACGGACAGCTCGTCTACTACATAGGCGGCGCGCTGTTGCTTGCCGTAATGAGATACTTCACTAAAATCGAGGTCGTATCCTTCATAATCCTCATAATGAACATTCTGGTTCCCCTCATCGACAAGTACTGCATAAGAAAACCTTTCGGATATGTGAAAGAAAAGAAACAGAAGGAGGGCAAATAAATGACTGTAAAACAGTTCTTCAAGAGCACTGCGTTCAAGTGCATTGTTACCCTCCTCGCTATACTCCTGATATGCGGCGTATTCCTCACCGTCATGTACGGATTTTTGGAGGTGAGCGACGAGGAGAGATTTGAAAGAGCCATAAACAAGATATACGGCAAATCCGTGACAACGGAGGCCGTCGTCCTCGACGGAAAACAGACGGAGTTCGAATATTCGAGCGTGCTCGAAGCCTACAAAGTCATAGACGACGGAAATTATCTTGTAAAGCTCTCGGGCAAAGAGGGCTTCGGCGGAAACGTGGAATGTTGGGTTGCCGTTGAAATGGACGGTAACAGCATTGAAGGCATAATGAAAGTGGCCGTAGACAATGCGCCTGGCGAATCTTACATAGGCAAGGTATCGCAGGACGCTTTGAACAGTTTGGCAGAAAAAGCCGAATACGGTTCCGAAGTTATGGGCGGCTATACGCACGGTTCCAAACAGCCCGGCTCCGACTATATCGCAACCGGCGCCTCATATTCCATGCGCGCCATATCCAACTGCGTAAACGGAGCCATGGAATTCGTTGCTAAACTTACGGGAGGTAACGGACAATGAATAAGTATAAAAGAATAACTTTGGACGGTCTGATTTTTCAGAACCCCACGCTGATGCTCGTTCTGGGCACCTGCCCCACTCTGGGACTTATATCCTCGGCTTCGAGCGCGGCCGGCATGGGACTTACCGTCGTACTGATACTGACTCTCTCGAACATGATTATTTCGGCGCTCAAAAAAGTCATACCCAACGAAGTGCGCATACCCTGCTATATCGTGGTAATCGCCACCCTCGTTACCTTTGCGAGAATGCTTCTGGAAAAATTCGTGCCCGACCTCTATGACAGTCTCGGCGGATTCCTCGCTCTGATAGTCGTAAACTGCATTATCCTCGGCAGAGCCGAAGCGTTTGCAAACAAACACACCGTGCTCGAATCCGCGGTAGACGGCATTGCCAACGGCCTCGGATTTACCTGCGCGCTCACCGTAATGGGTATCGTGTGCGAATTCCTCGGAAGCGGTTCGATATTCGGTCTGCACATTATGAACTTCTCGATAGGCATATTCGCAACGCCAGCCGGCTCCTTCATAATCTACGGTTTGAGCATTGCGCTCTTTGTTTACATTATCAATCTGTTCGAACAGAATAAGCGCGTGAAAGTAAACAAACTTGCGCGCGAAAATCTTCTCGACAAGGAGGCCGCATAATGGGTACAGTGATTTCTATTATTCTCGCCGCCGTTCTCACAAACAACTTCATCACCGTGAAAACGTACGGTATATGTCCCTTCCTCGGAGTCTCTAAAAAGACGCAGTCGGCTGTCGGCATGGGAATAGCCGTAACAATCGTAATGGCGCTCGCCGTGCTCATAACCTACCCCGTGTACGAGTACATAATGGTGGCGTTCGACGCGAACGGAAACGAGATTTACAACTTCCAATTCCTTGAAATAATCTTCTTTATCTTCATAATAGCTTCCCTCGTTCAGATGCTCGAAAAGATTATACAGAAGATTTCGCCCTCCCTCTACAACACGATGGGAATATACCTGCCGCTCATCACTACCAACTGCGCCGTCCTCGGCGTAACGGAGCTGGTTATCGGAGACATGTCGCAATTTTTGAACGGAGCAACGATGAACCTCGGCTGGGCTGTTCTGTACGCGCTGTTCGCCGGTCTGGGCTTCACTTTGGTCATGATAATAATGAGCGGTATGCGCGAAAGACTGAACTACTATAAGACGCCGAAAGCTCTTGCCGGATTCCCCACGGCTATGATTACGGCAAGTTTCATATGCATGGCGTTCATGGTGTTCACTTACATAACAATATAAGGAGGCGGAAATATGAATTTACTTGAATTTGGCGTTCAGACTTGGGTAACAGTCGGAATAGTGGCCGGAATCTTCGCCGGCTCCGCCCTGCTTATAGGCGCGCTCATAATAATAGTAAGCAAAGTTTTTAAAGTGGACGTTGACGAAAAAGTTACCAAAATTCTGGAAAATCTCGCGGGAGCGAACTGCGGCGGCTGCGGCTGTTCGGGCTGTTCGGGATTTGCCTCTAAACTCGCCTCCGGCGAGGGCAACCTTTCGGACTGCCATGTCACTTCACCCGAAAAGAAAGCGGAAATAGCCGCTCTCTTGGGCATAGAACTCAAAGACGAGGAGAGAACTGTCGCGGTTGTAAAATGTCACGGAGGCGAGGAGAACTGCGCGGAAAAGTTCGAATATAAGGGCAATCCCACCTGCGCCTCCTGCGCCACTCTTCTCGGCGGAAACAAGATGTGCTCTTACGCGTGTCTCGGCTGCGGCGACTGCAAGGCTGTCTGCCCCGAAAACGCCGTGGAGATAAACGGAAAGCTCTCCGAAGTAGACCCCGACAAATGTATCAGCTGCGGCTCGTGCATAAGCGCATGTCCGAAAAACATAATAGAGCGCATACCGGCTTCGGCGCCCGTATACGTGGCTTGCTCCTCGAAGTGCAGAGGCAAAGAAGTTACAAGCGCGTGCAAAGTCGGCTGTATCGCCTGCGGCTTATGCGCAAAGAACTGTCCTCAAAACGCCATTACGATGCGCGACAATTTGCCCGTTATCGACTATACGAAGTGCACGGGCTGTCTGACCTGCGTCGCAAAGTGTCCGAGAAAGATAATAATAAAGCGCGACGTTGCGTCCGCACAGGACAAAGAAGTCGCCGCGCAAGCCGAATAACTGAAAAAATTGCTAAAACCATAAAGCGCGCTCCGCGGTAAGCGGAGCGCGCTTTTTATTTTTTTATATCACTGTATTTTTTCTATATCACTGTATTTTTTCTATATCGCTGTATTTTTTTTCTATATCGCTGTATTTTTTTCTATATCACTGTATTTTTACTATATCAATGCATTTCTGCCATATCATTGTATTTTCATTTATCCGATTAAACGGAGTTTTGAATTCATATACTTTTGCCTTTCGGCACAATCAAACAATGACCGAGTTGTCCGGCTCGTATCCGAAAGGTTCCACTCTGACGGAGTGCGGAGAGCAATAAATTATTCCGCCGCTATCCTTTATTTCGGGCGTATGCACGCAGTCTCGGCCGCTGCAATCGGCCTCTGTCACCTTCGCGGTGCGCGCCGACATATCTATCGATACTATATTGTAACCGCTGTTTACGGTTATTTTTACTTCGAGAGTCTGACCCTCGACTACCGTCGCGCGTTCGTCGGAGACGGAGTATTCCGAACTTTCGAAGTCGCAGACGAACACTTCCTTGTCCTCTATGAATATTCGCACGCCTTTGAGCGGCGAATCGTTTCGGGTGAGAAATACGGTCAAAAACAGCGACAAGACGGCAAGAGCGATAACCGCGTATATTATGAGGTCGGCAAGTTTGAAACCTCTGTCCTTTTTAACTGATTCAACCTTTTTTAAAGACATAATTTTTTTCGGGGCACAGCCTTTAACGGAGTGCGCTGTTTTTTATAGGGGTGAAGTTTTCGGAATCTGCAATGTATTCGCCTTCGGGAATGTTCGTATAGAATTTATAGCCGGAATCGTCGGCAAAGGAGAACGCTACGCGTCTCTCGAAGGGGCCTTCGGTCAATTTCTCGTCTATAAAACTTATTGCTTTATCCACTCCCATCGCCATAATAGCCGTTGTGAGAGCGTCGTTTTCGGCGGCCTTTCCGCCTATTACGGTAGCCGACATTATTCCGCTGTCAATCGGCCTTCCCGTGAACGGGTTGAAGATATGGCAAAACCGCCGTTCTTCGCCGTTGGCGTCCGTGAGCGTGTAGAAATTCACGTCGTCCGCAGACGAGGACACCGAAGCGTCGCAAACGTCAAGGCTCATATAAGTTATCGGCGCGCCCTCTTCCTCTTTCCGAGGGTTGGAAAGTCCGAGTCTGAAAGTCTCCTCTTCGCTCGGAAATCTGCCGAAACTTACGGAACTCGAAGCAAAATTGAATTTGAAGTATTTATAGCCGTTATCTTCAAGCAGTTGTTCCACCTTGTCCGCGGCGTAACCCTTGCCGACTCCGCCCAAATCGAGCCGCATGGGCAACACCTCTCCGCCGACTGTCACCGACTCCGGTTTCAACGCATAGTACTTCCCGTCCCTGTTCGAAAGGACGAGTTCGGAAAACTTCGAAGAGAGCTGCGTATAGCCCGACAAGACGTCATCGGAGGGGAGTTCGGAAAAATCCTTGGGCTCCGTTCCGCCGTTGAAACCGTAGGCTCTGACGCTGTAATATACCGCCGGATTGTAATATCCGTCGGTGAGCCGGTATATCTCCATTGCAACGGAAAGAACGTTGTAGGCGTCCTCCCCTATCTCCACTTCCGTTCCGCCCTCCGCCGCGTTGAAGCGAGAGATATCGGAATTTTCATAGGCCGTGGAGAGCGAGCTGTCGAGACCGCGGAGCAAAGTTTCCGTCTCGTCGGCCACCATGATGAATTTATCTGCTTTCTCGTTGTCGGCCACGCCGTTTACTGTAAACGTATCGTAAACGGTCAGCTCCGCCAATGAATTCATGACCCCGTAATATGTTTTGCTCCTATATCCATACTCCGCGTCGAAGGCGCAGCCCGAGAGGAGCGCAAACGCCGAAATCAATGAAATTATGAAAGCTGTAACGAGTGCAAACGACTTTTTCACAATGATATTATAATTTAAAGAGGCTGTTTAGTCAAATAAATTTTTGCGGCGGCGCGAAAGGTCGCGCCGCCGCAAAATTTATATCGGTTTATTATATTCGGACATGGAACAGAAGCCATAGGTCATTCGGAGTCAACGGGAGGTTCCGACGAATCCTCCGCCGCATTGTCTTGATTTTCGGCCGAAGAACCTTCGGAGGCCGCGGCAACCGCAAGCTCGGGATGCTTCATTTTGTCTGCCAATACATATTTTTGAAGGAAAATATATCCGACTCCGGCAATCACCATAACTATCGACCAAATCTGCGAGGGATAGAGTGCGGTGCCTATAAACTCGCCGCGCACGTCGCCGCGGATAAATTCTATGAGGAATCTCCATATTCCGTAAGAAATCATGTATACGGAGAAATTGTAATTCAAGCGGAATTTAAAATACAGCAGAGCCATGACCGCCGCGAGCAGAATGAGGAAGAACATTTCGTAGAGCTGTGTGGGAATTACATTTATTCCCGTCCAATCATATACGGAGTGCGCTATTCCGTCAGTATCCACCCAGCTGTAACTATGATATGCATTCGCGCAAGGAAGTCCCCAAGTATTGAACTGATCGCTGGGCAGACCGTAGCAACAGCCGGCGAAGAAACAGCCGAGTCTGCCGAACGCGTGAGCTATACATATGCCTATGGGTATGAACGGAAGCGCGTCGGTCAGAGTAGCGTTCATATTGTTTTTGAGGAATTTGATCTTTGTGCGCGGAGCGATGACGTATATATACAGAAAATACACGGCAAGAAAACTTACCACGCCGCCTATAAGACCGCCTATAAAGGTCATGCCGCCAAGTCGGAAGCCTTTTTCCGGTTCGGCGATGTAATTGTACATGGACTGAAAGAGCAGTGCGGCGAATATGCCGAAGCCCGTTCCGAACACGCCTATTATCAGAATTTTATCTATTGCGCCCTCGTTGAATTTCTTTTTCCACATGGTGAACAGCAAAAAAGCGAAACACAGCACTATTCCGCCGGCCATGCAAAGGCCGTAGGGATAGATACCGGGCGCGTCGGCGCTCCTGTCCGACGTAAAATATATAAGTGCTTCGGGATGCATAATCACTCCTCCCGTAATTTTTATTTTTGCTTTGCCGAAAACCGCTTTACGCACTCCTGCGCCGACATAAGCGGTTCCTGACATTACAAGGCAAATTATATCACTGTGCGGAACGCAAGTCAAGCGCGCCGCTCCGTCAGCGAATGTGAAATTTATTTGTCGGATTTTTCCGAAAGCATGTTGTTGACAGCGGAGACGAGCGCTTTATAGCTGCTCTTTATTATATCGTCGTCTATGCCGGCTCCCCAATACACTCCTCCGCCGTTCTCAACCCCTATATAGGAAATAGCTTTCGAACGCGAAGAATCGGTCATAGCGTGCTGTTCGTAACCTATCAGCTTGTATTCGGCGTCTATGTATTTTTTAACGGCGTTGGAGAAGGCGTCGAGCCTGCCGTTGCCGTTTGCCTTTACAACGCTCTCGCGACCGCCGCCGAACACCGTTACGGTGGCCTCTATTCCGTTGACCTGTCTGAAATGGCACTCTGTTACGTCGAAAACGGAGCGGGCGCGCACGAATTTATCATCGAAGATTTTGTACAGTTCGTCGGGTTTGAGCTCCTTATGCTCTCTGTCGGAGACGGCTTTTGCGGCATAGCCCATGGCCTCTTTCATCTTGACGGGCATATCTATACCGTATACGGACTTCATAACGTATCCCACTCCGCCCTTTCCTGACTGGGAATTTATGCGTATAACGTCGGAATCGTACTCCCTGCCGACGTCCTTCGGGTCGATAGGCAGATAGGGCACCGTCCAGAGCGCGCTATCCGTCTTGCGGAATTCCATTCCCTTTGCTATCGCGTCCTGATGGGAACCGGAGAAAGCCGCAAACACCAACTCGCCGGCATAGGGCTGACGGGGATTTACGGGCATGCCCGTGAAATTTTTGTACATCTCGGCGACAAAGGGCATATTGTCGAGATTGAGCTTCGGGTCCACTCCCTGCGAGAACATGTTCATTGCGAGGGTTATTATATCCACGTTGCCCGTCCTCTCTCCGTTGCCGAAGAGAGTGCCCTCTATCCTGTCGGCTCCGGCAAGCAACCCGAGCTCTGCCGCCGCCACGCCGCAACCGCGGTCGTTGTGAGGATGCAGAGAGAGCACCACCGAATCGCGGTAGTTTATGTGTTTGTTTATGTATTCCACCTGTTGCGCATACACGTGCGGTATGGCGTTTTCTACGGTCGCCGGAAGGTTTATCACGGCCTTCCTTTGAGGCGTGGGCCGCCATATGTCGAGCACGGCGTTTACGACTTCGAGCGCGTACTCCGGCTCCGTGCCCGTAAACGACTCGGGAGAATATTCGAAACGGTAGCCGGCCCCGGCCTTTTCGGTGAGTTCTTTAAGCAGACGAGCGCCGTCGGTGGCTATCTTCTTTATTTCTTCCTCGCTCTTTTTGAATACCTGCCGACGTTGAGCGAGAGATGTCGAATTGTACACGTGCACAATTACGTTTTTCGCGCCTTCAAGAGCCTCGAAAGTCCTTTTTATTATGTGCTCCCTCGCCTGCGTAAGCACCTGAACGGTAACGTCGTCGGGAATGAGGTTCTGCTCTATAAGAGTGCGCAGAAAAGAAAATTCGGTATCGGACGCCGCCGGAAAGCCCACTTCTATCTCTTTGAAACCGAGTTCGACGAGCAATTTGAAAAATTCGATTTTCGTCTTTTCGTCCATTGGCTCGATGAGGCTCTGATTGCCGTCTCTCAAATCCACCGAGCACCAAATGGGAGCGCGGTCGATTTTATCCTTATTCGCCCAATCCATGCAGCGTTCGGGGGGCATAAAATATTGAGTTGTATACTTTTTATAGTTCATTTTTATACCTATAACTGAACATTGGGGTAGGCGTGCGGCCGAATCGACGGGTTCTGTCAATCTTCCGATTATAAAATCAATTACAGCTGAATTTTTACAGATTTTTTCAGACCTTACGATTATAAATTCGGGCGCCTCATAAACGAGGCGCCCAAAAAACCGCGACATTCCGCCGCCTTTAATATATTTTATCATATACGGGAAGTTCAAGTCAAGTTTTTGCGCGGAAATATTTTGACGCCGCGCAGACACCTTATTCTGACATAGAAAACCACCGCGAGCATCATGCTTACGGACCAACCTATCGCCCACGCCCAGCAGACTCCCGAAAAGCCCCAGCCGACCTCCGTAAGAAGATACACGAGCGCAACGCGCAGTATAAGATCGGTAAACGTGCTTACTGTAAAGCCTACATTGCCGCCGCAGCCGCGGACGGCTCCGTCGGAGACGATTTTTATGCAGACCGTGGGAAGAAACGCCGATACTATTACGAGGAACTGCTTGGAATATTCCAAAGCCGCGTCGGTTAGTTTTTCGCTCTGGACGAACAGCCTTGTAAACGGCTCCGGAAAGGCAATCAGCATGATCATAAACACGGCGGTCACCGCCATTGTCATGCAAAGAACGGCAAGATAGCCCAAACGTATGCGCTCGAACTTGCCGGCCGCCTTGTTCTGCGAGGCAAAGTTTGCCAGACCGTTGGTCATGTTTATAACGCCGCTGTTGGACATCGTTACGAGTTTGAATGCGGTCGTAAAGCCGCACGTTGCGTCCTCGCCGAGCATGTTTATTCTCTTCATAACGAAGAAATTGCCCACCGAAACGAAGGACTGCTGTAAGATTATGGGCACGGAAGTGACTACAAGATCTCTCAAAATCACTCCGTCGAACTTCTTCGGCTTCGTATCGGGGCGAATGGCTTTGAGCTTTCTTACGAGCACTATCAGCGTAAGCAAGCCGGAAATCACCTGCGAAATGAAGGTCGCCCACGCCGCGCCGGCCACGTCGAGGTGCAGTGCGCACACAAAAATCAAATCGAGCACGACGTTAAGAACGGATGAAATAACAAGGAATATGAAGGGCGTTACGGAGTCGCCGAGAGCCGAGCATACGCCGCAGCCAACGTTATACAGAAATATGAACGGCAGAGAACCGGTATATATGTACAGATATTCGAGGCACATGTCGAAATAACTGCCGTGAACGCTCAACGCCGTAAGTAATTGCGGAGCAAACCCCAGCCCCAACGTCATTATCACCGCGCACATTACGGAAAAGGCTATGACGGCGGTGTTTGCCGTCTCGCGCACTTTTAAATTGTTCTTTGCTCCGAAATGTTTGGCTATTATGACCGAACAGCCGCCGTTTGCGCCTATCGCAAAAGCGAGAAGAATATTGATTACATTTGTGGCATTGCCTATGGCGTCCACCGAGAGCGCGCCGTCATAGGAGAAATTGCCGACTACAAGAAGGTCCACAAGCGAATAGAGCTGTTGCACCATCGCGCAGCCGAAGAGCGGCAAAGTATATTTGAGAAGAGTGCGCCACACCCCTCCGTTTGTCAAATCCACAGTGCTTGTCTTTTGCATACTCAAACATTATAGTGCGACGCACAAAAATAGTCAAACAAAAAAACCGTCCGACGGACGGAATTAAAATTTACATTCCGAAGGCGGACGGGCCCGGTCGATCAATCGGTATTTTCGTAGGCTCTCGGCGACGAATAAAGGTCGAATTCCTCTTCGATATCGAACTCGGAATCGTCGTCGAACGCCGCAAGTTTGGAGACGGAAACCTCATATGCAGTCATCGTCACAAAACTTTCGTCGGGCTGTTTTTTCTGATATTCCCGGCTCTGTATTCTGCCGGACAGCGCAACCCTGTCGCCGACGGAGAGATTTCTTACAAATCTCGCGTTTCTGCCCCACGCTATCGCCGGAATATAATCCGATTTGTTATAGCTTCTGTTGACGGCGATAAGCAGGTCTGCTATTTCCCTGTTGAACGGCGTGGTGCGATACACCGGCGGCTTGCAGATATACCCCGAAAGAACTATGGAATTCGGATTCTTTCCGGCGGGAGTTTCGAGCAGTTCGCGTATGAACACCGTGAGCATGAGCCGAGACTTGCCGTTTTCGAGCTTGTTATAGCTTCTGAACTGTCCCAGCGCGCATATCGTGCCGCCTACTGACATCTCCGGCGTCATTATCCGCTCCGATACCGTGACGGGAAGTATATCCGCCTGACCGGAGAGCCTCATAACCTTGACGTAAAACTCGTAAAAGCCCTCGCCGTACACCTCGTGGGAAAACTTCGCCTCGGAGACTATTTCCCCGTAAAGATACACCTTGTTGTTCTTCTCTGTATTGTAATTCATATATGCCTCCATATAATGTATTTCTGTCGGAATTGTTATCTCTCCCGTTCTGTCGGGACTGTTTCTCTCCCAATGCCGCGGCCCTGATGCTTTGAACGCGGCTCTTTCAGGTTGAGGGACGCTGTCTGCCGTCGGAGTCCATGGAATAGTTCTCTCTGTATATCAGCTCGCCGACTGGCACAAAAGTGTAGCCTCTGTTTTTGAGCGTTTCCAAAATTATCGGAAGGGATTCCGCCGTGTGCAGGCCGTTGTTGTGCATAAGTATTATCGATCCGCTTCGCACTTTGTTTATGACTCGCATGGCGATATCGGAAGCGGAAAGATCCTTCCAATCGAGACTGTCCACGTCCCATTGAATGGTATGATAGCCGAGTTCGGCGGCAGTCTTTATGAGTTCGTCGTCATAGTCGCCGAAGGGCGCGCGGAACAGTTCCACCTCTTTGCCGGTTATCTCCTCTATTGCCTCCGAAGAGGTGGTAAGTTCGAGGCGTATTTCCTCGGCGTTCAGCTTTGACATGTAACTGTGCGTCGCCGAATGAGTGCCTATTTCACAGCCGCTTTCGTCTATTTTTTTAACGTACTCGGGATATTTTTCCGTCCAGAATTCGACCATGAAAAAGGTTGCGCGGACGTCGGAAGTTTTGAGGGCGGAAAGTATGGCGTCCGTATGCTCCACGCCCCAAGCGCAGTCGAATGTGACGGATATCACCTTGTCTTCCCTCTCCACGCTGTAAATGGGCAAGAGGCGAGGCGAGAGGTTATAGTAAACGGCGTATGCGCCCGTGAAATGCACGGAAATGCAGAGCACCGCGACGAGCGCGAGAGCAAAAACGCAAGTTAAAACAGATTTCAGATTGAGTACTTTTATCAACGCTTCTCCTATATGATACATGTAAAAAGCCGAAAAATTCTGACTTTTTTGCACTATTATTATTGCATTATGTCATTTAATTAAGCCGAACGGAAAGCTACGGCCGTTGGGCTTGTCAAAATTAGTTTATTCTCGGCTCTCGTCCGATAGAACGGCAACAAAAAATCCGTGGGACTGATTCCCACGGACGTCGGGCCGAAATTTCGGCCGATCAAGTTTCGGAATATGCGTAAATATCTTCAAATGACAAATTGTTCAATCGACCGATAACTTACATGTCAGACGCCGAATGAATTTATAAGTCGGAAACGACGGCTTGTTCAATCGACCGATTTTGTCAAAATTACGGAAATTTTACGGGCAAAACTTTCAGTTTATCAATTTTTTGATTATCTCGTCGGCCTTTTTTATGTCTGCCTTGCCCTGCGTGGCGCGCTTTATATAGCCGTAGAGGGCGGATATAGCCTTCTCTTTGCCTGCCTTGAAATCGGCAACCGCACGAGGATTATTTGCCACGGCTTCGGCGCAGAGTCGTTCAAGCTCTCCCTCGTCCACGCCGGCAAGGTCCGCGGCGGTCAGATAGTCGTCCACGTTTCCGCCGTCGGCGAGCATTCTCGAAAGGGTCATCTGGGCGAGGGTGAAGTTTATTTTGCCGTCGTCTATGAGCCGCACGAGCTTTGCAAACTCCTTGCTCGAAAGGGAAACTGAGAATTGCTCCTTATCCTCTTCGGTGGCGAGTGCGGAAAACACCGCGCCCGTGATGAGGTTAGAGCAATGTTTTGCGGAGGCTCCCTCCGCTATCGCCTCTTCGAAAAAGCGGCAGACTTTCGCGTATCTGTACATTAGACGGGCATTATGCTCGTTTACGCCGAGTTCTGTTATATATCTGCGCAGTTTTGCGAGAGGAAGTTCGGGCAGAGAATCCGAGATCGCTTTCACTTTGCTTTCGGGAATGACTACCGTAAGAATATCCGGTTCGGGGAAATATCTGTAATCCTGCGCGTCCTCTTTTGTGCGCATTACATAGGTCTCGCCGGTGTGCTCGTCGAACCGCATGGTGCACTGCTCCACCTTTTTTCCGGCGTCCAGAATTTCAGCCTGACGGGAATATTCATACTCCATTGCCCTCTCAATAAAGCTCAAAGAGTTCATGTTCTTGATTTCCGTGCGAGTGCCGAGCTCGTCGGAGCCATGAACACGGAGAGAAATATTGACGTCGCAGCGCATGCTGCCCTCCTGCATTTTGCAATCGGACACGCCTATATAGCGCATTATGAGTTGCAGTTTTTCAACGTACTCACGCGCCTCCTCGGGCGAGGATATGTCGGGCTCGGACACTATCTCTATGAGGGGAACGCCGCCGCGGTTATAGTCGATATAAGTGACTCCGCGCTCGTGCACGAGCTTGCCGGCGTCCTCCTCGATATGGATTCTGGTTATGCCTATCCTCTTGCCGCTTTCGAGCTCGACCCAGCCGTGCTCGCAGAGGGGCTTGTCGTACTGCGAAATCTGATATGCCTTGGGCAAATCCGGGTAGCAGTAATTTTTTCTGTCCAGATGGGTCACCGTATTGATTTTGCAGTTGAGCGCGAGACCGGCGCGGATACCGAACTCCACCACTCTTCTGTTCAGAACGGGAAGCGCGCCCGGCTGACCCGTGCAGACGGGACAGCAATGGGTATTCGGAGAGCCGCCGAACGCCGTCGTGCAGCCGCAGAAAATTTTGGTGGCGGTGGCGAGCTCGACATGTGTTTCGAAACCGGATACAAGCTCGTATTTCATAATCTCACGTCCCCTTCGTAAATTTCTTCGCCGCAGACGCTCTCCGCCTCGCAGAAATATGCCGCGGAGAGCACGGCGGAATCGGCAAACCTGTCGCCGATTATCTGCATGCCGACGGGGAGCCCCGTCTTTGTCTTGCCGCACGGTATTGAAATTGCCGGCAATCCGGCTATGTTTACGGGAACCGTACAGACGTCGGAATGATATGTCTCTATGGCGTTGCCGCCCGAATATCCGCGTTTGAACGCCGTTACGGGCGCGGTGGGAGCAATCAGAAGGTCGAACTTTTCAAATACCTTGTCCATCTCCCCTTTGAGCTTTTCGCGGAGAAGGCATGCCTTTTTATAATACGCGTCGAAATATCCGCTCGAAAGCACGTATGTGCCCAGCATTATGCGTTTCTGCACTTCCTTCCCGAAGCCCTGCGTACGCGTTCTGACTACCATGTCGTCCACGTCGGAATAGTCCGCCGCTCTGAATCCGTAACGTATGCCGTCGTATCGGCCGAGGTTGGAGGACGCCTCCGCGCATGCTATTATATAATATACGGGAAGGGCCGTCTTCAAGCTCGGAATACTCACAGATGAGACTTCGGCGCCGTATGCCTCGTATTTTTTCACTACGCCCTCGATAAGCGCTTTCATCTCGCCGTCCAGCCCCTCGAAAAATTCGTCGGCAAGAGCTATCTTAATTCCCTTTACTTCGGGGTCGAGAACGGTGGGAGCCGCGTCGGTCGCCGCCGACGTCATATCCCTTACGTCGGCGCCGCGAATGGCGTCGTAAACCAACGCCGCGTCCGAAACCGTATGCGTTATAGGGCCTATCTGGTCGAGCGAAGAGCCGTAAGCTATCAATCCGTAACGGGAGACCGCGCCGTAAGTCGGTTTGAAACCGACAACTCCGCAAAAAGCCGCCGGCTGGCGTATGGAGCCGCCCGTATCGGAGCCGAGCGCGTACGGCGCAATATTTGCGGCGACCGCCGCCGCGGAGCCGCCCGAGGAACCGCCCGTGACATACGAAAGGTTTCGAGGATTTAAAGGCGCGCCGTAACAGGAAGTCTCCGACGTGGAGCCCATGGCGAACTCGTCCATATTGGTCTTGCCGAGCAGTACTGCGCCGACGGAGTTGAGCTTTTCCACAACCGCGGCGTTGTAATAAGGTTTGAAATCGCACAAAATACGGGAACAGCACGTCGTCAAAAGTCCGTCGGTACAGATATTGTCTTTGAGGGCGTACGGAATTCCCGTAAGCGCGCCGCCAACGCCGTTCTTCAACATTTTATCTGCCGTCTCCGCGTCCTTCAAGGCTCTTTCGAAAGTAAGATGAACATAGGCGTTGAGCGAAGGATTGCTCTTCTCGATTTCGGCAATATACTTTTTCGTAAGTTCATAAGAGCTTGTTTCGCCGGAGCGGAGCATGGCGGAAAGTCGGGTTAAAAGTCCTTTCATTTTACCACTCTCCTCACGGTGAAACAGCCGTTTTCCGCCTCCACGTTGGAGGTTATTTTTTCCGCCGAAAGGCTGGGCTCGACCTCGTCCGCGCGAAGATCGGAGAGGGCTATCTCCCTTCCGCCTATCTCCCTTATCTCGGACGTTCCGCCCACTACGGAGGAATTTATCTCGCCGGCAAATGCCACTATCTCCTCAAACTCCTTTGAAAACTCCTCGCAACGCGCGTCGTCGAATTGAAGTTTTGCAAGGCGTGCAAGAGCCTTTATTTCTTCTGTCGTTATCACTTTTTACCTCACCTTTATGTGCACTTCGCGGAGCTGTTTTTCCGTAACTTCGGAGGGGGCGCCGCACATAAGGTCCTGTCCGGAGGCGCTCATGGGGAAGGCGATGACCTCGCGTATGTTCTCCTCGCCGCGCAGGAGCATTATCAGTCTGTCTATGCCCGGGGCCATTCCGGCATGGGGAGGCGCGCCGAATTTGAACGCCGTGTACAGAGCGCCGAACTTTTCTTTCAGTTCGTCCTCGTCATAGCCGGCTATTTCGAAGGCTCTCTTCATTATGTCGAGGTCGTGGTTTCTGACGGCGCCTGACGAAAGCTCCACGCCGTTGCAGACTATATCGTACTGATATGCAAGAATATCGTAGGGGTTCCTGCCGTTGAGCGCTTCAAGTCCGCCCTGCGGCATGGAAAACGGATTGTGCGTGAAAGCCGGCTTGCCGTTTTCATCCTCTTCGTACATGGGGAAATCGTTCACGAATACGAAGCGGAAAGCGTTTTGCTCTATAAGATTTAAGCGTTCGCCGAGTTCCGTTCTTATCTTTCCGGCGAGCACGGGAGCCTTCGACGCGCTGTCGGCTATGAAAAATATGGTGTCATCCGCCGCAAGATCGGCAGTAGAGATGAGTTCTCCCTTCATGTTTTCCGGAATGAATTTATCTATCGGACCCTTGAATGAGAGGTCCTCGCCAACTTCGAGATATCCAAGCCCCGGCATTCCTATCGATTGCGCGAAGTCGAGCATTTTTTCGTGAAAGCCCTTGCTCATTTTGCCGTGAATCACGATAGCGCGCACCGTGCGGCCTATAAACGGTTTGAACGTACAGCGAGAGAAAAATTCGGATAAGTCGATTATGCGCAGAGGATTGCGAAGGTCGGGTTTATCCGTGCCGAATTCGAGCATGGCGCGCTCGTACGAAATAACTGGGAACGGCAGCGGCGTCACCTCTTTTTCGGGAGCGAATTTTTTGAAAACGTCATAGAGCACCTTCTCGCCCACGGCAAACACGTCTTCCTGCGTTGCAAACGCCATTTCAAAATCGAGCTGATAGAACTCGCCCGGGGAACGGTCCGCTCTGGCGTCCTCGTCGCGGAAGCACGGAGCTATCTGAAAGTATTTATCTATACCCGAAATCATGAGCAACTGTTTATACTGTTGCGGCGCCTGCGGCAGAGCGTAAAATTTACCCTTCCACCTGCGCGAGGGCACTATATAATCGCGCGCGCCTTCGGGAGAGCTTGCGCACAGTATGGGCGTCTGCACTTCGAGAAAGCCCATATTCTCCATTTCGGAGCGCAGAAAGCGAATGACTTCCGCCCTGAAAATCACGGCGTCCTTCACCTTGCGGTTTCTCAAATCGAGAAAACGGTATTTTAAGCGGACGTCCTCACGGGTCTCCTTCGACGTGATGATTTCAAAGGGCAGAGGCTCTTTTACCTTGCCCAGCACTTCGACCGACGTGCAGTTCAGTTCCACCGTACCGGCCGGAATTTTGGGATTGTAGGTGTCCTCGTCGCGGTGTTCTATTTCGCCCGTAACGGATACGCAGTCCTCGCGCGAGAGCCCCTTTAAGAGCGACGTATCGCGCATTACCACCTGCACAACGCCGTAATAATCCCTCAAATCTATGAAGGATACGCCGCCGTGGTCGCGGATGTTTTCTATCCAGCCGGCAAGGGTCACCCTTTCTCCGACACATTCCTCGCCTATCATATCTGCGGTCTTTGTTCTGTACATAATGCCTGCTCCTTTTAAGGATATTTGCGGTGTTTCCCAAAAAAAACCGTCCCGAAAATATTTTTCAGGACGGAAACATTCCGTGGTGCCACCTAAATTATTGCTGAAAATAAAGCAATCACTTTATCTGTCCCTTACGCGGACTTTTCGGCGCGCCCTACTGCGGTTTTAACCTTTTCGGGTTGCGGCTCGGAAGTGTTATTCGCGCGTTTTCATTCTGCGGCTTTTCCAGCATGCGCCGCTCTCTGTAAGCGAACTTACGCGGTACTTCTCTTCGTCATAGCCTTTGTTTGCGTGCTATCTTTGCACGGCTTTTATTCATTTATTGGGTTTATATTACTATATTTATGCATTATTGTCAATTATTTTTACATGTTTTATGCGCATTTTTGAGTAAAATTATTTTGCCGCGCCGATTTTTCAATGATATCGGACGACCGCTATAAAATTCAAACTTCCACGCGGAAATTTCCGCCGGAAGTTTGAATTTTAACGTTTTTCAGAAATTTTTCATTTTGCATAGACTACGGTATATCCGCCCGAGCCCTCGTCCCAAGCCTCCCAGACTTCGCCGTCGCCGGCTTCTTTATTTATTGCCGCCCAATCATCCGGCGAGCCGCCGTAATTTATGGTTTCGAGACTCGTGCATTGGCCGAGCGCGCCGTTATCTATCAGTTCTACCGAAAGAGGTATATATATGGTTTTGAGCGCTGTGCAACCGTTAAAACACTCATATGTAATCGTTGTTATCTTTTCCGGAATTTTTATTTCTTCAAGCGTTTCGCACTCCAAAAACGCATACTCGGTGATATATTTCAAACCGCGCGGCAGATTTACTTTGGTTACGGAAGAATCTTCGAAAGCGCGAGCGGCTATCGATAGCGTATCGGCCTTTACCGTAAAATCGCCCTTCGCTCCGGAAGCGTCTATCAGATGCCCGTCTATATAAAACGCACCGTTATCGTAATAATTCTCGTCCGCGCTTATCGCCGTATCGCTGAAAGCCCACGCTTCTATGCACTCGACATCTCCGTAAAATTTGACTGTTTGCAGATTGGTGCAACCGCTGAACGCCATGGAGCCGATATATTCCATGCCTGTGGGAATATTTACGGAGGCCAACGAACAATTTTCAAACGCCATAAGGCCTATTTCCTTTATTGTTTCGGGTATTTGCACAGAAGTTATATCAAAGTTATCCTGAAAGGCATAGTTACTTATATCCGTTACCTCTTCATCCTCGAAATAAGCCGGAATGATTACGTCGCCCGAAGCCTCCGCCGCCGAGTCCAGAGAGTAACCGAGAAAATCTCCTTTATTTCCGCCGAACAATCCCCCGAAAGGATTCGACCATATTTCGCGGAATTGCAGCCCTTGCGTCGCCGGAATACGGTGGAAACACTCAATACATTCGAAATAATCCTCACCTTCATACCAATTATACTTATGCTCCGCAGAAAGAGTTGTTTTGCGTGTATAATCGCAATGAGTACAGCTGTAAGTTATGCTGCCCTCCTGCGTGCAGGTCGGCTCGACTTTGACCATATTCAGTTCGTGACCGAGCGCCGGAACCGGATTTTGGCGATAACTTGCTCCGCATGCACATTCGTACAGTTCGTAACCCTCTTGCGTACAGTCGGCCTCGTGCACGCTCTTGATATAACTATGCTGATGCGAGGGCGTATAATCGCATATTTCACATTTGCCGTTTACAATGCTGTGGCTCTCCTTTTTCTCCGTCTCCGGATGTCCGCAGGTGGACGCGTGCCAATGATAATTAGCGTCCGACGACCAATTTGCCGCAAACGTGTGCTCGTGCTCCTCCGCCTTGCAACCGAACGCAAATACGCCGAGAGCCGCAACCGTCAAAGACATTGCCGCCGCAATAAGTTTCTTCATTTTTTGCCTCCTTTGTCGCATAAATAAACTCTGCATACAATAATACTACCCAAATTGGGTAGTGTCAACCAATTTTGGGTAGTTAGGTTTTAAAATTTTTATATGAAATTCAATGAAAGATTAAAAGATATACGCAAAGAATGCGGATTTGTGCAAAAGGACGTCTACACGGCTTTGAACGTGTCAGCCAACTGTTATGCTTCGTGGGAGCAGGGAAGAACGCAGCCGGATATTGAAAACATCAAGAAGCTGTGCGCGATTTTCGACGTTTCCGCCGATTACCTGCTCGGAATTAAGGATTGACGGGACACTGAATTTACAAAAATTTTCGGGAATATCTATTTTAAGTATTCGCTTTTCATTGTGCAACAAAACTTCCGGCGGAATTTTTTCCGCCGGAAGTTTTGTTTTCTATTATTTCAATACTTGTTTATTACTTGTTTTTGCCCTTGTTTTTGCGTATTTCCTTTACAGTCTTTTCGAAGCCGTAATCTGACGGAGTGTAATAAATTCTGTCTTTAAGTTTGTCGGGAAGATACTGCTGCTCGACCCAGCCGCCGGAATAGTCGTGAGGGTATTTGTAATTCGCGCTCTGCGCCTTTGTCTCTTTGTCGCCGAAAGTGTTGTCCCGAAGGTACGGGGGCACTCCCTCGTCGTCTCGGACGGTCACGGCGTCGTGCATGGCGGCGTTTTTTGCGAGGACGACGGTGTTGCTCTTGGGAGCTTCGCAGACGTAGATTATTGCGTTCGAGAGGGGAATCAAGCCCTCGGGATAACCTGTCTTTTCGAGTACGTACATTGCGGAGGACGCCACGACGAGCGCGTTAGGATCGGCCATGCCGACATCCTCGGAAGAATGTATCACCAGCCTGCGAGCTATGACCATGGGATCGCACCCTCCCTCTATCAGGCGCATGGCGTAGTAGAGAGCGGCGTTCGCGTCACTGCCGCGAAGAGATTTGCAGAATGCGGAGAGATAGTCGTAAAAGGCGTCTTCGTTATATGAGAGAGCCTTGCGCTGTATCGACTGTTCCGCGTCCGACAAGGTTACGTGTACGGAGCCGTCGGGCATGGGCGGAGTGGTCAGGACGGCGAGTTCGAGCGCATTGTAAGCCGAACGGAGATCTCCGCCGGCAAGAAGAGCTATATGGTCTATCGCCTCTTTATCGACGGCCGCATTATAATTCCCCAGACCTCTGCGCTTGTCTTTGAGCGCCTTATTGAGTGCGCCCTCTATATCCTCGACGGAGAGGGGTTTGAATTCGAATACGCGGCATCTGGAAACGATTGCCGGAGTCATCGAGGCGTAGGGATTTTCGGTCGTGGAACCTATGAAAATTATCGTGCCCTGCTCTATCGCCGGCAGTAAGCTGTCGGACTGCGTTTTATTGAAACGATGGCACTCGTCGAGCATAAGATATGTACGCTTGCCGTACATTTTGAGGCTGTCGCGCGCGGTCTCCACCGCCTTTTTGACGTCGGCCACTCCGGCCTGAACAGCGTTCAGCTTGATAAATTCTCCGTGGGTAGTCTGCGCTATTATATTGGCAAGAGTGGTTTTGCCCGAGCCCGGGGGTCCCCAGAATATACAGCTCCCCAATCTGTCGAGAGAGATTGCTCGCCTCAAAAGACTGCCCTCGGAGACTATATGTTTCTGACCTATAAAGTCGTTTAAGTTGTTTGCGCGCATGCGCTCGGCAAGGGGCTTTGCCAGCTCCTCGTTGCCGTTAAGGTCGAACAAATCCATAATTTCCCATTGACCGTTCTTTTCTTCGAATAAAAATTTATTTTAATAGTTTTTCAATTTTTTTGACGTACTGTTTGCCCGTTTCGTAGCCGATATTGTAGGTCTTATCGAAATCCTTGATCGAATAGGGGCTCAAACCCACTATGTCGGGCTCCAACACTATGTCAGCGACTTTGCCCTCGATAGTCGAACGCATGAGAGTTTGCTGGGAATCCATGAGGTCGAAAACGCGAAGCATCAGTCCCAAAAGACTGCCTACTTTCTCTATGGGCTCGGAGACGTTTGTAAGCACGTCCACGGCGACAACGACGTCCGCGCCCATATCCTTTACCAATTTTACGGGAACGCGGCAGAGACAGCCGCCGTCAACAAGAAGTTTGCGCCTGAATTCAACGGGTCGGAAAATTCCCGGCACGGCGCTCGAAGCCTGCACCGCGAGCGAGGCGCGGCCTCTTTCGAATACGTGAAGTTTGCCCGAAAGCAAATCGGTGGCTATACATTTGAAGGGTATCTGCATTTCCTCTATGCGCACGTGACCGAGATATTTCAAGAGCAGTTCCTCCACTTTACGGGAGCGCAGAAGAGCCATACGCGACAAGAATGCCGGACTGAAATCCACTATGTCGCGAGGTTTGAGATTGAGCGCGATTTCGCGCAGTTCTTTTGCGGACATGCCGGAAGCATAGCACGCTCCTACCACCGCGCCCATAGAGCAACCGGTGATGTAGTCGGGCTTTATTCCGGCCTCTTCAAGCGCGGCCAATATGCCTATGTGGGCTATACCGCGGACGCCGCCGCTGCCAAGGGCAAGTCCCAAAGTTTTACTCATAATAATATCTCCTCCGAAATATAAAAGAAGTATGACGATAAAGCGTATCAAATATGCAATTCTGTGCCTCTGCCTGCTTGTTTTCGGAGCGGCATTCATTATACGACCCGAAAAATACGTAGCAAGCTGTGCGGAGGGATTTGCATTGTGGGCGGAGTGTGTGCTGCCTTCACTGTTCCCGTTTATGGTTATATCGCTTATATTTATAAAGACCGGAATCGCCGACAGAGCGTCGCTGCCGTTGAGACCGGCGGCAAGAGCTCTGAATATGCCGCAGAACGCCGCAATCTGCTTTCTGCTCTCCATTTGCTCCGGCTATCCGGCCGGAAGCAGAATTTTGTCGGAATTTTACGAAAGCGGAGCTCTGACGAGAGAGGACTGCGACAAATTGGCTCCGCTGTGCTCCACGTCCGGTCCGCTGTTTATTATAGGCAGCGTGGGCTTCAAAATGTTCGGGGATAAACTTTTGGGCTTCGAGATTTTCGCCGCTCACGCTCTGGCGGTCATTATTTTCAGTCTTATATATTGCAGATTTTGCAAAAAATCAAACCCCATTCCTCCAAAACCGATAAAATCAAACAATAACGTGCTGTACGACAGCTTTTACGGCGCAGTGATATCCGTTGCGGTGGCCGGAGGATTTATCGCCTTTTTTTACGTCGTGGCGGAGTTCATGTACGACTTCAATCTTTTTGCGCCGTTGGAATGGGTTTTAAAGCTGTTTTTAGATCATTCCGCCGCCCACGCCGTGTGTCTGGGAATGGCGGAAGTTACCACCGGTTGCAGTTATCTGGCGCGGAGCTCCACTCCTTTAAAGGGCGCGCTTGCCGGCTTTATGATCTCTTTCGGCGGTATATCAATACTCATGCAACAGCTCGGATATCTTACGAAAACGGGCGTAAAGCCGCTTAAATTCATCGCCTGCAAATTTGTGCAGGCGGCGATGTGTTTTGCGTTTATGCTTGCTGTTACCTAATCAGTAACAGCCCAGCAATTTGAAGGAACGGGCGGTCTTTGCCACTTTATCGAGAATTTTTCTCGTATCTTCACGGGAGATGTCCGCTTCTATCTCTATAAAAAACCGATATTCGCCCGGTCGGTTTTTGATGGGACGGGATTCGATTTTTGTCATATTCAACTCGCGTATGAGCGCGAGCATATCCAAAAGTTCGCCCGGCTTATGGTTGCAAGTGGCCGAAAAGAATATCTTCCGCGAGTTTGCGATATCTTCGACCCCTCCCCTCTTTACAAGCAGGAAATGGGTGAGGTTGGTCTTTTCGTCGGCGATATTTTCCTCCGAGAGCTCGAAGCCCTCGCAACGGGCGTGGGCGCCGACTATTCCGGCCTCCGTTTTATCCTTAATCAATTTCAAACTTGCCGCCGTTGACGTTGTGGCAATCAGTTCGGCGTGCGGAAAGTTGCGCGAGAGATAATCTCCGCACTGGGCGAGCGCCTGACGGTGGGAGTATACTCTCTTGATCTGCGACTTTTTTGCGCCCTTCAACGTGGCGAGCCTGTGGTCGATATTCACCACGCACTCCTCTACGGCTATGACGTTTTCATGCGACTGCAAGAGATCGATATTTTGCAGAACGCCGCCGTTCAGACTGTTTTCTATCGGCACGGCTATATAGTCGCACTCGCCCGACGAAAGGGCAGAAAACAGCTCCGGAAAAGTGGCATAGTCTTTGAGGACGGCGTCTTTATCGAAAGTCTGCGCCGCCACCTGCGAATAGCTCCCCTCCGGACCGAGATAGCCTACCGTCATTTTACACCTTCTCCGCTATGTCGAGGAGCAGTCTCTCCGTATCGCACCAGCCGAGGCAGGGGTCGGTTATGGACTTGCCGTAAACTATGTCCTCCGACTGATTGCCCTCTTCGAGAAAGCTCTCTATCATAAAGCCCTTTACTATCTTCTTGAAGTCCTTATCATAGAGGCGGTTCTGCATTACCTCCTCGCATATTCTTATCTGCTGTTTGAATTTTTTACCGCTGTTGGAGTGGTTTGCGTCTATTATTATCGCCGGATTTGCAAGTCCGGACTTCGCGTAGCCCTCGGCGACGGTCATAACCGTTTCGTAATGGAAATTGGGGATATCGTTGCCGTAGCCGTCGGAAGCTCCGCGCAGAATTGCGTGAGCAAGTGGATTGCCGTTGGTTTTTACCTGCCAGCCGTTAAGTTTGAACACCTGACCGCTCTGGGCGGCATAGATGCTGTTGAGAAGCACGAGTATGGAGCCGCTGGTGGGATTCTTGACTCCGACAGGGACGTCGATTCCGCTCGACACGAGGCGGTGAAGCTGATTTTCGCTGGAACGCGCGCCGACGGCGATATAGCTCAACAGATCCTCTACATAATGAATATTGGCCGGATACAGCATTTCGTCCGCGGCGGCAAGTCCGCTGGCTTCTATGGCCTTTATGTTCAATTCGCGTATGGCGTATATGCCTTTTAAGATGTCCTCTTTTTTATTGGGGTCGGGCTGGGAGAACATTCCCTTGTAGCCCACGCCCTTCGTGCGAGGCTTGTTGGTATAAATTCTGGGAACGAGGACAAGTTTCTCCTTTACCTTTTCGTTGAGTTTGCCCAACCTCTCCACATACTCCAAAACCGGCGCCTGCTCGTGCGCGGAGCACGGGCCGACTATAACGACGAATTTATCGCTCTTGCCCGTGATAACGTCGGACACGAGTCTGTCGCGCTCGGCCTTTATTTTTTTGAGATTTTCCGGCATCGGCACCGCCGCGAGAATTTCTTCGGGGTCGGGTATCCTTATCTGTTTTTCGAACATTTTTGCTCTCCGTACGTTTATTTTTAATTCGGAACGATTTCAGAATTTTTTATCTTTCAGCATTTTCATAAAGTCGGCGCGTATCTCGTCCGGCATATATTCCGCATAGTCCTTGCGAAATTTTACCGAATTTTTCACGAGCGTGGAGCTTATCTGCAAGCTCTCCTGCTGCGCCGGAATATATATCGTGACTATATCGCTTTTCAGCTTCCTGTTTGCGAAATAGTCGGCGTTCTCATACTCGAAATCGACGGTATTTCTCACTCCGCGCACATAGAACGGAGTATTCTCCTTTTCGAGAATATCCACCGCCGCGCCCTCGAAAATTTCCACGCGCACCCTCTTTTCGCTCTCATAGAGTTTTTCGAGAAGATATTTCCTCTCCTCCTCCGTGAGAAGGGGGCGCTTGGAGGTGTTTATCATTATTGCCACGACTACTTCGTCGAAAATTTGAAGGCACTTGTCCACGATCTGCCTGTGTCCGTTCGTAGGCGGGTCGAATGTGCCGGCAAAGACGCACTTTTTCATAAATTATTCCGCTTTATTCCGCTGTCCGTTTTTATATTTATATCCTTTTGTTTTTATTTCAGTTTATTTTTGTAGCCGATTTATTTTTGTATCCGTCGGTCGCAATACTTTTATTTTTGCAACCGTCGAAAGTTAACTTTATTTTATATCCGTCGGTCGTTATGCCCTTGCAAAAACCGACCGGCTATGCGTTCAAGGCCGCTTCAAACCTACTCGACGGGACGAAAGAAGTTGAGATAGGTCTTGCCGTACTTGCGTTCATCGTACATTTCAAGCCCCGAAATCTCTCCCGAAAAGGGAACGTCGCGCTCCAAAACGGCGACTCCGCCTGCCGCGAGCAGTTTTTTCGAAGCGATAATTTCAAGAGCTTCGTTGCCTGCCGTCAGCCTGTACGGGGGGTCGAGAAAGATTATGTCGAAGTTCTCCGAAAGTCCGTGAAGGCAGTCTGCGAAGTCGAGATTGGTAACCTTGTAACCGCTCTCGTCCTTCAATCTTTTGAGGTTCTTTTTCAAAACCTCCAAACTGTCGCGCGAGACGTCGTTGAAATGCACAAACCGCGAGCCGCGCGAAATACATTCGAGCCCCAGACCGCCGCTTCCGCAGAACAAATCGAGGACGCGCGCCGACGGCACAAGGCGGAAAATGATATCGAACAAACTCTCCTTCACTCTGTCGGCGGTGGGACGGATATCGTCGCCGCGAAATTCCGCAAGCGTTAAAGAGCGGTATTTGCCTCCTATTATTCTCATTTTTCCGGATTTTTACCCTTGCCGTCTCCCGACACGGCGTCGCCGGTCGCCGCGAGGCGTTGGAGTTTATCCCACTCCTTATGCGCGAAAAAGATATATGCAAAGGCGTGGACGGCTACGGGATAGAGCACAAACAAGAAGTTGAGCCAAGGAGAGACGTTTTCGGCAAACGTGAAGGGAATTGCCGCCCAGCCGAATACGTATTGGAGCAAAAAGCCGCAGAAGCTGTTGGGCGCACAGCACTGTACGAGTTGGAAAATCATATACGGCACGCAGGTTATCAGGGCAATTAGAAAGCCCTTGTAAGCCGAGTATTCGCCCGTACCGAACTCCGCCTGCTTGTCCTTCGAACCTATTTCGAGTTTCTTGGAGTGATTGAGAATCTTTTTCACCGAGGTGGCTCCGTTCTGCCTGCCGAATATGAAGTACGCCACGCCCATCAACACCTCGCCTATCGAGAGCATTACTATCGAGAGCGCAATATCGTTGGTCTGTATTATGGAAGAAGTCAAGCCTATAAACGTGGCGTTTATGATAAGCTGTAACATGAACGGAAATGCCGCTCCGGCCAGAAGGTCGCGCAGCTCGTACCAGAATCTTAAACCTTTTTCGCTTTTATTTTCCGACAAAATCGTATATCCCCCTTTCGCAAAGGTATTTATCCAAAGGAACGTCAAACGGCTCCTCTTTGAATTCTTCCATCTGAAAACCGTACCCCATTCCGACTTTGAGAGTGTTTTTACCCTTTAAATATCTGTCGTAAAACCCTCCGCCGTAGCCTATGCGGTAGCCGCGTCCGTTTACGGCGAGCAGGGGAATTACCGTAACTTCGATATCCCCCGAAAAGGGCTCTCCGCAGGGTTCGGCTATGCCGTATGCTCCGAGCGGGCACTCTCCGCCAAAATACGGAACGGCAACGATTTCCCTACCCTCCACGCGCGGAAGATATACTCTTTTACCGCTTTCCAAAAGATATGAAATTATCATATCCGTGCGTGCCTCGGTGGAAAAACCGTTGTATATAAAGAAACTTTTGTAATTCGAAAATGATTGTATGAACTCTTCCAAAATAGCCCTGTCGGCTTCGAGGCGGACTATTTCGCCCATATATCTGCGCTTGACTTTGAGTTTATAGCGCAGTTCGTCCTTTTCGGCAGAATTCATTTTCACTCCTCGTAGACCATTTCGGCTCTCCGCGTAACCGAGCAGAGCGCTTCATAGCTTATCGTTTTGCACTTTAAAGCGTAATCGTCGGCGTCGGAAAACACTCGGACAAGCTCATCTCCGCCCTCGCGGACAAAGGAATCCATGCACAGATTGCCCACACCGAGCGGACACGTACGGAAAAAGCCGTCGGCATAGCCCAACCGATATGCGGAGAGAGTTTCATACTTTTTCGGGGCGAGAGCGTAACCGGCTCCGCCGCCTATGAATTCGGTAACCTGCGTACGTCGGGCATAGACCGTCAATATCGGCTCCACAGGCGCAGAGAAGCCTTCGGGCGAGTAGCCGTAGAGAAGTATTCCGCATCTGGCGCCGTCTTTTAAAAACTTTTCGCCCGAGAGTATCCCTCCGCTCGCCGCTATATGCGCCGTCGCCTCGGGATTGACTCTTTTTACAGCCTTTTGAGCAACTTCGAAGAGTTTGAGCTGTTCCTCGCTCGCGCGGCGGTCGGACGGAAGATACAGATGTGAATATACGCCTCTTATCCCGTTGGGGTCGGCCGCGCCGAGGACGGATAAAAGTTCGTCGGGAGAACAGCCGAGGCGGTTCATGCCCGTATTCACCTTTATGTGAAAGTCGAGACCGCGCGCCGCTTTTGCTGCGGCGACGGAGTTTACCGTCACCGTGAGGTTATAGAACTTCGCGCGCGCAATATCATCGTCGCCGAGGGGAGGCGTCAAGACAAGTATCGGCTTTGTAATGCCCGAAATGCGCAGAGCCGCGCCCTCGTCCGTTATGGCGACGCAGAAGCCGTCGACTATATTTTCTATGGCCAGAGCCACCCGTGCGCCGCCGTGTCCGTATGCGTTGGCCTTTACCACCGCATAGAATGTTCTGTCGCCTAAAATTTTCCGCACGAACAGCGCGTTTTGCTTCAATTTTTTTAAATTTACAACGGCCAAAGTTTTTTGCATACCTAAAATATATGCCGTTAAAACCCTTTAAAGTTACCGCCGCTTTTTGTATATTACTGCAATTATATTATAATCGGACAGCCGTTGTCAAATAAATATGCCCCTCCGCTTTTGCGGAGAGGCGGAGCAAAGTTTAAGTTTTAAGAAGCGTTATTTGTTTTCGGATTCTTCCAAATGCTCGTTTACGGGCTCTTCGGCAGAGCTTTCGTCGGGCGCCGAGGTCTGCGCCGCAGCCTTTTTGCCGTTTGATACAGCCCCGACAATGTAGCCCACGATCGCGGCAACTACCAGACCTATAACCAAACTTATCAGAACGGAGAGCAAGAGATTTATTCTGCCGTCGTAATCGATTTTACCCGTGTAATTGACAAAAGTCGTGAGATTATAGTAGTCGGCTATCGTTTTCTGACATTCCGCCACTATCGCCGAGAGGTTGTCGTGCAATTCGCTCAAATCCGCTTTGAAATTTTCATCGGCTTCCTTCATGATTGACACGCGGCTTCCGATATCCGAATAATAGCTGTTATAGACTTCGATTTCGGCGCTCAATTCGGCGATATCCTTGGAGAGCTGTACCATAGATTCGGTGGGCTGGATATTTGCCGAGGGATTGTCGGCGTCCTCGAACATGCCGTAGGCGAGTTTAAGCGCCTCTTCGAGCTGTTTCTTCTCGTTGGTCAGATTGGTTATCATATTGTCGTACACGCTCTTCGTGTAGTCGCTATCGAGAACGTAGTGCTCTCTGCGCATCTTTTCCTGCAAAGCCGTAAGCTCCTTGCCGAAAGTGTCGAGCTTCGTAATGAGATTTGTACGGCTGGGAGAATTGCCGGAGGTGCTGTCGATTTTCGCTATTTCGTCGATAAGATATTTATGCTGGTTCACAAGTATATCGACTTTATCTTCAAGCAGCTTTACGTTATCGTAATTACGGAGATAAACGTCTTTGTTTGCGGCCAATTCCATCACATAATTCACCGGCATCTGCGAAAGACCGTCTATAAACGTCTGTGCGTCCTTAATGCTGTGGAAAAAGGTTGTCTTTACTTTCACGACATATACAATATCGTCTCTTTCTGCGCCGGCATTTTCGTTTTCTTCGCGCTCTATCGACATTGCGCCGTCCACAAGCTCGTTCAGATCGAGATATTCGAGTTCTTCGTTTTCATTCTTGACCCTCTCCATATTTTCAAGAGACAGAATATTGCGGTAGCTGAAAGGAGTATTGTCGGGATAAGTTGTGCCGTTGCCCGGCATAACCACTGAAAACGAGCGGACGTAAGACGCGTTCATGCTGTTCAGCCCGAAATAAATTACGAGCGTTCCGGCTACGGTTATGAAGAGCGCAAGCCCTATCACCAACCATTTGAACGTGAATATCGTTCTTACGATATCACCGAATGTTTTTCCTTCCTTTTCTTCTTCCATATGTTTCCTCCGTAAAAATTGCGGTTAATATATATCTTATACATCGGCGGCTTGCTCTATACGGCAATGCCGAAATTAAAATAAGCGTTTGAAAGCATGCATTCAAATCTATACATAATTAATTTAGCATATATCGGCGCAGAAATCAAGCGTTTTGGAATAATTGCGCGGTGCGAGCGACAAAAACCCGTCGGCAAAAATTTTAACGCGTTTTTTTCAGACTTGCATACTTGCGCAGTTATATGTCGTCTGCTTTTTCTTTGAAAAAAATCGGCGGCGACGCGTTTTCCACGCGTCGCCGCAAAAATAGTACTTTTTACTTTCTCGGATTCTTTATGTTGGCCTGCGCCGCGGCAAGACGCGCGATGGGCACGCGATAGGGCGAGCAGGATACGTAATTCAATCCTATGTTGTGGCAGAACTCTATCGACGAAGGATCGCCGCCGTGTTCGCCGCAGATACCTACGTGGAGCTCCGGCCTTACGGACTTGCCGAGAGTTACAGCCATGTCCATGAGCTTGCCTACGCCCGTCGTGTCGAGGCGCGCGAAGGGATCGCTCTCGTAAATCTTGTTGGCGTAGTAAGAGGGCAGGAACTTGCCGGCGTCGTCACGCGAGAAACCGAAGGTCATCTGGGTCAGATCGTTTGTGCCGAAGCAGAAGAACTCCGCTTCCTTGGCGATTTCGTCGGCGGTGAGCGCCGCACGGGGAATTTCTATCATGGTTCCGACTTCGTAGTGAAGGTCTACTCCGGACGCCTTTATTATTTCGTCGGCGGTCTTGACGACTATTTTCTTTACGAAAGCCATTTCCTTGACTTCGCCCGTAAGAGGAATCATGATTTCGGGAACGACCTTCCAATTCTTATGTTTCTTCTGCACGTTGATTGCGGCCTTTATGACGGCGTTCGTCTGCATAACGGCAATTTCGGGATATGTTACCGTAAGACGGCAGCCTCTGTGACCCATCATAGGGTTGAATTCGTGCAAGTCGGAGATTATCTGCTTGATTTGAGCTACGCTCTTCTTCTGCGCCTTTGCAAGAGCCTCTATGTCCTCCTCTGCGGTGGGAACAAACTCATGAAGAGGGGGATCGAGGAAACGGATAGTGACGGGCTGGCCTTCGAGAGCCTCCATGAGGCCTTCGAAGTCGGCCTGCTGCATAGGCTCGATCTTCGCGAGAGCGGCTTCTCTCTCTTCTACCGTATCCGCGCAAATCATTTCGCGGAATGCGCCTATTCTCGCCGGATCGAAGAACATATGTTCCGTACGGCAAAGGCCTATGCCCTGCGCGCCGAACGCCATTGCCTGTCTTGCATCGGTGGGAGTATCGGCGTTGGTTCTTACTTTAAGGGCCTTGTACTTGTCGGCGAGCGACATTATTCTGCCGAAATAGCCGGAGTTGGGATCTGCCGGCACGGTGGGAATAACGCAGTCGTAAATATTTCCGGTGGAACCGTCGAGTGAGATTCCGTCTCCCTCTTTGAATACCTTGCCGGCGAGGGTGAATTTCTTGTTTTCTTCGTCCATCTTAATGTCGCCGCAACCGGATACGCAGCAGGTGCCCATTCCGCGAGCTACGACGGCGGCGTGCGAAGTCTGACCGCCGCGAACGGTGAGAATACCCTGCGAGTACTTCATGCCCTCGATATCTTCGGGGGAGGTTTCAAGGCGTACGAGAACTACTTTCTTGCCTTTCTTGCCCTCTTTTACGGCGTCCTCCGCAGTGAACACTATGGTTCCGGCGGCCGCGCCGGGAGAGGCGGCTATGCCCTTGCCGACAACGTTGTTTTTGTCTGCGTTTTTAAGGGCCTTGGGGTCGAATTGGGGATGAAGCAACATGTCGAGAGACTTGGCGTCTATCTGCATGAGCGCTTCCTTTTCGGTGATCATGCCTTCATCGATGAGGTCGCAGGCAATCTTTATTGCGGCGGCGGCGGTGCGCTTGCCGTTACGCGTTTGCAGCATGTAAAGTTTCTCGTTCTCTACGGTGAACTCCATATCCTGCATGTCGCGGTAATGATTTTCGAGTATTTTGCAGACTTCCTGAAACTGGTTGTATACGTCGGGGAATACCTTCTTCATCTGCTCTATGGGCATGGGAGTTCTTACGCCGGCGACAACGTCCTCGCCCTGCGCATTGGTCAGAAATTCGCCCATGAGTCCCTTTTCGCCCGTCGCCGGATTACGAGTGAACGCAACGCCCGTGCCGCAGTTGTCGCCCATGTTGCCGAACGCCATCATCTGAACGTTCACGGCAGTGCCCCAGCTGTAAGGAATGTCGTGGTCCATTCTGTAAACGTTGGCTCTGGGGTTGTCCCACGAACGGAACACAGCTTTTATGGCCTCGAAGAGCTGTACCTTGGGATCGGAAGGGAAATCCGTTCCGAGCTGTTTTTTGTATTCCGCCTTGAACTGATTGGCAAGAGCTTTGAGGTCGTCCGCGTCGAGCTCGACGTCTTGGGTGACGCCCTTCTTCGCCTTCATTTCGTCTATGAGTTTTTCGAAGTATTTCTTGCCGACTTCCATAACGACGTCGGAGAACATCTGAATGAATCTGCGATAGCAGTCGTAAGCCCAACGGGGATTGCCGGATTTTGCGGCGAGGACTTCAACGACCTCTTCGTTCAAGCCGAGGTTGAGAATCGTATCCATCATGCCGGGCATGGAAGCGCGCGCGCCGGAACGTACGGACACGAGAAGGGGATTCTCTTTGTCGCCGAACTTCTTGCCGGTGATTTTTTCCATTTTATCGATATATTCGAGGATCTCTTTCTGAATACCCTCGTTGATTTTGCGTCCGTCCTCATAGTACTGTGTGCAAGCCTCGGTGCTTATGGTAAAGCCCTGCGGTACGGGAAGCCCGATATTGGTCATCTCGGCGAGGTTCGCGCCCTTGCCGCCCAAAAGCTCGCGCATGTTTGCATTACCTTCGGTAAAAAGGTAGCAATACTTTTTTGCCATTGAAAAATTCCTCCATAGAAAATACTTTTTTATCAACTATATTATTGTAATATAAACGTAGGAAATTGGCAAGCGTTTAAAGCGCTTTACGCAAAAATTATTGAGCCGTCTGCCCATCGGTCGAGGCGGAAAAAAGGCGTATGTACTCTTCGAGAGCGTTCAGCCTGCCGTCGGTCTTGTATGAAAAATATTCGCGCAACAGCCGAAGAGCCCGCTTCATGCCGTCGGCGGTTATAAGGTCAGGTCGGAACGATTTGCCCTGCGCTCTCCTTATGACGTTCAACGTGACGCGGCTCGCGCCCAAACCGTCGCCGCACGAAGAGCACGAAAACGCGCCCGAGGGCATGTCGAATCGGAGGCTATCGGACAAGAGCAAATCTTTGCCGCAACGCGGGCAGTGCTCCGCCGAAAGGGCATATCCCGATCCGCCGAGGGCGCAGACGAGGAAGCGAATGAGAGCCGAACATTCGTTACCGGAGCACATTTCGGTGTAGGCGTCTATCAGAGCGCGGAAAATCTCTCGGCACTCGTCCCCCTCGTACGTTAGCGCAAGAGCGGCCTCCGCCGCCGCGCTCGCCGCGTAAAATTTCATTATATCTGTGCGCAAATCGTAGAAACTCTCCGTCTCGGAACAGCCCGTCACCGTGTATTTATCGCCGCGCTTCACGAGCATGTATTCGGCAAAACAAAAAGGCTGTACGGCAAATTTGAGCTTTGCCCCAGCCTTTTTAACTCCCCTTATGCCGACGGTGATTTTACCGAGCTCGGCGGTAAGGAGAGTAAGAATTTTATCGTTCTCTTTGTAATCTGCCGCCCGAAGCATAAGGGCGTTTACCTTTTGTTCCATTAAGTACCTTTATACAGCCGAAAAACTCAATTTTCGCCGTTGAGTTTTTTGTAGAGCATATAGTAGCTGACACTGCCCGTCTTTTCGAACATTTTCCAAGCGAGTTCAGCCGCGTCCCTGTCCTTTTTCATACGCACCCCCTTCTGTAAAAGTATGCGTATAAAACGAAGATTTATGTTTACAGGACTTCGATTCCGAACCCCGTTATGCAAAAAGCGCCTCTCTGACAGTCACGAAAAAACAAAATCCATGTTCGGCGAAGCGGCGCTCTACAAAATCACCATGTCTTTAATAAGACCCATTTTGTCTCTCCAACCCTCCTCCACGCGCACGTAGGTGGTGAGAAAGACCTTTGCGCCGAGGAAACTTTCCATGCTCTTTCGCGCAAAGGAAGAAACCTCTTTTATTGCCGCTCCGCCCCTGCCTATGAGAATGGATTTATGGTTGGGCTTGTCGCATACGATATCGAGATTTATATCGTACACTCCGTTTTCGCCGCGCTCGAATCTGTTGACTATCACGGCTATGCCGTGGGGCACCTCGTCGTCGAATTTGAGAAGTATCTTCTCGCGCATAATCTCGGCAATCATGAACTTCTCGCTGCGGTCGGACACAATGTCGTCGGCTATTATTTTATCGCCCTCCGGCATGCTTTGTGCGAGAAATTTTTCGAGATTCGCCATGTTTGTGCCCTTCCTTGCGGAGACGGGAAAGACATCGACGTCAACGCCGTTTTCGCAGAGCTTTTGAATGTCGGGAGCTATGCGGTCCTTGGGCATTATGTCTATTTTCGTATAGGCTATCGCCGAGGGAATACCGCCCCCGACGTATTTTTTCATTATGGAGATATCCCTGTCGGACAGTCCGCCGTGTCCGTCGTGGACGAAGAGTATGAAATCGACGTCTTTTGCGGCGTCCTCGGCCGTCTTCATCATTATGTCGGAGAGCTTGTTCGAACTTTTATAGATGCCCGGAGTATCGACGAACACGAGCTGATAATCGGGCTTTGTTAGCACGCCCATTATCGAGTTGCGCGTGGTCTGGGGCTTTGGCGAAACTATCGCCACCTTTTCGCCCACGAGCACGTTTACGAGGGTGGATTTCCCGGCGTTGGCTCTGCCTATGACGGCTATTATTCCGCTTCTCATTGTCCGTCCCTCGAAAGATTTATCTTTTGGAGCACGCGCTCTTCGCGAAGGCGCATTTCGCGCTTATCCTCGTCCGTCATATGGTCGTATCCCAAAAGGTGGAAAACGCCGTGCGTGACGAGATAGTTGAGCTCGCGCGCATAGGAATGTCCGTACTCGCTCGCCTGCTCTCTCGCACGGGCTTCGCAAACGGCTATACTTCCTATAAAGAGAGCCCCGTTTTCGTCTATTTCGTCGAGGTAATCCTTATGCTCCAAACGAACTCCGCGAATACCTTCGAGCGACGGAAAACTCAACACGTCTGTGACTTTATCGATTTTTCTTATCTCCGAATTGAGCCGACGGATTTCATTTTCATCAACAATTACGACCTCACAGGAGAGGTCGCAATCGGCGCTGTATTCGCCGTCGAACGCCGCGGCAAGCGCGGCAAAATCAAGTTCTTCACATTCTATTTTCAACACTTTGCACCTCGCGCTTCAAAAGCCCGAAATACTTGGGCTTCAAGCGATGTTCAGAGCCGTAAAATCATCTCTTTTTGTTGGATACCGTGAGCTTCGGATATTGAACCCTCGAATGATATACTCCCGTGAGCTGCGTCACGACGGTCATGGCGATTATGGAGAGTTCGCGCATGGTTATGTCGCAGTCGGCAAACTGGTCGAGGTTCATTCTCTCCTCTATCAGGCTCTTAACGAGCGCCTCGACGTTCTCGGGAGAGCGGTCGGAGAGCGAACGCGTGGCCGCCTCGGAAGCGTCGGCTATCATTATTATCGCCGCTATCTTCGTGGTGGGCGTGGGACCGTTATAGGAATAACTGCCCATGCGGAGTTCGCCGTCGCTCATTTTAAGGGCCTTCGCATAGAAATATTTTATGGGGAGAGTGCCGTGATGCTCTACCGCAACGTCGGCGAGGAAATCGGGCAGATGGTTCTTCTTGATAAGTTTTGCTCCGTCGCGGGTGTGCGAACGAATTATATCCACCGAAAGTTCGGGGGTGAGCTGTTGATGTATGTTGATATCGCCCTGATTTTCGGAGAACATTTCGGGATTTTTGATCTTGCCGACGTCGTGATAATATCCGGCCGCCCTCGCCAGCTCGGGGTCCTCGCCTATCGCCGCGGCGCATGACTCCGCAAGCTGTGCCACTACCACCGAGTGATTGTACGTGCCGAGCGCGTTGGTTTTGAGCAATTTTATGATTTTGGCGTTTTCGCTGGTGAGCTCGCGCAGACGGAAGGGCGTAAGGTGCTTGAATATCACTTCGAATATCGGAAGGAGCAGGAAGAACAGAAGCACGGAGAAGAGACAATCGAGCACGCTGTAAAGAAGGTAGTCAGTAAGAATGTAGAAATAAGTGAGCTCTGTCGTATTCGGCAGAAGTATCGCGGCATTTATTATGAGCACCGGCAAAAGCAGGGTGAACGCCGCGAGAACGCTGCCTATTCTCGTCTTAATGTTTTTGAAGAGGAAAATCGCAACTATGCCCGAACAGAACGTCGATAAAAATCCGGCATAGCTGACATATACCATGTCTAAAAGAGCGCTGTTGGCGTATCTGTCGATTACCAGCATCATTATCGCGTAAATGGTATTCAAAAATATTGCGTCGCGACGTCTGAAAAGCATTATAAGCATCATTGCGACGAAACTTCCCGGGCGAGCGACCGGATGAACGTATATGCCGACCGCCGCGGAAATTACCGCTGAAATACTGAATAAAATGAAGATTTCGAATATGCGCGAACACTTTGACAAGACGGACTTGTTCTCGAACCAGAAATAGGTGAAAGTTATCGCGGACATGGCGGCTATTGTTACGGCCACGGTGACTATATTGCTGACGTTCTGACCTATATAGGCGAAAATATTGCCTTTCTGGGTGAAAGTAAGGGTCGCAAACAGCACCGCTCCGAATATGACCATGCCGAAGAAAAAGCTCAACACGCTCTTAAATATCTCTTTCTTTGTCAGCTTGCTCTTCAAGTTTTTCCCTCCTCTTGCCGTCCGCCTCGTAAGCCCTCACAATTCTCATGACCAAGGGGTTGCGAACGACGTCCTTATCGTTTAAACGTATTACGGAAATGCCCTCCACGCCGTCCAGCACATGAGCGGCGTGTTCCAGACCGCTCTTCTTGCCGTCCGGCAAATCTATCTGCGTGACGTCGCCGGTTATAACCATTTTACTGCCGTCGCCGAGCCTCGTTAAAAACATTTTCATCTGCTCGCGCGTGGTGTTCTGGGCTTCGTCGAGAATAATAAAGGCGTTGGAGAGCGTTCTTCCGCGCATGTAGGCGAGCGGTGCAATCTCTATCGAGCCGCGCTCCATAAGTTTTGTATAAGTTTCAAGCCCCAGCATCTCCTGCAACGCGTCGTACAACGGGCGGAGATAGGGGTCCACTTTGGTTTGCAGATCGCCCGGAAGAAATCCCAGCTTTTCGCCGGCCTCCACTGCCGGTCGGGTCAGAATTATTTTGTCTACCTGCTTTTGCTTCATCGTCTGAACAGCGAGACAGACGGCAAGATAGGTCTTGCCCGTTCCGGCCGGACCTATGCCGAATACCACGGAGTGCTGTTTTATGGCGTCCGCATATCTCTTCTGCCCCACCGTCTTACACTTTATCGGCTTGCCGCGCGAAGTTATAGCCACTACGCCCGTGGAGAGCTTTGTTATGTCGGAGGCCTTGCCCTCTTTGGCAAGCTCTATGCAGTACGAAACTCGCCCCTTATCCACGCTTTCGCCGTTTTCGCAGAGAATGAGTAGGTTTTCAAAGACGGAAGTCGCCTGAACGACCCTATCCTCCACGCCGCTGACTATGACGTTCACTCCGTCCACTCTGACGCTGACGCCAAGTTCGCTCATTATCAAATTGAGATTTTCGTCGAAAGTGCCGAGCACTCTTTGGAGTTTGTCCGCGCTTCCCGCCGAAATTTTACGTATGCTTTCGTTCATTTCTATGTAAGATTGATACTTATCTTGTGCAAATAGTTTATTTCCATTATTATGAGCACGCCGTCTTCGGACGGCTCGATAAAATGGCTTCGGGAAATTACTCTGTCTTTATCCAAAAGCAGAGAGGCATAGGCCCTCCTTATGCTTTCCTCGGAATCGTCGGGAGCGGAGTACTCCGCCGTTTTTTTACACTCTATCTCGGCGTAACCCACCGCTATTCCGCTCTCGAATTTATCGCCGACCATTGTACCGGCATAAATCAAAACGTCGCCGACGGATACCGCGTCGCCCGTCGAAACTGCCGCCGTGCCGCATATCGCCGCAAGACCCGCCACTTTTCCGGAGACGTCGGAAACGAGATTGTCGCGGCTGACCTTGTAGTTCGCGTGCCCGTCGGCCTCGACGTCCACAGACAGCACACTGCCGCGTTTTGAAATATTGCAGAACGTTACTCCCGGCAAAGAAAGTATTCTTCCCGAGGCGACGGGCACGTCGAGAGAAGAAAAAGGTTTCCACTCGCCGGCGCCCTCTTCGCCGATTATCTGCAATACCGCGCTTTTAAGATAAGCTCCGCTGCCCTCGACCTCTATTTTAAGAATGAAAAAATTCGAAAGAAAGGCCGCCGCCGCAAAAACCACGGCTCCCGTGAGTATCCCAACTCGCAGAACGGCGCCCGAAAGAAGTCTTTTTGCAAGGCTTTCGCGCTCTACGACGATATTATAACACGGCTTTGCGAAAATTGCAAAAACTTTTTTGATATCTTTGTCTTTTACGCAAAATATAAAGTCCGCGCCGCGTTTTTTGCAGTCATAGACGGAGATTTCCGCCTTGCGAAGTTTTTTTAAGGCGTTCTCCACGGTGGACGTCACTCGTATTTTGGCAAGATTATTCAATTCTGACCCCCGTAACGTCGCCCTTCAACATGAGATCCCCCTCGAAATATTGACCCACTCGCATATTTTTGCCCTCCACCGTAAGACGCAATCCGCCGCAGGAGAGTCTGACCTCTTCCGAAGAAAAATAGTCAACCGACTTGACGTTCTTTACATAGCAACATTGACGGGGCACCAACGTTATGCCGTAAGACGGGTCGGCGCCCAGCTCTTTGAGAAGCTGTTCCAATAACTTCATACGGGTATTTTATGCCGGTTTTTTACACAATATATATATTTTTAAACAAAAAAATCACATTTTCGCGCGGCTTTTCGTGTTAGTATTTCTAAAAGGTGTAATATGGCTGATAAAATATACGTCGGCGGCTTCAAGGGCGGCACCGGTGCGACTACCGTATGCGTGGGGCTCGGGCTGGCGCTTTCGGAAGCCGGAGAAAAGACTCTTATAGTGGACGGCGACAACATAGGCGCCGGCGCAATGACCGTCGCCGGTTTGGGAAATATGCAGGTGTATACTCTCGCAGACTACGAAAGAGCGGCGTGCAGGGCAAAACAGACGGCGTGCGCGCACCCCAAGTCGTCAAATCTGCACATCATGCCCTCGCTGGGTCTGAAAAACACGAGCCTTATCGAAAGAGCCGTGAACGAAGTCGAAGGGCTGTTTGACTATGTTCTTCTGGACAGAGCCGCAAAGTCGATATGCGACCGCGCTATAATAGTCACGGAGCCCTACCTGCCCTCCATAAAATCCGCGGACGGCAGCAAGAGCGCGCTCTTCGACGGCGGAATTAAAGACGTTTCGCTTATAGTCAACAAGCTCAACGGCGGACAGGTGATATCGGGGGAAGTTCTGCCGCCCGAAAAAATCGCGGAAATTCTGCGCCTCAAACTACTTGCCGTCATACCCGAGGACCCGACGCTCCCTATCGGCAGGTGGCGCAAACAGACGGTGAGCGCCTTCAAGACGGCGGCCGATTCCGTCAGAGGGTTAAACCGAGGACTTTTCGACTTTCTGAAAGGTTATTCCGGTTTAAACGGATTTGTAAAGAGAAAAATGAGGGAGAGAATATGAACGCGGTTACAAGAATGCTGTCGCTGGACAGGGAGGACATGACCGACCTCGAAAAAGAGCTGTTTTTAAAGGATTTCAAAAGAGTTGCGGACGAATATTTCGAAACGGACGGCGAGTGCGGCGTCGAACTCACCCGTTCGGAGGGAGGATTTCTCGTGTGCATTATTTTCAACGCCCGTCGCATAAAAAACGTGAGGCGGCCCGACTGAAAATGTGGGCGGCGCAGTGTGCGCCGCCCACAGATTATATATGGGGTACGATTTTTTATTTTAAAGGCGGCTTTTAAAGGCGTCTACCGCAGTTTTTAAAGACGCCTGCCGCATAAAGGCATATACCGCATAAAAACATATGCCGCGCTTCGCTCCTCGGTAAAGCGCGGTCTCGCGGCGCCTCTGCGTGCCCGTCGGCATGCAAACTCTTTTTACGTAAATTAACGACTTATTATGCGGTCGGCCAACGACTTATTACTCGGTCGGCTCCGCCGCTTTTGAGTTCTCCTCTTCGATTGCGGCGATAACGGGCAGTATTTCGTCGTCATAGCCGACGCTCACTACTCTGTCCGAAGCGGGGGCGGCCCGACAGCCGTCGGCCAAAGTCAGTCCAACGTCGTGAACGGTTTTGCCGTTCTGCCAATAAACTCCGGCGACGGTCAATTTCAGAGCTTCACCCGAAGCGTCGGTCAACATTGTCTGCATTATGCCCTTGCCGTAGGTGCGGACGGGCTCGTCGGCGTACTCCGTAAGGAATATATTTTTGTATTCCAAAATATTATAACTGACGAGCACACCCAGCAGAGCCTCGGAAGCGCTTGCGGTATCAGAGTCCGCCATGGCGTAAACTTTCACGTCGGAAGAGAACACGTCGGAGGAGTAACGGACGCATTTTACTATATCTTCGGAGTTATCTTTGTATCTGGCTCGCATAGCCACCGCGTCGCCGCCGTATACCGCCGAAGTGAAGAGTCCCCCCACCGCCGCCAAAACGTTTACATAGCCGCCGCCGTTGCCGCGCAAGTCGAGTATAAGCGAATCGCAACGTCTGTCGTTGAAGATTTTGGCGAGCTCGTGCAGTTCCTCCGCCGCGTTGCCGTAAAATTGCGAAATATGCACGTACGCCGCGTTCTTCGGAAGTCCGGCTATGCCGGCGTCCCCTTTGACGATAACGCGTTCTCCTCCTTCATAAACGAAGGAGTAGTTACATTCGTCGAGGTACATTTGCACGTAGCTTGCCGTATACTCGATTTTTGATACTTCCGCGGTAAAACCGTCCGAAAAGGTCAAGGCGGTGGATTCTCCGACGGGAACGGAGGCGACAAAGTTCATAAAATCGTCCTTCGAGGTCATCCGGCTTTCAATGCCGTCGAAAGAGACGGAAACTATGCGCATGCCCGACTTTATTCCGGCGGCTTCGGACGGCGAACCGCCGATCACCGAATCAACGAGTACGCAGTTTTCGCCCTGCTCGACGTTCAGACCAATGCCAGTTTTATGTCCCTCGTTCTGCGAGAGCACCTGCTTATATTTTTCTGCGGTGTAAAAGGTACTGTAACGGTCGAGACGGGCTATCATTTCGTCAACGCTCAATCCGTCCATTCCGCTGACGGAGGAATAGTCGCCGTCGAATCGGTAATAGTACTTCTCGATCATGTCCCTGACCCAATCCTCTCGCGAAAATGCGCACGCGGACATAAAAACTGCCGAAAATATTACCGCTGCCGCGGCACATATACTTAAAAATCTCAATACGTATCGACTTTTTCTACTCATAGAACCTCATTTCATAAGATATAAATTATGCAAGATACTGAAAGTCACGGCCATGTCGAAATCGCGCAGATCGAACCCCGTAAGTTTCTTTATCGCGTTCAGTTTGTAAATGAGCGTGTTTCTGTGCATATATAATATTTTTGCCGTACGCGAAACGTTCATACCGTTTTTGAAAAAAGTTTTGATGGTCTGCATAAGTCCGCCGTCCTCGAAAACCTTTGCAAGACTCTTTATGTCGTAACCGGAAATCAGTTTTTCGCGCTGCGATTTAGTGAGGTTGGAAAGCGCCTCGTCGAAACCTATCAATTTTATGGACGCTTTATCGTCGGAAACGCCGTACGTCGGATTGTTTTTTTCGGAATTCATATCGTTTTTCCTCTCATACAGAATTATATCAAACATGAAACCGTTTTGCAACAGCTTTGTCAAAAAGAAAAAAGAAATCGTAATATGTAAACGTAGCGTGCGCGCATTACGGAAATAATTTATTTTATTTTGCGCAAACTGCTCTTAAAAGGGGCAATTTTTGCGATTGCCCCCATAATATCCTTTAATCAACGCAAAAAAATGCGGATTATTTCTTGACAATATCCGCGCGTTGTATTAAAATTAATATCACATCATAGTTTGAATTACTGATAACTTTCAAAATTTTCGGAGATAGATGCTTATGGCAAAAACGATTAAGCTCGTAAGTAAAACTCCCGCGATCGTAACATATATAATTGCGGCGGTATTTCTTATAATCGGGCTGACGCTTCCCGTGACTCCCCTGACGTTCACGGAAGGCATGAAATTCAACGAGATGCCCATATTGCAGTTGACCGGCGCGCTCGAAGCGTTGGGAATATTGCAAGGCGGATTGCCTTTCGGCTCTCCGCTCACGCCGGCATTTGACTTTCCCGTTGCGCTCGGAGGCGCGTTCTTCAACATAGGCGCGCTTCTCCTTCTCCTGTATGCATTGGTAACCGTTGCGGCGATTGTGCTTCTGATACCCATGTTCGTATCAAGAAAACACAAGGCTACGGCAAGAAAAATAGCGGCGGTTGCGGAGACCATAGTCCTTTTCGTACTGCTTCCGCTCGTTGCCGTAATGTTCGCCACGAACAGCGCATACTGGAATCTGACGGTCATCGCGGCTTTCGCTGTTACGGTGATTATGCTCGTAATACAGAGCATAATATATTTGGGAAAATCGGGAGTGATAAAGCTGATAACTTTTCTCCTCTCCCTCATAGCCGTACTGTTCGGCATAGTGAATCTCGCAAACAGCATACCCGTGCTTGCGCCGGTAGCAGAGGGTATTGCCAACGGAATGAAGGGTCCGCGCCCCTTTGAAACGGCGGCGGCGCTGTATTCCTTCGGCGGACAGGAATTTTACGGCAGTGATTTGATTATGGTTCTCATAGTCAATCCGGCAATTCTCGCCTCCGGCGAAATCGGCGTATCCATCGTGCACTTTATTGCTCTTACCACAGTCATTCTCGTCTGCATAAATCTCCTGTTCGACATGCTCGGGCTGGGCAAAAAGACGAGAAAATTCATGCTCGTATGCAATCTTATCAGATATACCGTGCAGATTGTGGCGTTTATTGCGCTGGCAATATCCATTTTCACCTCTCTCGGAAGCTACGGACTGTACTTCTATCTGCTGTTTGCTTTGACCCTTGCGCAGTTGGTAATCGCCATAATAAGACTGGCGGTGTTCAGACCCGAAAGTTCGGAAGAGACGGCAGAGGTTCCCGTCGCGGAGACGGAGTCCGGCAATTCCGCCGATTACGTTCCCGTCGCGGAGACTCCCGTTGCGGAGAGCGCACCCAATTCCGTAATAGAGACGAGAAACGTTGTTTACAACGTAAACACCATCTACAACGGCCCGTCGGACAGCTTTATCCGCAAACTTACCAACGAGGAAAAGGTGGAATTTGCAAGACTGTTCCTTGAAAAAAACACGGAAAGTCTGCTTGTCATTCCCGACTATGTTGTGGGCGGAGACAATTCCAAGTTCTTCTCTTCTATATTCATTTACCTCGCGCGCGTGCGCAGCGTCGTCACCGACGGACTTATGAGCAAACTTTACGAAGAAGCAAGTCTCAACGGCTGATAAATATTTTCGACACATTGATTTGCGCCGACTTCCTTTCGGAAGTCGGCGCTCTTTTTTATGGTTATTCACTTATTGTTTTACGGAAATTTCGGAACAATCCGACTGCCCGAAATATTGTACGAAAACGCTTAAATATATGCGGTTTTGCGGATATGTGTTAAGTTTATCAGCGCGTTCGCTTTATGCAGACGGTAAGTTTTCCGCCGTCGCCGCGCTCTATTCCGTTCATGCTTACGGCGTTTATTATATACAGACCTCTGCCGCTTTCGGAGAGAACGTCGGGAGCGGACGGATTGAGCTCTATAAACGACTGGCTCCGCGCCGTGACGGTTATGGATATCTTATCCGGCATGAGCTCGCCCTCGAACTGCGCCTCTTCTCCGCTGTGGCGAATGACGTTTGAAATAAGTTCGCACGAGACCAGACGGCTCAAAAACACGTCCTCGTCAGAAATGTCGCAAGATTTTAAAAAATCGGCGAAGAGCGCTATCTGGGAGCTCATGGCTTTTAAGTTGTTCACCTTAAACGTAATCAAAGCAACGCTTCCTTTAACTTTTCTACGATTTTTCTCTCCGCGCGCGAGACGAACATCTGGCTGACGCCGAGAATTTTGCCGACTTCGGACTGCGATTTTCCCTGCAAAAAGCGCAACGACACCACTTTCTGCTCGGTGGGGTCGAGCTTTTTGATTTCCGTGCGCAAAGCCTCGGAGTCCTCGAATTTCTCAAAGGAGTTGCCGCCGTCGCTTATGACCTCGTACAAAGGGGCTTCGTCGCCGCCGTCGGGAGCGTTCACCTTCAAATCGAGACTGACGGGAGCCCTACATTCGAGCGCCTCTATTATGAGTTCTTCGTCCACTCCGATGAGCTCCGAAAGCTGTTTTACGGTAGGTTTGGAGCCGTTTTCGCGGAAAAATTTGTCGGTGGCCTCGCGGACTTTTGCCGCTACGGTGTATATCCGCCTCGGAAGGCGCACGGAACGGGAATAATCGCGGAAGTAGTTCTTTATATTGCCCGTTATCGTGGGAGTTATGTAGGTGGTAAAACGGTTGCCCAAATCGGGGTCGAATTTCTCAACCCCAGCGATGAGCGACTCTACGGCGACCTGATAGAGGTCGTCGTACTCCACTCCTCTGCCGGAAAACTTTTTAGCAAGTATTTCGGCAATATAAAGATAATGCTCGACTATCCTGTTGCGAAGGGCGACGTCGCCCGTACGCTTATATTCCGCAAACAGTCCGTCGATGTCCTTTTCTTCCGTCATAATTTCAATGTAACTCTCTCGATTATCTCTCCGCGCTTCGAAATATCGCAACTGCCCACAAGCGCGGAAATGAGCGCAAGCGAAAACTCGTTTTCGCCGGCAATCGGATTGCCGCCCTCGCCTTCTACGGTACAGCACACGCCGTCGCCGCCGAAAGTGACGTTTACGGCGTCAAAACCGCAGTTTTTCAAAATTATAACGCTCTCCGTAACGCACACTTTAAAGTCCTCTGCCGCGTCTATGTCCACGTCGTGCGCGGAGCATACGGCTCCGGCGACGAGGCGCAGAGCCGTCATATAGGCGCTGTCGAGAAGATGAAATCTGACTTGCAATTCTTTCATGGACGTATCTCCATAAGGGTATTGAGGGCGCAGATATCGAACAGCTTTTTAACGTTGGGACGCACATGTTCGAGCGCCATACCGTAGCCGTCGGCTTTGAGCTTTTTGAATATTTTTACGAAAGTTCCGAGAGTCGTGCTGTCTATGAAAGTCAGCGCGGAACAGTCGAAGAGCACGTCTTTTTTGTCGTGTCCGTAAGCGGCGCAGACCTGCGCGAAGAAATCTTCGCTCGTGGCGGCGTCTATTTCCCCCGAAAGGGAGAATTTGAGCTCTTTTTCGGCGGATACAAGTTTAACCTGTTGCATAAAATACTCCTTTACCTTTTATATAACCTTAAAATGCCGTATAAAAACGCAAAACTTTCAACTTAATTTTAACGCTCTTTTTTTATATTGTCAACGGTCAAAGTTGACATTACCTCCCGATTATGATAAAATATACCTAAATATTGCATTTTTAAATAATTATAAAAATTTAAAGGAGAAGTGACTTGGATTTCAACGAAGCCAACCTCATTGTAAAATATTCGCACCGCATTTCGGAACTTTCGAGACTTTCGACGACAAACAACAATATCGATTCGTCGATGTACGAAAAATACGATGTCAAACGCGGTCTGCGCGACAAGAACGGCAAGGGCGTGCTCTGCGGACTCACCGAAATTTCGGAAGTTACCTCGTGGGAGACGAAAGACGGGGTGAGGACCCCCATCCCGGGCGTGCTCTGCTACCGCGGTTACAATGTCAAAGACCTTGTTAAAAGCTGTATCGAGGAAAAGCGGTTCGGTTTCGAAGAGACAGTCTATCTTCTGCTCTTCGGTCAGTTGCCCACGGAGGACGAACTTGCGGAGTTTTCGGAGATGCTGGCGGAATTCAGAGTGCTGCCCAGAAACTTCGTCAGAGACGTAATCATGAAATCGCCCTCGAAAGACATGATGAACATGCTTGCGAGGTGCGTGCTCAATCTGTACAGCTACGACCCCGACCCCGATAACGTGGCAATTTCCAACGTTTTGAGGCAGAGTCTTGCTCTGATTGCCGAACTGCCGCTTATAGCCGCCTATTCTTACAGAGCCTATCGCTATTACAATTCCAACGACGGCTCGCTGATCATACATAAACCGAGACCGGACTACTCGCATGCGCAGAATATTCTACATATTTTGAGAAAAGATTCGGCGTTCACCGACCTCGAAGCCAAAGTTCTGGACGTAAGTTTAATACTTCACGCCGACCACGGCGGCGGAAACGCCTCCACGTTCACCACTCATCTCGCCACATCAACCGGCACGGACACCTACTCATCTACGGCGGCTTCGCTGGGCTCGCTGAAAGGTCCCAAACACGGCGGCGCAAACATCAAAGTCATGCAGATGATAAAAAACATAAAGGAGAACGTCAAAACTCACAACGAGAGTTCCATAACCGACTACGTTAAAAAAATACTCGATAAAAAGGCTTTCGACAGATCCGGACTTGTCTATGGCATAGGGCACGCGATATATACGATATCCGATCCTCGCGCCGAAGTTTTGAAAATTTATGCCGGAAAACTTGCGGAAGAAAAGGGGCTCGAAGAGGAATTCGAACTCTACAACACGATTGCCGGAGTAGCTTCGAAACTTATATGCGAACAGAAAAAGCTGGATAAACCCGTAAATCCCAACGTTGACTTCTATTCGGGATTTGTCTATTCCATGCTGAACCTTCCCGAAGCGCTGTACACACCGCTGTTTGCCATTGCGCGAATAGCCGGCTGGTGCGCGCACAGAATGGAAGAGCTGACCTGCGGCGGAAAAATAATCCGTCCGGCCTACGAATGCGTAATAGAGCGCAGAAACTACGTTCCGATAGACAAGAGATAATTAAATACGCCGAAGCCGTGGGCGGCGCGCCGCCCACGGCTTTTATTTTTTTAATTATCTTATTTTATAACTATCTCATTATTTACGCTAAAAATATTGCTTCGGGGTTCGGTTTTTTGCAAAAAACCGAACCCCGTATCGCATTTCAATAGCTTTTACTGCTTTCTAATCGCTTTTAACGAAATTTTCGCGCTTGAAAGAAAAGCGGCTTTCAAACGTCTTTCCGTTGAGATATTTGAGCTCGCCGTCGAGAGAAAGAAATTTCAAACGCTTTGCGACAAGACACTGCCGAGAAAGAGAGTACTTCCCGTTCAACGCCTCGTCACCGTACTTGTTGTCGCCGAGGACGGGACAGCCTATATGTGCCATGTGAGCGCGAATCTGGTGCGTCCTGCCCGTATGCAGAACTATATCGACAAGGGCAAGCTCCCCCCAATCCTCTTTTACGGCATATTCGGTTACGATTTTCAAAAGTCCCGACGACGGAGAGTCATACACTCTCACTTTCGCCGCCGAAGCGTCCTTTTTTATGTATCCCGTGAGCGTTTTTTTATCTGTCTTAAAGGCATTTTTGCATACCGCTATATATGTTTTTTGAACCACGTGTGCCTTAAACGCCTCTTTCAGCCGCTCGGAGGCCTCCTCGTTTACGGCATAGACTATGAGCCCTTCGGTATTCCTGTCGAGGCGGTGAACGGCAAAAAACTTACCCGACATATTCAATTCGGAGCACAGCCCCTCGGAGGAGACTCCGGAAAATTTATCGGCTATGAGCACGTTTTCGTCAACGTAGACGACTTCGTGCGTCCGCGCGCTCTCCTGCGCCGGAGTGGTGTAATACACTACCTCGTCTCCCTCTTTCAATTCAACGTTTTTATTCACGCGCACGCCGTTGACTTTGATATCTTTTCCGCGCAGAAGCGAAGCAAGACAGAAACTGCCCTGCGGATATACGGCGTCGGTAAAATCGCGAAGAGTATAAGGTTGTGTGCACACGAATTTTTTCATAGCAAAAAGATAAAATTTACAAGATATCCGCCGGCAAACGCGAGCGCAAGCTGGCATACAAAGCATTTCAAGGTGAATTTCATACCCACTTCCTTTACGGAGGCCGAAAACGCCGACACGCACGCCGGACAAAGGAGCACGAACGTACAGACTCCCAAACTTGCCGACAGCGTCAATCCCGTGCCCGTCGGACACAGCAATGCCACGGTTGCGGCTATGTTCTCCTTGGCGATAAAACCGCAGATTGCCGCGTATGCTATTCTCCAATCGGTCACGCCCATGGGGACAAACAGCGGCAAAATCGCCCTCGAAATCGAGGCAAGCATGCTGGCTTCGGGCGCAGAATATTGAAATCCGAACGAAAAATGCGAAAGGAACCACGAAATCACGCAAAAGAGCGCGACCGTGCCCGTCACTTTGATTATAAACCCTTTCAGATAAAAATACAACTTAATTGCGACCGTTTTGAGCGAAGGAATCCCAATCGGCGCGACTTCCGACAGCAGACTCTCTCCTCCGCCCCTTATTATCGCCGAAGCCGCAAGAGCGACTACTATTCCGCCGAAATAGAAGCAGGTAATAACGGGGAAAGGATTTTCGAAGAGCGGCGAAAGAAAGGTCAGAAACACCGGCATCTTCGCGCCGCAAGGTATAAACGGCAGTACGGCCACCGTTCTCTTTTGCGCGTCGGGCGAAGAATAGCCGCGAGTGGTGAGAATAGCCGCCGCGGTACAGCCGAAGCCGGAGACGAGCGAAAACGCCGCTCTGCCGGAGAGCCGCACTTTTTCAAACAAGCCGTCGGTGGTGAACGAGAGAGCCGACATTACTCCGCTCTCGTCGAGTAAAGTCAATACGAGATATAATATTGTTAATTGCGGTATAAAGGAAAGCACTCCGCCTATGCCTCCGAAAACAGCCTCCTTCAAAAAACATATGGTAGGCGCGTGCCGCATGCCGGCAGTGACGGCGTTACACAGCTTTTCGCAGATGAGTTCCTCCGTCAAATCTTTCAACACGGCGCCCGGCATGGACGGATGAAATGCCAGAAAGAACATTGCCGTTATCGAAAGGACAAAAAACAATATTGAAAAGAGATTGTTGCAAAAGAGCCTATCGGCTTTGGTCGGGTTGGAGTTTCCGCCGTCGTATGTATCCGAAAAAGAGACGGAGCTGTCCTTTGCGACGTTGAAATTTATCCCCTCCGAAATGGCTCTTTTAAGCCTTTTGGGGGAACAGTCGTATACGGGCGCGCCCAAATAGGCGGAAAGTCTATCTATGTCCACTCTGCCCTTCCGCTTTTTAAGTTGAGAGGTCTTTGTGAGATACACCGCCGTGCGCTTATTTAAAAGAATTAGATTTTTTGTGAAATTCACGCTCCCCGAAAGGGTAAGGCTGTCCACGACGTTGACTATTATGTCGGCGGATTTGATTTCGTCCACGGCGCTCTTTTCTTCCATGGAATAAGGGGCGAAATTGTATGCGCCCGGCACGTCCACATAAGTTATTCCCTTCACCGTCTTGCTCGCCGGCGAAGTGGTTACGCCGTGAAAGTTGCCTGTCCGCAGACTGCTGTGAGTGAGCGCGTTGAAAAGGGTGGTTTTCCCGGCGTTGGGAGTTCCGGCAAGCACTACTTTCATAATTTTACCTCTATCCGCTTTGCAAGCGTTGCGCGCATGGAGAGCCGCACGGGGCCGAGAGCCACCAACTGCGCGCTCTTGAAGAGCGAAAAGGCTATAACGCGAATGACGGCTCCCTCTATCAAGCCCAGCGCGGCGAGTCGGGCGCCCTCCGACCCCACGGCGTTTACCGACGTTATCCTCGCCGCGTCCCCTTTCTTTAAATCAAAAACAGTCATAGTTTAAACTATGACCGAAAAAATCAGGTTATGATAGACAAACGCCGCGCACGCTCCCTTTCTATTCCGTCTGCGGCGGAGCTTCCATCAAATCCCTTGACTTTTTAATATTATAGTGCTATATTTTAGTTACCACATAATTGCAACTGAATAAAAGGCACGCTATTTTTATGCTCTTTTCAGAGTATAGCTTTTTTAATTATGTTAATAATTGTCACGATGAACACGGCAGTGTGTATCTCTGCGTGACTTTATTAACAGCGTTTTTACGTGCTTATAAGTTGCAATTGGTGTGGTGACCGTAAGAGATACCGTGCGGTGTGCTCTTTCGGGAGCACACCTTATTTTTTTACCGCACAAAAGGATCTTACGGAGGAATTTTTATGAACAAGTGTCCAAAGTGCGGAACGGAATTTGACGGCAAGTTCTGCCCGAATTGCGGAGAAAAATGGGAAGAAGAAAGAACATGTCCGAAGTGCGGAGCAAAAAACTCCGGCTCGGCGCGGTTTTGCACCGAATGCGGCTATGCCTTTTTTGAACAGCCGGAAAAAGACAGCAATAACTCACAAATCAATGTCAAGCAAAAAGTATACTCGATTTTAAAGTTTGTACCGTTTGTTGCGTTTGCGCTCTTTTCCGTACTGCTATTTGTCTTTTACTCGGCTCCCGTTGCCGAAATAATTCTGGGTATGGGGCTCCCGAACCAAAATCTGGGCAATGTATATGGAATGTACACAGGACTGTTAAGCGAAGTGCCCGAAATCGAAGGCTCTATGCTTGCTTTGATTATATTTGCGTCAGTCTGCGTTGTTTATGCATGCGTCAGCGCGGTAATTCAGTTTAAGTCCGACTTGAAATACAGGGAAATAAAAATAGGCAAATTCCGCATGTATTTGCCTACGCTCTTCGAATATATTTCCTATATATTTTATCTACTAATATTTATTATCGGAATTGCAATTATATGTATAATCTCTTCCGCCGACGAAGGCATGGGCATTCTGGCTTCGGGCGCGTGTCCCATACTTCTAATTGTATTTTCGATTATTTTTGCCGCCGCTTCGGCAGGCTCGATTGTAGCAAGATATTTGCTTGCAAAACAATCCCCCGAACTGAAAGAGGCGGAAGAACGGAAAAAAGAGCAATATTTCGAATCCGAAAGATTGCGTAAAGAGCAATTCTATGCCACTCATTCCGAGCCTGTCGCTCCCGTCGATGGAAAAAATATAAAAGCCGTAATCGTCTATAAACACGAAAAGCGCAACTATGACAAGGCAATAGAAAAGTCCACGCCCGAAGCAATAATCTGGTTTGATATGCATAAAGCGGTTATTTTGACTGTTACGCCAATTTTGTTGGTTGCTATAATTCTGATAAGCGTTCTCGTCCCGATTTTTACAAATAAGTTTCGCCTTTGGGTGGTAGGAAATATACAACTCGGATATACGCAGAAACAGGTTACTGAAATTTTGGGCGACCCGAACGAAACTTCGAAAGATGACGCAAAGTGGCAATATTACAGCGGCGAATATTCCTCTATCCTCGATAAAATAGAAAAAAATAACACAGAGCAGGAAAATGCATTTGCAAACGGCGATGAAAGCAGACTTTTACAGCTCGCCAACGAAGAAGAAAAACTCAAAGAACAGCTAAATACAGTTACATACGATTATATAGAGGTCGAATTCGAGAAAAACGAACAAAACGATTATGTAGTTTCAAGCGTATATTTTGAAAAAGACCGTTGCGATAGCGATAACAACGCTACGGCCGCAAAAGAGGTTGAGAGAGTTGAACTGTCTTTGGACGAGGTAATGTATTATTCAGACTTCACCGGTGGACAAGAAGAAAAAAAGCCAATAAATTATGATGGTTCACTCTATTACAGTGCATATTATACGAACGAAACATTTTGCAGAGCCTATCTTACAATCGAATCTTCAAAAATCGAAGGCAGCACTATAAGTTGGAAGGATAAATTTAATAATACCTGTAAGGCAACATTTAATTTTGTTAAAATAGGTGAAATAAATGCCAACGGAGTTTGGTATTCAAATTATCGTGGTATATCAGGTCTTAAAAATGTTGACCTTCCTATTGAAGTAAAGGCAATAGGTGAGAAAGCATTTGATAATTACTCAGATCTTGAAAGAATTACTATCCCAGACAGTGTTACTTCTATCGGCGAGGGTGCGTTCAATGATTGTACAAGCCTTAAAAGCATAACCATACCCGACAGTGTGACTTCTATTGGTAAGGAAGCGTTCAATGGTTGTAAAGGCCTTGCAAGCGTAAATTTCGGAAATAATTCCAAACTTGAAACTATCGGCGACAAGGCGTTCTATAATTGTACAAGCCTTAAAAGCATAACCATACCCGACAGTGTGACTTCTATTGATTGGGAAGCGTTCTACGGCTGTACAAGCCTTGAAAGCATAACCATACCCGACAGTGTGACTTCTATTGGTATGGGTGCGTTCTATGTTTGCACAAGCCTTACAAATATAACCATACCCAACAGCGTAACTTCTATTGGTGGGGAAGCGTTCTACGGCTGTACAAGCCTTGAAAGCATAACCATACCCGACAGTGTGACTTATATTGGTGGGAAAGCGTTCTATGGTTGCACAAAATTGATACAAAATCAAGACGGCGTACATTATGTTGACAAATGGGTTATAGATTGTAATTATGTAATTTCCGTAAATTTAAGGTCGGACACAAAGGGAATTGCAAATAGTGCGTTCAATTATTGCACAAGCCTTGTAAGCATAACTATACCCAACAGCGTTACCTCTATCGGTAGTTATGCGTTCAATGGTTGCACGAGCCTTACAAGCGTAACTTTTGAGAATACTGTTGGCTGGAAAGTTGCCATGAACAGTGATATGTCTGATGCGCAAAGCATAACGGTAGACACTCCTACTGAAAACGCAACTTATTTAAAATCGACTTATAAAATTTATTATTGGAAACGCGAGGCGTGAATAGGAAAGTTTAATAAAAAATAAACGTACAGAGAGCGGCGAGCCATTTTGAAGGGCTCGCCGCTCGTTTTATCGGGATATTTTAAGTTTGGGAATTTCGCTTCGCGGCAGTTATACCTTAACAAGCGTCAAAGTCACCTTTTCGCCGTTTACGTTCTGCTCTTTCGTAAAGCCGGCGTGGGAGCCCTCCGCCACCGAAGCGGCAAGCACATCTGCGGCAAACGAGCCCTTTTTAAGCACTTGAAGAACCCTTCCCTCCGCCGTGTAATAGACATTTATCCTGTCGGTGACCTCGAAACCTGCCTCCTTGCGCATATTCTGAATTTTAGATACGAGTTCGCGCTCTATGCCCTCGGATATCAGCTCCTCGGTGAGTTCGGAATTTAACGCTACGGTTATTCCCCTGTCCTCCGCGGCTATATAGCCGTTTGCGCTCTCCGTGAATATCTGCAAGTCCTCTTGCTTCAACACGACGCCCTCGGAGGGTATTTCATAAGAGCCTCCGCCGCGAACGGCCTCCACCACTTCCTTCGCATTGCACGAGGCGAGGAACGCCGATATCGCGCCCAGCTTTTTGCCGTACTTGGGGCCGAGCGTTTTGAGTTGAGGCTTCAATTTATAGGTTATATATTTTTCCGCGTCGTCGGCGAGCTTGAATTGCTTTACGTTCAGCTCTTCGAGCACTACGGCGATCTCCTCGGGGGAGAGCTCTACCTTTCTTTCGGATACTACAACCATCTCCGAGAGGGGCTGGCGGTTTTTGAGATTGCCCGAATTTCTGGCGGCTCTGCCGAGAATGACTATATCGAGCACTTCGTCCATGCCCATCTCCAAAGAGGAGTCTATCATGCTCTCGTCCGCCTTGGGGAAGTCGCAGAGGTGCACGGATATGGGCTCCGTTTTGAAAAATTGAGGCACGAGATTGAGATACATCATCTCGGCTACAAAGGGCGTATACGGCGCGGTGAGCTTCGCGAGGGTCGTTAAAACGGTGTACAGCGTCGTGTATGCCGCGGCCTTGTCGGCAGTCATTTCCGAGCCCCAATAGCGTTCTCTGCCGCGGCGGACGTACCAATTCGAAAGCACGTCCACAAAGTCTTGAAGGGCGCGCGCGGAGTCGGTTATGTCATACTCCGCAAGACCCTTGTCCACCGTCTTTATGAGGGTGTTGAGTTTGGAGAGTATCCACCTGTCCATCAGCGAAAGTTTGCAGTCGGCAAGGCTGTATGCGGAGGGGTCGTAGCCGTCGATTTCGGCGTACAGACAGAAAAACGCGTAGGTGTTCCAGAGAGTGCCCATGTACTTGCGTTGGGCTTCGGAAACCGCCTCTTCATAGAAGCGAGAGGGCAGCCACGGCGCGGAAGCCGTGTAGAAATACCACCTGACCGCGTCCGCGCCCTGCTTATCGAGGACACTCCACGGGTCCACAACGTTGCCCTTGTGTTTGGACATTTTTATGCCGTTTTTATCGTTCACGTGACCCAAAACTATGCAGTTTTTAAAGGGAGCTTTACCGAACAATATCGTGTTTATAACCAAGAGGGTATAGAACCAACCGCGGGTCTGGTCCACCGCTTCGGAAATGAAGTCCGCCGGAAAAGTCTCTTTGAATAAATCCTCGTTTTCGAAGGGATAATGGTACTGCGCAAAGGGCATGGAGCCCGAATCGAACCAGCAGTCGATAACTTCGGGCGTTCTCTTCATTTTGCCGCCGCAACGGGGGCACTTGCATGTGAGGTTGTCGAGATAGGGACGGTGAAGTTCGATATCGCCTGCGACGTTACACTTCTCTTTGAGCTCTTTTTTGGACCCCATTACCTCGATTTCGCCGCAATCGGGGCAAATCCAGACGGGAAGGGGCGTGCCCCAATACCTGTCGCGCGAAAGTCCCCAATCTATAAGATTTTCGAGGAAGTTGCCCATTCTGCCCTCTTTGATATTTTCGGGCATCCAATTCACCGAGCGGTTGGCGGCGATAATCTCGTCTTTGACTTTGGTAACCTCTATAAACCAGCTCGATTTAGCATAGTACAAGAGCGGCGTGTCGCACCGCCAGCAGTGGGGATAATCGTGCTCGAAGGGCACAACTCTGAACAAAAGTCCGCTCTTTTCGAGTATTTCGAGTACGGTCTTATCGGCTTTTTTGGCGAACACTCCGTTGAGACGGGCAAAGCGCTCGTCAAAACAGCCGCGCTCGTTCACAAGCTGAACTACCGGCAGATTGTAGCGTTTGCCGACCTTGTAGTCGTCCTCGCCGAAAGCCGGAGCAATGTGCACTACGCCCGTGCCGTCGCCCATCGTGACATAGGAATCGCAGACGACATAATGAGCCTTGTAGGGCGCGTTTGACGGGCTCAAACGCTTGATTTCAGTCGTGGTTTCGTTAAAGAGAGGTTCGTATTCGAGGCCTTCCCACTCCCTGCCCGTCTTTTTTGCCACCACTTCGTACTCCGTGAAGAAGTTGCCGACGAGCGCCTCGGCGAGAATGTAATGCGCGGCGTCCGTGGCTATCTCCACATAGGGTTCGTCGGGATTCATGCAGAGCGCGACGTTGGAAGGGAGCGTCCACGGGGTTGTCGTCCACGCGAGAATATAGGTGTCGGGAGCGTTCTTTACGCGGAATTTTACGACCGCCGAATTCTCCTTTACCGTCTTATAGCCCTGCGCCACCTCGTGCGAGGAGAGCGCGGTGCCGCAACGGGGGCAATAGGGCACTATTTTGTGACCCTTGTAGAGCAGCCCCTTCTTGTGCATTTCTTTGAGCGCCCACCACTCCGATTCGATATAATTGTCATCGTATGTGACGTACGGATTTTCCATATCCGCCCAATAGCCCACGCGAGAGGACATCTCTTCCCACGCGCCCTTGTACTTCCACACCGACTGTTTACAGCTCTTTATAAAGGGCTCTATGCCGTAAGACTCTATCTGCGGCTTGCCGTCGAGCCCCAAAGACTTCTCCACTTCGAGCTCCACCGGCAGACCGTGGGTATCCCAACCGGCCTTGCGCAGAACGTGGTAACCCTTCATCGTGCGGTATCTGGGTATCAAATCCTTCATTACCCGCGTCAGAATATGGCCGATATGCGGCTTGCCGTTGGCCGTGGGAGGGCCGTCGTAAAAGGAGAACTCCTCTCCGCCCTCGTTCTTTACTATGCTTTCGCCGAAAACGTCGTTCTTCTTCCAGAACTCGATTATCTCCTTTTCGCGTTCGACGAAATTCAAAGACGTGTCTACCTTTTTATACATAAAAATCTCCTTTGAGCTTTGAAACAAAATAAAAAGCCCCTCCGCGTTTCGGAATACGAAGGGACGTATCAACCACCAAAACAAACAGTCATTTGCCATACCTTGTAACGGGATATGAAACCGTATCCCCTTAATGGCGCAAGCGTTCGGGGGACAAGCTAAAAGGTGATATCCGCGAGGCGCCCTTATCGGCTTACACCAACCGCCGACTCTCTGAAAAGCCGCAATCCGCGCGTAGTTGTCCTTTATCATTGCCTTTGATTGAGTTTGTAAATAGATTATATACTCTTTAAAAAAAATTGTAAAGTATTTTGAGCGTCTTATGCCGCCTTGTCGGATTTATTTGGAATTTAAGACATATTCCGGACTTAAAAACAAGGAAGATCGAATATGTTTGGGAGATAAAAAGGCTTAATCACGAAAATAGCGGCGCGGACTAAACGTCCGCGCCGCAAATCTATAATTTGAAATTATTAAATTTCAATCGCTCCACTTGTGCTTTTCGAGGGTCCTGTCCTTTACGTCGTCATAATACTCGAAATACTTTCTACGTATATCTTCGGGGGTGTCGGTATCCTCTATCAGACCCAACAGCTCGTCGAGCTCCTCGGGCGAAAAGTCCGAGACGCAGAACTCCCCCTCGAACGCCTGCGAAAGTTTCATTAAATCCCAATTTGTCGCCTTCATGTCAAACCTATTTCGTTGCCAAAATTGCCTTTACCTGCGGTATCATGGTTATCGAATCGAATATAAGATTCAAACCGAAAACTATAATGTGGAACCTGTGAGTATCGTGATTGCCCGGGTCGTACAGCAACATGAACGCCACGGCGAGCTCCACAAGCCCCTTTATAAGGTAGTAGACGCAACGCTCCGAATTGGCTATGCGCTTGAACGCGTGATTGAACGCGTGCGCGCCCTCGAACAACCCCAAAATTCCCCAAACAATGGAAATAAAGGTTATCGCCGAATCGTTTTCGGGCTGAAAATGCTGAATTATTATCATTACGCCGAGGGCGAGAACTATTAGCGAAGTGGCTGTGCGATTGGTTTTGAGATGACGGTACTCATGGTTGCGAAGCGCAACTATGAACCGCACAAACCCTATAACTATCATCATTCCGCCCACTATATAGGGCAGAGTCTCGGTTATTTTATCGGTTATTGAAATGCACAGCACTCCGACGATAAGATATATCGCCGAAAACGCATAAATCACAAAGTTTGTCGGAAGCCTCGTAAATTTTGTTATTCGCGAGACGTTGGTTTGAGCGGAAAATTCCTCTATGATATAGTCGCCGTAGCTATCGGTATGCTCCTCTTCGCCCTCAAACGCACCCGCTTCGGAATAGGAGGAATAGCTGAATACCTCTTCGCTCTCCTTAAACTCCGCCAGCTTCTCTTCCGACGGCTTCGCATAACCCGTGTAGGAGTATTCCTCGTCGTCTTCCATCGTTTGTTTCCCCCTTAAAATGGTCAGTCGGAATACTCAACGCCGAAATCTTTGTGAGTTATGGCGTAGTAGCGCGCGGAAGTCTCAACTCCGTCCGCCGAAGCGTATTTGCCGTCGGCGACGAACTTGAAGCCGCACTTTTCGACTATCGTGCGAGCGGCGCGATTGGCGGAGAAATGTCCGCATGTGACCGCTTGAAGGTGCAGAACGTAAAAGCACAGGCTCAAAGCGCCCTTTATCGCCTCTTCCGCATAGCCCTTGCCCCAATAATCGCGTGATATTACATAGCCCAAATCGTTTATGTTTTCGCCCAAATCCTTGTCGGCGAAAATCGAGGGGCTGGTTTCAAGGCCGACGGAGCCTATAACTTTGCCCGACTCCTTTTCGGTTATGGCGAGAGTGCGGCGACGGGCGATTATGCCCTTTAAAACTTCGGCAGTCTCCTCTATGCTCTCATGGTGCTTCCAACCGGCGGCTTCGCCGACTCCGGCAACGGAGGCATAGGCATGAAAATCTTCCAGATCCGACTCTTCGAACGGCCGCAGAACGAGCCGAGCCGTCTCTATTTTGGTTTCGCTTAAATTGATTTCATTGAGATCCATAATTGACCTTCTTATTAAAAGAATATATAAATTTTTAAATATTATATCATTAATTAATGCAAATTGCAATAGCGAAGAGTTATTTTTTGCAAAGCGCAAAAACAATGCGCTCCGAGCCGTTCGGCGCGGAGCGCAAATTATGTTGAATTATTGCAATAAAGCGCTTACGCTTTATCTATTCTGACTGTAAAGCTCTGACCGCCCGTTTCACCCGTATCCAAGAATACAAGCGTTACCAGACAGCTCTCCTCTACGGTCACCGTTGCGGTTGTGGAGCCTGCGGCAATAACCGTAGATTTTTCCGGATTGAAATGATTGTCGGGGTCGTTTACCTGAATGGTGCCGATATCGCCGCCGGAGATGGTTATGGTGTATGTGCCGGCTTTAAGGTAAACTTCGTGCCTTACCAAATAGGAACTTTCGCTGTCGGAAGGAATCTCAACCGTAAAGTCTTCGCCGACTGTTATGCCTTGGAACGAAATTGTAACGGTTATCTCAACACTACCCGTATAACTACCGTCAAAGAACCGAAGGGTATACAATCCGGCGGTTTCAACGGTCACGCTTACCGTTTTTGCTTGATAAGAATCGAGTATTATGCCGCCAAAACCACCCAAAATTTCGTTTTCATCGGCTATACCAATGAAGTTGCTCCCTTCCAAGTCTTCATATTCGAGCGTAATGACGTATGTACCCGGATTGAGCCAAACTGTTTTGAGTATCGAAGCGTCGGGATCGCTCGGAACGGAGAACGTGCTTTCCTGACCGACCGTCAAATCTCCCTTTGCGGTGATGAGCAGAGTTACGCTGAAACCACCTTCCGCGCTTGCGTCTGCAACTTTGAGTTCGACAAGACCCGTCTCTTTTACGGTGAATTCCGTCTGCAAGGTTCCGGCGTCGAGAAGATGATCTCCCGAGGCATTTGTCTTGCTATTTATGTCGTTTACGTTGACCTGCTTGCCTTCCGGAACGGTCACACTCAAAACGTAGGTGACACCCTCTTCGAGGTAGACGGTCATCTCGTCGGAAACTCCCCAGCTATCCGTTTTTAATTCAACGGACTTCTCTTCGTCAACGATTATGTCGCCCTTTAACGCACCGGCGGCGGAAGTCAATGTGAAGGTAACTTCAAACGCTTCGGAGAAGTTTCCGCCGGTTATGGTGATTTCGGTGCAGCTTTCGGGAATGGTTATTCTAACCGGTCCCTCATAGCCCCATAAAGTATCGGTAAGAGGCACGCTTACGTCCTTTATCTGCACATTCCATGTAGCCATAAAGTACATCGAGTTGGAGCCCACGTCCATAGCCAGCATATAGTCGCCGGCGTCAACGTTTCTGAGGTGAAGCACGGTATTGGCGTGACTGTCGGAATCCGGCACGAGTTCTACCGCAAGAGGCTCGTCTATCGTCAGATTGTAATAGGGAACGAGCTTTATGGTTGTGGTTACTTCTCTGGTCAGGTATGAAGTATCCGCCTCATGTTGAGTGCTCAAAGTAGTTTGATTATTTCTGCCGATTGTCGTAAGAGTAATTTTTTCGCATCCCTCCGGTATATTGATTACGGGAGGTTTGGCGGCATCATACGACGTAGAGGTGTCAGGTTTATCTTGACCCTGAATACCATCATTCTTGTTTCCGAGGCACAGTACGTTATATGTATCGTTTACAAGCACGTACCAGAATATACCCTTGAAATCATTCTGCTGGAACTCACTCATTACGAAGCTGTAATCTCCCGCCGGAACGTCATTGAGGAAAATTTCAAGTGAATGCTTGTAGTCCACAGGCTTCGAAGTTACCGTGAGAGGTTCGTTTACAGTGAGTTTAACCGAATCGTCCACAACGGCTTCAAGTTTAACTGTGAGCGTCAAAGTTCCTGAAACAAGGAACGGCGTAGCCTCAATCGTTATCTTCGTAGCGCCGGACGGTATGGTTATCTCGTATGCGGTTTCGGAAGTCTGAATAAATTGATTTGTCAATGCCGTACCGTTTTCGGGCGTTATGCTAAACGGAGCTCCGTTAGCCGCGCTCGCCGATATAGTAAGGGAATAGTTGCCTGCCTCAACCGAGGAATCGAGAATAATGTCCACGGAAGCGTTACTATATTGCGTGCCGGTCATTTCAACCTGTATAGACACACCATCGGCTTTGAGCTTGGGCACAGATTTTTCGAGAGTTATTGTAATCTCTATGGCAGACATATCGTTGTTTCTAATATGCAGGCTTTCGTTCTCGGTGATGGTCACATCGAACGAGCCGCTGCCGGAGGAATAAATATACTGGTCATGCAATGTGCCGAATGTAATTTGGAGAGGAGGTCCAGACAACTGTACCGTATACGAAAGTACATAGGTTCCTGCCGGAGCTTCCACAGAGAATGTGTTGTCATTGGGAGCAACCGTAAGGGTTATCTCCTCCCCGACTTCAACAACGTTCATTTTCTCGGGAGGATTGATATAGAATATCGCGTCCTGATTATATCCGGATATGGTGAAGTAAATCACGGAGTCTACGTCAAGGTTTTCGAATTCGATATCTCTTTGAGAAGAAATATCGTTGGCGCGAAGGTGACCCAACTCATGGCTGTATTCTGCGTCGTCATAGAAATTTATAACATGACTGCTGGGAACAGTTTCGAAGTGGAATTTGACCTTTCCTTCCGAGTTGAGAGACTCGGCGGTCACCGTATGCTTGAAGTATACGGTCGTGCCGGCTATCAGCTTGTCGCCCACGTCGTTCTTCTCTGCGCCTGTATTCGTCACATCGTAAGGAGCGCCCTTTTCGCCCGGGTTGGGAACATCTTCGCTGACGGTTATGGAATAGCTGTAATTGCCGGTCAACGTTAAAGCGATATAATATTCCGTCGACCCCGTAAGATTGAAGCTGAGATTGTTGGAAGAATTGTGAGTCACAGGACCGGTGGGTTCCCAGTCTTCTTCCCAACCATCGATACCGGTGGCGTGTCCGCCCCATACATAGCCGGTACATACTACAAGAGACTTATATTCGGAAAGTCCCGTGAGGGTAATTCTGTAATCCTTTGTATCGTCGGGGGTGAATGTATACCATTCCTTATGTTCGCCATTCGTTGTCGCAATGTTAGACTGCGCTACTCTGTATTGAAGTTCTACCGACCTTTGAGGAGCCGTGCCGGGGTCGTAATTCCTCTCGAAAGTGAACTTCAATTCGGTTTCACCGGGAGCTCCCGAGGCAAGTTTAATGCATATGTAATAGCGGCAGTTTGCCGGCGTATTGCCGTTTGCACGGAATTCGTAATCCCATTGTGTGGTTTGAGGCGAAGTCAATGCATCCGAAGGGGTATTGAGACGATAGAACTCTACGTATTCGGGAACTATCAGATGATACTTCGTAGAAACGTCCGTCAATCTGGGCAGGCGGAAATAAACTTCCGTCTTTCCGGCGTCGGCGGCATGCTCGCCCTCTATCGAACCGCTCGATATATTGATGGGGTTGAACTTTGTACCGCTCTCGGGAGCCGTTTCGGTTGTAACCTTGACTATGAAGTTACACTTACTATCCGCACGCGTTATACCGAAGTAGCCGCTTGCCGAAGCCGCGAGAACCTCGGAAACCTGAGTGTCGCTTACAAAGATTGCTCCGGTTGAACAGGACGCCGCGGGATTTGCTTTAACCGCGTCTTCGCCGAAGGACTGTATATCCAATATGTAGCGGAGATTGCCCGATTCTGCGGGAGCGGCGTATCTTACGCTCGACTGTGCGGCATAGATATAATAGCCGCCGTTTATAACCTGAACTGTCGTGGTGCCGGCAGGAGCGGCAACGCCGAGGGTTACGGTTACATTGTTCTGCGTTGCGGAGAGGTTTTCACCTGCGCAAGCGTAATTAACCGTTGCACCGTCGGGATTTACGACTTCAACTCTGTAATCTCCCAGAGGCGCCGCGAAACGTGCCACGTTATCCACTAGGGAAACGGGCTCGCCGATTGTCGTATTGCCGCTGACAGTCACAAGTTTGAGTTTGAGGTTAGCTATATCTGCCTCCACAACGTTTGTGGGAAGGTTAGAGGTATTTACTGTTACTTGCTGTGCAACTTTTGTTACCGTTATGGTTACGGAACGTACAGTAGCCGATACCGACATATTTCCGCTTACCAAATACTGCGTTGCATCAATGCCGTTGAGTTTAAATGTATAATCCCCGGCAGTAAGGGTTGCCGTTGCAACTCCTTCTGTTACGGCGACGTCGGTCGCTCCCTCTACCGGTTCGGTTCCCTTATAGAAAGTAACGGTAAGGCCGGAGAGCGATTCGGATCCCGTATTGACGTTTACGGTATATTGTACGGTTTTGGCAGTTACGGAGATGGTAACTACGGAGCCGGACACCGCAACGGGCTGACATTCGAGATAGTCGGGAAGGTTTTTAAGCGTCAGCGTATATGTGCCGCCGGCAGGCAAAGTGACTCTGGCGGTGGTGCCCGTCAAAGTTACGGGGGAGCCGACCTCATCCTCGCCGCTGTATGCCTGAACCGCGACATCGGACGGCAAGGTCACGCCGGCCGGAACGGATACGGAGACAAGTATGTTCTGCTGTTTAGTGGTTATACTTATGGAAGCCGAGGGATTTGAAGCGGTTACCGAGGCTTTGGTATAGGTGTATTTTGCGGAGTCAAGGCCTTCGAGCTCGACAGTGTAGCTGCCGGAATCGAGGGTTACCGAGGCTTTGCCTTCGGCGGAGAGCGTCACTGCGGCGCCTACCTTGGTCGTTCCCTTATACCACTGCGCCTTTAAAGACGTAAGCACTACGTCAGTGGTGTCTGCTGTTACGGTAACCGAATAAGTTACTGTGGTTTGGGTGTCATCATCGGAATCGTCGCCGGTATCGTCATCGTTATTGTCGATATCGGTATTGCTGTTGCTGTTATCGTTGGTGTTTTCGTCGCCGCCGCAAGCTGCCACAAACATTGCGCCGCAGACAAATACACAGAGGATAAGGAGCGTAAGCAAGATCCTTTTCAGTGATTTAGCCATAAGATCCTCCATTTTTGTTTCATTCACTTTGAACAATCAATTCTGCATTTCGAAATTTCGTTGTCGCTTTCACTTGCTGTTGCCGTTACGCGAGGCGATTTTCGTTGTCGCTTGCTGGCACGCTTGGCGGTTTTTGCGTGTCTTGCGGTTTCCGCTTGACTTGCGGTTTCCGCGAGATTTGCAAGGCGATTCGCATGTGATTTCACGCGGCGAAATTTCGTTGTCGCTTCCGCTTGCTGTTACGCGAGGCGATTTTCGTTGTCGCTTGCTGGCACGCTTGGCGATTTTTGCGTGTCTTGCGGTTTCCGCTTGACTTGCGGTTTCCGCGAGATTTTGCAAGGCGATTTTTGTTGTCGAACTTCGATTTCCGCGTGGGATTCTGCGCTTCGGATATTCATTCCGCACTTCGGATTGTCAATTTCGCACGAGGAGCCGATATTAAAACCTACATCCTTTCGGCATATATGCTTTAATCGGCGATACGGCTCTTCGTGCTAACCCGTCAATGTCCTCTCGGAACTGTCGGGATTTCAGTGCATAAATGAATAAAAGTATACAGAATTGAATTTTTTCGAATGAATGTATAAAAATATAAATTATTATACAATACTGAAATGCAAAATGCAATTAATTTCACGCAAAAAGAGATTATTTTATGTAAAAAATTTTTATATAGGATATTTGAATGAATTATATTTAAAATTTCAGCGAAAAACGCGGATTTGAAAATAAAAAAGACCCATTTCGGGTCTGTGAAATTTAAAAATTATTTGCATATTTTTTAAAAATATTAATTTTCGATTGACATGAACGTTTTAGGGTATATTTTTCAATAAGTTTAGCGTTCGATTGGGATTTCCGTCCGGTAATATCGTTCGGAATTTCGCGCTTTTGGAGCATGTTGAATAATGTATGGCTTTTTAACCTCGTTTTGCGCAAGTTCGTATAAAAGATACAAATAATTAAATATGGATAAACGGTTATCCCCAAGTACTTTTTGCGAAAATTAAAAATTTTGCGCAAAGCATCGCCATTCGGCTCGCGCGGCGTCGCATCGATTCGCCTTGGGGTCAAATCCGCAAAAATACACCTGTCCCAAGCACAAAAAATAAACAGCCCGTAAAAAACGGACTTTTTGATTGAAATCGGGCAACTTCCTATCTCGGCGGTTGTAAGGACAGCAACCGTCTCGGTCACCGCCTGCGCCCTTGCTTATGCGCAGGCTCTTCTCGCTCGGCAAAACAGCGCACTGTGCTGTGCTATGAAATGCCTCTTCTCTCAAAAGGCGTAAGGACAACGCCTTTCTCGGTCACCGCCTGCGCCC
>CANRIK010000005.1 GCA_947630705.1 uncultured Clostridia bacterium | reverse complement strand
TAAAAAAGGGCATAAAAAAATCGTTCGCCCGACGGGCGAACGATAAAAAAATTTAACGGAGAGCGGAAATTTGCGGAAACTTACGAATCGTCCGACCAAGCGAGCGTTCCGTAGACAATGTTGATATTATAGAACGGGGTCACGTTTGCTCCGTTATTATCGACTATCCGGAAATCCGAAACGGTGTTCAGGGCGGTATGTTCCTCCGGCAAAAGGACACCCGTTACTTTGAAATTTTCAAGTCTGTGATTTGCGAGCAGGGAACCGTATGAGAACCAATAGGGATGAGCGGCGTTTTCGCCGTAGAGGGGCTGACCGTCGCAAGCGGCGACTATCGACGCGGTTGTTATGCGCAGGCGCCTCTCCACTACTTTGAGGGTGACGGGATCGCCCGTAAAATCGACGCGATAAATTTTCTCGTTTACTACCTTACGAGTGCTGTTTGCATACACGCTTGAAAGGGTCACTTGCCCGGGATAGGTGAGAGAACCTTTGAGGGTAATACTTATGTTCTCCGCCAAAGTATCGGGGGGCTTCCTCTCGATAAACCAATCGTCGTCGGTGAGGGTGAGGGGCTCGCCGTCGTACTCCTTCGTGGCGGTGGCAACGTTTATTACGATAGGGGATTTTACGCGAAGTTTGCCCCAATTACAGGTCAAAATATAGTTATAGGTGCGGTCAATCGCGGCGTCACTGCCAACTCTTCTCTCGATTATTTTGAGATTTTTGAAAACATTATCGACATAGCCGACTTCCGTCGGGCTGTCGGTGATTTCTCTCACTTTTGTGATTTCCGTCCAAGAGAACACGTGATTTACAAGTACTCCGTTTTCGTCTTTGAACGACGGGAGAGTCGAATTGCTGTAAGGGCCGTAACTGTGTTCGGCTCCGTCATAGACCCATTCGGCCTCATTGAAATATTGAGAGAGCACGCCGTATGTGGTGAACGAAGCCTGACGTTTATTAATGGTTATTTTACCTTCGCAAACGAGGGTTATATCGTAACAATAGGTCACGTCGTAACCGTCGGCGTCCTCCACCGCCACGGTGCAGATATTGTCGTATATCCCGGCGTCGGTCACCATTTCGGCGAAGGTCGGAACAACGGTATGGCCAACGGAGTCGCCGTTATAGTATTCTATTTGAATGGCGTTTTCGGCGGTAAGGTGGCAGGTGGCGTCGTACGTCCAAGGTTCCACGTCCACCGTGCGAACGGTGATGGAGCGAGGCGTTATTTCGAGGATGCCGTACTGCCAATCCAAAATTTCATAGTTATCCGTGACGACGCGGTCGTAAGAGTCGTAAATGTTTAAATCGCCGTAAACGCGGTTGATATGTCTGCCGACTTTATTGAACACGGGGAAGGTGGCTTTGGACAAATTGTGACCCAAAACGAGGCCGAGTTCTTCCTTTACTCCGTACATGGAAACGCTGTGGTCGGAGCCGTCATAGACTACGGAATCGGACCCCGTTATTATAGTTATCGGGCGTTTGGATATAGTTACGGCTCCCGAAACGACGTTGATTGTGTAATTGAGGGTCATGTCGCCTCCGTCGGCGGCAACTATCCTCTTGCTGACGGGCAGGTTCGGATATACGCCGGAATCGGTCCACTCCGAAAACTCTATTTGCGCCGTATGACCCGAAACGAGGGGAAGCGAATACTCGGCAAGCACGAAGTTTTCGGTGCGGTGAGGCTTGCCGTCATAGACTGTCTCTATGGGGTCGGTCAGGAATGTAACGGGGCGTTTTACGATATCTATCGTACCGGAAACGATATTCAGCTCATAATTGTCAGACGAGATTTCCTCGCCGCCGACGTCGGTTATCTTCCAATCGGGGAGAGGGGAATTTTTGTGGGTTCCCACTTCGATAAAAGAGGGATATCCGAGCGAAAGGGTATGACCTTCCACGAGGCCGTTTGCGGAAATGATTTTATACTCCGCGGCGGAATGAGCTTCGCCGTCGTACACGACATCCGAAAGAGAGCCCGTTTGAATTGTGACAGACCTCTTAACTACGCTTAACAAGCCGTATTCGACCTCCGACGGGCTGTAATTAGAGGTGGTCTGATTGCCGTCGGCGTCGTAAATTTCATAGGTGAAATCGAAGCGGTTGGAGACCTCTCCCACCTCTGTCAGAGAGACGAGCGAAGAGGTTATTTTATAATCGAATCTTTCGCCGCCGGCCACATTTTTCGCTTCGGCCACGCCGTGGGAATGGGCCGTGCCGTCGTATTCGAAGAGGTTATCGGCGGTCGAGAGATACAGAGAGCGGCTGGTTATCTTTATTTTTCCGTAGCTTATTTCTTCTTTGGGAAGAGAATAGTTTGCGGTGACTTCGGTTGCGCCGTCGTAGACTTTCCAATCGAAATCAAAGATATTGTCGCGCTCGCCAACGTCCCTTTGCTCTGGAACGTTTTGAGCTTCGAACGCAAATCTTTGACCGTCGGCTATGTTTTCGGGTTGGATTTCGGCGACTGCGTGCAGAGCTCCGTCATAGACCCATTCTCCGCTTTCGGTCTTTACGGAAATTACGCGAGGAGTGATTTTTAACGTGCCGCACTCCCATGAGACGACGGAATAGTTTTCGGTTACGTCCTCTACGCCGTCCATTATCGTGACTTTGACGGGCGCGTCGTCATAGTCGCCGACGTTTACGAAGTCTGCGAAACTTGCCGAAACGGTATGACCGTCAACGAGCGAATAGCCGTCCGCCGGCAGACATTCGGAGGGAACGTGGGGTTTGCCGTCATACTCGAATCGGTCGGACGAGGACACGAAAGCTATTTCCAGCCTGGTGATTTCCAAATCGCCGAAATTTTCTTCGAAAAGGTAATTTTCCGTGACGTCGTCGTAATGGGCGTCGATAACGGAATAGACGGGGGTATTCTTATACTTTCCGGCGTTCACCGCAGTAAACGGCGAGATTACTTTGAACGTATGGCCTTCCGCGAGGCCGACAAAGAGCTCTGCGGACGGAGGGTCGAGAATGTATTCGTCCTTGTCATAGCCCTGCGCAGAACCGTTGTATTCATACTCCTTTGCCGAAGCGGAGAGATATGCGCGGCGTCTGTGAACGATTATTTTGCCGAAGTTTTCGGTGATTTCGTAGTTATTCTTTACATTTTCGCCTACGGCATTTTTGATTTCGAAACCGATATCGTTCAAATAGCCGTCCTCGTCTGCATCGACGACCGATTTGACGGCCGTTACGCAGAGGCTGTGGCCTTCGGCGAGTTCGCCCGAGGAGAGCGATATGCTCTCGGCTCCATAGCTGTGCTCGGCGCCGTCGTATGTAAACTCGTAAGGAAGGGTTTTTACGGAGATTTTTTTCTTTGTGACGGTAATTTTTCCGAAATCGGTTGAGAGCGCGTAATTCTCGGTGACGTCTCTGTCGCCGTCGAATACGGAAATATTGCGGACGTTATCGTAGGTTCCGGCATCGTTTGCAATAAGCGCGCCCGTTGCGACTATTCTGTGACCGCCGACAAGGGTTCCCTCTTTAATCGAACAGTCGTCAAAAGTCTTATCCGTGCCGTCGTACTCGGTTGAGAGCGTGGACGTGGAAACGGTTATGCGCCTTTTCTGAACGGTTATTCGGCCGAAGTTTTTCTTTACGCTGTAACGGTCGGTGACTTCATTGCCGTCGGCGTCGTAAATTTTTAAGGAGTTTACACTGTTTTCGCCGACTCCGGCTTCCGTGAACGAGGGAGTTTCCACCTCTATTTTATGGCCTTTCGCAAGACCGCGAGCGGAGGTTATTTCCACTCCGTTGTCGCTGTGGGGAGCGCCGTCGTATGTAAATTCGGTCGTCGCCGTCTCAACCGTTATGGAGCGGAGCACGTCGAGAACGCGCTTGTCATAAGATCTGAACTCATAGGAGAGCGTTGCGTCCCGACCGTCTTTGCTCAAAGCGGTTACGGCGTCGGTGTCGATAGAAATTCTGACCTTGCCGTCCTCCTCTTTTTCCGCAGAAAACGAATTGACGTTGAGAACGTCGTCATACTTCATGGAGGCGATAAATACGGGGTCGTCTCCGTAAATCAACTTGTCGTTTTCAATAATTATTTCGCACTCCGCTGGCAAAATTTCAAAGGAGCGAATCTCTCCCGACGTCTTTGTGCCGACTATACTGCGGCTGACTGCGCGACATTCGTACTTTCCGGCAAATATGGGCTGTTCGTCGGTCCATTCCTCCGTTCCGATCGGTCGGTATTCAAAAGACGCGCTGCCGAACACCGCTTGCGCGGAAAGGTTCATGGGAGAACCGTACTCCCCTATGTCGGGAACGATTTCTCCGTAAACTATGCCCTTGACGCCCATAAGGGCGCCGACAGCCGCAAGCAGAAGCAGCACTCCCAACAATATGAAAGCGCGCAAACGCCAGACGCGTTCGAATACGCGCCTGCGCTTTTCCAATTTTTCTTTATACGACTGATAGAGCATATCTTACCTTAAAAAGAATATCATCCGGTTTTTGATTACAGTGCGAGTGAATTTTTTGCGGAATATACATATTGAGCGCCGACGAGAGCAGTATCCGAATTTCTAAATCCGAATATCGGCATGGAAAGGGAGCTCGCGGCGGACGTATAGTCTGCCGTCACGCGAAGCCAACCGAACTGTACTTTAACGGAATAGCAATCGGTCACGTCCGCTCCGTTGCCGTTTATTATCCTGAAAGAAACAAGTTCGTTGGGACGTCTGCCTATCTCGGTTATGCCTTCGCCGAATACGAGACTTGTAAGATCCACGCTATCGCCTTCGGCAAGGTCCGTGGAGTATACGTCCTCCGGCATACCTCTCAAAACAGTGTTGTCGAAGGTTTTGGACCTGTCTCTCGTGCCGACTACCGCGTTGCGAGGCGTTATTTCGAGCGTTCCGTATTCACGCAAAACATAGTATTGTTCGGTGACGTTTCTGCCGGAGGAGTCCGACACTATCGGATTGGTGAAATAGAATACGTTAATCGCCTTGCCCGTCTTGTAAATATTGTAAGGGAATATCGCATTTTCATAGTTTACGGAGTGACCCGCAAGAAGTTGAGCAGACTCTTCCTCCACTATCTCTATTTCGGACGTAAACAGTTTGCCGTCGTATTCTTTTTCCTGTGTATTGCTCCTCAAAAGCAATTTTCTTATTTTGCAGACGGAGCAGACGCGGTCATCACCGAAGGTATGCTCTCCCGTTGCCGGAATTTCTTCGGAGACTTGCTGTCCGCATTTTATGCAGAAGTTTATTTTTTCGCCGGCCGTCACGCACGTTGGTGCGCGAAGTAAAAGGCCGTCGCCTAAAAATTCATGTTCGCAATCCCATGGATAGAAGTCGTCGGGCAGAACGCCGTCGGGAATCAAGTCGGGATTTATAAGGAGCCATGGAAGCACATACCAAGGGAAGCCTTCGGGAAGGTTATCCCAAGGGAAGGTCTCCCAGAAATCATCGGGCATGCTCTCCCAAGGCACGCTCTCCCAAGGGAAGTCGGGAGGCATTTTCTCCCAAGGTATTTTTGTCCAATCAAAATTATCGGGAAGATTGCTCCAAGGTATCCTCTCCCAAGGGAAATCTTCGGGAAGGTCTCCCCACGGCACGGAGTTCCAATCGAAGTCCTCGGGCATGCTCTCCCAAGGTACGGTGTTCCAATCGAAGTCCTCGGGCATACTGTCCCAAGGCATATTGTTCCAATCGAAATTATCGGGAAGATTTTCGGAGGGCACCGTTTCCCAAGGGAAGTCGTTGGGAAGGTCGTCCCACGGCATGCCGTTCCAATCGAAGTCCTCGGGCATATTTTCCCACGGCACGGAGTTCCAATCGAAATCTTCGGGCATTTTATCCCAAGGCACGGTGTTCCAATCGAAGTCCTCTGGCATATTTTCCATGGGTATCTCGTTCCAAGGGAAATCTTCGGGGAGTCCGCTCCAAGGTATCTGCCCCCAATCGAAGTCCTCGGGCATATTTTCCCACGGCACATCGTTCCAAGGGAAACTCTCCGGCAAATCGCTCCAAGGCAGAGCGCCCCAATCGAAAGTATCGGGCAGTCTGTCGAAAGGCACCTGATCCCAATTAAAATCATCGGGAACTTTATCCCACGGGAATGTATCCCAGAAATCGTCGGGAAGTTCGTCCCACGGGTAAGTTTCCCAAGGGAAATCTTCGGGAAGGTCGTTCCAAGGCAATGCGTCGAACGGAATCTTATCCCAAGGGAAGGACTCGGGAACGTTATCCCAAGGCACTTTATCCCACGGCATCATATCCCACGGGAAATTTTCGTACTGATCGAACGGGAAATCCTCCCACGGGAAGTTATCCCAGTCGATACTGTTTAAAATGGACTCTATTATATTCCTTTCCGCCTCGTCCCTCTTATCTTTGGTGAAACCGGAAAAGGCAAAGAAGGAGCCGATGAGCAGAATTATTGAAATTATAAGCGCGCCCAATATGTAAAACGGCTTGGCTCTCTTCATTATCGGCACCTCCTTTACTGAATTTTTTACTGTTTAAACTGCTTTAATAAGTTATTTTTTTGCCATCATGGCAAGAAATGCGCAACACTTTGGCATTTTTTCGGCTCCGAAAAGATTTTCGAAATATTTTATAGTTTCCGTCAAATCCTTGCGGTAAGCGGAAAGGTCTTTATACGCCAATTTCCGAAGAACTTTTTTGGAGAGAATATCGTCGAGCGCTTCCAATTCCTCGCCGCCGCAACTGACGTAAACGGAGATATAACTGCGGATTTGCCGCATTATTCTATTGCCGAACGACAGCTGGAATTTGGAGACGAGATATTCGTCGAGTTCTTTCAGCCTGCGCTCGTTGCGCTTTGTCATCTCGTATCCGCGGATGCAACTTGAAGCAAGCGCGGCGAATTGCCGATATGTTATCTTAATGGGCTTTCTTCTGCCAGAAATCGCAAAAGGCGACGTGCGCGTTTCGAGATTTATTATCATGGCTCTGTCGTATACTTTATCGGATATGGCAAAAGTCGAGTCGTCGTTGTTCGCGGTTCCTATAAACCACATGTTTTCGGGGAGTTTAATTCTTCCGTTTTTCAAATCGGGAGGGTCGTCTTCCCATACGTCGGGAACGACTTCAAGGTATCTCAACTCGGGATTGGGTATTTCGAGAAGGGACAAAAACTCCGCGAAATAATACTCCACTCGGGCTATATTCATTTCGTCGAGCACGGTTAGATACATATTTTCGCTCTTATTCGCCTCGTACATCTTTTTGAGGAGGGGAGTTTCGTTGTACTTTTTTGTAAACTCGTTGAAATATCCCAAAAGATCGGAACGGTCTTTCCACATCGGCTGAACAGGAATTATCGCGGACGGATTGCCCATGTATTCGCCGAACGCATACGCAAGCGAAGTCTTGCCTGTGCCCGACATGCCCTGCAAAATCAGAATATGCGAAACGGCGAGACTTGCCACAAATACCCTTATCTGCTCGGGAGAGTAGAAAAGACGAAGCTCGGAAGCCGCAAATGCGCGAAAGCCCTCGCATAACTCTTTGAGAGAATTTATCTCTTTTAATGCTCTGTCATCTTCAAAGGGAGAAATATCGTTGAGCGTGGAGAATCTCTTCGTGCGTTTGAGTTTCTCCTGTTGAAGAAAGAACTCGTGTTTTTCCTCTTCTATGGCAAGTTTTGCCGTCTCCTCCCATGTTCTGCGGTAATTTCTGAACCGAAGCCGTCTGATGAAGTTCACCAAGTTGATGAGAATCAGTACTATCGGTATCGTAAGCAGCCAGAATATGATTATAGTAAAATCCACGTCGCGCGCGACGAGAAAAGCCTTCAATATTCCTATTAGTCCGCTCAAAAGTCCGTTTAATTCGAGATGAATGAGCACGGCCAAAAACGACCCACCGATCAGAATGACGAGAACGAGGGCTACTATGGAGGAGATATAGCGCCTTTTCGAACGCTTTCTCAATTTCTCCCACTTATTCTGAAATTTGTCGTTGTTCTTTTTTGCCATGACCAGATAACTTACCCGACGGACGTTGTTTTAATAATGATTTCCGAAATCTACACGTTTTCGTCGGAGTCGGATACTTCGGAGTTTTCCGCATCTTTTGCGGCTGTTCCGGTATCCGCTTTTTCTTCTTTCTCCGAAGTAATTTCCTTTGAGAGTCTTTCCCTCTCTTTACGCGAGTTTACTTTCTGTTTGAGGTCCTCGTACTCCTTGCTTTTACGGGGCTTCTTTTTGTGCATTGATTCGAGTATGCTCGAATGAAACTCTTTTTTGAGTATTTTTTTGACGTCGTTCCACTCGTCGCGGACAAGTTTGCCGAGCACTTCGAATTCATGTTCGAGGGCGTTGAATCCCTCTTCCGTTGTGAAATCGTCCGCCGAAGTCAAGAGCCCGTACTCTCTGCGAAGGGCCAAAAGACGAGCTTCGAGCACTTCCCTCTCCCTGCCTGAATCTCTTAATTCCTCTCTGACTTTAATCAGTTCTTCGCCTCTCTTCGCGCTCTCGCCCTCGCTGGCTTTGAGACGGGCGTCCTCTTCGGAAAATTTGGCTGCAAATTCTCTTCTGATTCTTTCCGACTCCCTCTTTCTTTCCTCTTCGAGGTTTTTGATTTTCTCCTTATACGAGGACCCGACAGCTTCGAGCTCCGACAAATGAGTTTCCTTTAAGCGAGAAAGTTCTTCGGCATGACTTGCCTTTACCTCGGACAATTTTTCTTCCGCCGCAAGGGAAATTTTCTCAATCTCTTCCGCATGCGCCTGTTTCATTTGTTGCTTTTCGTCTTCGAACGCCGCTTTGAGCTCCGAAATCTCGTTTATATGGCGTTCTTCCGCGAGCCGCATTTCGTTCATGAGACTAATTGTTTCCGCCTTCAACTCCTCTATGTCGCCGAGCAGAACCTTGCGTTCGTTTTCAAGCCTCAAATTGTAAGATTTAAGCTCGCTGTTCTCGGCGCGCAGATTTTCCATGACAGGCAGATTTTTTTCGAGTTCCCTTATCTTATCTTCGAGAACCGAAATATATTCCTCGAAGCCGACGCCGGAGCTCTCAATCTTTCTCTTTATCTCCTGCAACCTGCGCGTCAGCTCGTTCAGAGCCTCTTCCCTTAATCTCTCCTCTTCCTTTTCGTATTCATTCTTCAAATACTCTTCGAGACGCAGACCGTGTTCGTATACGAGAAAGGCAAGCAGAATCGGCGGAACGGACAGTTCGCGCATATCCTCGTAAGGAACGGGGTCGGGAGTTTCCACGGCGTCCTCTATGACGTAGCCTTCGCCCTCGTAGGAGAGCAAAAACTCATATAAGTTCAGCGCTTCGTTGAAATTTTTGTTCATCAGAAGCACGTTTGTCTTTGTTATGTTGCCGCCTATTTTATCGGAATGTGAAACTTCCGTCATAAGCGGAGTATGCAGATAGAAAGATACGCTTTCGAGAATTCTATCCATGCGTTCGAGCGCGCCCGCGCAGTCTTTATCCGCCGGAGCGGAGACTATATCGTCCTGCTCGTCGGTTATTTTTATACCGAAATCGAGGCGGCGCATGGACGTAATGACGTGCTTTTGCACCTCGTATTCGCCGCGGTATTTCTTGTACGCGGAATTTATCGCCTCGTATCTCGTGCCCACGAATTCGCGTATCCTGCACAGCAAAAGATACAGAAACTTATTCTCGTATACGGCATAGTCGCTGTCCCTTTCCACCGTGTAAAGTTTATCGGGAACTATGTCATCTTTCTGTTTGCGTGTGATAAGGTCGCTGTGGCGAGAGAGATACTGTACGGATTCCCTCGAAATTTTTTTGACCTTTTCAATCGGTTGAACTTCGCCCTCGGAACGTATAAACTGTCTGTCTTCTTCTATGGCTCTGCCGATGAAAACAAGTCCGCGCTCTATTTGGTCGAGCCAGTCGTTTTCCACTTTACAGACGTGATGATATACGGTCAGTTTTGCCGGCGTCGGCGCCTTTGCCGAGGCGTCTAAAATTTTGGATATACCGCCGTCCTTTCCGACGGACTTAATAAGTTCTCCGAAGGCGCGGTAGAGTATGTCGGCTTCTGTCATTTTTTAATTCCTTGCAAGTCTTCTGACCGTGGCGAGGCAGCGCGTCATTCTCTCTTCGCCGAAATATTCGTTGAATGTATTGCACAGCGCTTCAAGCACGGATTTTCTGTAAGTCATATTCTGCGTTGCGAGTTTTCTCAAAACTTTCTTTGAGAGGATATCGTCAAGTGCGTCCAACTCGTCTCCGCCGCACGCGGTATATACGGGTATGTATGTCATTATCTGCTTCATTATACGGTTACCGAAGGATATGCGGTAGTTTTCGGAGAGGAATTTATCTATTTTTCCGAGATTGGATATCGTTTCTGCGGAAACTCTGCGCTCGGTTACCGCGTCGGCGGCAAGCTCCCTGAATTTACGCGCGGATATCGGCATGGCCCTGTATGCCGGAACGGTGAACGGGTCGGATTTCGAGTCTATATTTATTACCATGGCGCGGTCATAAACCTTGTCGGATATTGCGAAAGTCGAGTCGTCGTTGTTTGCCGTGCCCAAAAACCACATATTTTCGGGAAGTTTTATGCGCCCGTCCTTTATCTCTTTGGGATCGTCTTCCCAGTGGTCGGACACTACGTCGAGATAGCGAGCGTCGGGATTGGGTATTTCAAGCAAGGACAAAAATTCTGCGAAATAGTACTCCACTCTGGCGATATTCATTTCATCGAGAATGGTTATGAAGATATCGGCTCTGCCGTTGGCTTCGTACATCTTCTGCAAGAGCAGAGTTTCGTTAAAACGCTTGGTAAATTCATTGTAATAGCCCAAAAGATCCGAACGGTCTTTCCACATGGGTTGAACGGGAATTACCGTAGACGGATTTTTTATAAATTCGCCGAACGCATATGCGAGCGAAGTCTTACCCGTGCCCGACATGCCCTGCAAAATAATGATATGAGATATTGCGAGTCCGGCGACGAACTCCCTTATAATGCCTATATCGTAATATAAGCGGAGCTTGCCTGCGGCAAAATTGCGGAAGTTTTGGCAGAACTCTTCCAAAGTCACATCTTCGGCAAACTCCGGTTCGGCCATCAAGGGCAGTTCCTCGTCGAGCCTCGTAAGCATATCGAAGCGAGAGCCTTCGCGAGGTTTTTCCTCGTCCGACTCTCCTCCGTTCTTATCCACTCTCCGGACAAAGGAAGAGAAACGGTATTCGTTCACCATTACGGTGACTATTATAGCTATCATCAGCAACACTACCGCGGCTATATAGATAACCATGAACACCGGCGAAGTGAGAACGTCCCACATGCTCTGCAAAGACAAAAGCGTCATTGGCTCTCACCTCCCTTTAAAGCTGCCATAGTGCTCTTTATGTTACCTTCGCCGAATATTTCAGAAAGCACATCGTGAAGATTGCCGTTTACCTCGCCGTTCCAAACCGCCGAAAGCCACGGCAAGAGCTCCGTTGCGATAGCCCCGTCGAGCGCGGTGTCGCTTCCGTCGCCGCACGCCGACATCACGGAGGAGTGAGTTTCGAGTTTCAGCCAAAGTCTGTTACCTATATGCGCCGTTCTGCACATATCGTCGAGCCTGTCCACTCTCTTCCACAACTCCTCGTCGAGGGGATAATAGTCGCGCACGGTCTTTGTCATAGACTCCATTCTCTCATAGCCGACGGACTGTAACATGGTTTTATAGGGCGAAGGTTCGCGAACTTCGCATACGGGCGAAACTACCGAAGCGACTTCGGCAATGACCGCCGGTATATCGTATGCGTTATCCGTTTCCACAACGATAAGCACGTTCGGGGGCAGAGTAATCTCTTTCCCTCCCACGACGGGAAGGGTCTCGCGCCTCTTCGAGAGCACATCGGCAAACGGCGCAAACAGAGCGCTCAACGCGGTGTTCTTTACGTGACGTATTAAAACGGTATGAAGGTATGCGCTCTCTCTTCTCGCCATGACCATTGCCGCGCTCAAATTGGTAGGATAGCTTGCGTTGCCGCTTTGTCGCCATTGCGTGAACAAATCGCCGTATCTTTCGTACTTTTCGGCGTTGTCTATATACGCATTTTTACCGAAATATTCTGCGACAGCCTCGCACAGCGCGGCTCCGCCGTCGGAAGGCACCACTATGAGACGGCTTGAAAAGATTGCCGCGATATAGCTTTTGAGGGAATCCTGCTCCACCCAAAGTCCCCTTTCGATAAGGAATTTATCGAGATCTTTGAGCAACTGAACAAACGAGAGCTGTTTATCGTAAAATCTGACGACCTCGCGGACGGGCGCGGCGGTTTCGCCGTCGGGCAATTCCTCCGTACGGCGTTTGTGCGCCTCTTCGGTGATTTTAAAGGCCTCTTCAAACTCGCCGTCCTCGGTGATTTTTTCCTCTTTTTCGCGAGTGAAGTAATATTTATCCCAGCGGTTTTTGCCCTTTTTAGTGCGCCACAACTGCCGCTCTATGCGAATTGCCACAAGAGCGCATATCGGCACGCCCACGGCAAAACATGTAATTACCCTCAAAGCTATTTCCTCGGCTATTCCTCCGTTTTCTGACAGAAGAATTCCGCCCAAAACAAAGCAAACGACCAACAAAACGGGGGCAATAATAATTGAAACAGTGCGTATACGTATGAGACGTTTTCTGTTCAAACTGCCCAGCAGAGGCACGAGCGCCAACATACCGACGGCTATTACGTACAGACACCATTCCACTTTGGCCGCGTCGGCGAAAGACAGCAGAATATAGTCGAGCGCATATGAGAGTATGAGCACGGAAACAAGCAAAAAGAACACAAGAGCAATCAGCGGCGTTATATAAAGCGCGGCGGTTCTGGCGTTTTTCAGCTTTTCGGGAACATTTTCTCTCTTGGCGCGTATACGGTTGTCGTTGCCGACTTCGCTTCCGTCGCCGAAATCGTCGTCGGGGAAATATTCCGATCTCTTTTCGTTGAGACTTGCGCGCTTGACTCCCGAGACGGAAACTTTGCCTTCGAGGCGTATATCTCTTACCGAGGAACCGACATAGATCATATACTCGCCCTCCTCTACGTTGTACGAGAAGAGGCGGCAATCATAACTCTCATAGACGGAAGAATCGAGGGGCAGGGATATTTTTTTGCTCTCTCCGGCGCGAAGAAATACCTTTTTGAAACCGCGCAGCTGCTTTTTGGGAGACACTTGCGAGACGGAAGGCGCGCCTATATAGAGTTGGACGACTTCGAAACCGTCCCTCTTGCCCTTGTTTGTAAGAGTAAACTCGGCTTTTTCCGAGGAAATTTTCAAATCCGAATAGACAAATTGAGTATAACTCAATCCGAAGCCGAAAGGATATCTTACGGAAGCGCCTTCGGTCTCATGGCGGCGATATCCGATAAAACTTCCAACGCGAAGTCGGCCGCCGTCTCTGTCGGCGCGGAGCGTGCGAAAATACCCGTCGGCGCCGTCCAAAGACGTGCGGACGAGTTTACCGGACGGATTTACGTCTCCGCAGATTACGCGCGCCAACGCTCGGCCGCAGAAAGGGCCGTCCGAAGGAGCGAGAATCAATCCGTCCGCATAGCGGTCGAAACTCATATCGGTGGGCAAGTCGCCCGTAACCACCGCTATTATCTTCTTGCCGCCCCTTTTGAGAGCGTCGAGAAGGGCTATTCTGTTGGGAGGAAGAGCGAGCTCTCGCCCCGTGGCGTCGGGCGTGAGAAATACGACGGCATACTCGGCTTTATTGGAAATGCGCAGAGCCGTCGGAAGATAGGAATCGCTTCTTGCTCTCGCGCCGTCGTAACCCTTGGCAGCTCCCGTAACTTGGAATTTTTCGTTGAAAGAGCTCAAATCCGAATAGGTTTCGCCCAAAACGGTTATTGCGGAGCCCTCTTTCAACGGCAAAAGCCCGTTGTTCTTCAAAAGAACCATGCTTTCCGCCGCCAACCTCTCGCACGCGCTGTCGCCGTCAAAGTTCCGCAAATCGGAATCTTCGGAAGAGACGGCCTCGCTTTCGGGTGAAAGAGCGACGTCCGCTTCCGTTTCGGCTTCGGCAACGGGTGAAGCGGCCTCGTCCGTTTGCGGACTTTCGGGCTCTCCGGACATATCCGTATCGCCCGTGTCGGATTCTTGCGTAACTGTTTTTTCTTCGATTTCGGGCGCGGCAAAGCTATCGCGGGAAATTTCGAGCTCGTCGAGCTTTAAAGCGAAATCTATGATTTCATCTAAAATTTCATCGAGTTTTTTCTCGTCTACCGCGCTTCCCTCATAGAGAGAATCCTCTATTTCGCGATGAGAGATGCTCCCCTCATCTTCGTATCCTTTGAGCTGTATATATCGGCGAGCCGCCTTTTCGAGCGGCATTGCGCATCCGCCGAGCGTCAATTTGCCCGAAAGAAGGGATACTGCGTCGTTGGGAGCGATATCGCCCTCTCCGACTATGAACGCGTCGCCGAACAGCCCGTTTTTAACTTCGTTGAATATGGCGCGGTTTACCGCAAGATAGCCGCCTCCTTCTCGCGAAGGGTCGAGATATACCGCGTCGCACGGGCACTCTTCGACCGACTTGATAAACGGTTTTACGAGAAGTTCGTTGACGGCCGACGCATTCGCCGCACCGTCAAGAAAATCGGTCTCGTTTTCGCCTACGGAGGGTCGATACAGACCGGAGGCCGCTCCGACGTTCTTTACGGCGCGAAGAATTTCCGCGCCGATGGCGCCGTTGAGCATGGGGTCCTCCGACAGTCCCTCTTTATAGGGATTTATCGCAGTTTTCAAATCGGGCGTAATGAAAAGTTTGTTTCCGTCGCGAGCGCCGTCGAGAACGAGTTCCTCCGTCATCTTGCCGATCAGTTCGGGATTCCAAGAACGAGCGGCGCTTGCATAGGACACTCCGCTTTTCTTGCCCGACTCCGCGAGAGACGCGGCGCGCACGGGCGGAATTTCCGCCTGAACGAAAGGCTCTTCACGAAGGGCGGAAGAAATCACGGCAACCTTTTGCAGAATATTCAGTTTTTGGATTATATCGCTATGTTTCAACATTTTCAGTTACCGCAATAAAAGTATTATTTTCCGCGTCGGCAGACCCTTTACCGTCAAAAAATCCCGACCGCCATACTGTAACGGCGGCGACGGCGGCAACAATCACGATTACCGCAAGGGATATCGCCGACAAAATTTTTCTGTATTTTTTTACCGAACAGGAGCGTTTGTTTTTGAAATAAAATTCCTTGTTTTCCTCTTCCACGCCGTAGCGGACGGTCACGCCGTCATCCACGACAATATACTCGTAAGGGTCGGACAATGCCGCTAAAAGCGACACCTCCAAAGCCGCGCAATCGGAATCGACGGCGCAGTCGGCTACCGCGAATTCGGAGTCGCTCACCACGTTCAATCCGCGCCTTTCGAGGGTGTATTCGGCAATTATCTTTCCGTTCGCGTCCTTCTCCGTAACTTTGAATTTGATTCCCGTAAGGACAGCGTCGCTACCGTTATAAAAGCGCATTGCCGCGTGCGGAGTGTCTCCGCCGAACAGAACGTATCTTGCGAGATATACGGGGAAGCCGCCCGGATAATCGAGCCTTTCGCCCAAAGGCTCCGTCCGCTTATGCTTTTTCAATTCAACATTCTTCGCAGAGTATTTTTTAGAGCCGCGTTCGGGAGCTTTTCTGTCGTTCAAAACGGAGTTTGCGGCGCCGTCGGAAACAGATTTTTTCGACGGCTTCACCTCATCGAAGCTCGCCTGCGCGCGCGTGCTCGCAAAAGCGCCTCCGGCTTCGTTGTCTTCTCTTCTGTCAACCGGCATAAATTTCCTCCCTTTTTCCGACAAAGAACCACCCCAAGGCTATCGACGCGGTTACAACAACCACGGCGAGGGCGGTATAACCCAGAATTGCCGCCCAATATCCGGCGGAAATTTGGAGAGTCATCGTAAATCCGTCGAGGTAGCAGAGCACAAACGTGACTACCAACCACAACAAAAGATCGCATGCAACGGCGAGAGCAAGACAGAGCGCGCACAGCCACATGACGAATTTGAAGCCGAACGCACGTCTTACGGATACAACCGGTTCGTCGTCTATGCAGACAAGCCGAAGCGTCACGTAATCGGTTTTAGAGGGCAGAGCTATTTCCTGCGTATATTTACCGTTTGTAAACTTCTCTTTTATGCGCAGAATGTCGATTATGCAGTCATCTGCGCCGTAAGCAGTCAACTCGTACACCGCACACGCCGCCCTTTGATTCCATTCGCCGCGGAAATAGATACCTTTCAGACTTCTCGATATGCGGTATCCCTTAATGTATTTCCGCACGTCGGGGGTCGGAAGGTATTCAATCACTTCCGCAGAGCCGTCGGAAAAACGGTCTACGGTCTTCAAGTGTACAGGCAGCGCGGACGCGCACATCCTGAAAACTATGTTGGGTATTATAACGGCCGAAAAAACCAGAATAAACAATACCCCTATTATCAACCAAACTATCCAAAATGCCATATATGTATTCTAACATGCCGGACAACGTATTGTCAAGGTTTTACCTTGCAGTCGTTTTGACATTATTATGTAATCGGCGATAATTCTGCCTTTTAGCGGAAGGATAATATGATTTTTTGGATTCAAATCTTTACTTTTCGGAGTTTTTGTTATATCATTTACTTGTGGCGAATCATTATGCCATGCGGAGAACGGCAATGAAAAAATCCGTAAAAGGGTTCAAAGGCATTATCTTAAAATCTTTCTGCAATTTGAAAAGCGAGCCGAACGCTTGGCGCGACGCTCTGTTTACGGCAAACGGCGAAACGGGAATTATCGAGAGTTTTCTGCCGTGCGACGACGTGGTTATTTTCAATAATACGAAGTGCGTAATGGACACCGTAAACCCCATGGAAACCGCCGAAATACATTCCATAGACCGCGAGGTCAAAAAGGCTGCCGTAACGCGAGGCAACGCCGGAATCTGGATAGATTTTTTAAAAAATCACTGGCGAGAAAAATACGGTCTGAAAGATTATGTGGCGTGTTCCGCACGCCCGTACTTTCCGGCGGCGCTCATGCATATAAAATGCGGCGGAGAGATTGAAAACTACTTGCGCAAAACCGATTTTTATACGGGCGAGATATCTTGCGAATGTCTATCGAACGGCGGAGAACTGCGACGCAGATCCTTCGTTTCGCGCGCGGACGGGATTTCCGTTGTTTTTACGGAGTGCGAATACAAAAACGATTTTACTCTGTGCTTTGAAAATTTTGACGATATGTTCTGCGATATGGAACGTGACGACAAAAAATTCCGAAGCGTCAAGTTTCCCGAAACGGTAAAAACTTCAAACGACGGCGGAGAAATGAGCTTTTACGGAAAACCGCCCGAATCCCATATAGGCGATATACCCGAAAATCCCGTAACGGAACTTTCGCACAGCGGTTTCTGGACGGCTATAAAAATTTTGAGCGACGGCAAAATCTCCTCCGAAGGCGACTGCTTAAAGATACAATCCGCGACAAAAATTCTGCTGCTTGCGAAAACCGACTATCTGAAAAGCGGAATAACGGAGATGCGCGAAGTCAAGAGACATTGCGAGCGCGCCCTTAAAAATTTAAGGGCAACGATCGGGAAAAGCCAACCGAACGAGCTATACGAGAGGCTTTTGTCACGGCACGTAAAATTGCATTTTCCGATGATGAATTCGGCGGAGCTGAATCTCTCCGACGGCGGCGGATTTGCCGACGCTGACGAAATCCGCATAAATCAGAAGGGCGCCGAGGACGGCGAAATAAACGCCGATTGGCTGGATTTGCTCTACGTACACTCGCGTTTCGTGTCCGTTTGCTCTCACGGCTACTCAACCGCGCGGCTGGGCGGCATCTGGGTCGGAAATCTTCTGCCGGCATGGAGCGGCGACCATACGCTGAACGCAAATACCAACGCGCAAATATGCGGTCTGAATACCGGAAATCTGCCGGAATGTACGGAAAGTTACATAAATTTTTTGCTCGATTTTGCTCCGGATTGGCTAATAAACGCAAAAAACATAAACGGCATAGAGAACGCAATCAAGGCGCCGGCGCGCACGGACGGCGCCGGATGCGGACTGTTTTTCTCCACTCCCGCAGGATATCCGATGATCTATTGGAATGCCGGAGCGGCATGGCAGCTCCTCCCCGTATTCGAAATGTGGGAATGTTTCGGAAACCGCCGAATAAAGTTGAGAAGGGATCTGAACGTAAGGCGTTTGAAAGCTCTTCTCGACCTGACTGACGAGCGTACGGCGGAACTTGAAAGGGAACGCTCGCTTGACCTCGAAAGCGAAATATTGAAGCCTCTTCTGACAAAACTCATGAATTTCTGGCTGGGATTTGCGGACAGGAGATTTTATACCGACGCACATGGCGCAGTGCACGCCGACGACGGCACGGAGATCTCCGAGGGCGGTAAATATATTTTCACCCCCTGCTACTCTCCTGAAAACGCTCCCGACGGAGAAAAAACCGTTGAACAGGTGTGTGCAAACTCCGCCATGGACATAGCCGCCGCGAGAGATTCCGTAAGAATGTTTAAAAAATTCGCTCAAAAGGGAATCATAAAGGAATACGACTTCGAAGGCGTGGAAATTTTCAATTCGAGATTGCCGGAAAATATTACGGACGGACACGGCGCGCTTAAAGAATGGGCTCTTGCCTACACAGAAAACCGAAACAATCATCGCCACTCCTCTCACCTCTATGCTGCATGGCCGGCATACGAAGCCGCGAGAAATACGGCTCTCGCCCATGCGGTGAGACAGGCCGTAAAGGACAGAAGAACTTATGCAAGCGACCAACGGACGACGGGATTCGGCAGAATGCAGCTCGCCATGGCCGCCGCGCGTATAAGAGATAAATCACTGTTCCGAAAATGTCTGTACGACTTGGTTTGCGCCGATTTCGAATATGATTCGCTTATGACGGGTCACGATATGGGAAGAGCGCAACGTTCCTTCTGTCAGGACAACGCGGCAAGCATACACGGCGTAATTAACGAGGCTCTTGTATACTCGGACGACAAAGGGATAATTCTATTGCCGTGCGGCATATGGCATAGCGGAAAGGTTCGCGGACTTATGACGAGGCTCGGCATAAGGATAAATTTCATGAGCTGGGAAAACGGCCGAGTAAAAGCGGAATTCGAAGCGTTAAATGAGGATATTGAAACCGTTATTTGCTATATGGGGTCCGAAATTAATATAAAACTAAAAAGAGGTGAACCTGAAAAAACGGAATTTCGCAATAAAAAACAGCCGTAATTTGACGCGGCTTTGAAGTTGCGGACATGCGGTGCCGACTCTTTACAAAATAAACAGCGAGGTGTTATATGACAGAAAAATACGTTTTAAACGACAATACAGAGATACCTTCCATAGGTCTCGGAACTTGGCAATCCGCAAAGGCGGACGCCTACCGTGCGGTGCGCGCCGCAGTGGAATGCGGTTACAGACACATAGATACAGCTTACAATTACGAAAACGAGGACGCCGTGGGCGAAGCCATAAGAGACTGCGGATTGGATCGTGAAAAATTGTTTGTAACAACCAAACTTCCGGCGGATATAAAGACATATAAGGGAGCGAGAGAGTACTGCGAAAAATCTCTGAAAGCTCTCGGTACCGAATACCTCGACCTCTATTTGATTCACGCGCCATGGCCGTGGTCGGCTGTCGGAACGGACTGCACGGAGGGAAACATCGAGGCTTGGAAGGCGTTGATAGACATGAAAAAAGAGGGAAAGTTGCGCTCGATAGGCGTTTCAAATTTCCACGGTTCGGACATTGAATCTCTTATAGAGGCGACGGGAGTTATACCTTCGGTCAATCAGATAAGATTCTATATTGGCAATACGCAGGAACCCATTTGGGAATATTGCAAGAGGCGCGGTATCCTTATTGAGGCCTACTCTCCCCTTGCTACGGGAAGAATTCTCGAAATTAAGGAGATTGCCGAAATAGCGGAAAAATGTAAGGTCAGCCTTGCAAGGCTCTGCATAAGATACTGTATTCAGAGGGGAACGCTGCCCTTGCCGAAATCGGTTACGCCGTCGCGAATAGCCGAAAATCTGAAAGTGGATTTTGAAATTCCGGAGGAGGATATGCAGATACTCAATTCCATAAAAGGTCTGTTCCCCAGACCTTACAGAAGTTGACGTTAATCGGAACTTAATCGGAAATCTAACTTTACAAACTATTTCTTAACTGAAAACAGTCGCCGCGGCAAATTGCCGCGGCGACGTTTTCATTTTATTTCCGTCGGACGTTACGCCTCTTCGCCGAGGGAATACTGTTTTATAAGAAGATTGAGATTGGCTCCCGTAAGTCCTGTGCCTTCGGCGAGCTGGAACTGTACGGTTTCGCCTCCTGCGGCGTTTATAACGTAAGTTGCGGTCGCGCCGGTCTGATTATTCAGATTTCTTACAGTTGAAGCTATCTGCTGTCCGCCGACATATAGAGATGCCGTGGAGTCCGCGGTCGCACCGTCCGTATAACCAAGAGAATAGGTTATCTCGTATAGCCCGGGCGTCTGCAAAGTGACCGAATCCGCGCTTCCGACTATGCCTTCCGCTCCCGTCGGATACACTGTGAGAGCCGGCAATGCGACTGCGCCGTCCGTGCCGGCAATGTCGCCTCCTGCATAGGCAAGAGCCTGTAAGGCGACGGGAACGACCGTGCCGTCTGCACCGGCCGCGCCTTGGGGTCCTGTCTCACCCTGTATGCCTTGGGGTCCTGTCGGACCGACTTCGCCCTGCGGTCCGGTTGCACCGGTTGGACCCGTTGCGCCGGTGGGACCTGTTGCGCCGGTGGGACCCGTTGAACTCGCTCAATATGGGAATTTATTTTCTTTCCGCGTCGGAGTTTTCGTTCTTTTTGAGGCGATAATAGATATGGATATCTCTGACGCCGTTTTCGTTTTTTTCACCGACTGTTATAAATTCGATAAGCTGAATACAGAGTTCCCTCGTAAGTATAGTACAGTCGGAGTAACTCTTTAATCTGCTTATATACTCGTTTACCTCCTTTCCGTCGGAATATGAAGCGGTTTCGGCAAGTCTTTTCTTGATTTTTCGGAGCTCCTCTTCCTTTGCGTATCTCTCGCTCCGATAATTTTCGCAGAGACTTTCAAAGACGCTTTCAGACATATCTTTGAGAATTTTGTCCTCAAACGCCGCCCGAATCAATCTGTCGATTTCCGCTATTCTCGCCTCGCATGATTTTAAAAGCGCTTGGTCGGAACAGCGGCTGCGGTCGCCGCTCTTGCTCTTTAAGGCAATAAATTTTTCGCGCGCCGCGCTCTCGTCCGTCTCATGGCCGGACAGCATTTCGCGTATATCTCCCGAAACTATGCTCTCCATTTCTCTTTCGGATATATTGTGCGACGAACAATAATTTTTGCCGAGGTCGGCATACGTTCGGCAGCAAAAATAATTTTTACGGACATCGCTGTCCGCGTATTTTTTTTCGGAACGCTTTAATTTGAATTTTTTGCCGCAATCGGGGCATATCAAGAGACCCGACAGAGGGTGAACTACGTCCGATTTGTCAGTTCTGCCTCTCGATACGGAGTTTTTCATCTGCTGAACACTGTTCCAAAGCTCGACGCTTATAATTGCCTCGTGAGAATTTTCGTTCACAATCCTCTCGGCCTCGGGTATTTTCACCGTCTTATGATTTTTGTAGGAGACGCTCGTGGTTTTATGCTGTACTGTGACACCTATATATATCGGATCGGAGAGTATTCCCGACACCGTTGACGGGCACCAATAGGGCTTGCATGGTCTGTTCCATTTGCCGCCGTCGAGACGTCTGAAATGATTTGTGGGATTTGGGATTTTTTCATCAGTTAAAATTTTCGCTATGGCGCGAGCCGACTTGCCCTCCGACCTCAACGCAAAAATTTTCCGTACCACTTGCGCCGCTTCCGCGTCTACAACCGCCGTGCGGTTTTCGTCGGAGCTGACATTGTAGCCGTAAGCATAATTCCAGTTGGTATATATTCCCGAACGCTGCTTGGCTTCAAGAACGGCCCGTATTTTTTTGCTGGTGTTTGCCGCGTGCCACTCGTTGAATACGTTCATTATAGGCATCATATCCATCGCCGCACTGCCTCTGTCCACAGTGTCTATGTTATCGTTTACCGCAACAAATCTTATGCCGTAAGCCGGAAATATGTAATCTATATACTGGCCGACCTGAATATAATTTCGTCCGAATCGCGACAGATCCTTTACGACTATCGTATCTATTTTTCCGGCTTGCGCGTCGCCCAGCATGCGTTTTACGCCCGGGCGGTTGAAATTTGTGCCCGACAATCCGTCGTCAACATATTCGGCTATTACGGTACCGCCGCGCTCCGCCACATATTTGCGGAGTATGATACGCTGATTTTCTATGGACGACGACTCGCACGCCTTATCGTCGTCGTGTGACAAACGCATATATATTCCGGTTTTCGAAAACGGCGGAGGCGTTTTAGCGGTCATATATTCCATATTCCCTGTTTGCTCGATTTGAAGCGTACTCCGCCACCGCTCTGTCTATATCGGTATCGCCCGTAAAATGTCGCGTGACGGTATATTTCGCGCCGTCGGCAATATATATTTTCTCCTCTTTCGGAAACGACGCATACTTCTTTGTCAACTGCTCAAATCTCATGCCGCTTTAAACACCTCCGAATAATTAACTCTTATAAGTATACGTTTTTTCGTCGAATGCTGTGAATTTAATCGAATCAGGAGACTTTTCAAAAGCAAAAAAGGCGGAAAGTCTGAAAGGACTTTCCGCCTTTTGCCGAACATGTTTAAATGTTTATCGGCGGATCCGACGAACCCTATCGTAAAGGTCGGTCATGGCGTTCATTAAGTTTTCCGCAAACAGGAAAGGCACATCTACGTATTGTCCTTCCATCAAATTTTCGCCGAGAATCAGATAGCACAAATCGCCGAATATTTGAGGAGAGCCGTCGGGGTCGATATAGATGCCCAATTCGTTATGCATTACGACTTCCGAATTCTTGTATTTTAACCTTTCGATGGCTTGATTTATTACGCGCAGGTCTCTTATAAATTCCGAACAGAAAGCGGCTTCCGCCCTACTTTTGACAATTTCGCAAAACTTTTTCTGTTCGTCGTTATTTATTCTGCTTATAAACATCTCGATTGCGGTACATTGTTTTTGGGAAATGTCGAAAATATCCATCAAAGATTCCATTGCTTTGATATGATCGGATTTATCGATATGAGCAAATAACAGCTCGCTCCCACACCTTATTATAAGTAAAGTACAGGAAGATACGGCGCGCGTTACTATCTCATCTACCCTTATATTCAATGTTTTTGTGCAACCGTATTTGACATTGCTCACGTCCTTTATAAGAATTTTATCGCAGTCAATTTTGGCCCTCAATATGGAATTCCAACCGAGTTTGTAAATTTCTCCGTCCAAAATAATGCCGTTGCTATATTCATCGGCACAATAGCCGTTGTGCAACCTGCAAAAATTATTGTAATCCAAGCCAGATATGGTATTGTCTACATATGCCCTGTTATTATTTAAAAAATTATAAAGCTGTATAGGTCTCTGTAAAGCCATAGATTCACTCCTTGATTTTTGTTGAAGTTTAAATTGCAGAGTCGGTTACTTCTCTCCTCCGTCCTCGCGCCACCAATATGGTTTGCGCTCAAATCCGACATGATAGACGATATACTGCGAAACGACCTGATGCTCGCCTATATTCAAGATAAAAAAATTTTTCTCCTGCCCCAATATTCTGCCGCCGCGAGACAGAGCAGCATTAAGCTGCTCCGTCTGCTTTTTGATTTTTGCTTCGTCAGGCAATTGTTCAGTATTTGTATTGCCTACGACGCAGCGGACAATAAACTTATAATCGCTTATCGAATAAGCCATATTTAAGTATTATTGGTGGGTGGATTTTTGGGTGGATTTTGGGGAGGATTTTCAGTGGTTTCTTGCGTCACACTGGAAGGAGCAATCGCGTTTGTAAGCATGTCGAGCATGCGCATGAGACCTTCCGGAGTCTTCTGCTGACTTGCCGAAACCTCCACATGATATTTTGCCGAATTGTCGCTGGAACGCGTATTGCTCTCATGGCAGGATATGGAGCCCTTGATACTTACGTTCATATTGAACGGTCCGATTTTCAATCCGGCATTTGCATTAACTGTGGCGTCCTTTTTGCTACTCGATTCAGCCGATGTAGACGATTTAACTTCCATATCGAAAGTTATGTTTACCTTATCGATTGCGAGAGCGGGAACATTGACGATTGCAAGAAGAGGAATGTTCACATCAACCCTTTCGCTTTTCATTTTCCCGTCTTCCGCGCCTTCGGAAGTTCTGTTAAAGAAGAAGTTCGCAGTACGAACTTTTCTATGGCCATTGCTGTCCTCGGCTTCGAGACCCACATCTTGGATAAAGTCAAGCGTAGACTTTGCAAGCATAGTTTGCGCGTTGCATGCTGCGCTCAACGGTCCGCCTATGAGAGCGGCCATATCCAGTCCCGAAAACTGGTTCGAAATGTTAACTAATTTATCTTGTTCACCTGGCATAAATTTTTACCTCCTCACGGTAATATTTTTATAAGTTCATCGCGTATTCTTATAAGCCCTTCGGGAGCTTCTTCGGCACGGAACTTCAACGAAATATCCGCGTAACTGCCGTCTTTGCTCTTGCGGTATTCCGGCACAAATCCAAGTCCGCTCTTGCTTTGAGAGGAATCGTTTGACGCCTCGACAGTTTCATCGTCCCTCTTTTTGAAAAAAGTCATGCGCCTTTCGTCTTCTTTAAGTCTGATTTTACCGGAGAGCTTTACTTTGAAGTTGATATCCACTTCATTGATTTTGAGCGACGCCACAGGTACAAGACACAAGAGAGGGATATCAAGTTCCTTATACGCTATTTCGCCGACATCATCAAAGAAAGGATATTTAACTGTCAAAGTTTTGGGCTTATCATCCTCGTCGAAATACTTTGCGAGCGTTTCGATATGTTGCTGTTCGCTGAGTTCGTTCACGGCAAGGAATGCTTCCTGAATGGAACCTATAAGATCGCTGAAACTTTCACTTTTGGACATTTTAACACCTCGTTTTTTTTAAATTATAAACCGCGTCCGACCGTTTGCTAAATACCAAACGGTCGGACGCGGTAAACCGCGTCCGACCGTTTGTCAAGAGTTTTTCAGAAATTTTTTTAAATTTTTTTAAAACGCAAAATTAAGAACTTTTAAGTGTATTTTTCAAATCCGAGTTCCTCTATGACTTTTCGCTTTTCATCGTCAAGTTCGGGAACGGCCCAGCAGAGCAAATATTTCGGGCGCGTTGCGGCGACATAAGCGCACCTGCGCTCCTCTTTATCGCCGTTCAGCCAGTTCTCCCAATAATTTATTTTCGAATTTTGGGCGCTGGGATAGGATACATGCATCAAGGCGTCGTAAGTTTTTCCCTTGATGGAATGAATAGACATGACTTCGATTTCGCTCTTTTTGGGAGCCGAATAAATTTCAACGGATTTTTTCGATGTGCCGTTTGGCGTTCTTATTATTTTTTTAAACTCCTCAAATGGTGGAATTTCCGAAAAATCGGACAGATTTTTACAGACGATTTCGGCAATCGTACTTCTATTCGAGCCATACCAATCTTTATAGTTCTTCCCTTCAAAATCCAACAATTCTGTGCGCGCGCATAATTCGTTTAAAATATCGCGAAGTTTAAGCTCCCAGCCGATATTGCCGCCTTCGAAATTTTTGGGACAATAACAGTCGCCGCTCTGTACGTGATATTTTATCCATTTCTGCAACTGCTTGCCCATGTACATAATTGCCGTTTTCATATTTTCCATATTTCGCTTGCACCAGAGATTTACTGCGGCAATCACTTCATGGGACGGCGTTTTACTTTTAGGCGCACCGGAAAGCATGTCCTTATGACTGTTTGTGCGCACGGCTATCACGCAATTTTCCGATTTTAAATTGAGTTCATGCACGAGCTCGGTGAATTTTTCGACGGCTTCATTCTCTTTCGAATATTCAATATATATGACGTCCGCGCAGTTTCTCAAACTGCGCTCCGTTCCCGTTATATTTTCCTTTATTTCTCCTATTTTGCGCGATACGTCTACTATTTTTTGCGTGCTTCTGAAATTCGTATTAAGCTCCATACGTACAAAATTATTGTCTTCTACGTACTTCGCAAGCCTCTCTGGCAGGGCGTCCTTAAAAGAATATATGGCCTGATTCAAATCCCCTATAAAATGAATTTTACTGCCGGCTCTATTCAAATATCCGAGGATTTCAAGTTCGGTGACAGACAGATCCTGAAATTCATCTACCATTATAATGGGAAATTTGAGCGCAAGGTATTTGGCTATCTCGCTTTTCTCACTCAAACATTTATATGCCAGATATTCCATATCTTCATATGTGGCAAATCCATCCGTCCAAAATTTGTCTTTACGATTTAAGACATTCTCTTCAAACGCCTCGTAACTTTTAGGCTGATACTCTTTTTCCGCGAGGTCATGGCTTATGTTTTCGTAAATATTTTTAAGCGTTGTTTCTCTATTGTTCCCCCAATTTTTATTTTCATTGTATATCCATTCATTGGAACTCAACCGCATGTTTAATTTATGCATGAAAATATTGCCGAATATATGATAATTAGTCAACCATTGCGAATTATAAGCGTTCACGTCGGAATCAACGATCGTAAAGGATCTATCCCGATCTTCGCAATCTTTTCTGAATACGTATGCGAATTTCTGCGTTATAAAGCCTTGGATAAAGCTGGAAACAGTGCCTATGAAATGCTTCCCCGACAGAGCGTTCGGGTAAAATCTGACAATTCTTTCCCTTACCGTATCGGTTGCGGCGTTTGTAAAAGTAAGCACGGCTATTCCCGAATCATTGCTGTTCCAACGGGATATTTCATATGCGGCTTTCATTCCGAGCGCCTCCGTTTTGCCGCTTCCCGCGCACGCTTTCAAAAATACGTCGGAGGATACGGGCGAAAAAATATATTCGAGTTGCTCGGCGGTCTTTTGCCATATACGGCATTTGCCGAATTTTTCGCAATCCACGTCCTCCTTTCGGTAGGGACATGAACTGACACCCGCTCCGCAAAGTTCTTGTGCCAGAATATCTCTTTTTTCAGAATAGTCAGTCATATTATTTTGCTCCGCAGACCCAAAGCACCGCATCTCTGATATAATCCGGAACGACGAAAGTTTTGTCCGTTCCTTTTGCGAGCACAGAGGCAAACAGACCTTTGCCTACCGAAGGACTTGTCAGATGTTCATATATAAACATGGCGTCTTTGTGTAAATTTTCCACGTCTTTATCTTTGGCGTGCCGCGATGATATGGCTTTCAATTCTTCTTTTACTTTTCCCTCTGCGCTCGGCCAAACGCTTTCAAGCGTTTCCGCCATCACAGACGGATTTTCAACGGCAAGGTCGTATTCGAAAGTTTTATGCGGAGAGACGAAGAGGCGAGTGTACGGCTGCGAATTTATTTCTCTTTCCAAAGCGCACATGGGATTAGTACTCGGCATAGCCTTACCCGATTCTGAAAAATTGGCTTTCAAGGGGTCTCTGTCGGTAATGCCGGCGCATCGAACGGGTATGCAGTCCCCCTTCGAACCGTCGAAATTGCCGAAAAGTTTCATAAATATCTTAAAATTTATACCGTTTATATTTATTACTGAAACTCCCATATCTTCAAGCGAATCGCCGATCGGCGCTTTACCCGAAGCCTCGGCGGAACGATTGTAGGATTCGAGAACAAGCTCGGCAAGTCTTGGAACGACGATTGCCTCCGCAATGCCCTCGACAAGGATTATACCTCTTGAAAACAGCATGGTTGACTTTGTGGCGTCCATCCAACGATTGAGGTATAGTCTGTCTTTATCGTCGTTGACTCCGAATTTTTTACCGTTGAGCGAAGTCGCACGTATGCTGTCGTCTATATTTTTCAAATGTATTAATTTATCTATATCCACTGACGAAGCCAAAACGGGCGAATGTGTGGTAACTATTATCTGCGCCGACGGGAGACTTTCCGAAACGGATTGAATGTACTTAATAAATCTTATCTGCAACTGCGGATGAAGGTGAGCCTCCGGCTCCTCTATTAAAACAGCCGTAAAGCGGTCGGTTTCTTTCAGCATTTCGAGCTCAGAAAAGACGGTAGCTATATACAAAAGATTATTGTAGCCGAGGCTGTTTGTGGCGAGGTCTCGGAAAGCGTAGGCATCCGCTCCTCCGTAGCCCGGGAAAAACACCATGCGGATATTTTCCATTATTTTATCCGAACTTGTTTCGGAAAATTGCAGATTTATGCTCTGTGCCATTTCACGGCCTATCGCGGCGGTTATTCTTTCGTTGATATTTTTCTTCGTTTCCTTCAACCTGCCGTCGTTTTGCGTGAGTTCGTTGTTGAAATCCCTCACCTTATCGACGAGAGAATTGTCGCCTTTGAACTGTCTCTTCAAAACGTAAGCAAGCCTCGACCGCTTGCCGTTTGAGAGCTTTACTTCCGCGTCGCGCAGAGGCGGAAGATAGATGCACTCCACTCTGTCGAGCGTCTCATCCTCAAATATGCCGGCTTTCATTCGTCCGCCCCAATATCTTCTTCTGAATGTGCCGAGACGGGACTTGTTTTGCGTTATGTCGAGATGAAGCAAGGCGTTGAAATCGGCGTCGCACCAACTGTAAAATATAACTTTTTCGTCCTCGTCGAGGTCGGAAAAGTTCACATCTATTTCAACATTGTCTGCGCGGCATTTTTTGTCGAGCGAACAATACAGATCGTCTGCCGAAAAAGCAATTATCGACTCCTGTTCGCGCAGAGCAAGTCTCAAAGCGTTTATTACCGCCGTTTTTCCGCAACCGTTTTCGCCGAGCAGAATATTGAGACCTTTTACGAATGAGATCGTGGAGAGTTTTTTGGAATTTTTATAACCTTTGAAAGAAACAGATGAAATGTACATATTTTAATACCAAAACATATTTTAATATGAGACGGTATAATCCGACAAATTGTTACAATTTTCTTAAAATATCTATTAAAAAGACAGATGCGCCCTCGGCGAAGTTTCGCCGAGGGCGCATCTCGATATTTATTCCGCTATAAGTTTCGACCGCTATTTTCCCATATGCAGTCGGCTCTGTTGCTCCGACCGGACCTGTTGCTCCTACGGCGCCGGTAGGGCCTGTTGCACCGGTGGGGCCTACCGGACCTGCCGGTCCGATCGGTCCTACGGGGCCGGTTGTACCTGTCGGTCCCGTAATGCCTGTCAACGTGTTGACATATACGGTGCGCACGGAGTTTCCGCAACTGTTACAGCCGCTGTTGCAGCCGCAACCGAAACATTCAAAAAAGATTGAAAGCTGTTTTAACATTATTATATTTACCTCGTTATCGGGTTTTATTTTCAAAATAGCGCTTGTTGAACAGATATTCCGCGCTCTGCGGCTTTACTTTTCCGGCCAATTCGTTGTATTCTTCGGCTTTCGAAAAATCGCCGAGCCGGTCGTAAAGCACGCATAACTGCAAGTACGGTATATAATCGGCGTAGTCCGTATTTACGAAGCCGCCCAACTTTATTTCGTCGCCGCAGTCGAGGGCGCGTTCATACCAATAAACGGCCGTAGGAAGATCGTTTGAATCCATAAAGTGCGAGCCGAGAATACAGCATGCCTGCGCGCGCGGCCTCCCGTAGAGAAAAGATTTTAAGATAACGGAAACGGCCTCTTCCTCTTTGCCCAATTCCATATAGCAATAGAAGAGATTCAGACACGCCTCCGTTTTGTTCACTTTCCAACCGTCGCCGCTTAAAAAATCTTCCAAAATTGCTATACCCTCGCGAAGCATTTTATGAGATATGAGCTCTCTGCCGTAATAAAATTTTCCGCGTTCGTCGAGGGATATCCCACGGGCAATCATATTCTGATAAATGCGAAGATTTCGGAACGTGTCCGGACTTTTGATTTTTTTGTGGTCTATACGCGCGTCGGAACAGACAATTTTTCCGCGAGGCGGCACTGCCTCGTGCACCGCGCCTGAAAAGCGGTAATTCATGGAGCGCAGAAAAATCCGCTCGCGATTGTAGACGCAGACGGGACGCTCTCCGTCGAATTCCGCCGCATACGGCAGATATGCCATATCGAAGCCGCCCGTATCGACAAGATTTCTGATAACTGCGCAACTGTCGTCGTCTATTGTATCGTCGGCGTCTAACCACATTACATAGTCGCCGCCGGCCTTTGAAAAAGCAAAATTGCGCGCGGCGGAAAAATCGTCGCACCATTCGAAAAAGTATATTTTATCGGTGTAGCGCGAGGCGATTTCAACCGTTTTATCGACCGAACCCGTGTCCGCAACTATTATTTCGTCGGCAAATTTTTTTACACAATCGAGACAGCGCGCCAAAGCGAGTTCTTCGTCGCGCACGATCAGACATACGCTTAAAGTCATTTTTCCACTTGCAGTATTACATATTATGCCGACAGAGCCCTTACGGGTGCATAAAAAATATCCGACGCAAGACGTCGGATATTTTTTATTCTCAATTCAATATCTTATTTTAATTTTTATATCTTACTCGCAAGGGGCGGAGGTAAAAAATTCCGAGTATATAGCTCTTATGCACTTTTCGTAATCGTCGTTTTTGACTCCTACTATTATGTTCATTTCGCTCGAACCCTGATCTATCATCTTTATGTTTATATTTGCCGCGGCGATTGCGTTGAAGAGCCTTGCGGAAGTGCCCACCGACGAGCTCATTCCCTGACCCACCGTGGCTATGAGCGCGATATTTTCTATTATGCGCACCGTATCGGGGGAGACTTCGGTCTGTATTCCCTCTATTATTCTTTGGAGTTTGAAATCGGTAAGCTGTTCGCTTGCGATTACCAATGACATTGTGTCTATTCCGGAAGGAATGTGTTCGACAGATATGTTTTCGCGAGCAAGAACTTCAAGGACTTTGGCTATGAAGCCGATTTCGGCGTTCATGAGGGATTTTTCTATGAAAATTACCGTGAAATTTTTCTTGCCGGCCACTCCCGTCACGGTGTTTCCGGCCGGCATATAACGAGAGCTCGGAAGAATGGACGTCCCCTCGTCCTGCGGACGGAATGTGTTCTTTATCTGAATAGGTATATTTGCCTTGCGTACCGGAAAAATGCTGTCGCTGTGCAGAACGTTGGCTCCCATATAGCTCAACTCGCGCAGTTCTTTATAAGAGAGCTTTTTTATGGGCTTGGGGCTGTCTACGATTCTGGGGTCGCACGCCAGAAAACCCGATACGTCCGTCCAATTTTCATAGAGAGAGGCCTGCATTGCGCGCGCGACTATGGCTCCGGAAATATCCGAACCGCCGCGCGAAAACGTCTTTACTTTTCCGTTTATATCCTGACCGTAAAAGCCCGGGAACACCGCAAGCTCGCAGTCGGCGCAGGCTTCCTTTATTGCTTTATACGTTCTCTCTCCGTCAAGTTTACCGTTTTCTTTGAAATACACTACGTTTTCGCTGTCGATAAACTTTGCGCCGAGCACTTTTGAAACGACCCACGCGCAGAGATATTCTCCCCTTGACGCGGTAAAGTCCTCGCTCTTTTCCTCGTCTATTCTCTTTTCGGTAGCGTCGAGAACGTCGTCTATATCGATATTCATATTGAGTTCTCTGACAAGAGATTCGAAACGGGCGCGTACGGGCGCAAAGCCGGCGGCGCACACGCCGTTCTCCGTAAGAGATTTATAGCATGCGTACAGTAGGTCGGTTACCTTTGTATCGCCCGAATAACGCTTGCCCGGGGCGGAAACCACTATGTATTTCCGCTCCGGATCGCTCTCTATTATCTTTTTTACGGATTTTATTATGTTGCCGTCCGCCATGGACGTTCCGCCGAATTTACATACTTTTATTGCCATTTTATCTCTTATGCCTCTTCTCCGTTTATGGAGAATTATGTTTTAACGTTTATCTGATTTTTTTAGCCTCTATATAGTATCGCTTCTCGTTTCCTTCGCCCATGCTGAACGTCTTTTTCGGAAGATTCCCTCCGGAGGAAATCAACGGGAAGAAATCGCCCTTCGATATCGGCGGAAGAATTACGCCGACTCCGCCCGAACGGGTGAAATTTATCAATTCGCTTCTGCCGTGAATATAGTCCACGTCGCCGCCGTTTTCGGCGAGATACTTCGATATGTAACCGTCGAGATAACGTATTCCGTTCGGAATATCACACGGAAAAGGTATCTTCTTCAAATTGCCGTTGACGGAGAGTTCCGCCGCGCCGCTGCCTTCCATAGCCAAGCCCGACGCGAATTTTTCGGGGTCGGAGGTTTTTACGAGCCTGTGAATAGGTTCGAATTTTAAGGCGGAATCGTAAATATTTACAGCCTCGACAAGCGCATACCTCGCCGGATGAGCGGCGATTTCGTCGGCTTTCAAATGCTTTTTTGTATTTTCCCAACATGTCTTTGCAGTGGCCAGCGAATGATTTCCGTCGCCTACCGCAAAAAGAAATTTATCCTCTTTATCCGCCACGAGCGAGTAAAAGCGCGAAATCACCTCTCTCGCGTTTTCAATGAAAGTACCCTTTACTTTTCCGCCGTTCATCATAAGTTCGGCGTCGTAGAGAACTCTTCCTCTGCGTACCGAGGTCAACACGGAATTTTGCGGATCGTCGTACAAGAGCATTACGTGCGGAAGTTCAATCGGAGCGTTCTTTCTAATCTCCACGCGCGGAGGTATCCTTTCGAGAATGGTGGCTTCCGTGGAACGGACGGGAGTTTTCGCTCCCTTTTCGAAAGAATAATCTTCAAGATCTATCGCAAGGACTATGCCCGTGCGCACGCCGGATTCTGTGGCGCGCTCAACAAGAATAAATCCCTCTTCAAGTTCCTTGAAAACACCCTCTTCGAGATACTCCTCCATGGCCGAGTTAGCCGCGGCTATGCGCTTCGGAGCGTTATCTTTGAGGTATATTTCCGGAAGGATAAGGTGAAAAGCAGAGGGTTTGCCCTCCGTCTTGCGCTCCACCTCTTCCCAATATGCGAAGTCGGAAGTGAACTGGTCGCAGGCGTTGACCGCCCACGTGCCGATATCGGCGTTTGCCGGCAAAAGAATATGCGGAATTGAAATGGTATTCATCGGTTCAGATATTTATAAAAATCACTGTGACGACCGCGAGACCTATCGCAAGCAATTTTATGGGCAGGTCTTTGGTGAAGAGGTCTTTTAAAAATTTACCGAAATTTTTCATATTCTTTTACCCTCCGCGGTCAAATCGGACCAGTAATACTCGCTCAATGCGTTTTTGAGATCGGAAGCGTCTGCATAACGCTTCTTGATTGCGCCGTTCTTAACTATCGAAATTATACCCGTTTCCTCCGATACCACTATGGCGGTAACGCTTGCCACTGCGGTAATACCGAGGGCCGCACGGTGACGGCTGCCCATGTCTTTCGGAAGATTTTCGCTCTGCAAGACGGGCAGGAAACAGCCGGCGGCGTAAATCTTGTTGCCCTCGATTATCATAGCTCCGTCGTGAAGGGGAGCCTTGGGGAAGAATACGGCTTCTATCATCTGCGAAGTTATGGAGGCGTTTACCACCGTGCCGCTCTGAATTATACCCTCGGGAAGGTTTTCATTAGAGAGCACTATGAGCGCGCCTATGTCTTTTTTGGACATGTTCTGTACGGCGCGGATAGTTTCGTCTATTATGAGCTGAACGCCGGACACCGTGAGTCCGTCTTTGGAGTGTTTGCTGTTGGAGTCGAGCAGCTGACGCTTGATTTCAGAGTGGAACATGGTGAAGATAAGCAGAGCTATCATTATCACTATGAGCAACAGCAAGTAGGTATCGAATTTCGTGAAAGCAAAAGTTATGCCGCAGAATATCACGAAAAATACCACGACCGGTATAAACTTTGTAGCTTTATTGCCTTTGAGGACTTTGAAAATGTAGAAATAGACTATCGCCAGAAGGAGAAATTGCAAAATGAGCGCAATATAGTTGGCGGCTATTTCATTCAGGAAAAAATTTTTAAGATTTTCCCACAGAACGTTCCAATTTTCCATAGTTTCTACCTTTTTACAGTATGATTGCTAATTATTATATAATTAACGGCGAGAAAAATAAAGCGATTTTACACACAAAAATCTACTTGCCCGAGAAAAATAGCGCATTTTGGCATATTTGAAGGGCGGAAGAAGGCGTTATTCTTCCGCTTTTTACGTCGGAAATATTCTCATACAGTAAGTTTACGTAATTTTCCAAATTGTTTGCGCCTATCATATACGCCTGCTCCCTCGTCTTTTTTACGGCGTACTCTTTCATGCCGTTCGCGGCGGCGTATGCGCCGTCGGAGAGCCCCGAAGATATGGCGGAGAGCAGCGTGCGGAAATAGGAGAACAGTCCGTTGAGAACGGAAATCTCATCTGACCCCTTGCTCTTCAAGTCGTTTGAAATGGCGCAGTAACTCGTAAAATCTTTGCGAGCGACGGCGTTCGTCATCTCGTATACCCGATAGTCCGCGTCTTTGTATACAAGTTCGTCTATTTCATTCCGAGTAAGCTCTCCCGTCCCCTTATAGTCTATGAGTTTTTGTACTTCAACCGACACACGCGACATATTATAGAGGCAATATGCCGCGAGCGCCTCGCACGCCGACGTCGGACAAAAAATACCGGCTCGCTTCAAGGTCAGATACACCCAACGAACGACGGTTTCGGGCTCCGCCCTGCCGCAGTCCACAAAAACGACGCCCTTCTTCCTCTTTAAATCGACGCCCTTTCTGCCGCCGCGGTTTACAATAAGAAGTATCGACGAAGCCGGAAAGTTTTCGAATAACGGCTTTAAATAAGTTTCGAACTCCGATTCCGTCGGATAGAAATCGGTGACTTTGACTATGCGCTTTTCCGACATAAAAGGATAGTTTTTTACCGCGGATACGAGCGCGGAAATTGCGGAGCCCTTTAATGTTTCTCCCTCGAATGAGGAGAAATTGAGTTCGGGCATTTCCAGAAAGGCGCTCTTTATCATCTCCTCGCCTTTGAGGAGAAAGTAGGCGTCGTCGCCTTCGAGAAGGTATATCTGCCTTGCACCCTCCGACAAGTTCTCCTTAAACTCGGTGAACTTCATTGCTCCGCCTCCGCTTTTTCAGTCTCTTCTTTCGGTCTGTATACGTACTTTATATACTCACAGTCGCTCGACTCCGCGCGTTTGCACATTGCGGCGTATACCTCGTCGCGAAGTTTCTGTACTGCCGCCTTGAATGGAAGGGTTTTATCGGCAAAGAACGGGCCGTCGATATATAAGATACGTTTGGGATATTTGGAATGTTTGCGCTTGTGATAGGTCATGGTATACGAGAACACCGGCGCGTCGCACTTTACGGGGTATGCGAAAGACGTCGAGGGGAACGGTCTTATCTTGGTGTAGTAATGCCATATATGGGCTTCCGGATAGATTGCCACCCAGTGCTTTTTGCCTATCGCCTCTTTTATGGCGTCGTTGAAGCGCGACATGGCGTGAAATCCTTCGGGAATGGGGAAACCGCCTATCGTCTTTAATAACCAACGTATTCCCTTTATGGACATGGCGTCGGCGTTGATTATGACGTCTGCCGACCTCGGATAGGCGAGGCATGAGGGATTTATCGCGTCGAGAATCATGGAAGTATGATTTCCGTAGAGGAAAACTCCGCGCTTTTTAAAGCCCTTCATCTTCTTTTTGTCCACGAACTTTACGCGCTTTATGAATTTTCTGTAAATAAACGCCACCGGCTGAATTATGCAGTGATAGACTATCAGTCTGCGGAGTTTGAGCCAAAATCCCTTGTTGAGATATTCGTAATCTTCGGGAAGCTCTTTACGAGTTATATGTGTGCCGGCGAAGTCGTCGTTTACCTCGTCGGAATAGTAATAAACCTTTTGTAATTTCATCGAATCACCGCTCTATTCTTGATTGAACATGGCTATAAACTCTTTCATGGCGAACGAGGGCGGAACGTTTTTGGCAAGCGCTATACCCACTCCCCTCGCAGGCAGTCCCGGGAACACGTTCAATTCGAACAGCGAGCCGTCCTTCAACTCGCTCTCGCAATATTCCCTCGGAATACAGCCCACTCCCATGCCTTTCACGGCAAGTTTAATCATAAAATCCCAGTTGGCGACTTCTATATCGGGATGAAGCTGTATGCCTAAATTCTCCAAAAAGCCTGAAAGCGCCCGTCGCGCGACGGTGTTTTCCTCTATCATGAGCAATGGCAATTCCTGCAATCTCTTTATGGGAACGGTCTGACCTTTGAGCTCGGAAAAGCGCTCTCCGGCCACGAATACGTCCGTCAGATGGGCAATCGTTCCGTAAAACTTAACGTCGTCGTCCTCCATGGGAAGATTGATGAAAGCTATGTCGCATCTGCCCTCTTTCAACTGGCTTACCGTATACGGCGAAGTGGACGAGATAAGTTCGAACTTGACCGCAGGATATTTCAGATTGTATTGCGCTATTTTGTCCGCGAGAAGATGATAGAATATCGAGTCGGTGGCGCCTATTCTGATGGTTCCCGTGGCCGTGGTTTTGAGTTCCGTAAGAGTGTTCTCCGCCTCGTCTAAAAGACGGAGGGCGTCCTCCACCTGTTTGTATATGAGCTTGCCGCCGGCGGCGGAGAGTTCCATTCCCCTGTGCGTGCGGTTGAAGAGCGATATTCCGAGCTGACCCTCCAACTGTTTTATCGATTGTGATACCGCCGGCTGGGAGATAAACAGCTCCTGCGCCGCCTTCGTAAGCGAACCGCATCTGGCCACCGTATAGAATACTCTGTAAAGTTCAAGATTTACCATAATAACACCTCTTTTCCGCTTTTTGCGCGGACGTGTTGCTTTTTTAATTAAATTATCTTCTTTTTTAATTAGATTATCTTCTTTATCTTCTTTGTCTCGCGATCGAAATTAACGCGTCGTTGCGCGGAAGATTTAACCGTCATTTGCCAACGCAGAATTTTTCGAATACGGCGTTTATAATCTCCTCGTTCGCCGTTTCGCCTGTAATTTCACCGAGAGCTTCCCAGCTCTCTTTCAGTTCAACCGCAACGAGGTCGGGAGTGATTGAGCCTATGTTTTCAACCGCTTCGGCTATGCTGTCGCGAGCGCGGCAAAGAGCGTCGTAATGCCTCTCCTCCACAATATAATTTTCGTCGAGCGCGCCTATTACGGAAGTTTGTGCGAGCAACTTTTTGAGAGCCTCTATGCCCTCGCCCGTCTTTGCCGAGACGGCAACGTCGTATTCCCCTTTCGGCTCCGAAATATCGCATTTATTGAATACGGTAATAAGTTTTCCGCTGTAATCGGTAGGCGGCTGCATTTTACCGTCGGTTAAAAACAGTACAATATCGGCGGTGCGTATGGCTTTTTTTGCTCGCTCTATACCTATTTTTTCCACAGCTCCGGCTCGCTCGCGTATGCCGGCGGTGTCTACCAGATTAAACGTAACGCCGTCTATTTCCACCGCGCCTTCAACCGCGTCGCGCGTAGTGCCCTCCTCTTCGGACACTATTGCCTTTTCATAGCCGACGAGTGCGTTTAAAAGGGAGCTCTTCCCGACGTTCGGCTTGCCGCATATGGCCACGAGCACTCCGCTCTTTATCTTCCGACCTATCGAATAGCTGTCGGCGAGCGCGCCGATTCGGGCGTTGATATCCTTTAACGACAGCTTTATTTTTTCAAAATCGAGACCGTCGAGGTCTTCCTCCGGATAGTCGAGTTCCGCGGCGACGGCCGCTAAAATATCGGTCAGAGACGACTGAATCTTCCGGACTTCGCCCGAAAGTTTTTCGGTATAGAGCATACTTCCGGCGCGCAATAGAGCGAGACTTTCGGCGTTTATCATATCTATCATGCCCTCCGCCGAAGAGAGAGTCAGTTTGCCGTTTAAAAAAGCTCTGCGAGTGAACTCTCCGCGTTCCGCGGCTCTCGCCCCCAACGAAAGGGCCTTTGAGAGCACGCCGCGAGCTATCTGAACTCCGCCGTGACAGTGAAATTCGACGATATCCTCGCCCGTGAAAGATTTCGGCGCGGCGAAATAAACCATGAAACCGTAATCTTTGAATCCGCTTCCGAGAATCCTGCCCGTGTACATGTAATTGGGCTCCGCTTTGACGATTTCATGAGTCGGCTCGAACATTTTCATGCCTATGTCGAGCGCGTCCTTTCCGCTTATTCTTATTATGGCCACTCCGCCGGTTCCGTGCGCCGTGGATATGGCCGCTATACATTCGCGCATATCTCTCCGTCTGTATCAAAAAAACTTATATGTATAAATTCAGCTTATGTCAACTTTTATGATTATATCATACTCCCGTAAAAAAGTAAACAAAAAACGCGCTCTTTTAAGAGCGCGTAAAAGGTCAGTTTTTGAACTCGTCGAAGGGGTCGTCGTCCTTCGGCGCGCCGGAGGAGTACTCTCCGAAGGGGTCGTCCGTCGCGGAGCCGTTTGAATTCCCCTGCGAGGCGTTGCCGGAGTCTGGATTGTTCTGATACGGAGGACGGTCGTATCCGTTTGTGTACGGATTATTGTTATAGGGGTTGCGGTCAAAATTCTGCTGACTGCGGTATTCCCTGTACATTCTCTCCTGTACCATACGGGTGTATTCGGCGTAGCTCATTCCCTTATTGTTTCTCACGGCGAAAATAAGTATGCCTTCCACGGGGAAAAGCACGCTGGTAATCGTAAAGAGGAAATAGCGGCGCGCGGAATAGGTCTGGAAAAAGCAATTCAGAAGCACTACCATTACGAGCATATCCAGAAGCTGCATCCAACTTATTATATATGCGTCGAGATAGTTATAGCACCAACCCGCCCAGCCCAGCGTGGGATTTGCGGCGAGCATGGCCTGAACGTTGAGCGTGTCGGCGGTGACGGGAATCTGCTGACCCAGATATTCGTAATATTCGGTGGTCTGCACTATGAATGGCTCCACAGATACAAATGCCACGATATCGAGCACATACAGCGCTACCATTACGACCTCTAATACTGCGGAGACAATTCCTACCGCCTTCGTGTCAATATTGAAAAATCTGTTTTTCTGTCCGCACACGCCTATATAATACGTGCTCAAAAACGGAACGAACGCCATCCATTTATTGGGCAGTCCCTCATGTCCGGCTATGACGAACAGTCCTACCGAACGGAAAACATAGACGATCGCAAAACACAATCCGCCCACAAGGAAGGAAACCCAAAGGTAAGTAGTGCCGTTGAATTGACTCGTCAACGCATTTACGTAAGAAGCGTATTGGAAAAATTCCATAATATTCCCTCTTTAAAATATGTTTGCAATTTAAAAATATATTTCAAATAAATGTAGAAATCAAAAATACTTTGTGAAAAATCAGTAAAATTATCCGACGGGAAAGAGCGGAAATCCGTAGTCCACGCTTTCGAGAGTAAGTCCGCAAGCCGGCATTGTCTTCCCGACAAGCTGCCTCTCCCCGTATTTGAGAGAACGGATTATCCTATCTTCGTCTATCGAGCCCTGCGAAAAACAAAGCATGGTTCCGGCTATCGTGCGAACCATATTGTACAGAAATCCGTTGCCCGTCACATAAATTTCCACGTCGGTCGCGCCGAGGCTTTCCGAACTTTTAACCGTGACCGAATACACCGTGCGTATGGTGGTTTTTGCGGTGGAACCGCTCTTCGTATACGCTTTGAAGTCGTGCTCCCCCTCGAAAACCTTGGCGATATATTTCATTTTCTCGGCATCGGCGCCGTTTTTTACCCACGCAAAATATCTGTCTTTCAACGGAGAGCGACGGGGAGAAACGTACATACGATAGCAATACGTCTTTCTCTTCGCGCTCCTGTTGCAGTCGAAGCCGTCGGGCGCCGCCGCGGAGCAAAGCACGGAAATATCTTCGGGAAGCCGCGCGTTGAAAGCGTCCGCCAACTTTTCGGGCGGTATTGACGTATCCGCGTCGAAATGGCAGACCTGAGCTCGCGCATGAACTCCGCTGTCCGTTCTGCCGCTGGCGACAACGGGCGTCCTCTTACCGAAAAGATCGGCCGCAGCGGCCTCCAACTTGCTCTGTACGGAGACGCAGTTGGGCTGAATCTGCCAACCGCCGTAATCGGTGCCGTCGTACGAAATCAAAAGAGCGTATCTCATTATGAAATCCTTATATATGCGTAGATTTCCGGAAAAATATCGTAACAATATATGTTGAAAAGAACCACGCCGGCAATGAGCGCGCAGAAGAAAAACAACGCAAACGCATCTCGCCACCCGAATTTCAGTTTTTTATACTTCGTCCTGTTTTTCGAGCCCGAATAGCATCTGGCGTCCATGGCGTCGCCGAGTTCTTCGGCACGGCGGAAGGCGCTTATGAGAAGGGGAATCAGTACGGGTATCATTGCCTTTACGCGCTTGAAAATGTTTCCGCTTTCGAAATCGGCTCCCCTCGCCTTTTGGGCGGAAATGATTCTGTTCGTTTCGTCTATTAAAGTCGGTATGAACCGAAGAGCTATCGACATGATAAGCGCAAGTTCGTGTACGGGGAATCTGATATATTTCAGAGGTTTCAAAAGGCTCTCTATGCCGTCGGTAAGCGACACCGGAGTGGTTGTAAGAGTCAGTACCGAGGAAGCCATAACCAAAAAGAACAGCCGCAATATCAGAAATCCCGAAAAGATTATGCCTTCGAGGGTGACTGTCATTATCCCCCACTGCCAATACACCGTCTCGCCTTTATGAAAAAATATATTGAGAAAGGAGGTGAAAATCAGAATGAATATTATTCCCTTTACGGACCGGAGCACGCTTCCTATGGGAACGCGCGACGCGATTATTGCCGCTGTAAGTACAAGAGCGCAGGCGCCGAGCGCATAAAAATTGTCCGCCACAAAGAGCATAACTATATAAGCTATGAGCGCGAGAATTTTGAATCGGGGGTCGAGCCTGTGAACAAATGATTTTACGGGATAGTATTGACCGAAAGTTACGTCGTTAAGCATTTCCGCCTCCCGAATAAATTTCAATCACTTTTTCCGAAAAGTCTTTTACTGTGCAATCGCTGTGCACAATTATGCCGTTTTGCCCGAGACGTGTTGAGATTTTTGCGGTGAGAGGCACGTCGAGACCGAGCCGTTTCAATTCTTCCGGACGGGAGAAAAGTTCCGAAGGTCTCTCGCAAGCAAACACCTCGCCCTCCGAAATTACAGCCGCACGCGTACAGTTTTCGGCAACTTCGTCCATGTCGTGCGAAACTATTATAACCGTCTTGCACCACTCTCTGTGGAGTTTGTGCAAGAGTTCCATTATCTCCTTCTTGCCCTTGGGGTCGAGACCGGCCGCCGGCTCGTCCAAAATGAGAATGTGAGGTTTCGTAACTATCACGCCGGCGATTGCCGCGCGGCGCTTCTGGCCTCCGGACAGGTCGAAAGGAGACTTGTCCTTCACCTCGTCATAGTTAAGTCCGACAATCTCTATACTGCTTTTTACGGCGGCTTCCACTTCCTCCGCCGATAATTTTTTATTGAAATTTTTCAGTCCGAACGCCACGTCCGCAAAGACCGTTTCGGCAAAGAGCTGATACTCTGGATACTGAAATACCATGCCAACGTTGGCGCGAAGGGATTTGAAATCGGTTTTTTTGTCGGCGAGGTCGAAATTCCCGACTGTGACAGAGGGAAGCGCCGGAAGAGGCTCTCCCTTCTTTACCTTGGGTTTACGGTAATGTTTTTCGGCCTGAGGAAGTTTAATGAGAGCGTTGAGGTGCTGTACGAGCGTGGATTTTCCGCTTCCGGTGTGTCCGATTATTCCGAAAAATTCCCCGTCGCGGATATGAAGATTTATGCCGTTGAGCGCTTTTGCGGCAAAAGGAGATTTGCGCGAATAAGTATACGCGAGATTCTTTATATCTATATCCCATTCGCCCTTTATATCCGATTCCGGAATACAATCTGCGGACGATTCGCCCGTATATATGCCGCGACTATTGAGATTTTCCAATATTTCGTCGGCGAGAGCTTCGGGCTTTAAAACATTGCCTATATTCATGCCGGCGGAGCGGAGATTTTCGGCAATTACGCTTATTCTCGGAAGAGAAAGATTATATGTTTCGAGAGCTTCTCCGCTTTCGAAGATTTGTTCGGGCGTGCCGGAAAGAACTATCTCTCCGCGGTTCATTACTATCGTGCGGTCGGCGAGGAGGGCCTCCTCCATGAAATGGGTTATGAGTATAATGGTCATGCCCTCTTCCTTGTTGAGACGGCGCACCACGTCGATAACCTCTCTTCTGCCTCTGGGGTCGAGCATTGCGGTGGACTCGTCGAGAATGAGCACTTCGGGCTTTATGGCGAGCACTCCGGCGACCGCTATCCTCTGTTTCTGTCCGCCCGAAAGTTTTGCCGGTGTGGAATGTCGGTATTTTTCCATTCCGACGGCGGAGAGAGCCCAATCTATTCGCCTGCCTATCTCTTCGCGGTCGATACCTATGTTCTCGGGGCCGAAAGCTATGTCGTCCTCCACTATCGAGGCGACCATCTGATTGTCGGGATTCTGAAAGACTATACCGACGCGCTTTCTGACTTCGACGGCGTTGGAACCCTCGTTTACGTCCATGCCGAATACCGTCACCTTGCCCTCGTCTGCTTCAAGAAGTCCGTTTATAAGACGGGCGAGAGTGGATTTGCCGCTGCCGTTATGCCCGATTACAGATACAAATTCACCCTTTGCAACGGTGAAATCGACCCCGTTGACGGCGTAGCCGTCCTGACCGGAATAGGAATATTTTAAATTTTCACATACGATAACCGGTTCTTCCACTTGTCTTTCCCGAATATTTTCAAACGGCGGACTTACCCATAAAAGCGCGGAAAGCTCCTGCCGTACCTATGACAGATTTATTTTATTATAACAAAACCGCAAATTTTTCACAACTATAAATTCACAGTTTTTGGAAAAGTAACGGATTTTTTTGCGACGTGAGGAAATCGATAAAAAATAAGCGATTTTTTGTGACAAAATCCGAAAGGCATATTGACTTTTTAAAGACCTTAAAGTATAATAATGTAGCGCGAACGTAACGCGCACGTAGAAGCAAATAAAATTATATAATAAAAATCGGAGGTTATTTGATGAAAAAATTGACTATCGACGGCAATACCGCCGCCAGCCACGTTGCTTACGCCTTCTCGGAAGTAGCGGCGATCTATCCCATCACCCCTTCTTCTCCCATGGCGGAAGTTGCCGATGAATGGGCCACCGCAGGCAGAACCAACATGTGGGGTCAGAAAGTAAAGATTGCAGAAATGCAGTCCGAAGGCGGCGCAGCGGGCGCGGTTCACGGCTCGCTCTGCGCAGGTGCGCTCACAAGCACGTACACCGCTTCGCAGGGACTTCTCTTGATGATCCCCAACATGTACAAGATCTCGGGCGAACTTATGCCCATGGTCATGCACGTTTCGGCGCGCGCGCTTGCCGCTCACTCGCTCAACATCTTCGGCGATCATGCCGACGTAATGGCTTGCCGTCAGACGGGTTTTGCAATGCTCTGCGACGGTTCCGTACAGGAAGTTATGGACCTTGCGCTGGTAGCGCATCTCTCCACTCTTAAAGCCAAAGTTCCCTTTATCAACTTCTTCGACGGTTTCAGAACCAGCCATGAAGTTGCCAAAATCGACGTTTGGGACGAGACGGACAATTATGCCGAAATCCGCGCAATCTGCGACGAAGTAGGCACGCCGGCCGACATAGCGGACTTCAAGAGCCGCTCCTTAAACCCCGAGCATCCCATACAGAAGGGCACGGCTCAGAACGGCGATACATACTTCCAGAACAGAGAGACCGCCAACAGCTACTATGCCGCTACTCCGGCTATCGTTCAGAAGATGATGGACGTCGTTTCAAAGCACTGCGGAAGAAAATATCACCTCTTCGACTATGTAGGCGCTCCCGACGCACAGGAAGTTATAGTTGCAATGGGCTCCGGCTGCGAAACTATCGAAGAATCCATAAACAAACTCAACACGATGGGCAAGAAGTACGGCCTTGTAAAAGTACGTCTGTATCGTCCTTTCGTTGCGGACGCATTCGTCGCCGCCCTTCCCAAGAGCGTTAAGAAGATTGCCGTTCTCGACAGAACGAAAGAGCCCGGCTCGCTCGGCGAACCTCTGTACCTCGACGTATGCTCCGCTCTCCTCGAAAAGGGAGTTACGAAAGCAAAAGTCGTCGGCGGCAGATACGGACTCGGCTCCAAAGAGTTCACTCCTTCGATGGTTCTTGCAATCTACAAAAACCTTGAAAAGTCCGAACCCAAGAATCACTTCACCATCGGTATTCACGAGGACGTTACCAACTCCTCCCTCGATTTCTCGGAGAAATTCGACGCCGCTCCGGCAGGCTCAACGAGCTGCAAGTTCTACGGACTCGGCTCCGACGGCACCGTAGGCGCGAACAAGAACTCCATTAAGATAATCGGCGACCATACGGACAAGCACGCGCAGGCGTACTTCTTCTACGATTCGAAGAAGTCGGGCGGCATCACCGTTTCCCACCTCCGTTTCGGCGACACGCCCATTCAGTCCGAATATCTTATCGACTCCGCCGACTTCGTTCAGTGCTCCAACCCTTCATACGTAACGCGTTACGATATGACGAGCGATATCAAAGAGGGCGGCACATTCCTTCTCAATACGAACGCAACCACGGTTGAAGCTCTGGAAGAGTTCCTCCCCGCGAAAGTTAAGCAGGATATAGCTAAAAAGCATGTAAATCTTTATGTTATAGACGCCATAGCAATCGCCGGCAAACTCGGCTTGAAGGGCAGAACGAACACCATTTTGCAGTCCGCGTTCTTCAAGGTCAATCCGCAGATCATGCCCTATGACAAAGCTGTGGAATACATGAAGTATATGGCTAAAAAGTCCTTCGGCAGAAAGGGCGACGCCGTAGTTCAGATGAACTATGACGCTATCGACAGCGCCGATTCGCATCTCATCAAAATCGACGTTCCTGCATCGTGGGCAAATGCCACCACCGGCGCCGAAATGGTCAAGGGCGCCGACAACGCATATTATCAGGAGATTATCAAGCCCATCCTCTATCTCAAAGGCGACGAGCTCAAATCTTCGCAGTTCAATGCCGACGGTCACGTACCCACCGGCACCACCAAGTACGAAAAGCGCGGCGTTGCCGTACTCGTTCCCGAAATAGATCTTGCAAAATGTATTCAGTGCGGCACCTGCTCGTTCGTTTGCCCTCACGCTTGCTTGCGTCCGGCGCTCGTTAAGGAAGGAGCCGAAAAGCCCTCCACTCTCGAAACGAAGAAGGCTATCGGTCTTGCCGGATACGAATACAAGATGCAGGTATCCCCTCTCGACTGCATGGGTTGCGGCGTCTGCGCTACCGTTTGCCCCGTAAAGGACGGCGGAGCCATAAAGATGATACCTCTTGCGGAATCGCTTGAAAAAGGCGAGGACAAGAACTGGGAATATGCCGTTGAACTTCCCGAAGCAGATACTTCCAAGTTCAAGAAGGACACCGTTAAGGGTTGCCAGTTCGCCACTCCTCTGTTTGAGTTCTCCGGCGCATGCGCAGGCTGCGGCGAAACTCCTTACGTAAAGGTTGTAACACAGCTCTTCGGCGAAGATATGGTAATCGCCAATGCAACGGGCTGCTCCTCCATTTACGGCGGTTCTTCACCCACATGTCCCTACACCACAAACAAGCAGGGTCGCGGCCCCGCATGGGCTAACTCCCTGTTCGAAGATAACGCGGAATTCGGCTACGGTATAAATCTTGCTTACACCGCAAGACGCAATGCCGTAAAGGCAAAGGTCGAAAGACTTGCGGAACTTGCTTGCGGAGAAGGCAAAGCGGCTTGCGAGGCATATCTTGCCGCATTCGCAGACAGAGAGCCCTCCAAGAAAGCGGCCGCCGCTTTGGTTGAAGCTCTTGAAAATTGCCATAAGCTCGAAGGCGAAGCCGGAACTCTCGCAAAAGAAATACTTGCAGACAAGGATTGCCTTGCAAAGAAGTCCATATGGATATTCGGCGGCGACGGCTGGGCATACGATATCGGTTACGGCGGTCTCGACCACGTACTTGCCTCCGGCGAGGATGTGAACGTACTCGTTCTCGATACCGAAGTTTATTCCAACACCGGCGGTCAGGCAAGTAAGTCCACGAATATCGGCGCAGTTGCGAAATTCGCTTCCGCCGGCAAGAGAGTTAAGAAGAAGGATCTCGGCATGATTGCAAAGACCTACGGATACGTATACGTTGCGCAGTGCGCTATGGGTTCCAACCCCGCACAGCTTCTTAAAGCGCTCACCGAGGCCGAAGCATATCACGGACCTTCGCTCATCATCTGCTATGCTCCTTGCATCAACCACGGTATCAATATGACCAAGAGCCAGCTCGAAGAGAAGGCGGCGGTCGACTGCGGTTACTGGCAGCTTTACAGATATAACCCCGAAGGCGAAGTATTTACGCTTGACTCGAAAGATCCTACCGGAGATTACCAAGCGTTCCTTGCTGGCGAAACGAGATACACCTCCCTCGCCAAGACTCAGGGTCCCGAAGTTGCAAGCGAGCTCTTCAAGAAAACCGAAGAGGCCGCAAAGGAAAGACTCGAAGGCTACAAGAAACTCGCAGGCAAGTGAGCGGCGTGTCGCCGCGGACAGGTGTCTTAATTATCTGCGCGGTTGACTTGCTTCTGCTCCAACGTGAAAATCTCACGGACGTTCTTAATTACTTAACAGCTTAACTTGTTTTACGGCAAGTATAGCATATACAAAAGACAAATATGGCGGCGCCTTTCGGCGCCGCCATTAAATTTTGATTTTAAAGTTAAAATATAATTAATTTTCGACTACCCATTTTTTAGGAGTATTGCTGTCGTAATGCCAATATCTTCCGTTATATGCAGTGCCGTCTTGAATTTTTTGCGGTTCATTAAATGAATAGTAATACACTCTGTTTTCAGTGAAATTGCCGTTATCTTCCCCCACGCTTATTCGGGAAAACTTTTCTGAATCCCCGAGATAATAAATGGTACTTATTCCGCCGAAGGGTTCAAAACTGAAAGCTCCTGCTTCAATGGTTGTTACGCTTTCAGGCAATACAATCGAAGATATGCCCATATTTGAAAATACTCCGCTTCCTATTGTTTGAACTGTTCCGTCGGTGGGAATTACGCAATTTTTGCATACGGCAATTAACTTTTTTGTTGACTTTTCGATAATACAATTATCTTTTATAGTATAATTTGCACTTCCGCCTGTTATCGAAGTTAAGTTTTTACAACCGGCAAATGCCTTTGCTCCAATCTTTTCAACACTGTTCGGAATATTTATTTGGCTTATATTCGCAATATTAAAAGCCATTTCACCAATATATTTCAATCCGGACGGCAATGTTATGCTATTTATAGATGAACTGCTAAACACAGAATCGGCCAAAATAGTTGTACCGACTTTAACGTTTATCGTACTTTGAGAAGAGCCGTTGTCAAATTTTATCGCCAGACAACAACCATCTACATATAGAACACCATCATCCCAGTTACCCGTATCATTATAAAATTGTGTGCCTGTCAGACAATTCGATACAGACGTCAACGTAGAGGGAAATTTCACGCTTGACAGCATTGTACAGTCGCAGAATGCGTTATAACCTATTGAAGTTACGCCTTCCGGAACTCTGATCGAGGTCAATCCGCATCTTTCAAATGCGTTATTTTTTATGATTTTCAGTCCCGTATGGAGTTGCGCGGAAGTGAGATTTGTACAACCGGAGAAGGTTAAACTATCTATTTGTTCAACAGAATCCGGAACGTCGATAGTTTTCAGCGAAGTGCAACCGGCAAAAGCGGACGAGCCTATCTTTTTAAGCGTGTTCGGCAAGGTTATTGAATTAAGCGTTTTATTGTTTCGAAAAGCACCATCGTCAAGCTCTGTAACAGGTTTACCCAAGTAATGCGAGGGAATACTTACAGAAGTTTGATCAAACGATTTGTCAGAAGCAACGGAATATCCCGACCCCTCTTCGGCAGTAGAAAACACAAGCCCACGTATAATATTTTCAACATATCCGCAGACTTCGCAGGTTCCGCCGTTAAAAGTATGATTTTCACGTTGTTCCGCATCGCCCGACGTGCACTTACGCCAATGTTCGGTTGAGTTCTTTTGCCACTCTCCCCATGTGTGCGTATGTTGTCCGACTATGTAGCCGCAGATAGTACACTCGCCGTCTGATATATTATGATTTTCCCTCTCCTCCGCATCGCCCGACGTGCACTCGCGCCAATGTTCGGTAGAATTCTTTTGCCACTCTCCCCATGTGTGCGTATGCTGTCCGACTTTGTAGCCGCAGATAGTACACTCACCGTCTAACATGTTGTGATTTTCTCTTTCCTCCGCTCCGCAAAGCGTGCACTCGCGCCAATGTTCGGTAGAATTCTTTTGCCATTCTCGCCATGTATGTTCATGTCCGCCGCAACCATTGCAGTTTGTGTTACATGCAGAAAAGACAATGCAAATCAACGACAGTATCATAAATGTCATTAAAATAATTTTATAGTACTTTTTCATATGTGCTCCTTTATTTTTTATTTATTATAGTACGTTATTAACGTACTTGTCAAGTATAAGCGTACTACTCGCGTATAATTTTTGTATGGACAAAATCACAAAATTCAAGGAAAGATTCAACGAAGTATTGAACTATTCGTATGTTAAACAAACCGAACTCGCCAAAGCATCAAACGTTTCAAAACAGTGTATATCCGATTATAAATCAGGGAAAAGCGTTCCGAGTATAGATACACTGTATCTTATTTGCAAATACCTTGACGTTTCTGCCGATTATTTGCTCGGATTGGACAAACAATAAATAACAAAATAGAAAACGGCGCGGCAATTTTCATTGCCGTGCCGCATCTTTTTATTGAATATAATTTCTAACTAATCAATATTCCTTTCTGCCGCATAAAACGTCTATCGATATCTCGAATATGTCGGCAATCAACCATAAATATGTTAAGGTCGGATCGGTATTGCCCAACTCCCACTCACTTACACACTGCTGGGTCACTCCCAGCATTTTTGAAATTTCGTGTTGCGATAACTTTTTCTCTTTTCTGAAAGATTTTAAATTTTCCGGAAACTTATTTTTAATCATTATTTACATTTTACAATTATTATTGTAAAATACTTGACTTACAATTATTCTTGTGATACTATTTATTTGCAAATATAGTCGTATTTTGGCGTATTAAATCGAAACTTAAATAACGGAGGAAATTAATGCTTGAACATGTCACAAAGAATGTCAATCCGCCCGATGAGCAGGAATGTATAAAGCGGTATGAATATTTTGGGTGGAAACTTGAAAACAGGCAACAAATTTACAACAGACAAGAGTCAATCGACAGCGTTGAATTGACTGCCTACGGCGACGGCATAGGCGGCGGATTTATGAAAGGCTGGACGGGTGCGGACGGAAAAGTCAAAGTGAATAAAAGCGTCCACGTGACAAACTATGTAACTTTGCAATTTGTGCGCGACACCGAAATGCCAAATTATGCAAAACTCAAAGAACTTGACGATAGATTTGAAAATGATTTGATTGAGTTCAATACTCCCGAACCGTCCTTTAAACCTTTTATTGTTTTACTTATCATAACCATTGCGCTATGGTCTTTGACGTCCTTATGGATTCAAGACAATAGTTTGGAATATATGCTTACGCCGAGTTGGGATTGGCTGTTTCTCGCCGCGGATATTGTATTAAGCGTTTTGACCGTTGTTTTATTTATAAGACAAAATAAGCGCAGAAAAGTTTACTATGCTCGCATGGCTGAAATAGAGCAGGACACGCAAAGGCTCGTTATGGAAGCGCAAGAGCTTTTATAAATATCTTTAATGGAATTTTATTATTTTTAAATAAAGAATTATGCGGCGCGGCAATTTTCATTGCCGCGCCGCGTTAATTTAGTCGGAGATTTAGATTTTAGTCAGTTTCAGCCGAAGTTTAGGTGTTAAAAACGGATTTTACGCGAAGATTTCGATGTTTTATGCGGATATCTATTTATTTTTCTTTTTGCGCGAGGAAGCGTCGGGAGCAAATCCGTTTACAGCGTCGCCTTCGGTCACCACTATCAATACTATAAAAATAATCAACGCCGCGGCTATAAACGAAGCATATACGGGATATTTCAAAGGCCGTCCATTTCCTTTGCGGAAATATGTAAGATATGGAATAGGAAACTAAATACAGCCAAATAAACGCGGAGAGAGCAAATACCATATCCATTGCAAGTACTCCCCCTATGACTATTGAAGCCGCAGTAAGCAGAAGGAATACAACAGCCGTCAGATTCCGGTGACGGTCAAAGGCCGGAATTGCCAGAATGGCTCCGTAAATAAGATATGCCGCCACAGCCGCTCCGAATATAGCCGACGATTGCCAGATAATAGGAGTCAAACCGAAGTGAACGTAAAATCCGGCAAGCGCAAGTCCCGTAGCAAGCGCGTTGATTAACGGAAACCAAATCTGCGGTTTGCGCTTGCGCAACACTATGAGGAGCGTTACGGAGATTACCTCTATTCCGATTGCCGCGCCGATAAACACCCATTTATCAAAACTTAAAAGCAATGCAAGGTGCATTACAATAAGGCTCGCCGCTATTTCGGCCGAAAAAACGGAAAAGTGAATCCAATAGCTTCTTTTCATAATTTTATCATTTTTTCACTATATCCTTATAGACAAGGGGGCGACGGTCGCGGAACAAACCCCATTCAAGGCGCTGTTTTTGAAGTTTATCCAAGTCGAATTCCGCCGTAATTATCCCCTCTTCTTCCCTGCCGAGCGAGGCTATGGTCTCGCCCGTGCCGTCGGTTATGAACGACGAACCGTAAAAGGTCAACGACGAACTTTGATTGCCGTTTTTCCCCGTAGGTTCGACCCTCTCTTCCCCTATTCTGTTGGCGGCGACTACCGGCATAAGATTTGCGGCCGCATGACCGCACATAACGCGCCTCCAATGTGCGGAACTGTCCGTGTCCAAAATGGGTTCGGAGCCTATCGCCGTGGGGAAAAGCAGAATTTCCGCTCCGTTCAAGGCAAGAGCGCGCGCCGTTTCGGGAAACCACTGATCCCAGCATATACCCACGCCTATCGTGCCATAAGTTGTTCTGAATGTCTTAAAGCCCGTATCGCCCGGGGTGAAATAGAATTTTTCCTGATAATAGTGGTCGTCCGGAATATGCGTCTTGCGATAAATACCCTTCAATTTTCCGCAGTCGATTATTTCCACAGAATTGAAAAGCAGATTTCCGCACTTCTCGTAAAAGCTGACGGGGATTACCGTCTTGTACTTCGCCGATATCGGCATGAGGGCCTTTATTGCCGTATTCGAACGGGGCTCTTCCGCATAGGCGTAATAGTCGTAGTTGCGCTCCTGACAAAAATAGGGGCGCTCGAACAGCTCCGGAAGCAAGATTACGTTTGCACCTCCTTCCGAAGCCTTTTCCACAAAATTTATCGCTTTTTCAATATTCTCTTCACGCGATTGAAAACACCGCATCTGAACTGCGGACACTTTAACGTTGCGCATTTTTTCACCGTATTATATTTTTCCGGATATGAAATTCACTCCGGTATTTGCTGTGTAAGACAATGTATATTGCCGCCGCCCACAATAAGAGCACGGGCGTTTACAGGGAAAATTTTTCTGTTCGGGAACGCCTCTTCGAGAATTTTTACTGCTGCTTTGTCGTTCTTGTCGCCAAATTGAGGCACAATGACTCCGGCATTGCAGATATAAAAATTAACATAGCTTGCGGCAAGTATTTCGCCGACTTCACGCTCGGCTTCGCCCTCCTCGAAAACAAAGCCGCCCATATCGTCCTCCGTTATCGAAACGTGATTTTCGGGCATCGGAAGTTTTATGACTTTCAGACCGCTGTCGGCAAGAATTTTATAATTCTCTCGGCAGATATCTCCCTGAATTCCCCTCTCGTCCCAAGCAAGGACTACTGTCCCCTCTGAAACGAAAGCGCAGATATTATCGACGTGACCGTCCGTTTCATCGCCGCAAATTCCGCGTTTTAACCAAATTATGCGCTCCGCGCCGAGATAGCGCTTCAAATTGCCCTCTATCTCCGCCCTATCGAGCGTGGGATTGCGGCCCTCGCTCAACAGACATTCCTCCGTTACAATCAGCGTGCCGCATCCGTCGGAGTGAATTGCCCCGCCTTCGAGCACAAACGGATGAGCGTCCACTCTGTCCGTTCCGAGCGCGTTGCACACATAGGCGGCAAAGGCGTCGTCTTTGAACCAATTCTTATATAGACCGTTGAAAGAGCCGCCCCAAGCGTTGAAAGCCCAATCGTTGCCGACTGTCTTTTTGCCTCTCTTTACAAATGTCGGCGCCATGTCTCGCGCCCAGCAGTCGTCCGTTTCGACTTGCCATAAAGTGACTTTTCCGGAGGATATCTCGGCCTCTAAAAGCTCCCTTGCGGACTTTTCGCCCCTCTTTGAAAGAGCGAGAAATACTCTCTCTCCCGAACAGATGAATTTGATTATCCGCGCAAAAACCGGACGGGCATATCTTGCTCCGTACGGCCAACTGCCCGTTCTTTCGGGCCATATCATTATCGTGCCGAAGTGCCTTTCCCACTCCGCCGGCATATATAAATTTTTCATAAACGCGATTTGAAATCCGAATACCCGAACGTTCTGACAAGGGTGTATTCTCCGCCCTTCACTTTGGCTATTGCCGGCAAGGGCATGCCGTTGAACGTATTGTTCTTGACAATGGTGTATATTGCCATGTCGTCAAAGCGCAGAATGTCTCCGCAACGCAACGGACGGTCAAACGAATAGTCGCCTATTACGTCTCCGGCAAGACAAGTGCGCGAAGAAAGGCGATAAGAGTACTTCTTTTCGCCGACTGTGCCGCCGTTTTCAAGGTGCGGACGGTAGGGCATTTCGAGGACGTCCGGCATGTGACACTCGGCAGAGCAGTCGAGAACGGCTATTTCGCCATGATTCTCGACTATATCGAGAACGCGCGTATAGAGATATCCGGCGTTCAGAGCCACGGCTTCGCCCGGTTCGAGATAGATCTGCACTCCGTATTTATCGGAAAGCCTCTTCAACTCGTCTTCGAGGAGAGAGATATTATAGCCCTCTTTCGTTATATGGTGTCCGCCGCCGAGGTTCAGCCATTGCAAACGCTTGAAATATTTTCCGAAGTCTTTTTCGAAGGCGCGAACGGTGGCAACAAAGTCCTCTGCGCCCTGTTCGCAGAGAGTATGGATATGAAAACCTTGCAAAAAACTCAACACGTCCTCACAAAAGTTTTCTTTTGTGACTCCCAGACGGGAATGAGGCGCGCACGGGTCGTATATCGAAGAGGCCTGCGTGGAAAACTGCGGATTTATCCGCAACCCCAAACTTTTGCCCTTGGATTCGGGCGCAAACTTACAGACCTGCGCCACGGAATTGAAAATTATGTGGTCGCAAATCGTTGAAAGTTCTTCGAATTCGCTTTCAAGATACGCCGGACAGTAGACATGGTTCTCCCCTCCCATCTCTTCATGCGCAAGCCGTGCCTCGAACAGTCCGCTCGAAGAAGCTCCGCAAAGGTATTCGGATATAAGCGGATAGAACTGATAGCATGAGAAGGCCTTTTGCGCGAGCAGAATTTTACAGCCCGTACGTCTCTGCACGCCGGCGAGAATTTCGAGATTCTTTTTGAGTTTATCCTCGTCTATCACATAGACGGGCGTGGGCAGTTCGTTAAGCAACATTTCAATCCACCAAGACGGGGTCTTCCGAAATCCGCCACGGCAAGCCGTATTTGTTCAGAGCCTCCATATAGGGGTCGGGGTCGAACTCCTCGGCGGTAAATACGCCGGCCTTTTTCCAAATCCCCTTCACGACGAGCATTGCGCCTATCATTGCCGGAACGCCCGTAGTGTATGAGATGGCCTGCGAGCCCACTTCCCTATAACATTCCTGATGGTCGCATACGTTGTAGATATAAAGCGACTTTTTCTTTCCGTCCTTGTAACCGGTAAAAATACAGCCTATATTCGTTTTGCCTTTTGTGCGAGGGCCGAGAGTGGAAGGGTCGGGCAGCAGAGCTTTCAAAAACTGTATGGGAACAATCTCCCCACCCTCGAATTTTACGGGAACCGTGGAGAGCATTCCGACGTCTTTAAGACACTGCATATGCTGTATATAGCTCTGTCCGAAAGTCATAAAAAAGCGTATGCGCTTTACTCCCTTTATATTTTCGGCGAGACTCTCGATTTCCTCGTGATGCAACAGATACATATCCTTTTTGCCTACTCCGTCGAAATCGTACTCGCGCTTGATTTCAAGAGGTTTTGTCTCTATCCACTTGCCGTTCTCCCAATAGGAGCCGTTGGCGGAAACTTCGCGGAGATTTATTTCCGGATTGAAATTCGTGGCAAACGCGTAGCCGTGGTCGCCGCCGTTGCAATCGAGGATATCTATGGTTTCTATCGTGTCGAAGTAATGCTTTTGCGCATAGGCGCTGAACACCTGCGTCACGCCCGGGTCGAAACCCGAACCGAGAAGGGCGCAAATTCCGGCCTTTTCGAATTTCTCGCGATAGGCCCACTGCCACGAGTAGTCGAAATATGCAGTAAATCCCTTTTCCTTTACGCGCTTTTCATATATTTTACGCCATTTCGGATCGTCGGTGTCCTCACACTCGTAATTGGCGGTATCTATATAGTCTACGCCCGTTTTGAGGCAAGCCTCCATTATAGTCAAATCCTGATAGGGCAGAGCGACGTTCAATACCGCCGACGGCTTGAATGATGAAATGAGAGCGACAAGCTCGCCTATATCGTCCGCGTTCACTTTTGCGGTGGTTATTTTGGCTTTGGTTCTGTTTTTCATTTCCTCCGCCACAGCGTCGCACTTTGACTTTGTGCGGCTGGCTATTAGAATTTCCGTGAACACGTCGTCCGCCTGACAGCACTTTTTTATTGCAACCTGCGCGACGCCGCCGCAGCCTATTATCAGTATTTTCATTTTTCTTCCTCCGCTCCTTTTAAAATTTCTTCAACATATTTCGGAAGCATGAACGCGCCCGTATGCAGATTTGTCGTGTAATATTGTGTGGGGATATTGCGAGCGCACCATTTCGTGGGATTGAAGTCTTTAAGCGGATGATACTTCTTGCTGGCGAAACCGAACAGCCAATAGCCCGACGAACAAGTGGGAATATGCGCCTGATATACCCTTGAAATGGGGAAGCATCTGAAAACCTTGCGGTGCATTTTACGGCACTCGGCTTCGTCCTCATCGTAAAACGGACTGCCGTGCTGATATACCATTATCCCCTCGTCGTTCAACGCCTTGTAGCAACTGCCGTAAAACTCTTTGGTGAACAGCCCCTCCGTGGGTCCGAAAGGGTCGGTAGAATCGTTGATTATCAAATCGTATTCTCCCACTTTATTGCGGATAAATTTGAGACCGTCCTGAATATAGAGGTTTACGCGCGGATCGTTGAGGCCGTCCGCCGTCTCGGGGAAGAATTTACGCGAAACGTATACAAACATTTCGTCCTCTTCTACCACGTCTATTTTTTCAATCTCGGGATAGCGGCAGAGTTCCTTTGCAACTCCGCCGTCGCCGCCGCCGATTACAAGCACGTTTTTAACGTGCGGATGCACGGCCATGGGAACATGCGTAACCATTTCGTCGTATATGAACTCGTCGGCTTCGGAAAACACCACTTCTCCGTCCAACGAAATAAACTTCCCGAGGTCGTCGCTTTCGAAAACGTCAACCTGCTGTATGTCGCTGCGCTCCGAAAAGAGCTGCTTCTTTACGCGAATATTCAACTTTATATTCGGAGTATGAATATCCGAAAACCACATTTCCATAGATTCTGACCTCATTGCGGCGCATGCCGCCCTTTCTTCTGAATAGCGAAGTTACCGAAGCACGTTTATTTTTTCTACCGAAAAATCCTCTGTGCCCTGAATGTTACAGCCCTTTTCTTTGGCGTAACGCACATACTCGATAACTTCTTTTGTAATGAGTTCGCCCGGCGCGAGAACGGGAATCCCCGGCGGATAGCACATTACGAACTCCGTGCAAATTTTACCCTCCGCCTCTTTGAGCGGAAGCGAAACCTTTTCGGAATAGAACGCCTTGCGCGGAGGAACCTCCACTTTCGGAGCTATATATTCCGCAAAAAGCATGCCCGTTTTATCCCTCTTGAAAAGTCTCTTTATGTCGTCGAGAGCGCCGACAAGTCTCTCGATATCCTGCAATCTGTCGCCTATGGACACATATGCAAGTATGTTGGAAATATCTCCGAACTCTATCTGTATGCCGTATTCGTCGCGAAGGATATCGTAGACCTCGATTCCGGCGAGCCCCAAATCGCGAGTGTACACCGCAAGTTTGGTCACGTCGAAATCATAGACGGACGTACCGTTTATCAGCTCCTTTCCGTAAGCGTAATAATCGCCTATCGCATTTATTTCGCCGCGCGCATAGCTCGCCATCTCCATTACGTTGCGGAAGGATTCCCTGCCGTGCAGCGCAAGATTGCGACGGGAAATATCGAGACTCGACATCAGCAGATAGCTTGCGCTGGTCGTCTGCGTAAGGTTGATTATCTGACGAACATAGTCCGCGTTTACCGTCTTGTTGAGCAATAATATGGAGCTCTGCGTCAAACTTCCGCCCGACTTATGCATGGATACGGCGGACATATCGGCTCCGGCGCTCATTGCCGAAACGGGCAAATCGTCGTTAAAAGAGAAGTGCGTGCCGTGAGCCTCGTCTGCAAGAACTTTCATGCCTCGGCTGTGAGCTATATTTACTATGGAACGCATATCCGAGCAAATTCCGTAATATGTGGGGTTGTTCACAAGCACTGCCACGGCGTCGGGATTGTCCTTTACGGCCTGTTCGAGCTTGGCCGGCTCCATTCCCAATGAGATGCCGAGGTTTTTATCGACTTCGGGATTTACGTATACCGGAATAGCGCCGCAAAGCACAAGGGCGTTAATTGCGCTCTTATGCACGTTGCGAGGCATGATTATTTTGTCGCCCTCTTTGCAGACCGAAAAAATCATGCTCTGCACGGCGCTTGTGGTTCCGCCCACCATAAAGAAGGAGTTGGCCGCGCCGAACGCCTCGGCAGCGAGGGATTCCGCCTCCCGTATCACAGACGAAGGGTGACAGAGATCGTCGAGAGGCTTCATTGAATTAACATCTAAACCGACGCATTTTTCGCCCAAGAGCTGGACAAGTTCGGGATTGCCGCGTCCTCGCTTATGCCCGGGCACGTCGAACGGCACTATTCTCTGTTTTCGGAAACGTTCGAGAGCCTCATAGAGTGGGGCTTTTGTCTGATCTGACATCTGTTGGATTCCTCGTTGAAGTAAAAAATAAAGACGACCTTACGAAAGGTCGTCTTAAAACTGCTTTAAAAGCGGAAAATATTCCGCTGTATGCACTTTTATGTTCGTGGGTTGGACTTTTTGCAGAGTCTATATAGCAAATACTTTTACTACTCTTATTGACCGTTTCACAAGTGACGCCTTCCGGCTTTGATTATAAAGTAATCAACTTATAAAATTTGAGCTCTTAACTCAATCAATAATGCGGCGAAAGGCCGCTTCAATATTTGCATGACTCTTTAATCGTCATACCGATAAAAGTATATAATAAACGCAAAGTTTTGTCAATGATTTTTAAATTGTATTTTATTCGAGGAAACGAGCTATTTCTCCCATGACTTCCACGTCCTCCTCCGTGGCCGCGCTGAAATCGAATGACGCGAAGTAATCCTTTGAGACGGAGCCGCTCTTAATACCCGAAAGAGCGGACGAAAGTTCCGCGAGTTTTTGTTCGGCCTCTCGTGTGTTGTAGGGGTTGTGTCCTCGCCCCTCGACCAATATCTTTTTGATATTTTCGCCGAATGTGCCGTATATTGCCGCGTCGGAAGGCGGCACCGTCGCGTCGTTCTCTCCGTGCACAAGTAACGCCGGAACTTTCAGACGGTTTGCGCACGATACCGCGCTATCTCCGCCGCAGACGACAGCCAGAAACGGATAAAGAATTTTGGCGAGAAAATGCGAACGGGCGTAAACTCCGTTATAGACGGCCTTTGAAGGTTTATCGGGCGCGGAAATCGCCACGACCTTATCCGCCTTTGCGAGCGCGGCCACCGTCAGCGCGGAATAGCCGCCCCAGCTGTGTCCGACGAGATAAATTTTATCGAATTCCTTCAATTCCGCTCGCGCATATTCAGCCGCCGCAATTATTGTTTTTGTGCCGTTACCGAAATTTTTAATGCTCTTGCCGTCGGAGAGATTGCAACCCATGTAATCGGGCGCGAGCACGGCGTAGCCCAAGTTGCAGAAATACGCAATTTCCGTAGTGTAGGCAACGTGTCCGGCGCCCATGCCGTGGCAAAAAATTATAAGCTCTTTTTTGGCGTCCTCCTCTTTGCCCTTGAAGTACAGCGCTCCGCGGAGAAAACTTCCTTTTTTAAATTCCTTCAATTCGAGTATGCGGCAATTCAAACCGAAATCGACGGCGGAAAAATATTTGAGCAACGGATTTTTATCGCACCGAGAACCGAAAACGGCTTTCTTTATCAAAAAAGCCATGCAAAAGAGAATCAAAACTGTCAAAAGTATAATGCCGAAAACTACGGCTAACGCAATACACAGAGTAGTAATCATATCTTAAAATCGAGAAAGTGGGGCGGCTTTCGCCGCCCCACGTTGAATTTTTATTCGATCAGACGATATATTTATCGTCGAGAGCGGGCGCAGAGTCGATTTCCGCCTTCTTCTCCTCATAGCCTTTCTTGCCGAGAAGAGCGAAAGTAGCCTTCTTGCCGTTTTCCACGCCGGGCTGGTTAAACGTATTGATATTGAGCATGGCGCCCGTGTAAGCCGTCTGCATTTCAAGCAGGAACATGAGCTGTCCCAAAGTGAAAGCGTTTACTTCGGGAAGATTTATTGTATAGTTCATTCTTCCGGCTCTCATCAAAGCGTATGCCGTCGCTTTGTTTTCCGCCTGAATGAGTTCCTGCATCGTATGTCCGCCGAGGAAGCCTACGTCGGGTATATCTTCGCAACCGTGCGCAATGGGCATGGGCGTGGCGTATTTCCCGACGGAGATAAAGGTTATGACTTTATCGAAAGGTCCCTCTATATAGAGCTGAACTTGCGAATGTTGATCGGTCACGCCCAAACTCTTTACGGGGGTCGTTCCTGCGTTTACCGTATTTCCGGCGTAATCAACCGCCTTGCCGAGGGATTCCGCCCAAAGCTGGCAGTACCAATCCGCCATAAGTTTGAGATTGTCGGAATAGGGCATGAGCACATGGATATTTTTGCCCTGTTTCATTGATATGTATTGCAGAGCCGCGCATGCGAGAGCCGGATTTTTTGCGATATTGGGCTTGGAGCAGAGACTGTCCATATAGGCTGCGCCGGCGAGCATTCCCTTTATATCTATTCCGAGAACGGCTGCGGGGAGAAGTCCCACGGGGCAGAGCTCGGAGAATCTTCCGCCTACGCCGTCGGGAAGAACATATTTTTTGAATTTTCCGCCGAATTTTTCGTCTATTTTGATAAGATTTCCACGGCTGGCGTCGGTGGTGAAAATCATATTGTCGGGAAGATTAACTCCCTTCTTTTGAAGTATATCGGAAATTATGAGAAACTGGGTCATAGTCTCCGACGTGGCGCCCGATTTGGAGATTACGTTGAAGCAGGTCTTTTCGGGCTCGATTACGTCGAGCAAAGCCTGCATTCTGACGGGGTCCACATTGTCCTCCACATAGAACTTGGGACCGCCGCGAAGTTTTTGCGGAAGCTCGTTATAGTGAAGATGTTTGAGCGCGTTGAACGCCATTATGGGGCCGAGCGCACTGCCGCCGATGCCGAGAACGACGAAATACTTGAACTTCTTTCTCACTTCCTTGGCGGTAGCTATGATGTCGTTTACTATCGCTTCCTGATTATAGGGAAGTTCCGTCCATCCCATATACAGGTCGTCTCTTCCGCGGTTGGCAGCTACATAGTCGAACGCTTCCTGAGCCTTGTCTTTAATCTGACGAAGCTCTGTATCCGTTATACCCTTATCGCCCAACGACTTGGACATCATATAGTTGTAATCTACGGTTACGCGCATGGAATTGCGCCAATCTTTTGTCTTATAAGCCATTAATTTTTTCCCTCCATGTTATTGCTTAAAAGCAACATTTCCAAATGATATTATAACTTATTATTACCATATAGTCAATAGCAAAGGAAAAATTTGATGAATTTTTTACCGATTTTACCTCAATCGCTTGCACAAACTATTGTTTATAAGTTATAATTCGGTCATGGACTATTCGTTCTCGCAAGACCAGATACAGGCTTACGGACTGATTGCCGACTGGTATTTCAGATCCCCCGAACAGATTTTTGTGCTTACAGGTTACGCAGGCACGGGAAAAACCACACTTTTAAGAAGGGTTGTTACCGACGCATTGGGGCTCGTCCCCGATGTTTCGGCGGCATTCGTAACGCCAACCGGCAAGGCCGCCAACGTGCTTATACGCTCGGGAATTCCGGCAACCACTCTCCACAGACTTATTTATCAATCCATAGCGGTTGAACAGGAAATAGAGGTAAACGGCAAAAAAGTCACCGTCGAAAAACTGACGTTCAAAAGAAGGGAAAACATTGACAAGTCGATAAAACTTATAGTCCTCGACGAGGCCTCTATGGTTTCAGACGAAATCATAGGCGACCTGGCCGGCTTCGGCGTGAAGCTGTTGCTTTGCGGCGATAACGCTCAACTTCCGCCCGTGGAAGGCTTCAACAGCAGTCTCATCAATCCCGATTTTACTTTAAAAAGCATTGTCAGACAGGAACGGGACAATCCCATAATAAAACTTTCCAAAATGGCTCGCGAAGGACAATATATTCCGTACGGAAGATACGGCGACAACGTTACGGTAATTTCGGGAAGATATTTTTCGGGCGACCGAAGGAGTAGCGCTCTTTTAAACGCCGACCAGATAATTTGCGGAACAAACAAAACACGGTCGCTCATAAACGACGAGGTTCGGAAGTTGAAGGGCTTGGGAGCGCTCCCCGAGACGGGCGACAAGCTGATTTGCACGCAGAACAACTGGGAAACTTTTATTGACGGGGAGATGAAATTCAACCTCGTGAACGGATTGATAGGCACGGCTTACGACACGGTTTACGACCTGCCGAAGGCCATAGGATTTATGCAGTTCATGCCCGATTTTTTAAGCGAATACTGTCCGTCTGCGCTGCCGTTCGACATTGGAATCTTTCTGGACGGAAACTATCGATATAAGCGCGGAGATTATTTTGAAAAGACCGACAAGAACGGCAAAATTTCAGGAGCTTTCACCCTTAACAGATTCGAATACGGATATTGCATATCCTGCCATAAGGCGCAGGGCTCTGAATTTGACAACGTAATCGTCTTTGATGAGAGCTATGCCTTCAAGGAGGACAGAAACCGCTGGCTTTACACGGCCATAACGAGGGCAAAACGCAAATTGATTCTGGTGAGATAGCTTTTCAAGACTTTTATTACAATTAAAAATCAAAAGCGGCGAGCGCGTCCTGACGCGCTCGCCGCTTTATTTCAGCTATACATGTTGATTTTATTTTAATTTTTATGTAAAAATCTCTTCGTAACTCACCTTTAATATTTCCTTTATCAGAATAATTTCGTCGGGATAAAGATGCCTTTGCCCCACCTCTATCTTCGCAACCGCACTGCGCGTTATATCGCAACCGGCTATCTGCAATTTTATTGACAGATACTCCTGCGTCAAGCCGGCCTTTTCTCGTAATCTGCGGATATTTGCGCCTATGCGCTTTTCCGTTTCTTTGTTCATAAAAATCTCTCTCGCACTAATTTAATTCGGAACACTTGACTTCATTATAAATAAGACATATAATTATTTTGCACTCGTATAAGTGCAAAATAAATGTAACGAGAGACTTAATTTCTATTGAAAAATAAAATACTTATAACAATTCTTGCGTTGATTGGAATAGTTTGTTTTGCTTTCGGGTTCTCCGCCTGCGGCGAACGGAACGAAAGCATTTACTATCTTTACGACAACGGAGAATATATAAAGTCGGAATACATAGCGCTCGGCGACGGAAGTTGGAGCGATTCCCACGGCATGGAAGGCTCATACGAAATCAACGACGGCTTCATCTATTTATACATCAAGTCTTTCGGCAGACAAACGATATATAAAAAAGGCGGAACGGGCAGCGATAAATTGGTTCTCGAAGGACTTTCCGGCGTCACCACGTATTGCAAAGAGGGGACAGCTCTCCCCCATTCCTTCGGGAAATGGCAGGTTGCGGTTGAGCCTACCTGCACGCGTTCGGGCGTGAAAATGCGGAGTTGCGCATGCGGAGAAATCGAGAGACTGCCAATATCGGCGCTCGGTCACGACACTGCCGGCAACAGCATTGATTTTCTTCCGGCTACCTGTAAGCGAGCAGGCAGAATATCCGGTCTATGCGACCGTTGCGGAGAAAATGTCGATGAAGAACTTCCCGTTGACCCCAACGCCCACTATATCGAAAGAGATAAATCTACGGCCGTTTGCTCGGGCTGTGGAGCAGCGCTTGCTTCATCGTTAAAATTTCAAATTTTCAGCAAATACGCCGTATTATCCGAAATTTACGGAACGTCCGTAACTGTTCCCACGATGTACGCAGGAAAACCCGTAACGCAAATTGCAAATATTGCTTTCGCAAAGTGCGAAAATCTTACGAGTCTGACAATTCCCGAAAGCATTACTTATATCGATTTGGACGGCGACGAATTCGCAAAGTGTCCGTTCTTTACCGCTATAACGGTGGCCGAGGGCAATGGCGTTTATTCAAGCGAGGACGGATTACTATTCAATAAAAACAAAACCGTACTTATCAGAGTTCCGACGGGGAAAAAGTCAGTCAGAATACCGGACGGCGTTACACGTATCGACGACAATGCGTTTAATTATTGCGAGAGGCTTGAAAGCATCGAAGTTGACGAAAACAACTCCGTATATTCGAGTCGTGACGGGATAGTATACAAATATAACGATGAAGGACTGCCGCGCATTACAATCGTTCCGCTTGCAATAAAGGGCTCCGCCTCGATACCGGAAGGCGTTACTTCCGTAAACGGCGAGGCGTTCAGAGGCCGCGCAGAACTTACGGGCATTTCCATACCCGACAGCGTTACTTCGATAGGCGAAAGGGCTTTCAAGGATTGCACGAGCCTTCAAAGCGTAACGATCGGCAACAAAGTTACGGCAATCGGCAGATATGCGTTCAGAAACTGCACAAGTCTTGCGGAAATATCTATACCGGACGGAGTTATCTCCGTCGGCAACGGAGCGTTCGCAGGTTGCACAAGTCTCAAAAATGTAGCAATCGGCAAAGGAGTTACCGCTATCGGCAGCGGAGCGTTCGCGGGCGCAAATCTTGAAAGCGTTACGTTTGAAAACTCTGTCGGTTGGGAAGCCATTGAGTCTTCATACTCTTATGGCAGAACGGAGATATCTTTGAGCACACCGGAACAAAACGCCTCGCTTCTCTCTGCATATAAATATCACGAATGGATACGCAAGCAATAAATATAATGCCCCCTATTGCATTAGGGGGCATTCTTTAAAGCAGAATATGCAGAGGCTATGCGAGATTTTCGTTTTTCGCCGCCGCGAGAATGTAACGCGCCACCGAGGGCGCGTTTTTACTGCCGACAACTCCGGCGCCCATATCCACCGCCGCGGAAAGTTCCGTTACGGAGGAAACTCCCTCCGCCTTTATAGTGCACTTATCCTTTACAGCCGTACGGATATCGGCTATTGTTTTACTCTCTTCGCCGCCATATCCTCCGGAAGCCGTTTTAACCGAATTCACGCGGCAGTCTGCGGCGATTATACACAGCCGCATTACGTCGTGTTTGGTAAGAAGCGAACATTCCGCCGAAATGCGGAGCGAACGGTTTTTTGCCGCGCGACGCAGTTTTTTTATCTCCCTCTTCACGTATTGGAAATTTCCGTCGCGAATCTGCGCTATCGGCGCAGTAACCTCCACCTCGTCCGCTCCGTCTTTTATGGCGCGCTTTACGGCTTTGACCTTTATGTCGGTCGTATCTCCGCCGTTGGGATAACTTATACACGCTATAAGCGAGCTCTTGCGCTTGGCGGCGGAGCCCAGAAATACCGAACACGATCTTACAAAGCTGGGGGCTACGCATACTCCGCCCAACTGCAAGTTTGTGGCGTCGGTGCAAGCCGTTTTAAGCGCTGATAATCCTGTCGTTATATCCGATAAATTGTACTCTATTTTTCTTATCTGCGCGTATGCCGCTTGCAGATTTATTTTGCGCCTGAAATCCTCGAAAAGAGCCTCTTCGTCCTTTTTGTATTCCGTGAAGTCGTTCATATTCTTACATATCTCCCAAAAATTTACAATATGTATTAAGATTCTGCGGACACGGCGCGATATAATTCTGATATGTTTATCGGGATTCTCTATTTGTTGTTGACCTTTTTACTTTCTTTTATTCTTGTGGTTATTCTCAAACTTGCAAGGCTCGGAATTTCCTATCTCAAAAGACCTGTCGAGCCCGAAAAAAAGCCCGAGCCTGAAAAGAAGCCCGAGCCCGTATATTATATCGTGGAGAGGAGACGCACCAAAAAAAGCTATTCGAATCCCAAAGAAATAGAATTCAAGAAATAACTATCCGTCAATCTTCGTAACGGACGAGATTGTTGCCGTCCTCCCAAAGGCGTTCGAGATTGTAGAAATCGCGCTCCTGATCGCCGAAAATGTGGACTATTACGTCAGAATAGTCGAGCACCGCCCAGCGGCCCTCGCGGACGCCTTCGAGCCGACGGGGAACGAGCTCATACTCTTTACGCATTTTTTCTTCGAGGTTTTCGGCGAGGGATTTTACCTGAGTCTTGGAAGAGCCGCCGCATATCACAAAGTAATCGCACACGGAAGTTTTATCTTCGACCGCCAGATACACTATTCCCTTCGCCTTTCTTGTGGACAGCGCCTTGCAGATTGCGCGAGTTTTTTCGAGACTTGTCATAATTTTTGTTCCTTTAAGTATACGTATGCCCGTTCAGTAAGAGAATAAACGGGTTTTTTCTGTTTTTTGAGATATTCGAGCTGATGGGCGAGCGACTCCATGAGACATTTGTCCGTGTTTTCGTCGAAAAGTTTGCGGAGCTTTTCCACGCCCTCGAAATCCCTGCCCGATTCGAGCATGTCCGACAAAAATATGAGCTTTTCGAGGGGACTCATGTTCTCGCGGCCGCTCGTATGATAGCGTATGGCGTTAAGAACGTTTTTATCGGTTATTCCGAAAGTATGTTCGGCGACGTACGCGCCCGTATATTGGTGAAGTACGGGAGCCGGAACGCCCTCGGGAATCTCAAAACCTTTAAGATACGGGGAATTTTCGGAAAGATATTTGGCGCAGTCGTGCAGGGCGGCGGCAAGTATGGCGTCATATTCGAAAACTCTGACTTTCGGAGCGTATTTTGCGGCGAGTTCAGCAACGCGCACGGTGTGCCGCCAGCGCTCTTCGGTAAGTAGTTTTTTTACGCCCCATACCTCTGGCATGGCATAGTAATTGTGCAAACGTATTGAGTTTTTTACCTCTTCCGGAACAAATCCGGAGATATCTTCGCCGAGCGCGGCCAACGCGCGAATCCTCGTGGAGCCTATGTCCTTTCCGACATATGAAAAAGTTACTATATCGCCTTTGAATTTTGAAGAAAATGCCTTTACGAGCGGCATAAGCTCCGGCGAATTACCTCTTGAACACACCGCCAAAGCGGCGCATTTCAAGATCTCCTCCGGCTCCCTCCACGAGGCGAAACTTGCGAGCATGTCCGCGCCCATGAGGAAGTATAATTCGGCGTCCGGATACAGCTTTTTAAACCTCCGGCATGTGACATAGGAATAACTCACTCCGCCGCGCTTTATCTCGCAGTCGGAGACCTCCACGCCGTCATATTTTTCGAATGCAAGACGGCACAGCGCAAGTCTGTCCCTTGCGCGGAGCGAAAGGTTTCCGCTCTTGTGCGGCGAAAGATTGGTGGGCACGACGATAACCTTATCAAGACCCAGCTCTCGCTTTGCGGCAAGCGCCATATTTATGTGTTCATTGTGGACGGGATTGAACGTTCCGCCGAAAATAGCTATTTTCATAAAGTATATTTATATCTTCGCGAGGCAATAAAAAAGATATGAATAGATTGAATCTGCCTCTTGTATTGGATACTCTCTTTGCCGGAGTATGCGCCTTTTTGTTATTTTTTACCGCCGTCAGATTTTACACGGAGAACGCGGCCCTCGCGTTGGGGTTCGGAATTGCGGCTCTCATTCTTTTCGGCGCGCTGGCGTACGTCTACATAAGCCGCAAACAGAACAAAAATCTGCTTTTATCCCGTGACGAAAAGAACAAAAAACTTCTTTCGCTGCATCTCTCGCTCTCGTCCGACGAATATGTTAAAAAACTTTTCAAAGAGCTGTTCGGCGAAGGCGCGAAAATCTGCGGCCAAAAAGTGGTTTTCAAGGATACGGCAAACTTTTTCCGTTTTAAAATGCAGCCTCTTACGGAGGACGATATCGCAAAAGTTATAAAGTACAGAACGGAATCGAAAAAGAGAATCTATTGCGTATCCGCTCTTCCCGACGCCGCCGCGCTCGCCTCGAACTTTCTCATTGAAATAATAGGAATAGACGGGGTATATTCCGCGTTGAAAGATAAAAATCTGCTCCCCGAAAAATATGTTTACGAGGGCGCGAAAAAAGTGGGATTTTTCAAAAAAATAAAGTCGAGATTCAACCGCAGACTCGCCGCGCCGCTGTTCTGGTCGGGATTGGGGCTGCTCGCTTTGAGTTATTTCACCTTTTTCCCGATATATTATCTTGTCAGCGGTTCCGTCCTGCTCGTGCTCTCCGCGCTGTCGCTTGTAATCGCGTGACGGAAGTATTCACAAAACTATATGCTCAACGTCGTCTCTTGAAGAGTTACGGTAGAGCACGGCCTTTCTGCCGATAACTATCACACATTCGGCGGAGAGTTTTTCGGCGAGCTCGCGCCCTATCTCTTTCGGATCGCCGTCGGCGTTTTCGAGAATATTTACCTTGATAAGTTCGCGCTTTTCAAGGCAATCGGAAAATCCCGAAAGCATGTTCGGGCCTATACCTTCCTTGCCGACCTGTCCTATCGGAGACAGGTTCGCGGCAAGGCTTTTTAATTTGGAGCGCTGTTTGGAAGTCAGCATATTTTTTCACCTTCCCGTATACGTGTTGAGTTTTTAAGGGATAAAATCGAATTCCACCTCGCCGATGCTCACGGTATCGCCCTCTTTCGCGCCCATATCGACGAGGCGAGAAATAACTCCCTTTTCACGAAGAATTTTCTGGAAATACGCCATGGAGTCGGGGTCGGACAGCACTACGTTGCGGCAGAGCATATCGACGAGAGCACCGACGACTACATATACTCCGTCGTCGAGATATATCTCAAAGCCGAGGTCTCCGCTCTTTCGGTATGTGAACGTTTCGTCGCTCTCCACTCTCTGCACGGGCGGAAGAGAGGACAGTTTTTCGAACACGCCCTTTACAAGCTCTTCGAGACCGCCTCCGTCAACGGCGGAAATCCGATAAATCTTATATTTTTTGCCGTATTTCTTTACGAACGCCGCAATATTTTCGTCGGCTCCCGATATATCGCACTTGTTGAGCGCGATTATCTGCGGACGCTTTGCGAGGACTTCGGAATAATTTTCAAGCTCCCTGTTTATCTTGGAAAAATCCTCCGTCGGATCCCTTCCCTCCACTCCGGATATATCCACTACGTGCAGCAGCATGCGCGTGCGCTCGATATGTCTCAAAAAGTCGTGGCCGAGACCGGCGCCGTCGGAGGCGCCTTCGATAAGTCCCGGAATATCCGCGGCCACAAAGGAGTTGTCGTAGTACTTCACTACTCCGAGATTGGGGGACAGAGTAGTGAAATGATAGTTTGCTATTTTGGGCTTTGCGGCGGAAATTTTCGAGAGAAGGGTGGATTTTCCTACGTTAGGAAATCCTATTATGCCGACGTCGGCTATAACTTTCAATTCGAGAATAAGAGTGTGAGGCTCCGTCTTTTCTCCCTTTTGCGCAAAATTAGGAGCATGGCGTCTGGAAGTTGTAAAGCGGACGTTGCCCTTGCCTCCTCTTCCGCCCTCGGCAATAAGTTTCTTTTCGCCGTCGGAAAACATATCGGCTATGACCGTTCCCGATTGCTCGTCGCGCACGACTGTGCCTACGGGAACTCTTATTATCACGTCCTCGCCGAACTTGCCGAAGCACTTGTTCGAGCCGCCTCTCTCTCCGTTGCCGGCGACATACTTGCCGACATAGCGAAAAGACAGCAGGTCGTTGACGGAACTGTCGGCAAGCATATAGATGTTGCCGCCGTTTCCGCCGTCGCCGCCGTCCGGTCCGCACGCCGGCTTGCCCTTATAGGACTTGAAGGAATTCATTCCGTCGCCGCCGTCGCCTGATTTTATTGTTATTTTGACCTTATCGGTAAACAGTTTGTCAGCCATCGCAGCCTATGATTTGTTCGTTATTTTCGGTTTCTTTAAAGAGTTTTTGAACCTCTTTCAGACCTTCCGCGCTCGCACAGCGCGCGCGCAGTCCGTCCGCCGCCGCCATTTCGCGCGGACTTTGAAGAAGTTCTCGGTGAAGCGTGAAAGATTTTGCCACATCGATATGCGGAACGTCGGAGGCCGCGGAGCGTATTATAAGGCGCATATTTGCGGCGCTCAACAATTCGGGAGAAAACTCCGAAGAATACTCGCCTTCGGCGCTTACGGTGGCGATTATGGTGAGAGAACCGCCCTCCGCCGCATTCAATGCCGATGAAATTAAGGGCACGGCCGAATTCCGAAGTCTGGAAGCGCCGTCCACAATCAACACAACGTTCGCGCCCGACTCCGCAAGCCGCTTACAGCGGCGAATCACAAATTCCGAAGCGCTTACGTTTTCGTCGGGTCTGGCGGAAAGCGGAGTAAAAAACACTTCCGCGCCCTCGGCAAAGCTCTTAACGCACGTAAAATCTTCGGGCGCCGCCGAGACGAGGAAAAATATAGGTTTTAACATTTCGTTGCCGCATATTGCCGCGGCAATCTGTCTTAAAAGCGTTGTTCTGCCCAAATCTGCCGGAACGGAAATTACCGCTCTCTGCCCAAGTCCGACAGGCGCGAACATGTCTGCCATGCGAGTGAGAATATCTTCTTTGCGCACGCCCAAACGCAGACGTTTATCGGGATAGACGGGCGTGAGATTCTCAAAGTCCCCACGGCGAAGGGAATCGGGAGTGAAGCCGTTGATATATGTCACCGCCACTAGGCCGGCAATTTCTTTCTCGGTTTTGCGTCTGCAAATGCCGTCTACCCTATCTCCCTCTTTCAGACCGAAGCGATTGATTATGGTATCGGCGACAAACACGTCGTCGTCGGAAGCCGCAAAACCCTTGGCTCTCAAAACCGCAAATCTGCCGACTTCGAGTATGCCTGAACACGGCCGCTCTTCGGAGTTGTCGGAAACTACCGTATCATTGAAAGCGACACCGTTTTCGGAGAGCTTTGCGGAATAAAGTTTTATACATTCGCGGATATCCGCCACGAGAGCCTCGTCGAAATCGGTGGACTTCGGAGGCGCTCCGCGCGCGGAACGGGGCGCCGGCGCAATCTTGCAGGAAGCTATGGCTATGATATCTTCTATGAGCCTATCCTTTTTGCCGTCCGTGGGGCACTGAACGCCCACAACGCGAGCTATGGGACGTACCTCGTAAATGGACTTTCTGCGCAACCTCTCGCGGATGTCGGCAAGCATATCCGTGCCGGACATATTACGCCCTCCTCAAAACTATTATGCGCGTATCGCCCGTCAAATCGCTCCGCGAAAGCTCGATTTCGGAGGATTCCGACTCCTCCACAACCTCGTCGTCGAAAAGATCGACGAACTCGTCAACTTTCTCTATATCAATCCTGCAATCTTTCGAGCGGTAATGCATGGGTATTACGATTTCCGGCATGAGTCTGTCAACGTACTCCTTTGCCGTTTCAGCGTCTATGGTATAGTTGCCGCCTACGGGTATCAATAGGACGTCAACCGGAAGAATGAGCTCTAAAAGCTCCGCCGTACAGGACTCCCCCAAATCTCCGAGATGGCAGACGTCTATACCGTCCATACGGAATTTGAAAATTACGTTTTCGCCGCGCTTTTTGCCGCGCACGTTGTCATGAAAGCTCTTTACCGCGTTGATTTCCACGCCCGGAAGCTCATAACTCGCTTCGCTGTCGATTATGCGAGGATTGCCGCCGACCGCGGAAACGTTGTCATGGTCGAAATGATGGTGCGAAACCGTAACGGCGTCTGCGGAAACGCTCGGCATTCTGAAACCGATTTCGGGAGAATACGGGTCGGTGACGATAGTCGTTCCTGTACTCTCCGTAAGTTTGAAAGACGAATGTCCGAGATACTGAATTTTCATAATGTCTCCTTGGGTGAAAAATGAGCGGTAAGCCTTAAATTTATTTCGGCTCCGCCGAGATAGTAATCTATGTTCACCGTCCTTTCGGTTGCGGTGGATAATATTTCGAGTAAAACGGTTTTTACGGGTATACTGCCCGTAAGCTCTCCCGAAAGCAACATACAGACGGTATCCCTGCCTTCGACAAAGGTTATATCGGTGTTCACGTCGCCGCGACGACTCTGCGTAACGGCGTTGCCGCGCACTGCGAACGAGCAACGGTCGCCGAGAATGGAATATTTGACTTCAAATCCCCTGTCGTCGAATGTTATTTCGCCGTCGGAACGCACCTCTTCGCTGTCGCGCGAACCGCGGATAGTGACGTAACACTTCATATCTTTATACCGCTTCTTTATACCGCTCGGCAAGCACTTTACAAGTTGCCGTAAATAATCATTTGAATTCCGTTATCCTTATATCGTCGCGGAAAGTTCTCTCCTCTCGGCGAGCTTCGAACAATTCTCTGCCTTCGCGCAAAATTTCTTCAAGCCGCGCTATGTCGCCGCTGTCAACGGCGGAACGCACCTCTTCGAGGGCGTCTATCACCGCGGTAATATTCGCCGAAAGGTTTGCGGCGTTTTTAAGATACAGAGACGACCAGACGGTTTCGTCCACTCCGGCAATACGGGTCATGTCCTGAAAACTGCCGCCCGTAAAACCTATACAGCCGTCGAGTTCGCCGTTTTTCACATAGGCGTTGGATACCACGTGGGCAAGTTGGGAAGTGTAAGCTATCTTCGCGTCGTGCACCTTTGCGGTACATTCCACCATTCTCGCAAATCCCATTTTTTTCGCGAGGTCGGCAATAATCCCGAACGCTTCGGAATCGGTGTTGGGTCCGCGAGTTATTATCAAGCTCGCCCTGTCGAAAAGGTCCTCGCAGGCGTTGTATATTGTGGAAACTTCCTTGCCCGCCATGGGATGACAGCCGATATATCTGAAATTTCTGGGAAGTTTGTAAATTTCGTTTTCGAGCCAAACTTTGACGCCGCAGATATCGGAAACGACGGCATTGTCTTTAAACGCATGGGAGTTGATGAAATTTACGGTCGGTTCCGGAGGAAGCGCCACGAACACTACGTCGAATTCGGTAAAATCTTTTGCGGCTTCGGAGATAATTCCCTTTTTAAGCGCAAAGTCGAGCGGCGCGCGAGAGCGATTCCAGCCGTATACGCGCAGACCGGCGCGGTTTAACGCCATGCACATGGAACCACCTATTATGCCGAGTCCGACGACGCAAATTTTCATATATCACTCCGCGCTATAAAATATTTACGTAATTATAACATATTTTGCGGCAAAACACAATAATTTTGCAGTAAAAATAAGAGCCGCGTTCACATATTTGCGGAAAACAAAATTTTATGAAAACTGCATATCGCACAAAATATCGGCCGAAGCGCTATATTGACTTGCAAATAATTGACTTTCGGCGAAATTTTTCTTATAATTGATTGGAATGAAATTTTAAGGAGTTTTATGTTATGAACAAGATGTCCGTAAAGGATCTGAAAGACCTTAAAGGAAAGAAAGTATTGGTGCGTTGCGACTTCAACGTACCCATGAAGGACGGAGTTATAACCGACGAAAACAGAATTATCGGCGCTCTGCCCACCATAAAGTATCTGCTTGAAGCCGGCGCGCGCGTAACGCTGTGCTCGCATATGGGCAAACCTCATTCTATTTATTCGGCAGAAATAAAGCTCAACAAAAAAGATATGAAAAAAATCGACTCCGGCGAAACCAGCGCCGAAGCGTTAATCGAGAAAATCAAAAAGGACGAGCCCAAAAAGCTCACTCTCGCTCCCGTAGCCGCAAGACTTAACGAACTCCTCGGCGGCAAGGTAGTATTTGCGAAGGACGTCATAGGTCCCGACGCAACCGCAAAGCGCGACGCTCTCAAAGACGGCGAAGCGGTACTTCTGGAAAATCTGCGTTTCCACTGGGAGGAAGAAAAGAGAGACGAAGGATTCTGCAAAGCTCTTGCGCACGACGCTGAAATATACGTCAACGACGCTTTCGGCACGGCTCACCGCTCGCACGCTTCCACAGCCGCAATCGTCGAGTACGGCATTATCAAGACCGCCGTTTGCGGCTTCCTCATCGAAAAGGAACTCACCGTCATGGCAGACACCCTCGAAAATCCCAAGCGTCCGTTCGTTGCGATTCTCGGCGGCGCAAAGGTTGCGGATAAACTGAACGTAATTTCAAATCTCCTCGAAAAGTGCGATACTCTTATTATCGGCGGCGGCATGGCATACACCTTCCTCAAAGCGAAGGGCTACGAAGTCGGAACTTCGCTTTTGGACGAGGAAAAAATCGACTACTGCAAGGAGATGATGGCAAAGGCGGAGAAACTCGGGAAAGAACTCGTTCTTCCCATTGATACCGTCGTGACCTCCTCCTTCCCCGACCCCATCGACGCGGAAATCGCGGTGGAAACCGTGCCCACGGACAAAATTCCTTCCGACAAGATGGGAATGGATATAGGCGAAAAGACTCGCAAGCTGTATGCGAGCAAGATAGCAAATGCAAAGTCGGTCATATGGAACGGACCCATGGGCGTTTTTGAAAATCCCATTCTCGCAAAGGGAACCATCGCCGTTGCGCAGGCGCTTGCCGACGTTTACGGAAAGTGCACGACCATAATAGGCGGCGGAGATTCCGCGGCGGCGGTTCAACAGCTCGGTTTTGCCGATAAGGTTACCCATATCTCCACCGGCGGCGGAGCTTCCCTCGAACTGTTCGAGGGCAAAGTGCTTCCCGGCATTGCCTGCCTTAACGAAAAGAAGTAAAATTAACCCAACAAATACCGCCCGAACACAAGTTATTTGCGTTCGGGCGGTTGCATTTGACGATTGTTTGTGATATAATGTTCGGGTAAAAAATTTTTCGGGAGATTGATATGTCGAGAAAACCTTTTATTGCCGGAAACTGGAAAATGAATATGACGGCCGCGAGCGGAGCAAAACTCATAGAAGAACTTAAACCGCTTGTCAAGGACGCAAATTGCGACGTGGCGCTGTGCGTACCGGCAATCCTTATACCATCCATGGTGAAGGCCGCAGAGGGCAGCAATATAAAGATCGGCGCGGAAAATATTCACTGGGCGCCTTCCGGAGCTTATACCGGAGAAATTTCGGCAGATATGCTGAAAGAGTACGGCGTCGAGTACGTCATTATAGGCCACAGCGAGAGAAGGCAGTACTTCGGTGAGACTGACGAGAGCGTAAACATGCGGCTTCATGCCGCGCTGAAAGCCGGAATTACCCCCATAGTATGCGTCGGCGAAATGCTTTCCGAACGCGAAGCCGGAAAAACGGATAAGGTTCTCGACAGACAGCTTACCGTCGGTCTCGGAGGCATTGACGACGTTACCAAAGTTGTGATAGCTTACGAGCCGGTATGGGCGATAGGCACCGGAAAGACCGCCACCGACGAACAGGCGCAGGAGACGATTGCTCATATAAGAAAAAAGATAGGCGAACTCTTCTGTCCGAAGTGCGCGGAGAAAGTAATTATTCAGTACGGTGGGTCCATGAACGCCAAAAACTGCAAGGGACTTATGGCGCAACCAGACATCGACGGCGGACTTATCGGCGGAGCTTCATTGAAACTCGATTTCGCCACGATAGTAAACTACGACAAATAAATTTCAATTCATAAAAAAGCCGCTGCGGTTTTCCGCAGCGGCTTTTTTATAAACTCGTTTACATTATTTCGTTACTTTATTGATCGGACAAATGTTCGGCGACTTCGGGCTCCGACGCAACCTCCTCCTTTTTACGAGAATCGGACATATCCTCGTTGAATCGCTTGTGCCAGAAGTAAAAGATTGCGTATATCAAAGGCATTCCGAGATTGGTTTCGAGACAGGAATTAACTATAAGCGTGCGTATGCTTGCTCCGTTCATCGGGCGTATGCCGTTGACGAGGAGTGAAAATTCCCAGCCGAACTGCACGGCAAAGCCTATCAGACAGAGATACAGAACGTTGACAAAGGCCTCTTTGGGGGATTTCATCAAAAGGAATATTATTAAAATGAGATAACTTACCACCAGCGCGACACCCATCCAGCCGTGATACGCTCCCGTCGTGCGCGACGTTGTAATTGTGGGTTCGCCGCCCAACTCGCTTATTGACGGACAAATCATCCACCACATCAAAATCAAAAAAATCCAATACTTTGCATAGCTGTCTTTGCCTATAAGTATCCATATGAAAGCAAAATTTGTCATGCCGTAGCTCATGGACATCCACAAAAGGACGAGGAATGTTCCTCCGGCGCCTTGAAGCACGCCGTCGATATAGACCGTGCGAGTATGGCTCAAAAGATAGAAGCCGCCGAAGTCCACTATTGTGTAGAGCACTCCGCCGAAGAGGGCGAATATCAAGGTGGAATATCTCCTTTTCCATATTAAAAGCCCTATGAATACGGCGAGGAATATGCAGTCGAGAATTATATACAGAATATTCAGGTTGCGCGTAGGAACTATCGCGGCCACTTCTTCCGCGGCGGCAAGCAAATTTACATTCATCTTTGGTGTTCTCCCATTAAAATAGGATATTCCGCAAAAGCCGACATGTCAAGCGATTTTTCCGATTAAGCGCGGAGATACGGGCAATCTTTTTATTATCCATGAAAAATTACAAAATCAGGCTTTCAGTACTTGAAAACGGATTAGGTTTGTAGTATAATTCCGTTAGAAAAATTTCAAGGACGGATATATGAAAAAGACACCTTATGCGATAATCATTATGGACGGTTACGGAATTGCTCCGGCCGGCCCCGGCAACTGCGTCTGCCTTAACGGAAGCAAGAACGTCTGCGAGCTCATGAAAAAATATCCCTCTTCAACGCTCGGCGCGAGCGGAATGAGCGTAGGATTGCCGGACGGTCAGATGGGCAACTCCGAAGTCGGACACCTCAATATGGGCGCCGGAAGAATAGTTTATCAGGACCTTACAAAGATAACCAAAGCCATACAGGACGGGGATTTTTTCAAAAATCCGGCTCTTATAAAAGCTATGGATACGGCAAAAAACAGGGGCAAGAAGCTGCACCTTTACGGACTGTTGGGACCCGGGGGCGTACACAGTCATTCCACTCACCTCTATGCTCTCCTCAAAATGGCAAAAGAGCGCGGACTTGATACTGCATACGTACACTGTTTTATGGACGGAAGGGACACTTCCCCCACCTCCGGCGTCGGGTTCATGCGCGAATTGCGCGCGGAGATAGATAAGCTCGGCTTCGGGAAAATAGCGTCCGTTTCGGGAAGATACTATGCGATGGACCGCGACAACAACTGGGACAGAATAGAGAAAGCCTACGATATGCTTACTCTCGGCACGGGAGAGCGCGCATGCGACCCCGTGGAAGCTCTTGAAGAGAGCTATTTGAAGGGCGTGACCGACGAATTCGTTCTGCCCACCAAAATTTACGAAAACGGCAAACCGCTCGGACTCATAGAGGAGGGCGACAGCGTAATCTGTTTCAACTTCCGTCCCGACCGTGCGAGAGAGATGACGAGAGCCGTTTCGCAGAGAGAATTTGTTGTTCCGAAGGGCACCGCTTTCAAGAGAAAGACCGGATTTCTCAATCCCACTTACGTCTGCTTTACCGTTTACGACGCCGAATTCGAGGGTGTGGACATTGCGTTCCCGAAAACAACGCTCGAAAACACTCTCGGGGAATACCTTGCAAAGATGGGGAAAACTCAACTGCGCATAGCCGAAACGGAGAAATACGCTCACGTAACCTTCTTCTTCAACGGCGGCGTGGAAGCTCCTAACGAGGGCGAACAGAGAGACCTAATACCCTCGCCGAAGGTTGCTACCTACGATTTACAGCCGGAAATGAGCGCATATCTCGTTACCGAAAAGGCTTTGGAAGAACTTGACAGCGGAAAGTTCGACGTGATGATATTAAACTTTGCAAACTGCGACATGGTAGGGCACACCGGCGTAATCGAAGCCGCCGTCAAAGCCGTGGGGACCGTGGACGAATGTGTAAAGAAAGTAGCGGACAAGATACTCTCCATGGGCGGCTCATTATTGCTTACGGCAGACCACGGAAACGCCGACAAACTTCTCTCCGACGACGGCTCGCCCTTCACGGCGCATACCACGAACCCCGTGCCCGTTGTGCTCATTTCCGAAAAATACAAGAACGTTACCCTGCGCAACGACGGAATTCTTGCAGACCTCGCCCCCACTCTTCTGACGGTTATGGGATTGCCCATACCCAAGGAGATGACGGGAAAGAGCCTTATAGTTTAAATACGGAATTATAAACTGACACTATTCAAATTTTATTCAGACGTCCGAGGCAAGAAATTTCTTGCCTCGGACGTTTTTATTTGCCTTATTTTTGAAATTTAAATATAATAATAGCGTGATATTCAAAGAACCGGAAAAAACTTTTTCAAAGACGTGGGTGGTGTGCATATGTGCAATTTTCTGCTGTATTCTGTGGGGAAGCGCCTTTCCATGCGTAAAAATAGGCTATAAACTCTTTGAAATAGACACCTCTTCGCCTCAATCGCTGATACTTTTCGCCGGCACGAGATTTTCTCTCGCCGGAGCTTTGGTGATTGCTTTCGGAAGCGTTTCCAAAAGAAAATTTCTGATACCGAAGGCCAAAAATTGGTGGTGCGTGGCGATAGTCGCGCTGTTTCAGACGGCGTTGCAGTATACGTTCTTCTATATTGGGCTCGCAAACTGTACGGGAGTGAAATCTTCCGTTCTGAACGGATTGGGCGTCTTTTTCACCATAATAGCCGCATGTTTTATATTCCGCACGGAAAAATTCAACCTCGTTAAATTGTTCGGCTGCGTTTTGGGATTCGGCGGAGTAATTCTAATCAATATCGGCGGAGATTTCAGTTTCGAGTTCAAGCTGACGGGCGAGGGATTCATAATTTTTTCGGGACTCTCTGCGGCAATGGCCGCCGGATTCGTTAAAATTTTTTCAAAACGTGAGGACACGACGGCAATTTGCGGTTGGCAATTCCTCTGCGGAGGTCTCCTGCTTGTTATAATAGGGCTCGCCGCAGGCGGTCGCATTACGCACATTGACGTAGGGGCGGCGTTCATGCTGTTGTATCTCGCCTTCCTCTCCGCTTGCGCGTTTACGTTGCAGAGTTTCCTTTTGAGATACAATCCCGTATCCAAAGTGGCCGTGTTCAAGAGTACGAATCCGCTCTTCGGCGCGCTTTTCTCCGCGCTCATTCTGGGAGAAAGCGGTCAGCTTTTGAGTTGGTTCACACTCGCCGCTCTCGCACTTGTATGCTTCGGCATATTCGTAATAAACAAATTCGGTGAAAAAAGACCCTCTATTAAGAAAACCGAATAAAAATTTTTCAAAACGGACGGTTTTTTGATTGTAAAATGATTTTCCTTATGATATAATCGTACAAGTAATACGATAAAAACCTTTTGAGGTGTTGATTATGAACGCGTTGTGGTATACTTACGTTACGCTGTGTTCGATTTGCATAATTCTTATCTTTCTTACCGCTCTCGTCACCATTCTGATGGTACTCTTCCAAAAGAGCAATTCCGAGGGTATTCAGGGAATTACGGCTTCAAGCGAAACGTTCTTCGGAAAACACAAGGGCAACAGTATAGAAGCCAAACTGAAAAAATGGACTTGGGTTAGTCTTGCGGTAATAACCGTGCTTGCAATAACGGTTTATATCGTACAGATTGTTTTCCCTCTCATACTCGGTTAAGTATTTCTACAAAAGGCGGCTTTAAGCCGCCTTTATTGATTTTTGATATTCAGCGCAAGAAAAAGTTACATAGAGATGAAAAATACTCCGTACCGCGGAAAATTCCGTTCGAAAAACAATTTAACCAAAAGCATGACCGGCACCGTCCGAGCACACGAACGCGGCTTTGCGTTTATTACTCCCGATTCGGGCGGAGAGGATTACTTTGTGCCGGTGCATGCGACAAACGGCGCGTTCCACGGCGATAAGGTGATTTTTGCTCACGTGAAGGGCACTGCCGACGAAGCCGTAATTTTGTCGGTGACCGAACGCAACCCCTCGCCCGTGGTGGGCACTCTCGTTTTTGAGAGAAACTCCGCAAGAGTGTACCCCGACGACGAAAAACGCCCCACCCCCTCCGTTCCTCGGAGCTGTCTTTACGGCGCGAAAAACGGACAAAAAGTCGTATGCGAAATCACGTCGTTCCCAAAAGGCAGAGCGCCCGTTGGGAAAATAGTCGAAATAATCGGCGAAGAGGGCGATTTGGCGGCGGAGGAGCTCTCCATTATACGTGCCTACGGACTTGAAACGAATTTTTCCGACGAGACGGTAAAAGAGGCGCAAAAAGCCGAAAAAACCTATCCCGTGCCGACGGACAGAACGGATTTGAAAGACAAAATAATCTTTACGGTGGACGGCGACGACACTCGCGATATGGACGACGCCGTAAGCATAGAAAAAAGCGGCGATCGCTATATTTTGGGCGTGCATATCGCCGACGTCAGTCACTACGTCAAATACGGTTCCGCTCCCGACAGAGAGGCTTACGAGAGAGGAACTTCCGTTTACTTCCCCGACAGGGTATTGCCTATGCTGCCCAAAGAATACTCAAACGGCATATGTTCGCTGAACGAGGGCGAGGAAAGGTACGCGGTTACCTGCGAGATGACCTTCGACAAAAGCGGAAAGAGGCTCGACCGTAAAATTTTCGAAAGTGTGATAAGAAGCAGACATAAAACCACCTATCGGGAGGTCGCGGCCGTATGCGAAGGCGACCCGTCCGTTCGATTAAAGTACTCCGACATAGCCGATAGCATTGACGCGATGAAAGAGCTGTGTCTCATTCTCGAAGGGAGAAGAAAGAGCATGGGCTGTATCGACATGGACTTGCCGGACGCTCATATATACGTGAACGAGGACGGAGAAATAGAGATTCCGAGGGCGGAGAGAACTATTTCGGAGAGAATGATAGAGCAATTCATGATAGCCGCCAACGAGACCGTAGCCGAATTCATGCGAGAAAAGGACCTCCCCTGCCTCTACCGCGTCCATGAAAAACCGTCGCCCGAAAAGACGGCAGAATTTTTCTCGTTCATACGCAATCTGGGCATAAAGACCGAGGGCGGCTTCAAGGATACGGAGCCTCGGGATTTCAAAAATATACTTGAAAAAGTTGCGGACAAGCCGTACGGAAAAGTGGTCAACAAAGTTATGCTGCGGAGCATGCAGAAGGCGAGATATTGTTCGGACAACTTAAAACATTTCGGGCTGGCCTCCGAGTGCTACTGCCATTTCACATCACCCATTAGAAGATATCCCGATCTGTTCGTACATCGCTCGCTGAAATGTTTTCTGCACAAAAATGCGGAAAAGGCGGCGGAACTCTACCGCGAGTTCGCAAAAAAGGCCGGAGCGGAACTTTCAGAAAGAGAGATTACCGCGGAGCGCGCCGAACGCGACGTGGACGATTTATACAAGCTGGCATATATGAGCGACAAGTTGGGCGAAGAATTCGACGCGATAGTTTCGGGAGTAACCGCTCACGGGGTTTACTGCGAGCTGGAAAATACCGTTGAGGGGCTTATTCCTTACGAGGACTTGCCGGACGACGGCTATGAATTTTTTGCCGATAAATTTATGTTGAAGGGCAGAACTCACAGCTTCCGAATGGGCGACAGCCTGCGAGTTCGCATCATGGCCTGCGATCTCGGCAAAATGAAAGTTATTATGAAAGTTTGCCTTTAAAAGTTTTTACTTATAAAAATTATTGTGATATAATTTGATAAAATGACGCAGATTGCCTATAACAAGTACGCCTCTTTCGAGTATTTTATACTCGAAAAATACGAGGCGGGAATAGTTCTCGAAGGTTCGGAAGTAAAATCGCTTCGAGCCGGAAACTGTAATCTGAAAGACAGTTTTTGCTTATTGCGCGGCGGCGAACTGACCCTTAAAAACATGCATATACCCGTCTATGACAAGTCGGGCGCATTTTCCACAAAGGACAGCAAGCGCGACAGACGACTGCTTATGCACAAGTCGGAAATTGCCAGACTTGCCGGAAAAATCAACGAAAAGGGCTACACTCTCGTGCCGATTTCAATCTACTTTTCGGGAAGTCTCGTAAAAGTTCAGATAGCGCTCTGCCGCGGCAAGCAGAATTATGACAAGAAGAAAACCATTGCGGAGCGCGACAGAAAGCGCGAACTCGACAGAGAACTTAAACAATACAGATAAACGTCTATCGGAGGTGACATATGAATAAAAATCTCAAACAGGATACTCTTTGCGTACAGGCCGGATATTCGCCGAAAAGCGGCGAAGCGAGAATTCCGCCCATAGTGCAGTCCACTACTTACGCATATGAAAAGACGCAGGACATGGCCGACCTTTTCGACTTGAAGTCGGACGGATACTTCTACTCTCGGCTTGCCAATCCGACCGTTGCGGCGTTTGAGGGAAAGGTAGCCGCGCTCGAAAAGGGCGCGTGTGCGATAGGTTGTTCCTCCGGCATGTCGGCAACGGCGCTTACCGTTATGTGCGTCGCGGGAGCCGGCGACAATATCATATCTTCCTCCGCGATATACGGCGGAAGCTACAACCTGTTTTCCGTGACCTTGCCAAAGCTCGGCATAGAGTGCAGATTTTTCGACCCCGACGCACCGGCCGAAGAAATAGAAAAACTTATTGACGGCAAAACAAAACTGATTTTTACGGAGACTATCGCAAATCCCTCCATAGTTGTTCTCGACTTCGAAAAATTTGCAAAAATCTCCAAAAAGCACGGCGTTTTATTCGTGGTAGACAATACTCTCGCCACTCCCATTCTTTGCAGACCGGCGGAATGGGGCGCAAATATAGTTGTCCACTCCTCTTCAAAATATCTCGACGGACATGCGGCCGCGCTCGGCGGTATTATCGTGGATATCGGCAATTTCAACTTTAAAGGCAATCCCAGATACCGTTCTTTCAACGAGCCGGACGAGAGCTATCACGGTCTTGTCTATGCAGACCTCCCCGTTGCTTTCGGCACAAAATGCAGGGCGCAGATGATAAGAGATTTGGGAGCGATCATGAGCCCCCAAAACGGATTTTTGTCATACATAGGCTGCGACACGCTGGCGCTCCGCATGGAAAGACACAGCAAGAACGCGAAAAAAATAGCCGAATACCTTTCAAAACACCCCAAAATAGAGTGGATAAAACATCCCTCTCTCAAAGGAGACAAATACTACGCCACGGCGCAGAAATATCTGCCCGACGGTCAGGGCGGAATGATGAGTTTCGGAATCAGGGGCGACGTCGAAAAATGCGCGAAATTTATGGAGTCGCTCAAACTCATAACGCAGGAAACGCACGTGGCGGACGTGAGAAGTTGCGTTCTCCATCCGGCCTCCACCACTCACAGACAGCTTTCGGAGGAGGATCTTAAAGCCGCCGGAGTTCCCCATAATCTCGTGAGGCTCTCCGTGGGCATAGAAAATGCGGACGACCTCATTGCCGACCTCGCGCAAGCGCTCGATAAGGTTTGAAATATTTTAGAAGGAGCTTATAACTTTGCCCATCATTATTGATAAAGACCTTCCGGCCTACAAAGTTCTTACAGGCGAGCGACTGTTCGTCATGGACCACGAACGCGCTTTCAACCAAGATATAAGGCCGATTGAAATTGCAATTCTGAATCTCATGCCGAATAAGGAGACGACGGAGACGCAGCTCATGCGACTGCTCTCAAACTCTCCCCTTCAAGTCAAAATAACTCTTATAAACACCTCTTCATACAATGCCACGCACACCGAAAAGGGATATCTCGACAGATTTTACAAGACTTTCAACGAAATCGAAAACAGGAAGTTCGACGGAATGATAATAACGGGAGCGCCCGTGGAAAATCTGCCTTTCGAAAAAGTGACGTATTGGCGCGAGCTGGTGGATATTCTGGACTGGACAAAATCCAACGTGACCTCCACCCTCTTCATCTGCTGGGGCGCGCAGGCGGCGCTATACCATTTTTACGGCATAAAAAAGCACCCCTTAAAGGACAAATGCTTCGGCATCTTTGCTCATCAACGCATACGCGACGGCGTGCCCGAACCGCTTATGAGAGGTATTTCAGACGAGTTCCATATGCCTCATTCCCGTCATACGATTATATATGCCAAGGATATTATGCATGTGGACGATTTGAAAATTCTTGCGTATTCGAAGCGCGCGGGAGCTTCTATAATCAAGAGCGTGGACAACCGCAGAGTTTTCGTTACGGGGCACATGGAATACGACAGGTACACCCTTAAAAACGAATATGAGCGGGATAAGGCGAAGGGTCTGCCCATAAAGCCGCCCGTAAATTATTTTGCGGACAACGACATGACGGAAGTCAAGATGAACTGGACTTCCACCGCCAATCTGTTTTACATAAACTGGCTGAATTATTACGTATATCAGGTTACGCCTTACGATATAAATACCATAGAGGCAAAGAACTGAAAATAACTAAAAATAAGCGGCGCGGAACGCATTTTGCGTTCCGCGCCGCATGTCATTAAAATTATTTTAACATTGAATAGTCGTTTGGCTCTCAACTTATGCGCAATTTTCGAACAGCGGTTCGAATCGGAGCTGTTGCGTCTGACCGTCCCTCTCCACCGTGTAAACTACAATATCGCCGTTGCGCGCGGAGAGAAGCACGTCGTCGATATTGAAATATCTCTCCACATCGAGTCCGTCCACCGTATTTCCGCTGCCGTCTATAATTTCCACGCGCTTTATTATGTCGCCCGTTCTGAAACTGCCGTAGGCGGAGAGAACGCAGACCGTATCCGTAAGTTCGACGAGATTGGTGACGTTATCGAATTCCACGTCGGTGGTGAAGCCTATTTCCGCAGGGAACACGGCGCGACAAACGCCGTAGCTTGACTCCGAATTCAAATAGCCGTCCCTCATAAGTTTCCAAAGACGCTTCACGTAAGAACCGCACAGCGCGTATCCCATATTTTCGTTTACGGTTTCGGGGTCTTTGGAATTGACTATTCCGAGTATCCTGCCGGAGGCGTCGAAGAGCGCGCCGCCGGAGCTTCCGCCGTTTACTGCCGCGTCGGTACGCATTACTCTCTGAACATAAATTTCTTTGCCGTAAGATGAACCCGAATTATCCGACGAGGAAGAGTCGCCGTCGGCAAAATCGATTCCTATATACTCGTTTTCTCTGCTGATTATGCCTTGCGTTACGGAGATACCCTCCGCGGCGGGATAGCCGACGGTATAGACGACTTCGCCGATATTCACCGTTTCGCTCTCGGCAAATACCGCGGCGCATGCGGCGCTGTTCTTTAAAATTTCACTGCCCTCTATTTTAAGAAGGGCTATGTCGTAGGAAAGAGCGTACGTAACAAGAGAAACTTCGGTTATGGGTTCGGTGCCCGTAATATTTCTGTCGTCATTGCCGTACAGATAGATTTCAAGCGATTTGACGACGGACGGCGAAGCGTTTGTGTCGTACACAACGTGTGCGTTGGTTATTACATACGCGTTGCCGTTCTCCTTGTCGATATCCACTATTACTCCCGAACCGGCAAAAGACTTGCTTTCGGATATCGGATAGTTGAATTTTGCGACTATGCCCACCGAACAGAGGAGCGAACGGTTAATGGAAGAACGGAGATTTCCGTCGTCGGTCATTTGCACTTCATAGTGGAGATACTGTTCGACAAATTCGAGAAAGTCGAGCTGTTCGAGTCCCTTCTCCTCTCGCGCCGCGTTAGTGGCTTCATAGACGTCGTAAATGTTCAAATCTTTGCCGTCTTTTCCGTCCTTGCCATTTAAAACGGCACAGCCGGAAAACGACAGCGCTAAAACCGTGAATATACATAACAGAATACAGATACATTTTTTCATAACAAAAAGCCGTTTTCCTTTAAGAGAGCTCGCGCTGTATCTACGCTGTCGTTGCCGACTGCGTTTTTTACGGGCGCAAATTCGCTTTTTCTGCTAACTTCGAAGGGCAGACAATTTTCCATGGCCGCCACCATATCCACTACGAGCGTTTCGAACTTGTAGCCGCAGGGAGCTTCCGGCTTTATCCTTTCTCCGTTCTCTACGTGCGCTATCTTTTTTACCGCTAAATGATAGGGAAATTTTTCCGTCGCGGCCCTGTCGAGCGCGCTTATATTGAACAGATAATTCAAAATTATGCCGTTACAGTACACGAGTTTGCCGTCTTTGCTCAAATTTTTAAGAGAGTCGTCCATTTCGTAGTACTCTATAACCGACGGTCTGCCGTCCACCTTGCAAAGGAGACCTACGTTCTCGTCGGGTCTCTCTTTTCTCACGATTTTCGTGCCGCTGACATATCCGCCACAGACGGTTGCTCCGACAAACACCGGATCGCATATGCGCTGTAATACGTTGTCCACTCCGCAGACGTTTATCCACTCCGCTCCCTCTTTTTTGAGAACTTTGTCGAGACCGTGGGAAACGAGGGATTTATACCAACCGCCGTTGCCGTTGGGCGCGAGAGATACCCGATGTTTTTCGTCGAGAAAGACCTTGCCGTCAAAATCGCACGTAGGCGCCACATCCTGTATAAAGAAGTGTATTTTATCTTCGGGATAGCCGAAATATGCGTTTTCCTTGAAGAATTTTACCGTGTCGTCATTGTTGGTCTCGCTCGTCATTATATACAGCGGACAAAATCTTCCGGCCGCCTCCGCGACTCCGCAAAGATCTTTGATATGGAGCTCGAATATGGATAGAAATTTGTTTTCCCCCATATTGAACATGCCCTTCGGTTTATCGAAACCCAGACGGGTGCCCTGTCCGCCGGCGAGAAGCACGGCCGCTACTTTGCCCTCCGAAATAAGTTGCAATCCTTTGTTTTCGAATTCCTCTCGCCGTCTTGCGCTCTCTTCGAGTCCCAGCGGCGCTATCGGTTCTATTTTGCCTAACGGAGCGCGCTCCGCGCCTATGTTTTCAAGCACTCCGAAATCCGTTCTTTCGATATCTTTGAGAAGCTGCGCTCTCTCGTCTTCGTCGAGCTCGTCATAGTACTTTAAAAGTTGGCTCTGTCCTATACTTTTCAGATATTCTTTTGCGTATAAATAATCCATAAACGCCGTCCTTCGATATCGAATGATCATAAAAATCAATCGACGTTTTACTTAAAGGATTATACTATATTGTAAAAAATATGTCAACAGGTATGGCAAAATGCTTAAAGGGTATTGAAAATCGTTGAAATCAGGTATATAATTAATATGTACGGAAATACGAAACGAAAATAAGGAGGATAAATATGTTTTGCGTAGAATGCGGAGAACCGCTCACACTGATGTACGTTCAGGGCGAAGGACTCGTGCCTTATTGTAAAAATTGCAAGGAATATCGCTTTCCGCAGTTTGCCACGGCAGTGAGCATGGTAGTCACCAACCGTGCGAAAGATAAAATTTTACTTGCCCGTCATAAGAATCAGGACGAATATATTCTCTTTGCCGGATACATTAAAAAGGGAGAGACTGCGGAAAAGACCGTGGCAAGGGAATTCAAGGAAGAGACAAATTTAAATACGGTTAAAGCCAAATACATGTCCTCGCGCTATCATGAGCCGAGGAACGTGCTTATGCTGAATTTTCTCATGATCGCAGAGGACGGAGAAATGCAGATTGACACAAAGGAACTCGACGAAGTTAAATGGTTTACCGTCGAGGAAGCCCTCGAAAACATTAAAAAAGGCTCGACCGCCGAAACCTTCCTCAAAAACGCAATAGCGGAAATAAAGAAACTCTAAAATAAAAAGAAACTTTAATGTAAGGAGAAAATTATGAATTTACTTTTAAGTACGGGCGCCATTGCCGGAATTGTGGTCGGCAGTGTTTTGGGACTGCTGATTATCATCGCTCTCATATGGGGATTTTCCACTCACAACAAGTTCGTATCGATGCGTTCGTCCGTTGAAGAGGCATTTTCAACTATGGACGTGCATCTCAAAAAGAGATACGACCTCATCCCCAACCTTGTAGAAACGGTCAAGGGCTATGCAAAGCATGAAAGCCAAGTGCTTCAAAGCGTTACCGAGGCGCGTTCAAACGCGCAGGCGGCAACTACCGCGGCCGAAAAGATTCAGGCAAACGCACAACTTTCGCAGGCTCTGCGCTCTTTCAATCTCGTAATGGAGAGATATCCCGAATTGAAAGCAAACCAAAACTTTCTGAATTTGCAGAATGATTTGCGCGGAGTCGAGAACGAAATTGCCAATTCGCGCAAGTACTACAATGCGGTCGTCAAGGCATTCAATACGAAGAGAGAATCCATTCCGTCCAACATTATTGCAAAGATGATGAAACTTGAAAAACAGCCTTATTTCGAGGTTGACGACGCTGCCGAAAGACAGAACGTTAAAGTTCAGTTTTGATAATACGAAGGCAAAACATGCCTTCACAGGGAAAAAATATGAGAAAAAGAATAGCATTGCCCCTCTTTGCGTCGGTTATTCTTGCCGCGCTATTGTGCGTTTTCGCATTTTCGGGGACGACCGCTTCCGCCGATACTTACGGGGGCGATTACCGTTACGAATTTGACGACTACAACATAGTTTACGACATAAGCGCAAATTCCGAAATTCGGGTTACGGAAGTAATCAAAGTAAATTACCTCGGAAGAAACAGTACGGGATTTATGAGAGATATTCCGACCAATGCCGGAGCGCAGGTTAAGGACATTTCCGTCGAGGGAGTAAAACTGATTACGGGAGACACGGACGTGCCATACGAGGTCAGAATAGACGACTCCGATTTTGTGACGGTGGATATAGGCGATTCCCTCGGAAAGTTTGGCAAGAGCGAGACTTACAGGTTGAGCTACCTCTACTGTCTGGGAAACACGACAATCAACGAGGGAAAGTTGAGCCTTAATCCCATAGGAAGCGGAAACTCCTGCAACATAAACCACGCAAAAATTACACTCGTTCTGCCCGATGGCTATATAAGCGGTTCGGCGGTGAGGTATGTGGGCGCGCTCGGCGAGGACGATACGGGCGACAAAATTTACAGCGAAACTGTCAACGAAAACGGAAGAACGGTTATCACCACAGAAACTTCCAATTTGAAACCAATGACAGCGGTGACTTTCGATCTTGCGTTCGAAGAGGGTGCAATAGGAATGTATTTCGATTTCACTCCTTACTGGTTCGTAATCGCCGCCGCCGCGCTGTTGCTTCTGACCATATGCGTAAAGCTGTTCCTGTTCAGCAGGACAAACCTTACGCCCGTTGTGAATTTCGAGGCTCCGGAGGGCATGGACCCGTTGATTATGGGCAAGCTCATAGACAACAAGGTAAACTCCGAGGACGTTACCGCGCTCATATTCTACTGGGCGGACAAGGGATATCTGAAAATCAATCTCGACGACAAAGACAATCCCACAATCATAAGGATAAAGAACCTGCCGGCAACGGCGGAGAGCTACGAACATACGGTATTTTCGGGACTTTTCAAAAACGGCGACGCCGTGCGGACGAACGATCTGAAATACGTGTTCTATCCTACCTTTGAGAGGGCCACCGCTCTCGCAAACGAAAAAGCAAAGGGACTGTATATGAGTTCGAGCATCGGAGTCTCCATTATATTCGCACTTTTGAGCGGATTGCTTATAGGAATAGCTCCGTTTGTGCTGGGAATCATGAACATGTCTTTAATGACGTATCTGTTCGGATTTATCGCGCTCATACCGGCGCTGGTGCTGTACGGCTTTACCGAATCGATTATGTACAACAAACTGAAAAACAGAGGCGGAAAAAACGTGCTTTTCGGCGTACTTTTGGCGTTGGGAATATTGGCTTGCACCGCGGCGTTTACATTTATTATCCCCTCTTCGGTAATGCCGTTAATTCCGAAACTGCTGATATGTCTCATATGTTTTACGAACGTTTCCGTTGCCGTATGCATAATAAGCAGAACTCGCGAATACACGGAAAAGCTCAACCAGATAGTTGGATTCAGAAACTTTATACTGTATGCGGAAAAGGACAGACTCGAAGCTCTGCTTGAAAGCGATCCGCAGTACTACTATCACGTATTGCCTTACGCACAGGTTCTGAACGTTTCGGATATCTGGGAAGAAAAATTCAAGAATCTGACGGTTGCGCCGCCGGCATGGGCCACCTCCTCGTCATTTGAAATCGCTCTCGACTTCATGATACTCAACAGTCTGATAAGACATTCTATGACGAGCATTGCGTCGGGAATGATTTCAAGGCCGTCGGCTTCGGGCATGAACGGCGGAGGAATGAATGGGTTCGGAGGCTTCGGGGGAAGTTTCGGCGGTCATTCCGGCGGAGGCTTCGGAGGCGGAGGCAGCCGAGGCAGATAAAAACACATCAGATTACAGACTTACATACATATAAAAAAGCGGAACGCTGTATGGCGTTCCGCTTTTTAAAGCCGAAAAGGTTCAACCGGCTACGACGTCGATATTTATCTTGGCGGATATCCCCTCCATGAGTTTGAGTTCCACTTCGTATACGCCGAGATTTTTTATGGGTTGATTTAAGATTATTTTCTTTTTGTCCACGTTATATCCGGCGGCGGATAGCGCATCGGAGATATTGCCGGAAGTGACCGAACCGAAAACTTTGCCGTTCTGCCCTGCCTTTATTGCGACTTTAAACGTTTTACCGGAGATTGTGCTCGCGAGTTCGCGCGTGGCTTTGATTTCCTCCGCTCTATGGAAATCGGCGGCGGATTTCTTCATAGAGATATCGTTGAGCTTGGACGCCGTGGCGATTTCCGCCAAACCTTTTTTGATGAGAAAATTACGTGCGTAACCTTCGTTTACGTCCACTACTTCTCCCTTTTTGCCCTGTCCTTTAACGTCTTGCAAGAGTATAACTTTCATAAAATTCTCCTTTCGTTTATTTTATGTCATGCACGTGATTTTGTCAAGGGGCTTTGAATATTTTACGGAGGACGGCACAAAATACTGACGGAGGTATTCTATGGAAAGCAACGTAAATATCGATATCGCCTGCGACGTTTCTTCTTGCAGACACAACTATCAAAGCTGCAACTGCACTCTTCCCAAAATCAAGGTCGGCTGCACATGCAACGCCGAAGCCTGCACATGTTGCCAGAGCTATTCCGAAAAAATTTAAAGCGGAAATAAACTTTGCAATTTTTAAAGCCGCCCGTCGCATGACGGGCGGCTTTAATTGTTTTGTTTTCAGAAATGAGAAATCATGTCAGCCAATCCCTCAACGGAATAAGCGTCGGCATTCCGCAAAGAGACAGGAAGTTATCCTGATAGAAATATCTTGCAACCGTACTCATATCGAAGTAGCTTGTGAGCGGCGCCATGAATTCGAGGTCGTAAATAGGCTGTACCAAAAAGCCTATGAATAGCATTACTGCCGTCACGAGAATAAACAGCACTATGGCTCCGAGTATGCCGTCCACGATATAGAATGCAGGGCCGAGACGGGCAAATACCAGCACTCTCGAAACGAAAAACGATACAAGAAGTATAATTATCGTAAGCAAGAGGAATATACCGGCCACGATTATCCACTGCGCTATCGCCGTGGGGATACCTTCCGGAAGTTGGAAACCTCCGAACCAACCGGCCACGACTTCCCCGAATGACGCGCTCGCGCCCGCAAAAAGTCCGGAATTGAAAACGAGATTAAACGACATAAATCCGGCTCCGACAATAAGGCCGAATACTATTATCCCCCACAGCGCGGAGGAAATGCCGTTCGAAAAACCGTGGCGTATGGCTATATTCAAAAATCCCAGCACTATAAAGTCGAAAGCTATCGGCTTAATCATGTACCACAGCGCGCTGTCGTATACGCTCGCCATCGCAGGCATATTTGCCGACAACTGCGACAAATCGAGCGCTACAAGAATGGGAACAACTATAAACAGCGAGATAATCAAACCTTTTATGGCGAGAACTATTCCGCCCCATATACGGTTTATCACTCCCACTGCGCCGTATTTGCGGAGTTCTTCGTCGCGCTTTGCAAACGAATTGGAAATGAGGTTTCGAATCAGTTTGGAAAGTCCCATACAACCGAGCAAAAAGAGCACGGCGGCAATTATGACTATAATTCCGCTTACCATCGGGTCAACTCCGACGGCGTTGAATATTGCGCCCAGGCTTATGGTCAAAAGCGATGACACAAGGTATTCTCCCGCCCAAGTCTGCACTTTGATATAGCCTTTTATCAATCCGATAATCAGACCTATTACAGCAAAAAGGCCGATGAAAATACCGATAATTATTTCGAATATCAAAATTATACTCCGTTTATTTGTTGAAGTTGTCTTTCAGAGAAACTATTTCGGACAGCACAAGTCCGTTGTCTTCGGCTTTTTTATAGTAGCCCGTGCGCATGAGCTGGAAGGGCGTTCCGTCCTCGCTTTCGAAGAGACGGGGCTCGGCTTTGCCGTGCAATATCTTTTCGCTGTTGAGATTAAGGCGTTCGCCGTAGTCCTGATCGGGATACTCCTCGTCTTTTAACAGAGGTTCGTACTGTCTGAACTCGCAGTCCACGCCGTACTTTGCGTCCACCCACTGAATTACTCCCTTTGCCTTAATTTCGCAAGGCTGTTGGCTGCCGCTACGACTTTCGGGGAAATATGTGCACAGAAGTTCTTTAACTTTCCCTTCATCGTCCAAAATCACGTCGTCGCAACGTACGATATACGCCGCTTTGAGGCGGACGGTGCCGCCCTTTTGCAGTCTTTTGTATTTGGGAGGAGGGTCGAGCGAAAAATCATCTCCGTCTATATATACGCTGCCCGTAAATCTGATTTTACGCGAGCCCACGTTTTTGACGGGATTCTTTTCGAAATCCACTTCCTCCTCTCCGGAATAATTTGTTATGGTGAGCTTTACGGGATTGAGCACTGCCATGGCTCTCTCGGCGTTCTCGTTCAGATTATCGCGTATGCAACTGTCGAGCTGTGCGGCGTTTACAACCGAATAGGCCTTTGCCACGCCGACGTCGGCGCAGAATTTTTTCAAAGCCTCGGGGGGAACTCCGCGGTTTTTCAGTCCCATTATAGTAGGCATGCGAGGGTCGTCCCAGCCGCGCACAAATCCCTCGTCAACCAACTTTTTGAGATAGCGCTTGGACATTAGAGTGTTTGTTATGTTGAGGCGCGCAAACTCAATCTGTCTGGGTACGGGCTTGGGAAAACCAGCCTTTTCTATCACCCAATCGTAGAGCGGACGATGATTTTCGAATTCGAGAGAACATAGCGAATGAGTTATCCCCTCTATGGCGTCGGACAGAGGGTGTGCAAAATCGTACATGGGATATATGCACCACTTGTTGCCCGTACGATAATGTTCGACGTGAGCAATCCTGTATAATACCGGATCGCGCATATTGAGATTGGGCGAGGACATGTCGATTTTTGCTCTCAAAACACGCGCTCCGTCGGGATATTTCCCGGCGCGCATATTTCGGAAGAGCTCCAAATTTTCCTCCACGCTCCTGTTGCGATAGGGAGAGGGCGTGCCGACCTCCGTCAAGGTGCCGCGAGTTGCGGTGATTTCCTCCGCGGAAAGGTCGCATACGTACGCGTTGCCTTCCTTTATATATTTTTCCGCAATTTCGTAAAGTTTTTCATAGTAATCGGAGGCAAAAACAAGGCGGTCGTACTTAAAGCCCAGCCATTTTACGGCTTCGACTATGGAATTTACGTACTCGTAATCTTCCTTGGCCGGATTCGTGTCGTCCATGCGAAGATTCAACTCGCCGCCGTACCTCTCTTTAACGCCGAAATTTATGCACATGGCTTTTACGTGGCCGATATGCAGATAGCCGTTGGGTTCGGGGGGAAAACGTACGAGTATTTTATTGCCAACCGACTCGAATTTTCCGGCTTCGAGCTCCTCGTTTATGAACTGTTCTATAAAGTTAGTTGCCTCGGGAATTTGCATTATTAAAAACCTTTTGCTAATTAATGAGAGTATAGACGCGTAAAAGAGCGCCAAACCGATGCGTATCGGAAAATGCTTTAATGCACAATAGGTCAGGAGAGACCGCTTATGACTCCGTTTTCGTCGATATCGATATGCTCCGCGCAAGGTACTTTCGAAAGTCCCGGCATGAGCATTATCTCTCCGGCAACGGCCACTATGAAGTTCGCGCCGCCCTTGTAGATGACGTCTCTGACATAAATTCTGAAACCTTCGGGACGGGCAAGTTTTTTCGCGTCGTCGGAGAGAGAATATTGAGTCTTGGCGATTATAACGGGAAGTCCGGTTATTCCCTTGCTTTCTATTTCATTGATTTTCTCCATTGCGAGTTCGGAGAAATCGGCGCCTTCGCCGCCGTATACATTTTTGACAATATCGTTGCATTTCTTTACAATCGAATCGGACAGATTATAGGAAAAATGCAATTTGGAATGTTTGTCGCACGCCGCGACTACGGCTTTGGCAAGCTCTTTGCCGCCCTCGCCGCCTTTCAGGAACACGTCGGTAAATACGGCCTGCGCCCCAACCTTCTCGCATGCGGAGAGCACCTCGTCTATCTCGGCCTGCGTATCCGTTGCAAATCTGTTCATTGCCACGACTACGGGCTTCTTATATACGTTCACGACGTTTTCTATGTGCTTTAAAAGATTGGGAAGTCCGGCTCTCAACGCCGCGATATTTTCGGTTGAGAGCTCCGTTTTATCGGCTCCGCCGTGAAGTTTAAGAGCTTTTACCGTTGCGACGACTACTACGCAGTCGGGTTCTATGCCGGCAATGCGGCACTTTGTATCGAGAAATTTTTCTGCGCCGAGATCCGCGCCGAATCCGGCCTCCGTAACGGTGTAATCGGCAAGGGTCATCGCCGTGTAAGTGGCGCGTATCGAGTTGCAGCCGTGGGCTATATTCGCGAAAGGTCCGCCGTGCACGATTGCCGGAGTGCCTTCGAGAGTCTGAACGAGGTTGGGTTTTATGGCGTCTTTCAAAAGAGTGGTCATTGCTCCGTCGGCTTTAAGGTCGCGAGCGCGGACGTATTCTCCGTCTTCGGAAATTCCGACAACTATATTGCCTATCCTCTTTTTGAGGTCGGCGAGATCCGTGGCGAGACAGAGGATTGCCATGACTTCCGACGCCGCGGTTATTTCGAAGCCCTCTTCCCTTTCATAGCTTACGCAACCTTTCATGTTGCCGGCCTGATTGTGCAGAGTTATGTTGCGCAGAGACCTGTCGTTCATATCCATGCAACGCTTGAAATAGACGTGTTTGATTTTAAGGGCGTTTCCGCGGAAAATATGGTTGTCTATCATTGCGCAGAGCAAATTGTTTGCGGCCGTTATCGCGTGCAAATCTCCTGTGAAATGAAGGTTTATATCCGCCATGGGCACAACCTGCGCATATCCGCCGCCGGCCGCGCCGCCTTTTATGCCGAATACGGGGCCCAGCGAGGGCTCGCGAAGGGCAAGGCAGACTTTCTTGCCTATTTTGGACATGCCGTCGGCAAGTCCTATCGAGACGGTAGTCTTACCTTCTCCGCTTGCGGTGGGGTTGATTGCGGTAACGAGCACAAGTTTCGATTTGGGATTTACTTTCGGCAAATTTATCTTTGCCTTGTACTTTCCGTACAGTTCGAGGTCGTCCTCTTTCAGCCCGAGTTTTGCGGCGATAACGCGAATGTCCGTCATTTTACAGCTTTCAGCAATTTCGATATCCGACAGCATAATTTTCTCCTAAATAAATCTTTTGATTTATTATACCATATTTAACCTGAAAAAGTATATCATTTCGCAACACTTTTATAAAAATTAAACGCACGTAATTTCGGGCGGCCGCCGAATTTTCGAAAAGCGCACTCCTACCCATTCTTTTATGCTTAATTCGCACAGAATAACCATCGTATATACAAAGCCGCGCGGACTTTTGTCCGCGCGGCTCTTACGTTTTATTTTAAATTCTACGATTAAAATTTAAATTCCCCGATTAAAAAGCTCGTCCAGAGAAATTTCGTAATAATCTGCTATCGCAACCAAAGTCTCAAAATCGGGTCTGGATACGTCGGTCTCATACCTAGTATAATTTACGCGGCTTATTTTAAGGATATCCGCTAACTGTGATTGAGTGAGACCTTCGACTTTTCTCAATTCTTTTAGTTTTGATCCTATCTTTATCATATTCACATTGAAAAATTAATTGATTATTTATTGACATTGTACATATTATGTACTATAATTTAAAAAAATGTACATATTTTGTACATACAATATGTTATAAGATGTTTTGTACAAATAAGCAAAAGCAACACATTAAACAAAAGAAAATTACATATGAGGAGAAATGTGAATGAAAATTAAAAGATTCCTATTTGCTCCATAGGGATAGGACAAAAAGAAAAACGACGTAACCGTTTCAGTTACGCCGTTCGGCTATGTTTT
>CANRIK010000004.1 GCA_947630705.1 uncultured Clostridia bacterium | reverse complement strand
CGCTTTGCCGAGGCTCACACACCGTGGGAAACGGCAATATCCCTCCATCCGCGCCAAAAAAGGCGTAAGTTGAAAAACTTGCGTCTTTTTTGTTTGGAGGGTGAAGAACCTCGTGGTTCACGCGAGGAGCAAGGCGACGACGCTTTGCCGAGGCTCACACACCGTGGGAAACGGCAATATCCCTCCATCCGCGCCAAAAAAGGCGTAAGTTGAAAAAACTTGCGTCTTTTTTGTTTGGAGGGTGAAGAACCAACGTGGTTCACGCGAGGAGCAACGCGACGACGCTTTGCCGAGGCTCACACACCGTGGGAAACGGCAATATCCCTCCATCCGCGCCAAAACACGGACATACGAACGTATGTCCGTGTTTTTTTGAAAAATTTTTCAAAATTTGTTAAATGTGCCGATATTGACGCGTTATTTGCCGAAAAGTTCTTTTGCGGCGCGCATGTTCTCAATAATTTTTACGCCGAAGGGACAGCGGCTTTCACACGAACCGCACGAAATACAGTCCCCACCCTTGGCCGCGAGCGCCGCATAGTGTTCGCGCACCGTTTCGGGAAAAGCTCTCTGCGCCCTCGCCAGATTCAGAAATTTTGTTACGGTCGCCACGTCGATTCCGCGAGGACACGGAGCGCAGTGTCCGCAATACATACAGCGGCCGAGCCAACTGACTTTCGGAAAGGAAGCAAGAGCCGAGGCATAATCCCTTTCCTCCGGTGCAGACGCCTCATATTCAAGGCTCTTTGCAAGTTCTTCCGCGCTGTGCGCGCCCACAAGCACCGTGGAGACCGCCGGACGGGTCAGTGCATAGTGAATACATTGATTTACGGTAAGCGCCTTGCCCGCAGGAGAGTTTTCCGAGAGAAGTTCGCCTCCGGCGAACACTTTCATTACGGTTATGCCTACTCCGAGTCGCTGACAGGTTTCGTAAAGCCGCTCTCTATCGGGGTCCATATTTACAAATCCCTTTTTGTAGCTGTCGGCGTTAAAGAGCGTTTCGCAGTCTTCGTCGGGCGGCATCAAATCATAGCATGGATTGACCGAAAACATCAGAACTTCTATCAGTCCGCTTTCAATGGCTTTAAGCGCGGCAACGGGGTTGTGACTCGAAAGGCCTATGTGCTTGATTTTGCCGCTCTCTTTGAGTTTGACGGCATAGTCGAGTATGCCGTTTTTTTCCGCCTTATTCCATTCGGCAACCGAATCGATATAGTGTATCATTCCGACGTCTATATAGTCTGTGCCGAGACGGTTCAATAGGTCGTCGAAGCTCTCTTTCACCTCTGCGAGGCGGTGGGAAGCCATGTACTGGTTGTTGCGCCAGATTGTGCATATGTGCGCCTGTAAAATAAAGTCGCCGCGCCTGCCTTCGAGAGCTCTGCCGAGAGAGGAACGCACAGTGGGGTCGGAGGAATATAAATCTATGTAATTCACGCCGTTTGCGTGCGCAAGGTCGATTATCGAAGCAGTTCCGGCTCCGCCGTCTTCGGCGAAGCCCTCGCAGCCGAGGCCTATTTCGCTGACGGAAAGTCCGGTTGAACCGAGTTTATTGTATTTCATTTGCCGCTCCTCGATTTGATTTTAAAAGCATTTTACCAAACAGCCTCGGCAAAGTCAAGCGCCGCGACATGACGACGGGAGTTTATGCCGTATATAACGTGCGCCGCCCGAGGCTTTTTACCTCGGGCGGCGCATTGGTTTTACTTGGCCTTTAATTGATTTTTTTGCTTTTTGAACGTTTCGTTTGCGGTATCTATAAGATTTTTATTGGCCGGCTGCGGTTGATAGTAGCCGCGCGCGGACATCTGCGTAAACAGAGTGTATTGGTTATCCGCCACTCCCATTAAGTTTGACGAAAAATTCTTGCGCATAGACTTTGTACTGCCCTCGAAAAGAGCCGTAGTATAGATAGTCATCAACTGCTTTTCGCTTTCGAGCATATCTTGAAGAGCGTCCTTCTCGTTCAACGTCACGTCGCTTTTTGTCAGTTTCATTTCAGCCTCCTATAAGATTCAAGAGCGCGTTATAGCGCTGTTCGTGTTCGTCTGCAATCAGTGACATGCACTGCGATAAATCGACGTCGGTTAAAGACTTCGAATAGGCGCGAGCCTTTTTGCAGATAAGCCCTTCCGCCGTCAGTGCGTCGGAAATCAGTTCAAGTTCCTTTGAAGTTATATCCTGCATATAATTACCTCCGAAATGAATTATTGACAACGCGCAGGGTTTTATACGTACGCTTCCTCTCACAAAAGACGGGAAAGAATAAATCTTAAAGAAATGTTAATAAAAAATTTACATGTCTTTAAAAATTTCAGTAAAATTTCACAAAATAATTGCATCTGAAACCTTGCTTTTTTGCGCAGAAAGAGCTAAAATAAATTTAGCTCAATTAAATTTAGTCAAATAATAAGGAGATATTTGTTTATGAACGTCTATGATTTTACAGTCAAAGCGCAGGACGGGAGCGATGTTTCGCTCTCGGAGTATCGTGGAAAAGTACTTCTCATCGTCAACACAGCGACGGGATGCGGATTTACCCCTCAATACGAAGGCTTGCAAAAACTCTACGCCGAACATCAAAAGGACGGTTTGGAAATTCTCGATTTTCCCTGCAATCAATTCGGCGAGCAAGCGCCCGGGAGCAATGAGGAAATTCACTCCTTCTGCACGGGAAGATACGGCATAACCTTTCCGCAGTTCGCCAAAATCGACGTGTTCGGCGAAAATCAGATTCCTCTTTACAAATGGTTGGAAGAAAACAGCAAGTTCGAAGGGTTCAGCGGTTTCATGGGCAAAATTGTCTCGTTAGCCGCAAAAAAGAACGACAAGGACTACAAAAACAACAGCAAAGTAAAGTGGAATTTCACGAAATTTTTGATTGACAAGGACGGCAATCTCGTTGATCGCTTCGAACCGACGACAAAAATGTCGGAAGTCAAGAAGCAAGTGGAGGCGATTTTATAATGCACTTCTCCTACAAGACGGAAAACTCTCTCCACTCTCATTGAAATGAAAAATGAAATATACAGGGCGTAAATTATGGATAAATACGACGCATTAAAACTTGAAAATCAACTATGTTTCCCTCTCTATGCGTGCGCTCGCGAGGTCGTGAAAAAGTATCGCCCGTATCTTGACGAACTCGACCTTACCTACACGCAGTACATTGCCATGATGGTTTTTTGGGAGAAGGAAAAATGCAGTGCAAAAGAGCTCGGCGAGAGACTGTTTCTCGATTCGGGAACGCTGACCCCCGTCTTGAAGAGCCTTGAAAAGAAAGGTTTTGTGAAACGGGAGCGCAGCTCTCTGGACGAGCGGTTGCTCGACGTGAGTATTACCGAAAAAGGTATGGAGCTTCGTGAACGCGCGGCGGAAATTCCCGACAAAATAGCGAGTTGCATAAATCTCGACGGCGAGGAAGCGGTTAAATTGTATAAGATTCTATATAAAATACTTATGCAAGAATCCGCAAAAGACAAATAATGAAAAAACAGCGAGGAAAATTCCTCGCTGCTTTTATCTGCAAAGGTGCCGTCCGATTTAAAAATTTGTCCTTATTCTTCCTTACGGAAATACGCGAAACGGAATTTTCCGCGCCAAAAAAGCTCTCCGCGAAAAGCGGAGAGCTTTAAAAATCTTTGTTTCAGACCTTTTTCAATATGTCTGGAAACGCCGCGAAAAGATCTACGGCGTCGGGAGACTGTCCCTTTATGAGCTGATAATACGGGTCGGAGGAAAAATCGCGTTCCTTTTCGTACTCGCCGCCCAAGGACTCTATTGCGAATTTGAGTTCCTGATACTCTATGAAGGATATGCCCTCCTCATCTATCTTGTCGAGAAGGTAGGGCAGAGCACGCTCGTCTCCGTATGCCGCGAGATAGCTCGCGTGCATGGGGATATTGTCGGCGTCGCCGCGGAACTCCTTCAAAAGAATATCGAATATATCGTCCCTTCTCAACACCGAACGCGAGAGAATTTCGCACATATATTCCCTGTCTATGCCGTTGCGATAGTTTTCGAGAGCCTTGTCCGTTACGAGGTCGGCCTTTTCCTTTATGAGATCTACGAGTCGGTTCTTCAAATCCTCGTCGTCGGAGGACACGAGAATTTCGAGATACTTTCCGATAACTCTGTCGTCCGCGCCTATTATGTTTATGGCGTATTCGCGCTCGGCTTCCGCGCCGTCGAGCATCGGAACGAGACTGTCCGTTAATTTCCTCTTTTCGATTTCTGTGCAGAGGAACTCCGAAACGGGCACGTTCTCTTTAAGATGCGCCTTCAAACTGCGCACAAGGTCGGCGTCTGACATTTCCGCATAGAATTCGCGAGGAGTTTTGCCGAGGGATTTGATTTTAGTGTCGCCGAACTTCTTGTAGAGCTCGGGGATTATATCTTCCCACTCCTCTTCTTTATATTTTCCGCTGTTCTCGGAGATGTATTTGCTCAATTTTTCATCGAACATTCCGTCGAAATCATATAATTTCATAATTGTTCACCTGTTATTGCCGTCACGCGTTCCTCTTCGACCCCGAAAAAGGCGCAGAGATTGCTCTTCGTTATTCCCGTCTCCGTGCTGCCGACAGAGCTGAATATGGCCGCCGTGAGAGCGTCGGTATCCTTTGCCGCGTCCAGCCTTTGCTCCTCTTCGAGTTTTTTGTATAGCTCCTCGGCGGCGACGGCAAACCTCTCGCCGTAGCGGTCGTCGATGATGGAAAAATGCGCCACGAGACGGGAGTATGCGCGAATGAAATTTATCCGTTTTTTCAAACCCGTGTTGAGTTTTCGCATGGATACGCGTTTAAAAACGTTGCATATCACCACGCCGAACGAATTCTCTTCGCCGCGCTCGCACAGCGCGATAAGAATATCTATTTTAAGACTGTCCGAAAGAAACGGGTGCAGAAGCAGATCGCGCACATAGTCGTCCATAAACGCCTTTACCGCGGCCTGCGCGGCGAGGACTTGAAGTTCCTCGGAGTTGGAAGGATTGGCCTCGTCGAAGCACCATTTTACGGCGCCTTCGATATCGAGCTCGTCGTCGAGCAGAGCAGCCTGTTTTTTGGAAAGTTTGAGATATGCGGCAAGTATTTTCAGCGTGGATTCCCTTATCTCCTGCGGAAGAGTGTAGAAATAACTCATCTCTCGCCATTCGCCGTTCTCGTACATATCGCGCGCTTCCCGATAGTAATATTGCGCCGTCGTAGCGTCGGGGTATATCGTCATCAGTCTGTCGAAAGCCTCGAAGGACTCGGTAAATTTTTTTGAATTGAATGCCGCAACAGCCTTAAAATAGAGGACATTCTGGTCGTTGGCGAAGTCCTGATTCATCTTACAGAACAGTCCGTACGCCTCTTCATGCATCTTATTTTCACAGCAGACGGTGGCAATTTTATAAATCTCTTCGGAGCTGTCCACGTCAAGGGCGAGCAACCTCCTCGTCAGTTCGCGAGCTTCATCTTCTCTGCCGGCCTCGGCCTTTACTGCGGCGAGTGTCGAAAGAGCCTGAATGTTTTCCGGTTCCCTTTCGAGAATGTTGAGACACTCCGCCTCGGCGTTGTCTCCCCTGTCGCTTATTATATGGCACATGGCCATATAGTTGTGCGCCGTGCTCCATTTGGGATTGCCTTCCGCTATGCCGCCGAAGGTTTCGAGAGCCTTATCGTACTCCCCTCTCTTCATCTGGTTTACGCCCTCGTTCATGACGTCGGATACGTCGGCGAGCTCGGGTGGGAAGGAAATTTTCAAAGGATTCTCTTCGTTTGAGAGGAAGTCGCGCACAATCTGTTCTCGCGTCGCGGCGTCCACTTCGTCCGTTTCAAGCAGGAGCTTATTGTAATAATACGCCGAAAAATGCTCGTTGCCGAGGTTCATATAGCCCACGGCAAGTCCCTCGTAACAATCGGTCAGTTCGTTGAATTGCGCTATATCCATAAACTTGAACCAGTGATGGATACTGCGCTCATACAGTCCCATGTCGTCGAAAATTTCGGCGTAGAGCATATAACTGTCTTCGTCGTTGCCTGTGATTTCGGCGTTTTTGTTGAGCATTTTCAGCGCGCCTATATAGTTGTGGTCATCGAGCATGTCCGCGGCGATGGCTATCAGCCTGTCGTCGCTTAAATCGATGTCTACGGTCTTTGCCATATGTTTTTATTGCGAATCCGCAAAAATTTCCTCCACGTCCTTTTCCGTAAATACGTAGTCCTTATTGCAATAGTGACAGTGAACTCTCACCTCGCCCTCCTGCGAGATTATGCTTTGGAGCTCGGATTTGCCGAGAGAGACGATGACGTCTCTGATTTTACCGCGCGAGCAGTTGCACCTGTATTCCGGAAAGGTGAGATACGCTCCGCCGCGCTCCGTTTCGGAAGTGAAGTACTCGTTCATTATGCCCTCCGCACCTACGCGCTCTATTTCTTCTGCGATATCGGGGATGGATTGCATAGTTTCTCCGGCTTTGGCGGAATTTTCCTCCGAAACGCCCGGCATGAGCTGCATTATTACCCCACCGGCGGCGACGCACCTGCCGTCTTTTATTTTTACGTCTATCATGACGGCGGTGGGTATCTGCTCGCTTATATCAAAATATTCCATCAGATTAAGCGACACGTCGGAAGAGACAAGCTCGCACGTACCGACGAACGGACGGTAAAAGCCGTCGTCTTTTATGACGGTCAACGTTCCGCCCTTCAAACCGCCTTCGCCGCCGTCGATATAGCCGCGGATATGTCCCTTCGAATCTCCGGAGACGCTGACGGTTGCGCTTCCGTCCCCCGATTTTACGGTAAGGGAGACCGCGCCGCGCTCGCTTTTGAGACAGCCGGCCATGTAAGTGGCCGCAGTCAACATTCCGCCCAGAATTTCGGCGGAGGCGTCGTCGAGACGGTGAATTTTTATGGCGTCGTTCACCATGTCGGTAGTTTCCAGCACTGACAGCGAAACCTGCATGTCGTATACAAGACTTTTATAGAGTTTATTCATAACTTTCTGCAAATAAAATTTATTCTCTGCTTTTCTTTGCCGCCGAGGTGACCCTCCGTGCGAACATCAAAGCCGGCTTCTTCGAGCATGGACTTCACGGCGGCTTCGGAGTGTATATACTGAATCTGTTTTTCGTCACTCCTTAAATACGTCCCGTCAGGATTGAGAGAAAAGAGGGTTATTTCCATCTCCACTCTGTCCTCTTTGAGCGTATTATACCATATTACGGTAGCCTTGTCGAGGTCCTTTACGAACACGTTGTCGCCGATAATGTTTTTAATCTTATATTCGGAGCTGATATCGAATATAAACATGCCGCCCTTTTTGAGATTGGCCGCCGCTCCCTTGAAGGTTTTCAAAAGTTTGTTTTCGGGAACGTAATTTATGCAGTCGTTTATCGCGGTTATGAAATCCACTCTGCCGCATAAATGTAGTTTGGTTATATCTCCGAGTAAAAATTCCGTTCTCACTCCCTCTTTTTCGGATATCAACGAGGCGGCGGACAGAGCTTCGGGTGAAATATCCATTCCCTTTACCGAGTAACCGGCGCGGCAGAGCGCACGGGTGAAATAGCCGTTGCCGCAACCGACGTCAAGCCCCTCGGGACCGGCGCCGCTCTCGCGCAGGGTTTTAATTAAATACTGCGACCATTGGGGATAGTCGCAGTCGGAATTCAGATATTCGAATATGCCGCCTATTGCGGAATAGCCGGAAGTTCTTGTCATTTGAGGAGATTGTCCGCACTGATTTTTTTCTTCTTTTTGTCCTTGGGATTTTCAACGAGAGCCTTTTCGCGGTCGGCGAACATCTTGTTGTACTCCACGTAAACGGAGTCGTTTTCATGCTCCCTTTCGTATGCCGAGATACTTTCGGAGAGTTTCCGTCTCTCGTCCGCCGCGCCCGAAATATTCGCGCGCGTATAAGTTTTGCCGAGTACGACAAACTTCTCTTCTCGGTTTATCGGCAGAATGGGGTGCGAAATAAGCTCGCTCTTGCCGGCGGCAAGCAATTCGAGAGCGCGCTGTCTGTCCTCCGCCGCCTTTTCTTCGGCAAGCTCCTTTTCCGACTTCTTCGCACGCGCCGTCTCCTTTTCGGTCTGAACGGCGGGAGCTATATAGAGGTCGAACGCCCATTGTGCAAAGCTCATCCAGCTCAACAGCATGAACGAGAAGCCGATGAATACGAAGAAAATCATTCCTATTATCTGCCAGAAGCCGCCGCCCATCATCAGCCATACGGGGAGAAGAGTAAAGCCGCACATGAATACCGTCTGCAACGGAGTGCCGAAAATGAGCACAAACGCGTTGCGCAAGAGATATTTGAGTTTTACTCTGTAACTTACGCCAATCGCAAATACCCAAGCGAGATAGATTCCGCAGACGACGTCCGCGATTACTATGAATACGTAAGCAGTTATGGCTCCCGCCACATTCTCGCCGGTCGCACGGGCGATAGCCATCCAGTCGCCGATGAGGAACGTGGAGTAAATGAGTAATATGAATGCGGTCACGGGAACAGCCGTGCTCAAATAGCCGACCTTTATGCCGTGGAAAAAGCTCTTGAAATGAAATTCGCCGTGAGTCTGAATAAGTTTTCTTATGCAATATGTCGCGCCCGAAATACCGACGGAAGCTATCAATCCGGCTATAAAAAACAGAGCATAAAAGAGAATATCGGCCGAGAGATTGACCCTTTCGGCGAGGCCGATGAGAATATCGGGCGGATAGTTGCCGACCGTTGCGTTGAAAGGATATATCCCTCCGATGCTCGTTATATACGCCGCGCGGACATATACTATCGCTATCCCGGGGGCAAATGTAATTAGGACTATGAGGTTGAGGGCAATAAGTTTCCAAAACGACGCCTTGAAAACCGACCATGCTTCTGACCAGCGACCCTGCGATATATTTTTTCTTTTAAAATCGTCGGCAATTTCGTTGCCCTGCATTCCGTTGAGTTCTGCCATAATTTAAACCTTTCTGACGCGCGTCGGGCTTCTGCTTTGCGGCGCGACGCAACACTTTATACAATAATATCATAATCATAAAAATATTTCAATAAATTTGCAGGCATAGAACACAAAAAACTTTACATTGAATTTGCGTTATGGTATTATTGGATTGCAAATCAGAGGAGCGGACGGGCAAAAGTAGCCGCGGATAGGAATTTAAGGGAGAAAATTCCGCCTTTATTCCGCGGTAAAAGGGCGCCGCCGCCGAGATTCGGTTTCCCACCGCGTCGGGCGCATGGGTCAATACCTATGCGACTGTCACTTTACGTGTTGCGCTATTTGCCCTTATCGTAAATTTATTTTAGGGCGGCGGACAGCTGTCCCTTTTTGATTATCTGAAATCAAGTAACGGAGTATTTATGAAAAAATTCAACGTTGGCGTAATCGGCGCCACAGGCATGGTCGGTCAGAGATTCTTGCTTTTACTGAAAAATCATCCTCAATTCAACGTAGTGTGTCTTGCGGCTTCCGAAAAGTCCGCCGGCAAAAAGTACAAAGACGCAATCAAAATGTGGCAGCTTGCCGAGCCTATGCCGGAAAAATTTGCCGACATGACCGTGCTCGACGCCACCGCGGATATGCTTAAAATAGCAAAATCGGTAGATTTCTGCTTCTGCGCCGTAAATATGCCCAAGGACAAGATACGCGCGCTCGAAGAGAGCTACGCAAAGGCCGAATGTCCCATAGTTTCAAACAATTCGGCGCACCGATTCACGGACGACGTGCCCATGATTATTCCCGAAGTGAACGCGGAACACCTCGAAATTATAGCCGCGCAGAAAAAACGGCTCGGCACGAAGAGGGGATTTATCGCAGTAAAATCGAATTGCTCTCTCCAATCCTACGTTCCCCTCCTCCACCCCCTCAAAAAATTCGGAATAGAGAGCGTGGCCGTATGCACATATCAGGCGATATCGGGCGCCGGCAAGACCTTTGCAACAATGCCGGAAATTATAGACAACGTTATACCTTATATCGGCGGCGAGGAGGAAAAGAGCGAAAAAGAGCCTCTTAAAATCTGGGGAACCGTCGAGGGCGGCAGGATAATTCCGGCGGCCTCGCCTAAAATTACGGCGCAGTGTTTGAGAGTTCCCGTCTCCGACGGACATACCGCGGCGGTTTTCGTGAAATTCAAAAACAAGCCTACCAAGGAACAGATTTTAAAGGAATGGGCGGAATTTTCCGGTCAGCCTCAGGCGCTTCGGCTGCCCTCCGCTCCCGTCAGATTCATTCATTACTTCGAAGAGGACGACCGACCTCAGCCCAAGCTCGACAGAAATACCGAAAACGGTATGGCCGTATGCGCCGGACGGCTTCGCGAGGACAGCGTTTACGACTATAAATTCATAGGTTTTTCGCACAACACTCTGCGCGGAGCGGCGGGAGGCGCCGTTCTGCTGGCGGAACTGCTGGCGGCAAAGGGCTATTTCGATTAGAAAATCCGAAAAAGCCGTCGTTTCGATACGCAAGACGAGGAACGCCAAACCGCGAAAATTCGAAGCGACGCATATAATGATACTACGATAGACCGTGCATTTCGCGCGGAAAGGGGTTTTTATGACAGGATTTTGCAGCGGAATCATTACGGCGATGATAACGCCGTTTTTCGAGGACGGAGGAGTAAATCTTCCCGAACTCGGCAGAATGATAGACTATCAGATAAGCGGCGGAACGGACGCCGTGGTCGTGCTGGGAACGACGGGCGAGCCGGCCACAATGACCGAGGAGGAAAAAGTTCAGGTCATTGAGTTCACCGTCAAAAATTTCAAAGGTAAAATAAAAATTATAGTCGGCACGGGGAGCAACGATACCAAAAAGGCGGTTGCGGCGAGCGTCCGCGCCGAAAAACTCGGTGCAGACGGAGTGCTCGTGGTCACTCCCTATTACAACAAATGCACGCAAAACGGCCTTTACGAATATTACAAGGCGGTGTGCGATTCCGTTAAAATACCCGTTATCGCCTATAACGTGCCTTCGAGAACGGCGGTGAATATACTTCCTGAAACGGCGGAGAGACTTGCCGATATCCCGAATATGGCCGGAATAAAAGAGGCGAGCGGAAACATGGCGCAGGTCGTGGAAACGATGAGGCGCATAAGGGGAAAACTCGATTTGTATTCGGGCGAAGATTTTTTGAACCTGCCGATGCTCGCCATAGGCGGAGCCGGTCTGATTTCGGTCACCTCGAACATAGCTCCCTCGCTCGTCAAAAAGATGTATAACCTCGTGAAGCTCAACAAGCTGGACGAGGCAAACGAAGTTCAGGACTTTTTGCTCCCTCTCGAAGACGCTTGCTTCCTTGAAGTGAACCCCATTCCCATAAAAGCCGCATACAATATGTTGGGCTTTGACGCCGGAATACCCCGTTCGCCGCTGACGGAGCTCTCCGAAGAGAACAAAATAAAATTACAGAGAGAAATCGACAGGGCCGGTTTGAAAAGAATATGATTAAAGTTTTGATTTGCGGAATCTCGGGCAGAATGGGGAAAATGATACGCGGAGTGATAGACTCCGACGGGGAAACCGAAACGGTATGCGGCGTAGACGTGCGCGATTGCAAGGTCGGCGTGCCCGTGTATTCGTCTTTTTCGGACGTTAAGGAGAGCGTGGACGTAATCATAGACTTCTCCTCTCCTACCGTCCTTCACGACGAGCTCGAATGGGCGGCGGCAAATAAAGTGCCGGTAGTGCTTGCCGCAACGGGATATTCCGCAGAAGATTTGGCCTACATAGACAGTTGCTCCCGAAAGCTGGCCGTTTTCAGAACGGCAAACTTTTCGGTGGGGATAAATCTGCTTGTAAAGCTCGTGCGCGAAGCCGCCGAGACTCTGGGCGAAAATTTCGATATAGAGATTGTCGAGAAGCATCACAGATTGAAGGCGGACGCTCCTTCCGGCACGGCGCTCATGCTTGCGGAGAGCGCAAATTCGGCGTTTGAGAGCAAAAAACCGCTCATGGACGGTCGTTCGGGCATTGTGGGAAAACGCGGAAACGAAATAGGAATTCACGCCGTGCGCGGCGGAACAATAGTCGGAGAACATGAAGTTATGTTTGCCGGAGAGGACGAAATTATAACTCTTTCACATTCGGCGCGCTCCAAAAAGGTTTTTGCCGCCGGAGCGGTCAAGGCCGCAAAGTGGCTCTGCGGCAAGCCGAACGGAAAGTACAATATGGACGACGTACTGAACAATCCGAATTCATAATTATTTACATAAAACAAAGAGACAGCGGAGTTTTGTTCCGCTGTCTCTTTGTTTTTCCGTTTCAACGTATTATTTTATTCGGTTTCATCGTATCAAGGCAAGCTCTTTCAAAGCCCGCGTATAGGCGATATATTTCTCATTTACCGTCATATCTCCGTCGGCGACCGCAACGGCGGTAAATTCCAGACCTTTGCTCTCGTACACCGTCAGAAGATTTATCTTTGTCTTTGATATCTTGCCCGTCACTCCCGGCAAATTATAGCTCTTTCTTGCAAACTTCGCCAGATTTTCCGCCGAACAGATCAGAGCTTTCAAACCGTTCTTCGAGGAGAGGAATCCCGTTACGGAGCGGCGGTCGATCGTCACCACTTCGGAGCCGTTCAGACCTATCGACTTCATATCTATGCCGAGGCGTTCGGCAACGTAATCGACTATCTGATTGGTGTTTCTGTAATTAAGATTCAGAGTGTAGGTTTTCAGCCCCAGCTCCTCCCAGCTCTTTATTCCGCGATAATATGTTATGTTCTGTTTAAGGTCTCCGAACACGTTGAATACCGCTCTGTCGTTTACGGCGCGCAGTACGGAATACTCCGAAGGCGATATATCCTGCGCCTCGTCGATAAACAGAAAGGCATATTTCGGAGAGAGATTGTAGCCGAGTTTGGTTAGTATCAGACACAGTGCGAACGGGTCGCAGCGATACAGAGTTTTGGGGTCGGCGCCGAATTTCAATTTGGATTTTTTCAGAATTTCACGATTGAAAAACCGCAGAACGTCGTAAGGGTTTTCGCATTTGCCTATCGCGACGAGGAAAGAATCGCCCCGAAGAACGTCGGCGAAATCGTACACGACGGAAAACGCGTTGAGAATTTTAACTACGCGTTCGCAGATTGCGTCGATTTCCGTTTTGAGCTGTTCGCGCTTTTCTATTCCGACGGAATAGGTGAGCACCTCCTCCGTTCCCACTTTCATCTTGTAACGTTTGAGATCGGAAATTTCCCTTTCGACGGTGTTCTTCAACGAATTCAAATCATCAATGGCGGCGAGGCAGATTTTATTGGAATATCTGCGTATGAATTTTACGGACTTGTAGAACGAAAGGAACTGTTTGTAGAAAAAGGCGTAGTTTTTCATTCTTTCGTCGGAGCGGACAAGTCTTAAAAACTCTTCGACGTCGAGCACGCAGTTGAACATATACCGGAATTGTTTCGTATAATACAGTCCGCCGTCGGGTTTTTCCTTTATTTCTCCCAGCACACAGCGGCGAACGCGCAGTCCGGCGTTCTTTATTTTTTCGTATTCTTCAACCTGCGCGGCGCAGGCCTTTCCGACGTCGGCGACCGTCTGTTCAACGTCGGGAGAGACGAACATTCCGAATATGCCGTCGTAAATTTTGCCGAGACGTCTGTTGGAGTCAAGGGCAAAACTATCGGAATAGACGTATTCCTCGTATTCGCGCGGCGGAACGGCCGAATAATTTATTTTCGCGGAGATATCCACTCCGACGCTTTTGAGCATGGCGAGAAAATAGTTGCTTATAGTGCTCGTGCGGACTTTTTCGAGTTCGAGAACGGCGGAAAGCTCGTCTATAAAGGCGTTGAAAGAATCGGACGGTGTAATTACGAGCACGTCGCTTTTGCGTATTCCGTCGTTGTTGTACATAATATACGAGAGTCTGTGCAAGAGAATCATCGTCTTGCCGCTGCCGGCAATGCCTTGAAGCACGAATTGCTCCGATTCGGGCAGAGTTATTATTTCATACTGCTGTTCCTGAATGGTCTCGATTATGTCGGTAATTTCGCGTTTTTCTTTGCGGCTCTTTAAAATTTCCTTTAAATACGGGTCGAATATAAGCTGTTCGTCGCGACCGGCTATTTCGTCCTTTGTCAGATAGTCCGAAAGTGATAGAAATTCGTTCTTGAAATCGAGGAGTTTGCCGTTTTTTGTGCGCAGAGCGCGCCTTAAAATCAATTTGTAATCGTATTCGTTGATGGAAAAGGAAGTATTGCTCTTCTGATAATATTTGCGAGCGAGAGGAGCTCGCCAATCGACGATTTCCAAACCCGTATCCCCGTGTTTGCCTATATAATAGGAGTTATAGCCCTCCCTTTCGTCCACAAGGTCCATTCTGGCAAAATACGGCTCGCTGAAAAACGGTTTGTAGGCGTCGCGCTTTGATTTGAGTTCGGCAATGGCCGCGTTGAGTTCGAGCACTCTGCGGTATTTTTCAGCATTGTAATCTTCGCCCTGTACAAGCGAGCGTTTCTCGGTCTTTGCCTCCTCTATCTTGTTTTTCAGTTTTACAAGATACAGAGCCTTCAACATGAGCATTACCGCTTGTAAATGTCTGTGCTCCGCGGAAAGCTGTTTATCTTCGTCGAGCAAATCCAAGAAAAACTGTTTGTCCGGCTCCTTATGAGGATTTATTAAGTTTTTGAGCTCTTTAAATTCCGTCATGTTGTCCTCTTAATAAATAAGTATAACACTCCGAAATAAAAATTGCAATACCCGATTTTTTTGCTTTCGGAGATATTTGCGCACATAATTTGCCGAAAATTTTTTAAATTTTCGCTTCAATTACATTAAATTTTCACATCCGCGCCGTATATTTACTGCGAATAAATCGGATACCTCCATAAATTAGTTGAAATTTTCCTTTAAAGCGGAAGCGGCGGACGCCTTGTGCGTCCGCCGCTTCCGCTTCATATGTATTTTATCCTACTCTGTTTTATATGGATTTTATCACAATCTGTTTTAAATCGGTTTTATTCCCATTCTATCGTTGCCGGTGGTTTGGAGGTTATATCGTAAACTATTCTGTTTACGTGCTTTACTTCGTTTACGATTCTGTTCGATATTATTTCGAGGACATCGTAGGGGATACGCGCCCAATCTGCCGTCATGGCGTCGAGAGAAGTTACGGCTCTTATCGCCACAACGTTCTCATAGGTGCGAAAATCGCCCTGCACTCCGACGGTCTTGCTGTTCGTTATGACGGTGAAATACTGCCAAATCTCGCCGTCGAGTCCGGCCTTGGCTATTTCATCCCTCAAAATATAGTCGCTCTCGCGCAGAACTTCGAGCTTTTCTTCCGTCACCTCGCCCATAATTCTTATGGCAAGCCCCGGCCCCGGGAAGGGCTGGCGCATCACTACCGACTTGGGCAGTCCGAGTTCGAAACCGACCTTCCTTACCTCGTCCTTAAACAGATCGCGCAAGGGCTCGATTATCTCTTCGAAGTCCACTACCGACGGCAAACCGCCGACATTGTGATGGCTCTTTATAACCGCGCTCTTGCCCTTTCCGCTCTCTATTACGTCAGGATAAATGGTGCCCTGCACAAGGAAATCCACTTTGCCTATCTTTTTGGCCTCCGCTTCGAAGGCGCGGATAAATTCTTCGCCTATTATTTTGCGCTTTCTCTCCGGATCGGCCACTCCTTTGAGCTTGGCAAGGAATAACGCGCCCACGTCCGCCTTTATAAGATTCATTTTCAGACCGTCGCGGAATACTGTCATTACCTCTTCGGCCTCATATTTCCTCAAAAGTCCGTGATCGACGAATACGCACGTGAGTCGGTCCCCGACGGCCTTGTGAATGAGAGTTGCCGCAACTGCCGAATCCACTCCGCCGGACATGGCGCAAAGTACCTTTCTGTCTCCGATTTTTTCGCGGAGTTCGGCTATTTTGTTGGCGACGAAGTTGGACATTGTCCAGTCGCCCGTCGCTCCGCAGACGTTATAAAGAAAATTTTTGAGTATCTGCATTCCGTATTGGGTATGATTTACCTCGGGGTGGAACTGTACTCCGTAAATTTTGCGGACGTTGTCGCCGAATGCCGCATAGGGGCAGTTTTCGCTCTCTGCTATCTTTTCGAAGCCCTCCGGAAGTTTGGTTATTCTGTCGGTATGGCTCATCCAGCAGACTGCGTGCGAGGGAACGTCTTTCGTGAGCGGCGAAGGAAGATAATTGACTTCTGCCTTGCCGTATTCGGAGGCGGAAGCCGATTCCACCACTCCGCCGAGGATATGTGCGGTAAGCTGGCAACCGTAGCATATGCCCAAAACGGGTATACCGAGCGAGAATACTTCGGGGTCAATCTTGGGGCTGTCCTTTTCGTAGACGCTGTTGGGGCCGCCCGTGAAAATTATGCCTATGGGGTTATATTCTTTGATTTTTTCGAGTGACATTTCGGAGGGCAGCAAATCGCAGAACACACCCAGCTCTCTTACTCTTCTTGCAATAAGCTGGTTGTACTGTCCGCCGAAATCGAGAACCAATACTTTCTGATGCTTCATATTTTCCTCTCGTAAATTTCAGCGCAAGCCGCATAACAAAGCGGCTTGCGCCCGTTCGATTTTTATATATTTCAGTTTTTCGGGGAATAGTTGGGAGCTTCCTTCGTTATGCTGATATCGTGGGGGTGACTTTCGGCAAGCGAAGCCGCGGTCATTTTAACGAATCTGCCGTTTTTGCGGAGTTCCTCTATTGTGCCGTTGCCCGTATATCCCATACCCGCGCGCAGACCGCCCATGAGTTGGAATATTATATCCGCGATAGCGCCGCGATAGGGAACGCGACCCTCGACGCCCTCGGGCACGAACTTTTTGGCGTCCGACTGGAAATATCTCTCCTTGCCGCCCTTTGCCATTGCCGGCAAAGAGCCCATGCCTCTGTAACTTTTGAAACTTCTGCCCTGATAGATTTCAAGCTCCCCGGGGCTTTCGGCCGTTCCGGCAAACAGAGAACCTATCATTACGGCGCTGCCGCCGGCGGCTATGGCTTTAACTATGTCTCCCGAATACTTTATTCCGCCGTCGGCAATTACTCTCTTGCCGAGTTTATCGGCTTCTTCGGCGCAGTCGAGAACGGCTGTAAGTTGAGGCATGCCTATTCCGGCCACTATCCTCGTAGTGCATATGGAGCCGGGGCCTATTCCCACTTTCACCACGTCGGCGCCGGCCTCAATCAAATCGCGGGTAGCCTCCGCCGTGACGACGTTGCCGGCCACAAGGGGCAGATTGGGATAGGCTTTTTTTACCTTCGCAACAGCGTTGACTATGCCTTTGGAATGGCCGTGAGCGGAATCGAGAACGACTATATCCACTTTGGATTTCAAAAGTTCCGCCACTCTTTCGAGCACGTCGGGCGATGCGCCTATCGCCGCGCCGGCAAGTAGTCTGCCGTTTTTGTCCCTTGCGCTGTTGGGATACTGTATGGATTTTTCAATGTCTTTTATAGTAATCAGACCTTTGAGATATCCGTGCTTGTCCACTATGGGAAGTTTCTCTATTCTGTGCTTGCCGAGAAGTTTCTGCGCCTCTTCGAGCGAAGTGCCTTCGGGAGCCGTGACAAGGTTGGTTTTGGTCATTATATTCGCGATGGGTTGAGTGAAATCCGTCTCGAAACGGAGGTCGCGGTTGGTAAGTATTCCGACGAGTTTGCCCTCGCGAGTTATGGGCACGCCGCTGATTTTATACTTTGCCATGAGCTCGCATGCGGCGGCGACGGGCTGTTCGGGGGTAAGGAAGAACGGATCGGTTATAACGCCGTGTTCGCTTCTCTTCACCTTATCCACTTGAAGAGCCTGCTCTTCTATGGTCATATTCTTATGGATTATGCCTATTCCGCCCTCGCGCGCCATTGCAATCGCCAGCTTGCTTTCCGTAACGGTGTCCATTGCCGCCGATATGAGGGGAATATTAAGATTTATACCCTTGCAGAGGGTAGTCCTTAAATCTACCGTAGCCGGCAACACTTCCGAAGCCGCCGGTATAAGCAGTACGTCGTCGAATGTCAGTGCTTCTTTTACAATCTTGTCGCTCATATTTGTATCTCCTCGATTTATTTAAGTTAAAATGGCCATCACGGCCCCGTAATATTCCTCTTCTCCGGAGTTCGGAGTCAATACCTTCACCGCGTTGTACAATTCGGAAAGGAATTGAGCGTCCGATTTGAGATTTGCTCTCACGGCGAGCGCGGCATATGCGTTGTTCGCCGGAAAGCCGGAGCCTTCGGGAAGCGATTCCTTCGCGGTTGCAAGGGCTCCTTCGCTATCGCCGCGGTTATATTTGGCGCATGCGAGGTTGCCGTATACTACGTGATAATAGTTATAATCCGAAGCGCTTTCCGTGGAAAGTTTTTCCCTGTCGGCGGAGGTGCGCTCCTCGGCAAAAGCAACAAAATCTTCCTCGGACACAAGCAATTCGCCGTAGTTTATTACGTTCACGTAATCGCCGGCAAGAATACTGTCGTCAACGCAACGCGAAAGGTTTTCGATAGTCCGCGAATAGCTGTAAGCAAGTCCGGCATAGCCCGTCGCAAACGAATACCCGTTCAGATTTTCGAAGAGCGTAGCCATATGCTGCGGAAAACCCAGACTGGCCACTCCGAAAGCGAGTATTGCCGCTATTATCAACACAAGCAGTGTCTTTAAGGCTGTTTTGGCAATTATATTGTTCAAGCTACTGTTACCTGTTATACGTTTTAAATTTTTAGTATTTTAACATACGCGCGAAAAAAATGCAACTGTTTATATGAATTTATTCATATTATTCATAATTCACAGAATAGTAAATATATTTATCACTATGAAAAAACTTTTTATCGCGGCCGCGGCGATAACGGCGGCAATCATTCCTTTTTCCGCCTGCGGAGCTTCCGTCGATTACACTGCCTACATCTCCGAAAAAAGAAGCGAAATTTACCTGTACAAAGACGACAACCTGTCTTTGAGCGTATACTGCGTATCGCGTGAACAGCCGTATAACGCAGACGGCATATGCGGCGATATGTGCGATCTCGTGGAGATTTCCGTAAAGCTCTCGCCGACTCCGGAAAACGTTGAAATAACTCTGGGGGACATCGGCGGAGAAATGAATTACGAGGCTGTGGACGGGAAGTTCACGTTCTCCTATACCGCCGAGCCCTTCAATGCGGAGGGCGTGGACGTCGCGCTCACAGTGAACGGAGAGCAAAAAACTTACAGAGCTTTGAACGTGGCCGACAGCGGCGTGATGTCATGCGAACAGATACTCGGCTGCGCCGCGGAGTACGACAGAGAGCTGTTTGCAAGTCTCACGAGAAAAAGAGATTTCGAGGGCGAGATTTACATAAGGCTTCTGTACGACGAGGGCTGTTATTACTATGTGGGCGTGTGCGACAGGGATAAAAATATAACCGCCTATCTTTTAGACGGCGGTTCAGGCAAAGTCATAGCCACTAAAAAGACCGGTTAAACAAGGCGCAAAAACTCGACTATTATAGAGTTCTGGACAAAGAGATATCGGTCCTTGATTTTAAAATTGTCTCCGGAAAACTCAACATATTCTCGCATTTTCGAGATTGTGGAAGCAAATTCTTCCTTAAAGTCGGAGCCGAAAAGACTTTGATAACGGTTGACGTTCAACCCCTCCGCCGTGCGTAGAGCGAGCATAATGAACTCCTCTTTTTGACCGTCTTTATCTATCTCCTCCCTGTCTATCACGGCGAGATGTCCGGAGAGAATACATTTGAAATATTCGTCGAGGTCGAAGGTGTTCGTAAAACGGATATTGTTCACGCACGACGACGCCGAAACGCCGAAACCTATGTATTCGCCCCTTCGCCAATAGTTGAGATTGTGCCTGCTTTCAAAGCCTCTCTTCGCAAAATTGGAGACTTCGTAGCGTTCGAAACCGAGTTCTTTGAGCTTTTTTACTCCCGTTTCATACATTGCCGCAACTTCGTCGGCATCGGGGAGCTCGCCGTTGAGATAATCGGTGTATATCGGCGTGCCGTCTTCGGGGGTGAGCGCATACATGGATATATGACTTGCGCCGAATACGGAAGCCACCTCTATGGTCTTTAAAATATCGTCCTCGGACTGACCTTTGAGGCCTATCATCACGTCAACGTTGAAGTTTTTGCCTTTGAGAAGTTTTGCGCACGACACAAAGTCGTTCAGAGTATGAGTTCTGCCCAAATCGCGCAGTTGGCCGTCTATCGCCGACTGCAATCCCACCGAATAGCGGTTTATTCCGCACTTTTCGTAGAGTGTAATCTTCCCGACGCTTATGGTGCCGGGATTTATTTCTATCGTGATTTCCGCGTCGGACGCGAGATTGAAATTCTTCCTCGCCGCGGCGACAAGCATGGCTATATAGCTCTCGTCTATCACCGACGGCGTGCCGCCGCCTATGTACAGAGTATCGAATTTATAATCTTTGAGGTCCTCTCTGCGCATTGACATTTCGCGGTATACGCACGCCATATAGCTTTCGGCAAACGTAATTTTATCGGGAAACGAAGTAAAGTCGCAATAGCGGCACTTGGATTTACAGAACGGAACATGCACGTATATGCCGGCCATCAGACAGCCTACCATCTGTATTTTTTCATGTCTATCATGCCGTCGTCCGAAAACGCCACTCCCTCCGCTTCAAGCATGGCTCGCTGAACTTCCGGTCCGCCGAAAGCAAAGCCGGAGCTGACCGAGCCGTCGCGGAAGACCACTCTGTGGCATGGAATCTCGTTCGGGCGAGGATTTGAGTGGAGCGCCCAACCGACCTGCCGGCATGCGCGAGGACTGCCCGTAAGACGGGCGACGTCGCCGTATGAAAGCACTTTCCCGCGCGGAATCTGCGCGACTATCTCGTAAACCCTTCCGAAAAAATTCATATCAATCCTTATTTGTCTTCAATATCTGCATGAAAACTTCGCTGGGAACTTCCACGTTGCCTATCTGTCTCATGCGCTTTTTGCCCTCTTTCTGCTTTTCGAGCAATTTCTTCTTTCTCGTTATATCTCCGCCATAGCACTTTGCCAGCACGTCTTTGCGCATGGCTTTTACCGTTTCCCTTGCGATTATCTTGCCGCCGATAGCCGCCTGAACAGGCACTTCGAAGAGCTGACGGGGAATGGCTTCTTTGAGGTTTTCGCATAGCGTTCTGCCTCTGGGATAGGCGGAATCCTCGTGCACTATCATAGAGAGCGCGTCGCAGACTTCGCCGTTCAACAGAATATCCATTTTGACGAGCTTGCTCTTCTGATATCCGATTATTTCATAGTCAAAGCTGGCATAGCCGCGCGTACGGGATTTCACTGCGTCGAAAAAGTCGAAAATTATTTCGTTGAGGGGAAGGTTGTATTCAAGCCGAACGCGGCTTTTGTCAAGATATGTCATTTGAAGGAATACGCCCCTCTTCTCCCTGCACAGATCCATAATCTGTCCGAGATACTCCGGCGGCGAGTAGATGTCCGCCTTTACTATCGGCTCTTCCATATGTTCTATTTCGGACGTCGGGGGAAGGTGCGAGGGGTTGTCCACATATATCTCTTCGCCGTCGGTCTTTACTACTTTATAGCTTACGGACGGCGCCGTGGTGATAATGTCGAGTCCGAACTCCCTCTCTATTCTCTCCTGAATTATTTCCATGTGCAAAAGTCCCAAAAAGCCGCAACGGAAGCCGAAGCCGAGAGCAACGGAGCTGTCCGGCTCGAAGATAAGAGATGCGTCGTTCAACTGCAACTTCATAATAGCGTCTTTGAGGTCGTTGAATTTACTGCCGTCGAGGGGGTATATGCCGCAGAAAACCACCGACTGAACCTTTTTGTAGCCGGGTAAGGGCTCTTTTGCCAGATTGTCGGCGTTTATGACGGTATCGCCCACGGCAACTTCCTGTATGGTCTTTATCGAGGCGGCTATATAGCCGACTTCTCCCACGGAAAGATTTTCTTTGGGCACGAGCGACGGACTGAAAGCTCCCGTTTCAACTACTTCGTACACCTTTTCCGAACGGAAAGTTTTGATTCTGTCGCCCGATTTTACTTCTCCGTCTACAATTCGCACAAACAGAATAACTCCCTTATAGTTATCGTAATAACTGTCGAAGATGAGAGCTTTCAGGGGCGCGGAACGGTCGCCAGACGGCGCCGGAAAGTACTTTACCACGTCTTCGAGGACTTCGTGTATGTTGGTTCCCTCTTTTGCGGAGACGAGAGGCGCGTAAGAGGCGTCCAAGCCTATGACTTCCTCTATCTCTTTCTTGGCCTCTTCGGGACGGGCCGAGGGAAGGTCTATCTTATTTATCACGGGAAGAATTTCGAGATTGTTTTCGAGGGCGAGATATACGTTTGCGAGAGTCTGCGCCTCTACTCCTTGCGTGGCGTCTACTATCAGAACCGCGCCCTCGCAGGCGGCAAGTGAGCGCGAGACTTCGTAAGTGAAATCGACATGACCCGGGGTGTCTATGAGGTTGAGCTCGTACTCCTCCCCGTCGTCGGCCTTATAGAACATGCGGACGGGGGCAAGTTTTATCGTTATGCCGCGCTCCCTCTCTATATCCATGGAGTCCAGAAGCTGGGCCTCCATATCCCTCTCCGAGACCTGTCCGGTACACTCCATCAGTCTGTCGGCGAGAGTGGACTTGCCGTGGTCGATATGCGCTATTATACAGAAATTTCTGATATTCTTCTTTCCCATAGTGATATTATTATATAAAACATTGCGGATTTTTGCAAGGAAAACGGCGCGTAAGATAACGGATTAAATCAATTAATTGACAAAGTATTTATAGTGTGATAAAATTGTAGACGATTTGGAATTTTAAGGAGAGAATATATGGGCACCTATCAGAAAAAATTGATACCCGTAAACATAACGGTTATGCTGCTCTCGCTTGTTGCGGCAATATCCATAATGTTTCTGCCGCTCATAACGATAGATATGAGCAAGGGTACGGAGGCTATAACCAACCTCATCGAATCGGGCATGTCCGATGAAAACGGAACAGACAACGGTTCCTCTTCGGAAAGCGATCAGCCTTTGGACATGGACGTCATAATGGATTCGCTCTCGTCCGTCAAATTTTCCGTAACCACCATGAGTTTTGCGAAAATTGCTTTTGACGAGGACCCCATTTATACGCTCGCCGGAGAAGTCGGCGGCATATTGAGTCAGGCGGCCGACCAGCTCATGGTCGGAATGTTGACTATGCAGCTCTCGCAAATGGGCGACGACCTGCCGATTGACACGGAGAATATCGAGGTTGAAAAGGTTTACGATAAAATAAAGGAGCTGGAAACCACCTCCGAACCTGACGCCGTAATTTCAGAGATTGCGGAAATGATTGCAGAACAGGGCGATATCCCCGTCGGAGACAGAGCGGATTTCATCGAGGAAGCCGAAAAAACCATGCACGAATTCTACGACAAAACCGTGGATTCCACGGGAGAATTCACCATAGAGGGAATGGTGTGCTCGATAGCTTCCGACCTCGGCGGAGAGGGACAGCAGGGACAGCAGCCGTCCGAACCCATTCAAAATTATCAGGACCTTGTATATAATGCAATATCCGGCTCCATGGGCACAGAAATGTCGAATATACTGAAAATTTCCGCCATTTCGGTCTTTGGACTAATGACTTTCGTAGCGGTTTTATGGGCTATTCTCTTCCTGTTTGCTCTGGTTCATCTGATTTCGAGCAATAAGAGATTTACAATGTGGTACGTAAAGCTGTTCGGATTCTTGCCCTGTCTCATCTTCGGAGTTTTGCCCCTCGTGGCGCAGAGCCTGTTGAAGTCGCTTATCGGCACAGAAATTGCCGCCATACTCGGAATTGTCTCTTCGCTGACCTGGATAAGCGGCGCATGCTATCTGCTGCTTTGGTTAGTTTCCATATTCTGGGCGTTCCCCATAAAGCGCAAGATAAGAAAAACCGGATCAAACGGTTAAATTCAATAGTCTCAATATAAATCGGCTCCGTGCGGTTTTTGCACGGAGCCGATTGTTTTATTATTTTATTCTTATTATCCGTCTTATTATCCGTCAGTCGGACATGGAGAGATGTTCGGCAAGTTCGAAATCGGACATTATCGCTCCGCCGCCTATGACCGCCGCAAGTTGAGGCTCTTCGGGTACGTTTACGTTTATGCCGAGTTTTTCCTGTATATATTCCGACAGCCCGTCCATTTTTATGAGTCCGCCGGAGAGATATATTCCGCCGCGCATTACCGCGGAAGCGACTTCGGGTTGAAGGCGCGAAATAACCAAACGGACGTATTCGAGTATCTTATCTATATATGCGGTAATAATAGGATACAACATTCCGGAGTTTACCGCAAGCGAAGAGGGCGCTCCTGTGGCCACCTCTCTGCCATCCGCCACCATCATCTTGTTGTCGTCGTGCAAGAGACTGCCAACGGAATTTTTCAGACGCTCCGCAGTGGCGGCGCCCACTTTGAAACCTGAATTTTCGGCGAGCTCGTCTATCAGACTGATATCTATATTGTTGCCGCCGAGGTTGATATTGAGTCCGGAAATCATGCCGTCCTGCGAAAACGCGGCGATATTTGTCACGGTTGCGCCTATATCAAGAGAGAACATGGGCGTGCTTTCGCCTATTATCACATTGTGGCCGAGCACGGCGGCAAACGGAGTGAGCGTGAAGTACGCGGATTCTATGTTGCAGGCTTCGGCAAGACGCTTATATTTGTTTTTGAGCTCTTCCTTTGCTCCGCACGGAATAAGAAACATAACTTCGGTATGGCGAGCTTTTCTGTACGTTATCTCTATTTTATCGAGGAAATAGGAGAGAAGATGGGCGGCGAGCGCCTCGTGCACTATGTTCCCCTCTATTACGGGATTGACTATACGGGTGTTCACGGCGGCTCTGCCGGACAGCGCCTTGGCCTTGTCGCCGTACGCCTTGATATCGAGTTTCCTTTCGCCTCGGTCCTGATATTCCTCTACGGCGAGACATGTAGCCTCGGTGAGCACAACTCCGCACCCGGGCATATAAATTTTTGTAACGGACGAACCGAAATCTATGGCTATCTTCTTCATAAGTCCTCTTTTACCTTTTCAAGCAGTTTTTTTGTGAGCGGAACGGGAAGTCCCACCACGTTCGTATAATTTCCGAAATATTCTTTTACGAGTCCGCCGTCCTGTATGCCGTAGCTGCCGGCCTTGTCGAGAGGCGAACCGCTGTCAACGTAAATTCTTATGAAGTCGTCGGAGAGCACGTTGAATTTGACCTCCGTTTTATCGAACTCCACTGCTTTATTGTATTTGTTTCTGACGCAGACCGCGGTAATTACAAAGTGCGTCTTGCCTGAAAGCCTCTTCAATGTATCGTATGCGTCCTGTCTATCCTTCGGCTTGCCCAAAACTTCGTTCCCGAATACGACTATCGTATCGCAACCTATTACCGTTGCGGTTGGATTTTTTTTAAACACCTCGTCGCATTTGCTCTCCGCAAGAGCGCACGCCATCTGTTCCGGAAACATCGACAAATTAACTTTTTCGGCTTTTTCGGGCGGAACGACGTCAAATGACGGAAGTATCTGTGAAAGAAGCTCTCTGCGCCTCGGGGACGCGCTTGCTAAAATGTATTTCATTGTTTTATCCGCATTAATTCAAATGCCGTCCGTTTCTGGACGGCATGTTGTTTTAAAGAATTTCGAGGTTCTTGTGGAAGGACTTCCTGAATTCGTTTCCGGCCGCCATCGCGTTCTTGATTTCAAGCGTGGCGTCGCCGTCTATCTCCGTTTTCATGATTACCGAATCGCCGAGAATATCGCAGTTTATGCTCTTGATTACGCCGGAATTGGCCCTGTCGAGGCTCTCCGCAATCCGAAGCATTACTCCCAACTTCTTCACTATGTCGAGGTCGTCGTCGGAGACAAGATCGCGGAAGCGCGCCCAATCGTAAAGGTTTATGTCCTCCTTTTTATGACAGCACGCAACAAATGCCGCAAGCACTATCTCTCTGTGGCTCACTCCGTATAGCGTAGAATTCAAAATCATATACCAGCTGTGACGCTGATGATTGTAATACTTTATGCGCATTCCGCAGTCGTGGAGCATTGCCGCTACTTTGAGTATTTTCAGATACTGACGGGGGAATTTGTGCAGAACGCGGAGCTGTTTGAAGAGCTGTATGCTCAAATTGACGACATGCTCGACATGCTTTTCCTCGCAGTCGTAGTACTTTACGAGCGAGGTGAGCGAATAGTTGAGTACGTCGGCGATAGGCTTTTCGAGCGTCATCGGGAGAGCCTGATTGAACATTATGCCCTCGCGCAGACCGGAGCCCGAAAGAGTGAAACCGTCCACTTTCATATACGTTATAAAGGCCTTGATTACGGCGAGCGCCGCCGGAAGGATATCCGCTCTCTCGGCGGAAAGACCCTTGATTTTCTTCTTTTTATCGAGGTCGAGCACCTTTATCATGTCGTATATGGGATTGAAGTCCTCAACGAGCATATGATAGTTATGCACGGTATCGAGGGGATACTTGTGCACCATTTTTGTTATTTTGAAGAGATTTCTGAACGAGCCGCCGCAGCCTATCATCTGCACGTCTTCGTCGATATCTTTGAGCCATTCCACCTGTTTGAGCTGTTCGGTGAAAAATTCTTCGATTTTGGCCGCCTGCTCCTCCGGTTTCAGTCCGTCGCCGGAGAACAGTCCCGTAAGCGTTACCGCTCCGAAAGGCAATGTGACGAAATTGAGCATATTCCTGCGGTTGTAATAGACTATCTTTGTGGAGCCGCCGCCGATTTCGAGAATTATTCCCTTCGGTATATCCATTGTGTTTATTACGCCGCGATACACCAAAACCGCCTCCTCTTCGGCAGAGAGGACGCGTATCTTTATTCCGCAGTTTGCCTGAATTTCATCGAGAAAACTGCGCTGGTTTTTGGCGCGCCTTACCGCCTCGGTTGCAACGGCAATTATGCGCGTAACGCCGCTGGCCTCGCACAATTTTCTGAACATTTTAAGCGTCTTTATAGTCTCCGCCACGCGCGCCGGCTTCAAAAATCCGTCTCGCTCCATATCCTGACCGAGACGCACGCTTTCTTTCAGTTCGTCGACTACCATAAAATAGCCGTCCGCGAAGAGATTTACTATTACAAGCCTTGCAGAATTCGAGCCTAAATCAATTATTCCGATTTTTTCCAAATTTTTACTCCCCACGGCTGGCGCCGCTTATTGCGCCATGTGTAAATTTTACCTATTCTATAATCAAATGGATTATAACACATTATTTATTTGTTGTATAGATTTTTTAAAAATTTTTATGCACTTTGCACAAATAATTTTTTATTTTTTGTTACTCGACGGATATTGTAAATTTTTATCAGAATACGGAATGTTAAAAACAACGCCCGAAAAGGCTTTCGAAAGCCTTTTCGGGCGCATGATTTTTATTCCAATCAAATGAGTATATCCGCCGGACGTTCTTAAATGAGTATATCCGCCAGACGTTCGCCCGTATCCGGACATACGAAGTCGGGGGCTATCTGCTTCAACGGCTTTAAAACGAAGTCGCGGCGGCGATAATCGGGGTGAGGCACGGAGAGGCCTTGCTCCCTGATAATTCTGTCGCCGAAGAAAATAATGTCTATATCGAGAGTTCTGTCCTCCCAACGCTTATTCCGAACGCGGCCGCACGCGGTTTCCGTCTCGTGTATGGCGTCGAGGAGCTGTTTCGGAGCGAAATACGTTTCGATTTCCACGGCGCAGTTTAAAAATTTATTTTCGGCAACGCCGCCGTAAGGGGGAGTCTCGATATAATCGGAGACTTTTAAGACCTTTATCTCGCGGAAGGCTTTGAGTTTTTCTATTGCCGCGTCGAGGTAGGCCGACCTGTCGCCGAGACTCGAACCTACGGACAGATACGCTCTTTCGCGCGCTATGTCAACCGAAACGCCGACCGTTCCGAATTTGAGTTTCATGGGCGCCTTCGGCTTATACACCGTAAGCGACACTCGCTTTGCCGAAGTTTTATCGAGCAGAGCGTACGCACATTCGTATGCGAGCTTTTCTATGAGATCAAAACAATTTTCGGTTGTTACGGCGGCTATTATCTTTGAGGCCGCGGAATAATTTACCGTATCCGCGAGGTCGTCGCTTTTGGCGGCGGACAGAAAATCGCAGTATATATCCGCGTCGAAAACAAAGGGCTGGGGCGCAGTCTTTTCAAAGTCATTTACGCCGTGGCAAGCCGAAATTTCCAAACCGCGTATCAGTATTTTGTTCAAAGGAGCACACCTCCTGTCAGTATCCGTATATTTCTTTTATCGCGGCGATGTTCATGGCGACGTCGTGCACGCGCACGAACAATACTCCGCGCTTCGCGGCGAGACGGGTGGCGTCGAGCGTTGCTCCGAGCCTGTCCTCCGGTTTGCCGCCGAACATTGACTTGCGGCTGGCTCCCAAAAGCAGAGGATAGCCGAGTTCGGACAGCTTTTCATAGCCGTTCAAAAGTTCGAAATTCTGTTCTCTGTTCTTGGCGAAACCTATTCCGCCGTCGAGACATATTCTGTCTTTTCCGATTCCCGCCCGAAGCGCCGTATCGACGGAATTTTTCAGAAAACTCAATATATTCCGCCATAAATCGTCCGCTACCGGCGTGGGAGAGTTATGCATTATGCAGACGGATGCGCCGTGCGCGGCAATCGTTTCCGCCATGTCCTTGTCGTGCGTCAGACCCCAGATATCGTTTATCATATCGGCGCCGATTTCCAGCGCGGCCGCGGCACATTCGGAATAGTATGTATCCACGGAAAGAGGGATATCGAAACGCTGTCTTATCATTAGAAGAGGTTTTTCCAGCCTATTTATCTCCTCTTCCGCCGAAATTTCGGTATACCCCGGGCGAGTGGACTGCGCGCCTATATCTATGACCGACGCCCCTTCGTTTACGGCCCTCTCCACAGCGAACAGCACGTCGTCGCACGTGCTTCTGCTCGCCGCATAAAAGCTGTCGGGCGTAAGATTTACTATTGCCATTACATAGGTATAACCGTTGAAATTTCTTCCGCCTATTTTCATTTCAGAAGTTGAAGAACCTCCGCCTTTTTGTCATTGGGAAAATCTCCGGCCGCGGCGTACGTAACCGTTTTGGAGCCGTACTTTCTTACTCCGCGGCAAGTCATGCAGGTATGCTCCGCCTCGCAGACCACAAATACTCCCTTCGGCTTTAAATAGCGCATGATTTCGGCGGCGACGTCGTTGGTGAGCCTTTCCTGAATCTGCAAACGCTTTGAAATCACCTCTACCGTGCGCGCAAGTTTGGATATTCCGACGACTCTTCCGTCGGGGATATAAGCTATTGTCATCTTGCCGAAAAAGGGCATGAGATGATGCTCGCACGTGGACGAGAAATCTATGTCTCTCTCTATTACAAGCTCTCCGCTCGTACTGCAAAATGTGCGCGAAAGGTGTTCCTCGGCGGTCTTGCCTTCTCCGGAAAGAAGTTCGGCATAGGCGTCGGCCACTCTCCTCGGAGTATCTTTGAGTCCCCCCGAATTCAGATCCTCTCCCAGCGCGCAAAGCAGATCCTCTACCGCTTTTATAACCTTTTCTCTATCCAATTCAACGCCTCCTTGACAAGTGTAAAAGAACCGCAGACGGCGACTACGCCGTCTGACGCCGACAGCGCGTCGGAAACGCTGTCCGCGTACTCAACGTCGGCAAAATATTTTTTGCATGCCGACAGCAATTTATCTCTATCCATGGCCCTCGGACTTTCGGGCGTGACGGCATAAACCTTTTTCGGAAGTCCGCGCAGGTTAAAAAGATTGCCGTCAATATCCTTGTCCGACAGACTGCCGTAAACGAGCGTGATTTTTTTGCCGCCGAAAGACGACAGCAGCTCCCTCAAAGGCTTCATTCCGGAGGGATTATGCCCACCGTCTATTATATATGTGTTCCCGAGAGCTTGCATTATCTGCAATCTGCCTGAAAGTTTTGTCCTCGAAATGCCCACACGTATTGAGTTTTTATCTATTTTCAGTATCCGAGCCGCCTCGATTGCGGTTGCGGCGTCGTACGCCTGCGCGCGCCCGTACATCGGAGTGAAATACTCCTCGCCGTCGTAAACGAAATGGGTGCCGTTCAAATCGGCGGAGAGAAATTCAAAGCGCTTGTCCGCGAATATTGCGCCGAGAGTCCTGAAATATTCCGCTGTTTCCGCCTCCTGCAAAGCGTTGACAACGACGGGACAGTCTCGGATTATTCCGGCCTTATGCTCGCATATAGAGCGCAGACTGTTGCCTAAAACGGCGGTGTGTTCGAGCCCCACGGAGGAAATTACGGCTACCTCTTTATTCGCTATTGCGTTGGTGGCATCGAGCTTTCCGCCCAGACCGCATTCGACTACCGCGTACTCGCAGCCCTCTCCCGAAAAGGCGTTTAAAATTCCGGCAGTTTCGACTTCGAAACCGGTTGCGACGGAGTCCGCCGCCGAATACGCCTCGCCGAAATATTTCGCCAGAACGCTCTCCTCGACGGGTTCGCCGTCTATGCGGAATTGGTCGAAATAGTTTTCAACCATGGGCGAGGAAAAGGTTCCCACGCGTTTGCCGGAGGCAATGAGTATACGGGTGATATACTCCGCGATGGAGCCCTTGCCGTTTGTTCCGGCTATATGCACTATTTTCAGATTTTTATCGGGCGAACCGAGTGCGTCGAGTATCCTACGGGTAGTTTCCACCCCGAATACCATTCCCTTTTTATTGAGAAACGCTATATCTTCGAAAACGGACAACCTCGGGATACTCCCCCTTTTTGATTTAATAGGAATTATAGCACAACGGCCCCGATAAATCAAGAATATTGGGCGTTATTTTGACAATACTAATCATAAAATGGCACTTGTACTTATCCGCACTTCAATCATATTTATAACGCTTCTTTTCATTATGAGGCTGATGGGCAAAAGTCAGATAGGAGAAATGCAACCCTTCGAATTCGTTATTACCCTGTTGATAGCGGAGCTCGCCTGTATTCCGATGGCAGACTCCTCCATTCCGCTGTTATACGGGATAGTTTCTGTCGTCGCGATATTCATTCTCCACCAGATTGTCTGGCTGCTTGACCTATGGTTCAAACCGCTTAAAACGGTTATTTGCGGCAAGCCCTCGGTCGTAATCAACAGAGACGGCATAGACGAATATCAACTTAAAAAGAACAATCTCGACATTTCCGACCTCGTGGAGAGCATGCGCGCCGCCGGATACTTCAATCTCGACGACGTGTACTACGGCCTGTACGAGGCCAACGGCTCCTTTTCGGCTCTCGCAAAGGAGCAATCCGCCTCCCCGTCGCTGCCGCTCATCGTGGTGGACCTCGGCAAAACAGACGTCAAAAACGCGAAAAAATGCGGTTTTACGAAAGAGAGTTTCAGGGAATTCTTAAAGGCGCAAAACGCAAAACCGAAGGACGTTGTGGCCATGACCGTGAACGGCGAGGGCAGAGTTTATTTGCAGAAAAAACATAAAAAGTACGAAATCCTGCAAATTGAGGTGAACGAAAAATGGTAAAGTCTATAATCTATACTCTCTCCGCCGTACTCTTGTGCATAGGACTGTTCGTGTTCACCGAATGGTTTGTAAAAAATCAATTCGAGGATTTTTCGGAGGCGCTCGACACGCTGTACGCAAAAGTGGAAAACGAAACGGCAAACCGCGAGGACGGGTTTGCCGTTAGAACGCTTTGGAACGACAGAAAGGAGAAATTGCAGATTTTTCTGCCCCATAACGATATCTCTTATATAGATTATTGGTTGAGCGAAGCGTGCGGTCTGATTTACAACAAGAAGTACGCCGAAGCGCTGGGAAATATAGAAGTTCTGAAAGAAATATCCAAAAATCTGCCCGACGCATATACTCTGAAACTCGAAAATATATTCTGACAGACGGGTCACTCGTATTCGTCGAGACTTCGCCTCGATTGCGGCGGCGGAGCCGGAGGCGGCGGACAGAACGGCGGTGGCGGCGGAGCCGGAGGCTGGAAGCCCGAAGGACAGTATTGGCGGTCCTTGCCGTTGGGCGGCGGCGGAGGAGGATTTTCGGAAAAATTGACCAGAACGGCGTCCTCTCCTATTCTTACCACGCACTTCAACGGCAGAAAAATTTCCTGCTTGGTAAATTTGAAACCCTTGCACCCCGTTACGGTCAGTCCCGTAACCTTGCCCTCGGGAAAAACAAACGACAAATCGCAGACCTTGCCTAAATGTCTGCCGTCGGCTATGCTTATTACTTCCTTTTGTTTGAGTTCGGAAAAAATGACTTCCATATAAATAAATATATGCGGCGGGCGAAGAAAATTGCCCACCGCATTTCATTTAAAGCCGATTAAAACGTATTTATCTTACAAATATTCCCTTTATGAATATTACAATGCTGTTCATGGGATTCCAATCGTACAGCGGACGGACTATCGCGTTGGCGTTCAGCGCGACGGCATTGTAGAAATCGCGCTCGGTGCCGCCGCCTATCCAGCCTATTATCTGGAACACGAAGAACATCAAAAGGAAGAACAGAACCGAAAGCAGAACGGCGCCTAAAACTCTGTTGATTATCTGCATTACAAGCACTTTTGTTTCGACCACTCCCTTCAATAACAGCACGATAATTATGCGCAACACCATGGTTATTATAAACAGAGCGATATAGTAGATTATAATTTCGAGGTGCATGGCGGTTAGCCAGCCGATGTGCGACCAATGCGCGGCGAGATCGCGGAGCATTCCGCTTACAAACGGCAGTTGCATGATGACTCCGCCGAAGCAGTAACACAGCAAAAACGAAATTATTATCCCGACTATTCCGCCCGTTATGAATTTGAGTGTTTTACCGAAGCCGAGCAGCGCTCCGAGCGCTGCCACTATCAGCAAAATCCCGAGAAAAATCCAGTCGCCGTATCCCAATTCGCACCTCCGAAAGTTCACGATATATTATATAGACAGAAAAACCAAAAGTCAACGCGTTTAGCCGCAAATAATCCCGTACAATAGGGCATATGCGCCTATTGAAAGGGTCTGAAACAGCCTGATACGGAATTTATCTCTTTTTTTTAAAAGAAGGCATGGGCAGAATTTTATGAAGATTTGCCGCATGCATGCTGTCTATTTTGCGCTTTGTCTCGGGGTCGTCTATTTCGCCGGTCGATATATACCTGTCCAGAACGGCATAGGTAAATCCCATATTGTCCTCGTCGGACTTGCCGGAGAGCCCGTCCTCGGGCGTCTTTTCTATGAACTTGGAGGGCAAGCCGAGTTCGTAGCCTAATTTTTTCACTTCGCATACCAAGAGGTCGCTTATGGGGCTGAAATCTCCGGCGGAGTCGCCGTATTTGGTTGAATAGCCCACGTAATCTTCGGACCTGTTGCAAGTATTCACCACTCTGCCGCCGACAAGAGCGGATATGCCGTAGAGAACGCTCATTCTTATGCGCGCCGGAGTGTTGGAACGGAACGCTTTATTGGACTTTATGCTCTCCCTGTCTATTTTTCCGTCGGCCGCCACTGCTTCGACAAGATTTTCGTATACCTCGCCGATATTGATTTCGTAGCGTTCGATTTTAAGAAAGTCGGCAAGAGCGCGCGCCACGTCTATATCGTGCTGGACGCCCTGCGGCATAAGCACCCCGACCACTCTGTCTCTGCCCAGAGCCTCCACAAGCAGAGCCGCGCAGACAGAGGAATCCTTTCCTCCCGATATGCCGACGACGGCTTTGCAGTTTTTCCCGTTCTTTTCAAAATAGTCTCTTATCCAACCGATAATTTCATCTTTCATTTCTATACCTTCCGGAATTTATTCGCACGGCTCTCTCCCGACCGGAATATTTTAACACTAACGCAAAAATTAGTCAACTCGCGAGAGGCTCCCCGAAAGTAAAGACGGAACATTACCGAAGAAATGCCGGATATTTTTTGTAAAGCGCAAATAAAGTTAAAAAAGTTGACCCGACGGCGTTATGATGTTATAATTCAATATATGGACGACAGATTGAAAAAAATAGAACATCTGCAAACCGACGAGGAGAGAGCGCTGTACAATATTTGCGGCTATGAAATCTCCGACTGCGTATTCGCCGGACCGAAGGACGGGGAATCCGCCGTCAAAGAATGCAGAAAAATAGCGGTGAAGAACTGTAAATTTTCCCTGCGCTATCCCATTTGGCACGCCGAAGATTACAGCGTGGAAAATTGCGTTATGGACGTCAATGCGCGAGCCGCCGTATGGTACGGCAAGCGAGGCGTTTTCAGAAACTGCGACCTGAACGGCATAAAAGTTTTCCGCGAGTGCACGCAAACGGTCGTCGAAAACTGCAACATATCCTCCTTTGAATCGGGCTGGCACTGCGTGGAATTCGAAATGAAAGACTGTCGCGTCCTCTCGGAATATCTGCTTCTGGGCAGTCGCGATATCGTTATAAGGAATTGCCGTCTCGACGGCAAATACCCCCTACAATACGTCGAAAACGTCACCTTGGAAAACTGCGAAATCATTTCCAAAGACTGCCTCTGGCATGCCAAAAACGTGGTTGCCAAAAACTGCGTGTTCAAGGGCGAATACCTTGCATGGTATTCCGAAAACTTTACCCTGCAAGACTGCATCATAGACGGAACGCAGCCCCTCTGCTATTGCAAAAAACTTAAACTCATAAACTGCCGCACGGAGAACTGCGATCTGGCTTTCGAACTTTCCGAAACGGACGCGGATATCAAGGGCGGAATACTTTCGATAAGAAGCCCTCTTTCGGGAGTCATCGTCTGCGACAAAGTGGACAAGATCGTCAACGACGTGACCGCTTACGATTGCAAGGGAAAAGTTATAGTCCGCGGCAAAAAAACGTATAATTTTTAATTACGCACGGACGGAAAATTGTGGATAACTGCGGAAAAATCAATACGTATGGGCATATTTACTCACATTTGTCCACAAAAAGTTGTCAACATTTATTATCCAATATTCGCCGAAAATGCAAATATGTATAAAAGTTATCCACAATTTATCAACACGCTCTTTAAATTAGCCCGATTTGGAACATTTTAAGGCAAATTTCGTCAATATTTTAAAAAAAGTTTTCCACATTCGCTTTTTATTCATTAAATTTGCATAAAAGACGGCAAAAGTGATAGAAATGAGTAAACTATGTGTATTTGAAGTAAAAATTTTTTCGAAACTATTGACAAATAAAGTAATTTGTTATTTAATATAATCGGCAGTAAGGTTTGCCGTGTGATTCTATAAACAATAGATGAGAAAATATGAAAAGTAAGAAAAAATTATTATTTGCCGCGATTGCCGCATGCATTATAGCGGCCTGCGCCGCATCCTTTGCCGGATGTGACATATTATGGGACGATGTTGTGGGAACTTCCGCAGATGTAAATTCTTCTTATGCTTTATAAGTGTTTCATTTTACCTCCAAAATAATATAAAAGCCGTGGCGCTCATGCGTCCACGGCTTTTATATTTTATATTTACATATCTTTTACAATTTACTGTTTATCGACCTTTTTGCCGTATACGGCGGAAAGATTGTTGGAATACCTCTGCATATTATCGCAGGATTTTAAAGGAATGGCGTCCTCGTATTCCTGCAATTTCTTGGCTTGGTCTCGGTTGAGTTTTGTGGGTATGTCTATTTCCACCGTCACGTATAAATTACCCGTACCCATATTCGTTCTGACGCCCTTGCCGCGAATGGTGAATCGCGTGCCCGAAGCCGTTCCCTCCGGAACAGTCAACTCAATCGGGTCGTCTATGCCCGGGACCTGTATTTTGCCGCCGAGCACGGCAGTCTTATAGGATATCGGCACTGTTACATACAGATCTCTGCCGTCGCGACGAAGCATCTTATGGGGTTCAATGCGGAAATTTATATACAGATCTCCGCTCTCGCCGCCGTTGCCGGCCGCCTGACCGTAGCCGCGCTTCCTTATTTGATTGGTAGTGTCCACTCCGGCAGGAATATTTACGGTTACGACCGTCTCGTTGCGCAAGAAACCTCTGCCCTTGCAGTCGGGACATCTTTCGAGAATCTTCTTACCCGTGCCGTTGCACTCCGGACAGACTCCGACCTGAATGGTCCTGCCGAATATGGTGTCCTGTTGATACTTGACCTTTCCGTTACCGCCGCAACGCGTACATTTCTGGAAAGCCGTACCGCCCTTCGCTCCCGTTCCGGAGCATGCCGTACACGGCTCGTTGCGCATATAGCGAACGGTCTTTGTACAGCCCTTTATTGCGTCGAGAAAGGACAGCGTTACCGTTTGCTGGATATCGTCGCCGCGCGGAGTTACCGACTGACGCGAAGCTCCGAAACCGCCGCCGAAAACCGAGTTTATTATATCCTCGAAGCCGCCGAAACCGCCCTCTCCGAAACCGCCGAAGCCGCCGCCGAAGGGATTGCCGCTCATGCCGGGATGTTCGAGTTCGTAGTCGTACTGCTTACGCTTATTCTCGTCGGATAGAGTTTCGTTCGCCTCGTTTATCTCCTTGAACTTTTCCGCCGCGGCAGCGTCGCCCGGGTGGAAATCGGGATGATATTGTTTTGCAAGTTTTCTGTACGCCGACTTTATCTCGTCCTGCGACGCCGTTTTGGAGACGCCGAGGATATCGTAGTAATTCTTTTTATCTGCCATAAAACTACCGAATGGAAAATATTCTTTTAACTTGTTCAAGGGGTGTTAAGTTTAACACCCCTTGCTCATAACCTGATGACTTAAATAAATTCGTCCTCGCCGCCATTGTTTCCGCCGTTTGTTCCGCCGGCGTTTCCGCCTCCGGCGTTGCCCTGTCCGCCGGCCTGCTGATAAATTTTGGCTATTACGGGCTGGATATCCTTCGTGAGAGTTTCCATAGCCGCCTTAATGCGCTCGTCATCTCCCGAATCGAGTTCCGTCTTTGCCTTTGCAACCGCGTCCTCGACTATCTTTTTATCGTCTTCGGAGAGCTTGTCGCCTGCTTCCTTTACGGTCTTTTCGAGGCTGTCTATCATGCCTTCGAGATTGTTCTTATTGTCAACCGCTTCCTTGCGCTTCTTATCCTCTTCGGCATACTTCTCGGCGTCCTTTACCGCCTTGTCGATATCCTCTTCGGAGAGATTTGTGGAAGCCGTTATGGTTATATTGGTGCTCTTGCCCGTGCCCAAATCTTTTGCGGTGACGTTGACTATACCGTTTGCGTCCACGTCGAAGGTAACCTCTATCTGGGGCACGCCGCGAGGAGCCGGAGGAATATCCGTCAGCATGAACCTGCCGAGGGATTTATTGTCTCTGGCAAATTTTCTTTCGCCTTGGAGAACGTTTATTTCCACGCCCGGCTGATTGTCCGCCGCGGTGGAGAATACCTGACTCTTCTTTACGGGTATGGTGGTGTTTCTCTCTATCAGAGGAGTGGATACTCCGCCGAGCGTCTCAATGCCGAGAGTGAGGGGCATTACGTCGAGCAGAAGTACGTCTTTGACTTCGCCCGAAAGAACGCCGCCCTGAATTGCCGCTCCGATTGCCACACATTCGTCGGGGTTGATTCCCTTGAAGGGATCCTTGCCCGTAATGCTCTTTACTTTTTCATAGACGGCCGGAATTCTCGTGGAGCCGCCGACCATAATCACTTTCGATATGTCGGAATAGGTGAGACCGGCGTCGGCCATTGCCTTCTTCATGGGTTCGACGGTGCGCTCTACAAGGTCGGCCGTCAAAGAGTCGAACTTCTGCTTCGAAAGATCGATATCGAGGTGCTGGGGAGCGCCGTCCACTACCGTTATGAAAGGAAGGTTTATGTTGGTGCTGTTCATGCCGGAGAGCTCTATTTTTGCCTTTTCGGCCGCTTCTTTGAGTCTCTGCATTGCCATTTTGTCTTTGGAGAGGTCTACGCCCGTGTCGCGTTTGAAAGACTCGACAAGGAAGTTTATAATCTTGTTATCGAAATCGTCGCCGCCGAGATGAGTATCGCCGTTGGTGGCAAGAACTTCGAAAACTCCGTCGCCTATTTCGAGAATGGAAACATCGAACGTGCCGCCGCCGAGGTCGTAAATCATGACCTTCTGGCTGCCTTCCTGCTTGTCGAGACCGTAAGCGAGCGCGGCTGCGGTAGGCTCGTTTATTATACGCAAAACATTGAGTCCGGCTATCTTGCCGGCGTCCTTGGTGGCCTGACGCTGGGAATCGTTGAAGTATGCGGGACAGGTTATTACGGCGTCGGTAACTTTTCCGCCGAGATAACTTTCGGCGTCGGTTTTGAGTTTAGTTAAGATCATTGCCGAAATTTCCTGAGGCGAGTAGCCCTTTTCAATATTGACCTTGTACGCTTCGCCCATGTGACGCTTTATTGATATAACCGTCTTTTCCGGTTGAGCTACGGCAAGGCGCTTCGCCGCCTGTCCGACTATACGCGTTCCGTCAGCCTTGAAAGATACGACCGAAGGGGTCGTTCTGTTGCCCTCGCTGTTGGCTATTACTACGGGCTCTCCGCCCTCCATTACCGCCACGCAGGAATTGGTGGTTCCCAAATCTATTCCTATTACTTTTCCCATAATATTAATCTCCTTTTATTACTGAATATTTTAAACGGTTACCGAAACCTGTGCAAACCGTATTACTTTGTCTCCGGACTTATAGCCCTTTTTGAGCACATATTTTATAGTGTTCGGCTGTTCGCCCTCTTCGCAGGGGGAGTTCATCACCGCCTCCGCCACGCTTTCGTCGAACTTGTCGCCGGCGGACAGCTTAATTTCCTCTATCCCGAACGACTGTAAAATGGTTGTAAAGCTCTTTATTACCTTGTCTATTCCGGCTCTGGTCTTTTCGTCGCTTGCCGACTCATACGCATAGCCGAAGTTGTCGGCGACAGGCAGAAGTTTTAATACGGCTTCGGAAACGCCGTCACGGTAGGCGTTGGAAACTGCCGCCGAGTTGCGTTTGCGGAAATTATCGTACTCCGCCGAAACGGAATACCATTTACGCTTGTAATCTTCCGCCGCCGCAAGAGCTTTTTCGAGTTCCGTAGGCTCTTTCGCCGACTCTTGTTCCGGTTCGGACTGTTCGGCGCAAGCGTTTACGGTCGCTTGGTCGGGAGATTTTTCCGTCTCTCCGACATTTGCTTCTGCGGTTTTCTTTTCGTTCTTTTTTGACATGATTTTTCCGTTTTAAGTTAAATATTATTTGTCTGCCGTTACTGCTTTTTGCAAAACGGACAGCGGTTTTTACCGCCGTTACATTAATAATATAAAGCAATTAACGGTCGGTTAAACAGCATGTTACAAAAAAGTTACGTTTTTTTGAAAATTTTCCTTATATAATATGTAAAAACGCAAAGAGAAAAGTTTGACTTTTCCGCGTCCAAAGCTCAAAGTCCGAGCCGCTAAATAAACATCGTCATGTCGGCTGCCGTAATCCGCTTTACTCTCCAAATAAGATAAAAACATTTGACAACCGTCGCGGCGTTTGATAAAATTGTTTCCGCTATGTAAATTTCGGTTTTTACCGAAACCCATTGCGGAGAGATGGCAGAGCGGTCGAATGCGGCGGTCTTGAAAACCGTTGAAGGGCAACCTTCCGGGGGTTCGAATCCCTCTCTCTCCGCCATTAGCAAGAGAAATCCGAACTTTTTAGTTCGGATTTCTCTTATTCTATGTGATTTTTCTCTGCATACTTGACCATATAATTAATAAAAGCGGATATAGCGTTAATCCAGTATTCGGCTTCCTCTAATGGCATTTCGCTTGTTTCAGTAGATCCATGCCTCAAATCCGGATAAAGTTCGTGAATTTTATTAAATATTGATAAACCTTGTTTTATAAAATAATCTTTTCCCCATTTTTTGCTGGTTTTCAATTTGCTTGTAGCATTTTTAATATCGTCATCATCGCCACATATTTTTACTATTGATTCCATTGCATTTATGCAACTTCTAACAGCGTCTTTTCTTGCTCGCTCATTTGCTGCATCCTTTAATGTATCAACAGCACGACCATATTCTTCGTAAGCTTGTTGAAAATCACTTTTAACAATTTCCTGCGTAATTTGAAGAGTGGTTAAAGTTTTTGGCTGCTCGTTTAAATACCAAGTTATTTCATATTTTCCAGAAAATACTCTAAAAGTACTTTCACAATGATAGCCAATTTTTTCGTCCTGTAAAAAATCATTTAGCTTGTCGATATAATCACTGTTTCCCACAACCAACATAGCTAAACAATCCATAAGGATATCAATTTTCCCTTTCTTCACTTTTTCTCGAATCATTTTAATGTAATAAGGGATATCTTGTACTAAAAAATCCCAACCCCAATTATGTGTGCTTTCACATGGAATGATTTCCGAAAATGCATTTAAATTTGCTTTAAGCGCCTCTGCATTTTCAGAGCAAAATCTAATCATACCTTCAAGTCCATCCCAAAAAGAAGACGGTATGCTCTTAAAATAGAATTCCTCTGTGTCGATGAGTGATGAAAAATTAGGCATATCCTTTTTGAAAGACATAATCTTTTCTCCTTCGCGAATATGCCTTATAATAGCACAATTATTAGCGAAAGGCAATCTTTCACATTTCCATATCACTTTTTCTTGCAGACTTTTTTTGTACGAAGTCAAGGTAATCTAAATATTCATCGTAGTCTGTAAAGCCGAACCGTTCCATATCGACTTTTGCTTGCTTATATTCGTTTACAGACTGTTCCAAAGCGGTAAAATCTTCGTCAGGGTGTAAATCAATGGTCGGCTTGGATTCTTCTTCAAGAATCGGCGTAATTTCGCTCGTAACGGATTCTAACGGCTTGTCGGGTAAGTTCTTCTTGTTCTTCGGCTTACTCGTGTTCCGCGCCGCGGAAAAGCGCGGTAAGCAGGGCTTTGGCTTCCTCGTCGTCCTGTCTGCCGATCCCCATTGTCTCGCCGCCGAAAACATTTGTGAGCGTGCTTGCTACATTCAGTTTCGACGAATAGTTCAAGTGGCTGTAAATGTCCGCCGTGGTGGAGATCGCGCTGTGCCCGAGCCATTCCTGTATCTTTTTCAAACTCACGCCGCAGGCGATCAGCAGGTTCGCGCAACTGTGCCGAGGCTCGTAAAAGCGGATGTGTATCAGACCGTTTTGTTCGAGAAACGTTTTGAAATGGTGTGTGACCGTGTTCGGGTTGACGAGCTTTCCTATGTCGTCCACCCAAACGTATTCCAAAAATTCCTGATTGTATCCGTTCTTGAAATACGCCTTGTTGCGCTCCTGTTGTTCTTTGAGTTTCAGTAAGGCTTCTTTGATTTCGGGGATCAAGGGCATCGTGCGCTTGCTCGCCGCGTTCTTCATGATATTCTTCTTGATGAGCAGCGACTTTCCGTTTACGCTCGTCTGAATGATAGATGAATTGAGCGTGAGCGTGTTTTTGTCAAAGTCGATGGATTCCCATTTCATTCCGCAAAGCTCGCTTCGCCGCAAGCCGTAAAATGCCGTCATCTTGTACATAAGTTCGTACTTGTCGCCTTTCAAATACTCGAAAAGAGTTTTGAGCTGTTTGAGGTCGTAATACTTCGCTTCGTATTTCGGGCTTTTCGGCTTTTCCACTTTTGCGGCGGGATTGACGGGAATGAGGTCTGTCCGATACGCGATTTCGAGGGAACGCCGAATGACGACGTGATCGTGCGTACACGTCTGAATCTTCTTGCCGTGGTCTAAAAGCCAAGCGTAATACGTTTGAATGTCCGTAGGCGTGATCCCTTTCAGAGTAATTCCGCGCTCGTTGAAGTAGGGAGCGATACGCTTGATTTTTACCTTGTACGAAGCGTAGGTGCTTAATTGTAAATTCGGCTTTGCGATCTCTATCCATTTATTGAGATAATCGCCGAACAGAATGTCGTCCTGTTTTTTCGGAGCGGCTTTTGCGGGCTGTCCTTCGCCGCCGAAATTCGCAACGATCTCCCGCATGGCCTCCTCGGCGGCGCGCTTGTTGTTCTTCGCGTCCAGCCCCGTCGCCGTCCATTTTTGTTTGTGCTTGCCGTGGTCGTCCTTGTATGAAATCACAACATAATACTTTCCGTTTTTGACCGCCAACCGACCTGTCATAGAAACCTCCGAATGATTGAATTTTTGAGAGAGGAAACGGGTATCCCGTTTGCCCGAAAGGTGGGGGGGGAGAGAGACGGCAAAGTGAGTCTCGCCCTTATCCTGTTCAAAAAAATTGCCCGTTTCTGCCCGATTTGAGGCAGTTCCTCTTTGCCCGTTCGTTCCCTTGCAAAAAGATCCCTCTATATATCCGTTGACAAAATCAAGCCAAAATCGGACCTGTTCCGAAAAGTTTTTTGCCTTTCGCAAAATCTCTCCACTTATCCGTTGACAAAATCAAGCCAAAATCGGGGGTGTTTGAAAAAGTTCGTAAAAGACATTATATCAAGAAAAAAATCAGCCTATAATTAGACCGATTTTTTATAAGTAATTAATTCCGTATAAACTTATATTGACATCCTAACGAATGCAGAGAATGAAGTCCGTCGTAAGGCTCTAATTTAGGTAAAAGTTCAAAGTCTTCTCTAATCGTCTATTTCGCCAAAAATATCTAATATCGGATTCAGTTTCTCCTTTTGATTGAAATACGCGGAATAAGCATTTTTTGCATCACTTATTAGTTGATCATAATATACAACTCGAGAACAATAAGGTTGTAGAGAACTTGTTACTCTCTCTATATTTTTAACCGAGCTATCGTTGTCAATATATTGTCCTAGTAAAATTATTATTTCATATACCAGTTTTTGGTTCGGAGCTTGTCGAAATAATATTTTCTCTATGCCATCGCTGTATTTCTTCACTTGGTCAATTATTTCTCCTATATGAACTATTCTTTTATATTTTTTGAGTTCAATTATAACTGTTTTTCCGGCAAAATTTTTAAATCTAATATCTAATCGCGCACGTTTTTCTTCTTCAGTTAAATTCACTTCTCCATCGAATAAACGCCTTAATGTGATTTCCATGCTCTCGTTGCTAGTGGGTCTTTCCCACGACGGATCCAGTAACCACAAATTTTTATATAAATATTCTTGTAAAACTTTTTCTTTTTGGTCTTGCTCTGTAATATTTTCAAATTTTTCAATAATATCCATTCTTTGTTTAACAATTTGATAATACATACTTTCTTCCAAGTCGTTTACTCCTTGAAAAATCGAAGGCAAAGCGGCAATGGCCTTTTCATCAAATTGTTCAATAGCAGAAAGATTTTTGCGCAAGCGCATTTTTTCAAATGCAAGAATCCCATATTTTGTAAAATCTTTTCTTTGAGCCTCATCTGTTATGAGTTTGTTGATTTTCCCAAGGATTTTCTTTGCGTATAATTTTTCATCTCCCTCTAAAGACTCGTACCATGTTCTAATTTTAGGCTCAACATTAATTGCGGCAGAAACTCCTTGGTGCTCTTTGTGCTTATTCCAATCAACTCCAATGTGACTAATTTCTTCTCGTAAAAAATTGAACAACGCTTCATACTCTACGTTGTCTTTTTGATAACCTTCGCGGTTGGAAGTGGATAAATCTTTTTCTTCATCAAGGAAATTAGCTTCAATTTCACCAATAATATAACTCGTAAACATACTGGTGTTGTGTAATTCTTGCAAAATATCTTCTTGCCCTAATTTACCATTTGTCAATATAGAAATTTTATTTAGACTAATATTCCCGTCTTTCAGCTCATCACTTTTGTCTACATAGCCAATCCAACCAACTACTTCATGTTTTTTTCCATTCAATTCAATAACATTACTTCTTTCTTCTATTTTTAAAGCGTCATCGAAAAATGAGATTTGGGGATCTATGTCAATGATAGGATTGCCATACTTAAATATTTTTATGACTTTATCAAAATATTTTCGATCGGCAAATGTTATTTCTTCGCCATTTACCTTTATACAAAAGCACTTATTTAACACAACAAATCGTCGAGCCAACTCCGTTCTTATCTTTTCTGGTTTTGATAAAGTCCGATTATTTCGAATCTCCTTTAAAATAATTTTTGTCCCTTTTAATAACGTATTATCAGGGGTAATCTCCTGAGGTTCATAAGGTTGTTTACTTCCCGATTCAATTAATTTCGTTATATCGGAAACGGTAATTCTAAAAGCGGAGGGAATTTTATCTTTAACAGTATGAAGCTCAATTACATTAGCTATGGACATCAAAGATAATTTCCCTATGCCTTTTCTGCCCATAACTCTGCGTTTATAGATGGGTGTAATTACAGCGCCATTTGTCGAACGGCGCTTTTGATAACCTACTAATAAGTATTTTTCATTAATATCGGATTCCGACATGCCGCACCCGTTGTCAACAATTGTAACTTCATTGTTGCCGATTAAAATATCTACTTCAGAGGCATCAGCATCATACGAGTTCGCCACAACCTCGGATAATACGGCTGGAATATTTGAATACAAATTAATTCCCAAATGATTCAGTACATTGTAATCAATTGACATTTTAAATTTTCCCATTTCTAACCTCCATAGAATTTACAATTTCCTTAACTATATATTGCAAAACGTCTACGACGACGCTATTGCCAAACTGTTTGTACGCACTTGAAATCTCTTTTGCATAAATGAAGTTATCGGGAAAACCCATTAAGCGAGCACATTCCCTCGGATAAAGTTTTCGCACCGTGCCGTCTATCAAATACATTCCCGTTTTGCCGCCTAATCCTCCGCTTTGAGATGATAAAGTGGTAGAAAAGCCTTCAGGGCTATATATTCTTTCGCCTTGCCGACCTTTGCCGATTCTTGCGACTTGTATAAGTCCTTTTTTATGCAGCGGGCGATCGTTTATGGAATACTGTCTTTTAACAAGAACGTCATATTTATCGGATTCATCATATAAAATGTCGTTCAAATGAATTTCTTTTCTTTTTGCTGTAGGGAAGTTAAACTGTTTAACTCTTAAACTTTTCTTGATTGCTACAATATATAAGCGTTCCCGTGCTTGCGGAATGCCAAAATCTGAAGCGGATAAAATTTCATCATAAACATCATAGCCTATTTTATTCAACTGTTTTCTAATTTCTGCAATTGTCTTTGAATTGTTATGCGTTTTCAAATTTTTTACATTTTCCAATAGCAAAATTTTCGGCTTATGAAATCTTGCTATTCTGATTATTTGATAAAATAATTTTCCTTGCGGATCGTTAAATCCGTTTTGATTTCCCGAAATACTAAATGGTTGACAAGGAAAGCCTGCACATAAAATATCATGCGGCGGAATCTCTTTGTTTTTTATTTTCGTTATATCTCCGCTCGGTTCAATCTTGAAATTATTTTCATACACGTTTCGTGCTTTACTATCAATATCAGACGCAAAAACACATTCGGCGCCGAAAGACGATAGTGCCAAATGAAATCCTCCGATACCGCAAAACAAATCGATGTATCGCATATTATTCAGAAACTTAACTTCAATATTAATCATTGAGTCCTCATACTGTTATGTTTAAAATTTTACATAAGCACACCGTATTGCCGGCTTGCTTGTATTGCTCGCGCTTCTGGACGGTATTCGGGAAAGTATAACTTTCGGGGAAGCCTTGCAGTCTTGCCCATTCGCGCGGAGTCATTTTACGAACGCCGTCCTTGTTGATTTCTCCCTTAATATGTGTGGTAGGCGTGAGATCGGTTTGGCGTTTATCGATAATCAAATTCCGCTCTCTGCCCATTCCGCCGCAAACGATCGCTCCCGCAACGTCGTCCCAATCTCTTATCTCGTAACCGAAGCCGTGTCCTTTGGCTTCGTGATGCGCTTTATGCCGCTTCAATGTTTCCATGTAAACGTCGCTCAAATAATATTTGGCGGCGACGGGCTTTTCTTCGATAATATCTTTGATACGCTTACTCGAATCCACGGGCGTGGGGAAGATAAATTCTTCGGGAGCAATATCGTTACGGAAGGCAACAATATAGATGCGCTCACGGTTTTGCGGTACACCGAAATCTCTGCTGTTCAAAATCTTCTCGAACGGTTTGTAGCCGATTTGTTTCAATGTTTCGGTGATGATCTCGAAAGTTCTTCCTTTGTCGTGGATCGTAAGTCCTTTTACGTTTTCGCAAAAGATGACTTTCGGCTTTTTCTTTTCGCAGATCCTCGCAACGTCGAAGAACAAAGTTCCGCGCGCCATACCCTTATAGTCGTCTTTGAAACCCTTGCGCTGTCCCGCAAGACTGAACGCCTGGCAGGGGAAACCGGCAAGACAGATGTCGAAGTCGGGAATATCGTCCACGGAAATCTTCGTAATATCTCCGGCAATCTCGAAATCGTCATGAAAATTCGCCCTATATGTTTTTTGCGCGTATTCGTCCCATTCGCTCACGAAAACCGTTTTGATAGAATCTCCGAAAGCACGGTCGAATCCCAACCGGATCTCGCCGATCCCCGCAAATAAATCGATACTTTTCAACATCTTTCTTCTCCGTTATGACTTTTACTTTTTACCGCCGATCGGTTGACATAAGCTCGCTGAATTTTATCGGCACAATCTTGCAGATTATTTTTGACTTCGAAATCCCAAAATCTTAAAACCAACCAATCAAGCGATACGAGCTCTTGCGTTACCTCAAAATCGTGCTCGATATTGCGTTCGATTTTAGGTATCCAATATTCTCTACGACTTTTAAAATCATTCTTTTGATGTTCCCAATCATAACCGTGCCACATCTTACCGTCTATGAACACAGCTATTTTTGCGCTCAAAAATACAATATCGGGTTTGCCGTAAAGTTTGCTATAATTCTTGCGATAACGCAATCCGCGATGCCACAATTCTTTACGCAAAAGCAACTCCGGTTTAGTATCTTTGCTTTTGTTGCGTTTCATGTTTTTTGAAATTTGTTCCTTCGTATTCGGCATTTCAATCTTCGAACTTCAATCCGTTTTGAGCGCAAAATTCTCTTATTGCCTTTTTCGCTTTCATATTCGGCTCTGATTTTCCCGTTTCCCATCGCGAGACCGTAATGGAATTTACGCCAAGAGCGGCAGCAATTTCGTCCTGCGTCAGTAATAATTTTTCACGCGCAATTTTAACTTTTTCGGGATAGGTCATACGCATTCTCCATCTTGCATTTTGTTATCAGTATTTTAGCATTAATTTAGCATAAAGTCAAGCAACATAGATGTCTTGAAGAAAGATTTATATCCTTGGCAGAAGAAATTTTAAAATCCAGCTGTTTATTGCTTGACTTTTGACTTTAAATTATGTAAAATACACCGATTTAGAAAAATTCTAAACGGACGGCATGGGCGAAAGGAGAACTTTATGTATCATTACGTTAAAGACAAAGCATTTCTTAAGAACGCGCAAAATTACTGCGCCGAACTTTTAAGCGATTTGACAAAAGAACTGCTTGAGGCAGAAATCAGTTCGCAATTCTTTTTGGTGGGCAGCGGGGGAAGAAATATGGTTTCCCAAAACGAAAACGAGTCTATCGATTTCGATTATAACTTAAATATCCAAAAATGCAGAGACATCAACGATTGTCGAACAATCAAAGAAACCGTCAAGAAAACTTTTAACAAAGTTTTGAAAACCTACGGCCTTTACGATTGCGACGACTCCACATCAACATTAACGACTAAACCGATTTATTTCAAATCTGTTCACGATATGCTGTTTTCGATCGATGTGTGCATTGTAACTACAAGCGATAGAAAATGGTATCGGCTTATTCATGAGAAAACGGGATATGTGTTAAACGATAAATATTTTTGGAATGAAGCACCTCATTCGCAGGATATTAAAGAAAAAGCAGATTGCATAAAAGAAAGCGGAAATTGGGAGGCAGTCAGGCAAGAATATTTAAGATTAAAAAACACTTATCTAACCCGTAACGATCATAACCACCCGTCATTTGTTTGTTACATAGAAGCAGTAAACAACCTGTTTAACAAGCTGCGTCAAAAGCATATAGTTTAATTTTTCTATCTACAAAATCTCTACAAAACATATCGGCAAAAGCGATTTTCCGAAGCAAGGGCAACAATCGGCAAAAATCGTTAAACAGCAATAAAAAAGGCTCAAAACCGCGTTTTGTAGGGGTTTTAAGCCTGAAATTCGGGAATTAAATATCAATAACGATAGACAACATCGGTAACGATAAACACGGTACAGGGACTTGAAAACCGTTGAAGGGCAACCTTCCGGGGGTTCGAATCCCTCTCTCTCCGCCAGACAAGCCGCGGCGGAGCACTTTTGTGCTCCGCCGCGGCTCTTATGCATTTTATAAGTTACGGAATTATTTATATTAATAAATTACGGATTATTTATAATTTTTATCGATTCTTCTATAAATATAAGCGCATTAATCAATCGGCAGAGCGCCGCCGGTGCGCCTCATTCGGTTTTGTCGATAATTGCGTTTAAATTGTACTTGCTTTTGATTTCGTCTATGCGACCCTCGCCGAAATACGAAAAAATATCGTTGTCGGACGCATATATGCAATGGTCGTAAAGAATTATTCCGTTCAAATCGCAGAGCATCTGTATTTCGCTGGTGAACTTATCGTCGCGCGGAGACGGAGAGCTCCCTCCCGTCAGATGGTTGTGAGCTATGAGCATTCCGTACGGCTTTACGGCGGCTATTACAGAGGGAATTTCCTCCCTTTTAAGAGACACTTTGTGCTCGTCGCTGTCGGTACGTGAAAATATGTATTTGACTTTTCCGCTCTTTTCGAGAAAATAAACTTCGAGCGTTTCGGAGGTTCTGCCGCGCAGACGCTTTGCCGAAAACCTCTTGAAATCGCCGTAATTTTTCAGATACTCCTCCTCTTCTCCGTCGGCTCCGTACGCCGTTTTACAGCACAATGCAACGCATTTTATGTACAGAGCAACGCTCTCTCCCACGCCCTCTATGGCCACAAGATCCTTCAACTCCGCCTCGAAAACGCCCTTCATGGATCCGAACGTATTTAACAGCGCGTGCGCCACCGGATTGGTGTTTCTGCGAGGATAGGCGTTGAAGAGAAGCATTTCGAGCTTTTCATGCTCCTGCAAGAGTTCTCCCGCCGCGAGTTTTTCGTTCATGCGCTTTCTGTGTCCTTCGTGTATCATATCCTTTCTCCGAAAAAATACTTCATTTTAATTATATCATAACGTGAGTGGCTGTCAAGAGCGGAAAATTTGCGAAATTACTCCTCCGCTTCGCGAAAATTAACCGTCTTTTCGGGAACGGAATCGTATCTGTCCTCAATTTCGCCGACGAGCTGTTCTATTATGTCCTCCACCGTAACAAGCCCGAGCACGCGTGAGCCGTCGGCCACAACGGCAAGATGCCGCCGAGAGCCCTGCATGACTTTCAATAGGTCAGGCAGGCGATCGGCGGCTTTACAATAAAAAACGGGCTTTAAAAGGGGCTTTATATCCTCCTTTCCGCACAGTCTCATTCTGTAAAAATCCGTGCGGTAGAGTATGCCGGATATCTCCGACACGCTGCCGCGTATTACGGGCACACGGGAATAGTTGTATTCCTCGAATACCTCACGTATCTCTTCCGCGTTCCACTCCTCTTTGACGCACGTCATTTTCTCCGCCGGAACCATTATCGAAGCCACCGCGGTCGTCTCGAAGCGAATGGCGTTTTTTATGAGCCGCTCCTCTCCTCGGCGGATAACTCCCTCGTCGGCAATGTCGGAAACTATTATGCCGAACTCCTCTTCCGTCATCGGAGAAGGCCTCTTGCCGAAGCGGAAAATCCGAGCGAGAAATTTTTTCCATATGCCGAACAGCTTACATAACGGGCGGAACAATACCGAAAAAACCTTTATCGCCGGAGCGGAGAACATGGCGAATTTTTCCGGACGTTCCTTGGCTATTGTCTTTGGAGAAACCTCTCCGAAAACGAGCACGGCAACGGTCATTGCGACAGTAGAGACGGTCACGCCGACGTCGCCGAATTCGGCCACGAAAATTACCGTGGCGAGGGAAGTCGCAAGTATGTTTACTATATTGTTTCCGATTAAGAGAGTAGTTAAAACGTCCCCGTAATTGCGGTTCAGTTCGAGCACGAGCCGAGCGCGTTTTTCCGTAACCGCAAGGCGCTTCATTTTAATTTCCGAAAACCCTGTAAAAGCCGTCTCCGCCGCGGAAAAGAACCCCGAAAGTCCGAGGAGAACTACGAGTATCGCAGACATCGCAAACGTATTCAATACTTCCAAATGTCCCTCCGCGGCGCAAAACTTTCATTAATATGATATTACGGACGCCGCGCATAAAAAACTTTATTTTTGCAAGTTGCAAAGGAGCATTGACTAAACGGCGACATTCTGTTAAAATATAGGCATGACAAATCAACTTATAAAGCTGAAAAGGACAAAAAATATTCGGGACATGGGAGGTATCCCCGTTGCCGACGGCAAAAAACTGCGTTGCGGAAAGGTTATTCGCAGCGGAAGATTGAGCAAACTTCCCGAGGAGACCGTAAAAGCTCTCGAAGAGCTCGATATAGATAATATCATAGATTTGCGCACGCCGAGGGAGATAGCCGAAAATCCGCCCACTATACTCAAAGGGGTCGAATATCACTACCTGACGCTGATTCCGACGGCTCCTCCCGAACAGACCGCGGCAAAGCACATGTCCACCGAAATGTACGCGCAGAGCAAGCGTGTCAAAAAGGATTTCGGAACATACGAAAATTTCATGCACGCCATGTACAGCTATATTGCATTCGAGGAACAGTCAAAGGCGACGCTTAAAAAAATCTTCGATTTGATTGCCGCCGAGGAGCGCTGTATTCTGTTCCACTGCAACTCGGGCACGGACAGAACGGGAATAATCGCAATGTTGCTCCTTTCCGTTCTCGGCGCAGACAGACAGACCATAATCGACGACTACATGTTAAGTTACAGGTTACAGCGCCGAAGGAGATACTGGCAGAAATTCGGACTTATCTGCTCCCCCATTTCCCTTAAATTCAAGCATTTGCTGTATGCGCAGATGCTGCCGAAGCCTCAATATATTTCACAGCTCATGGACGAAATAGAGGAAAAGTACGGCACGATCTCCGACTACATGAAGAACGGATTGGGAATGACGGAGGAACAGCTCCTTGCCATTAAGGACAAATATCTTGAATAGAGGCTTTTTATGCAGACTTTAAGGGAACTTTACAAGATAGGGCGCGGACCTTCGAGCTCGCACACGATAGGCCCCGAAAGGGCGATAAAACTTATGAAGGAGCGCTTCCCCGAAGCGGACAGAATCAAAGTTACGCTCTACGGTTCGCTTGCGATGACGGGCAAGGGACACGGAACGGACAACGTAATTCTCAAAACCGCGGCGCCCCTCGAATGCGAGGTGGCGTTCGATACCGTATCGGCTTGTCCCGTACACCCGAACACTCTCGACGTTGAAATGTTCAAAGCCGGCAAACTTCTGATAAAACAGCGCGTTTACAGCGTTGGCGGAGGCACCATCATACTCGAAGGAGATTCCGGCGGAGAAAAGTATCCGCCCGACGACATATATCCCCTCACCACTTTTACGGCGATAGCGGCCTACTGCAAATCTAAAAACATAAGGCTTTGGCAGTACGTCGAGGAATGCGAGGGCAAGGATATCTTTTACTACCTCGGAAAAATTTGGGACAGAATGAAGGTCACCATTCACGAGGGGCTCACCTGTTCCGGCATACTGCCCGGGGGCTTGGAAACGGAGAGACGCGCGCAATATCTTTATCACCAGAGGCATATAGACGAATCCGCGCAGACGCGTGAAAACAGGCTCGTATGTTCATATGCGTTTGCGACAAGCGAACAGAACGCTTCGGGAGGAATCATAGTCACCGCGCCGACGTGCGGAGCCTGCGGAGTGGTTCCGGCTGTTCTAAAATACATGCAGGAGACGAGAGGTTTTTCGGACGGAGAGATAGTTAAAGCTCTCGCCGTGGGAGGGCTCATAGGCAACATAATAAAGCAAAACGCCTCCATAAGCGGCGCGGAATGCGGCTGTCAGGCGGAAATAGGCACGGCCTGTTCCATGGCGGCGGCGGCGCTTGCGGAGCTGTTCGAAATGGGGCTCGACCAGATAGAATACGCCGCGGAAGTGGCCATGGAGCACCATCTCGGGCTGACGTGCGACCCCATCGGCGGACTCGTGCAGATACCCTGCATAGAGAGAAACGCGGTTGCCGCCATGCGCGCCATAAACGCGCTGTCTCTTGCGGACTTTCTTGCGGATTCGAGGAAGATATCCTTCGACACCGTTGTGGAAACGATGTACGCGACGGGCAAAGACCTTTTGGGAAATTATCGCGAAACGGCCTCCGGAGGACTTGCCACGCATTACCGCAAGCGCACATAAAATTTCATACCGATTTACGTATGACAAGTTTACATACATCAAGAGCGGCGAGGATGAACTGCATCCTCGCCGCTCTCTTATTCAACCGTGACGCTCTTTGCGAGGTTACGGGGTTTATCGGGATTTCTGCCGAGAGTGACCGCCGTGCGATAGGCCAGAAACTGAACGGCTGCCGCCGCCGCAAACGGCGAGAGATATCTGTTTGAGGAGGGAAGGGTTATCACCTCCGCTCTGCCGGAGAACTGTTCGCCAACTTCACGAAGAGAAGTTATGACCGACACCATGCCTCCGCGAGAAATCGTCTGTTCGACGGCGTTAGCGCTCTTTGAGGCGAGGGCTTCGTCATTTATCAAAAATACGGACAGCGTGCCGCCGTCTATGAGAGCGAGAGCGCCGTGCTTCAATTCGCTTGCCGGATAACCGCTACCGGCGATATAACTGACTTCTTTGAGTTTGAGGCTGGCTTCTAGGGCGAGCGCGTAATCTATGCCCCTGCCCATAAAATACACTCCGCGAGAACGCGCGCACATTTCGGCAAGTGCGTATATGTCGATTTCTTCAAGCGTTTTCAATATGGTTGACGGAGCGGAGAGAAGCTCTCTTTTAAGGACCTCGCATTCGGGCGATCGGCCGACGGCGAGAGCCATGGAAAGCAGGGCGGCTATCTGCGCCGAATAGCTCTTTGTGGCGGCGACGCAGATCTCCGGACCGGCCGCCACGGGAACCACAGCGTCGGATATTCGGGTTATGGCCGAATGAGGGCAGTTTGTCACGGCTATCACCTTTGCATTCAGACTTTTATACAGCCGCGCGGCCTCTACCGTGTCCGCCGTTTCGCCGCTCTGCGTGACTGCGACAAGTACGGTGCCGCATCCTATGACGGGCATATCATAGCGCAGCTCTCCCGCGTACTCCGCCTCCGCGCTTTTTTTGCATATTTCGCAAAAATATCTCTTCCCGACGAGCGCGGCGTGATATGCCGTTCCGCAGCCGGTCAATATGATTTTTTTTGCGTCTTTCAGCAATTTTTCGACCCCGTATTGCACTTTCGCAAATTCGGAGAGCGTCCGAGACACTGCCGACGGAGACTCCCAAAGCTCCTTTATCATATAGTGCGGATAGCCCCTTAAAACTATGCTCTGTTCCTTTGCCGCAACGGGATACACCGCTCTGATTACGGGGTTTTTCATGCTGTCGTAAACAGCGACGGATAGCGGAGTTATCACGGCGAAGTCGCCGTCTTCGAGGACGCATAGCTCGGGGCAGTTGCCGGCGAGAGCCGGTTCGTCGCTGACGACAAAGTTGCCATTTCCGCCGAGTCCCAATATTACGGGCGAGCGGTATTTCGCCGCCACTATCCGCTCCTCTCCTTCACACATCGCAAGAAGCGCATATGAGCCTTTAAGCATACGTGCGCAATCTATTACGGCTTTGAGAAGGTCTCCGTCGTAAAATTTGTCTATGAGAGCGGCAATCACCTCGCTGTCAGTCTCCGACAGAAAAATTCTGCCCTCGGCCGAAAGCTCCGATTTGAGTTCGGCGTAATTTTCTATTATTCCGTTGTGCACGACCGTAATTTTTCCGGAAGTGTGGGGATGGGCGTTTTCGTCCGACGGCTTGCCGTGAGTTGCCCAACGCGTGTGGCCTATGCCTATGTTCCCCTCCAAAATCTGTACGGACGGGGCAAGTTTCTGCACCCTTCCGACTCTTTTCGCCACGGTTATTTTTCCTTGTTCCATGACGGCTATTCCGGCGGAGTCGTATCCGCGGTATTCAAGTTTCAAAAGTCCGTCATAAATTATTTTCGCGGCGCTGTCGCCGCCTGCATATCCTACAATTCCGCACATTCAAAGACCTCGGCTTTAATTCAAAATTTCGAGCAATTCGCTATTATTTTCTCGTTGAGAGTTTTGCAGGCGAGAGCGCACGCTTCGTTGCTCTCGCCCTCCGCCATGACTCGGATAAGTTTTTCCGTTCCGGACGGCCGGACTATTATGCGCAAATTCAATCTCTCGGCGAGTTCGGCGGCGAGCTCCTCGGCTCCCGACATGGCAATCTGCTTGTCGTTGCACGGTATGTTGCAATTTATCTGCGAAAGAGGTTTGAAATCCTTTAAAAGCGCCGCAAGAGTGGAATTGGATGAAATCAACGCTTCCATAATCAGAATAGCGGTGACCAATCCGTCGCCCGTAGAGCCGTACTTCGAAAAGACTATATGTCCGCTTCTTTCGCCGCCGAGAACGGCGCCCGTCTGTCGCATAGCGCGGCAGACGTTGCTGTCGCCGACGTCGCAGACCGTACATTCCACGCCGCGGTTTTTCAGACTTTTTATCAATCCGCCGTTGCTCATTGAAGTGCAGACTATTCTGTTTGAGGAAAGTTCGCCCCTTTTTTTGAGAAAATCGGCGAGAATATATAAAATTTCGTCGCCCGTTATCACTTCTCCGCGCGAATCCACGGCAATACATCTGTCCGCGTCGCCGTCGAAGGCAAAGCCGATATCGAGGGAATTATCGAGTACGAGCCTCTGCAAAGCGTCGATATGCGTGGAGCCCACGCCGCCGTTGATATTAGTTCCGTCGGGCTCGCCTCCTATGAGATATGTCTTTGCGCCCAACGCGTCGAACACCGAACGGGCAAGGTTGAAGGCGCTGCCGTTGGCTCCGTCTATGCCTATTCTGTAATCCTTATAGGAGCACGTGGAAAGAGAAATAAGATACCCCGTGTATCTGTTTCTGCCGGAAACGTAGTCTACGGTGCGCCCGATATTTTTGCCGCTCGCCGACATTATTTCGCCTCCGAAGGGGTGCAGATCGCCGTCAAGATATTTTTCGATGAGAGTTATAACTCCTCCGGACAGTTTTTCGCCGCGGGAATCGAACAGCTTTATCCCGTTGTCGCGGTAGCCGTTGTGACTTGCCGATATCATTATGCCGCAGTCGAAGCCGTCGCATCTTGTAAGATACGATACGGACGGAGTTGTGGTCACGTGCAGAATGTAGGCGTCGCCTCCCGACGCCGTGAGTCCGGCGGCAAGGGCGTATTCGAGCATATAGGAGGAAAGTCTTGTGTCCTTGCCTATTACGGCGCGGCATTTGCGGCCCATGTTGACCCCGAAATACCAGCCGAGAACTCTGCCGCACTTGAAGGCCTGCTCTGCGGTAATTGTTGCGCCGGCTTCGCCGCGGAAACCGTCGGTACCGAAATATTTACCCGTTTTTACCCTCCGAAAACCGAATAATAGGATTCGCCCGTAATACATGCCATTTAACTGACTTCATTTTGAAATCATATGAATGAAACGGCATAAAACCGCAACGCTCGGCGCACATCCGAAAAAACAAGGCGTGCGCCTTAAAAGGGCGATATTAAAGCATATGCAAGAGGCGGCTCAAAAGGTGTATTGCAGTTGAAATCGACAAAAACGCATATGTTTCGGAAGGCATGTGTAGTTTTGCGATTGCTTTAAATATTTTGCGCGTAACGCGCGCTCGCTTGACAATATATTAAAAGGGTGGTAAAATCAACCTGTATTTTATGAAAGGCAAAAAGAAAAAAATCTCCATATGGCAGACGCTCGCGCTCGGGTATCTCGCCGTAATAATAATCGGCAGTGTTCTGCTCATTTTGCCGTTTGCAACAAGAGAGGGCGAAAGCACAGACTATGTGGGCGCGCTTTTTACGGCAACCAGCGCCACGTGCGTTACGGGGCTCACTCCCTATGCCACGGGCGTGCATTGGACTCTCTACGGGCAGATAATCATACTCCTTCTAATACAGCTCGGCGGTCTGGGATTCATGACCTTTGTTTCGAGCATAATAATGCTGTTGGGCCGCGGCATGGGAATAGGCAGCCGCAGAGCGCTTATGACGAGCGCCGGAGGCGAAAAGTTTTCGGATATCCGCGGACTTGTCAAACGGATTCTTATAGGCTCCGCCATTTTTGAGACTCTGGGCACGATAGTGCTTTGCACAAGATTCGTACCCGATTTCGGCTGGGGACAGGGCATATACTACGCCGTGTTCCACTCCGTTTCCGCTTTCTGCAACGCCGGATTCGACCTTTTGGCTACGGAGGGGAGCGCGTCCCTCGTAATGTATGCTACCGACCCCGTAGTCAGCCTTACTATCTGTTTTCTCATAATCATCGGAGGCTTGGGATTCTGCGTATGGGGCGACGTTCTGAATTGCAGGTTCAGATTCAAAAAGTTCCAACTCAACACAAAAGTCGTGCTTGTAACGAGCGGAATTCTGGTGTTTGTGCCCACCTTTATGTATCTCGGCTTCGAATGGAACAACGTCTCTTACGAGGGCTACAACTTCTGGCAAAAACTCTTGCTGTCCTTCTTCAATTCGGTTTCGCCCAGAACGGCCGGATTTTTCACGACCGATCCCGAAACGCTCTCCGACAGCGGCTATATCCTGACCGTTATACTCATGTTCATCGGCGGCAGCTCCGGCTCGACTGCCGGCGGACTTAAAGTCGGCACGTTTGCCGTAATAGTCATGGGTATGTTGGGAGTTTTCAGGGGCGTGCGCGACATAAATATAGGCAAAAAACGCATTGAATATTCTGTGCTCTCGCAGGCGCTTGCGATATTCGCCGCCTGCCTTATATTCATATTTATTGCCTCGCTTTCGATCTGCGCCATAGAGCACAGCGACGCGGCAAACTTCCAGACGGTGCTCTACGAATGTGTTTCGGCGCTGGGAACCGTGGGGCTCTCCATGAATCTTACGCCAAAACTCACGGTGGCTTCGCTTATCATTCTGATAATTCTCATGTACGCCGGAAGAGTGGGAATACTTACTCTCGCGCTCGCGCTTGCAAAAAAACACAAAGATCCGGATATGCGCTATCCCGTGGACACCCTTTTAATCGGCTGACAAATAAAACTTTTCTAAATGATTTTTTCGGAGGAATAAATGAAATCTGTACTGCTTATCGGCCTTGGAAAATTCGGGCAGCTGCTCGGCGAAAATCTGCTCGATATGGGCGACGAAGTTATGATCGTTGACCGCGACGAGGACGTTATAAACATGCTCGCGCCGAAGTATACCGGCGCGCTGATCGGCAACTGTATGAATATCGACACTTTGCAGGCGCTTGACGTGCCCTCTTTCGACGTCTGCGTCGTCGCCATAGGCGAGGATTTTCAGTCGTCGCTTGAAATCACTTCCAACCTCAAAGACTTGGGGGCGAAATACGTTGTATCGCGCGCAGACACGGACATTCAACGCAAATTCCTTTTGAGAGTAGGCGCCGATCAGGTGGTCTATCCGAACAGGGATATCGCCGAAAAACTTGCCGTAAAGCTCAACGCAGAAAAGGTCTACGACTATATCGAACTCGACGCGGAATACTCCATTTTCGAAATTGCAGTACCGGCAAAATGGTATCAGAAATCCATAGTCAACGTAAACCCCAGAGGTCACGGATTGAACGTTCTGACAATCAAAAAAGGAGAGAAAGTTCTCCCCTCTCCCTCCGCCGACTACGTATTCGAGGACGGCGACCACATGGTGGTGTTCGGAAACACCGAGGAGATTATAAAATTCGCAAACAGAACAAAGTAATTATATAAATTAAAAAACGACCCCCGACGGAGCTGTCTTGAAGGCAGCTCCGTCGGGGGTTTTCTTTGTCAGAATCCGGGCGCGGCTCAATCGAATTTGTCGCTTATGTGCTTTTGTTCGAGTTTTTCGTATGCCGCGGTCTGGTCGATTATGTTTTTCATAAGAGCGCAGAGCTCTCCGCCCTCGCGATAGTCCGCAGGCGCTATGTAGCGCACTCTGTTCTCGCGGAGCATCTTCAAAACTTTGGATTTGTCGCCGTCGGGGTCATATACTCCTATCGAGTGGCCGCCGTTGCCGTTTACGAGTTTCATGCAAGGGATATCGGTTTCGCTGTCGCCCAAATAGACCATATTCCTGAATGGCACGCGGAGTTTTTCGGGAGGAAAATAATCGTTTACGGCGTCGTCGTTCACGTCGAGCACTCCCTTTTCTATTCTGAAAAGAAATTGCGTCTTGTTGGTATAATTCACCGTTTGAGCCGGCCATTTCGCCACTCCGCGAGAGTTGAAAAAGAAGGAGGACGCGTAAATTTTCTTAAACGCCGAGGCTATCGGCGTGCCCTCTATCATCTCTTTTAGTCCGGAAGAAATTATGTAGTGTTCCACAATCACTCCGCGGCTTGCGCCGTATTCGTTGACGAGACCGAACCACTCCTCCACGCCGTCGAACAGACGGACGCGCGAACCGTAACGGGCAAGAGCGCTCTTGTTCAATACGAAATTGCCCTCCGCCTCCTCCACCATCTTGTACATATAGGCCAGATTGCCGTCCATATCGTTTGCCGCCGCCAAAGAGTTGGCCTCCGACCAGAAGCGTTCCACGTCGTAACCTACGGACTGTATATAGCCCTGCGCCTGCATATTGTCGGGCGAGAGAGTTCTGTCGAAATCGTAACAGACGGCAAGTACCGGAGATTTTTGTTGGTTTTTCATATGTCTTCACCTTTTCAGATTTTCAAAATATTCTCTATCTGCGATACGCCTGCGTCGGGCAAAAGTCTTTGCAGATAACTTTCAAGTTTTTTATAGGAGTCCGTTGGGTCCGTATTATACGCCTCTTTGAGAAAATTTTCACCGAAAAACGCTTCCGGCGTGGTGTAGCGCGCAAGTCCCCAGCCGTAGGGTCTGCCGCACCTGTCGAGCGCGTACTCGAAATCGGCGATATTTATGTAACCGAGCATTTGCAACCTCGTCAAAGAACCGTCGAAAGTGCGCTTTCTCTCCTTTGTAAAGCAGACGCGCGTTTTGAGTTCACGCGAGACGACGGAGGGACTCTGCCATAATTCGCGCATTATCGGAATGTCCGCATGCCGCGCCAACCCGTCGTCCATACGGGCGTCGTAATCGTATCCGTCCCGTCGGAAATTGCAAAAATCCCCGAAAAAGCGTTCGGATATATACATGGCCTTGCCGCGATAGAATTTTCCGTAAGCGCAGTGAAGGTCTCTTATTACAGGTCCCTTCCATTCCCACGGGCCGTCCGCCTCGTCGGAGAACCAGAGCTCGGGCGGAGTGCAATCCTCAATGGAAAATCCGGAGACGGGATTGCGGAAAAACGGCAGAAAACCCACCTCTTCTATCAACTCGCAAAGGTCTGAACAGCTTTTCAACATGCGAAATCTCATGATTTTATTATATCACGTCCGAACGACCGTGTAAATATATTTTTCAACGCTTGCAAACAGGGTCGGCATATGATATAATTTTTTTGTCGAATTGCGACGTTTGACGCATAAGGAGTCAATTTGAAAGTTTTACGTAACAGAGCGTGCAGTTTTGTAATAATGGCGGTCATTTACGCATTCGTCATAACCTACGGAATCATAAGCTACCTTAATCTGCCGTTTGAGCCGTGGCTCAATCTGCTCATTGCGGATATACTTGCGACCGTGTGCATATTTCTTTTCAGCATAATGTTCAACAACTCGTCTGTGTACGACCCGTATTGGAGCGTTCAGCCCGTAGTGATAGCAATAAGTTTTACATGCGCCGCCATACGGAAAAATACCGCCCTTGCGGTCGGCGGAGAAACTGTGCAGGCGTTCGGAGCCACGCAGGCCATACTTCTTGCAGTGATAATCCTATGGGGAGTGCGGCTTACGGCGAATTGGGCGTACACATTTAAGAGCCTCGCTCATCAGGACTGGCGATACACAATGTTAAAGGCGCAAACGGGCAGATTTTACCCCATAGTCAATCTGTTCGGCATACACCTCTTCCCTACTCTTATCGTTTACGCATGCATGCTGCCGGCCGTCTATCTTATAATCGACCGCCCGACATTCAATGTGGGAAGTCTGATTTTTTGCCTTATTTCATTTGCGGCAATAGTTTTGCAGGGCGTGGCCGACGTGCAGATGCACATATTCAAAAGACGCGGCGGCTCCGGATTTATTCGCGACGGCCTGTGGAAATATTCCCGTCATCCGAACTATCTCGGCGAAATTATTATGTGGTGGGGAGTCACTCTTGCGGCGGTATGCGCCATTCCGCAGATGTGGTATCTCATTGTCGGAGCCGTTCTCAATACGCTGCTGTTCGTTTTTATAAGTATTCCCATGGCGGACAGACATCAGAAAGAGAAGGGCGGTTACGAAGAATACAGGGCGCAGACGAGAATGTTATTGCCTATAAAGCCCTTCAAAAAACATTGAAATCCGACAGTACAAAAAGCACAATCAAAAAACAATGACGCAAACAAATGCCGTCCGCGACACATGTCGCGGACGGCTTATTTCATTAGTTTTCAGCGCATACATCCCGTCTCTTTCGCGCATATATCTCACATAAGCGAGACACACATATTAATTTTTGGCCATGGATTTTACTTTCATGAGCCTTACGATGGCCGCTCGCTCGTTTTCGTCGAGCTTGTCGCGGATATACTTTATGGTCTCTTCGAGCTGCGGTATCATGATATATTCCAGAGCATTGACGCGGCGTTTGTTGCGCTCTATCTCGTCGGCGAGAAGGCGGACTGCCTTTTCGGTTTCGGCAAGTTTTATAAGTTTAGGCAAAAGCGCGGATACTTTTTTGACGGAATAATCGGCTTCGCTGGTAATCTCCGAATAGGCATACGGAAGTCCGTCGGCACGGCGCTCTTCCACGAGCTTCACGTCCGGAACGTCCACGCCCATTATGCTCTTTACCGTACAGTCGGCCCTTACCGCAACCGTGGGCATGGAAAAGGCTGTTTCGGCGCTGTATGAGGGCGTGACCGAACGGGCGACGGAGAACTGCCTCATAACTTCGGACAGTTCCTCCTCCACCTCGTCGCGCAAGGCCTTATCCTCTCGGATTATAACGGTGAAACGACGAATCATTTCGTCCGATTTATCTTTGAGAAGTTTATGGCCGCGCACGGCGGTAGACAGCCGCGCTTTCAGTTTTTTCAGCTCCATCCTTGTGGGATTTACGTTGAGCCTCGACATATTTTCGTTCCTTTATATGTTAAATAAACAAATTTATTTTAATCGATATCTCTAATTTGTTTTAAAATATCTCTGACGCGCGCGCATGCAAAAGCATATGCGTCCGTCGTCACTTTGCAGCGTTCAGATATTTATCGATATACTCCTGACGGATACGTTTCAATTCTCCGACCGGAAGAATTTTGAGCAGTTTCCAACCTATATCGAGGGTCTCTTCCACCGGTCTGTCGGTGCCAAAGCCCTGATTTACATATTCTTTTTCAAATTCCTCCGCAAATTTCGCGTACAATTTATCCACGTCGGAAAGCGCGGCTTCGCCCAAAATTGCAGAGAGCTCCTTGCACTCCTTGCCGCGCGCATATGCCGCGAAAAGCTGGTTCATTGTGTCGGCGTGATCCTCGCGCGTTTTGCCCCTGCCTATACCCTTGTCTTTAAGTCGCGAAAGTGAAGGCAGAACGTCTATCGGAGGATTGAGTCCTTTCTTATACAAATCGCGCGAGAGCATTATCTGACCCTCGGTTATATAGCCCGTCAAGTCGGGAATGGGGTGTGTTTTATCGTCTTCGGGCATGGTGAGAATGGGTATCTGCGTTATGGAGCCCTCACAGCCGCGAATCCTGCCCGCGCGCTCGTAAAGAGAGGCGAGGTCGGTGTAAAGATATCCCGGGTAGCCTCTTCTGCCGGGGATTTCCCTGCGCGCCGCGGAGACTTCGCGCAACGCTTCGGCATAGTTGGTTATGTCGGTCATAATTACCAAGACATGCATACCGCATGTGAAAGCGAGATATTCGGCACATGTAAGCGCTATTCGCGGAGTGGCTATACGCTCTACCGCCGGATCGTCGGCAAGATTGGTGAACAGCACCGTTCTCTCTATCGCGCCCGTGCGCTTGAAGTCGTCTACGAAGTACTGCGCCTCCTCGAAAGTTATGCCTATCGCCGCAAAAACAACGGCAAACTTTGAATCGGAGCCGCGCACCTTTGCCTGACGGGCAATCTGCGCCGCAAGCTCGGCGTGCGGAAGTCCGCTCATGGAAAATACCGGAAGTTTCTGACCTCTGACGAGAGTATTGAGCCCGTCGATGGCGGAAATACCCGTCTGTATGAATTCATTCGGATAGTCGCGAGCCGCCGGATTTATGGGCTCGCCGTTTATATCGAGTTTTTTATCGGGTATAATCGCGGCTCCGCCGTCACGGGGATTGCCCATGCCGTCGAATACTCTGCCGAGCATATCTCTGGATACGGAGAGCTCCTGACTGTGGCCGAGGAAACGGGCCTTTGCCGTGGTTATCTGCAAGCCCTGCGATTTTTCGAACAGCTGAACAACGGCCTTGTCGCGATTTATTTCAAGCACTTTGCCGCGGCGTATCTCGCCGTTGCCGCAGACTATATCCACAAGCTCGTTGTACTTTACTCCCTCTACGCCGTCCACCAGCATCAGAGGCCCGACTATTTCTCTTATCGTTTTATATTCCTTAAACATCCTCTTCTCCTCCCTGCGCAAGCGCCTTGATTTCGGAGCTCATGGCGGCGAAGATTCCGTCGAACTCTTCGAGTTTATCCTCCGGAATATACTTTGCACGACCTATCTTGTCTTTGAACGGGCATTTGAGCACGTCGTCGAGAGAAACATAGCTCTTTATAGCCTCTTCGGAGAGAGTGTAGAATTCGTAAATCATGCGGAGCATGAGGAGCTGCTTGCGCATGGACGTGTAGGTGTCGATTTCGTGGAAAGCGTTCTGATGCAGATAGTCCTCGCGGATTATTTTGGCCGTCTCCATAATGAGTCTGTCTCGCGAGGAAAGTGCGTCCATGCCGACAAGACGGACTATTTCGTCCAGAGCCGCCTCCTCCTGTAACTTCGTCATTATAAACTGTCTGTATTCGAGGAAACGCTTGCCGACGTTTGCGTCGTACCACTCCTTCATCTTGTCCGCGTAGAGCGAATAGCTTACCAGCCAGTCGATGGCCGGAAAATGTCTCTTGTACGCAAGCGAAGCGCTCAATCCCCAGAAAACTTTAACTATTCTCAAAGTGCCCTGCGAAACGGGTTCCGAAAGGTCGCCGCCCGGAGGGGATACCGCGCCTATTGCGGAAATGGAGCCTATTCTCTCCTCCTTGCCGAGCAATTTCACTATTCCGGCGCGTTCATAGAACTCCGCAAGTCTGCTGGCGAGATACGCCGGATAGCCCTCGTCGCCCGGCATCTCTTCGAGGCGTCCGCTCATCTCGCGGAGAGCCTCCGCCCAACGAGAGGTCGAGTCGGCCATTATAGCCACATTGTAGCCCATATCGCGGAAATATTCGGCTATTGTAATACCCGTATATATCGAGGCCTCGCGCGCGGCAACGGGCATATCGGAAGTATTCGCTATAAGCACCGTCCGCTTCATAAGCGGTTCGCCCGTCTTGGGGTCTTTGAGTTCGGGGAACTCGTTGAGTACGTCCGTCATTTCATTGCCGCGTTCGCCGCAGCCGACGTAAACTATTATATCGGCGTCAGCCCACTTCGCAAGCTGATGCTGGACGACCGTTTTGCCGCTTCCGAAGGGACCCGGGACGGCGGCGACTCCGCCCTTTGCTATTGGGAACAGAGTATCTATTACGCGCTGACCGGTTATGAGAGGCTGGTCGGGCGTGAGTTTTTCTTTATAGGGTCTGCCCTTGCGCACAGGCCACTTGGTAAGCATGGATACTGACGTTTCTTTGTTTTCGCCCGTGATTTTAGCCACGGTTTCTTCTATGTTGAAATCGCCCTCTTTGATTTCCGTCACCGTACCTTCTACTCCATACGGCACGAGAATACGGTGTTCGACTATCTCCGTCTCCATAACCACGCCGAGTATATCGCCGGAGACTACCTTATCTCCCTCCCGAACCTTCGGCGTGAAGTGCCAGAGCTTCTCTCTGTCGAGGCGGTTTACCGAAACGCCGCGCGAAATGCGGCTGCCATAGTTGAAAAAGAGAGTCGTCAGAGGGCGCTGTATGCCGTCGAAAATTCCCGTTATGAGCCCCGGGCCGAGTTCGGCCGAAAGAGGCTCGCCTGTGGACACGACGTCCTCGCCCGGGCCGAGCCCCGACGTCTCCTCATATACCTGAATGGAAGCCTTGTCGCCGCGGAGTTCGATTATTTCGCCGATCAAACCCAGCTTTGAAACCTGAACCACGTCGTACATCTTGCAGTCAGCCATGTTTTCCGCGACGATAAGAGGTCCGGAAATTTTAACCGTTTTGCCTGTCATATCATTTACCTTAATAAGTTATTTTTCATTATTGAAAAGAATGTCTACGCCGAGGGCGCGCTCCATGGCGCTCTTTAAAAATTCCTCGCCGTAAGTTGATCCGCCCGACGTTGAGGGAAGGGTCAATACAACCGGATAGGGAGCCTCGTCGAAGCGCTTCAAAAAATCGCCCAGCGACTTCGAGAGCTCTTCGGTTACAAAAATTATGCTGTATTCCGAAGCCGTTTTACGCAGGACTTCACGCGCTTTTTTTTCGTCGGATACCGGAAATGTGGAAACTCCGGCCGCCTTGAAAACCATTATGCTGTCGCCGTCGCCGACGATTGCCATTTTGCCCGTCATACTGACTCCTATATCTTTCGCCGCACTCTCTGCGGCGATAAAACCGAATTACTTTTTGCCATGCTTGCCATGAACCGTCCGTCAAAGTTTTCAGACGGCCGGCATTATATCGCTCTCAATCTTCTTCTTATATCCTGCGGAGCAAGTCCGGCGTTCAGACACACGAGAATTATTCTTACGTTCTGTATTTCGGCGCGGCGACGGAACACGTAATAGAGGAAGGGCTGTCTGCCTTCGAGTTCGAACCGTCTTGCCTTGAAATACTCCGCTTCGAAGGATTCCAGCGCGCGTTCGCCGTCTGTGAAAGGCATTCCCTTCTCCTTTGCCGTAAGACAGAGCTTCACAAATTCGAGGTAGGGCGTCTTTTCAAACGCCTCCACTATGCTGTCCGTATCTTTGAAGAGCACGCGGAGCTTCTCGTTTTTCAGCTTGCCTCCGCCGACATAGAGTTTTTCGGCGAAATCGGCGTCCGACGAACGTACCGCCGTGAGGATATTGGTTCTGTCGGCCCTGCCGGCGAGAAGTTTTTTGAGAAGGGGATTGAATTTACAGCTCTCCGCCACGTATTCGAAGGCGGCGGCGTCGAACAGAGCGCCTATTTCGGCCCCCGAAAGTTCCTTTTCGCTATCGAGAACGGCGCGCAACGGAGCTCGAAGTTCCTTGGGAAGTTCGTCCGTCTTTTCTGCCGCAACTGCCGAAGAAATCTCCGAAACGGGCGTGAGCCCGTCCGGCGCAAACATCTTTTCCGCGGACGAGTTGAGTTTATGGGCCTTGCATACGGCTTTTGCGTTATGAAAATCCCGAAAAGACAGAAGATATACGAGTTCGGCGCGCGACGGTGCATATTCCCTTATAAAGCCGTCGAGCGCGAGCTCCTCCGCCTGACAGAGCGATTCCCCGTCCTGCGACTGTGCGCCGCTTCCGAAGCCGCTCTCCGCCACGGCGCGCAAAACCTCTTCCGCACTCATTTCTGTAAAGCGCAGAAGTTTATCGCCCATTAGGAACTTCTCTTTTACGGCAATGACGCCGTTTGTGTAGATTGGGTCCAACATTTAAAAATTTCAAACCTGATTTTTATTGCTGCCGGCAAACAACTGCGCGGCAATATCCGCCTGATGCTCCTCCATATCGGCGTTTAAGAGCGCCGAATACGAAAGGTCTTTATCGCTGCTCTTTCCGCGCAACAGACAGCCGCCGGAGAGAGGCACGCGCTTTGAGGACACTTTGAGTTTGCGCTCTTTTACAACGGCGAGTTTTTCAACCTGCGCCGCATACGGGAAGTTTTCGGAAAAAACTATCTCGTCGCCCTCTTCCGCGTTCTCTTCTATAAGGCGGTTCATGAGCTTCAATGCGTCTCTTTCGGAAAGTTTTTTCAGCTTTTCAAGAGCTCTTGAATAGATCTCGTCTATCACCCTGCGCTTTTCGGCAAGCAGAATTTTTGCCGAATCGAGACGCGCGGCGGCGGCTTTGCCGTCGTATATCCGCTTTGCACGCGCGGAAACTTCGTTCTCCGTTTCGGCAAGCTCCGTCAGAGCGCGATTTTTCGCCGCCTCCACTATTTCGTCCGCGCGCGAGGACGCCGCTCGAAGAATTTCGTCGGCTTCGCGTTCGGCGTCGGCTATTATTCTGTTTATAATCTCTTCTTTGCCCATCTCTTACCTTAAATTGCCGCAACCAGCATTATGGATATGATCAAGCCCAGAATCGCATAGAACTCAATCATTGCGGGATAGATTATGAGTTTACCGCTCAAAGATTCCTGCTTGCCCAACGCATAGATGCAGTTGACAGCGGATTTGCCCTGAAAGATACCGGTAATAAGACCGGAAAGCATCATGGGCACTACCGCGCCTACGAAAGCCCAGCCCTGCGCCGTTTCCATCGTGGCAACGAGCGAACCCGAAGCAATGATGCCGATTATGAAGCCGTAAATACCCTGCGTTGCGGGGAGAAGAACGAGGACCATAAGTTTACCGAACTTTTTGGGGTCTTCGCTGAGTACGCCCGCCGCGGCGCGCCCCGTTTTGAAGAGTCCGATGCACGAACCAACTCCGCACAGAAGCACGCACAGTGCAATTCCGGCCATCGCAATGGCATAACCTGTTGTGTACATAATATTAAACCTCCGAATTTATAACTCTTTAAACCGTGCGTTTCGCACGGACGTTACCGTAATCATTCGCCTATATAAATATGTTTGTGTTTCGAACCGAGAGGCGCGAACAGCTCTCCCTCGCCCGTGTAGAACCTGCCGTAGAACTCGACGTATTGCAGTCTTGCATCGTGGATATAAGCTCCGAGCAGACCTATGGCGAGGTTGAAAGCGTGGCCGACTATCATCAGAAGCACCCCGACGATCGCAAATATGACGTTGCCGCCGGTTATAAACTGTATGGAATATTTGGATACTATCTGGGCGATTATTGCACCGGAAAGCATAAGTCCGTACAGACGGGCGTAGCTCAATATGTCGGAGACATAGTTTATGACCCCGTAGACAGAGCCGAATCCCTTTGTGAATTTGCCTATCAGTTTTTCCTTTCTGCCGGCGGTAAGCGCGGCTATCGCAAGACTCGCTCCTGCGGTAATCCCTCCCACCAGAACGAAAGTTTGAGGGAGTTTGAAATCTTCGACAAGTCCCAAAATAGCGAGCGCCACGCCAACGGAGAACAGCGCCCAGACGAGGCCGTCGAAAATTCCGTCTATAATATTTCCCTTGCGCCACTCCTGCACAGCGCGGCAAACATAGCCCGTAAGCAGCTGCGATATGCCCAATATCATGGCTATCACCAGCACCGCCGGAATCTTGATTCCCATAAACGAGTACATGCCCGTCTGCGCGTCTGGCATTACCGTTACCGGCAATATCTGAACGCCGAAGAAGGAATTGAATAAAAATCCCCAGAAAACGGCAAAAACTCCGCCGACGGCAAATACGCCCGAGAGGCTCTTGATTCCGCTGCCCTTTCTGCTCTTATACCAAAGTACTCCGCCGCCGATGAACATCAGTATTCCGTATCCGATATCCCCCATTATGAACCCGAGAAACAGACTGTAAAAGAATGCCATTACGGTATTGGGGTCGAATTCATGCGCATTGGGCGGAGAATACATGTTTGTTATGGCTTCGAAGTTGGAGACAACCGCGTTGTTCTTCAACAGCGTGGGGACTTCCTCGTCTTCCGCCGGATCGGAAAAGGCATACCACATTGCATAGCCGGATGAATCGAGAGCTTCCTTGACGCTCTGCTCGAAGTCGGCCGGAACGAACGCCTCCAAAAAGAATGTGCGCTCCATGCCGCGCATTTTAGACGCAGCCGAAATTTTTTCTATATTGAAATCGATATAATCGCAGTAAATTTTCAAAGAACGTATAGATGGAGTCAGCTTATTCAAGGCGTCCTCCGCCAGCCGCTGTTCCTCCTTCGCCGCCTCGAAACGCGCCCTCAAAAGCGCAAGCTGTTCCGCGCCGGTACTTTCGGAATTGTACGGACAGAGAGAAAATCCGGAGCCCGTGAGCAGTCCTTCCACTTCCGCAAAGACGCTCTTATGCGCCGTAACGCAAACGAGAACTCCGTCGTTTACCTGCTCGCCGGAATATGCGCAGAGCGGAACGGAGTCGAGCGACTGCTTCAAGCTCTCCCACATAGTTTGGGGGAGAACCCCCAACCTCGTTTTGGTGTGAAGGGTGTCGGAATATCTGTTGAACGGGAGACTTGCGGCGGCGTAAGGTTCCGCAACCGCAATCGCGCGCGCGAGTTTTGTCTGCTCGGTTATGGCCGTATTCTTGCGGTCGGTGAGAGAATTTATCCTCTCGACGAGGTTTTCCATCTCTTCTCGCAATTTTCCGGCCGAAGCGAACTCCTCATAAGTCACTTCGAAGCCGTCCTTTAAAGGCGGCGTTGCGTTCTTATCCGCGCGGAGCGCGTTTTCCGCGGAAGATATGAGGATATCGAGCGCAGTCTCCATGGAGGCAAGATAAGAAGAGAGCCCCTCCGCGTCCTCGGAAATGGGCGACGTGCCCTCCGTCTCGGCGTGCTCCTTTATCTCCACCGCATTCGTTTTCTGCAAGACGTTCAGTATGCCGTCTCTGTCGTACGAAAGCGCCGCAAGATTCAGTTTGCGGATTTTTGCGATCACTTGACGAGCCTCCCGATAATTTCGGCGACCTGATTGTCGGAGTATGCCAATAAGCCGTCGGCGTACTTGACGGCTTCGGCGCGGCTGTCGGCGAGGGATTTATCATACGCCGCCGCCGAGCCCGTCTCCGCCTCTTTAAGGGATTTACGGCGCAACTCGGCGCAATCGGACTCGGAGCGTACGGAAATTTCCGTAGCTTTGGCTTCCGCCGCGGCAATGCGTTCCGCGGCCTTCGCCTGCGCTTCCGATTTGATTTCCGCGGCTTTGGCTTCCGCCGCGGCGATGAGCTCAATTATGTTTTCTTCCATATCTGCTCCGATTGCCGGAAATTGTTCCCGACAATGAAATTTACTCCGATTTTTCGATCGATATTACATTAATCGTCATTATATATTGTAATGCCGAAAGGGGGCATTTGTCAAGAGGTAATTTTTTTGTTTATGCGCCCGAATATATACATTTTACGCATTTCGGCGGCACCGAGAAAGAAAGATAAAATTTTTAAAAAAACTCTGTACAAAGATAAAATTTTAATTTATAATATAAGCGAAAAAACTTGCTTGCAAGGGTTTTATGCGGAGTATCCGATTTTCGGTCTGCCGCAAGGCAGCTCTGAAAGTCAGAGCTGCACAAAAAATCTTTGATCTGTTAAGTTATTATATTGCAATATAATTGTAAATAATTATGTCAGGAGATGAGCCATTGAAACCCGTAGTTTATTTTTCAAAGACTATAACCCCCGAAAAAGTGCCGGAAATGTATAAGTTGCTCGGCAAAGAATTGAGCGGCAGAGTGGCAGTCAAACTGCACTCCGGCGAAGTCGGAAATCAGAACTTCTTAAAACCCGATTTCTGGAAGCCCGTCATAGAGTACGTCGGCGGCACCGTCACCGAGTGTAACACCGCGTACGAAGGCGAGCGCAACACCACCGCAAAGCACCTGAAAACGCTGAAAAAACACGGTTGGAGCAAGTATTTCGACATTGACCTGCTCGACGCGGAGGGCCCCGACCTCGTACTCGATATCCCCGAAGGAAAGGTTATCAAAAAGAACTATGTGGGAAAGGATCTTGCCAAATACGATTCGCTCCTCGTGCTGTCGCATTTTAAGGGGCACCCCATGGGAGGATACGGCGGAGCGTTGAAACAGCTCTCCATAGGCATAGCCTCCTCTTACGGCAAGGCATATATTCACGGCGCCGGAGTGCCGGAGGATTTCTGGACTTCGGATCATGATTCCTTCCTCGAATCCATGGCAGACGCGGCTCTGTCCGTGGTGAAGTTCTTCAAGGGAAACGCCGTGTATATCAACGTTATGAAGAACATGTCGGTAGATTGCGACTGTTGCGCGGTTGCGGAGGACCCCTGCATGAAGGATATAGGAATTCTTGTATCGCTCGACCCCGTGGCAATAGATCAGGCGTGTCTGGATCTGGTTTACGCCGCAAAGGACGACCCCGGGCAGGCGCACCTCATCGAACGCATAGAGAGCCGCAACGGCGTGCACACAATCGAAGCCGCCGCCGCTCTGGGAATCGGCAGTCGCGACTATGAACTTATAGAAGTCGAATAAATCGCATAGAAGTCATATATCTCATAAAATCTAAAATTCGCAAAATTTTACGGTGGGCGCGCAATCCGCGCCCACCGCTCATTTTTTTTATATAAATGTATCTCAATTATGCAAATCCGCCGCATAAATTATGCGAAAGATTTTAAAAACATGCCCCGATTATTGTTCCTTCGGCAGGCTCTGCAAATACTTGTGCATAGCCTCCACCACTCTTTTCGAGGTCTCGGCCGCTTCGACAACCGTCTTTGCTCCGCGAACGACGTCGCCGGAGGCAAACAGCCCGGGACGGGAAGTTTCTCCGTTTTCGCTTATCTTGGCGAGACCGCGCTCGTTGACTTCAAGGCCGTACGTATCCGAAAGAATGAGCTTGGAAGGACGCTGGGAAATACATATCATTACGGTGTCGCAATGCATGAGCTCGGTTTTGTCGGTGAATATGAGTTTCCCGTCCTCGTCGGTATGCGTTTCGGCAAACACAACGCCGTCGTCGGTGATTTCTACGGGAGCCTTATTATATACGAACTGCGCGCCCTCGATTTCGGCGTATTCCGCCTCCTCTTTGCTGGCGGAATATTTATCCGAGCGCACTACGATTTTAACGTCCTTAACGCCCTTGCGGAGCCCCGTACGGGCAACGTCCATAGCTACGTTTCCGGCGCCTATTACTATCATGCTGTCGCCCAGCTGGTAGCTGTCGGGAGATTCGAGATAGTGTATTCCGTAATGGACGTGACCCAACGTCTCGCCCTTTATGTTCAGGGCTATGGGCCACGTTACGCCTGTCCCTATGGCTATGGCTTTGAAACCGTCGCGGAAGAGCTCCTCTACGCCGAAAGCCTTGCCGATAGTGATATTCGGCTTGATTTTTATGCCGAGCTTGCGCATTATCGTTTCATATTTATCCACTATGGACTTGGGCAGACGGAATTCGGGTATACCGAAACGCAGCACGCCGCCGATTTTCGATTTGGATTCGAACACCGTCACGTCATAACCCAAAAGCGCCATTTTTATGGATATTGTTATACCGGCCGGACCCGCGCCCACAACGGCTACTTTCATGCCGTTCGAGGGAGCTTTTTCAAGTTCGAGAGTATCTATATAGCGCGAGGACACAAAGTTTTCTATGGTGGAGATTTCCACGGGTTCGCCCTTTATGCCGCGCACGCAATGACCCTGACATTGATTGCCGTGATTGCATACAATGGAGCAGACTACGGAAAGAGGGTTGTTTTCGAACACCATTTTTCCGGCCTCTTTGATTTCGCCGTTCAGAAACATCTGAATCATCTGCGGAATGGGCGTATTTATGGGACAGCCCGTTCTGCAAAGAGGTTTTTTACAGTTTAAACATCTCTTAGCTTCGGCTATTACGTTGTGTGCCATTTCATATTCTCCTTATCATTTTGCAACGTGGCGTTGCGTTGAGTTATAAAAGTGAAGTTTACAAAATTTAAAAGACAATAATGTTTTACGGCGCAAGCACGCCGCGGCCGCAAATCAGAGAGCGGCCTTTATATCCTCTATCATCTTCTTGTATTCTTCGTCGGTAAGATATACCTTGCCGGGATTCATCTGGAACACACCGCCCCATTCGTCGCCGCCCTTATATTTGGGGCAGAGATGAACATGAAGATGACAGCCCGTATCGCCGTAAGCGCCGTAATTGAGTTTATCGGGCTTAAATACCTTATGTATAGCCTTTGCCGCGCGGTTCACGTCGGCAAAAAATGCGTTCCGTTCCTCGTCGGAAATATCCACTATTTCCGAAACATGGTCCTTGTATGCCACTATGCAGCGGCCGCGCTTTGACTGTTCCTTGAATAAAATAAGAGAGCTTACGGATAAATCGCAGATATAGATTCCGAATTTATCCAAAAGTTCGCCTCGCATGCAGTATCCGCAGTTACTGTCTTTCATATTATTTCCCCTTTGTTTTTTTACCATATATAATTATATCACCGAATTTTTTAATTTGCAATACCCTTTTTAAAATAAAACAAAGTTAACGGCGCAGACAAAATTGTCTGCGCCGTTTAGATTATTTTATTTAAAATGCAAACCTACCGTGCAAATAGTTGTTTTCACTTTCGCCCGACGTCAATAAAACGCTGTCGCCGAACTTTAAATTATATGAATATACTACATTCCAAGTAGTGTAATCGTCCGCTCCGCTGTTGCTTTGCAACTCTTCGGAGACAAAGGAGAAGCCCAATCCGTTGTCGGCGGTGAGATTTTTGCTGTAATGGTTGCAAGGCAAAACTCCGGTATGTGAACCGATTTTCGTATCCTGATACTCTTTATCCGTTGCATAATATTTGGGCGCCGGATCATCGAATGTGAAATACATACGATAGTTTACGTCCGAAACTGTAATCAAATCAAGCAAATTTTCAACTGCCTCAAATTTGATATCGAGATTGACGTCAAGATAGAAAGTATGGTAAGTCTTTTTAAATATTGATCCTTCCTTTCTTTCCGTTCTCTGCGCTTTTGTGCAATTTGCCGACGCACTATACCACAAGGCGTGCAAGTCTACCGCGTTGGAATATTTGTCGGAGCCCTCTATATCGTTCTTTACGTCGGTTACCTTTATCCAATTTTTTCCGTCGTTATAGAACCAACCGAGGAACTCGTAACCGGAATATGCGGGCTCAAATACGCCGAATCCAATGTCGAGAGTATACGTTTTGGAGAGGGTATATGCGGAATCGTATCCGGCTACCGCCGACGCCGCCGAGAAATCGGCCGCCTGCAAGGAACTGTAATAGTTTACGGTTATCTCCGGCTCTATCCACTTTACGTATACCGTCTCGTCGCCGTCTACGCAGATTATATCGGAGGTCTCGTTGCTGTCGAGGTCAAACGTAAAGCCGCCGAAGGTGTAGCCCTCCTCGGTATCGGCGATATTGCCCACGAGTTCGAGAAGATTTACCTCCGTGCCCGTTTCGATTTCGAATTGCTTCTGGCGTTTGCCTCCGACAAACTGGAAGCCTTCGATATATTGATCGCTTATTACCGTTACTGTGGAGTGAGGTATTTCTTTCCAGACTACGTTTATAACGGAGTCGGATTGAATATTGAGCTCTGCTATGTCGGTGGAGTAATACTTTTCGCCGTTACATTCGAGATAATCCACCCTATACCAAGTATCCCATGAGTTTTCGGTGCGTATCTCGTACGACATATCGAATTTCACGGGTTCGCCGTATACGTGCTCGTATTCGTATAAATAGTCCACGTCGGAATATTCGAAACCTTCAACCGAATAAGGGCTGTGAATGGAAACTTTATATCTTTCGGGCGCGTACGACGCAACGCGTCTGTAAGTCGTACCACTGTGCGTTGTCTCTCCCCAGACGAGCTCATAGTGTTCCTTTTCATAGGAGGAGATATCGGGAGCTTCGTTTAAGCCGCATATCTCTCCGTTGGAATCGGCGAGCACTGTATTTCTTGACAGCAACGTTTCCGAAACGCCGTCGTTGAGATAGTATTCGAAGTTCGCAAGCCGTGCATGAGATGTGATATTGCCGAAATTTCCAACATCGCCCTCGAACACTATTTCGAGGTAACTTTGAGTCTCCGTCGTGAATTCGGGGTTCACCGCCTCCTTCTTCTCGGCTGCGGCTATTGTGGTTGCGAGTTTATCCCATTGAATATTCTTCCTGATATCTTCGAAAGAGTACTTGCCGGAAACTCCGAACCACTTCTCCATGGCAACGCAAGGTGCTTCGCCGTCGATACTGCCGCGCACCGCGGCGTCCTCATCGCTTATGACAGCTTTCGGATTATGCCATTTGAAATTGCCCGAAAGATCGAATACCGAAAGGAACTTGCCTTGAAGCGAAAGGGAATTTACGACGTATCTCACGAGAGGGTCGTTCTCTATGGCTCTGTCCCTTGTTGCGCTGAACGTTATGGAAGTGCCGTCGCCGAGAAGTCCGCTCATGCCGGCGAGCCTGTTTATTCCGGCGCCGTTTAAGGATATCTTCCAAGACGCCGCGTCGTCGGTCTCCGTGGATATTATCGATTGCAGATAATCGGAGAGCATTTCGCCGTAGTCCTGCTTATATCCGACGGACTGATTCTTTTCGCCGTTGCTGCCGACAAGATTTATTATGTTGTTTATAAGTTCGGAATTGAGATTGAGCACAAAGAACAGCTGGTTCATTATATCCGACATAAACGTATCGAGAGGCATTGCACGGTAGATTGTTATGGGAGTTATATTTTCTTTGCTGCCTATCCAATTAAAGCTCGTGGTCTGCACTCTCTTTATGTAGATCATGCCGTTCTTTATGGAGAGCTCTACGTCGGTATCACCGTTGACGATTGTGAGGGCCTTACGTACCCCCGAATAGCTCAAACGCGCGTTTACGGACACGTCGTTATTTTTATCGATGGAAACAGACAATCCCTTTACATTTATAACATGGTCGAGTTCTATTATAACAAAATCTGCTTTCAATCCGAGCTCGCCCGAAATGAAGAAGTTGCGGTTGAGGTCGTATGTTATCTCGCCGTCTTTGTATTCGCCGTTTGTAGCCGAATTTACAAGGGCCTGCAACATACGGTCTACGCCGACGAAGGACATATAGCCATCGAGGGATTCGGGCTTTTTAACTCCATCATAGCCGACCTTGATTGCGAGAGAGGCGAGGGTGTCCGTTTCGTTTAAAGCGGAGTCGCTAACATTTACTCCGGTGATTCGGGTGCCATGACGGAGCTCGCTCTGCTGTGCGCCCTCTTTATCGGTGTAATCATAAGTAAACTCATACTTTTCCTTGGTGACGGAGGCAGTCGCGCCGCCGTTTAAGGAAATTTCGAATACGCTTGACAATACGTCGCCGCTTTCGTCGGTGTTGTAGGTTATGCCGAACTTGCCGATTGCGCCCTTGCGCAGTCTGTTCAAACCGTCGACCTCGGTGGGCTCGTCGCCGTGAACCTGAGGAAGGGCGGAATCGTTTTGACCGTTAAGTTTCTGCGCAACCCCCGATAACAGCCTGTTGACGAGCGACGATACGCTTTCGCCCAAAATCTGTTCGAGAAGGCTTGAACCGAGCGACGAGAACTGATCCTTTGTGTAAGTGAGGTACTTGTCTACGAGAAGCACGTCGAGGGTGTCGGCCACCTTGCCTATTATTTCGTTTATGGCCTGATATTCGGTGGTAATGGAGCCCAAATCGGCCATTGCCACTCCGGCCGAGGCGATAGTCATTATCTCGCTTACGGGAGCATAGACCTTGACAGCGTTGTGCTTGTCGTCGTTTTCGTATATCTCCTGACCTTCCGGTATGCGCGAAAGAGTCATATATATATCGAGTTCGCCGTCGGAAGAGAGCGTGCCGGCCGTAAGTCCTTTATCGTCGATTGCGGGATTGCCGTCGAAAATATAGATATCGAACAGAACGCTGTCCTCTTCCAAAATCGTGGAAATAAGATTTACGTATACGTGGGCGTACATGTCGGGGGATATCCAGAAGTTAGGAACGCCGCTCTCCTTGCCCGTGTCTATATGTATGGGGAATTCGCTGCCCTGCGAGTAATCGAATCCGGCATCTATATTGTATTTTACGAATTCCTTGTCGGCATATCTCTCGTCGGTAGTAGTCACTTTACCGTCAAGCGAGATACTGAAATTATCCTTTGCGAGCATTTCTATTCCTGCGGCGACAAAATCGAGCAACTCGCTTACGTCGTCGGCGGAGAGAAGTTCTTCGGCGGATATACCGAGGTCGGTAGAGGTGACGGACAGTATTTTGAAGTTACTCAACTCCACCGCGGCGCTTCCCGTCTGCAAGGCGAGATTTAAGCCGCTTTCGCCGCCCCATACGGAAATGTTCATGCCGGAAAACTCTACGGAGAACTTGCCGTCCTCGGCGTTATAACATATGGAGTTGATTATCGACAATACGTCTATTTCCGATTTCTTTACGTCGTCTATTTTGTCGGTTATGTCGCGCAGACTGTCGGAAGCGTCCTGCGCCGCCTTTATCAGGTCGAGCACCGTATTTATTACGGGGGTGAGCCCGTCGTACGCCTCTTCGAGAGTTTCCGCATGCTTCATCGGCTTGTTCTCTACCATTGTATTTATAACGTCCGCAAGACGGTTGTAGAGAGCCACGAGCGCCGCCTTGAAAGTGGGAACGTCGTCGTTGAGATTTATCTGCGCTCCGACGCCGCCGTCCTCGGGACCGTAAACAAAGGTCAGATTGCCGCTGTTCGCCGAGTATTCCGCATAGATATCATGCTCGGAGCCGCCGACGGAAAGCCGAACGTCGAGAGCGAGCTCTATGCCGTTTTTCCAATTAAGCGAGAGGGCATATACGGTAACGTCTATTTGAGTGGAACCGACGGCGAGAGCTATTTCGCCCGAAAGGGTCACTCCGTCGTTTTTGATTATCTGCGCAGCCTTATTGACGACGGGAAGAATGTCCGCCGCGTCGAAATAGGTCAGTTCGCTCTCCTTCGGGAGTTTCGAGCCGCCCGTATAGCGACCGATATGCACTTCTCCGCTTACAGATACGCTTCCGCCGTATGCTATATTTGCGGAGATAAGGCCGTCGGGAGCCGTGTTCACTATTTCGGCGTTGAACGCGCCGTAGCCGATGCCCAGATTTCCGCTCACGGAAGTGAGGCGGAGACCTTTGAGAATTTCGGCTATCTTTTCGACGGTTATTTTTTCGTCCAGACCGAGCGCTTTCTTTATGCCGTCCGCAGAGAGCTCTTCAAGTTCCGTGAGACCCGTTTTGGAGGCTATGGCGTTGTAGAGTTCAACGGCCGCCTCGGTAAAGTCGCCTACGTCTTCGTTTGCGAGTTTCAGACCGACGTTATCGTATACGACGGAGAGATTTGCGCCGTCATAGAGAGCGTAAACGCTATGGGACGTGCCGTCGAGAGTAAGTATTGCATCGAGGGAGAGATTCAACGCGGAGTTTTCGTTCTTCCAGCTTACGGAGAGGTCGTTTATTTTAACGCCTATGTCGCCGACGGAGGTGTCGAGAGTCAGTTCTCCGCCCAAAGTAAGGCCGCCGTCGGAAAGTATCTCTTCCGCGCCCTTCATGAGGGGAATCAGATCCGCGGCGTCAAAGCATGCCGCGTCGGGCAGAGCGCACTCTTTGTATCTGCCGACGGACAGCGTGATGACCGCTTTGTCTTTATAATTTGCGTTGAGTTTGAAAGTTCCGTCGTCGTTTACGAATTCGACCGCGATTTGGCCGTCATTCAGACTTATTTCGAGATTTCCAGAAGAATTGCGGCGGATATCGAGAGTTCCGAGCATAGCGGAGATATCTGTATTTCCGCTCTCCTGAACGAGCGCAAGCAGAGTATTCAAAGTGAGTTCTTTGGGAATATTGCCGCCTCCGGCGTTTACAACGGAAGCTATTTTGCCGTACAGCGACTGAACGGCGTTTATGAACTCTTCTCCGCCGTCTTTTTCGAGTTTAACGCCCAAACCGTCGTAGTAAACGGAGATTTCGTCGTCTATATTTATAAAGATATTTTTGTCGAGCTCGCCGCAGACAAGTTCGGCTTCGGCCCTCAAAGCAAAGCCGTCCTTCCAGCTTACGGCCACGTTTTTGAGAGTTATATTGAGTCCGTTTTCGGGAAGAGCGACGCTGCCCGTAACGCTCAAACCGCCGCCCTGCGCGTACGCGCTCACTTCATTTACAAGAGGGATAAGGGCGGAACCGTCGAAATAGCCCGTGCAATCGGGAGCCGTGGGCTCGGAGTAAACGGCGACATGACCTTCGATTTCCAGAGTCAGCTTCTCGCCCGCATATTCCGCGGATATGCCGAGTATGCCGTTCTCCTCTTCCGCCTCGTCGGCGACGCTCAACGTCAGACCGCCGACAGAGATATTCAATTTGCCGTCGGCTCCGCCGAGGGCAAGCGAATTCAGGAGCGAAGGCAAGTCTGCCTCTTTAAGATTTTCTATAATGAGGGCGAGCGCCGCGTACATATCGGGCGCGCCGTCGCCGACAAAACTTTCCGCTGCCGTGCCGACAGCCTCTTTGAACTCTTCGAAATCGGCTTCGTCGAGGTATACTCCCGTATCTCCGAGAGCGGCCGCGGCAAAGGAGCCGTCATAGAATACCGTAAGTTTTTCCGTGCGCGAACCTATTGAGATCTGCGCGTCGAGAGACAGTTTTATTCCGTCCGCCCAACCTATCGAAAGGTTGTTTACGGTCAGACCGATTTCCGTTCCGCCGAACGTCAAGCCAAGACCGCCGTCTACGGAAAGTCCGCCGTCCTCTATTATTTTTTCGACCTTTTCAAGTATGGGAATGAGATCTTCGGCTTCGGCATATTCGTTTTCGTCGAAGGCGAAGGGCTCGCCGGAAGCGAGACTGCCGGAAATTCCGAGAGCCGAAACGGAAATACCGTCGGCGGAAATATTTACGGTTATATTGCCCAAATCAAATTCGCCGCCCAACTTTTCGACGAGCGCGGAGCCGTCCACCGTCAAAGTGAAGCCGTTTTCGCCGGATGTGGCTATACAATCGGCAAATTCGCGGTCTGCGAGAACGGTATTGAGTATATTGTCGAGACCTATCTCTTTCACCACCCCGATTACGGCGCCGAGAATTCGGGACGCGACGTCCTCTTCGGAAGCGTCGCCCTCTCCGCTTTCGCCGTCGGCGGCTTTGAAGAGCCTTTGAACGGTCTGCATGATTTTTTCGGTATCGCCCTTTATTCTGACGGGTTCGAGCCCCTCGGAATTGAGCGAGAGATAGATTTCACCGTCCTTGTATATCACCGACAGGTACTTTGCCGACGACGTATCGCCTCCGGCGACAAGCGTCAAATCGGCTTTTACTGCGATATCTTTGAGGTTTACGGTCACGTGACCGGACACGTCGATTCCGCGGTCGGCGTACGAAAGATTCAAATCGAGAGCTTCCGAGCCTATCAGAGACTTGATTGCGGCTATATCTATTTCGGGATATTCGGCGGCCGCGCTCTCCGAAAGAGGCGAAACGCCCTCGTCCGTGAAGCGTGCGCGAGCGGATATCTGCGAACCCAAGAGTTCGAGAGACGCTTCGAGATAGTCGAGCGAAGCGCTGCCATTCTCTATATTGAAATTAAAGGCTATATTTATCTTTATTCCGAAGATATCGAGCGTCGAGGAGAGCCTTGCGTAAGAGCCGTCCTCCGACACGGTGAAATCTCCGCCCATGAGCTGGGACATCAGCTCATTTGTATCGAGTTCGAGCGCGGCAGTCTTTGCCGATGAGGGCTTTATCGCGCCTACCGACCTCTTCGCGCCCCCGTCTATCGGGGCCGCAAGGGGTTGCGCGGTATCTGCTGCGTTCGACGACGAAAGAGCAGACATGTCGAATTTCACCTTCACTCCGTCGCCGTACGCCACATAGAACTTGTTGCCGCCGCCCTCGGGCCTCATATATACTTTGACGTTTCCCAAATCCACTCTTACGTCGTTTTGACTTATATTGAGGTGAATTATTCCGGAGAGGGGCTTTCCGCCTATTTCAAGGTCGGCGGCCAGCTTTGCTTCGCCCGTCAATACGTCGCCGAAAGCGGACGAGAGACAGTCTGTGGCTTCGATGCCCTTTTCGGTAGGAGTGCCGAAACTTGTCTCATACTGCTTGAAGAAATTATCGTAGAAATTGTTTGCGGCGAGCTGTTCGGAATAGGTGTATTCCGTTACGCTCGTGCTGTTGCCGTCTGCATTGAAACCGCCGTAAGAGGCTATGTACGATTCGGATATGTCCGAACGGAGAATCTGCCAATTCTCGTCGAATGTGTACGTGACGTTTACCGAATTGAACACGGGGAAGCTGGGAAGTCCTCCGGAGGCCTTCATCTGCAACTGATAGTAGTAAATTGCCGATTCGTCCGCCGGTTCCGCCTCGTAATTGAGCACGAAATCCTGCGAATAGGTGCCGTCGCCGTTTTCACGGATCTCCGACCAGCCCAAAAGAGTGTCGTGATTTATTACATAAACGGAGAACTCCGACTGAATATTTCCGCGCGTTTTGCGATAATCTTCGTAAGTTGCGCCCTCCGGCTGTCCGTCCGCCCAAACGGTGTCCTTGCCGTCGAACGTCGAGCTGTCGGAAGAGGCCGACTTCCTCCACATAACCACTTCGGGATTGGAAATTACGCAGAACTGATTTGCGCTCTCTATCTTAATGCCGAGTATGGACTGGGGAGTAGTTGTTATTTCCGAGGAGATAAGAACGTCGTTATAGAACTGTTTTTCCGTTTCGACGTGCTGCAACATGCTCTGACCGATTACGGTTATAGCTATGTCGCTCTCCATGCTCGAATAATAGTAAGGTTGATTGCGGAGCACGTAATTGAGGTAGCCTATGGTCTTCCACCCCTCGTCGTCGGGCGAACCCTCGCCCTGACTTGCGCTGTAACCACGAACGCTCGACATTGCGGTCTTGGGAGTAACTCCCGATTCGGGCTCTATGTAGGCCGTCTGATAAACGCCGTCGAGAACCACGTCGTCCTTGTTACCGACGAAAAATCCGTAGCCGAAAAGCGAAAGCGCGGCAATCATCACCGCGGAGAGCGCGACAATCGCCTTCTTTATGCGGCGCTTGTGTTTGAGCGCAAGAGGTTTTTTGCGTTTTACGCGCTCAATCTCCGCAGAATTATCCGATTTTATGTCAAGCCCCGCACGGCTGTTTTCGGCTACGTCCTCCAACTGTTTGCGCTTGTGCTTTTTAAAGCCGGCGCCGCGGACGATTTTCAAGCCTCTTTCCTTGCGAAGCCCGTTCCTGTTTTTTCCCATTTTTCAATTACCTTTAAACGCATGCGGCGGTAAAATCTGCCGCCTATGACATATTATATATATTTTAAAAAGTACTTCGAGTATAATACTTTTATGACAAAAAGTCAATTATGTAACGCCTTATTATTACACTTTTTTAATTAAATAATAAACATTTTCTTGATTAATGTCTAATATCATAAAAATTTTGGCCGAATAAGTAGATTTTTATCGTTTTAAGAGCATAAATTTGTCATAAATCGATATGACTTTTGTCATCGGTTGTCACTTCGGAAAAAACGGCGTCAAAAGGGCATAAAGAAGCGCTTCGACGGTGGTCGAAAAACCTTTGCCGAAAGCATGAAAAAACGCCTCGAAAAGTTGCCGAGAGCTTATGTCAAAGAATAAAAAACGCCCCTGAACGTCTGGCGAAAAACCTTTGCCGAAAGCATGGAAAAAACGCCTCAAAAAGTTGCCGAAAGAACTTTGTTCGGGGCGCAAAAATGTGCGGATTTTCAAAAAAAACAAGATACGGAAAATATATGGATATATCCGAAAAGTGTATAAATAATCTATTGAAAAAATCAAAAAAACGGAGCCGTACAAGCTCCGTTCCGATAACCTTGTCAGAGAAAACCTTTGTGGGGTTTGTCGTCGTCTTTTTTATCGGGAGGTTTTTTGAAAAACGTCCTGTAAAAATAGAAAAGCGGCATTATAACGAACACGATTCCCACTATCAGGAACACGTAAAAATTGACAGTGTTTTCCGCGAACCAATAATAGACGGATATGCCGATCAGCGCGCCTCCGCCCAAGAGTTGCAATACAGACGATATCAAGTTGTATATATTCCACTTTTTCATATCGATTCGCAAGTAATTCTAACACATCGCGCCGGAATTGTCAAATGCAGAGCGTATGAATATTTGCATAAATTGTCGCTAATTACGCAATCAATGACAAATAAGTTGACTTATTTTTATATTTATTATACAATTAAATGAATATTAATGTATGAGAGGCAACGTATGAAACTCAAAGGCGCCGACATTCTTATAAACTGCCTTGTCGAACAGGGCGTCGACACCGTTTTCGGATATCCCGGCGGAACCGTGCTCGATATTTACGACGCGCTATATAAAAGCGGAAAAATCGACCACGTGCTCACAGCGCACGAGCAGGGCGCGGCTCATGCCGCCGACGGCTACGCGAGGGTAACCGGCAAGACGGGCGTATGCTTCGCTACGTCCGGTCCCGGGGCAACCAACCTCGTTACGGGTATCGCCACTGCATTTATGGACAGTATTCCCCTTGTAGCCATTACTGGCAACGTCGGAATAAGTCTGCTCGGAAGGGATTCCTTTCAGGAAATCGACATAGTCGGCATAACCATACCCATAACAAAGCATAACTTCATAGTAAAAGACGTAACGGAGCTGGCTCCCACCATTCGGCGAGCCTTCAAAATAGCCGGAAGCGGCAGAAAAGGGCCCGTTCTTATAGACATACTGAAAAACGTTCAGATTGCGGAGTGCGAATATACGCCCGAAGAGCCCGAAAAAATCATTCCCGAAAAGGTTGAACAGGGCAAATTGAAGGCAATTTCGGAACTGATAAACGCAAGCAAAAAGCCCGTGATTATAGCCGGCGGAGGAGTTATTGCCGCCGACGCCGCGCAGCTTGTGCACGAGCTCGCGCAGAAGGCGGACTGCCCCGTAACCTATACGCTGATGGGCAAGGGGTGCATACCCGAAACAGATCCGCTCTGTCTGGGAATGATAGGCATGCACGGCACGATAGCTACGGCGAAAGCTCTTTCGGAAGCGGATACCGTCATTGCGCTCGGCACGAGGTTCTCCGACAGAGTTGCGCTCAACCGCGACAAGTTTGCCAAAGGCAAAACCGTTATTCACGTGGATATAGACGCCGCGGAAATAGATAAAAACGTGACGGCGACGCAGCATATTATGGCGGACGTCGGTGAAACTTTGAAATCTCTTCTCCCCCTTATCGAGGAAAAGCAGAGGAAGGATTGGCGCGTCAAGGTGGAGGCGTTCAAAAAGGAAAACGCCGCGAAGAAAAACACGTCTATACGCGCGTTCTCCATTCTCAAAACCGCTTCGGCTCTCGCCCCCGAAAAAAGCACGCTCGTGACCGACGTCGGACAGCATCAGATGTGGGCGGCGCAGAATTATCCGGTAAACGTTCCGAGGAGATTCTGCTCCTCCGGCGGACTCGGCACTATGGGCTACGGCATGGGCGCCGCGATAGGCGCCGCGTTCGGAAGCGGAAATCTTTCGGTGCTGGTTACGGGCGACGGTTGTTTCAGAATGAATATGAACGAGATGATAACCGCCGTTTCGCGCCGCGTGCCCATGGTCATACTGCTCATGGATAACGGAGTTTTAGGCATGGTCAGACAGTGGCAGAAGGTGTTCTACTCCCACCGCTTTTCGCAGACAAATCTCAATCAAAACATAGATTACGTAAAGTACGCCGAGAGCGTCGGAGCGCGCGGAATAGCGCTGAATAAGGACGACGACGTGGAAAAAGTTCTGAAAACAGCGTTCGAAACCGCGGAAAAAGAGAGTATTCCCGTGCTCGTCGACTGCAAAATTTCAGAGGACGACAACGTGCTGCCCATGATAAAGCCCGGGCAGACATACGATAAACAATTAGAGACATTGGAGGAAAACTGAACATGGCCGAAGAGAAAAAATACACGATAGGCGCGCTTGCCTCCAACAAGAGCGGCGTTCTAACAAGAATTACCGGTCTTTTCACAAGAAGAGGATACAATATCGAGAGTCTTTCAGCGTGCGCTACGGAGGATCCGGAAGTTTCTCGAATGACGATTATCCTGAAAGGCGACGAATATATTTTGTACCAACTGATAAAACAGATGGACAAAATGGAAGACATTATTAAAGTTGGCTGTGCGAACGAGCTCGATTGCGTGTACAGGGAACTGCTTTTGGTAAAGGTGCACGCGGCGCCCGAAATGAGAAGTCAAATAATAGAAATAAACGAAATTTATAAGGCGAAAACGGTCGATCTTTCACCCGAAACCATGATTCTGGAAATCACTGGCGACCCCGACAAGCTCGACGCGTTTCTCAAAGTCATACAGCCGTACGGCATTTTGGAGATGCAAAGAACGGGCGTGACTGCCCTCGCTCGCGGTTCGCACACTCTCAAAGACAGAACCGACGGGGAATACAAAAAACTTTCGCATGAGGAATAACATGAAGGATTCTATGGTCAATCAATTTACCGACGGAGCGGACATGAGTTCTCAACGCTCACTCTTGCGCGCGCTCGGCTGGTCGGACAGCGAAATCGGAAAACCTATCGTTGGCATAATATGCGCGCAGAGCGAAATTATACCCGGGCACATGCACCTCGACATGATCGCACGCGCCGCGGCGGAGGGCGTCATTGCCGCCGGAGGCAAGCCCGTTATCGTACCCTCGATAGGCGTCTGCGACGGAATAGCCATGGGGCATGCCGGAATGAAATACTCCCTTCCATCGCGCGAAATTATCGCTGACAGCGCGGAGATACTCATACGCGCGCACGCGTTTCAGGCGGCGGTGTTCATAGGGAACTGCGACAAAATCATACCCGGAATGCTCATGGCGGCGGCGAGAGTGAACGTGCCCTCGATATTCATTTCCGGCGGTCCGATGCTCGCCGGAAGAGTGCGCGGCAAAAAGACTTCGCTCTCCACAATGTTCGAGGAAGTCGGCGCATTCAACGCCGGAATCATTGACGAACGCGGACTCAAAGAATATGAGTGCAACGCCTGCCCCACATGCGGCTCATGCTCGGGAATGTTCACCGCAAACAGTCTGAACTGTCTCTGCGAGGCGCTGGGTATGGCTCTGCCCGGGAACGGAACGCTCCCCATGGTATATTCGCAGAGGCTTGCGCTGGCAAAAACCGCCGGCGAAGCGGTTATGAATCTTTTGAAAAACTCAATACGTCCTCGCGATATCATGACAAAAGAGGCCTTTGAAAACGCCGAAACGGTGGACATGGCGATAGGCGCCTCCACCAACACCGTCCTGCACCTTCTGGCCATTGCAAACGAGGCCGGTGTGGACGACGTAGACATTGATATCATGAACGAAATCTCCGAAAAGACGCCCAATCTTTGCAGACTTGCGCCCGCCGGAGAACACTATATAGAGGAACTGCACGAGTCCGGAGGAATTTCCGCCGTTATGAAGGAGCTGTACGACGGCGAACTTCTGCACGGCGACGTGATGACCGTAAGCGGCAAGCCCTTGAAAGAGGTCATTGCCGACGCGCGCAACTCGGACGAGGAAATTATACGGCCCCTCTCCGATCCCTACTCCGCACAGGGCGGTCTTTCGATATTGAAGGGAAATCTTGCGCCGGAGGGCTCGGTGGTCAAGAAATCCGCCGTTGACCCGAAAATGTACAGACACAGCGGACCGGCGAGGTGCTTCGACAGCGAGGAAGAGGCCATGGAAGCGATATCTTCGGGCAAAATCAACAAGGGCGACGTCGTGGTTATAAGATACGAAGGACCAAAGGGCGGCCCCGGCATGCGCGAAATGCTCACTCCCACCTCCGCCATAGTCGGCGCCGGACTCGGCGCGGACGTGGCGCTCATAACCGACGGCAGATTTTCGGGCGCGACAAGGGGCGCGGCCATAGGGCACGTATGCCCCGAAGCGGCGGCCGGCGGACTGATAGGAATAGTCCGCGACGGGGATATTATAGAAATAGATATTCCCTCTCACAAACTGAATTTAAAGGTCTCCGATGAGGAAATCTCAACACGTATCGCCAATTTCAAGCCGAAAGTTAAACCCGTAGACGGATATCTGGCAAGATACAGAGCAAGCGTCACCTCCGCATCGAAGGGCGCAATATGGAAAAAATGAGGTTGATATTATGTCGATGACTATGTCGCAAAAAATACTCGCGGCGCACGCCGGAGTCAAAGAAGTGAAAGCCGGACAGCTCATAAACGCGAAGCTGGACCTCGTTCTCGCAAACGACATTACAGGTCCCGTGGCAATAAAAGAGTTTGAAAAGGCCGGAGTGAAAGACGTGTTCGACAAGAGCAAAATAGCTCTCGTCATGGATCACTTCGTTCCCAATAAAGATATAAAGAGCGCGCAACAGTGCAAGACCTGCCGCGATTTTGTCGCGGAAAAGGGTCTGACAAACTTCTTCGACGTGGGCAGAATGGGAATAGAACACGCCCTTCTCCCCGAACAGGGACTTGTTGGCGCCGGAGATCTCGTGATAGGCGCCGACAGCCATACATGCACTTACGGTGCGCTCGGCGCGTTTTCCACGGGCGTCGGCTCGACGGACATGTGCGCCGGAATGATGAGCGGCGAGTGCTGGTTCAAGGTGCCTTCGGCAATTAAATTCGTTCTGAAAGGCAAACCCTCCGAATATATCTGCGGCAAGGATATAATTTTACATATCATAGGTAAAATAGGCGTGGACGGCGCGCTGTACAAGAGTATGGAATTTTGCGGCGACGGGGTAGGATATCTGAATATCGACGACAGGTTCACCATATGCAATATGGCAATCGAAGCCGGAGCAAAGAACGGAATTTTCCCCGTGGACGACGTGACCAAAGAATATATGAACGGAAGATTCAAGAGGCAAGCGAAAATTTACGAAGCCGACGCAGACGCCGCTTACGACGCCGTTGAAGAGATAGATTTGACTTCGTTGAAGCCTACCGTCTCCTTCCCCCATCTCCCCGAAAATACGAAAACGAGCGAAAATTGGGGAAATATCAAAATAGACCAAGTGGTTATAGGCTCGTGTACAAACGGGCATATATCCGATTTGAGAATAGCCGCCAATATTTTAAAGGGCAAAAAGGTTGCAAAGGGCGTTCGCGCCATAATTATTCCGGCCACCAATCAAATATATTTAGAGGCGCTGCGCGAGGGCTTGATTGAAACCTTCATTCAATCGGGAGCGGTCGTCTCCACTCCCACATGCGGCCCCTGCCTCGGCGGTTATATGGGTATTCTCGCCGAGGGAGAAAGAGCCGTTTCCACCACCAACAGAAATTTCGTGGGGAGAATGGGACACACGTCCTCGGAGGTCTACCTTGCCTCTCCCTACGTTGCGGCGGCAAGCGCGGTAACGGGCAGACTTACAAGCCCCGAGGAGGTAATGTAAATGAAAGTCAAAGGCAGAGTTTTCAAGTACGGAAGCGACGTGGATACCGACGTTATAATTCCGGCGAGATACCTCAATACCACTTCCGAAAAGGAGCTGGCCTCCCACTGCATGGAGGATATTGACCCGACCTTTATAAGGAACGTCAAAGCCGGAGACATTATTGTGGCGGAGGACAACTTCGGCTGCGGCTCCTCGCGAGAGCACGCTCCGATAGCCATTAAAGCGAGCGGAGTCGCGCTGGTCATTGCAAATTCGTTCGCGAGGATATTCTACCGGAACGCCATAAATATCGGACTGCCGATATTGGAGTGTCCGGAGGCCGTAGCCGCCATAAAGAACGGGGACACTGTAAGTTGCGACCTCGGTTCGGGAACGGTTACGGACGAGACGACGGGAAAAAGTTTCACCGCCGAGCCCTTCCCTCCGTTCATTCAGGAAATAATTTCCGACGGCGGACTCATAAAACATATTTCGAAGGTGAAAGCATGAACTGTAAAATTGCCGTACTCGACGGCGACGGAATAGGTCCGGAAATCTGCGCCGAAGCCATAAAAGTTTTAAATGCGGTCGCAAAAAAATACGGGCATAATTTCGAATTTGCTCACTACGACATAGGCGGCTGCGCCATAGACAAATACGACTGTCCGCTGCCTCAACATACGATAGACGGCTGTCTTTCAAGCGACAGCGTACTTTTGGGCGCAGTGGGCGGCTATAAATGGGACAATCTCTCGGGCGACAAGCGTCCGGAGAAGGGACTGCTCGGAATACGCAAGGCAATGGGGCTCTACTCCAACATACGTCCGGCAAAACTCTGGGAGAGCCTTGCAGACGCCTCTCCCTTGAAGAGCGAGCTGGTAAAGAACGGCGTGGAGATTATTATAGTGCGCGAGCTGACCGGAGGAATCTACTTCGGTAAGCGAGAGCGCGGAACGGATAAGAACGGCGTGGAATTTGCCTCCGACGAGGAGAGATATACCGTTCCCGAAATAGAGAGGATAATGAAGATCGCCTGCGAGCTCGCTTCAAAACGAAACAAGAGAGTGGTTTCGGTTGACAAAGCCAACGTCCTCGAAAGTTCGAGGCTGTGGCGCAGGACCGTGCACGAATACGCAATGAAAAATTATCCCGATATAACCGTTGAAGATGTGCTTGTAGACAATATGGCAATGCAAATAGTCAAAAATCCGGCGCAATTCGACGTGGTAGTCACTTCAAATATATTCGGGGACATTCTCTCCGATGAAGCTGCGCAGGTGACGGGCTCTATCGGAATGCTCGCCTCCTCTTCGCTCGGCGACACCAAACGGGGTCTCTACGAGCCCATTCACGGCTCCGCCCCCGACATAGCCGGAAAAGACATTTGCAACCCCATTGCAACCATTCTTGCGGCGGCGATGATGCTCCGCGACAGTTTTGCGCTTACGAAAGAGTATTCGGCAATAGAGAACGCCGTCAAAAAAGCGCTGGACGACGGATATCGCACGGCGGATATCTATACCGACGGAATGAAAAAGGTCGGCTGCAAGAAGATGGCGGAAATCATCTCGGAGAACATATGAATACCATTTGCGAAAACGTTAAAAAATTGTTCGGAGAATTGCCCGAAACCAACCCGTTCGGCGAACCCGTAACGGTCGTGGCGGCGGTCAAAACGCAGAGCACAGAGGCTATAAACGAGGCGATTTCAGCCGGAATAAGAGTAATCGGCGACAATCACGTTCAGGAATTCCGCGATAAATACGACGCGATTGTCGGCAATCCGCAGAGACATTTTATAGGGCACTTGCAGACAAACAAAATAAAATATCTTCTCGGAAAGTGCGACCTCTATCAGTCCGTGGACAGATTGGCGCTTGCGGAAGAACTTTCAAAAAAAAGTCAAGCGAAGGGTCTGACTTCGAAAATTCTTATGCAGATAAATGCCGGAAACGAAGAGACAAAGGGCGGTTTCTCATTTGATGAGGCTGAAAGCGCCTACGGGATAATTTCAAAGCTGCCCTCCCTCAAAATTTCCGGACTCATGGCAATGCTGCCGTTCACAGACGACGTGGAGCTTTTGAGAGCGCTCGCAAAGAAAACGCGAGCTCTCTACGACAAACTGAACGAGCGCGACGGTAATTTCAGATATCTGTCCATGGGAATGAGCGGAGATTGGAAACTTTGCGTGGAATGCGGAAGCAATATGATACGCGTGGGCACCACTCTCTTCGGACCCAGACATTACGACTGACAAAAAATACAAAATTTTTCGTACAAAAAAAGAAATTCAAAGCGCAAAAAACTTTGCGGATTTTTCTTTTTTGTGCTATAATATCAAGTGTTGAGCAAATTGCGTAAACATTCGAAACAGCAAGCCTGCGCCTGCTGTTTTTTATTTTTTCAAGGAGTTTTTATGGAAGAAAATCAATCGGCAAGCAATGCCTTTCTCGGAACGGAAAAAGTCGGCAAACTGCTTAAAAAATTTGCCATACCCTGCGTATTGTCGCTTATTATTCAGGCATTGTACAACATAGTGGACCAGATTTTCATAGGACAAAGCGGCTATCTTCCGTTGGGAAACACCGCCACCGGAATAGTTTATCCGCTGACTGTTATCGCACTGGCATTGGGGCTGTTCATAGGCGACGGCACCGCGGCCGTAATAAGCATAAATCAAGGCAAAAACGACACGTCCTCCACCCATAAGGCGGTCGGAACGGGAATTACCGTGGGGCTCTTTGCCGGAGTTCTGTTGACTGCGATCAGTTTTATATTCACGGAACCCATACTCAGATTTTTCGGAGCGTCCGGCAGCGGAGAGATTATTCTCCCCGACGCAAAGGAATACAGCGTCTTTATTTTTTCGGGCTTCATATTTTTTATTCTCGCATGCGTGATAAATCCCGTAATACGCGCGGACGGGAGCCCGAAATACGCCATGCTCGCCATGGCGAGCGGCGCGGTGATAAATATAATTTTGGACCCCGTGTTGCTGTTTGCGGCGCATATGGGCATGAACGGAGCGGCTCTTGCCACCTTTATAGGTCAGGCGGTAACCTTTGTTCTGCATATTTTATATCTGTTCAAGCCGAGAAATTTCAAATTGAGATTGCAAAGTTTTATACCGGACTTTAAAATACTTTTTGCGAGTCTGAAATTGGGAGTTTCGAGTTTTCTCACTCAATTTTCCATTGTCATAATTTCCGTGGTGAACAACAATCTCTTGGTGCAATACTTTTCGGAAGCCGAAAACGCGATAGGAATTTTCACCGTAGCTTTCAAGGTTTTCGGCATAGTGATAAGCATAGTCGTCGGCATAGCTTCCGGCGGCCAGCCCATACTCGGTTATAATTACGGCGCGAGAAAATACGACAGAGTTAAGGGCGTTTTCAAACTTATACTTCTTTGGACGGCGATTGTCGGGCTTGCCGCAACCATACTCTTCGAATCCTGCCCTTCGGCCCTTTTGGGAGTGTTCGGCTACACTCAATCGGAATGTTCCGCCGCGGAATACGAGCTCGGCATAAACGCATTCAGAATTTATATAGGATTTATCTTCCTGACCTGCATAATCAAAGTGGTTTCTGTATTTTTCCAAGCGATAGGCATGCCCGTAAAGGCCATGCTGATAGCGCTTTTCAGAGACGTCATTTTTGTCGTCCCCCTCGCATATCTTTTGCCGCTCGCGTCAAAGGACGCCTTCTTCTGGTCCGCGCCGATAAGCGACGTCCTGACTTTCATTGCGGCATGCGCCATGCTCATTAAAGTATTCAGACAAATTTCGTCCGACAAAGGCAGAGCGGAAATCCCAAAAGAGCCCGTCGTGCTTCCGTCTAAACAGGGCGTAATTGTCACAATATCGCGCGAGCACGGTGCCGGCGGCATGGAGATAGGCAAGAAACTCGCCGCGAAGATGGGCGTGCCCTTTTACGACAAGGAGCTCACGTCGCTGGTCGCAAAAGAGAGCGGACTCGACAGAGAATTCGTGGAACTCATAGAAGAAAATCACTCCGTCTTATACAGCCTCTACCTTTCGACCGAAGCCAATAAAACGGCTATCGCGGCGCAGGATAAGGTGCTTAAAAAAATTGCCGAAAGCGGTTCGTGCGTTGTCGTCGGCCGCGCCGCCGACCATGTTCTGGCAAAGTACAATCCATATAAAGTGTTCGTTTACGCCCCTCTCAAATACAGAAAGGAAAGAATTATGAAGAACTACGGAGACGGCGAGCAGACGGCGGCGGAAAATATCGAGAGAGCCGACAAGAGGCGCGCAAAATTTTACGAGAACGTCTCCGGAAAAATCTGGGGAGCCAAAGATAATTACAATCTTCTGATAGACAGCTCCGTGGGCATAGACAAGGCGGTGGAACAGATTCTGATAGGAATCGGCTGACCTCGGAGCATATCCCAAAGGAACAGAACATTGACAGAAAAGATTTTGTAATTATCGGCCGACATAATAAGAAAGATAAAAGCGGACTCGCAAATAGCGAGTCCGCTTTTATAAATAGAGGCAAAACCTCTTAACGTTATTTTTTACTCTAAAATCAGTCTGCTTTGAAGGGAAGAAGCGCGGCTATACGAGCGCGCTTGATGGCCTTGGAAAGCTCGCGCTGATGTTTCGCGCATGTTCCGCTCATTCTGCGAGGCAACATTTTTCCGCTTTCGGTGACAAACTTTTTAAGACGATTTACGTCCTTGTAGTCTATAACCTCTACTTTTTCCTGACAGAATACGCATACCTTTCTGCGAGGTATTCTTTTATAGCCCTTTTTGCCGAGCGCGGCGCCCGTCGCTGTCTGCGCGGCCGCGTCCTGTGTCACAGTTTTATTTTCTTCCATAATTAACTCCTTAAATTGTTAGAAGGGAATATCGCCGTCGTCGTCAAAGGCCTGCAAGGCGGGCTTTTTGGAGCCCGAAGCCGAGCCGCTCTGCGAAGGGGCGGCATCATAGCCGTCGTCGCCCGACTGTCCGCGAGGGGTGAGAAATTCCACGTCTTGCGCGACGATATCTATGCCCGTGCGACGGACGCCCTGACTGTCCTCGAAATTGCGAAGCTCGATTGAGCCGTAGACGGCAACCTTATTGCCCTTTTTAGCGAAGCGCGCCACCGTTTCACCTAATCCGCGCCATGCGACGACGTTGAAAAAGTCGGTCTTTCTTTCGCCGTCCGCCGCGGAATAATTGCGGTTTACGGCAATCGAAAAGCGACATATCTTCACTCCGCCGGCCGTTTCGGTGAGCTCGGGGTCGCGCGTTAAATTCCCGATTAAAAATACTTTGTTCATCTTTTTACCCTTTGCGTTTACGCTTTTACGGTTATTATTCTTCTTATTACTTCCAAAGTAAGGCCGGCGATACGGTCAAGCTCTTTGACGGCCGCGCCCTCGACTTCGAAAGTGAACACTACGTAATAGCCGTCTGTTTTGTCGTTTATCGTATAGGCAAGTTTTTTGACTCCCTGCTTATCGACGGACACAACGGTACCGTTCTGCGACGTGATAACGTCCTCGAACTTCTTCTGGATACTGTCCTTGACCTCGTCGGCCGTGGAAGAATCCAGAACGTAGAGCATCTCGTAAGTTTTCATAATTTCACCTCCCGGACTTAATCGGCATACCACCTGCGGTATGCAAGGCTTTGCACAAAAACCGTGCTTATAAATACTACATTATTTTTTCGGGGTTGTCAACTTTTTTTAAAAGGTTATTTAAAGGCCGTCAACCGCCGTGTTCATAAAACGTTCAAAGGCCGTCAACCGCCGGCGGTTATGCTGTTTACAAACAAATCGAGCGCCTCGGAGAGTTTTAGCTGACCTACCGTGCGATTGGAGGGATCTGCCGGAAGTTTGTTTTCAAGCGACGCGTCCGTAAGGTCGATTATTCCGGCGGCGTCCAGCTCCGAAAGCGTGGAGTTGTTCAGTCTGTCGTTTACTCTTGTGATTACGGAGCCGATATCGTTAAGTTTGGTCGCCGCCTCGTCGCCGCCCTCCTCCGTGAGAATGAGCGTCCACATGAGTTGGGGAGCGCCGTACGTGTAATACTCTCCGGAGTCGAGGGATTCGAGCTTGCCCAGCGGCTGACCTTCCTTCTGAACGAGGGAATAGCTTTCCTCGCCGTCTATTACTGTCTTTACATAGTAGAGGTAATCAGTATTAAACCTGATCTGACCGTCGCCGACAGGTTCGCCGTCAACCGCAAGCCGCAGCTTCGCTTCGGCCGATTTTTCGGAATCTATTATCTTTTGGCCGTCATCGTCCACGTCAGCCTTTCCGTCTCCGTCATCGTCCTTATATACCGTGGTCTTGTAGATTTCTTCTGCGTACAGTTCGTTTAAAGTGAGGGTGGATATCGTCTGGTCGAGATTATTTATGGTGGCGTCTTTTATGGCGTTTAAAATAATGTTGCCGCTTTCAGGGTCGAGATTTATCAGTTCGCCGACGGTGAGGTCTTCCATTATGCCGTCTACGCGTTCGCTCATATCCTTTACGTGCGTGCCCTCTACGACGTTTTCTTCGGACATATCCTCGAAATCGGAAGTTTTATATACTCCCTCTATATAGTAGACGTCGGGCTCGGGCGGAGCCAGTTCAACCGGTTCCTTTTGATAAACTTTCAGATATACCGTAATCTCTCTCTCGACTTCGTCTTCGAGCACTTTGAGTTTTGCCGTCCAAACGCCTTCCTGGTCCTTAATGTTTCTTATGCCGAACGCGAGATAAGCCAAAACGGTGTCGTCTGTGGTTACGTCTATAAGAGCGCTTATTTCCAACTCGTCTACGGCAGTGTCGAGCTCGCTTATTTTATACGGAGCGAGCTGCTGTAAAACCTTACTGTCGCCGGCGTCGATTATTTCGCCCATGGTCAACGCGTCGGTGATGGTTGACATTCTGTCGCTGAGCTCGTCGATTTTTGCGGCGTTCACTTTCTCTCCCGTAACGGTGTCCGTGACGGATTGTATGATATTCTCACCGTCCACGGTTATTTGGCAATCGTTTTCGCCGAATTTGGCCGTCCAGACGCCATCGGTCTCGGGGGGAGTTACTTTGGTCAATCCGTATGCGATATAGGCCATTATGGAATCGTCGGCACTTACGTCGAAGAATATATCCACTTCTATGCCGTCTATCGAATCGCTCAACTCCTCCACCTTTGTGCCTGACAGCTGTTCGCCCGTCTCGGCGTCGGTGACGGAAGTAATTTCGTAGCCGCTCTCCTCGTCGCCCTCTATCGTGACGAAGGCGGCGCGCTCTTCATCGCCCGATTTATATGTGGCGGTATATCTGCCCTCCTCGTCGGGTTCCACGGAAAGCCCCGTCAATTTATATGCGAGATACAGAAGCAAATCGTCTTTGAAGGGGTCGAGAGTCAAAACAAGCCCGAGTTCCATACCGTTTATTTTTTCGGTGAAATCCACGTTACCGTTCATCAGATCCCCCAAAGACGCGTCACCCAAAATGGTTTCGAGCAGTTCGTCGGGTTCGCCGTCGCCTATGAGCTCTATTACGCGGACCTTTTCGAGAGAGCCCGTGCCGCCGTCCTCCATCAAGGAGCGCAGAGTTATGGGTTCTATAATCTGTTTTTCGCCGGCGTTGTTAATATAATAATTGCCCGTGCAGTCGGCGTAATCCGCATTGTATATAGCGTAACCGTATTCCGGCGAATCGGAGTAGTAGAACTTCATAATGTCGTCGGGGTCGCGCTCCGAAATATACGCGCCGTCGGACTTGACGAAAAAGAATATATCGTACAGATCGTTATTTGCAGATTGTTTGACTATATACTGTTCCTGCGATTTTTCGAGCACGGCGGAATCCTCCACCCTCTCGTAATTGCCCGTATCCGCGTTATACCTGTAATTATCCGCATACAACGGATATTTTTCGCCCTGCGGAGACTCCACATAGTTCGCCTCTACGCCGTACAAGACGAGTTCGAGAACGGGATTCATGGAGCCCTGCGCGTTCATTTCGTCTATGAACGACGCCGGTTGAATATCCATAACGAGATTTTCCACATAGCCGTTCAGCTCCGAAAATTTTACCTGACAGAGCTCGTCGTAGTCGATTGCGACGTATTTTCTGAAACTTTCGAGCAGTTGGTCGGTCAAGCCGCGCGTGGCCGGAACGAGAGAATCCAACTCGCCCAGAGTCATATTCTGAAAATCGGTGGCCATTACGGAGAGTCTGCCTATAAGTTCGAGCAGATTTTTTACGCCTCCGGCCTCCAAATCGGTATTTATCAGTTTGTTTCTTCCGTTTTCGTCCTTGCTGTTGTCAAGTCCGGCCATGCCGAGCACGCTGTCGATATCGGCGTTGAGCACATAGTAAGTGCCGCCGACGATGGCGCCGACTATAATAATAATTCCGAGAAGCAATCCGACAAAAAAACTTATTATGCCTTTTGCCTTTCCTCCCTTCCTCTGAACATTATTTCCTCTCATATGGACCTCCGGAATATCGTCCTATATATTATATCATCATCTCCGCCGCGAAGCAACCGCTTGAACGGAATTCATTTGATTACATTAAAATAAATATGCGTTTTATTTATTGCAGATATGCGTTAAGGTAAACTTTGCGAGCCCGTTTCAAAAGAGCCGCTTTGTCGTTGGCGACTTCCCTTATGGCGCAGTCGTACAGCAATTTTGAAAGCGTCTGTCCCACAGACACGGGCGGAAAGCCCATAGACAGTAGCTCGTTGCCCTTTATATCCAGCTCCTTCAAGGTGAAGGGCGTGCCCTCCGCCTCCATGCGAGCTTTTATCCGTTTGAATTTCGCAACCGTCGGAGCTTCGGACAAATCGTCTTTACATGCGGAAAAATCGGCCTGTTTGAGATACAGTATCTTATCGTAGATATCGTAATTTTGCACGATGAATCTGCGGATTTTGTTCTCCTTTGCGTCGCCCCGAAAATCGTACATGTGCAGACGAATAAGTCTCTCCGTCTCTTCGGCGAGTTTTTTGGGAACTTTGAGCCGCTCCATCACGGCGGCCGCGGCGTCGGCGCCCCTCTCCTCGTGACCGATGAAGTTGCCGCTCGCCTCGAAACACAGCGGCTTGCCGACATCGTGCAGCAAAGCCGCGAGCCGCACGGAATCGTGGGCGTACATGACGCACCTCAAAGAATGTTCCAGAACGTCGTATTTATGGAAGTCCTCGCGTTGGGCCATGCCCTCTCCCTTGCAGAGCTCGGGAAGAATAAGAGAAAGCACGCCGATATCTTTGAGAATTTCGAGCCCTCTGTAATGCGCTCCTGCGATATTGCAGCGACCGTCGGCGTGAAGAATGAGTTTGAGCTCCGCCGCCGTCCTCTCTGCGGAGACGTCCGAAATGAGATTGCAACGCTCCCTTGCCGCCGCCATACATTGCGGCGTGGGCGTAAATCCCGTCTGCGCGGAGATACGGGCAAGTCTCATAAGCCTGAGGCCGTCCTCTCCGAAAACTTTTTCGGGCGGAGCGACGGTATCTATTCGCTTTGCCCTTATATCCTCGATGCCGCCGAGCGGATCGACGTATTTTTTCGCTCCTATATCGTAATATACGGCGTTGCATTTGAAGTCTCTGCGGCGCGCGTCGAGGTTTATGTCGTCGGTGAGCGCCGTATTTTCGGGAACATGGCGGCCGCGAACGTATTTGTCGGAACGAAAGCAGGTAAACTCATAAGACTCGCCGTCCTTTTCGAGCTTGACCGTGCCGGTGTTTTTATATTCGGCGGAGATTTCAAATCCGCACTCGCGTGCGCGCGCGGCGAAGTCGGCGGCGGTTGCCGGAGCGCAGATATCGGTGTCGATTTCGTCGGGGACAAATCCGGCAAGGCAGTCGCGTACCCGTCCGCCCACTACGTACAGCGGATATGGGCAGGCCTTGCAGAGGTTTTTGAGGTTTTCCGACAGAGTTTCATACATGGCGTTATACTCGCTTCGATTACCGCACGTTTAATTAAAACAATTATATCAGGATTTTAATTTATTTGCAATTTATTTGAATATGATATATAATTGTTAAAAACCTTCATCTTCAAGCAGGGTCGCCGTCCGGACAAGTCGGCGGCGGAAAATGTTTATTTCATGATATACATAATAGTCAACGAGTTGAATATAAAAGGCAAGCATGCCGCCAAACTCGACACGGTAAAATCGGTGTTCGAAAGGGCCGGCGCCGAATATAAAGTATTTTTAACGACCCACCGCGGACATGCCGCGGAGTACTCCGCGGAAATAACTTCCGGCAAGGGAAATACCGTCGTTTCGATGGGCGGAGACGGAACTCTGCACGAGATCCTGAACGGTTTTTCCGACTTCGAAAACAACGCTCTGGGGTTGATTCCGTTCGGAACGGGCAACGATTTCGCAGAGGCGGCCGGCATACCTTCGGACGTAAAAAAAGCCGCCGAAATTATTGCTTTCCGCGCTCCGTCCTATGTGGATTTTATTCAGTTTTCTTCGGGATTGCGCTCCATCAACGCCGTCGGAATGGGACTTGACGTGGAAGTTTTAAAGCGCACGTATTCCGGCAAAGGCAGAGGCAGGTCGAAATATTTCAGATCCCTTATAGCCACTCTCTTCAAATTCAAAAGCTGTAATTTCAGCGTGGAATACAACGGGAATACGGAGAGGCACTACGGGCTCATCGCCGCGTTGGGCAACGGAAAACAGATAGGCGGCGGAATCAAACTTTTCCCCGACGCCGAAATAGACGACGGATATCTCGATCTGATCATAGTCGATTATATCTCGCGCAGAAAACTTATTGCCGCACTCTTAAAACTTATGCGCGGAAAGGTGAACGAAGTTAAAGAGGCCACCGTCGCAAAGGTAAAATCGGCTAAATTTATTATGGAAAATCCGGAATTCACAATTCAGGCGGAAGGCGAACTGTATGAAAACATACCCATAGAAGCCGAAATAGTGACCGGAAAACTTAAAATGTATCTATGACGGAGAAATATTTGAGGCGTATGCTTGACGGCGTGAAAGTGGCCGTCATAGCCGCCGACCAAAATTTAAGAGCGGCCTATGCCAACGGCGCTTTCAGAACGCTGTTCCCGATGGGCGGAGCGCGCGGAAGCCTCGGAAAACTTACGGGGTGCGCCGAATGCAAAAAGGGGTGCATGGAATCTGCCGGCTGCCGCGGCTGCGCGCTTGCGGAGGCGTTCGAGGACGCCTTTTTGGCCAACGCGGAAATTTCCAGACGGATATATCAGCGCGTAAAGAGCGACGACGGAGAACACGAAGTTACCTACACCCTTACGGTCACCCCAATCGGCGGAGGGCTCTGCATGGGAACGGTGGACGACGCATTCGAACTTGAAATGGCAAGAGAGCTTAAATCGGCGAAATCCATACAGCAACGGCTTCTTCCTGCCGGAAAATGGGCGGGCGGAAAGAGATATTCCTACATGTATGTACCCTGCCGCGATATAGGCGGCGATTTGCCGGACGTTTACACCGTTGACGGAAAGGCGTGCGGCATGATAGCCGACGTCTCCGGAAAGGGCGTGGCCGCCGGCATGCTTTCGGCGTTCGTCAAAGCCGCCTACGACAAGAACACCCTTTCTCCGGCTCGGGCAATAACCAATCTCAACGAAAAATTCAGAGAGCTCAACCTCGACGAGAGAAATTACGTCACGGTTGCCGCCGTGCGCATAGACGAGGACAGCATTACATATTCCATGGCCGGACACAACGTGCCCATTCTCCTTAAAACCGAGGGCGGCGTAACGCGAATAATGCTGAACTCCCCTCCCGTCTCGAACTGGTTCGAACGCACAAATTATTTCGACGACGCCATTCCTTACAAAAAGGGAGATATACTCGTACTGCTTACCGACGGCGTTACGGAGTGCCGCGGCAGCCACGGAGAAATGTTCGGCGTTGACGGGGCCATAAAGACTTTGAGCTATTCAAAGACCGCAGAGGACTTCATAAAGAACCTCGAAGCCGCGCTGAAAAATTTTTCGCCCAAACCTTTGAACGACGATATTACGGCGGTTGCGTTCGACCTGTAATCGGCAATGAACGCGGCATATTCGCGGCTCAATATAAAAATTTCGCCGCGGAGCGCATTTGCGCTCCGCGGCTTTTATACTCTTTCAAGTAAACTTTCGGCGAACAGAAATTTCCGTTTACTCCTCTTCGCTTCCACCGAGTTCTTCGAGGGCTCTCTCTATGTTTTCGGGCGACAGACCGCTCTCCGAATAGAGCTCCGAAAGATTCCCGTGACCCACGAAAGAACCTACCGCGAGTACGGAAGTCTTTACGCCGCGTTCCAAAAAATACGAGGAGAGTTTTTGAGCCATTCCGCCCTCCGAAATGCCCTCTTCGAGCAAAACAACGCCCTTTGCGGAAGCTGTGAGCGCGCCGAGCGCCTCATAGTCGAAGGGAAACACCCTTACAAGCCGCACGACCGCCACGTCCTCTCTTCCGAGCGGCGCGTTTTGGGCTACTCGGCCGTAAGTGACAATCACCCTGCCGCACTTCTCCGCGCCGCAAGTATACGCCATGCCGCCGTCGGCGGTATACTGCCAGCCGTCGGACGGAATTTCTCCGCCCTTCGGATAACGCACTATCTGCAATCCTTCCTCCGAAAGGGCTCTGTCGAGACAAAAATCGAGTTCCTTGAAAGTGGCCGGAGAATATATGGTGACGTTCGGGAGCGATGAGAACAGAGCATAGTCGAATATTCCCTGATGAGTGATGCCGTCGCCCTCCACGAAACCGCTTCTGTCGAGTGCGAGAACGAAGTGCAAATTTGCCATGGAGACGTCCTGACAGAGCTGATCGAACACTCGCTGGGCGAAGGTCGAATAAACGGCGACCACGGGCAGTTTTCCGGCCACGGCGAGTCCCGCCCCGAAAGTGACGGCGTGTTCCTCCGCTATGCCGACGTCGAAAAACCTTTCGGGATGAGATTTTTCGAAGTCGGAAAGTCCGGTGCCGGCGCCCATTGCGGCGGTCACCGCGCAGATATCGGAATTTTCGTCCGCTCTCGCGTCAATCAACGCGCCGAAACGCGACGAAAATGTTTCGCCGTTCTTCTCTTCGAGACCCCTCTCTATATCGAACGGAGGCACGGAATGATATTTGTCGGGCTCGGCTTCCGCAGGCGGATATCCCTTGCCCTTTTTTGTATAGACGTGCACTACGCAACACCTGTCGCGACGCTTTGCCTCGGCGAGCACCGAGCACATGCGTTTTAGATCGTTGCCGTCTACGGGGCCTATATAATCGAGACCGAGATTTTCGAAAACGTTCTGCTTTAAAATGACGTTCTTTATAAAATTCTTTATCTTTCTTCCGAGCAAAATCATGCCCTTGCCGAGGAGGGGGATTTTACGGAGCACGCGCTGTAAACCGTGCTTGAAACGAAAATACCCGGCGCTGGAACGCATTCTGCGCAGAGCCTTGTTCAGACCGCCGATATTTTTTGAAATCGACATCTCGTTGTCGTTGAGAAGAATTACGAGGCGCAGTTTTTTGTCTGCGCAGTTATTCAACGCCTCGTAAATCATGCCGTTGGTAAACGCTCCGTCGCCCACTACCGCCACGGTATAGTTCTCTCTGCCGTTCAGAGAATCGGCAACGGCGAGGGCGAGCGCCTCCGAAACACTCGTTCCGCAATGTCCCTCGTAACACGGGTCGTATACGCTCTCGCGAGGGTTGGAAAAGCCGGAAATGCCTCCGCTCTTGCGCAACGTGGAGAATTCTTCGTATCTTCCCGTCAGAAGTTTATGGGCGTAGCTCTGGTGGCTGACGTCGAAAATAATTTTGTCGTCCGGACAGTCGAATACTCTGTGAAGCGCCACCGTAGCTTCCACTATGCCGAGATTGGACGACAAATGACCGCCGTTCGAAGCGACGGTTGTAAGGATTTTTTCACGGAGTTCACAAGTAAGCTCCATAAGCTGTTCTTCGGAGAGCGACTTTACGTCCGATGGATTTTTCAACGTTTCAAGAATGGACATATTACCGTAACATTATAGCATATTTAATTAAATTGTCAATTTATTATCTCTCCGCCCGTAAAATATGCGGCGAGACGATTTCAATCGTCTCGCCGCAACCTGTTCCGGCAATGGCGCCGGACCCGAAATCATAATAAGTCTCTGCTTTTTAAGACCTGCCGCCGTGAAGAACTTCCTCGAAGTTCGCCCCGTAGAAATGCGACTTATCCGTCTTTCTTATGCAATCCCCGACAAAATTGCCGGCGGCGGCGCAGCTTTCTTCCAAAGACGCGCCGTTAAGATATTCGGCCGCAAACACCGCGGCAAATATGTCGCCCGTGCCGTGAAGCCTTGCGGGCAGCAATTCCGCAAATACGTATTGAGTTTTTCCGCCGCAGTTGATTGCTTCGCCTATCTTTCCGTTCAGCTCCACGCCCGTTATTATGACGGTTGCGTCGGTATATTTTCTCATTTCAAGGACGGCTCTTTCAACGTAGTCGACATCGTATTTTTCCCTGTAATCGAGCCCCGTCATAAAGCATACTTCCGTCATGTTCGGAAGAATGACGTCGGCTCGGCGTAAAAGGTTGCGCATCGCCGCCACATAGTCGGCGTCGAAGCCGCCGTACAGTTTGCCGTTGTCGCCGAATGCCGGATCGATAATTATTTTGGCGCCCTCGGCGGAAAACTCGTCGAAGCCGCGTTCGGCTATGTCCATGAGCTCCTTCTTGCCGAGATAGCCCAAAAGAAATCCGTCGAACCTGAACCCGTTCTCCTTCCAATACCTGTAAATATTGTCTATTTCGGGGGTCAGATCGAGATAACTCCAACTCTTGAACATGGTGTGGTTGGATAACACCGCGGTAGGAAGCACCGCCGCCTCCACTCCGTACGCGGAGAGCACGGGCAGAGCTACTGTAAGCGAGCACTGTCCTACGCACGACAAGTCCTGCATTGTCAATATTCTTTTAGTCATGAAAAATGTCCTCTTTTTTGATTTGTGAGGACATTATACTACATCGTTGGTATTAATATTATGACCAGAACGGTTTTTTTTATTATTACCAGATTTGTTTTCGAAGCTACATAAATCAGAGCTTTTTGATTTTCTCCGCGGCTTCGGCTCTGCCGTCCACGCCGAGTTTGAGATATATTGTGCTGATATAATTCCGCGCGGTGCCGTCGGAGAGTTTGAGGGCGGATGCTATCTGACGATTTGTGAAGCCGTCGGCAATCATTGTGGCTATTTCCACCTCTCTTTCGGAGAGATTGAAGGCCTTTTTGAGTTTTATCTGTTTGTCGTCGGCCACCATAGCCGCGGCGTCGGTTATCTTGCGCGCGATTTTCGACGGAAGAATGGTATCGCCGGCGTAGGCGTTCTTCACTGCGTCTATCAGTGCGGTGGCGCTGATATCTTTCAGAAGATAGCCGCTTGCGCCGTTGTTTATCGCGCTCAATATATAGTCGCTGTCGTCGAAGGTCGTCAGTATGACAATTTTGATATTGTCGTTCAACTCCTTTATTCTCTTCGTCGCCACGACTCCGTTCATATTCGGCATACGGATATCCATGAGAACGACGTCCGGAGTCTCCTGTTTGCATTTTTCAAGCGCGTCCGCGCCGTCGAGAGCTATTCCGCACACGCGAATCTCGTCCGACGTCTGCAATACCGATTTAATGCCCTCGGCCAAAATCATCTGATCGTCTACAAGCAAAACTTTAATCATTTTCAAACCTCTTTTTTATCTGTCGTCGGTTGATTTGTCTCCGGATTTTCGGAGGGCTTGGGAGAGGGCAAATCGACGAGAACTTCGAATCCCTCGCCGCGTATGCTCGTGAAAGTGCAATCTCCTCCGAAAGTCTTTGCGCCCTCTATCATTCCCATAAGTCCGAAACCGGCCTTTACGGTGCCCTCCGCTCCCGAACCGTTGTCGGAGATATATAGTTTGAGGCCGCCGCCCACGTTTTTGAGCTCCACATAGAACGCCGTGGCCTTGCCGTGGCGTATGCCGTTTGCAAGGCACTCCTTCAAGCTGTTGCAAATAAAGCGGTAGCGCGCCTCGCCCGGGTCGGATTCCTCTATATCGTATCTGACCTTTATGTCGGTGCCGTCTATCGTTTGAGCTATTATGGCTTCGAGCTCTTCCTTCAATGTAAGGGTTTTCTGACGTCCGGCGAGAAGGTGAACGCTCTCCCTCATCTGTTCGAGCGCGTTGCGCGCCTGAATATTGGCGGAAATTATCCTGTTCTTTGCCTCTTCGGGGTCCTTGTCTATCAGAAGTTTAGCCGCCTCCGTCTGCATTATAACGGTAGTCATCGAGTGTCCGGCGTTGTCGTGAATGTCTTTGGCTATACGGTTGCGCTCTTCGAAAACTATCGTTTCGGAGAGCTGTTCGGAAGCCGCTTTGAGTGCGGCGCGGCTCTCGTCTGCGGCTTTGAGAGCTTCGGAGAGCTCTTTATTGGTGCGATAAAAACTCAACAAAAACTGAACTATTATGAAGTCGAGAGCTATGACGAGCAATCCGAAGAGCACGCCGCTGGCTATCTCGACCGCGGAGTTCAATATGGTTGCGCCGATATTGGTAAGCACCCAGCCCACAACGAACGAAATGGTGTAAAGGCCGCAGCTCACCGCAAAGAGGATAAGTTTGTCGCGAAAACGCTCTATATTCATATAAATCTGCGTAAGCACGACGCAGTACAGCGTTGACAAAAGGGAATTGCCCGTAAACATACATATGACGAGCAAAAGAGCGGCGTCTATGCCGTAAAAGACCATTTTAAGAGTAAAATCCTTTATCACGAAGCTGTCTATGGTCTCCACTATGGCAAGCAGAACGCAACATATTATAACTACCGTGAGATTGAGAATGAGCTCCGCGCCCGTATTGCGCGTAGCCGTCTGCGCGCAGACGACTATTTCGGTAGTCACGAGTATTGCTATGAGTATCAGCTTGACGTAGGTTATTAATTTTTCGGAATAGATATTGAATTTACCCTTCATTTCCGACCCGAATTGAAAATTTTGTTAAGTTGGATTTTACCCTTTAATTTATTTTACCATAAAATAAAAAAAGTGTATAATGTTTTTAAGCATTTTTTCGGGTATATTCAAACTATGGAAAATTCAGCGGAAATCATAAGGGATATTTCGGGAATAGTGAAGATAGATTCCTCCGAATCGGAGCCCGTTTCGGGCGCGCCTTTCGGCAGGGGAGCAAGAAGCGCTCTGAATTACTTTCTGGCGCTTGCGCAGAGCATGGGCTTCGAGACCCACGACATAGACGGTTACGCCGGAGAGGTGGTTTTCGGAGAGGGCGAGGAATTTGCCGTGCTCGTACACCTCGACGTGGTTCCGGCCGGCGGAGGCTGGACTCACGACCCGTTCGGCGGAGAAGTCGATTCCGCCATGCGGAGAATATGGGGCAGGGGAACTATGGACGACAAGGGTCCGGCCATTATCGTATTATATGCGCTCAAAGCTCTCAAAGACGGCGGCTTCGTTCCGAAGAGAAAAATAAAAATCATAGCCGGCTGCAACGAAGAGAGCGGCTGGGGCTGTATTGAATATTACAAAAAACATGCGCACTTGCCGGAAGAAGGCATTTCGCCTGACGCCGATTTCCCCGTAATCTATGCGGAAAAGGGAATTTTGCAGTTGAAACTCAAATTTGCTGCCGAGGGCAATTTTACCGTGCGCGGCGGAGAACGTCCGAATATGGTCTGCGACCTCTGCACGGCCGTCAAAGACGGAGAAAAGAAAATCTTTCGCGGTAAATCGGCGCACGGGTCCACTCCCGAACAGGGCGTGAACGCTATTGAGCCCGCGCTGGAATTTCTCGGCCTGAATTATGTCAAAGAGCTGCTGTTCGACAACGGTTTCGGGCTCTGCAACCTCTGCGACGAGACCGGAAAACTTACATTTTCTCCCAACGTCATAGAGGGCGGAAAGGGCGTAATCCACGTGACCGCAGACGTGCGTTACCCTGCCACTATGTCTCGGCAAACAGTGCTTGACGCTCTCAATAAAAAGAGCGTCGAATACGAGATACTGCACGAACAAGCTCCCCTTTATATAGACAAAAACGGAAAATTGGTACAGACCCTTTGCTCCGTATACAACGAAGTTACGGGCAGAAATTGCAGTCCCGTTGCGATAGGCGGCGGCACATATGCGCGTGCTCTGAAAAACGGCGCGGCGTTCGGCCCCGAAGAGGCCGGCGAAGAGAGCACTATTCATCAGCCCGACGAATACATTACTTTCGATAAAATCGAAAAATGTTACGAAATTTATAAACTCGCACTCGTAAGATTGACCTCTTAACGGCGGAGCACTGTTTTGGAAGAAAAGAAAGAGAAAAAAAGACGTTTGTCAAAGAGAATTATAGCTTTGATTGTCGCGGCGGCGTTTATCGCAGTGCTGGGCTTTACCGCGCTCGGATTCTTTATAGGATATTGGGCGGCGGACGCTTCGGCGTATATCTGGACGCCCTCTTACGAAAAATTGGACGAGAGTCGGCTTCGGGAAATCTACTTCAAGCAAGAACTTAACGACGAGGACTACCAGATACTCTTCGAACAGACCGGACTCACGAAGCTGGGTATACAACGCGCAAAGGCCAATCCCACCGGTTGGGCGCGCGTACTGCGCATACAGGAATCCTATTTCACGAAGCGCGGGATAGTTCATCAGGAATACGTGCCGTTGGTTTGTACGGATCTTATCGACGGACAGAACGCGGAAAATATCTTCCTCGAACGCGGAGACATTATAATTACCTCCTCCACACATTTTTCGGGTTTCAGAATAGGACACTCGGCAATCGTGACAAACGGTCCGGCGGAAATCGTTTTTCAATCCAATCAAGTGGGAACGGCCAACGGTTATTCGAGCGTAGGAAAGATGTTCGACAACAGAATAAACTTTATGGTTTTGCGGATTAAGCCGGAATATTTTTCCGAAAACAAAGTTGACGACGAAAGTTACCGAGATAACCTCAACAGAGCAACTTCCTTTATAGAGCACGAACTCTACGACATACCTTACAGCGTTTTTACGGGAGTATTCACGCAGAAAGACAGCACGGCGGCCACTTCATGCTCGCACCTCTTATGGTATGGCTTCAATCACTTCGACGACGCTAACGGCGGCAAATTCAACCTCGACCTCGACAGCAACGGCAGACTGCTTGTAGTGCCCAAAGACATATCGCGGTCGCCTTATGTGGAGCTGGTGCAGACCTTCGGGTTCGACCCCGATAAAATGTACGAATAGTTTTCGGGAAATTTCTCATAAGAATTTATTGCGGAGCGAAAAAACAGCGATGCGCGTCGTACTCGCTCTGGTTTTGGAATTTCTTATAAAATGCGGAGCGAGAAACAAACTTCCCCAAACGGCCGGGTTTTCGGCGGCGATATTGCGAATTTGAATAGAACTTTTATAAACTATATAACGAAGGGCGGACGCAGTTACCGTAGTTCCCATAGGGAATTTAGGTAAGTCGCCGCTCAAAGAGAATTAGGCGTGGCGTGAAGCCACGCCTTTT
>CANRIK010000003.1 GCA_947630705.1 uncultured Clostridia bacterium | reverse complement strand
CAAGCGTTTATTTTGGCAATAATAGCAAACTTGAAACTATCGGTGATAGGGCGTTCAGTGGCACGAGCCTTACAAGCGTAACCATACCCAACAGCGTTACCTCTATCGGCGAATATGCGTTCTACTATTGCACGAGCCTTACAAGCATAACCATACCCGACAGCGTTACCTTTATCGGCGAATATGCGTTCTACTATTGCACGAGCCTTACAAGCGTTTATTTTGGCAATAATAGCAAACTTGAAACTATCGGTGATAGGGCGTTCAGTGGCACGAGCCTTACAAGCATAACCATACCCGACAGCGTTACCTTTATCGGTAGGTATGCGTTCAATGATTGCACGAGCCTTACAAGCGTAACTTTTGAGAATACTGTTGACTGGAAAGTTGCCAGGAACAGTGATATGTCTGATGCGCAAAGCATAACGGTAGACACTCCTACTGAAAACGCAACTTACTTAAAATCAACTTATGACGATTATTATTGGAGACGCGAGGCGTGAATAGGGAAGTTTAATAAAAAATAAACGTACGGAGAGCGGCGAGCGCGAAATTTCGCGCTCGCCGCAATTTGCGCCCACGGCAGTTGCCGTGGGCGCTTTTGTAATGTCAAAATATCCTATTTTAAGGATTTTCTTTTTCCCGTGATTTTCAATATGAGTTTTTCGAGCTCCGCGAGCGGAATTATCGCCAGAGCGACTCCTGTCGCCGTCAGCCATTCCGCCCAATCGAGGGGAGCCGTATGAAAAATTCCGTTGAAAAAAGGAGTCACGACGACCGTGACGGTGAGCGCCGCTCCCAAGAGAAGAGAAAGGTCGAGGTATACGTTGGAAAATATCTTTTTATTGAGTATGCTGTCTTTCTGCGAGCGCAGATTGAAGGAATGAAACAGCTGTATAAAGCATAGGCTCACGAACGCCATAGTCATTGAAACTTCGTAATGCGCCGTATCCAGAACGTGTTCTCCCAATAGATATGCGGTGAGCACCAGCGCGGTCTGCATGGCGCCCTGAATGAATATATCCCTGCCCATTGCTCCGGCGAACAGCGAACGTCCGCTCTTTCTCGGCGGCAGTTTCATTACGTCCCTTTCGGCCGCTTCCGCGCCCAGAGAGAGCGCGGGCATGGAGTCGGTTATTAAGTTTACCCAAAGTATCATTACGGGGGTCAGGAACCGTTCGCCGAGAATTACGGTGGCTATAAAGAGGCAGAGCACTTCCGCAATGTTTGCGGAGAGCAGAAACTGTATGGCTTTGGTTATGTTTGTATAGATTTTTCTGCCCTCTTCCACGGCGTCAACGATTGTGGCAAAGTTGTCGTCGGAGAGCACCATGTCCGCCGCGTCCTTCGAAACCTGCGTTCCCGTGATTCCCATGCCTATGCCGATATCCGCCTCTTTGATGGAGGGAGCGTCGTTTACTCCGTCTCCCGTCATCGCGGTAACCCTGCCCTGATTTCTGAAAGCGCGAACTATCCTTATTTTGTTTTCGGGACTCACTCTCGCAAAGACAGAGTACTTCATAATGTCTCTGTCGAGTTGCTCGTCGCTCATTTGGTCGAGCTCCGCACCAGTGGCGCATAGGTCGCCCTCTTCCGGAATTCCCAGCTCTTCGGCTATCGCGCGCGCCGTTTCGAGGTGGTCGCCCGTAATCATGAGCGGCTTCATTCCGGCGGAGCGGCACTTCGCTACGGCGGCCTTGACTTCCGGTCTCGGAGGGTCTATCATTCCCACCAGCCCGACAAAGGTCAGATTCTTCTCTGTCAAACTGTTGCCCTCGCAATATGCCGCGGCGAGCACTCTCAAAGCTCTTCTCGACATATCCGCGTTTTCGGCGGTTATTCGGGCAATATCCCCGTCCGTAAGAGGTTTTTTGCCGTCCTCTGTCAAAATTTCGGAGCACCTTGCCAAGAGCACGTCGGGCGCGCCCTTCGTATAGGAATATATCCCGTCCTTCCGGCGGTTTACTGTGGTCATGAGTTTGCGGCGGCTGTCGAAGGGCAGTTCGTCCGTGCGTTCGTTTTGCTCTCTGAATTTTTCGTAGCCTTCGCCCCTATCCCCGAAAGCGTACGCAACCAGAGCGGTTTCGGTCGGGTCTCCCGTCAGCCCCGAGGCGGTCGCCGAAGTGTCGTTGCACAGAGCTAAAATTTCCTTTAACAGCTGTTCGTTTCCGGACGGAACGAAAGCGTCTTTTACGGTCATTTTGTTGAGGGTAAGAGTGCCCGTTTTGTCGGAGCAGATAATTTCACAGCACCCGAGGGTTTCCACTGCCGAGAGGTTCCTAACTATCGCGTTTTTAGCGGACATTTTCTGTACGCCCAGAGCAAGCACTATCGTGACTACCGCCGGCAGTCCTTCCGGAATGGCGGCAACGGCTATGGCGACCGCCGTCATGAAAGCCGAGCTCCACTCCGATGGATTTCTTATGACCTCCGCAACAAATATCACCGCCGCCGCAAAGAGCACGATGAGGGAGAGGACCTTTGCCGTTTTTGCAAGCTGTCGGTTGAGCGGAGAGGGAGTTTCTCGCGCGCTTTGCAGCATGTCGGCAATCTTGCCCATTTCGGTGTCCATTCCGACGGCCGTTACCACGCCTCTGCCTCTGCCGTAGGTCACCGTTCCGCCGCAATAAGCCATGTTCTCCCTGTCTCCGAGGGGCGCTCCCTCCCGAACGAGCGCTTCCGCGTGTTTTTCGCTCGGCACCGACTCCCCCGTAAGCGCGGATTCCTCTATTTTCAGAGAGGCGGAACTGATCAGCCGCATATCCGCCGGAGCGACGTCTCCGGCTTCGAGAGCAACTATGTCTCCCACGGTCAGTTCCTCCGTCGGCACCGATTTCAACTCTCCGCCGCGCACTGCCTTTGCAAACGGCTTGTTTTTTTCGCGCAGAGTTTCGAGCGCACTCTCCGCCTTGTTCTCCTGAACAAAACCTATTACGGCGTTTATTATGACTATCACGAGAATAATTCCGGCGTCGATAAGCTCGGTCAGTTCTTCGCCGTGAGCTATGTGGCCGTATACGGCAAATCCGGCGGAGAGCGCCGCCGCCGCGAGAAGAACGGCTATCATTGCATTGGCAAACTGTGCGAAAAATCTCGCTATCGCCGATTTCCGTTTTTTTGCTTTCAAGGCGTTTGGACCGTCCCTTTCCAGACGCTTTTTGCTTTCTTCGTCCGTAATGCCGTTTTCCGATGAGCCCAACTCTTTCAGGACGTCCTCTCGGCTCTGCGCATAATATTCCATTCGATTGCCCTCCCGTATCCCCAAAAACCCGATACGTATCGCGTTTTTAATTATTATTGACGGAAAATTCCGATTTTACAGCATAGATATCCTTACGGAAATTATATTATTTTCCGCCGCCGTATATGTCAGCCGTTGCTCTGCATTAAATGCGCTCGCCGCCTTGCGCACGGCATATGACCGTTCGCTTCTACCCAATGTATGTAAGAGCCCGTTCACATTTTTCCGTTTATGACAAACGCCCGTCTTGTACGGCATGTGCGTTCTGAGAGAACGTCATGGTTTGCCTATAATTCATGGCTTGTCTGCGGTCTATGTTTTATGTCCGTCGCGCGCTTTTTCAAGTATCGGAGCTTTATAGCCGCGCACGTGCAATCCGAAAATTTTATTATATCCGAAAAATATATAAAAGAGCCCGATTTGTGCATAGAATTTGCTTGATTAATATTCTATAATGTATAGCGTGATAAAATGCCTTAAAGGAGAATGAAATGACTGTAAAAGAAAAACTGAACGCACTCGTAGAAGAACTCGGGAACGTAGGTATCGTGCCCGTCATCAAGCTGGACAAGGTTGAAAACGCCGAAAAGCTCGCCAAAGCTCTGCGCGACGGCGGCATCAACTGCGCGGAAGTGACTTTCCGTGCCGCCGGTGCGGACGAGGTTATCCGCCGCATGACAAAGGCCTATCCCGACATGCTTGTCGGGGCCGGAACCGTACTCTCATGCGAACAGGCCGACGCCGCTTATGCGGCCGGAGCAAAGTTCTGCGTGGCTCCCGGGCTCAACCCCAAGGTAGTAAAGCATTGCCTTGACAAGGGAATACCTTTCGCACCCGGGCTGTCTTCGGCAAGCGAAATAGAGCAGGCGCTCGAACTCGGTCTCGACTTTGCGAAGTTCTTTCCGGCCGAACAGGCCGGCGGACTGCCCTATATCAAGTCGGTGTGCGGCCCCTATACCACTATGCGCTTCATGCCTACCGGCGGAGTGACCGCCGACAATCTCAACAACTACCTCTCGTATAAGAAGATAGTTTGCTGCGGAGGAAGCTGGATAGTTCCCGAAAAACTTCTCGCCGCCGAAGATTGGGAGGGCATAACCAAGCTCTGCCGCGAGGCCATTGACAAAATGCTGGGCTTCGAGATGGTGCACGTCGGGCTCAACTGCGCCAACCCCGAAGAGGCGGAGGCCGTTGCCGACGAGTTCGAGACGGCTTTCGGATTTGCGAAGAAAGTTGGCAACAGCTCGGTATTCGCTTCGACGTATATGGAGATGATGAAGAAGCCCTTCAAGGGAACAAACGGACACATCGCCATTGCCACGAATTCCGTAAAGCGCGCTCTGTACCAGCTCAAACTCCGCGGTTTCGAAGCGGATGAAACGACGTTCAAATACAATGCGGAAGGAATACTGAACGTGGCGTATTTGAAGCACGAGTTCGGCGGCTTTGCCGTTCATCTCGTTCTCAAAAAGTAAATCTCGGCGGCGCGGCGGCCTCGGAATACGGGGGATATGCGGCGCTCCGGAATCATAAACGACAAAAATAAAAAATATTTTTCATATAAGAGGAGAAAAATTATGAAAAAAATCGTAACCATGGGCGAAATAATGCTTCGTCTTTCCACCCCCAACAACGAAAAGTTCATTCAGGCCGACGAGTTCGATATCAACTACGGCGGCGGTGAAGCCAACGTTGCGGTATCCTGCGCCAACTACGGACACAAGGCCGAATTTGTAACGGCCGTTCCCGATAACGAAATCGGCGAGTGCGCCGTTGCCGCTCTCCGCAAGTACGGCGTAGAGGTGGACCACATCGCAAAGTGCGGCGAAAGACTCGGTATATATTATCTCGAAACCGGCGCCGCAATGAGACCTTCGAAAGTAATTTACGACAGAGCTCATTCCTCCATATCCACCGCGACGGCTGCGGATTTTGATTTCGACGCAATCTTCGAGGGCGCAGATTGGTTCCACTTTACGGGAATTACTCCGGCAGTTTCGGACGCGGCGGCCGTTCTCACCGAAGAGGCTTTGAAGGCGGCGAAGAAGCACGGCGTAACCGTATCGGTAGACCTCAACTTCCGCAAGAAGTTGTGGAGCAGCGAGAAGGCGCAGAAGGTCATGAAGAACCTTATGCAGTACGTTGACGTCTGCATCGGCAACGAAGAGGACGCCGAACTCGTTCTCGGATACAAGCCCGGCAAGACCAACGTAACCAGCGGCGAACTCGAACTCGAAGGCTACAAGTCCATCTTCGAACAGATGACTCGCGACTTCCACTTCAAATACGCTATTTCGTCTCTCCGCGTATCTCACTCGGCTTCCGATAACGGCTGGTCGGCATGCATTTACAACGGAGCGACCGGAGAATTCTATCATTCCAAGACATATCGCATCAGCCCCATCGTAGACCGCGTAGGCGGCGGCGACAGCTTTGCCGGCGGCACTATCTGCGGATTCCTCGACGGAAAAGATTGGAAGGCCGCTCTCGAATTCGGCGTTGCGGCATCCGCATTGAAGCATACGATCCCCGGCGACTTCAACCTCGTATCGAGAAAGGAAGTAGAGGCTCTTGCCGGCGGCGACGGTTCCGGCCGTGTGCAGAGATAATTTTAGGTAAATTCAAAACCATCGGCCGACGGAAGCCGTATCGACGGCTTCCGTCGGAAAAAGGATTTTTATGCAAGTGGCATTCAGAACGCACGACCTCGGCGTAAAGGGGCTCGACGCGGCGATTGAAAAGGCGCGCGCCTGCGGCATATCCGCCGTCCAACTCGTCGCGTATAAATTCATGGACGAAATCAAGTACGCACCGGGCGGTTTGGACGAACAGAGCGCGGCGCGTATCGGGAAAGCGTTCAAAGAAAACGGAATAGACGTAAGTCTTATAGGCGCTTATTTCAATCCCGTACATTCGGACAAGGAAAAAGTTGCGCGCTGTAAACGGGTATTCGAAGAATACCTTACCTATTCCCACCTCTTGGGTTGTCCGGTAGTCGGCTCGGAAACGGGCAGTTTCAACGACGACAAATGGACGTACAATCCCAGGAACCGCACCGACGAGGCGCTCAAAACGGTCATAGACACCTTCGGCGACCTTGCCGCTTACGCGAAGAGCGTGGGGGCGTATATAGGAATGGAAGGCGCGGCCGGCCACGTCTGCTACGACGTAAAAACTCTCAAACGCGCCGTTGACGCAATCGGCGCGGACAACATAAAGATAATTTTCGACATATACAACTATCTCGACGCTTCCAACTACCGCAACTATCTTCAAATTCTCGACGAGGGTCTGACGACTTTTGCCGGAAAGATATTGGTTTTCCATATAAAGGACTGCGTGTTCGAGGACGGAAAACTCAAACAGGTGGCGCCGGGCAAGGGTATGTTCGATTTCGATAAGATCCTCGGCAGAATAAAGGCATACGATAAAAACGCCGTGCTCGTGCTCGAAGGCACGACGGGCGAGGACATCGTGCCCTGCACTGCCTTCATAAAAAATAAATGGGAGGAAGTTTAAATATAATGAAAGAGCTTAAATTTGATGTAAGATATTCCAATCATCCCGACGACTCAAAGCACTATACCACAAAAGAACTGCGTGAAAAATATCTCATTGAAAAGCTGTTCGAGGCGGATGAAATACTTCTCACCTATTCGCATCAGGACAGAATTATCGCAGGCGGAGCGATGCCCGTAAAAGAGACGCTGTCTCTGGGCACGTGCAAGGACCTTGCTACCGCATATTTCCTCGAAAGGAGGGAGCTCGGCGTAATCAATATCGGCGGCGCCGGAGTAATCACCCTCGACGGGAAGAAATGGGACATAGGTTTTAAAGAGGGCATATATGTCGGACTCGGCACGAAAGAGGTGAAATTCTCTTCGGTCGATCCCAAAAATCCGGCGAAGTTCTACATAAATTCAAGTCCGGCGCACAAGGCCTATCCTACCGTAAAGATAACCAAGCCCGTAGAGGGAGTAAAGCCCCCCGAAGGCACCAGATATTGCGTACAGAGGCATCTCGGCGACGCAAGCTCGATAAATAAGCGCACTATCAATCAGTTTATAATAGGCGACGTCTGCGAAAGCTGTCAGCTCGCAATGGGCATGACGGAAATAGCCGACGGTTCCGCATGGAATACTCTGCCCAGCCATACTCATGAGAGAAGAATGGAAGTTTACATGTACTTCGAGCTTCCCGAATCGGAGGCGGTAATCCATCTCATGGGACAGCCGCAGGAAACCCGTCACATAATAATGCATAACGAGCAGGCCGTAATCTCGCCCAGCTGGTCGATTCACAGCGGAGTGGGAACTCACAATTATACCTTTATATGGGGTATGTGCGGAGAGAATCAGGCCTACGACGATATGGACAATATCGCAACGCGCGATTTGAAGTAACGGAGACAGCGTCGTGCGGAGAGGACGCGATTCTCTCGGCTTCGGCGGATCTTAATTTACAAAAAATAAAAATTTATATTATATAGGGGAAATAAACAAAAATGGCACATCTTATTTTCAAAAACATCAACAAAGTGTATCCGAACGGATTCCACGCCGTACACGATTTCAACCTTGAAATCAACGACGGCGAGTTCATCTGCCTCGTAGGTTCGTCGGGCTGCGGAAAATCGACGACCCTCCGTATGGTAGCCGGCCTCGAAGATATCACTGCGGGCGAGTTCATAATAGACGGCAAGCTCGCGAACCAGATGTCGTCCCGTGACAGAGGAATAGCGATGGTATTCCAGTCCTACGCGCTCTATCCTCACCTTACGGTGTACGAAAATCTTGCTTTCGGACTTACTCTCGAAGGCATAGACGCGGACGTAATAGAGGAGAAAGTTCAGGCGACCGCAAAGATTTTGGGACTTGAACCCTACCTCGAAAGATTCCCTCGTGCGCTTTCCGGCGGCCAGTGTCAGCGTGTGGCGGTAGGCCGTGCGCTCATCAGAAAGGTTTCGATATTCCTCATGGACGAACCTCTCTCCAACCTCGACGCAAAGCAGCGCGTTACTATGCGTTCCGAAATCAAGCAGATCCACCGCTCGGTCGGCGCGACGACCATTTACGTCACTCACGACCAGACCGAAGCCATGACGATGTCCGACAGGATAGTCGTAATGAACGCCGGCAGAATACAGCAGGTTGGCACCCCTTACGAACTGTACTTCTATCCCCAGAACCTGTTCGTTGCCGGATTCATAGGCGAGCCTCCCATGAACTTCATCCGCGGCACGGTAGAGGGCGGCAAGCTCACGGTAGGCGAGCTCACGCTCGACCTTAAACCCATCGTCAACGACGTTGCGGCGCTCGAAGGCAGAAAAGTAGTGTTCGCCTTCCGCCCCGAAGCTATCGATGTGGACACAAAGGGCGCGGAGCGCTATGTGATATCCTCCAAAGTAGACCTCACTGAACTTCTCGGCGATACTACGAACGTTTACGCCAACGTAGGAGACGTAAACGTAATTCTCAAAGTCAACCCTCATAAAACTCCGGCCATGGGCTCCGAATTCAAGTTTGCCGTACCTTACAAAGCGGCGTACGTATTCGATCAGGAGACCGAACAGATAGTTGAAAACTCCATAGAGAGGCATTGACACGGTAAAAGATAACGGCGGAACGGTCGGGAAGAAGGATCTGAATCGTCGCAAATTCATATTGAACGGCAATCTTTTGGCCGTACTTCTGTATATATCCGCTCCGCTGATAGTCCTGAATTTGTTCACCTATGTCTACGGCATAATAGACATGGTGGTAGTTGCGGACAAGGGCGGCGACGTGCTCTCCGCGGTGGTAATGGCAAACCAGTTGCAGAATTTGTTTACCACTCTCGGGGGCGGACTCGCCACCGGCGGCTCCATAATGGTGAGTCGGTTTATAGGCAGAAACGATTACCCCTCCGCAAAGAGCGCGGCGAATACATTCCTGACGGTTGCGGCCGTGATATCGCTTGCGTTTGTAGGGATAATTCTTCCTTTTACCGATCCTCTTCTGCGCGCGGCGCAGTTTGACGACAGACTGCTTGCGGCGGGACGGAGTTATTTCGCCGTTCAGGTAATAACGGCCGGCGTAGGCATATTCAACTCGACTTTTCTGTCCTTTGAAAAGTCGCGCGGAGCCACGACCAACGTGCTGTTTATAAACCTTGTCGTAATGGCGGTAAAGATAGCGCTTACTCTGCTCTTCGTACAGGCGTACGATCTCGACGTGGTATGGATAGCGCTGTCCACGCTGTTTGCAAATCTCATAATAACCTCTTATGCGGCGGTCAACCTCATAAGACGGAAATATCTCTTCGCATATTCGTTTAAGAACAATCGCTTCAAGGCGGACATATTGAAGCCCTACGTCAGACTCTCCATGCCGGTATTTCTGGGCAAGTTTGTGTTTTCGTTCGGCAAAGTCATAGTCAACGCTCTCGGCACGCAGTACAACAGATTTGCTCCCGGCGCTCTCGGGGTATCCAACAACGTCGCCGGCGCGGTGACCAACGTCACGTCCGCCACGGAAGAAGCCATCTCCACCGTCGTTTCGCAGAATATAGGCGCGCGGAACAACAGGCGCGCTCTGAAATGCTTCTGGGTGGCGCTGGCGCTGGATATCGCAATAGCTCTCATAGGCACGTTCATATTGAATTTCATAAGCGGCTGGCTCGCGGGATTTTTCTCGCAGGGCGGCGACGTGACCGCCGAAGAGGCGGAGTATCAGAGGCGGCTTATAGAGGAGATATTCCGATACGAACTTGTGGGCATACCGTTTCTCGGCGTCAACGCGGCAAGCATGGGCTTTATTTACGGGTTGGGCTATACCAAACTTTCCTTGGTATTCAACCTGTCGCGGCTGTTTGTTCTGCGTCTGCCCGTAGTTATGATAATGCTCTTCTGTTTTTACGACTTCGGCCCCGGCGGATTGGGGCTCGGCATGCTCGTATCCAACGTCGGAGTGGGAGTGGTTTCCTTCATACTTGCGCTCGCGTGCTACGCGAGAGTCGGCAAGGGGGATTTCAGAGACGACATCTCCGGCAAAACGGAGCGCGGCGATACGGTTTCGGCCGATCGTAAGGCGGAGGCGACTTTCTTACAGCCCGTCGAAGAGGATATTTCGGAAAATCCGCAAAATATGCAGCATTTTAAAATAAAAAATTAATCGGAGTTATACAGTATGGAACTTATCAGTAAAAAAATAATCAAAAACGTGCCCGAAAGAAAGATAAAGATCATGCAGTTCGGCGAAGGCAACTTCCTTCGCGCATTCGTGGAATGGATTCTGCAAAATCTCAACGATAAGGGGGCGATAGAAGCCAACGTCGCAATCGTTCAGCCCATGCCCTTCGGCAGAGTAAACGAACTTGCCGCACAGGACGGCCTTTACACTTTGAGGCTGGAAGGTATAGACGGCGGAAAAATAGTAAAGAACAGTCAGGTTATAAACGTCATCGGCGACTGCATAAATCCCTTTGCAGATTACGAAAAATTCCTCTCTTACGGCGAGAGCGACGATTTGCAGATAGTAATCTCCAACACGACCGAAGCCGGCATAGCGGTGGACCCCACCGACACCGATTTCTCCGTTTGCCCGAAGAGCTATCCCGGCAAACTGCTCGCCCTTTTGAAGAGGAGATACGATCACTATCACGGCGCGGCCGACAAGGGTCTTGCAATAGTGCCTTGCGAGCTTATCGACAACAACGGCGACGAACTCAAAAGGTGCCTTAACGAGCTGGCCGTAATAAACAAGATGGACAAGAAGTTCATAGATTGGCTGAATACCGCCAACCACTTTACGTCCACCCTCGTAGACAGAATAGTCCCCGGATATCCCAAGAACGAAATCGAAGAGATTCAGAAGGAGACGGGATATATAGACAACAACGTTGTAAAGGGCGAGATTTTCCACCTCTGGGTACTTAAAAAGGAGCCCTACGTGCAGAAAGTTCTGCCGGCCGACAGCACCGGTCTCAACGTGATTTTCGCGGACGACATAAAGCCCTACAAACAGAGAAAGGTCAAAATTCTCAACGGTTCGCATACGGCAATGGTTCCCGTTGCGTATCTCTGCGGCATAGACACCGTGGGCGAGTCGGTCAACGACCCCGTAATAGGCAAGTACGTGCGCGACTTCATATTCAACGAAGTAAATCCCACCATAAATCTGCCGCAGGATCAGATGGTTGCATTCGCCAACAGCGTAATAGAGAGATATCAGAACCCTTTCATTCGTCATGAACTCATGTCGATAGCTCTGAATTCCACAACGAAATTCAAGACGAGGCTTCTGCCCACGCTGGAAGATTACGTAAGAATAAAGGGTCAACTTCCCCAACATCTTCTCTTCTCGTTTGCGGCGCTCGTCGTATTCCATAAGGGCAAGAGGGGAGAGGCAGATATAGCTCTCAACGACGACCCTCAATATCTTGCGAAGTGGAAGCAGCTCTGGGCCGATTTCAAGGGCGACTACAAAAAGCTCGCCTCCGAGGCCCTCGGTTGGAAGGAAGCATGGGATACGGATATGAACGCCATTCATCCCGAAATCACGGCGACGGTTGCGAAATATCTCGAAGCAATCGAAACCCGTGGCATGAGAGCGGCAGTCGAGGAATTTGTAAATGGTTAAAAATACAATAATAATAAACGGCGCCGACAACGTGGCCGTCGCGCTCTGCGATCTCAAAAAGGGTGAGAAGCACGAGGGCGTAGTTCTTACGGAAGACATAACAAAGGGTCACAAGTTTGCGTTAAAGCCCATAAAGAAAGGGCAGCATATAATAAAGTACGGCAACCCCATAGCTTACGCCACGGCGGATATAGCCGCCGGCGAGCACGTGCATACCCATAACGTGCACACCAACTTAAAGGGCGAGCTGGAATACACTTACAACAAAATACCCACGGATCTGAAACCCGTCAAGCCGCGCAAGGTAAACGTTTATCAGCGCGCCAACGGCGACGTGGGCATCAGAAACGAGCTCTGGGTGATTCCCACGGTCGGCTGCGTAAACGGACAGGCCAAGCTCATTGTCGAAACTTTTAAGGAGAAGTACGGCACGGAGGGCTTCGACGGCGTATTCACCTACACCCATCCCTACGGCTGTTCGCAGCTGGGCGACGACCACGAGAGAACGAAGCTCATTTTGCAGAAAATCGTCCGCCATCCCAACGCCGGCGGCGTGCTTGTGCTGGGGCTGGGCTGTGAAAACAATCAGATGTCCGCTTTCAGACAGTCGCTCGGCGAGGTAGACGAATCGAGAATAAAATTCCTCGTATGTCAGGAAGTCGCGGATGAAATAGGAACAGGCGTGGAAATTCTCAAATCCATAGCCGACGTAATAAAGACCGACAAGCGCGTGGAGAGGGACATATCCTGTCTTAAAGTGGGCTTGAAGTGCGGAGGCTCCGACGGGCTCTCCGGAATCACGGCAAATCCCCTCGTGGGGCGTTTCTCCGACTATATAGTCGCGGCCGGAGGCACCACCGTGCTTTCCGAAGTTCCGGAAATGTTCGGCGCGGAACAGCTCCTTATGAACAGAGCGAAGGACAGAGCCACTTTCGAAAAGGTCGTAAAACTTATAAACGAATTCAAGGAATATTTTATAAGGAACGGTCAGGAGGTATACGAAAATCCTTCCCCGGGCAACAAGGCCGGCGGCATAACGACTCTCGAAGACAAATCTTTGGGATGCACGCAAAAATCCGGTTCCGGCCCCGTGGAGGACGTTGTGTTTGACGACGGGTTCGTGACTCACAAGGGATTGAACCTTCTGAACGGCCCGGGCAACGACATGTGCGCGGTAACGAATATAGCTGCCGCGGGCTGTCATCTCGTGCTGTTCACGACGGGCAGGGGCACGCCGTTCGGCGGATTTGTGCCCACCCTCAAAATAGCCACCAATTCCGACCTTGCCAAAAATAAAGCGAATTGGATCGATTTCAACGCCGGCGCGGTACTCGAAAGCGATTTCGATACGCAGCTCGAAAAACTCATTGACCTCGTAGTCGAAACCGCCAACGGCAAGCCTTCCAAAAACGAGCTCAATCACACCAAAGAAATTGCAATTTTCAAAACGGGGGTAACTTTATAATGAAAGCATTCATGGACAAGGATTTTCTTCTGGACACCGAAACGGCCAAAAAGCTCTATCACGAGCACGCCGAAAAAATGCCCATAATCGACTATCACTGCCACCTTCAACCCAAGGAGATTTACGAGGATAAGAAATTCAGAAACCTCGCCGAAGTCTGGTTGGGCGCCGGCGACAGATACGGCGACCACTACAAGTGGCGCGCTCTCCGTGCGCGCGGCTATGAGGAGGACTCCATCTCGGGCCCCGACGACGACTACAAAAAATTCATGCAGTTTGCCGAGAGCATGCCCTATTTCGTGGGCAATCCCCTCTATCACTGGTCGCATCTCGAAATGAGAAGATATTTCGGCATAGACGACATAATAAATAAGGAGAACGCCCCCAAGATATGGGAGAAAGCCAATAAGGTTCTCGAAAAGCTCACCGCGCGCGAGATGATGTATAAATTCAACGTCAAGACGGTTTGCACTACCGACGACCCCGTTGACAGTCTCGAATGGCACAAAAAGATGAACGCCGACAAGACTCTCAAAGTTCGCGTCCGTCCGGCTTTCCGTCCCGACAAGGCAATAAACGTCGAACTTTCATGGTTCCGCAGCTGGGTAGATCAGCTTGCCGGAGTGGTGGGCAAGCCCATAAATAACCTCCGCGACATGCTCGACGCCCTTGCGGAGAGAATAAAGTTCTTCGATTCCATGGGCTCCAAGCTCTCCGACCACGCCCTCGACGTGGTTTGCTATGCTCCCTCCACATACGAGGAAGCCGACAAAATCTTCAAGAAGGGCATGAACGGCGAAAGCATATCTCCGGAAGAGCAAGATAAATACAAGGGCTACGTTCTTATAGAGCTTGCAAAGGAATATGCCAAATACGGCTGGGTACAGCAGTATCATATAGGCGCTCTTCGCAACAATTCCAAGAGCATGCTTGAAAAGATAGGCCCCGACACGGGCTTCGACGCGATAGAGGACGCCGTTTACATGGAGAAACTTTCCGCGCTTCTCGGCGAAATCGACAAGGACGGCAATCTTCCCAAGACCATTCTGTACTGCCTCAACCCTCGCGACAACTACGCGCTTACGGTGCTCGCCGGATGCTTCCAGAAAGAGGGGGTAAAGGGCAGAGTGCAGGTCGGCACGGCGTGGTGGTTCCTCGATCAGCAGGACGGCATGCGTCAGAATCTCGAAACGCTTATGCAGGTAGGCCTCGTGGCGCAGTCGGTAGGCATGCTTACGGACAGCCGCTCTTTCCTCGCATATCCCCGTCACGAGTATTACAGACGTCTCCTCTGCCAGATGCTCGGCAGACTTGTCGAAAGCGGACAATACCCCGTTGAGGAACTTCCCAGACTCGGCAAGATAGTGGAGGACGTCTGCTACAACAACGCCGCGGAATACTTCGGTTTCTGACGAAATTTCCGAGCGTGAGGACGCGCTCTCGTCTTGATTGAATAAACAAAAAACAGAAAGCCCCGAGCAGTCACTCGGGGCTTTAAATTGAGGCGTATTTATGCCGAATTGCCCATTATTCTTCAATTTTCACGATTTATACCCTTAAATCGTGCGGCAAACATATTTATAATTTCATTTGTTTTTTCATCAGATAGCTCTTTGCTCCATTTGACGGGAGAGAGCGGAGAGGCGGAAACGAGTCCGCGGTGAGAAAACCTCGCAGTCTTGTCGCGGTTGGTGTCGTTCCACTTGTCATAGAGCGCTCCGTTCACGTGCGCTCCCAGCCGACAGTCTATGAATTCGCACTTCCCGAAATCTCTCCAAGGCCTCGCGAGATAGACGGAACCATCTTCGGCTCCGTCGGCTATGAAATCGCAGTCGATGAACACGAAACCTCGCTCCTGTTTGAGAGAATGTGCCGGAGCGGTCACAAATCCGTATCCCCGTTCGTCGTGAAGGGACACGAGCCGGCACTTGTGAAAATACGCCTCGCCGCAGCCGAAAATAAAGTCCACAGTGCCGTAAATTCCGCAATTTTCATAGAGTTGCGCAGAGCCGCCCTCCATATACAGCTGGTTTTCGGGGATAAAACCGCGGTATCTGTTCACGAGGTCGTCGGGGAAAGGCGCGGAAAAGAGCGTGTCCTGCGTGGATTTCAAATCGACGTTGACCGCCGAAAACGCCTTCGCGTTCACCGAAAGCGCCACGCATTGCCCCACGGAGCGAGGGTCGGAGTTTGAGTTCTCCACGGTCAGATTTTCAAGTTTCACCCTCTCCCCCGTAACGCAGAGAGTATAGGTTCTGAAAGTATTGTATTCCCGTCCGTCGGCATGAATTTTACGCGCGTAATCGTCATAAGTTATAACAGTTGTTTCACGATTTTCGCCCACAACGGTCAAATCGTTCCTCTCTATCTCGACCTTCTGCCTGTAAATTCCGCTCTTCAAATATATGGTGGCAGGTTGATTCAGATTATTCAATATATCCGACAAATCGTCGTTTGGGGTGAGATGCAGTTCAATCATAATCAGTCTCCTTGATTTGCGACTGTATTATATCATAATTTTTTTCGTGAAACAATAAAAAAAGTATTGATTTTTAAAAAAGCCTATGTTATAATGAGTAAGCTAAATGTAAAAATGTAACTTCATGCTCTGTCGTTTTTTGTTTAGCCATAAAAAATTATGAGCAATAGAAACATATTCGGAAGATTAACCTATAATCAATATAAATTCTGGGATTTATTTCTCTTTCTGTTGATTATGGTTTTGCTTGAATCCGTCAATTACATGGCGTTCAACTATTGGTTTCCCGATATGACGTTTACGATCTCGCTGATGTACGCGATTTCCCTGATCGTGTTGGTTCGCTGGAACTGGTTCGGTGCGATCTTCCCCGTGCTCGACGGGATTCTGTATTGTGTGTTTTACGGTGCAACGGTGCAAATGTATGTCATTTATGCCGTCGGCAACGCATTTCTGCTTTTATCTTGGTTTATATTCAAAGCAATTCCCAAAAACAAGCTCTTTTCCACATGGTATCTCACGCTGATTTATCCGCTTGCGGCAACCGCGCTCGTGTTTTTGGGCAGAAGCACGGTAGCGGCATGTTTCGGTTTCGGTTTTGTGGATACGCTCCGCGAAAACCTCTGGGATCTGTTGAGCGGCGCCTTCGCGGCCATGGTTCTCCTCGTCGCGAGGAAAGTTGACGGAATGTTGGAGGACCAGAAGCAATACCTTCTCCGCCTCGAAGAAGAGAAGAAGGGCCATCCGGCCGACGAGGACAAGTGGGAGGGCTACACCGAACTCAACGAGGACGAGTTGAAGTACTTCCGCGCGGATTACGGCAGTTTGTTCGACAAACCCGTTCCTTCCGCCTCGATATCGGCCGATAAAAATCCCAAAACGCCCGACAAAAGGGCTCGCAAGTCCGAAAAAAGGGCAAAGCCGGCCGATAAAATCTCCGAAGAGTCCGAAAACGCGGCGGTAAAGGCCGATACCGAACCCCACGCGGCAGATATCGCTCAAAACAATGTCGGACAAAGCGATTCGGTGCAAAACGATGCCGTCCCCGAGGAAATCGACGTCAAAACGGAATAAACGGGCGCAAGCCGCCGCGACGTCGCCTCGCCGAAACTTTTAATCCAATAATACATTAATTTAACGAAATAATGCATTAAAAGAATACGTTAAACGCAATACATTATAATTAATAAACGAAAAACAACCTTACGGCAAAAAAGCGCATGCTTTTTGTATATTACAAGACACTATGTGATATGGAGGAAAAATTTCAATGTTCAAACTCAAATGCGACGACTTCCTTGTCTATGATGAGTTGACCGGCACCTATTCGATGGCGGCCGACCAGAAGGTAAGGGACGAAGCCGAGAAGAACAGCTGGAAGTCCACCGGTTTTACAGTCTTGAAGGACTGGCGCCTTTACGCCATGCTCATACCCATGATTTTGGTGTATTTCCTTTGGAAGTACATGCCCATGTATGAGCTGACCGCCTGCTTCAAAGACCCCTCGACCGGTGATACTTTGCATGTCAACACTTTCTCGTGGGCGGGCTTGCGTTACTTCCAAGTTTTGTTCACCGACAGCGATTTGAGCCCCGATTTCTGGCTTGCTTTCAGAAACACGTTCATAACGGCGTTCTACGGCCTGTTGTTCGGTTTCCCGATGCCTATAATTCTGGCTCTCTTCTTTAACGAAGTTCGTTCCAACCTCGTTCGTTCGGTGCTTCAAGTGTGCGTATACCTTCCCAAGTTCCTTTCGACGGTTATAGTAACATCGCTTACGCTCATTCTCTTCCGCGGCACGGCCGGCGGTTTGCAGGGCGAAGGCGTTGTGGCTTCCGTATTCAAGGCTTTCGGTGCGGATAAAAACCTCGTAAGCAGCGGCCTTGTGTTCACGACTCAATATTACAGGGCCATATACATAATAACCGACTTGTGGGAGCATGCCGGCTACGACTCGATAGTATTCTTCGCCGCGGTAATAGCCGTTTCGCCCACCTCGTACGAGGCGGCGCAGATAGACGGCGCCGGAAAGATGGCGCAGATGAGATACGTCGTTATCCCTTCAATCCTCTCGACGGTTGTAATAATGCTCATAATGAAGATAGGCGGACTTCTTTCCGTAGGCTACGAAAAGATTTACCTCCTGTTGGGCAACGGTACAAACAGCACCAGCAACTACGACGTTGCGCAGGTTATCTCCACTCTCTCCAACCAGTGGTCTGAAACGAGAGCCTCCGACGGCCGTGCGCTCGGTACTGCCGCAGAAATGCTCAATAACCTGATCGGTATGATCCTCGTGCTCGGCGCGAACGCCGTTGCAAAGAAGGCATCCAACGTATCGCTGTATTAAGGAGGATAAAGTCAAGCCATGAAAAGAAAAACAGAAAAATCCGAACTTATATTCCGGATCGTAGCTTATTTCGTTCTTATCGTTTTTGCGCTTCTCTGCGTTTATCCTCTGTTGTACGCGCTGTCGGCTTCGTTCAGCTCGGTCAGCGCAATAGATAAGGGCAGCGTAGTAATAGTTCCCATAGAGCCTCAGGGTGATGCCTTCCTTGCGGTTATAACCAACAATATGTTCTGGACCAACTATGCGAATACCCTGTTCTTGACCTTCCTCGGCACTATCTGGGCGCTCGGCTATTCCATACTCGGCGCCTATGCTCTCTCCAAAAAGAGACTGCTCGGCAGAAAGGGCTTCAACTTCTTCCTCGTATTCACAATGTGGTTCTCCGCCGGCATAGTTCCCCAGTATCAGAACTACCTGACGACTACCGAAGTTTTTGCAAATCTCGGCATAGTGGACCTCAAATGGACTGTTGTGCTCGCCATGGGTATGAACGCCACCAACATAATCCTTCTCCGTAACTCTTTCGAGGGCGTTCCCTCCGAAATAGAGGAAGCGGCGAGAATAGACGGCGCAACGGAGTTGCAGATTCTCACCAAGGTATATATCCCCATGAGCAAGGCCACCATCGCAACAGTCGCTCTGTTCTTCGGAATTTCCCGTTGGAACGGCTACTTCTGGGCGTACAAGGTAATGAGAACGCAGTCGTTCTCGTGGCCCGTTCAGGTGTATATCCGTGACTTCATCGATACCTACACCAACATATCCGGCAAGGCCTCGGGCGACGACGTTGCGGCCTATGCGGCAACCCATCCCGACTACTCCGCCGTATCCGTTGTATACTCCATGGTTATTTGCGCCATTATCCCCATCCTTGCAATTTACCCCTTCATTCAGAAGTACTTTGCAAAGGGCGTAAATATGGGCGGCGTGAAGGAGTAATCCTCTGTATTGTAATAATATAATTTTTGTAAAATAACCAAATGTCTCGGACGGCGCTTGCGCCGCTGAAAATAAAAGCGAAAATTTTTATAAGGAGAAAAATATGAACAAGTACAAAAAACTCGCCATTGCCGCGGTTTCCACGGTTATGGCAGGCACAATGGCAGTTTCGTTTGCAGCCTGCGGTGCGGGAGACGCTCTTCAAATGGGCGAGAACACCGGCGCCGCCATCGATACCGCCAAGATAACCAAGCTGCTTAGCGATCTCGGTGCCAAGGAAGAAGGACTGTCTCAGGTCAGAGAGAATGCGTTCAACACCGGTTGGACCACCGCGAAGAACTACTGGGCTTATCTTAAAGACGCTACTTCCGAAATCAAGGACGAGTATCACGTCCTCAACGCGGACGGCACGCTTAACTATGACGCTTATGCGAGAACAAACCCCGTAACCCTCAACATAGCTATCGGTCACAACAACGCAGCGACCGGTACTCACTTCAAGGCGGCTAAAACCATCACCCTTCCCGACGGAGTACAGTACACCACCAACGACGCTAAACCCGCATGGAAGCAGATGGGCCAAGACCTCAACATTACATGGAACGACGTTTGGGGTCATGATAAAAAGTATCAGTCCAGCAGCAACCTTACGCAAATGATCACCGATAAAACATATGCCAATACCGATATGTTCACTACCGACCTCTCCGTAGCCGTATCTCAGGCCGCGGCCGGCACCAGCATACTGAACCTTGCGAGCTATCTGGACTATATGCCCAACTTCAATAAGTTCCTCAACGAGAACCCCATCGTATATCTGTCCCTTCTTCAAAGCGGTATGGATACATCGAACGGCTCGGGCAAAGTTCTCTACGTTGCTCCCTACTTCGACGGTTACAACGATATCGAAAGATACTGCCTGCTTCGTCAGGATCTCGTTGCAAAACTTCTGAACGGCAGCACCGCTTCCACCAGCACGGCAACCTTTAAGGATGTCTGCGCAGAGACCCCCAGCGTCGGCGCGTACATGGCTACCGCCGGTAAGCTCACCGTTGAAAGCCTCAACGAAGACGGCTCCGCAAAGATCAACATCGTAAAGAACTATAACGCCGTACTCGACGCAGTTAAGAACGAATCCAGCGCTCTCGGCACGGCTTACAAGGCAATAGCCGGAGAAACCTACAACGAAGAGAGCGGCAACATAGTCGACCTTATGAACTATGCTTTGAAGAAGAATAACGAGGCAACAGGCGCACAGCTTCTCGATCTCTTCCGCGCATATATCGACGTATGCTATCAGAAGGAAGATGGCAGCGCATACTATGCGACAGATAAGCGCGCAAACCTCTTCAACGGTTACGACGCTTGCTGGGACGCAGACGACCTCTGCGCTCTGCTCCGCTGCGCAATGACCAACTCCTCCATACTCGTTGCAGAAGGCCAGACCCTTCAAGGTATAGCTGCCCGTGACGGCACAAACGACAGAACTCCCGACGTTGTATCCCTTGCCGGACAGCTCTTCGGCGCTCGCGGCGCAACTTCCAGATTCGAGCAGACCTATATCGACAGCAACGGCACCCTTCAAGACGCACGTAACGACGCTCATTATTGGGAAGCAATGGCTCTCCTTCACAATTTCAGAGCCGAGAACCTCGTCGCCAACTACGAAGGCTATGACGCATTCAAGGCGGCAGAGGGCATAAACGGCACCACCCAGTCCATGATGCTCTACGATTATTCGCAGACTCAGACGGCCGGCGCCATCGCAATAGAAAACGGCGTATCGGGCGTTACCCGTCCCGACGGCTACAAGTTCGGCCCCGTCATGACCCCCATTGCAAAGTGGGATGTAAACGGTAACGGCACTTACGGCGAAGACGGCGAAATATTCAGATTCACCGAGAGCTGGCGTTCCACCAAGACCGGCGGTCTTGCGCTCAACGGCGCTCTTGCCGAAAGCGGCAACGAAGCAAAATTGAAGGCTGCTCTTCAATTTGTAGACTACCTGTACTCCGAAGACGGCCAGATAGTTTCCACCTTCGGCCCCATGGCTACCAATGCTAACGGCGCTGGCGGATTCTGGTACAATGAGACGGGCACAAAGGGCGCAGCCGACAGCTTCCAGTACAAGGGCAAGTACTATAAGGGCACAATCTACAAGGGCAAGGCAACTCCTACCATAACTACGGCTCTGTACTCCCATTTCTCAGGTAAGGACGGCTCCGATAACTTTGTAGGTTCCGATGCAAGATCATTCACAAACTATGCGCGTGAACTTATCGGTTCCACCCTTCCCGTAGGCGTAAAGGATCAGTCCTTCGAGAACCAGCTCACCGCACAGATGGGTAAAGAAGGCGCGAACAAGGTCGGCGCAGCGCTTGCGCTCGGCACCGTAAAGGGCCCCAGCCTTGCAATCGACGAGAACAACTACTGGTTCACCTGCGTTCCCACCGGACTTCCCATTACTTCCAACATACAGAGAGACGTTCTTGACGCAACAGACCAGACTTGGTTGAGATGCCTTACCGGATATAAGTCGGGCGAATCCAAGAACTTCTGGAGCATAATGAACTACATCATTCTCAATGGCATGACCGGAACTTACAACGAGCAGAATCAGCAGTACACGTTCTGATGCCATACGGCAGAAAAAGGTAAATCAACTATATAAGTTATTTGAGGGGCGCTCGCGTGAGCGCGGGCGCCCCGAAAAACCTTTCGGGGGATAAAATATGAAAACTCAGATGAGATTCCAAAAATACATATGCCTTGCAATGCTGCTCGTCGGCGCATTGGCTCTGGTATATGCGTTTTGCTATTGCTCGGGCTCTCTTTCCGAGCTCGGCCAGGCCGTGCAGATAACCTCGACCGAAGAGGGCTCTGTACAGACGCCGCTCTTTACGCCGGCGGAGGGAAAGTATGGCGTAGACTTGTATTACGACGTACAGGCCTTTAACAATCTTCTTATGATTATGGGCATAGTGATGATATTGCTCGCCGTGCTCCTGTATATCACAAGTTGCAATAAGAGAAGAAATTACTACGTCAGCAATTATGTTGCTACCGGCGTCTGCGCCGTAGGCGACATTGTAATATCATTAATACTTTTGGTAATGAACGCGTCGTGGCATGCAAAATTCCTCAACGTGGATTTCAACGCTTGGTATTTCTGCGACGCTTACGAGACATATCGTGGTATAGGCGCTCAAAGCAAAATTCACTTTGCCTTCGATGTGCCCAAAGATACTCCGGCAACTACTGTTTTGCAGCCCGACCTCGGTTCGCAGCTTTGGTTCATTTTGGGGTATGTGGTCTACGCGTTGGTTATCGTCGCCGCAATAGTCCTCATATTGAACCTTATTTGGAAGGTTCTGCTTATGAAGGGCGAAAAGAAGTTGCTTGAAGGCAGCGCTCTCGAAGGAGGTGCGGTATGAAAAACAATACTGTTTCCAATCCCGTAATCAGCACCGACGTAATGCGTTACAAGAAGAACAAGCTGGCCGCAAATCTTGCGCTCGGCGCAATCGCATGCGATTGCCTTTGCTTCATGTTCCTGTACGCGGTTGTAGGCACTGACTATTATTCCACGTGGGCAATAGCGTTCGACGTTATTTTCAACCTCATGTTCCTGCTTCTGACCTTCCTTCTTTCCGAACAGGTCAAAGGCTATGACAGCAAGCTCGTAATTCTTCAACTTATTCTGGGCGCGTTCCAGATAGGAAGAATCTTCTGGTTGCCTCTCGGCGGACTTCTTGCAAAGCCCGCGGCAATCGATATAGGCAGGTTCCTTATTTTGGCAATTTCGCTTGCGGCTTCCGGCGGTCTTGAAATCGCCTCCGCCGTAATCGGTTATATCCGCAGCAAGGCGGTTGCCGAATTCAACAAGAAGGTCGAGGCCGGCGAAATCGACATTATGGAAGTTATAAGACAAGTTGATGCCGACGAGGCTGCGGCAAAGGCTGCCGAAGCCGAAAACGCCGTGGCGGACGCAACTCCCGAAGTTGCCGAACAAGCGAGTGAGGAGGTGCAATAATGCCCGAAGTAAACATTCAACATTTGGACAAAATTTATGACGGCGGCGTGCAGGCTGTATACGATTTCAACCTTGACATTGCCGACGGCGAATTCATAGTCCTCGTAGGACCTTCCGGTTGCGGCAAATCGACCACTTTGAGAATGGTTGCCGGACTTGAAGATATTTCGGCCGGCACGCTTATAATCGACGGTAAAGATTGTACGCAGTTGCCCCCCAAAGACAGAGATATAGCAATGGTTTTCCAGAACTATGCTCTGTACGGACACATGACGATTTACGAGAACATGGCGTTCTCCTTAACTCTCCGCAAGGAGAATAAGGAAATCATTCACAGAAAGGTTATGGCGGCGGCGGAGATCCTCGACTTGAAGACTCAGCTCAACAAAAAGCCCCGTCAGCTCTCCGGCGGACAGCGCCAGCGTGTTGCAATGGGACGTGCGATAGTCCGTAACCCCAAAGTGTTCCTGTTCGACGAGCCTCTTTCCAACCTCGACGCGAAACTGCGCGGTTCGATGAGACGCGAACTTATACTTCTCCACAAGAAGCTCAACGCCACAATAATGTACGTAACCCACGACCAGACCGAGGCTTTGACGCTTGCCGACAGAATCGTGTGCATGTCCATGGGTCACGTTCAGCAGATAGGCAAACCCATAGAGCTCTATGAAAAACCCGCGAACACCTTTGTTGCAACGTTCATAGGACTTCCTCCCATGAACATGTTCGAGGGCAAGATCGAGGGCGGACACTTCAAGTGCGACCTGTTTGATTATCCTCTTACGGCCGCACAGCAGAAGGAGCTTTCTTCCCATGAGGGCGAGGGCGTGATTTTGGGCGTACGTCCCGAAAATATCACTCGCGACGGGAAAATAGAGCTGGATATAACCAACAACGAAAACCTCGGAATGAACACGCTTGTTCACGGCAAGGTGGGCGGCAAGAAATTGATCGTCTGCAAGTTTGCCGAGTGGTGCAATTACAGGGTGGGCGATACCATTCAGATAGGTTTCGACCCCGACATGATGCACTTCTTCGAGTTGCCTCAAAAAGATGAAAAGGGCAATGAACTGCCCGGTAAGGCTATAATATAAGGAGGAAACCGCAATGGCAGAAGAAAACGTTCACATTGAAAATACAGACGTCCCCGAGTCCTCCAAGCCTTCGTTCGGTGCAAGGGCAAAAGAGTGGCTCCGCAAGAAGATAGTCAATTTAAAGCGTCATCCGCAGAATATCGCTTTGCTGTTCCTCGCAATAGCTTCCGTTTATTACATGTTTATAATGTTTGTAATCGGACAGGCGATGGGCGTAACCGCAGAAGAGCCGCAGCTTCCGGCGACTGGAATATGTTCATTTATTTCCACGTTGCTTTCGATACTTGTGCTCGTATGCTTTTTGAACTCGTTCCCCAAGCGTAAAAAGCCCAATATAGTGTTCATTGTTTTGACGTTTGCAATGATTTTCGCTATAATAGGTTGCGATATAGGTTATTATGTGCCTATGCACTTCTATCTTATCGACCATCAGAACAAAGTGGAGGCCATAGCCGCTCAACCCTATGTTCTGGCGCATATAATTCTCCTTGCGATTGCCGCGGTAGTATTTGCGCTCCTTCCCGTTTACAGCAGGTTGATAAAGAAGATCGATACTTCTATCAAACTCGAATCCGCAACCGAAAATATGTCTGGTGGCATCGATATTCAGGAAGACTGATTATCAGAATTAAAATTTAAGTGAACGATAACCGGCAAATACTCTTTGTCGGTTATTTTTCAAAAAGGAAACAGATGTCAAAAAAGAAGAATAAATCACCTGAAACTACAATCGAAAATTATTACGATTTGAAAGTGGACAAAGTTGACGAGCTGGTGGCCGTGCTCAAAGGAGAGACTACCACACTCGAAGAGGACGTCAATTATGCCATGAACGCGAATATGGGGATATACGATCCCGCCAACGTGAAGCGCAACGGCAAGGATAAGGAATTCGACCCGTACAAGACCGATTTTTTGGGCAGAGTCCCCACATGGATAAAGGCAATATTTGTCAAGTTCTGGTTTTCCGGCGCCGTATGCTACTTCATCATGATGGGAATCATGCCGAACTCCGGCTACCTCGATCAGGCCGTTCTCACGGGCGCGGTTATGGGCATGGTGGTGGATATCCTCGTAAATCCGCTGTTCAGATTTATGGAATCGGATAGAAAGGAGTATAACGCGTACATGATGTTTCCGTTCCCTTTCAAGAGTTTCTGGACTTTCTTTGCCAACATATTCTATTACATAATAATCGGCTATCTGATAGCCGTATCTTATACGTATCTTGTAATGGCGAAGGTGATTTCGGGCGTCGAACCTCTTTTGTTCGGCGTTATCACGGTAGCGATCGATATGGTATTTATAGGCATAAAGGACGGCGTTGTAGCGCTTGTCCGTCACTTGAAGAACAAGAAAAAGGAGAAAGCGTTAAATGTTTAAAAAACTGTTCGTTTCAAGTACGTCTGCGTGCTTCGAACTGAAAAATACCAATCCCTATTACAGCCCTAAAAAATATAAAGTATTTCTCAACGGCGAAGTGGTTGGCGGCGAACGCGACACCAACGTGTTTTCGCTCTTTAATCTCACTCCAGATACCGAATACACGGTGACCATAACTTCCCAAAGAGGCTCCGTTAAATTCAAAACTTCGAAGGATACCGAAGTAATAGACGTAAAATCTCTCGGGGCAAAGGCCGACGGCGTAACCGACGATACGTATTACGTGCAGATGGCGATAGATAAATGTCCCGTTGGCGGCAGAGTCGTGCTCGAAGGCGGCAGTTTCCTCGTCCGTCCTATCGTTTTGAGGAGCGATATCACCGTCGAAATCAAGAAGGGTGCGGAGCTTTTGGGGGACGTCACCGAGACAAACTACCCCTACGTTCCGGCGAGGACTTTCGTGGACGGCAAGGAACAGCTTCTTGCGAGCTGGGAGGGCGAGCTTCACGACTGCCATCAGTCCTTCGTTTCGGCGTATAAACAGAAGAATATCAGGATAGTCGGAGAGGGCGCCATAAACGGCAACGCCGACCATTCCACTTGGTGGACGACGCCCAAGGGCAGAAAAGTGGCGCGTCCGAGACTTGTATTTTTAAATAAGTGCAGTAACGTTGTCTTTCACGGCGTAACCTGCAAGAATTCCGCCTCGTGGAATCTTCATCCCTTCTTTTCGCAGAATCTCAAATTTTACGATTTGCGTATTCAGAATCCCAGCACCGCGCCCAACACTGACGGGCTCGACCCCGAAAGCTGCGACAATGTGGATATAATCGGCTGCGTATTCAGCGTGGGCGACGACTGCTGCGCCATAAAGAGCGGTAAGCTCCATATGGGCAGAACTTTCAAAACGCCCGCAAATCACCATACATTGCGCAACAATCTCTTCCAAGACGGACACGGCGCCATAGTTTTGGGCAGTGAAATGAGCGGCGGCGTAAAGAACCTTTCCGTCTGCCAGTGCGTGTTCAAGCATACGGACAGAGGTCTGCGCATAAAGTCGCGCCGCGGCAGAGGTAAGGACGGAATTATAGACGGCGTTCTGTTCGAAAACATAAAAATGGAGAACGTCATAACTCCGCTCGTAATAAACATGTACTATTTCTGCGATCCCGACGGTCATACGGAGTACGTCTGGTCGCGCGATCCTTCGACTCCCGTGGACGACGGCACGCCGTATCTCGGCAAGTTCAAATTCAAGGATATAGAGTGCGTTGACTGCGAATGCATGGCCGGATATTTCGACGGTCTTGTCGAACAGCCCATAAAAGAGGTTATAATAGAGAACGTCAGCTTTCATTTCAAACCGGATGCAAAGCCGGCAAAGCCCGCTATGCTCGAACACGTGCGCGACTTCTGCAAAGAGGGACTGTACGTTGACAATGTAGAGCATCTGTATCTTAAAAATGTAACTTTTGACGGAGTAGTGGGCGAAAAGGTTATAAAGCATAACTGCAAAAAGGTGACAGAGGAATAAATGGAGGTGAATTTATGGATTATTCGATAATCGACAGGTACATAGACAGACTGATAGAGGACACGACGCCCGATGCTCCGATTTGGAACATAGAAAATATAAAGCAGGGCAAAAAACCGGCTTGGAACTACATAGACGGCTGTATGATGACGTCGCTCTACACGATTTATAAGCAGACCGGATTGAAAAAATATCTTGATTTTATAGATAAATTCGTGGATTACTATGTGTTTGAGGACGGAACGATTCGCGGCTACGAGCTTGAAACCTACAACCTCGACAATCTCAACGAGGGCAGGATACTCTTCGATTTGTATCGCGAGACGGGAAAGGAGAAGTACAATAAAGCAATAGAGCTTTTGCACAAACAGATTGTCGAACAGCCTCGTACGGGCGCCGGCAATTTCTGGCACAAACAGATATATCCCAATCAGGTATGGCTGGACGGGCTCTATATGGCGCAGGTTTTCTACACCCGTTATGAGACGGAAGTCAACGGCGGCAAAAACTATGCCGACATAGTAAAGCAGTTCAAAGCCGTGTACGACAATATGTACGATAAAGAGAAGAAGCTCTATTATCACGGTTGGGACTGGTCCAAAACGGCGTTCTGGGCGGATAAAAAGACGGGACTCTCCAAGTCCTTCTGGCTCCGCTCCGTCGGTTGGTATACTGTGGGACTCGTAGACGCCATAAGCTATTTTTCCGACGACGCAAAGGAATACAAGGCCGAACTCGTTAAAATTTTCAAGGACACCATAGAGGGTCTCGAACAATATATCGACCCCGTAGGTCACATGTTCTATCAGGTTCCCGACCAGATGGGCAGAGAGGGCAACTACCTTGAAACTTCGGGAAGCGCAATGATATCTTATGCAATGATGAAGGGCGCGCGCCTCGGATTTGTGGATAAAAAGTTTGCGAAAGTCGGCAAGCAAGTATTCGACGGTATCTGCAACAGATATCTTACGGATACGGACGGCAAACTTAATCTCGGCGGAATCTGCCTTATGGCCGGCCTCGGTCCCGAATCCAATCGCCGCAGGGACGGAAGTTTCGAATATTACATATCCGAGCCCGTAGTCGAAAACGACGCAAAGGGCACCGGCCCGTTCGTGATGGCGTACACGGAAGTAAAGCAACTTTGACAAATATTCAAAGTCAGTTAATTTTAAAGCGAATAGAATATATTTAATTGAGTGCTTGAATTCAAATAAAACAGCGTGTAAAATAAAGCGCGCGGAACCGAAAGGTTCCGCGCGCGGTTTCTATTTTTATATTGAAATATTATTGAAGCAAAGCTATTTAAAAATTGAAAGTTGACTTTCCGAAAAAGCCGAAATGACGCCATGTCGCCTTTTTTCAACACGGCAAAGAGTTCTCTTTTATGCCGCGAGCGCTTTTTCGGCGGCTTCGGCGAGCGTACAGCTGTATTCCGAAACGTTCAATATTGTTTCGCCGTCGATTTGAAGCGCGCAGGGCTTTGCAAACTTCACGGTTATGCTCTTGCCTTCGAGTATCTTGACCATTTTTTCCTTTTTGACGTGCTCGCCGGTAAAGATCTTGGGGAAGGCCATGAGCGTTTTCAGTTTGCCCTTTCCGTACATAACGCAGAGGCTCAACTTGTCTTTTGCGGCTCTGTTCTGGTTGGGCGTGGGAATCATTCCTCCGCCGTAGCAGCGGCCGTTCATGGTGGGAGCTATCCACACCTTTTTAAATTCATACTCCTTGCCGTCCACCCAAACTTTTGCGGCTCTCGGCTTGAAATGGAAGAGCAGTCCCTTAATTGCGATAGAGGTATAGTTGACCTTCTTTCCGGCGGCTTTGAGTTTGTCGCCCACTTCGCAGCAGTAGCCGTCTATGCCGTATCCTATGCCGTTTATGAATTTATAGCTTTTGCCGTTGACGGTAACTTGGGGAAGATTCCGAAGAAATTGGTTTATCTTCAAAAGCGAGTTTTCGCCTATTGCCGATTTTTCACTTTCGGGGAAATATTCGTCCGCATGCGCTTTCAGATCCGCGTAAAAGTCGTTTCCGCTGCCGGCCGCGAAGAGATAGATTTCGTTTGCGATATTGTCGCAGTCCACGGCGTTTACGAATCTGTTCAGAGTTCCGTCGCCTCCGGCAATGACCAATTTCGTCTCCGGCTCCAATGCCGAGACGAGATTTTGCAGGTCGTTTTCCTCTTTTAAGGCAGTGACGTCCGTGAATGTCAGATTATTTCCGTCGAGTATAGAAAGCAGATTTTTCTTTACTTCTTCAACGCCGTTGTGTCCGGCAAAGGGGTTCAACAAAACATGATAATAAGCCATATATATCCTCTTTGGTATTTATTTTAATTTTAAAAATTTTCGAAGTCTATGAGTTTCTCGCCTTTTTGCAAGCCTCGGAAGGCGATATTCCGAAATATTTTTTAAAAACTCTCGAAAAGTACAGCGGTTCGGAAAAACCGCACGCCTCGGCTATCTGACCCACCGAATAATTGCTGTATTTGTTTCCGATACCGCTCGAAATCAGCTCATTTGCGAGCTTCATTCGGGAGTTCATCAGATATTCGTGAGGGGTCACCCCCGTCTCTTTTTTGAAAAGTTTTCGCACGTAGTCGTAGTTTAGCGGAAGCTGTTTGATACTGTCTTCAAGGGAGAAAGAGGGGGTGGAAAGGTTTTTTTGAATGTCTTTGCGCACCGCCGCCACCACGGGAGAGAGCTTCTCGCCTCCGGAAAACTCCGTTATGTATGCCACTATCAGTCCTCCCAGCGCCGCGAGCACGCTTTTGTCGGAGCTCTCCGCACGCAGATATTCCATGGCCTGTTTCGCCGCGTGCTCGATTCCGCGCGCACCGTCGTCGGAGATTATGCCGACGTTGCCGAACGATAGCAGAGCCTGTTCGAGATACACCGCAAGCGACACTCCGGACAGCGAATACTTGATAAGAGGCGGAACCACGGCCACTTGACCCATGCCGAACTCTATCTTTCCGTCCGCATATTGAAGCGCGCACTTGCCTTCGGCAACTATTATCTTATAGTATTTGTCGGTCGATTTGGGACAAGGCTCGCCGTTGGCGCTCGCAAAGACGATTTTATTCATATCCGTATTTTATCATAAAATATCCGCTTTGTCTATGATTTGAGGCAACTTTTGATATTACACAAGCACGGCGTCGTATGGCACGTTAAAGGGAGCGAGACGTATGACTAACTTTTCCTCGTGATAAGTTCTGTGCGGCACGACGTAAATTTTTGCTCCGTGCGCGTGTGCGTTGAGGTCGTCGCGCATCTCTTTCCAGTCCATCAGCCGCATATAGGTCTCGTTGTTCATATCTATTCTGACGTCGCCTGCGCCGTCCGCAAACATATTCAAAAGTTTTGCGCGCAGACCTATAATAATCGATTCGGGAGTCCTCGTCGCGCCCGTTCCCGAGCAATGCTTGCAGGGTGCGAGCATAATGGAGAGAGGAGAGACGCCTATGCGTTTCCGCGTAAATTCCACGAGTCCGAGCCGCGACATGGGAGAGACGGCGCACTTTGCTCTGTCGTCTTTGAGGGCGCGTTCAAGCTCTTCGACGAGCGCCTTGCGGTGCGCCTCGCTCTGCATGTCTATAAAGTCCACAACGACTATGCCGCCGATATTTCTCAATCTCACCTGTCTGGCTATTTCGCGCGCGGCAAGGATGTTTGTATAGTACACCGTCTGTTCGAGGCTGTCGTCCCCCGTAAATTTTCCCGTGTTTACGTCGATAACGGTCAGAGCTTCGGTGCGCTCGATTATAATATACGCCCCGTTTTCAAGTTCTGCTTTCGGCGAGAGTATGGCGAGAAACTCCTTCGAGATCCCCACCTCTTCCATAAGATCTCTGCCCGTATCTTGCAGTATGACCGGTTTACGGCTTCTGGGGGGATAGAGATTTACTATATTTTCAATGAGGTCGGCAAGCTCCTGCGAGCCTACAACAATGCTGTCGATATCAGAGGAGAGGGTGTCTCTCAATACTCGAATGGGCAGTGCAAAATCTGCGTAAAGGAGGGCGCCCGTGGCCGCGTGGGGGAAGTTTTCGGAGATATTGTTATATACGTTTTTGAGGTAGCTCAACTCTTCTTCCACCTGACTGCGTTTGGCATAAGGAGCGGCCGTGCGCACTATGAGCCCCTCGTTTCCGTTTATCAGCTTGCCGGCGGCAAACCGCAGATTTTTCCGCAGTTCCGCGTCGTTTATCTTACGTGAGATTCCCACGAAAGGAGTATCGGGCATATATATGAGGCTCTTGCCTATGATTGTAATATGCGGAGTGACTTTTGCGCCCTTCGTGCCGTTGGGCATCTTTGTGACCTGAACGGGGAGTTCGTCTCCGACGCGGAGTTCCGGTATGGCGGCCGAGAGCTCATCGCCGTTTAAATATTTTTCGCCTTCGGGAATGAGGTCGTCCGCCGAGAGATAGCAGTTCTTTTTGAGTCCGCAGTCCACGAAGGCGGCCCTCATTCCGGGGAGCACCCGAGTGACCTTGCCCTTATAGACATTGCCTACGGCAACTCCCGTGTCGCGCTTTTCGAAATTGAATTCTATCATCTTTCCGTTCTCCGTGACCGCGGAAATAAAGTAACCGCAGAAGGAGTCGAAATAGAGTGTCTTTCGCGCCATAATACTCCTTTTGAAAATGTCGTGCGCTCCGAAATGGGGAGCATTTCGCCGCAATCGGGCAAACTTTCCCGAGCGTAAAATTTCCAACGACCTATATATTATAATATATCCGAGTGAAAATATCAATCGGCTTTTGCAAAAAAATGCCATAAAAGTGGAAGTATGTTTGACTTTTGCACGCATAAAGTTTATAATAACCGTAAATAAATCAACGGACAGGAGAATTTTATATGAAATATGAATTGAAAGGCGTTACCGCGGAGGAGCTCTCCTTCAAACTCAACAGAGTGCGCCTCAATCCCGATGAAAGACTGGATATAAAGCCCCAGTTTGCCCGTCAGGTGAGAAAAGTCAACAACAACGATAAACTTAACTTTGTGGCGCTCTCCGTAAAGGTGGAGAGCACCGAAGATGAACCCAAGCCCTTTGACATAAACGTGACGATAGTCGGCATTTTCGAAGTTACCGAAATCAAAAACGACGCCGACGAAAGAAACTTCGTCATCGAAGCCACAAGGCTCATCTATCCCTATCTCCGCGCGGCCGTAACAAATATAACGGCGAGCGCGTATATCGCTCCGCTCAATCTGCCCATAATCAACGGCCCCATTTTCCCCGAGGACAGAGAGCAGTACGCGTTCACGGTCGGTTCCAATCTCAACTGAAACCTCCGATAGGGGGAATTGTTTTACGATCTGAAATATAATTTAACAACGGGTGAGTGTCTTGCGCACCCGTTATCTTTTTAAATAAACTCAAATAAAAATTTGCCCGAATTGCACGGCAAAAAACACTTACTTTTCACACGAGCCGTCTATAATATGTTGCGTTGAGGTCAGCAGAAATGAAAAAATCGACTGTATTAAAAATTTTGTCCGCCGCGCTTGCGTCTGCCCTTGCGCTGTCGCTTGCCGGCTGTACCGGAGGCGTCTCCGGCGAAACCAAAAACTATAATGTGAATATGACGCTCGCTCAATCGGAGGAACAATATTCCTCGACCGTCGAAATGCTCGCAAACATACGGCCGACGGTGGTGGACGTCACAAGTTACAACGACGTCTCCTCTTCCGCCGGCAGCGGAGTGGTGATTTCCAAGGCGGAGAGCGGAAACCAATATTTCATAATCACAAACCATCACGTGATTGACGGAGGAAAGTCGTTCACGGTAGACGTGCTTTCGATAGCCGACGACGGAACGGAGTCCACCCAAACCTATGAGGCGCGGCTCGTGGGCAGTTCGTTGAAACGCGATATCGCCGTTCTGACGGTGACTCCGCCGGAGGGCGTGAGTTTCTCGTTGGCGACATTCATATCCGACAGCGATTCCGTCAAGGTAGGTACGGAGGTGTACGCCATAGGCAATCCTCTCGGAATTCTCGGCGGAACGGTAACTCACGGAATAGTCTCCGCAACTCGCCGAGCCGTAAATATAAGCGAGATAGGTTCAATGACCCTTATGCAGACAGACGCTCTGACCAACGGCGGCAATTCCGGCGGCGGACTCTTCGATTCGGACGGCAAACTTGTCGGGATAATCAACTCCGGATACGAGACGTACAACGACAGGCAGGTGGAAGGTCTGAACTTCGCCATTCCTGCCAACGACGCGCGTTTTGCCGCAAAAGAGCTGATAGATACCCACGTCGAGGCGGGGGACGAGGTCGTCTCTTACGGCTATGTGGAGGGCGACGCGAGAATGGACCTCACCTTTTCGTATTCAACGCTCTATTCTGATTCATCCTTGCTCGCGAGAGGCAATTATCTCATAGCGCAGGCGGCGGAATCCAGCCCCATATACGCCTCATGGACGAACACACTGAAAGCCGTGCGGTCGATTACGGTAAACGGCGAGAAAACCGACCTCTCCGCGAGCGGAAGCGGCTCATATTCCCTTACAACCCTTGCCAACGAGGTCATCGGCGGCGTAAAGGCGGGAGATAAGGTCACGATAGAGTATAAAGACATTTTGACTCGCACGACAAGCGCTTTCTTCGGTACGAGCTATTACTATCTCGGCGGCGAGACCAAGAGCGTGACGGTCACGGCGCAGCAGTATATCTATCAACCGGAATAATTTTTTCGGTATGACGCCCGATTTTTCGCTCTATTTTTCATTGCGGCGTCGAAATCGTTTGTGCAGTAGCCGAATATGTGATATAATACGGACATTGTTTGCTCGCGGCGGCCTTTGAAGGACGCATTGTGGCGTTTTAAGGGCGCGAGGACGCGGCGCATAGGCGGCTTTGACTTTCAACGTCACAAAAAAAGGCCGTTCGTGGACGAGAAAAGCATATGAGGATAAAGTGGTACGGAACGGCTTCCCTTCTCATCGAGGGCGAAAAGACGCGGATACTTATAGACCCGTATTTAAAAAGAAATAAAAAACTTCCGTCCCTTCCCGTAGACGAGGCCGTCACCGCCGAAGCCGTATTTATTACTCATCCGCACTTCGACCATTTCAGCGATATTTCCGTTTTTGAGAGCGGAAACGTTAAAGACGTTTACGTCTCTCCCGACGGTATTCGCACTGCCGCCGAAAACAATATTCCCATCGGACTCATGCGCCCCATAGTGTCGGGCGATAGAGTGGAGGTCGGGGACATCTCCGTCCGCGTTTACAAGGGACGTCACTGCAAATTCGACGCCGCCACCGTGCTCGGCATAGTATTCAATCCTCTCACATATTGCCGTTTTGCGTCGGGAGTGAGAAATCTCAAAATCATGAAGCGGTTTAAAATGTCGGGTAGAGATGACATCTATGCCTTCGAGGTGCAGAGCGGCGGCAAGAAACTGCTCGTGCTCGGTTCCGCCGGCATGGCTGACGACGCGGAGTATCCGAAGGACGCCGACATGCTCGTCTTTCCTTATCAGGGGCGCACGCGCATGGACAGATATATGAAGGGATTTTTGCGCACGCTCACGCCCAAAGCGGTGATAATAGACCACTTCGACAACGCCTTTCCGCCCTTTACCCGTTCGGTAAACACGGGCAGGTTCGCCGAGGCCGCAAGGGAGGTTCTGCCCGAAGTGCGGACTGTCGTTCCCACCGAAAACGAGTGGTACGAAATATAAAAATTTTCAAAAAACCGAAAAAAATAAGTTGACAGCTCTCCATTTATATGTTAAACTCTCTTTACACCGCAAAAAGGGGTGTAATTTTTTTGTACGGAGTTTTCCAACATGGCAACCAAAGCACAGGTAAGAACAAAGATCACATTAGAGTGCACCGAATGCAAACACCGCAATTACGACAGCTATAAGAACAAACGCAACGATCCTGACAGACTTACGATGTCCAAGTACTGCCCGTTCTGCAAAAAGCACACCGAACACAAGGAAAGCAAGTAATTTAAGAGGTTTGTTATGGCCAATAACCAAAAGGATACCGGCGCAAAGAAACCCAATATCTTTGTGCGTGCCGGAAGAAAACTCAAAGAGACCTTCTCCGAACTCAAAAGAGTGACGTGGCCCACTTTTCCCAAGGTGGTAAAAGCTACGTGCGTCGTTCTGGTTGTCGTCGTAGCCTTCACCGTAGTGGTAACCGGCATAAATTACGGCTTGCAGGAGCTGTTGAACTTGATAACCAATATAGGTCAGAGTTAAGGAGGTGTCGCTATGACTATGGTAGCCGATCCCGAAAATCCCTGCTGGTACATTCTGCATACCTATTCGGGTTATGAGTCGATGGTGAGAGACAGTCTCTTCCGTCTCATTGAAAACAACAACTTGCAGGATATGATATTCGACGTCAAAATCCCCATGGAACAGACCATAGAGGAGAAGAACGGCAAGCGCAAGATAGTCGAGCGCAAGCTGCTGCCCTGCTATGTGTTCATAAAGATGATATATTCCAACCAGCTCTGGTATTGGGTGACCAATACTCGCGGCGTAACCGGTTTCGTGGGTCCGCAGGGACGTCCGATTCCCATGAAAGAGTCGGAGATACGCAAGATGCGCCTCGAAGAGATAGTGGTGGACGCCGACTTTGCCGTAGGCGACAGAGTAGCGGTGGATTCCGGACCTTTGGAGGGCTTCGACGGAGTTATAACCGAACTCAACGACGCCGCCCAGAAAGCCAAAGTAAATATTCAGATGTTCGGCAGAAATACCGACGTTGAAGTGGAATATATACAGATAAAAAAATTATAAGCGCTCACGGGCAAGATAATTGCAGTCGGCGCGTACGGCGGATTTCCGCCATGTAAATAAGCGTAAATAAAAGTAATAAGTCCGTGCGGACTTTTACAATATGTGGGAGAGCGTATTAAATCTTTTCATGGTACGCTCGCGATAACCACTTCGGAGGAAATTTTTTATGGCTAAAAAAATAACTGCGGTAGTAAAGTTGCAGCTCCCCGCAGGTAAAGCTACTCCGGCGCCCCCCGTAGGTTCTACGCTGGGCCCTCACGGAATCAATATTCCCGGCTTTACCAAGGAGTTCAACGCAAAGACCGCCGCGCAGGCCGGATTGATCATTCCCTGCGTAGTAACGATCTATCAGGACAGAAGTTTCACTTTCGTTCTCAAAACGCCCCCCACGCCCGTTCTCATAAAGAAGGCGTTGGGTCTCGAAACGGCTTCCGCCCGTCCCAATCGCGACAAGGTAGGCAAGCTGACGAAGGCGCAGGTTGAGGAGATAGCAAAGACGAAGTTGCCCGATCTGAACTGCCACGATCTCGAAGCGGCGAAGAGCATGGTAAAGGGCACCGCGCGCTCTATGGGCGTGACGGTGGAGGAGTAAGGAGGTACGCGCTATGAAGATGTCTAAAAAATATGCCGAAAGCGTAAAGTCGTACGACCGCTCCAAATCTTATGATATTGCGGAGGCTGCAAAAATAGCCATCGACACCGCAAAGGCAAAGTTCGACGAAACAATAGAACTCCATATCCGTCTGGGCGTAGACCCCCGTCAGGCAGACCAGCAGGTCCGCGGCGTGCTCGTTCTTCCCAACGGCACCGGTAAAACTCTCCGCGTGCTCGTCATAGCAAAGGGAGAAAAGGCGGACGCGGCACAGGCGGCCGGCGCGGATTACGTAGGCGCGGAAGAAACCATTCAGCGTATTCAGTCGCAGAACTGGTTCGACTTCGACGTTATGATCACCACTCCCGATATGATGGGTATGGTAGGTAGAATAGGTCGTATACTCGGCCCCAAGGGATTGATGCCCAACCCCAAGAGCGGCACGGTCACCATGGACGTAGCCAAGGCGGTAAAGGAAGTCAAAGCCGGCAAGGTGGAATACCGTCTCGATAAAACCGCGATAATTCACGTGCCCATCGGCAAGAAATCTTTCGGAGCCGATAAGATAGTCGAGAACTTCAACGCTCTCATGGACGCCATAGTCAAGGCAAAGCCGGCTGCGGCGAAAGGTCAGTATATAAAGAGCGTCACCATGTCCGCGACGATGGGGCCCGGCGTGAAAGTGGCTTACAACAAGGGCTAAATTCGAAAATCCGCAAAAAAACGGTTGACAGGCCGCAAGTTTACGGATATAATAACAAAGAAAATTGAATTTCCGAAGCCGTAGAAGGTGGGTGCTTTCAGCTCAATATCCCACGGAGGCAGAGAAAATAAACACAGTAACCGTTATTTTCCTGTTGTCCGTGCGGCAACAGGAAATTTTCATTTCGCGGCGCTTCGGCGCATGCGTATGCAACTCTTATAGGAGGTAAAAATGTCGGCTAATTTCGAAGCAAAAAAAGCGGTCATCGCCGAAATAACGGAAAAAATCAAGGCGTCGAAGTCTGTAATCTTTGTCGATTACGTCGGACTCACCGTCGCCGAAGTCTCCGAACTGCGCAATAAATGCAGACAGGCTGGCTGCGAATACAAGGTGTATAAGAACACGCTTGTGAGAAAGGCTTTCAACGATTTGGGCTACAAGGATTTCGATTCCGACCTCAACGGTCCCACCGCGGTTACTTTCTGCGGCGACGAGACGGGCGCGGCGAAGATAATGGTTGCCGCCGCCAAGGATTACGAGAACAAGATAACCTTGAAGAGCGCGTTCGTTGACAACTCTTACGTCGATAAAAAGGGCGTAAAAGACCTCGCGACTATGCCTACCAAGGAAGAACTTCTGGCAAAACTGCTCGGTTCCTTGCAGGCTCCCGTCGCAAACCTTGCCGGAGTTCTCTCCAATATGCTTTCGGCTCTTCCCCGTGCGCTCAACGCAGTGGCGGAAAAGAGAGCGTAAGGACGTTACGGACGGCAAAACGCGGCGTGTGTTTCGCGCCGGATGCAACGGGGACTTTTCCTCGATATCAAAGACTATCGTAAACACAGGAAGCGCGACCTAAAATGCGCAAACAAAAAAATAAAAAATTCAGGAGAAATAAAAATGGCAGACGTTAAAAAGATGATAGAAGAAATCAAGGGCATGACCGTTCTTGAACTCAATGAACTTGTAAAGGCAATCGAAGAGGAGTTCGGCGTAAGCGCTGCGGCTCCCGTAGCAGTAGCGGCGGCTCCCGTAGCCGGCGCAGGCGCAGCGGCAGCTCCCGCAGCCGAAGAAAAGACCGAATTCAACGTAGTACTTAAAGACGCCGGCGCAAAGAAGATCGACGTTATCAAAGTTGTACGCGCTTTCACCGGTCTCGGACTTGTAGAAGCAAAGACCGCAGTAGAGAAGGGCGGTGTTCTCAAAGAGAACGTAGCCAAGGAAGAGGCGGAGAAGATTCTTGCCGACCTCAAAGCAGCCGGTGCAAACGCCGTTCTGGAATAATAGCGATATGAAAAAGGCGAGGGCGGACCCTCGCCTTTTTTTTGTCAAAGCCGATCAAATTGCTTGACGAGTGTGTCAAATAAAGGTAAAATAAAGAAGTATAGGTAAAATAGGAACAAACTATGTTTAAAAAACTTGTCAAAAAATTGATTGCCGCCGCATGTGTCATCGGAATGACTTGCGCCATAACCCTTTCTTCCGCCGCATGCAACATTGAAACGGCTCATCCGAAAGTGCGCATAAGCGTGGAGTTCAACGAGGTCGTCTATGAGCTCGATTACACTCTTTACAGGGACATGTATCCCAACACCGTCCGCCACTTTATCGAGCTCTCCGAGAGCGGCTTTTATAACGACGTTTTGATTCATAATTACCGCACGTCCGATTGGTTCTCCGGCGGATATTCCTACAATGCCGACGATTACGCTCACAGTTCGGCGGTTCAGGCCTATGCGGATTATCTCGAAAATCACTCCAAGGAGAGCGAATATTCGGAGCTTGTCAACGACGGAACGTTGACCCCCACGGTTTTTGCCAAGACGAAGTATGACGACAGCGGCAAAGAGGTCATCGACTCCGAATCCGCTCTGCCCACGCTCGTAGGCGAGTTTGACAGCAATAAATTTCACGAAATAGAGAACGGCGCGCTCAACGCGGAGATGGGCGTTCTCAAAATGTTCTATTACGAAAAGTCCGCTACGCAGAAAGCGTACGTGCGTTTCGAAAACGACCAGCCGTACATGCGCGACTATAAATACAACTGCGCCACTTCCGTATTCGCCATGCAAGTCGGGGCGAGCTCGTCTTACTCCGAGGACAAGTATTGCGTTTTCGGCAAGATGGACAGCACGTCTGCGCTTACCGACCTTATAGACGCCATAGACGAATACTTCGACGGCAGTGTGACCAGCGTCTCCGCCAACGACGTGAACGTCGATAATTATGAGAATTTCTCTGAAAAGGATTCCGACCGCGGAATAGAAGTCGATTTCGTTTTGCCGTCGCAACCCATTGTAATAAAGACGATAAAAGTAATAGGCTATTGATTTTGATATAAAGGGGGCGGAAGCCCCCCTTTCTTTTTGCTTGAATTGTTCAGACTCGTTTTTTGCACACGCTGTCGCGGCAGTCTTTTGAAATCGTTCCCCAGTTTGTTTGGTTTTTTTGAACTTTCGGGGGCTTTTTAATTTCTCGCCTTTATCTTATTCCGTCGCGACTAAATAATTCGAATAATACAGACGCATAATTTGAAAGAGCCGCGGAGCGTTTTCGCTCCGCGGCTCTTACTGATTAATTCTGATTAATTCTGACTGATAAATGTTTATTGAATGGTTATTGAATATTGATTAAACTACCGTGCCGACTTTCGTGTATGGGTGAAGTTATTTCCGATGACCCGATTTGCATTTTTCTTCGACGGTAGTTTTATATGGCCGCCGTCAGCCGTTTATAATCTTTTCGGCGATTTGAGGGGGTACGTCCTCGTATCTCAAAAACTCGGTGGAGAACTTGCCCTGACCGCGCGTCATTGCGCGCAGGTCCGTTGCGTATTTCGCTGTTTCGGCAAGAGGCACTTCGGCAATTACGGTGGTAACGTCGCCCTCGGTAGCGCTCTCTATAATTCTGCCGCGCCTCTTCGAGATATCCCCCATAACCGCGCCGAGATAATCGTTGGGCACTGCGGCTTTCAGTTTTAAAATAGGTTCCAAAAGAGCTGGTTTGGCGTTCTTTATTCCATCGCGGAAGGCGAGCGCCGCCGCCGCTTTGAATGCCATTTCCGAGGAATCCACCTCGTGATAGCTTCCGTCGAAGAGCACCGCCCTCACGCCGATAACGGGATATCCGGCAAGCACTCCGCGGCTCATGCACTCTTTGAGTCCCTTTTCGACCGCAGGAATATACTGCTTGGGCACGGCGCCGCCCACAACTTCGTCTGCGAATTCGAATTCGGCCTCGCACGGTTCGAAGCGCACCTTGCAGTGCCCGTACTGTCCGTGTCCGCCCGTCTGCTTTTTATGTTTGCCCTCGGCGGTTGCAATGGCGCGTATGGTCTCGCGGTAAGGTATTCTGGGCTCGGAGAGCACGACGTCCACGCCGTAGCGCGCCTTCAATCTCTTTGCAAGCACCTCTATGTGCGTCTCGCCCTGACCGCTTAAAATCATTTCTCCCGTCTCGGCTCTCTTTTCTATCGAGAAAGTATAGTCCTCCTCGCGCATTTTCGAAAATCCCGAAAAGATTTTCTCTTCGTCGCCCTTCACCGCGGCGGAAACGGCCATCGAGAGGGAGGGACGGGGAAAGTTGATTGCATCGAACTGTATATTCGTGCCCACGGCGCACAGCGTGTCGTTTGTGTCGGTATTGTTGAGCTTGTTCACTGCGCCTATATCTCCGGCGGAGAGCTCGGTCACCAGCTCCGACTTTTTGCCGCGGAGCATGAATATCTGACCTATTCTTTCCTCTGCGCCCTTGTTGGCGTTGTATACCGTCATGCCCGTTTTCAGACAGCCGCGGAACACCTTAATATAATTGAGCTTACCGGTGTAGGGGTCGAAAGTCGTTTTGAACACCTGCGCCGCAAAGGCTCCTTCATCCTCGCAGGTCACGTTTATGAGTTCGTCGGAGTTATAGTCGGTTGCAATGGAGTTCTTTCTCTCGTTTGCGGTGGGCATATATCTCACGATTTCGTCCAAAAGATTTATAACGCCTCTGTTTTGAAGAGCGCTTCCCGCCATGACGGGAAATACGTTTCCGGTGGCTATGCCTTTTCTTATGCCGTGGACGGTGTCCTCTTTGGAAAGTTTGCCGTCGTTGAAGTATTTATCGAGGAGCACATCGTCGTTTTCCGCGGCGGTCTCCATAAGGCTCGCCTGCATTTCCTCCATGCGCGCTTTCAGTTCTTCGGGTATTTCCGTTTCCACGCGGCCCGTCGAAGAGAATTTGTACGCTTTCTCCTGAATAGCGTTCACGAATCCCGTCATCTTCCCGTCCTGCATTATGGGTATCTGAATGGGCGCAAGTTTTCCGGCGTATTTCTCGCGGAGCGCGTTCACCGTTCCCACATAGTCTGCATTGGGCTTATCCATGCCGTTTATGAATATTACGAGCGGTTTGCCGAGTTTCAGACAGTGGTCCACAACCGTTTCCGAGCCTATCGGCAGTATGCCGTTTGCGCCTATGACGAGCACCGCTGCGCCGCAGGCGGCAAGTCCCTCGTTTCTCTCGCCCTCGAAGTCGTAAAACCCGGGCAAATCTATCAGATTGATTTTTACTTCTTTCCATATAAGATACGCGCACGCGGCGTTTATGGACAGTTGTTTGGTCTTTTCCTGTTCGTCGTAGTCCATTACCGTGGTTCCGGCCGCGACAGACCCCATTCTGTCTATTGCGCCGCCGTTGAACAGCATAGCTTCGCAGAGAGTTGTCTTGCCCTCGCCGCTGTGCCCTATTATGGCTACGTTTCTGATGTTTTTAGAAGAAATAATCATTTTTCCACCTTATTGCGCCTTTCAGAGGCAGTTATTTATACCATTATAAGCCATACGGCGCATTTTTTCAATAGCAAATTTAAAATTTTTGCCCAACCTTTTCCGAAATGATTTATCCCTTTCCCCTTGCGGAAATTTCCGTCCGCAAGCTCCGCAAATTTATCTATACTGTTGACATTTCACGGCGAAAGTGATACAATCAAGATACCACACAAATTAAATCCGTATAATACACGACCATATCTTCGGCATCGTGTACTTTTTAAACTGTGTATTATACGGTTAAATAAAAATTTGTGTGGTGACAAATCGGAAGTACGGTTGCAGATGTGCTTTCGGTTTGGAAGCACATTTTTTATTTGCAAAAAAAGTAAAGGAGAAGGTAAATGAAAAGATTTGTCACCACAATTTTGAGTTTACTGCTCGCCGGTTCGCTTGCCATAGGCGCGGCCGCCTGCGGAGAACCCAACGACCCTGACAACAATCAGAACAACAATCAGAACCAGAATCAAAACGATTCCGGTTCGGGCTCCGGCTCCGGCTCGGGAACAGGCACAGGTTCCGGCACAGGCACGGGTACGGGCACGGGCGATGATGAGGGAGAAAAGAAATCCCCTCTCGAAGCCGCTATCGACGCTACCTACAATCTCGACAACCTCACTTTGACCGAAACGAATTCAACCAACGGTGAAATCAAGTACGACGGCGTGAAGATGGATCCCGCTAAAAAGGCGGCGCCCGACCCCGACAATCCCTCGGCAGATCCGCAGGAATTTGTGTACGGCACGCTCGCTATGGGCGGTCCGGACGGAATGCCTATTACATTTTCCTCGTTGAGTGCGATGTTATTGTCCAGTGTTCCGGGAGGCCACGATCCCGTATCAACAAATCCTTTTGAAATTAATGTCGAAGAGTATGTGTTTAAATATGACTACGCAAACGGCAAGATTTCCGACGGTCACAATGCCTATTATAATGAGGATACTAATAAGTCCGTATATTATACGAAGTATTACGAGGCAGTCGCGTCGGGCAGTAGCGGCGGCGAAATCAAAGCCTACGAACTCGATTGGGATATGGAAGATTCGGCAGTAGCCAATGAAGTGAATACATTTACGGGCTATGAGGATCAGGCCGCGGCAAAAGCCAGCCTCAAAGAGCAGGTTCTGCCGGAGTTGGTAAGCTATCTTAACGAGACTTACGGCATAGGCGATCCGGAAGATCCGGATAACTTCAAAACGGGCACGATAGCCGATTTAATCGACGATTTCACGCTCGGCGCAGACGGAAAGACCTATTCGGCGCCGCTGTTGCCCGAATACTACTATTCTTCAACCGGACCCATGCCCACCCCTAATCTCTCTATCGTAGTGGAAAACGGCAAAGTCACTTCCGTGGAGATGACGCTTACCACGTCCATGAATTTGGAGACTGTAATGACAGCTATGGGCTCCATGTCCGTCTCCGAGCCCTCCGAATCCCCTATCACATGGGCGGAAGAGGGAGAACATGAGATAGTTATTGAATCATCCGAGATTTATTCCTATGTAATATCCGACATAGGCTCCACCGAAGTGGAAATTCCGACGGAGAGAAAGAGCGCAGACCCCGAACATATACGCTCCACAAAAATTATAACCGATTGGCAGCCTTTGATGACTTCCGCCATCTCGGAGGACGGCACAGTATGTTTCAATACTTACGATTACAGCAGTGGATATAATAATGACGAGTATTATCTGAATACCTCTCTGGGCTTGCTGTTGCATGAGCATAGCGAACAGAATGAATTGAAGTCCGCCAAGCTCTATCGCATATCCGGAACGGAGATGAAAACTTACGAGGCCGTTATAGAAGGAGAAAACTACAACAGGAAGATAGAGAGCTGGGGAGATCCTTCAACGGAGACTATCACCGGCGAAGCCTTGGCAAAATTAAAAGAATTGCTGCCCGAAGAATGTCGCTTATATTTCTCTCTTTTGGATAAATACGACGACGTAGTTGTAAGCGGTGTTGCGTCAGGTTATATTGAATACAGCGTGACGGTCGAAGGTAAGGATGTTGAATTAAATGTCAATGGCAGCGACAACGAGCAGTATTGGGGCGGTTATAGTTACAGTGTATCCACGGGAACTGGATCGTCTTTAAAGTCTGTAAGTTTGTCCTTCAACACGAATATAATCGAACTGAATCTGCCCAAGGATGTAGGCAATGACATTGAAGCGTCGGAGTGGAGCGCGCTTATAAGCGGTTGGGATTCCACCGTCAAGTCTCTCACGATAAAGGTAGAACACTCAACCACTTACATAAGCTGGGGAAACGATGGCGTTATCACCGTCGCAGTCGTAAGCAGTCAAGGCGATTATACGGGAGTTACGGAGTATACCACTTACACCCCGAAAGCCGGAGAGGAAGGCCATTACAGTAAGGTCGAATACGCATATGAAGACGCTACCCTTGGAATAGGTTATGAATGGAAGAAGTATGAAGAGGAAGATACAACCTATTTTGGTGTGGCTGATTATATGCTGGGGAAGGGGTTCCATGTTTCTTCCGAAGAAAAATCTCTTGCCGAAATGACCGCCAAATATGATAGTCTCGTAAAGGGTTATCGTTTGAGCGATGACAGCAATGAGTATATCATACGCTTCAACCAGAACGGCAGCGTGGAATTTGTTCAAAGAAACACCGGCAGCAGTGACGGCTACTACTATCAGTTCTGTGATAAGAACGCGACCACGGTGCCCGCTCTGCCGCAGGAGGCGAATAGTGCAACTCCGGCCGAATGAGCCGAAAAAAATCTTATACCAACGATTGAGTTGATATAAAAGCCTTATACCAAACTTAAAATATGTCGCGCGGCTTCATGCCGCGCGACTGTTTTTTTGACGTATTTTTTGTTCGGAGCCGAATTTTTCCGAAAAAAGTGTTATATTTTTACAAAAATTGAGCTATATAACATTTTGAAAAATCTATAAGAAAATTTAATAGTAAAATTTGAGGTTTTTACGGCATAAAAAATTTGTCGTTTTTTGCAATAAAAAATCAATATCTTGTGCCTTTTGGCGTCAAAAAAACACAATTTTCTCCCGTCTGCCGAATTTGCCTCAAAACGGGGCAAAAAAGGGCGAAAAAGCCGCAAAAATCCTCAAAACGGGGCATAAATTCGTTTGACAATCGTTTTTTTTAATTATATAATAGTCAAGCGTGTTTGAAAAGTGCGTATGGGTTGAGGCGTAAAGTTACTGCAAAATTCCCCTTTCAAAGCGGCGGAAACAGATAATTTGCGCTGACAAATGTTCGGGCTTTGACCCGAGCGACTAACCGTAGCTTTGGTTGCGTAACACCGTAAGGTGTTTTTTTAACGCCCTTGCTGCGATACACACGGTTAAGTTGACACGAGAGAAAAATTTTTTGTTAGTATAAAAAGGAGCGATTATGGCAGGACAGAAAATCAGAATCAAATTGGCGGCATACGACCACGAGCTTGTGGATCTCGCCGCGCAGCGCATTGTGGAGACCATGAAAAAGAGCGGAGCCAAAATTTCGGGACCCGTTCCTCTTCCCACGGAAAAAGAGATAGTTACAATTCTCCGTTCTCCCCACAAAGACAAGGACAGCCGCGAGCAGTTCGAACAGAGAACGTACAAGAGGATAATAGATATCTACACCCCCAACGCAAAACTTCTCGACACGGTGCATTTGCCGGCCGGCGTGGATATCAAAATCAAACTTTAAAGAGTCAATAAGTTTTTTAGATACTCTACGCATTGTTGCCGACGGCAGACCGAACAGGCCGGCGCAACGACAAGGCGCGGTATCTCCAAATAAAAATAAAACGGAGGAACTTTATCAATGAATAAAGCAATCATCGGCCGTAAAGCTGGCATGACCCAGATATTTACGGCGGAGGGCAAAGTGATACCGGTAACCGTAATCGAAGCCGGTCCTTGCCCCGTAGTGCAGATCAAAACTGTTGAAAAAGACGGCTATGCCGCTTTGAAACTCGGTTTTGACGAGGCCAAAGAGAAGTCGCTTTCCAAGCCCGACCTCGGACAGTTCAAAAAGGCAAACGTAAAGCCCTGCAAGGTGCTCAAAGAGTTCCGCCTGTCCGACCTCTCTTCTTACGAAGTGGGCAAGGAAGTAAAGGCGGACGTGTTCGTCGCCGGAGACAGAGTGGACGTTCACGGCGTAACGAAAGGTCACGGATTTACGGGCGTCATCAAGAGATGGAACCAGCACAGACTTAAAGAGACGCACGGCGTCGGTCCCGTACACAGAGAGCCCGGTTCCATGGGTGCAAACAGCTCGCCTTCGAGAGTTTTCAAAAACAAGAGACTTGCCGGTCAATACGGCGTTGAAAACGTCACCATACAGAACCTCGAAGTGGTGAGAGTAGACGCAGAGAGAAACTGTTTGCTTATAAAAGGTTCGGTTCCCGGACCCAACGGTGCGGTCGTTACCATAAACGACACCGTTAAATAAGGAGGACAAGACAGATGCCTAATATCAAAGTATATAAAATGGACGGCACCGAAGCCGGAGAGATGAGTCTTTCCGAAAAGGTTTTCGGCGCGGAGTACAACGAAGCGCTCATTCATCAGGCTGTCGTAACTCGCCTTGCAAACGAAAGACAGGGTACGAAATCCACTCTTACCCGTACGGAAGTCCGCGGCGGCGGCAGAAAGCCGTGGAGGCAGAAGGGCACAGGTAACGCGCGTCAGGGTTCCATAAGGGCTCCCCAGTGGACGAAGGGCGGCGTGGTATTCGCCCCCAAGAGCCGCGATTATTCCAAAGATATGAACAAGAAGGCGAAGATAGCCGCGCTCATATCCGCGCTTTCCAAAAAGGTTGCCGACGGCGAGCTTGTCGTAGTCGAAAGTCTTGAAGTGAAAGAGGGCAAGACGAAGGAGATGGAGGCGTTCAAGAAGGCGCTGAACCTCAACAAGAGCGCGGTTGTCGTAATGGACAACGCCGACGAAAAGGTTATCCTCGCCGCAAGAAACGTCGAAAAGCTCTCCACTCTGCCCGTAGCGCAGATATCCACTTACGAAGTGGTAGCCAACGCGAAGGTCGTTCTGACCAAGGCGGCGGTTGAAAAAATCGAGGAGGTCTACGGAGAATAATGTTTGCCGAAGATATCATATTGAAGCCCCTTTTGACCGAAAAAGGTTACGACGGGATAGCCGACAAGAAGTATTCTTTCATAGTAAAGAAGTCTGCCGACAAAAAGCAGATAAAGGCGGCTGTCGAAAAGCTGTTCGGCGTAAGCGTTGAGAGCGTAAACACCGTAAACTGCAAGGGCAAGAAGAAGAGAATGGGAAAATACGAGGGCTACACCCCCGATTACAAGAAGGCAGTCGTCCAGCTCAAAGCTGACTCCAAGGCGATTGAGTTCTTCAACTCGTTATCGTAAGGAGGAGTGAAAATGGCAATTAAAAGGTACAGACCCACGTCTGCCGCGCGTCGTTTTATGACGGTAAGCGCGTACACCGAAATCACGAGCACCAAGCCCGAGAGGAGCTTGTTGCACGACAAGCGCAAGACCGGCGGCAGAAACAATCAGGGTAAAATAACCGTACGTCATATAGGCGGCGGAAACAAAATAAAATACAGAATTATCGATTTCAAGCGCAATAAAGACGGAATCGTGGCAACAGTAAAGAGTATCGAATACGATCCCAACCGTTCCGCGAATATCGCTTTGGTTGCGTATGCAGACGGCGAAAAGAAGTACATTCTCGCACCCGTAGGACTCAACGTCGGCGATAAAATCGTTTCGGGCTCCGGCGCGGACATCAAAGCCGGCAACGCACTTCCCCTTTCGGAAATTCCCGTGGGCACGGTAGTTCACGCGATAGAGCTCAAACCCGGCAGGGGCGCGCAGATTGCGAGAGCGGCCGGAATATCCGCCCAGATAATGGCGAAAGAGGGGGCGTACGCAACGCTCCGCATGCCTTCGGGCGAGATGAGGCTCGTTCCCATAACCTGCAAGGCCACGGTAGGTCAGGTAGGCAATCTCGAACACGAAATAATCCGCGTGGGCAAGGCCGGCAAAACCCGTTATCTGGGTATCCGTCCCACCGTCCGCGGCTCGGTAATGAACCCCAACGACCACCCTCACGGCGGCGGCGAGGGCAAGAGCCCCGTCGGTCATGCCGGACCTATGACGCCTTGGGGCAAACCGGCTCTCGGTTACAAGACGAGAAAGAAGAAGAATCCTACTTCCAAGTTTATTTTGAAGAGAATCAATTAAGGAGGAATACACAATGTCAAGAAGCGTTAAAAAAGGACCTTATGCCGAAGCCAGACTTATGGCAAGAATAGAGGCGATGAACGCTGCCGGCGAGAAGAAAGTTATAAAGACGTGGTCTCGCGCGACAACGATATTCCCCCAGATGGTAGGACACACGATAGCCGTTTACGACGGCAGAAAGCACGTTCCCGTATATATTACGGAGGATATGGTGGGCTGCAAGCTCGGCGAGTTTGCTCCCACGAGAACGTTCAAGGGACATGCGGCAAAGACCGCCGCCAAGAAGTAAGGAGTGAACCATGGCAAGCAATATGAATAAGAAAACGCAGAAAATTGCCGAGAGTAAAGATAAGCGTCCTTACGCAACGGCGAAATATCTGAGAATTTCCCCCTACAAAATAAGAACCGTGCTCGCCCTTATACGTGGCAAGTCGGTAGAGGAAGCCGAAGCCATTCTCACCTATTGTACAAAGGGCGGCAGCGAGGAAGTGAAAAAGGTTTTGCTTTCTGCGGCTGCGAATGCGGAGCACAATAACGGAATGGACAGGAACGACTTGATAGTAGCAGAGGCGTTCGCCGACGGCGGCCCTCACCTCAAAAGAATGCAGCCCGTATCCAAGGGACGCGGACATGCGATTTTGAAGAGAACCAGCCACGTGACTGTAATACTCGACGCAAAGAAGGTTTAAGGAGATAGATATGGGACAAAAAGTTAATCCTCACGGTTTGAGAGTCGGAATAATTTCCTCATGGGATACGCAGTGGTACGCAGACAAGAAGACGTTCCCCGCGCACCTCAAAGAGGACAATGAGATCCGCACCTTCTTAAAGAAAAAGTATTATGAAGCGGCGATAAGCAAAATCACCATCGTCCGCGCGGCAAACAAGATAGAGATAGGCATCTACACGGGACGCCCGGGCGTGCTGATAGGCAAGGCCGGTTCCGAAGTGGAAGTCATCAAGAAAGATCTTGCGAAGCTCACCAAGGGCAAAGTGATAATAATAAACGTAAGGAAGATCGACAAGATCGATCAGGACGCTCAACTCGTTGCGGAGGCGGTAGCCGCCCAGCTTGAAAAGCGCGTATCTTATAGGAGAGCCGTAAAACAGCAGATAGCAAAGGTTGCGAAGTCGGGCGTCAAGGGCGTCAAGATAACGGTCGGCGGCAGACTCGACGGCAGAGAGATCGCCGGCACCGAGAGCTATCACGAGGGCTCCATACCCCTTCAAACACTCCGTGCCGACATAGATTACGGATTTGCCGAAGCGCACACCACTTTCGGCGTGCTCGGCGTAAAGTGCTGGATATACAAGGGTGAAGTGCTCGAAAACAGAAAACTTATAATATCCGAGGGAGGCGAAGATTAAAATGTTAATCCCCAAGAGAGTTAAAAGAAGAAAGCAGCACCGCGGCAAGTTGCACGGTTCGGCGCAAAAGGGCAACAAGATAGCGTACGGCGAGTACGGACTTGTTGCGGAGGAGTGCGGCTGGATAAAATCCAACCAGATAGAGGCGGCGCGTATAGCAATGACCAGATTCATAAAGCGCGGCGGACAGGTCTGGATAGATATATTCCCCCACAAACCTATAACCCGTCATCCGGCCGAAGCCCGTATGGGCTCGGGCAAAGGCTCCGTAGAGTATTGGGTGGCAACGGTTAAGCCCGGCAGAGTAATGTTCGAAATGGCCGGCGTCACAGAGGACGTTGCAAGGGAAGCAATGAGGCTTGCGAGCCACAAACTGCCCGTAAAATGCAAGTTCATAGTGAAAGAACAGGAAGGCGGTGAAGCAAATGAAGGTTAAGGAAATAGTCAATTTAACCGACGCGGAACTTGATAATAAGCTGCGCGAACTCAAAACCGAACTCTTCAATCTGCGCTTCCGCCATGCGAGCGGACAGCTTGAAAACCCCATGTCGATAAATCTTGTGAAAAAGGATATCGCAAGGGTGAATACGGTAATCCGTGAAAGGCAGTTAAAGGCGTAAAAGGAGCAGGAAATGGAAGAAAGGACAACTTTAAGAAAGGAAAGAGTGGGCATAGTCGTATCCGACAAAATGGATAAAACGGTAGTCGTGGCGGTTACCGAAAAATCCAAGCACCCCCTCTATAAAAAGACGATAACCAAGACCACGCGCTTCAAGGCGCACGACGAGAAAAACGAGTGCGGCGAAGGCGACACGGTCAGAATAGTCGAGACGCGCAAGCTGTCTAAAAACAAGAATTGGCGCGTAGCGGAGATTATCGAAAAGGCCAAATAAGCTGTTTTCGCGGAGTTTTCCGCGCATAACTTCCGCTGTGATTACAATGTTAATTACGATTTTGCGGAAGGCGTGACATGATTGCTTTTCTTGCGCAAAGGAGAGCGTGGCAACTCACCTCGCTTATGTGCGCAGGGAGCAATCCTCTGCAAACATGTTGTAAGTTTCAAATCAAAAAGGAGTCAGATTTATGATACAACCTCAAACAAGGCTCAAAGCCGCGGATAACAGCGGCGCAAAGGAGCTCATGTGCATAAAGGTGCTCGGCGGCTCGGGGCGTAAGTATGCCAATATCGGCGACGTAATAGTATGCTCCGTCAAGACTGCCGCTCCCGGCGGCGCGGTTAAAAAAGGCGAAGTGGTAAAGGCCGTAATCGTGCGCAGCTCCAAGGGCATCAGACGCGACGACGGAACGCATATCACGTTCGACGACAACGCCGCGGTCATAATAAACGCAAACAAGGAACCTCGCGGCACGCGTATCTTCGGACCGATAGCAAGAGAGCTTCGTGAAAAGAACTATATGAAGATAATATCGCTTGCCCCCGAAGTGCTGTAATCAAAGGAGAATAGCAATGAACGTAAAATTGAATGATAATGTTTTGGTTATCACCGGAAAGTATGCCGGCAAGCAGGGCAACGTAATAGCCACTTCTCCCAAGAAAGGCACGGTGGTAGTCGAAGGCGTAAACCTTCACAAGAAATCCAAGAAGGCGAGAAAAGCCAACGAGGTATCTCAAATAGTGGAAATGCCGGCTCCCATCGACGCAAGCAACGTAATGGTTGTGTGCGCCGCGTGCGGAAAGGCGATAAGGGTAAAGCACAGCATAGTCGAAGGCAAGAAAGTACGCGTATGCGGCAAGTGCGGAGCTGTGCTCGACAAGGGCTACGTATCCAAGGCGGCGGCGAAAGCGGCCAAGAAGGAAGAGCCCAAAAAGCGCGTCAGAAAGCGTGCTAAAAAAGAAGAGACCGCTGAAACCGAAAGCGGCGTAACCGAATAAGGAGGCGCGCGATGGCTACTACTAAAAAGACTGCGGCGGAAAAGCCCGCAAAGGTTTACAAGTCGAGAGTTCAGGAACAGTACGAAAAGGAAGTCGTGCCCTATCTCGAAAACAAATTCGGTTACAAGAATCCCATGGAAGTTCCCAAACTTGTGAAAATAGTCATAAGTTCGGGTCTCGGCGATATAAAGGACAACGCGAAATCCATTCAGATCGCGCAGAACGAATTGAAGCAGATAACCGGACAACAGCCCATACTCACAAAGGCAAAGAAATCGGTTGCGAACTTCAAAGTGCGCGAAGGCATGACCATCGGCTTGAAGGTTACGCTGCGCGGCAGAATGATGTACGATTTCTACGATAAATTCATTTCCATAGCTCTTCCCAGAGTGCGCGATTTCAGAGGCGTGCCTTCCGAGAGTTTCGACGGCAAAGGCAACTACTGCATGGGCGTAAAAGAACAGCTTATCTTCCCCGAAATTCAATACGATCAGGTTGAAAAAATAAGGGGCATGGATATCTGCATAGTAACAACGGCAAAGAGCGACGAAGAAGCGAGAGAACTTTTAAGGGCGCTGGGAATGCCCTTCAAGAAGTAAGGAGATATATATGGCAAAAAAATCGATGATAAACAAACAGCAGAAGCCCCAGAAGTATTCCACGCGCGAATACACGCGTTGCTCTGTCTGCGGCAGACCTCACGCGGTTCTGCGCAAGTACGGAGTATGCCGTATATGTTTCAGAAACCTCGCTTACAAGGGACAGATTCCCGGCGTTAAAAAATCGAGTTGGTAAGGAGGAGAATTGAAATGACAGATCCTATCGCAGATATGCTCACTCGTGTGAGAAATGCCATAAGCGCAAATAAGGAAACGGTTGAGATTCCCTCATCCAATATGAAGAAGGCTATTGCCGATATCATGCTCTCGGAAGGCTACGTCTCCGACGTAAAAGTGGCCGAGGACGGATACAACGGCAAACTGATTATCACCCTTAAATATATAGGTAAAAAGCAGAACGTTATAAACGGCTTGAAGAGAGTATCCAAGCCCGGACTCCGCACCTATGCCGGCGTTGAAAATATGCCCAAGGTTATGGACGGTCTGGGAGTGGCTGTTCTCTCCACCAACAAGGGTATAATGACCGACAAGCAGGCAAAGGCCGCAAACGTAGGCGGCGAAGTGCTCTGCTACATCTGGTAAGGAGGTAATTTAATATGTCAAGAATAGGTAAATTACCCGTAACACTGCCCGCCGGCGTAACGGTCACGTTTGAAAACGGACTTCTTACGGTCAAAGGTTCCAAGGGCACCCTCACCCAGAAAGTGACAGGCGATATCGATATCAAAGTCGAGGGCGCGTCTGCGCACGTACTCACCACCGGCGACGCCGAAGGCACAAACGCAAAGCACGGACTCTATCGCGCGCTCCTTCACAACATGGTTGTGGGAGTGACCGAGGGCTACACCATCAGCCTCAACGTCAACGGCGTAGGCTGGAAAGTTTCCAAGAGCGGCAACAAGCTCGTTCTGAACGTGGGATTTTCCCATCCGATCGAGTTTACGGAGCCGGCCGGAATCACTTTTGCATGCCCCAGCGACAAGGAGATTACGGTATCCGGTATAGATAAAGTCGTTGTCGGACAGACTGCGGCGAATATCCGTAAAGTCAGAATTCCCGAGCCCTATCACGGTTACGGCATAGCCTATAAGGGCGAAGTAATCGAGCGCAAGGAAGGCAAGACGGGAGGCAAGGGCAAGAAGTAATATCCCGTGAAAATTTCAATGGGATACAAAAAACCGCAAGGTTTGTTGCCTAATAAGGAGAAATTATGATTAAGAAGATAGATAAAAATCAGGAAAGGCTCCGCAGACATACACGCGTACGCAAAAAGGTCAGCGGCACGGCGGAAACTCCCAGAATGAGCGTATTCCGCAGCCTCAACCATATTTACGTTCAGGTAATAGACGACGTAAAGGGCGTGACGCTCTGTTCCGCGTCCACTATGGAAAAGGACGTAAAGGCAAAGATTGCCGGTCTCAACAAGACCGACGCAGCCAAAGTTGTCGGTAAAATAGCTGGCGAAAAAGCTGTCGCTCTCAAAATAGAGACGGTTGTATTCGACAGAGGCGGCTACCTCTATACGGGACGCGTACAGGCGGTTGCAGACGGCGCAAGGGAAGCCGGACTCAAATTATAAGGAGCGTATTATGGAAGAAAAGAAAGAAAGACCGGCAAGAAGAGACCAGAGGAGAAGACAGCAAGAAGACGACGGGCTCATCAAGAAGCTCATTCAGGTCAACCGCGTAACAAAGACGGTCAAGGGCGGCAGAAATATGCGCTTTGCCGCGCTCGTTGTCGTCGGCGACGGCAAGGGCTCGGTAGGATACGGAATGGGCAAGAGCAAGGAAGTTCCCGAGGCAATCGAAAAGGCCAACGCCCAAGCCAAGAAGAACATGAAGAAAGTCAGTCTACAAGGCACGTCTATCCCTCATACCGTGCTCGGCGTATTCGGCAGAGGCTCCGTACTTATGATGCCGGCAGCCGAAGGTACCGGCGTTATAGCCGGCGGTCCGGTGCGTGCCGTAATGGAGGCCGCCGGAGTTAAGGACGTCAGAACCAAATCCCACGGCACTTCCAATCCCATCAACTGCGTAAAGGCGGCCATTCAGGGACTCGTTGATTTGAAGTCTCCCGAAGAAGTTGCCGCGGCACGCGGTAAGACGGTGGAAGAGGTCAACGCGTAAGGGAGGCAGAAAATGATAAAAGTAACGTTGGTAAAGAGCCCTTCGAATGAAGTTAAGACCGTAAAGGCCACCGTCGAAGCGCTCGGATTAAAGAAGATCAGACAGTACAAGATCCTTGAAGAAACTCCCGCCAATCTCGGGCAGATAAACAAGATTTCGTACCTTCTTAAAGTCGAAAAAGTGGAGGAGTAAGCAATGAGAATAGACACATTACAGCCCGCAGAGGGTTCAAGAACCTCCGCAAAGAGACTCGGCAGAGGCATAGGTTCCGGATTGGGCAAAACCTCCGGCAAGGGCCATAAAGGTCAATGGGCGCGTTCGGGCGGCGGCGTACGTCCCGGTTTCGAGGGCGGCCAGATGCCTATGCACAGACGCGTTCCCAAGCGCGGCTTCCACAACAAGTGGGCAAAGAACTACACGATAGTCAATCTCGGCCAGCTTGCCGATTTGCCGGCCGGCACGGTAGTTGACTTCGGGTATGTAGCGGCACATTCGCTTGCAAAGGAAGTAAAGAATTCCGTAGGACTCAAAGTTCTCGGCAACGGCGAACTCAAAGTCGCGTTGACCGTAAAAGCGGCTAAATTCTCCGAGAGCGCCAAGGCCGCCATCGAAAAAGCCGGCGGCAGTGCAGAGGTTTCAGAATAAAAATTTCTCGCCCGTTCGGGCGGAAAGAGGTCAGCAATGTTCGAAACAATAAAAAATTGTTTTAAGGTAAAGGAGATAAGGAAGAAGATATGGATAACTCTCCTGCTTCTTCTCATCTTCCGTCTGGGTTGCTACATACCCGTCCCGGGTATCGATCCGGAGCAATTCAGCAGCGCGATAAGCGGCAACGATTTTCTCAACGTTCTGTCGTCGATCACCGGCGGCTCGCTTCAAAACGCCACTCTGTTTGCGCTCGGCATCAGCCCCTACATCAACGCTTCGATTATAATCCAGCTTCTCACCGTCGGTATTCCGGCGTTGGAGCGTCTTTCGAAGCAGGGTGAAGAGGGCAGAAAGAAGATAGCCCAGATAACCCGTTACGTAACCATAGCGCTTGCGGTTGCGCAGGCAATAGGAATTATAGTCAACTTCGGCGTAAACGGCGACGCTCTGCGCCTTGAAATTTTCGGCGTAATTCCCGGAAGCGCAATGAACGAAACGGCTGCCACATGGATAGCCGGAATATTCCTCACCGTAGTCTACACGGCGGGCGCAATGCTCGTAATGTGGATAGGCGAAAGAATAACCGAATACGGCATTTCCAACGGCATCTCCCTCATAATTTTCATCGGCATACTTTCCACCGCCGGACTCACGATAGTTTCAAACCTCGTCGAGGGTTTCAGCGGCAACACCGCAAGGTTCTGGGAACTTCTCGGCTTTGTGATACTTACCGTAATAGAATTTGCGGCGATTGTCACGGTAGACCTCTCCGAGAGAAGAATTCCGGTGCAGTATGCAAAACAGGTAAAGGGCAGAAGAATGTACGGCGGCCAGTCCTCCGTTATCCCCATAAGGATTTCCGGTTCGGGCGTTATGCCTCTCATCTTCGCGTTTGCCATAATAACTTTCCCCCAGATGCTCATTTCGATGTTCTGGCCGGATACGGGAGCAAACGAAGGAATACAGATATGGTTCTCCGGAGCCTCGCCCATGTGGTACGGACAGCTCTTATACATGATTGCGCTCTGTGTTCTCATATTCCTTTTCTCGTTCTTCTATGCGTCGATGCAGTTCAATCCGGAGGACGTGTCCAAGACAATTCAGCAGAACGGCGGCTTCATTCAGGGTATTCGTCCCGGCAAGCCCACCGCAATGTATCTGAAAAAAATAAACAACCGTATAACGCTCTTCGGAGCGATATACCTTTCGCTTGTAGCATTCATACCTTCGATTTTGAGCATGATTTTGGCGAATCTCGGTATGAGCAACCTCACGCTTCTTTCGGTATTCTCTACAACGGGTATACTGATCGTCGTTTCGGTTTCGCTCGAACTCGACAAGCAGCTTGAAAGTCAGCTTATGATGAAGAACTACAAGGGCTTCCTTAAATAAGTAAATAAGGGACTTTGATTGGGGGAAAACATGAACATAATTCTTCTCGGCGCGCCCGGGGCGGGCAAGGGAACGCAGGCGAGCATGCTCGCAGATAAGTATCACCTTCTGCACATTTCCACGGGCGACATATTCCGCGCAAACATCAAGGGCGGCACAGAAATAGGTAAACTCGCCAAGTCTTATATCGACAAGGGACAGCTCGTACCCGATTCCGTCACATGCGATATAGTTAAAGACAGATTGGGCTGGGATGACGCGAAGAGCGGTTACATGCTCGACGGCTTCCCGAGGAATATCTATCAGGCGGAACAGCTCGATAAGTTTGCCGACGTCGATATCTGCTTAAATATCGACGTTGACCCCTCGCTTCTTATGGACAGAATCTGCGGAAGAAGAGTATGTTCGTGCGGAGAGAGCTATCATATTTCCACGTTGAACGGCGCCACGACCTGCAAGAAATGCGGCAAAGAGCTGTATCGTCGAGCGGACGACAACCCCGAAACGGTTGCGGCAAGGCTCGAAACATATGCGAAACAGACGGCGCCCCTTATAGACTATTACAAGGCGCAGGGCAAGTTAGTCGCCGTTGACGGCGGCAAGGGCTCTCCCGAAGAAGTTTTCGACCGGATCTGCGGCCGTCTCGACAAGTTGATATGATACACATTAAAACAGAACATGAAATCGAACTCATGCGCGAAAGTTGCAGAATTGTAAAAGAGACGCTTGAATTCGTAGGCAGAAACATTCACGCCGGAATGACCACCAAGCAGGTGGACGAACTTGTTTACAGATATATAACCTCTTGCGGCGCCACGCCGTCAAGTCTCGGTTACGGCGGATTTCCGGCAAGCTCCTGCGTTTCCGTAAACGAAGTAGTCGTGCACGGTATCCCGTCTGACAGGGTAATTCTCGACGGCGATATAGTCTCCGTAGACATAACCGCCGAAAAAGACGGCTTCAACGGCGACGCGGCGAGAACCTTTTTGATCGGCAACGTGTCCGAAGAGAAGAGAGAACTCGTAAAAGTTACCGAAGAGTGCTTTTTCAAAGCCATAGAGGGCTTGCAGGCCGGAGTGCCGCTGTACGACATAGGTTATGCCGTGCAGACCCATGCGGAGAGCCACGGTTACGGAGTAGTCCGCGCCCTTGTAGGGCACGGCATCGGCAGAGATATGCATGAAGATCCTTCCGTTCCCAATTACGGTAAGAAGGGCACGGGGATACGGCTAAAAGCCGGCATGACCATATGTATTGAGCCGATGATAAATATGGGAACATACAAAGTCAATTTCGATAAGCGCGACGGTTGGACGGTGACCACTGCCGACGGCAAGCCGGCGGCGCACTATGAGAATACGGTGCTTATCAAAGAGGACGGCGTAGAGATATTAACTCTTTAAGGAGCGATATGAAGGTAAAAGAGCCGCAAGTGGGCGGTGTTTGCAAGAGCCGACAGGGTAGAGATAAAGACAGATATTATCTCATAAAGGCGGTCAACGCCGACGGCACGGTTATGCTCGTAGACGGAAACTTCAAAAGGCTCGCGACGCCCAAAAAAAAGAATATAAAGCACTTGATACTTTTGCCCGACAGAGCCGAGGCGATAGCCGAAAAACTCCTCGAAGGCAGACAAGTTTTCGATACGGAAATATATTCCGCATTGAAAATCTATAATACCCCCCAAACAGAAAGCGAGGAGACGACAAATGTCTAAAGACGACGTAATCGAAACCGAGGGCAAAGTTATAGAGTGCCTGCCCAATGCAAATTTCAAAGTAAAACTTTCCAACGGGCACGTGATAACAGCTTATATCTCCGGTAAATTGAGATTGAACTATATAAGGATAATCGAGGGCGACAACGTAAAACTTGAAATGAGCCCTTACGATTTGACAAAAGGCAGAATAACTTGGCGCAGTAAAAATTGAGCGCGAAAAGGAGAAAAATCATGAAAGTAAGACCTTCCGTAAAACCCATGTGCGACAAATGCAAAGTAATCAAGCGTAACGGCAAAGTTATGATTATTTGCTCGAAGAACAAATCCCATAAGCAGCGTCAGGGCTGATAATAAACGCAAGCGCGCGTTCGATGCGGAAAATTCCGAGCCGACCCGTATAAATTCATATACGCGTTTGTCTGGCGGCGGAGTTTCCTATTGCCGTGCGTTTCTGCGTTAAAATAAAAAACAATTTCGCAAACGGCGCAACCGTACATTCCTTTTTTATCGCGGTCGGCGCGTTCTGCGGTTCATATATACCATAATTTAAAAATTTTAAGGAGAAAGTAATTACTATGGCACGTATTGCCGGTGTAGATTTACCCAGAGAAAAGAGAGTCGAAATAGGACTTACTTACATCTACGGTATAGGTCTCAAAACCAGCCAGAAAATTCTTGCCGCAACGGGAGTGGATCCCGATACGCGCGTCAAGGATCTTGACGAGACCACCGTTTCCAAACTCAGAGAGTATATCGACCACAACGTGAGGGTCGAAGGCGAACTTCGCACCGAAGTTTCACTCAATATCAAAAGACTTATGGAAATAGGCTGCTATCGCGGCGTCAGACACAGAAAGGGTCTGCCCGTGCGCGGTCAGTCCACCAAGACCAACGCAAGAACCCGTAAGGGTCCCCGTCGTACGGTCGCAAAGAAGAAGGGCGCGAAGTAAGGAGGACGAAATAAATGGCACAGCAAAAAAAGCAAACCACAACCAGAAAGCGCAGAGAGCTTAAAAAAGTTGACAGGGGTCAGGTGCACATTCAGTCCTCTTTCAACAACACATTAGTTACGGTAACCGACCTTCAAGGCAACGCAATAAGCTGGTCATCCGCCGGCAGTCTGGGCTTCAAGGGCTCCCGTAAGGGCACGCCTTTTGCGGCGCAGATGGCAACGGAGACGGCCGTAAAAGCCGCAAAGGAGCACGGTCTCCGTTCGGTAGAAGTGTACGTAAAGGGCCCCGGCGCCGGCAGAGAGTCGGCAATCAGGGCAATCGGCGCGTGCGAAGTGGAAATAACTCTTATTTCCGACGTTTCGCCCATAGCACATAACGGTTGCAGACCGCCCAAGCGTCGCAGAGTATAAGGAGGTAACAGAAAATGGCAACTTACAGAGAGGCTAAATGCCGCCTTTGCAGAAGAGAGGGCGGAAAGCTCTTTTTAAAGGGCGATAAGTGCTATACGGGCAAGTGTCCGTTTGAAAAGAGACCCATGGCTCCCGGCCAGCACGGTGCGGCGAGAAAGAAGGTCTCCGAATACGGACAGCAGCTCCGCGAAAAGCAGAAAGTCAAGAGAATATACGGCGTACAGGAAGGACAGTTCCGTTCCTATTATGAGCAGGCGGACCGCATGAAGGGAATAACGGGTGAAAATATGCTCTCCCTTCTCGAACGCAGGCTCGACAACGTAATATTCCGTATGGGCGTCGGCGCAAGCAGAGCGCAGAGCCGTCAGCTCGTAAGCCACGGACATTTCCTTGTAAACGGCAAAAAAGTAAACATACCCTCCTATATCGTAAAGGTCGGCGACGTAATCACCGTAAAGGAAAGCAAGACTTCCAACAAATACTTTGAAGATATAAAGTCGATGAAGGCGGCGAATATGCCCAAATGGGTTGAGTTCGACCCCACAAAGTTAGAGGGCAAAATATTATCGCTGCCCGCAAGGGACGATATTGACAGTCAGATTGCAGAGCATATGATTGTCGAGCTGTACTCCAAGTAATATTAAATCGTTAGAGGAGGAAGTTTTATGATCGAAATGGATATGCCCAAAATCGAGGTAGAAGAGAGCGAAGACCAGTCTTATGCAAAGGTAGTCGTAGAACCTCTCGAAAAGGGCTTCGGTCTTACAATAGGCAACTGCCTGAGGCGCATACTTTTATCAGCGCTTCCCGGCGCGGCGGCGCAGGGTATCCGCTTTATGGACGGCAGCGTAAAGCATGAGTTTTCCGCGGTTGCCGGAGTAAAAGAGGACGTAACGGAAATAATACTCAATTTAAAGACGCTCGCAATAAAGACGTCCGTAACCGATAAGGATTACGTAAAAGTCGTCCATCTCTATAAGGAAGGACCCTGTGAAGTCAAGGCAAGCGACATAGCCGAGGACGCCGAGATAGAAATAATCAACGGCGACCAGCACATATGCACGGTAGACGCCGGCGGCAAAATAGATATGGAAATAACCATAGGCCGCGGCCGCGGATACAAGGGTGCTGACCATACAAAGACGGAGCTTTTGGATTATATTCCCATAGACTCCATCTACACCCCTGTAAAAAAGGTCAACTATTCCGTAGAAAACACGCGCGTAGGTCAGAATACCGACTACGATAAGCTCACGCTCGAAGTGTGGACAAACGGCGCATTCAGTGCCAAGGAAATAGTCTCCCTTGCCGCAAAGATAATGCAGGACCATATTTCGCTCTTCGTCGATTTGTCCGAATCCATAAGGAATATGGACATACTCGTCAAAAACGAGGACGACAAGCAGGCAAAGATACTCGCTATGGCAATCGAGGACATGGACCTTTCGGTTCGTTCCTACAACTGCTTAAAGCGCGCAAACATACACACGGTGGAAGATCTCACGAGGAAGTCGGAAGACGAGATGCTCAAAGTAAGAAATCTGGGCAGAAAATCTCTCGACGAAGTAATAAACAAACTTGCTTCTTACGGACTTTCACTTTCAAACAAGGAGGACTAAATTATGCCCGGTAAATTGGGAAGAACGGCAAGCGAGAGGAAAGCGCTTTTGAGAAATCAAGCGTCCGACCTTCTCTGGTACGGAAAAATAACCACCACGGCGGCAAAGGCCAAAGAGCTTCAACCGTACGTTGAAAAGATAATCACAAAGGCAATCAGCGTTTACGACGACAATATCGAGTTCGACGTAAAGTCTACCGATAAAAAGGGCAAGGAGATAACCGTAAAGAACGTAAAGGACAGCCCCAAGAAACTTGCCGTCCGCCGCGCGCTTATGGGTAAGCTCCGCGACCTTCAAGAGGTCAAGCCTTTCAACGAGAAGAAGAAGGATTTTAAGGAGCGTACCGCCGATATTCAGCATCCCCTCATGGAAAAGCTCTTCAATGAAATTGCGCCCAAGTACGCGCAGAGGAAGGAAGAACTCGGACAGGGCGGCGGATACACCCGTATCTATCTGCTCGGCGCGCGCAGAGGCGACGCGGCCGAAGAAGCCATAATCGAATTGGTATAAACCTATAAGAATCAAACCGGACGCTTGGCCGTCCGGTTTTTGTTTTTCCCGTCATTATTAGAGGCGCAGAACAATATAATATAAACGTCGGGATAAAATATGTAAATTTTTACATTTAAATAAATATTTCCTATTTTCTTGACATATTTTTTGTAAATGATATAATATTATCTGAAAATAAAAATAAGGAGATACATATATGCAGGATTTAATCAAAAAAGTAAATGAGTTGCCTCTCATTGTTAAACTTCTTCTCTGCATACCCATGGTAGAAATTTTCTACGGAGTTTGCAGAATCATCAATCAGGCTACAAAGAGCCCCATTGACGCCCTTTACCTTGTTCTGGCAATTCTTACGGTAATACCCGGTGCATTCTTCATGTGGATTGTTGACCTCGTATGCGTATTGATGTACGGTCATGCTTTTCTTTTGGGCTAAAATCAAGAAATATTTTCTCCGCACGGTTCAGTGCGGAGAATTATTTTTTTTCGGGAATTAAATTTGTGACGAATTTTGTCTCAATTAATTGACATATATTCAATAAGTGATATAATAATATTAATAAATTAAAAGGAGATACATAAAATGTTTGCAACCTGGTTTAATAAACAAAGCCGTCTCATTCAGATACTCCTTCTGTTGATCCCCGTTGTCAACTGGGTAACGGAAATTCTCGTAAGATGGTCGGCAGCCCTTAAAACCAAGAGCCTTATAACCATAGTAGTAGCTATTCTCGTTACTTTCTTCGGTTTGGTTTTCGGTTGGGTAGACTTGGTTTGGTGCCTGCTCTTCAAGCATCTCATTTTTGCCAAGGCGTAAGTTTAAAATTAAAGCGCCGCGCATTGTATGCGCGGCGCTTTAATTTTGAAAAATGTTACGCTTCGACGTAAATTTCGCCATTTAAGTTCTTGAATGTAAACTTTCCGTTTTCGTACAGTATGTATCCCCTCGTCTGCTTTTCGTCTTTGGGTAGGGAAACAGAGCCCGGATTAAGGTGTAGAAATCCCTCTTCGCGAGAGCAGAGCGGCACGTGAGTGTGACCCGTGATATACACGTCGTCAGACGTCAAGGGCGGAGTCTCCTTATGACCGTGAGAGAGATAAATCGTTTTCCCGTCCGCATAGATTGCCGCATAATCCGAAAGCATGGGAAAGGGCAAAACCATCTGATCCACTTCGCTGTCGCAGTTGCCGCGCACGCAAATTATTTTTTCTTTTACGGCGCTCAAAAGACGCGCGACCTCCGCCGGCGCATATTCCTCGGGAAGAGGATTTCTCGGTCCGTGATACAGAATGTCGCCCAAGAGCAGCAGTTTATCGCAGTCCTCGCGTTCAAAGGCGTTCAGAATTTCTCTGCAATACTTTGCGGAACCGTGTATATCCGAAGCTATCAATAACTTCGCACTCTTTGCATATGGCTTTGAATCTCTCATAAAAGCTCCTTTATTTTCTTTATAACTCCGCCCTCCGCGTTGGAAGGCACCTCATCGGGTATATGCTCTTTCAGACCGGCAAAAGCGTTGGCAGTCACATATCTTGTTTTGCACGCCGTAAGCAGTTCCAGATCGTTCATATGGTCGCCGAATCCCATACATTCGTCCTCGCCTATGTTCAGCCGCTCTTGCAGAGACCTCAACGCTCTGCCCTTGTTTGTAAGCGGCGCAGAAACATCCAGCCAGTCTCTGCCGGACACCATTGTGCGCAGTCCTTTGATGAGTGGAGGCAATATCTTTCCCCCGTGCGAAGCGCACGGCGCTATCTCGTCCCAGACGGAAATCTTCAAAACAGTGCGGTTTTTGATGATTTCGGAAAAATCTTCCACTCTGTAAAATGACGAGTAAGAGGCCTTGACTTTTTCGTAAAATGGCTCAAATCCGCTTCTGAAAAACGCCGCGTCCTCGCACGACAGCAGCGGATGCAGACCTTCCGTTTTTTCGATAATGTCAATGGCGTAGGCCACGGCTTCGGGAGGAGTGGGGTCGCAAAAAACTACTTCTCCGCCGAAGTATGCAAGTCCGCCGTTTTCCGCGATTATCGCGATTTTATCGAGCACCGGAGCGAACAGCTTTTTGAGATTCGGCAGTTGCCGACCGCTCGCCGGAACAAAGATTATGCCTTTCTTATGAAGTTCTTCTATAAGCCCGAAGGTTCCGTCGGGGATTTTTCCGCCCGGGAGCAGCAGCGTGCCGTCCAGATCGCTTGCGATAAGTTGTATCATACAAGTATGATACAATTTTTTGAATTAATTGTCAATTAAAGAGCGCGTTAAGCTATATGAGCGGAGCGAACAGCCGCAGAACAAAGCGAGAAATTCTCTTTGCCGGAGAAATTTTGCTCTCCGTGAGAGTTTCGGAGCGTTTCAGACAATCTTCGAAGTCGGCTTCGACTTCCTCGCATATTATGCCGTCGAGCATAATTCCGCACTCGTAATTTACTCTCATGGAGCGGTAATCGAAGTTGTAACTTCCCAAAAATACCCTGTCGTCACAGATGAAGGCCTTCGCATGCATGAAGCCGGGGGTGAACTCATAGAATTTTACGCCGCTTTCGGAGAGGAGCCGCGCGCACGCTTTCGAGAGCTCGAAGGCGTATTTTTTGTCGGGAATATGCGGAATAATGACCTTCACGTCCACGCCGCGCCTCGCGGCGAATTCCAGCGCTCCGGCGAGCTTTTCGGTCACGCAGAAGTAAGGGGTCATTATGTGCGCGCGTCGTTTGGCGGCTCCCAACTGTTGAACGTAGAGGTCCTCGCAGAACGTCTTGCAGAGCGGACTGTCGCAGTACGGCAGACAGAGCTTTTCGCCGCTTCCCTCCGGTCTCATGGTGTAGGAACCGTACCACATGGCGTTGAACATTCCCTCGAAGATCTGCGCCGCCGTCCCGTAAATAGCCACGCCCGTGTCCTTCCATACTCCGTAAGGGCTGGATATATTGGCGTATTCGTCCGCAAGATTTATGCCTCCCGTAAACGCCGCTCTGCCGTCGATTGCCACTATCTTTCTGTGGTCGCGGAAATTGAGTCGCGAACGTGGGAAGGGAGTTATTCTGTGAAAGACCTTCACCTCCGCTCCGGCGTCTTTCAGACGGTTCAAATCTTTTCTTCGCAGTTTAAAAGCCGAACCGACGCCGTCTATGAGCATTTTTATCTCCGCGCCGTTGGCTTTGGCCTCTTTCAACGCCTCCAAGAACATATCGAATATATGTCCGCCTCTGACTATGAAAAACTCAATACATACCCTCGATTTGGCTCTCTTTATTTCGGAAAACATTCTGTCGAAGAGCGTTACGCCGTCTCGGAAATATACTGCGCTGTCGTATCCCGTTTCACAGGTGCCGCATATGGAATTAGCGCATTTACCGATGGAGTTTTCCTCGGCCGTTTCGACTTTTAGCATGCCGTAATCCCTTTTGCCGGCGGTGGCGATAAGGTAAATCACGGCGCCGGCCACGGGAAGAGCGGAGATGAGCAAAAACCACGCGCACTTTGCCTCCGAATCTCCGCCTCTGCCTAAAAGGACGGCGGCGGTTATGGCCGACAGAAGAAAGGTACCGGCATATGCCGCGGCGAGCGGTATTATCGAGGGCACGAAAAAACATAAAAAAATAATTGCGGCTATCTGCGCCGCAATTAAAATTATATACAGAAAATTAAGTGAAAAAATAATTTTTAAAACGCGCATTATGTACTTTGCGCAGTATCAGAGAATCATTTTCAGCACGATCATTTTATCTTTCTTTGCCGAAGCCACTTTCGAACTGCGCTCTTTAAGCAGCGCCACGGGGTCGTATTCGTTGAGGATTTCCTTGTCGAACACGTCGGTGTTTATGGCTCCGTGAATCAACATATTGATAACTGCGTCGGTGTAGTCGTAAGCGTTGGAAACTCCGAATACGGTAAGATTTTTCGCCAAAATGTCCCTTGCGTCCATGGGCGCCGTCACCGCCGCTATACTTGAAATAACCACCGTTTTGCCGGAGCTGACGAGCCTTGTGGAAAGGGAGAGGGGCAACCTTGAATTTCCGCTGTACACCGCAGCGTCGCAGAGATGCCCTCCGGTGGCGTTCATGATATTGCTGCGCAAGTCGTCGTCGGCGGCAAATGCGTAATACATTCCGCATTTTTTGATTTTGTCTATATGCACGGGGTTATTGTCTATAACTATGGGTATGATCTTGTGATATTGAAGAACCTGCGCTATCACGTTGCCCGTGAAATCCGCGCCGACTACGGCCACTCGCTGTCCGGCGGATAAATTTAATTTATCGTATATATTTTCGGCAATTCCCACGGCTTCTATGCACAGAGCCTTGATATCGTCTACGGCTGCCGGAAGGGGAGCTACCTCTGTATATTCGCATACGACGAAATCCCTCAAAAATCCGTCGAAATCCTTGCCTGCGACCATTACTGACGAGCAGTTTTTGGGCTTGCCGGAGAGACAGGAGAGGCATTTTCCGCAGGGTCTCGTGGGCTCGAAATACACTCTCTGATTTTTTTCGATACCGTAGCAATTCTCGCCGACTTCGGTGACAATGCCAACCGCCGCTCTGCCTATCGTCTTCGGATAGGAAGGCTCCGCCGCGCCCGTAAAAAGCTGCGTGTCGAAATCGGTCAGAAGCAAGTGCGAAACTTTTACTTTGACCTGTGTCGGAGAGGTGATATTTACGCTCGTGTTTTCGTTTATGAGCGTCTGTGGTCCTTTAAGTACCCAATTATCCATATCTTAATGCTCATTATACGCTATTTCGGAGCAATTTGCAACTGATTTTATAAAAAAAGAGAAAGATAACTTTTTTATGCATTTTAAGTAAAATTTTTATATGTCAATAAAAAAATAATTGACTTGAAGAAATAAATTATATATAATGATTGAGTATTCAACAAAATTGAGCGAGGTATAAACAATGAAGCCCGAAATACATCCCGATTATCATGAGGTTACGGTTGTATGCGCTTGCGGCGCCACGTTTACAACGGGCACAACCAAAAAGACGGATACCCTCAAAGTGGATATCTGCAACAAGTGCCATCCGTTCTTTACCGGTAAGCAGAAGTTGGTTGACACAGGCGGCCGTGTAGACAAATTCAAAAAGCGTTATAATATCTGAAATTGAAATACGGCGTCATTATGTGACGCCGTTATTTTATGCGAAATCCGTCGGTGATCGGGCGGAGAATTCGAATTTATCCGTAAAGGATAGTAAAAGCGTAAATTTATGAAAAAAGACAAGAAAAAAAAGTGCGGCACTTACATAGGCGGTCAGGCGGTTATGGAGGGCGTGATGATGCGAGGGAAAACCTGCATGGCATGCGCCGTCCGCGATCCGGACGGCAATATTCAGGTTGAGGCGAAGCGTCTCAATCCCTCTGCCTTTGCCAAAAAAGCGTCCAAAATTCCCTTTTTGAGGGGCACTGTGAATCTTTTTTCCTCTCTTGTCAGCGGAATGAAGGTTTTAATGCGCTCCGCCGCCGTTTACGGAGAGGACGACGAGGAGGGCGGCAAGGTTTCCGGATGGCTCGCCGAAAAATTCAAAGTAAGCGCAATGGATATAATCACTACCGTGTCCATGATACTCGGAGTTATTCTCGCCGTTGGGCTGTTTATAGTCTTGCCGCGAGTGATTACCGACGTCTGGCTTATTCCGGCGTTTCCCGTGCTCGAAACGGCGCACGGCGGCGTATGGAAGCACGTCATCTGGGGCGGCGCAAAGTTTCTCATATTTCTCATTTATCTTGCGGCAATACTGCTTTTAAAGGATATCCGCAGGCTGTATAAGTATCACGGCGCGGAGCATAAGACCATAAACGCCTATGAATACGGCATGGAACTTACGCCCTCAAACGTAAAAAAGGCTTCGAGAATACACGACAGATGCGGAACTTCGTTCCTCTTTATAGTAGTGCTTATAAACGTGCTCGTTCTCTCGCTCGTCATATGGGCGACGGGCATAAACGAGGCCGCAATTCCCAACGGATTTCTTCGGTTTCTTGCTCAACTCGGCGTAGAAATAGTGCTGTTGCCCGTGCTCGCCGGAGTTTCGTACGAGGCGCTCAAACTTCTCGCACGTTTCGATAATTGGTTCGTGAAAATTTTCAAGGCGCCCGGGATGCTCCTTCAAAAGACTCTCACGACGCGCGAACCCGACGAAGATATGATAGAGGTGGCGATTGCCGCCTTTGAAAAGGTGCTCGAAATGGACGCCGACCCCACGGTTCCGGAAACTTCGTTCGTCACGGGCGGAGTCCTTTCTAAACTCCTCAACGAGACGAAAGAACGCTTCAAAAAGGCCGGAATAGACGAGAGCGACGCGGAGTGGATATACTCAATCGTGCTTCAAATCAAGCGCAGCGACCTCGAAAAAGACCGCATAGTCAGGCCTTCGGAGAGCAAGAAGATAGAGGAAATAGTTTTGAAGAGACTCTCCGGCCGTCCGCTCTGGTATATATTCGGCGACACCGAATTTTACGGTCTCAAAATCAAGGTTGACGAACGCGTGCTGATTCCGCGCCCCGAGACGGAGCTTTTGGCGGAGGCCGTGATAAAATCGGCGGAAAAAGGAGATAAAATACTCGACCTCTGCACCGGTTCGGGATGTATAGCCATTGCCGTTGCAAAGAAATGCGCGGATCTCGGAGTAACTGTTACGGCTTCCGATATTTCCGACGCGGCAATCATGCTGGCTCGCGAAAACGCCGAGGCGAACAAGGCGGAAATAAATTTCGCGGTGGGCGATATGTTCAGAAACGTCCACGGCAAGTTCAACATAATAGTTTGCAATCCTCCTTACATCAAGAGCGGAGAGATACCCCATATCCAGCGCGAAGTGCACGAGTACGAGCCGCGCGTGGCGCTTGACGGCGGAGAGGACGGACTTGATTTTTACAGGAGACTTTCAGAGGAAGTAAGACACCATCTCGTAAAGGGCGGCATGCTCATTATGGAATGCGGCGAAGGTCAGACGGAGGCCGTTCTCGCGCTCTTCAAAAAGCGCGACTACGCCATGGTTATGAAGGACCTTTCGGGCGTTGACAGATTCGTCAAGATTGTCATTTGATGGGGGATATATTCGGTTTTTTGAAGTATGGCAGATAAAATGATTTCAAAACTTCGCGGAATTTACGACCGCTATAAAGAGCTTTCCGAAAAGATGAGCGACCCCGAAATTATCGCGGACACGGCTCGATGGACGGAGATAGCCAAGGCGCAGGCGGAGATATCCGAGACGGCGCTCAAATACGCCGAATATGCGGAGTGCGAGAGACAGCTTTCGGATGCGGCGGAGGCGGAGAAAGAGGAGACGGACCCCGAAATGAAGGAGATGTTTTCGGAGGAAGTGCTCTCCTGCAAGTCGCGGCTGGCAAGCCTTAAAGAGGAACTCAAAATATTGCTTCTGCCAAAGGATAAAAACGACGAGCGCAACTGTATAATGGAGATTCGCGGAGGCGCCGGAGGCGATGAAGCCGCGCTGTTCGCATACGAACTGTACAGAATGTACCTCTACTATTGCGAGCGTCACCGTCTTAAAGTCGAAGAAGTGGATAAAAACGAAACGGAACTCGGCGGAATAAAGGAAGTCGTTTTGAATATAAGCGGAAAGGGCGCGTATAAACAGCTCAAATTCGAGAGCGGCGTGCACCGCGTTCAGCGCGTGCCCGAAACGGAGTCGCAGGGCAGGGTCCACACCTCCACGGTCACGGTGGCAGTGCTCCCCGAGGCGGAGGACGTCGAAGTTGAGATACGCGACGAGGACGTGAGGGTGGACGTATATCGCTCCTCCGGCGCCGGCGGACAGAAGGTAAACAAAACGGAGACGGCGATAAGATTGACTCACATTCCTACGGGCATAGTAGTCACATGTCAGGACGAGCGCAGTCAGCTAAAAAACAAGGACAAGGCCTTCAAAGTGCTGCGTTCGCGGCTCTACGACTATTACAACTCCAAGAACCAGAGCGAGTACGACGCGCATCGCAAGAGCTTGGTGGGCAGGGGAGACAGAAGCGAGCGTATCCGGACTTACAACTTTCCGCAGGGCCGCGTGACCGATCACCGAATAGGGCTTTCGCTATTCAATATCGACGCGTTTATGATGGGCGATATAGGCGAGATGATAGATGCCCTTGCCGTCGCCGAGAGAGAAGCCCAACTCCAAAACATTTAAATTCAAGAGTGCAATATGAAAATTTCCACAAAAGGCAGATACGGCGTGCAGATAATGACCGATATAGCCGCGCACTGCTCCAAACCCGTAAAAATTTCCGAAATCTGCGCGCGGCAGGGCATAACGGTAAAGTATGCCGAACAGCTCACCGCAATTTTAATTAAGGGCAATCTCTTGCGCAGCGTCAGAGGCGCTTCGGGCGGCTATGAACTCACAAAACCGGCCTCGGAATATACTATGGATGAGATTATCAACGTCCTCGAAGGCAATTTTTTGCCCGTTGACTGCTTGAATTCTCCCTGCAACAAAAAGGAGAATTGCGGAATGTTCCGCTTTTGGCAAGGACTGTATGAGTGCTATAACTCCTATCTTAATTCCGTAACGCTTCAAGATCTGATTGAGGAGGGCTCTTCCGCCGATTTTTATTCCATTTAAAATTTTTTTGAAAATATTGCTAAATCCGCTTGACATACGGCGGATAATCTTTTATTATTAAACTATACTAATCCCATAGGAATTATGGGAATTAAAGAATCGGGAGTTTTTTATGTCGTATTTTAATTCGGTAAGCGAGCTTGTGGGCGGAACGCCCGTATTAAAGCTGAACAGATTTGCAAAGGAAGAGGGAGCGAGCGCGTCGATTTTTGCCAAGTTGGAGGCGTTTAATCCGGCCGGATCGGTCAAGGACAGAATTGCAAAGGCAATGATAGAGGACGCCGAAAGGCGCGGAATTTTAAAGGCCGGAGCAACGATTATAGAGCCGACCTCGGGCAATACGGGCATAGGGCTTGCCTCTATCGGCACGGCGAAGGGATACAGAGTGATTTTAACCATGCCCGAAACGATGAGCGTCGAAAGGAGAAACCTTATCAAGGCTTACGGCGGCGAAATAGTTTTGACCGAGGGCGCAAAGGGAATGAAGGGCGCGATAGCGCGTGCGGAAGAGCTCAAAGAGGAAATAGACGGCAGCGTTATTTTGGGGCAGTTCGTCAATCCGGCCAATCCGGCGGCGCACTTTGCCACTACGGGTCCGGAAATTTTCGAGGCGCTCGGAGGGAAGGTGGATATCTTCGTCGCAGGCGTAGGCACGGGCGGAACGATAACGGGAGTGGGACAATATCTCAAATCCAAAAACCCCGAAATAAAGGTAGTCGCGGTGGAGCCGGCGTCCTCGCCCGTCCTCTCGAAGGGTGTTGCCGGCGCGCATAAAATTCAGGGAATAGGCGCCGGTTTCGTGCCCGACGTGCTCGACACAAAAGTTTACGACGAGGTTATAGCCGTGGAAAACGACGACGCTTTTGCGACGGGCAAAAAGCTCGGCAGGAGCGAGGGCTTTTTGGTGGGTATCTCGTCCGGCGCGGCTCTCTTTGCCGCGTTGCAACTCTCAAAGAGAGCGGAGAACAGGGGCAAGAACATAGTAGTGCTTTTGCCGGACACGGGTGAGAGATATCTCTCGACTCCGCTTTTCGGTTAGAAAATCAAGCGTTTTGCGCCGCCCGAACTTCGGGCGGCGCATTTCCATGCTTTTTTAAACGGTAAAGGGATAAAAATGCGTATTTCTTGTTGCAATCGGCTTTTGATTGTGATAAAATTGTGATATTAATAAACAAAAGGAGAAACGAATGGAAAACCTTCTTCTGATAATCGTGGGAATTGCGGTAGTTCTCGCGGTTGCATACGCGGCTTTCAACTATTTCAGCGTCAAGAAGCTGGAAGAGGGCACCGAAAGAATGCAGGAAATCGGTTCGGCAATACGTACCGGCGCGAACGCATTCATAAAGTACGAATACAAGATTGTAGCCATAATCGGCGCGGTCGTGGCGGCAGTGGTGCTCATAATAATCAGTTGGCAGTCGGCAATAGCTTTCATAATAGGCGCGGTCATGAGCGCCGCCGCCGGCTGGGTCGGCATGAAGATTGCAACCTACTGCAACGTTCGCGTTACTAACAAGGCTCGCGAGAGCCGCGACCTCGGCAAGACTCTCAAAGTCGCCTTCAAAGGCGGCTCGGTAATGGGACTGTGCGTGGCCGGTTTCGCTCTTTTGGGCGCGGTTGCGGTCTATCTTATATTCGGACTCGGCGCCGGACAGATTGCCGATATAGCCGCCGGCAAAGCCGAGGAAATGAAAAATTTCATAGGACTTCCCACCAACTTCACGATGACCCTTTCGGGATATGCCCTCGGCTGTTCGATAATAGCCATGTTCAACCGCGTGGGCGGCGGCATATACACAAAGGCGGCGGATATGGGCGCCGACCTTGTAGGTAAAACCGAAGAACATATCCCCGAAGACGACCCCAGAAACCCCGCGACGATAGCGGACAACGTTGGCGACAACGTGGGAGACGTGGCAGGACTCGGAAGCGACCTTCTCGAAAGCTATGTGGGAGCTATTCTCTCTGCGGTAATGCTTGCCGGAGAGCTCTTCATGCACGGCAAGGTGCTCGGCGCGCCTCTCATGAACGCTATGATGCTCTATCCTCTCGTGTTCGCCGGATGCGGACTGCTTGCGTGCATAATAGGTATTTCCTATATAGTTTTGAAGCCTAACCTATCCAAAAACGTGCATATGGAATTGAATATCGCGACTTGGATATCCGCCGGCGTCACCGTCGTGGCCGGAATAGTGCTTACGATATTTCTGTTCAAGGACATAGGAACCGGACTTGGGGACGTGTCTTCCGAAATTTACAAGTCGGTAGGCTTCCGCGTCGGAGCGTTCAGCCCTTGGCTTGCGGCTGTTATAGGAATTGCCGCCGGAATAATAATAGGCATTATCTCCGAATATTACACGAGCTATGACTACAAGCCCACAAAGGGCATAGCCGCCTCTTCCAAAGAGGGTCCGGCGCTCACCGTTACGCAGGGGCTTTCGACGGGTATGATAAGCTGTATGCTCCCCGTGGTAGTGCTTGCGCTCGCCATATTCGGCAGTTATGCGGTAGCCGGCATGTACGGCGTCGGCTGTGCGGCGTTCGGAATGTTGTCGTTCGTCGCGGCCACTGTCTCGGTAGACACATACGGCCCCATCTCCGATAATGCGGGAGGCATAGCCGAAATGAGCTATCTCGACGAGGAAGTGCGCGAAATAACCGACAAGCTCGACTCCGTAGGCAATACCACCGCGGCAATCGGCAAGGGCTTTGCCATAGGAAGCGCGGCATTTGCGGCTCTCTCTCTTATGAGCAGTTATCTCTACGCATTCGGCGGAGTAGACCTTACGGGTCAGCTCATTCTCAATCTCATAAATCCTCTCACCCTTTGCGGAGCTCTGTGCGGAGCGGCTCTGCCCTATATGTTCTCCGGCATGCTCATTAACGCAGTCGCAAAGGCGGCAAGGAAGATGGTAGAGGAAGTGCGCCGTCAGTTCAACGAAATAGAAGGACTGCGCGAGGGGAAAGTTTTGCCCGATTACAAGACATGTATCGAGATTTCCTCCTCCGGCGCGCTCAAAGAGATGCGTATCCCCTGCATAATGTGCATACTCTTCCCGTTGGTAACGGGCTTTATATTCGGACCAATGTTCGTCGGCGGCGTGCTTATGGGCGCAACCATATCCGCCATAATGCTTGCAATCTTCTGCGGCAATTCGGGCGGCGCGTGGGATAACGCCAAAAAATACATAGAGTCGGGCGCTCTCGAAGGTGAAAAGAAGGGCACTCCGGCGCACGACGCGTCGGTAGTCGGCGACACCGTGGGCGACCCCTTGAAGGATACTGTGGGTCCTTCCCTCGATATCCTCATAAAGATTATGTCAACCATCTCGCTTGCGACGGTAGTAGTATTCAGCCACTTCAATCTCTTCGAATCATGCGGCTGGATGCAGGCTCTCGGCCTCAACTGAAATACATAAAACCGAAATATATAATCAAACAAGCGGTAACAATAACGATAAATTCCGCCGTGCAGCGCTTTTTTGCGCCGCACGGCGGAATTTTGCCCGTAAAATGCTTTAAAAATTCTTTACAAATAAAATAATTTCTGTTAGAATAGTTAGGCTGTAAAAAATTCACACCCGTAGGACGGGCGCTCCGTGACGGCAAAAATCTTTTAATTGCCGCGTATCAGCGCCGTAAAAGCCGCGCCTTCGGGGAGGAAAACGGAGGAACAATATGGCAGTAATCACAATGAAGCAACTGCTCGAAGCCGGAGTGCATTTCGGGCACCAGACGAGGAAGTGGAACCCCAAGATGGGCAAGTATATCTACGCTTCCAGAAACGACATTCACATCATCGACCTTCAACTTACGGTAGACCTCATCGAAGAGGCATATAAGTTTGTCGTCGAATCGGTAAAAGAGGGCAAATCCGTGCTCTTTGTCGGCACCAAAAAACAGGCGCAGGACGCAATCAAGGAAGAGGCGGAGCGTTGCGGAATGTACTACGTCAATTCCCGTTGGCTGGGCGGCACGCTCACCAATTTCAAAACCATTCGTTCGCGTATAGACAGAATGGTAAAGATAGAAAAGATGGAGCAGAACGGCGAGTTCGAGCTTCTTCCCAAAAAGGAAGTCGCCAAGCTCAAAGAGGAATTCGATAAGCTCCAAACCAATCTCGGCGGAATCAGGGAAATGACCAAGCTCCCCGGAGTAATGTTCGTTGTAGACCCTCACAGCGAGGATATCGCCGTAGCCGAGGCAAGAAAACTCAACATACCCATAGTTGCAATCACCGATACTAACTGCGACCCCGATCTCATAGACTACGTGATTCCCGGCAACGACGACGCGATACGTGCCGTCAAACTGATATCGTCGGTAATCGCAAACGCCGTAATAGAGGCAAATCAGGGCGAAACCCCCGTGCTTCCCACCGAGGAGACCGCAGAGGAAGAGCCCGCTTCGATAGAAGAAGTAGTCGCCGCGGAAGAGACTGCGGAAGCCGAATAATTTTAAGGAGAATACAGATATGTCATTCACTGCAAAGGACGTAATGGCGCTCCGCGACAAGAGCGGCGCCGGCATGCTGGACTGCAAGAAGGCGCTCACCGACGCAGACGGCGATATGGAAAAGGCTGCGGAACTGCTCCGCGAACGCGGAATCGCAAAGGCCGTGAAAAAGGAAGGCAGGATTGCCGCAGAGGGCGTCGTCGGCGCATACGTATGCGATAAATGCGGCGTAGGCGTTCTCCTCGAAATCAATTGCGAGAGCGACTTTGTTTCGCGCGGCGAAAAGTTCCACGGCATAGTGGACGAGGTTGCAAAGGTTATCGCCCTCAACAAACCGGCGGATATCGACGCGCTCAACGCTTGCGCGCTCGGCGACGGCACGGTAAAGGATTTCATAGTAAATCAGACGGCCGTCATCGGCGAAAAAATTTCCATCCGTCGCTTCGTTATCTATGAAAATGCCGGAAAAATCGAAACCTATATCCATATGGGCGGAAAGGTCGGCGTAATGGTAGACGCGACCGGATTTACGGCAGGCGCGGAAGAGACTCTGCACGACATAGCTCTGCAAATTGCCGCTTCCCGTCCCTCGTATATCACTCGCGACGAAGTTCCCACGGAAGTTCTTGCGAAAGAGAAAGAGATCATGCTCGTTCAGATGCAGAACGATCCCAAGAACGCCGGAAAGCCCGCAAACATTCTCGAAAAGATAGTTGAGGGCAAACTCGGCAAGTTCTATCAGGAGAACTGCCTTATGGAACAGGCGTTCGTAAAGGACGACTCCGTGAAAGTTTCGCAGGTAATAGGCAACAAGTTCAAGGTTGCTCGCTTTACCCGTTACGAAATGGGCGAGGGTCTCGAAAAGAAGAACGAGAATCTTCAAGACGAAGTTGCGAAACAAATCGAATCCATGAAAAAGTAATCGTTACGGGCTTGGCGTTGCGCCAAGCCCGTTTTTCTGCCGATCCGACGTCGGCGAGCCCTATTTTTTAATTTTCAAACATTTATAAAAATCATTGTGTTTTGTCCGTCGTTATGTTATAATGTTACGGAGCAGATTATAAGGAGACGATATGTCACCCCGATACAAGAGAGTATTAATTAAACTTTCGGGCGAGGCGCTCGCCGGAAAACAGGGACACGGCCTCGACGAAGACGTCATATCGCGCGTCGTTTCCCAGATAAAAGTCGTGCACGATATGGGCGTTGACGTTGCCCTCGTCATAGGCGGCGGAAACTTCTGGCGCGGCAGACAGGGCAAAAATATGGACCGCACCACGGCCGACCATATGGGAATGTTGGCTACCGTGATGAATTCGCTCGCCATGATGGACGCGCTCGAACAGCGCGGCATACCCACGAGAGTGCAGACCGCGCTCATAATGACTTCCGTGGCCGAACCGTATATTTTGCGCAAGGCGCTCAGTCACTTTGAAAAGAAGCGCGTGGTAATAATGGCTTGCGGCACGGGCAATCCCTATTGCTCCACCGATACGGCCGCGGCTCAACGCGCGTGTGAGATTCAGGCGGACATACTGATGATGGCCAAGAATATCGACGGAATCTATGACAGCGATCCCAAGCTCAATCCGTCGGCAAAAAAATACAATCACATTAATTATCTCGACATAATAAAGAACGGAATCAAGGCCATGGATACCACCGCGGCTACGATGTGTATGGAGAACAATATTCCGGTCATAGCCTTCGGGCTCGACGAAAACGATTCTATAATCCGCGTCGTCTGCGGCGAAAAGCTGGGCACGGTTATAGATAATAACTGAATGGTCTCGGTTATAGACATTAATTGAAATAAATAAGAGGTGAAGAAATGATTGAGCAGGTAGAAGAAATACTGTTGGTTCTCGACGACAAACTTACAAAAACTTTAAGCGTTCTCAAAGAGGACTTTGTTTCGGTGCGCGCCGGACGTGCAAATCCGCATATCCTCGACAAGATCACGGTTGACTACTACGGCGTACCCACGCCGATAAATCAGACGTCCAATATCTCCGTGCAGGAGGGCAGATGCCTCGTCATTTCGCCGTGGGACGCCTCTCTTCTCAAAAATATCGAAAAGGCTATTCAAGTCTCCAATATCGGTATAAATCCAACCAACGACGGCAAAGTAATAAGGCTTGCCTTCCCTCAACTTACGGAGGAGAGAAGAAAAGAGCTCTCCAAACAGATCAAAAAGATGGGCGAAGACGCAAAAGTCGCCCAGCGCAATATCCGTCGCGAGGCGTTGGAGGCCTTGAAGAAACTCAAAACGGATAAACTCATATCCGAGGACGAGTACTCCAATTACGAAAAGGACGTGGAAAAATCCGTGTCGGACGGCATAGCGCAGATAGACGCGGCTGTTTCGGTAAAGGATAAGGAGATAATGACCGTTTGATGGAAAAGAGCACTCTTCCGCGCCATGTCGGGCTGATAATGGACGGCAACGGCAGGTGGGCCAAAAAGCGATTGAGACCGCGCTCTTTCGGGCACAGCGCCGGAATGAACGCGATGATAGAGGTTGCCAAGCGCGCAAAAGAGCTGGGAATCGAATATCTCACCGTTTACGCTCTTTCGACGGAAAATCTCATAAATCGTCCGAAGGACGAACTTGAAGAGCTGTTCAATCTCCTTCGCAAATATTTTTCCAAACACGTCAAACAGCTTTACAAGGCCGGAGCGCGCGTAAGGGTCATAGGCGACAGAACGCCTCTGCCCGAGGACGTCAAGAAACTTCTTGACGACGGAGAAAAGAACTCTCCCGACGGCGCGGCGTTCACTCTTGTTTTCGCCATAAATTACGGTTCGCGTTCGGAAATTCTGAACGCGGTCAATCTGCTTCGCGGCTCGGATGACAAAGCGGACGAGGCGGCGTTTGCCTCAAAGCTGTACACCGATGGACTTCCCGACCCCGACCTCATAATAAGGACGGGAGGCGAGGTACGTCTTTCCAATTTCCTGCTTTGGCAGGCGGCCTATGCGGAGCTGTATTTCACGCCCGTGCTCTTTCCGGATTTTACTCCGGCGGAGTTCGATAAGGCGTTGGAGGAATACGCAAAACGCAATCGCCGTTACGGCGGATTGTAAATTTACATCAATAATTTGTCGCGCGCATTGAATTTGCGTGCGTTTACGGAGTCAATAAATGCAAGAAGAAGTAACCACAATGCAGCCTGTTCAAAAAGAGGAAAAATCCGGCTTTAAGGCGCGCATGATAACGGCGGCGGTATACCTCGTATGTTGGGTGGCGCTGATTTCCATGAAGTGGCTTGTGCCCCTCGGCAATGTTGACGGCGGTTGGGGCTCGCTCGGTTTTGACGCCGTTTTCTGTGCCATTTCAATTATCGGGAGCTTTGAATTTTTAAGGGCGGTAAACGGAGTATCCTATCCTCAAAAAGTCATAACCATGGCTTTTTCCGTGATGATAGTTCCGCTGTATGTCGCCATTCAGCTCACGATGCGTTCCGGTCTCTTGGGCGTGGCCGTGGCCTTTACGGTATACACCATGTTTCTCATGGCGACGTCGGTGTTCGACCCTCTCCGTTCCACGGTCAAAGGCACTATAACCTGCGTTTTCTGCATGCTCTACTGCGGAGTGCTCTCCACCATGCTGTCGGCGCTCAATCACCTCGCGCAGAATTCAATGGCGGCAATACTTCTGCTGTTTATGACAACGGTATTGTGCGACACGTGCGCGTTTGTGTTCGGCTCTCTGCTGAAAAGATTTTTTCCGTGGAAGCTCTCGCCCAAGCTCTCGCCCAATAAAACCATTGTCGGCGCGGTCGGCGGTTTGATAGGCGGTATAATAGGCGCTATTCTGGCATATACGTTCATATATTATTTCGGCGGAATCAACGGCAATATAATATACGTCGGATTTAACAACGTATATCTCACTTTTACAAGTCAGAAGATACATCCGATAGTCACCTTCACTCTCGTAGGTTTGGCGACGTCAGTGCTTGCGCAGATAGGCGACCTCTTCGAGAGCGCCATAAAGCGCGAATGCGGAATAAAGGATATGGGCAAGCTGTTGCCCGGGCACGGCGGCATACTCGACCGCTTCGACAGTATGCTTTACTGCTCGGTGGTCGTGCTTCTGTCCTTCGGAACGATAATCATCTGATAATTTAAGGAAAAATTTAACTTAACCGCCCCTCGTAAATATTCGTGGGGCGGTTGTCATTAAAAATAAGGTTTACGGGTATAATAAATATGAAAAATATCGCGCTGATAGGCAGCACCGGTTCGATAGGAAAGCAGGTTTTAAACGTAGTGAGAGCCCACTCCGACATGTTCAGGATAACGGCTCTTGTTGCAAACTCGCCGTCGGCGGAATTTGAGCGTCAGAAGGAGGAGTTCGGACCTCGGCTTTCGGCCCTCGCCTCAAAGGATAAAAACGCGGCGCTTGCTGCGGCGGAAGCGGACTGTTCCGATATCGTTTTCAATGCCGCCGGAGGCTTTTCCGGACTTGAATACACTTTGAGGGCGGTGCGCGCCGGAAAGGATGTGGCGCTCGCAAACAAGGAGAGTCTCGTCTGCGGCGGAGAGCTTGTCATGGCCGAGGCCGAGAGCCGCGGCGTAACAGTTATTCCCGTGGACAGCGAACATTCCGCAATCTGGCAGTGCCTCGGTTACGACAGGAGCCGTAAGGCACGGCGCCTTATAATTACCGCAAGCGGCGGCGCGTTCAGAGGCAGAGCCTTTGAAACTCTTGAAAACGTAACCGCGGAGCAGGCGCTCGCTCACCCCACTTGGAAAATGGGCAAAAAGATTACTGTCGACAGCGCCACGCTCATGAACAAGGGCTATGAGATAATAGAGGCGCACGTTCTCTACAATGTTCCGTACGGCAATATAGAGGCCGTAATTCAGCCGCAGAGCATAGTCCATTCCATGGTGGAGTTCGACGACGGAGCCATTCTCGCCCAGATGAGCTACCCCACAATGGAGCTGCCTATACAGTTGGCGTTGACCTATCCCCAAAGGCATAGTTGCAATCTCGGATTTATGGACTTCACGAAGGCGTTTTCCGTCGATTTCGAGCCCCTTGAAAGGGAGAAGTATCCGCTCTTCGGACTGGCTCTCCGTTGCGGCGAGAGCGGCGGCACGATGCCCTGCGCTCTGAACGCCGCCGACGAAGTTGCGGTATGGGCTTTTTTGAATAAAAAGATAAAATACACCGATATTTACACAGTGGCGGAAGGAGTGGTTTCGTCTGTCTCCGCAGAAAAAGTCGATTCGTTCGAACAGCTCTGCGAGGTTGACGCAAACGCCCGTAGATTGGCAGAACGATTTATAAAAAATATGATATAGAATAATCGGGAATATTGGATACGTTCAACAGCGTAATGGCTACGGTCGGCTCGGTTTTGCTTGCAATACTCATTTTGCTTGTGATGATAACCGTACACGAATTCGGCCATTATCTCGCCGGAAAGGCGCTTAAATTCAAAATAAACGAGTTTTCCATAGGCTTCGGCCCAAAACTTTTTCGTCGCGTATCGAAGCGTACGGGCGAAGTTTTTTCCGTGCGCGCGCTGCCTCTCGGCGGCTTCTGCGCGTTCGACGGAGAGGACGGAGAGGCGGAGACGGAAGATTCCTTCAACGGCAAGGCGCCTTGGAAACGCATAATAGTGCTCATTGCCGGACCGCTTATGAACTACATTCTGGCGCTCCTGCTTATAGCCGTATCCATGTTCGCCTTCGGGCAGATGACGTTTTCGGTCGGGTCGGTTGCTCCTCCTCCGGAGGACGGACGGGACGCCGGGCAGTATATTGAGTATTCTCTCAAAGAGGACGACGTGATTCTGCAAATAGAGGGAAGAAACATATATATGACTACCGACGCAATGTCCGCCCTTAAAGGCAAGTCGGCCGGAGACACCGTAAAAGCGCTGGTGTTTCGCGACGGAGCCGAACGCACGATAGATATTATGCTCCGCCGCGACTGCGACTTTTCGAGTTTGCAGGAGACCTCCGCGCTGTGGCACGCCCTCGGGATTGGCACTTACGGCGTAACAACGGGAGAGGGCGAAGAACAGAAAACCGTCTACTATTTCGACTTGAACGTGGTCAGCTACCGCTTCGGATTCTTCGCTACGATAGGTCACACTTTCGAATATTCATGGCGGATTGCCGGAACGATATTCAAAGTTCTCGGCGAGCTGTTGACCGGTCATCTGGGACTTGATACGGTGGGCGGACCCATTACAACCATTAAACTTACAAGCCGAATAGCTTCGCAGTCCGTGCAACACTTTTTTGAGATTGCGGCATATATCGGCGTAAATCTCGCCGTGTTCAATCTTTTGCCGATTCCGGCTCTGGACGGCAGTAAAGTGATTTTTTGCCTGATAGAATGGATTTTCCGAAAGCCCGTGCCGCGGAAGGTGGAGGCGATAATACACGCCGTCGGATTTTTCGCCATTTTAGGCTTTGCCGTTCTGGTGGATATTCTGCAATTCGTATAGACGTCGGCTTACAAAATCAAATCATAAAAATATAAGCGGCGGCGCGAAAATTCGCGCCGCCGCAAAAGTTATAAGTTATAATATCAGTTGTTTTCTGCCTGCGTGGGCTCTTCTGCCTGCGCCGGTTTTTTCGTCTTATTGGCACCTGCGCGCACGAGTTCGATTTGACGGTTGAACGACTTCGAACAGAACAGTATTATGCCGACGACGATTGCAATTGCAATGTCGGGGAATACGAACGCGTTGTAACCGAGGCTGTATACCCACTCGTTAATGCCGTTGCTCTGTGCAAAGCTGTTGAACGCAAACACGCCCGAAAGCACGTGCGAAACAAAGCGCAGTACGGCTGCGGCGAGCGCGCCCAAAGCGAACTTCACCTGCGGAAGTTTGTCCAATGCCTTAATGTCCGCAAACATGCCGGCAAGTCCTATGCAGGCGAACGCCACGGGGTAGTCCAAAAGGAACTGCGCGGGGTGCAGAATCCAAGGGTCCTGCATAGCCTGCAAAACGCCGTAAATCAATCCCGCGAGCACGCCTTTTTTGGTGCCGAACATATAGGAATACAGCATCAGCGGCACGAGCGAGGCCAGCGTAAGCGACCCGCCCTGCGGCATTTCGAAGAACTTTATGTAGGAGAGCGCGAAGCTCATTGCAATGCATATGGCGGCATATGAGATGGACTTCGTGTCGAACTCGTTTTTCTTGCCTCTTCCGAAAACTATTGCAAGCGCGGCCACCACAACTACGACGAGCGCGGCAGAGATATACAGCCACATGTTTTCATCGGAGGTGAGGAGCTCGCCGTTGTTGTATTCGGCGTTGCCCGAGGAGAAATATACGCCTTGCAGCACGAGCACGACAATTAGCATTGCCGCGCAGAGCGCGCCCGTAATTATCAGCGACAACTTAAAGGCCTTTTTGGAGAACAGACTGCAAATATAGGCAGCAATTATTCCCGCCACGGCAATGCACGCAAGCAGTATTATGGGCACCATTACGTAGCATAAAATCATGTCATACTGTTCGTAACCCTTGTCGGTGATTTCCAGATAGGAAACAGACAGCATAGTCACAAGCACCGTAACTATAAACCCTGCAACAATGCCTGCGGCCGTCCTCAAAAACGAACCCATGGCCTCGGGCTTTTTCAGCTTTACCACTATGCCTATGCCCAAAAGCACAACGGCAAGCGCAATGGCTGTGTACATGAAGATGTTTACAAGACTTGCGTTTGCGTAGGTCTCCCAAACCTCTTCATAGAGGTAGTACTTCTCCCCTCCGATTTCTTGCCTGTCGAAGAAGGAGCTCAACAGTGAATAATACATAAAACCTCCTTTAACCGCCGAAAATAAAAAGCCTTCCCCATAAAAAATTTAGGGAATGCCCGAAAAAATCTCTTTGCACTATCGCTCAACAATTACGTTGCCGATTCAAAGGGTATAATCTCAGCCGCGGCAGATAAATATTTCCGCAGCACCCCCGACGATTAAATTAAATAAATTTCAGTTCCGCAGGACCGTGAGTCTGAACCTTGCGAACTATATTAAAATTATATTGCAATAACGGCGCAAAGTCAATTGAATTTTTGCGGAATATGTTATATAATTTATAAAAATGTCAGAGAGGTGGAATAAATGTCCTATAATTTTTATGCCTTTATGGACAGAATGAAATATATAAAGCGCTGGCAGCTCATGCGCTCCGTGCGCTCCGAGAATATTATGGAACATTCCGAGCAGGTTGCCATGCTTGCGCACGCCCTCGCCGTAATAAACAATAAGATATTCGGCGGCTCAGCCGACCCCGAGAAGTGCGTGCTCTATGCAGTGTACCACGAGTGCAGCGAGGTTATGACGGGAGATATGCCCACTCCCATAAAATATTTCAACAATTCCATCCACGGCGCCTACAAGCAACTCGAAGACAGAGCCTGCGACAAACTGCTTGCCACTCTTCCCGACGAACTTCGTACGGAATTGGAAAAATCTGTAAAACCGGACGCGGAAAGCGTGGAATATTCGCTTATGAAGGCGGCAGACAGGCTCGCGGCGTACGTAAAATGCCTCGAAGAACTCAAAAGCGGCAATAAAGAATTCGTCAAAGCCGAAAAATCCATTAAAAAAGACCTTCTGTCGCGGAAAATGCCGGAGGTGGATTATTTCTTCGAGAATTTTATTCCGGCTTTCAGTCTTACCCTCGACGAGCTCGAAGGCATAGAATGAGAGAGATGGGCGAGCCACCGCAGTAAACGCGAGAGGAGAGGAGCTCCACGGCGGCAGGCAATAACGCGGCGGACTCGCCAACGTACATAAAATGTTCGGAGCACGGTAAAAAGGCAAAAAACAAGCCCCGCGCAACCGCACGGGGCCGAATATTTTATATTTAGTTTTAATTGCGAGGTAATTAATCACGCGGTGCCTTCATCGGCTCGTCGGTTAATAAACCCTGCAACTTTGGTTATCGTTGCCAAATTTTCAACCGCGTCAGATTGTAACCTCATGGGTAGAATTGTACATTGGAGTTTACCTTCCTTTTTGCGTGGTGGTGAGATTCAAGTAAAGTCTTTTCATAACTCTACCTCCCAACATCTTGCCTTATCATATAGAAGCGGCTGCCGGCCTGCCTCCTCGGAATTGTACAAATCCGTCGCTCACGCGACTACTTGAAACATACTTACTGCGTTTAAAAAATGTTGACGTCTAACACTTTTTGTAAGTTATTTTCTTTTTTCAACTTCATTATAACATATAAAAAACGTTTGTCAATAGGTAAATCAAAAAAAATCAAAAAATTTTTTTAAATAGTTCGGGCGGTTGCTCCGTAAATATTTTTTACGATAAAAAATCGTTTGCATTTTACTTTCAAAGTGATATAATTTTGTGCGACGAAAAGGAAGAGAGAATTATGTTTGAAGGCAATTCGGTGCTCGGCTTTGCCGCGGTGCTGGCCATAATTTTATTGACGAGCAAACTCTTGGGTCTGTTGTTCAGAAAAGCCGGACTTCCGCAGGTGCTCGGCTTCATCATAGCCGGAATCTTGGTCGGACCGGCAATTTTCGGCGATTTCTGCGGTTTCAGTCTTATAGGCTTCGAGGGCGGAAATTATACGCCGCTTTTCGTGCTCCCGAAGAGCTCCGACATGTCCGAAGCTCTCTCCGTATTTTTCGGCAGGGACGTTGCGGCGTCAAACGGCCTTGATATCTTCGCGAAGATAGGCGTTCTGCTGTTGATGTTCTCCGCCGGACTCGAAACAAATCTTAAAGAGCTCAAAAGCACCGGCATGGCCGCCGTTCTGGTCGCGTCTGCCGGAGTCGCTCTGCCGCTTATTCTGGGATTTGCCATTTCCATGCCCTTCGGGAATATCGACCTCGGTTTTGCTTCTGCGGCGAACATTTTCCGCTCGCTGTTCATAGGAACGATACTCACCGCCACGAGCGTTGCGATAACCGTATCCGTTTTGAAGGAATTGGGGAAGATTCACGACAAGCTGGGCACGACCATAGTTTCCGCCGCCATTATAGACGACGTAATAGGAATAGTTCTGCTCTCCGTGGTGACCGGCATTGCCAAAGCCGGAAACTCGCAGGAATACTCCAACGGTTTCGAGTGGTTCAAGGGTCAGATTTACGGCACGATAATAATGATCGTCTGCTTCTTCATATTTGCAATAGTCGCCGGCATAGGAATTCATTACGTGTTCCGTTGGCTTGAAAAAAAGAGAGCCACTACCCACCGCATACCCATATTTTCGCTGGCAATATGCTTTTTGTACAGTTGGATTGCGGAAGAGATTTTCGGAGTGGCGGACATAACGGGCGCGTTTCTTGCCGGAGTTGTGCTCTCCACGGCTCACCGCGCCAGCGCATACGCCGATACCAAGATAGAGGTCTGCACTTACACCATCTTCGCTCCCGTGTTCTTTGCGAATATCGGAATAACGTCGATATCCTTCCTCGGTCTCGACCCCACCGTGCTCTTGTTTGCGGTGCTGGCGGTGCTCATGGGCTTGATAGGAAAGGTAGTCGGATGCGGCCTCGTATGCAAGGCGTTTAAATACAATCTTCGCGAGAGCGCCATAGGCGGAGTGGGAATGATGGCGCGCGGCGAGGTCGCGCTGATAGTCACGGCCACGGTAACGAGCCCCACGTTGGGCGAAAACGCGCTGCCGCCGCAATTTATGATAATGACGGTATTGCTCATTCTCGTTTCATCCATACTTACCCCCATACTTTTGAAGGTTCTTTATAACGGCAAGCCGAAAGACGATACGCCCGACAATCCCAGAAGATACGGGCCGCACGGCGACGAAAGCGCTCCGGAATTTCCGGAAGAGGTGGAGTGAACGCAAATCGGATCTGAACCGTTATTATTTGTCAATAAAACAAATAAAGTCGCCGCGGCAGTTTGCCGCGGCGACATGTTTTAGCCTGTAATTTTTCTTTTCACCGTACGTAAAGCAGTGAGGCGTGCCTTGAAATTCAGCGCGACATCATCCACGCTTTCACGTCCTCCCTTGCAATAGGTACAATATTTTCAACGGGATATTTTGAGTTTATCCCACCGAAAGTATAAATGAAGTATCTTCCGTCGTTCGTTATGTACAAGGTCTCTTCATAGCCGCATGGATCGCCGGGGATACCGTAGGTGAATTTCTTATCTATCGTAGAATTTGCGGTGTCGTACAGAACGCCGTCAATACTCTTACACATAATTCACATCTCCCCAATATTTGAGTTAATTTTATCACCGTGCTCCCCGACTGTCAAATTATTGCTTTTTAATTCAGGTTTTACAAATATTATGTTAAAAATTAAAAAAAAATGTTAATTATGTAAAAATGCCATTCAGTCAAGTAAAATGACTTGACAGAAATTGCTCGCAGATGTATTATAGTGTCAAGTTTTTCGGCTTTACGGTTATGAACAAGTTGGAATTTATGCGGCTTTGGGACAGTTATTCCGAACTGCTGACCCCTACGCAGCGTGAAATCACAAATTTATATATCAATTTAGATCTTACACTCTCGGAAATAGCCGCGGAGAAGGGCATATCCCGTCAGGCGGTGTCGGACTGTCTGAACGGCTGCAAGCGTCAACTCGCCGAACTTGAAAACAAGTTGAAAGTTGTGGAGAACGGAAGGGAGTACGGACTTGAAATGAGGCTGAAACTCAACGACGTAACGCGTTGGGCGGAGGCTTTCAAAGCCGCTCATTCGGAATTTGAGGAAGAGATAAATCAACTCGAAGAGATAGTCGCAAAAGATTATTCGTCCAAAGCGGCGGAAGCTCTCGGCGGTTCCGATTCTCAAACTTCGTACGAAAAATAGAATTCGGGATATCGCGCTCTTAAAACGTCGCGATTAAACGAGTAAAAAAGTAAATAAAATAAGGAGCGAGGTATGGCTCTTTTTGCCTCTTTATCCGAAAGATTAAATCATATATTTTCAAAACTGACCAAGCGCGGCAGGCTTACGGAGCTTGAAATAAAGACGGCCATGCGCGAGGTGCGCGTGGCTCTTCTCGAAGCCGACGTGAACGTTCAGGTTGCAAAGCAATTCTGTTCCGAGGTCTCCGAAAAGGCGGTCGGTCAGGAGATATTGAAATCTCTGAATCCGGCGCAACAGGTAATAAAAATAGTCAATGAAGAGCTCATAGCTTTGATGGGTTCGCAGAATCAGAAACTGAACGTCTCCCCCAAGCCTCCGACGGTAATAATGATGTGCGGCTTGCAGGGCGCCGGCAAGACAACTCTCTGCGGAAAACTTGCAATACTCCTAAAAAAGAACGGCAAGAAACCTCTTTTGGCCGCTTGCGACGTCTATCGTCCGGCGGCAATAAACCAGCTGAAAGTGGTAGGCAAGAACGCCGGCGCGGAAGTGTTTGAAAAGGGAACGCAGAACCCCGTAAAAACGGCGGCGGAAGCTGTGGCCTACGCGCGGTCGATGGGCTACGATACGGTAATAGTAGATACTGCCGGCAGACTCGAAATCGACGAGCCGTTGATGAAAGAGCTCGAAGAAATCAAGAAGGCGGTCGATGTCGCGGAAATTCTTCTCACGGTGGACAGCATGATGGGACAGGTCGCAGTAAACGTCGCCAAGACCTTTAACGAGCGGCTTGAAATTACGGGCATAATTCTTACAAAACTCGACGGCGATACGCGCGGCGGCGCCTGCCTCTCCATAAAGGCGGTTACGGGCAAGCCGATAAAGTTTATAGGCGTGGGCGAAAAACTTACCGATCTCGAACCTTTCTATCCCGACAGAATGGCTTCGCGCATATTGGGAATGGGCGACGTTTTGACGTTGATTGAAAAGGCGCAGGAGGCGGTAACGGAGGAACAGGCCAAGGTTATGCAGAAGAAGATGCTTGAAAACACCTTCACTTTGGAAGATTTCCTCACGCAGTTCGAAAGCATGAAAAAGATGGGCGGCGCGCAGGCTCTCATTTCGATGATGCCGGGCAATGTCGGCAAAAAAGTGCGCCCCGAAGATATCGACGAAAAGAAGATGGAACGCACGAAGGCGATAATCCTCTCCATGACGAAGAGGGAGCGCGTGGACCCTTCGATCATCAATTCTTCGCGTAAAAAGCGGATAGCGTCGGGCTCCGGCACCAGCGTACAGGAAATAAATCAGCTTCTGAAACAGTTTGAACAGACCAAACAGCTAATGAAACAATTAAAAGGCGGAAAGAGGCGTTTCCCCTTCGCGTAACGCCGCAAAAACAAGAGAAAACTCAACACGTATCGGGTTTTAATAAATTAATAAAAAAATCAATTTACAGGAGTATATAAAAATGGCAGTTAAAATGAGACTTACCAGAATGGGCGACAAGAAGAGCCCTTTCTACCGCATCGTAGTTATCGATTCGCGCAAGGCGCAGTCGGGCGAGTACATCGATAAAATCGGTTATGTCGATCCTCTGAAAAATCCGGCGGAAATCAATATCGACGTCGAAAAGGCCAAGGAATGGATTGCAAAGGGCGTTCAGCCTACCGAAACGGTAAAGAGCTACCTTGTAAAGGCCGGCGTTATAGAGCAGAGCAAAAAACTCTCCGCGCCCAAGACAAACAACAAAAAGAAGAAGGAATAATATATTCCGCAGCTTCGGAATACAAATCTGATGGCGCATCATCCCTTATCAATGCGCCGAGGGAGCAGATATGGAACTTGAACTCATAAAGTACATTGTGGAACACTTTGCGGAATGCCGCGACCAGATAGAGTACAATGTGGAAGAGAAGGAACATTCGATTGAAGTCACCGTATATCTTGCCGCAAGCGACATGGGCAAAGTAATAGGCAAACAGGGTAAGATAGCAAAGGCTATCCGCACTCTCGTAGGCGCGGCAACGCCTCACGGCGGCAAGCGCTACTTCGTTGAAATAAAAGAAAAGGCTTGAATCCGGAATTTTCCGGCAAATCAAATGCAGAATCAAGAGCCGAAAAAGGTGCGGAGAATTGTACAGGTCGCCGACTTTTTTCGGCTGTCTTTCAATGGGGGAAATTATGGAATTTCTTACGGTTGCGTCCGTTTTAAAGCCTCAGGGCATACGCGGCGAGCTTAAAGTCAAGGTATATCTCGACGAAGCCGAAACTCTGAAACAGATAAAAAAGGTGTATATATCGGGCGAAGAATACTCCGTACTGAACGTGCGCGCGTCCGGCGAGTTCGCATATGTAGTTCTGCGCGGAGTGGCGGACAGAAACGCCGCCGAGCTTCTGCGCGGCAAGGATATGGAAGCCCTTCGCGAAGATTGTCCTCCGCTGCCGGAGGGCAGATATTATATAGGCGATTTGACGGGTTGCTCCGTTGTCGCGGCCTCCGGCGACGAAATAGGTACGGTCGTTTCCGTCACGCCCGCCAGAACGGATATTTTCACGCTCTCCTCTCAAAAGGGCGAGGTCAGCTTTGCCGCCGCAGAGGGAGTAATACTCGACGTGGACCTCGAAAAGAAGGTTATTACGGTCGATAAAAAGCGATTTAAAGAAGTTTCCGTGTGGGAGAAATAGAATGACCCAAATACTTCGATGCGAAGGTCTTGTCAAAAAATACGGAGACTGCACCGCTCTTTCGGGATTAAATCTCAATATTGAGGAGGGCGGAATAGTCGGACTTTTAGGTCCCAACGGAAGCGGCAAATCCACGCTTATAAAACTTGCGATGGGCATGTTGCAACCCACCGAAGGCAGGATATTTGTCGGCGGAATGGCTCCATGTCCCGAGACGAGGGCAATTTGCTCATATCTTCCGGACGCGCCGTTTTTGAGCGACTGGATGAGCGTCGGAAGGACAATGCGTTACAACGCAGATTTCTTTCCCGACTTCGACGGCGGCAAGGCCGAGGAAATGCTCTCGCGGCTGGGGATATCCTCTAAACAGAAGGTGAAGGCTCTTTCGAAGGGCAACAAGGAAAAATTGGGTCTCGTTCTCACCATGGCGCGGAACGCAAAGCTGTACATTCTCGACGAGCCCATAGCCGGCGTCGATCCGGCTGCGCGCGACTTTATTCTGGACACAGTAATGCTCCATCGCGCGGAGGGCTCGACCGTGTTCCTTTGCACGCACCTTATAGCCGATATCGAGCCTATACTCACTCACGCCGTATTTCTCGACAGAGGCCGAGCGATACTCGACGCTCCGGCGGAAGAGATAAGGTCGAGAGAGGGCAAATCTCTCGACGCCCTTTTCAGGGAGGTGTTCAGATGGTAGGCAAACTCATAAAGCACGAGCTGTTCGCCCTCTTCCGGATACTGCTCTTTTTTGCCGTAGCCGTATTGTTGCTTGCGGCGGTGGGGAGATTGCTGGTATACGTCATGCTTAATAACGAAGTTGACGGGAATTTTGTGACTTCGATAATATATTTGCTCGTCATAATCGCATATATGCTGGGCATAGTCGCGCTGATAGCGGCGGCATATGCCGTAGGAGCGTACAGATTTTACAAAACCATGTTTACGGGCGAGGGATATCTGACGTTTTCCCTGCCTCTTACCCCCGTACAGCTGATTGTCGGAAAGCTGGCGTCGTCTATGATAGCGGTGATATTCTCCGCCGGCGTTTCGATTGTGTCTCTGATTATATTCATGTCGGGTTGGAGCGGCTCCGAAATGGGCGTTTTCTACGACGTATTCGGGGCGTTTGCCGAAGAAATATCGGCATTGGCGAGCAACGACCCGTGGCAGATAGTAGAGGGAGTTATCCAAATAATAGTCGCCGCGCCTTCGGTTCTTTTGGTCATATTCGCCGTCATTTCGTTGGGACAGCTGTTTGTTTCCCATCGCAAGGCAATAACCGCCGCGCTGATTATAGTCGTGTATGTGCTGTACGGTATAATTTCATCCATTCTTTCGCCGCATTTTGCGGCGATGGCGGAGAATGTTTCCGCTCATCTCTCCAACTGCATAACGATAGCAATCTATCTGGCGGTTGACTTCGGAAGTTTCTTCCTTATAAAATATCTTGTGAAAAACAAATTGAATCTGATAGTATGAAAATAACTGTGCTTACCCTCTTCCCCGAAATGTTCGCTCCTTTAAAAGAGAGCATACTCGGTAGGGCGCAGACGGACGGAAAACTCGATATATCCATAGTAAATATCCGCGACTATGCCGAAAACAAGCATATGAAATGCGACGATTATCCCTTCGGCGGCGGCGCCGGAATGGTGATGATGCCTCAACCGATAGGCTCCGCCATAGAGGCGACGGACCCCGAGCACTCGGCGCGCAGAATCTATATGTCGCCCAAGGGCTGCACGCTTACGCAGAGCAAGGTATTCGAACTTGCGGAGTGCGAGCACATTCTTTTGCTGTGCGGACATTACGAGGGCGTTGACCAGAGGGTTCTGGACTTATATATAGACGAAGAGATCTCGATAGGCGACTATGTTCTGACGGGCGGAGAGCTTCCGGCCATGGTCGTCTGCGACTGCGTGGCCCGCTACGTGGAGGGAGTTATATCCGAGGGCTCGCTCGTGGACGAAAGTTTTGCAAGCGGTCTGCTCGAATATCCTCAATATACAAGGCCGTCGGTATACAAGGGAATATCCGTGCCGGAGGTGCTGTTGAACGGCGACCATAAAAAAGTTGACGAATGGCGCGCGGAACAGAGCCTGAAACTGACGAAGGAGCGTCGTCCTGATCTCATAAAGGAGCGGAAATGAAGACTATACAGTGGTTTCCCGGGCACATGGCAAAGGCCATGCGCATGATGGAGGAAAATCTTTCGTTGGCTGACGGCGTGATTTTCGTTCTCGACGCTCGCTGTCCGGCGGCTTCCTTCAATCCCAAATTAAAGATTCTGACGGGCTCGAAGCCCGTTTTATACGTTCTCAATAAGGGCGACCTTGCCGACGGCGACGCAGACGCTCTTTTGAGCCGCATGCGCGGAAGCGGCGCAACCGCCCTGAAAATAAATTCGCTGAATGCCGCTTCGCGCAGGGATATTACGGGGGCAATCGAAAAAATGATTGCCGAAAAACGTGCGCGCGCGCTTTCGAAAGGACAGACGGGCACGTTCCGTTTCATGGTGGCGGGAGTGCCGAATACGGGCAAATCCACTTTGATAAACATGCTTGCCGGCAGACGCCGCGCGGAGACGGGAGACAAGGCCGGAGTGACGCGCGGCAAGCAGTGGGTGCGCGTCGGAGATTTCGAGTTGATGGACACCCCGGGCACTATGCCTCCGGCGTTTGAAAATCAGCGTCTGGCGGCTCGCCTTGCGTTTGTCGGAAGCATTAACGACGATATCCTCGATTTGGACGACATAGCTCTGCTTCTTTTGGGCGAATTGAGAGAGAAGTATCCTCAAAAATTGACCGAAAGATACGGCATTTCGGGCGGCGAACCCACAGAAATGCTCGATACGATATGCGAAAAGCGCGGTTTTAAGCTCCGCGGCAACGAGCCGGATTACGAACGCGCCGTCCGCGCCGTGCTCGACGACTTCCGCAAGGGCAAGTTGGGCGGAGTGACTTTGGATTTTCCCGACGATTTGACGGGATTGGAATTCTGACGGGAGGAACGGTATGGATAAGCTCCGTTACGAAAGGGAACTTGTCGAAAAGGGCGTGAAGTACATATGCGGAGTTGACGAGGTGGGTCGCGGACCGCTCGCCGGTCCTGTCGTATGCGCGGCGGTCATAATGCCTCTCGACGAGCTTATCGAGGGCGTTGACGACAGCAAGAAACTTTCGGCAAAAAGGCGCGAAATTCTCTCCGAAGAAATACTCAAAAGGGCGATTGACTGCCGAATATGCTCAATCGAACCAGAGATTATCGATGAAATAAACATTTTACAGGCAACAAGGCTGTGCATGAAGAACGCGGTAGAGGGCTTGAAAATTCCGCCCGATTTTGTGATTACCGACGGCAATATGACGTTGGATATCGCTTATCCGCAGAAGAGCATAGTAAAGGGCGACGCTTTGAGCTACACAATAGGTTGCGCTTCGATAGTCGCCAAAGTCTACCGAGACGCTCTCATGACGGAGCTCGACGGCGTGTACGCAGGCTACGGGTTCGGCAAAAACAAGGGCTATGGCACGGCGGAGCATATAGCCGCTCTCGTAAACTTGGGAGCGTGTCCGGTGCACAGAAAGACGTTTATTTCGAAGTGGGTAAGGTAAAACATGAGAAAGTCGGACAGAGAAATAATCGATTTCAATGAAAAAATAGAGCTTTTGGAGCGTTGCACTACCATTCGGTTGGGCATAAACGGAGATAAATTCCCGTATGTCGTGCCCCTATCTTTCGGCTATGAGGCGGCGGACGGCAAAGTAATAATCTATTTTCATTGCGCCAAAGAGGGCGAGAAGATTCGACTGTTGAAGAAAAATCAAAACGTATGCGTGGAGGCGGATATTCTCCACGGCTATATCGACACGGGCAAGAGCGTCACCGCCGACTATGAAAGTCTAATGGGCTTCGGCCGCTGCGAAGAGGTGTCGGGCGAAGAGGCCGTGCACGGATTGCAGCTTCTTTTGAATCACTGCGCCACCGGCAATTATTCCGCCGCGGAATGTGCGGCTGTCGGTTCGGCGGCGGTGTATAAGGTCACCCTTTCGGAGTTATACGGCAAGCGGCGTTTCAAGAGACCGCCTATACTATATTTATAATATAGGGGCATGAGTCGGTTATAATGTGGGAACGAGCGGTTGCATGGGACGGGCTTCGGCGCCTGAAAGAGGCGGAAAAAGATAGAAAAGGCTTTTGTGAAAATTGCGATACACCCCCGAAAATCGGTTGACAACAAAAAAAAGGTCTGTTATTATATGATACGACTTCGGACAGTCCTCTGCCCCGTAAGGCGGCATGAATGTCTTGTAGAGGAGGTAAAGTCATGAAAGGTTTGGTTGAAGCCATTGAGAAAGAGGGCATGAAAAAGGAAGTGCCCGAGTTCGGCGTAGGCGACGTCGTAAAGGTAGGTTTCAAGGTCATCGAAGGTACAAAGGAAAGAATACAGAACTTCGAGGGCGTGGTAATCGCAAAGAAGCACGGCGGTATCCGTGAAAGTTTCACTGTGAGGAGACTGTCGTTCGGCGTAGGCGTAGAGAGGACGTTCCCTCTTCATTCGCCCAAGATTGCCTATATAACCGTTGTCCGCAAGGGCAAGGTAAGAAGAGCAAAGCTCTACTACCTGCGCGGACTCACCGGCAAGGCGGCAAAAATCAAGGAAGACAAATAATTTTAAAAAAGCTCCCGTTATGCTTACGGGAGCTTTTTTAAACGTTATATTTGCAATGGAAAAGAGGTAAACGCATAATGTTTTCCAAAATATTAAGCTATACTTTGAACGGATTGGAGGGCGTTGCCGTAGAAATAGAGACGGACATAAACAAGGGCATGGTTAGCTATGACCTTGTGGGCTTGCCCGACGCCGCCGTAAAGGAGAGCAAAGAGAGGGTGCGCTCCGCAATAAAAAACAGCGCCTTTTTATTTCCCATAAATAAGATAACGGTAAATCTTGCTCCGGCGGACATAAAGAAAGAGGGTTCTCAATACGATTTGCCAATAGCCGTATCCATTTTGAAGGCGAGCGACCAGTTGCTCGCCGATACCGACGATATAATAATTTTGGGAGAGCTTGCGCTCGACGGCTCGCTGCGTCCCGTGACGGGGCTCTTGCCCATTCTCATTTCCGCGCGCGACGGAGGCTACAAGCGCTTTATAGTGCCCGAGGCCAACGCCAACGAAGCGAGCTACATCGAAGGGCTCGAAGTTTACGCGCTCTCCGATTTGAAGAGCGTGATAAGTTTTTTGAAGGGCGAAGAGTCCTTCCGACCCGTAGAACACCGCCGCTATGTCGTCTCCGGCGGAAAGAATTACGATTACGATCTTTCCCTCGTAAAGGGTCAGGCGGTGGCAAGGCGCGCTCTCGAAATAGCGGTTGCCGGAGGCCACAACATACTTTTCGTCGGACCCCCGGGCTCGGGCAAAACACTGCTCGCAAGGTGCATACCCACGATTATGCCGGATATGACCTTTGACGAAGCCCTTGAAGTTACCAAGATACACTCCGTAGCCGGCGAGCTCTCGGATGAGGGGATAGTATCCCTTCGCCCGTTCAGAACTCCCCATCACACGGCTACCACCGTTTCGCTCTGCGGCGGAGGCAATTCGAAGATTCGCCCGGGCGAAATTTCCATGGCGCACAAGGGCGTACTGTTTTTAGACGAATTGCCCGAATATTCACGCCATTCGTTGGAGAGCTTGCGCCAACCTCTCGAAGACAGAAAGATAACCGTAACGAGGGCCGGAGGCGCGGTGACCTATCCGGCAGATTTCATGCTGTGCGCTGGAATGAATCCATGTCCCTGCGGCAATTTCGGCTCGGCATATCGCGAATGTACGTGTACTCCGGCGCAGATAAACAAGTACCGCGCCAAAATTTCGGGTCCGCTTATGGACAGAATAGACATTCAGGTGGAAGTGGACGGAGTAAAATACGAAGAACTCTCCGGCGAGGCGCCGGCGGAGTCCAGCGCGGAGGTCAAGAAGAGAGTGGAGAGCGCTCGGGCCATTCAGCGCGAGCGTTTCCGCGACGAGAAAGAGGGTATGATAAACGCCAATATGGGCGAAAAACAGATTAAAAAATATTGTAAGCTCTCCCCCGAGTGCGAGAGCGTCTTGAAGTCCGCCTATGAGCGGCTGAATCTCTCCGCGCGTGCGAGAACGCGGATAATAAAAGTGGCTCGCACAATAGCCGACCTCGCTTTTTCGGAGCAGATACTGTCCGAACATATTCTTGAAGCGGCGTCGTACAGAAATTACGAAGCGGCGCTGCGATGAATTACACTTCCGAAGAACAGAATCTCATAGTCTTGTCGTCCATTTCGGCGATAACCTACCGCGAGCGCTATGCCGCGCTTTCGGCTCTCGCGTCCGGCACGCCCGATTTTTCGCTCTGTAAAAATTTATTGATTAAAAGATGCGGAGTGGGCGTATATAATAAAGTAGTGGACACTTTCAACGATTGCTCTTTCCGCGACGGAGTTTTTAAGGAACTCGAAAAGCGAAACGTGCAATGCGTAACTTTGGCTTCGCCCGATTATCCCGAACTTCTTAAACAAATCGACTCTCCTCCGATAAATCTTTTCATAAAGGGCAATCGCGAGCTTTTGAAGAGCAGATTTTTTTCGATAGTCGGTTCGCGGCGCACGAATTATTACGCACTCGCCGAATGCGGCAAGTTTGCGAGGGCGCTTTCCGGCGCGTTCACTCTTGTCACGGGCTCGGCCACCGGCGCGGACTGCGCCGTACTCAACGGCGTGGGCGGCAGGGCTGTCTCCGTGATAGCTCACGGGTTCGACAGCATAGATTTCATTTCGGAACGCTCCACGCTCGAAAAGGTGGAAAAGTACGGACTTCTGATATCGGAACATTACCCTACGGTCGTTCCGCAGAGCTTTCTCTATCCCGTGCGCAACCGTATAATAGCCGGCATGTCGGTTGGAACTCTGGTGGTCTCTGCCGGCAAGAAAAGCGGCGCGCTCATCACCGCCGATTACGCCTCGGAATACGGAAGAGAAGTGTTTGCTTTTCCCTACAATTTAGGCGTAACTTCCGGCGTCGGGTGCAACAATCTCATCCGCGACGGCGCAAATCTCTGTGGGGATCCGCTTGACATTTGCTCCGTTTTGGGGGTAGACTTAAAACCGTCGTCCGAGACTTCCTTGACCGAAGAAGAGCGGAAAGTTGCGGCGATACTCAAAGAGCAGGGCGAGGTGTTCATTCCGAAGCTCTCCGAAACTCTCAAAATTCCGACATATAAATTGACGGCAGTGCTGTCGTCGCTCGAAATAAAAGGTCTTGCGACGCGCTTGGGCGGCAACAGATACGGTGCCGTTTAAAAGGTAGAATATGGATTTAATTATAGTTGAATCGCCTTCGAAGGCAAAGACAATCTCAAAATATCTCAAAGGCAAATATAAAGTAGACGCCTCCGGCGGACATGTGAGGGATCTTCCCGAAAAATCCCTCGGCGTTAAGATAACTTCGGGTTTCGAGCCGAAGTATGAGATAACGGCCTCCAAAAAAGAGGTCATAAGGCGCCTCATGCAGGAGGCCAAGGCCAGCTCTCATATATATCTTGCGACCGACCCCGACCGCGAGGGCGAGGCGATAAGCTGGCACCTGCAAACCGTGCTCGGTTTGGACGAAAACGGTCTCAATCGTATAGAGTTCAACGAAATTTCCCCCACGGCTGTCAAAAACGCCCTTAAAAACCCCCGAAAAATAAATTATAATCTGGTGGACGCTCAACAGGCGCGCCGCGTTCTTGACAGGCTCGTCGGCTACAAGCTCTCTCCCCTTTTGAATAACCGCATACAGAACGGACTTTCGGCCGGAAGAGTGCAGTCGGTGGCTTTGAGACTTATAGTGGACAGGGAGCGCGAGATTTCCTCCTTTGTTCCGGAGGAGTATTGGCTTCTCAACGCCGAACTTCGCGACGCGGAGGGGAAGTACGCTCCTTTCAAGGCGACGTATCAGTATAAAAAGAGCGGCAAGAGCATACAAAAAGAGCTTGCGGACGAAGCGGCGGCAAAGGTACGCTCGGGCAGATTCACGGTGACAAAGGTAAAAAAGGGAGTGGTAAAACAGCACGCTCCCGCGCCTTTCACAACTTCGTCGTTACAGCAGGACGCCTCCAATAAGTTCGGAATGTCCTCGCCCGAAATAATGCTCGTCGCACAGCACCTTTACGAAGGCATGGACGTCGGCGGCGACCACATCGCGCTCATAACATATATAAGGACGGACTCCGTACGCGTTGCAAAAGAGGCGCAGGAGATGGCGCTCGGCTTTATAAGAGAGAATTACGGCGCAGACTATGCCCCCGAAAAGCCCAATTATTATGCCACAAATAAGGGCGCGCAGGACGCTCACGAGGCTATCCGCCCCATAAATCTTGCCATAACTCCGGCAAGCGTCAAACCTCATCTCGACAGAAAACACTACAACATATACAAGCTCGTCTACGACCGCTTCATAGCGTCGCAGATGGCAGAGGCACAGTACAATTCCATGCAAATCGAGGCGGAGAGCGCCGGATATACTTTCAAAGCGAGCGGCAAGGCCATGCTGTTTGCCGGTTACACCGCCGCCTATCAGGATATGCGCGATAAAGACGACGAGGAGGAGAGCGCAAAACTCCTTCCTCCCGTAAACGAAGGCGACGTTCTGACTCTTTTAAAACTCGAAACGGAGCAGAAATTCACTCGCGCGCCCTATCGCTACACCGACGCTTCCCTTGTCAAGACAATGGAAGAAAAGGGCATAGGCAGACCCTCGACTTACGCCTCTATAATCTCCGTGCTTACAAAGCGTAAGTACGTGGCAAAGGACGGCAAATATATGGTTCCCACCGAAGTCGCCTATAAGATAACCGATATGCTCGTCAAGTATTTTACGGATATCATGGACGTCGGTTTCACCGCAAAGATGGAGGACGACCTCGACAAAATCGAGGACGGCGGCGTGGATTGGCATAAAATTATCGCGGACTTTTACCCGGGTTTTGCCGACCAGCTCAAAGCGGCGTCCACGGACGGCGACGAGCAGACGGACGAGGTCTGTGCAAAGTGCGGCAGTCCTATGATAAGAAGAATGGGCAAGTACGGAAAATATCTCGCTTGTTCCAATTATCCGAATTGTTCAAACATAGTCAGCGAAAGCGAAGTTGAAATTTCCGAGATCCGCTGTCCGAAGTGCGGCTCAAACATGGTCGTAAAGAGCGGTAAATTCGGCAAATTCCTTGCCTGCCCCAACTATCCCGAATGTTCTTCGATTTTGCCGATAGACGCGCGGATAACCGCCGAAGTCTGCCGCGAGTGCGGCGGCGCTATGGTGTTGAAGCACGGCAAATACGGCAACTACCTCGAATGCGGCAAATGCGGAGCCAAACGTCCGCAGACCGAGCCGGACGGCAAGGTCCGCGACGGCGAAAAGACCGACGGCAAGTGCCCCGAGTGCGGCAAACCGATGAGGCGGATGCGCTCCAAGTCGGGCAAAATTTACTTCGGCTGTACGGGCTATCCCGACTGCAAGTTTTTGAGCTGGGACGTTCCCACGGGGGATAAATGCCCAAAGTGCGGAAAATATCTTATACGCAAGGGTAAAAACATAAAGTGTTCTTCAAAGGAATGCGACTATTCGGAAGCCATTCCCGACGCGGAAGATGAAGATTAAAGTAATAGGCGCCGGACTTGCCGGTTCGGAGGCGGCTTGCTTTCTCGCGGACCGCGGCGTTGAAGTAGAGCTTTACGATATAAAGCCGAAAAAGTTCACGCCTGCCCATAAAAACCCCGATTTCTGCGAGCTCGTGTGCTCCAATTCCTTAAAGGGCAAAGACGCGTATTCCAACGCATGCGGACTTCTCAAAGAGGAGATGCGTATTCTGGGGTCTTTGACAATGGAGGCGGCGGCCGCTTGCGAGGTTCCGGCGGGAGGCGCTCTCGCCGTAGACAGAGACGAGTTCGCCGCATACGTCACGCAAAAAATCAAAAACAACAAAAATATAAAGGTAATCTGCGAGGAAGTCGAAAAAATCCCCGAAGGTTACTGCATTATAGCCACCGGACCTCTGACCTTCGGCGCTCTTAACGAAAACATATCGGAGATTTGCGGCGGACAGTTGCACTTTTACGACGCGTCCGCGCCAATCGTCTCGCGTGAAAGCCTCGATATGGAAAAGTGCTTCTACGGCGACAGATACGGCAAGGGCGGAGACGACTATATCAACTGTCCCATGACCGAGGAAGAGTATGAAAATTTCGTGCGCGAGCTCCTTTCGGCGGAGAGAGCCGAACTGCACGATTTCGACAAGCGCGAAATTTTCGAGGGCTGTATGCCCGTAGAGGTTATGGCTTCGCGCGGAAGAGACAGCCTCAGGTTCGCCATGCTCAAACCCGTGGGTCTTTGCGACGGCGACGGCAAAAAATTTTACGCCGTTTTGCAGCTCCGCAAGGAAAATTGCGGCGGCGACGCATACAATCTGGTGGGATTTCAGACAAATCTTAAATTTGCAGAGCAAAAGAGGGTATTTTCTATGATACCGGCCCTTAAAAACGCGGAATTTCTGCGCTATGGAGTAATGCACCGCAACACCTATCTGAATTCGCCCTCATGCCTTAATTCCGATTTTTCTTTAAGGAGCGACCCCAAGCTGTTTTTCGCCGGTCAGCTCACCGGAGTGGAGGGCTATGTCGAGAGCGCCGCAAGCGGAATACTCGCCGCCATTCACGCCTATATGCGCATGTTGGGAAGAGACACGGCAGTGCCCGACGATACGACGGTCTGCGGAGCTCTGTCGGCTCACATCGCGCGCGCAGACGGGGATTTTCAGCCGATGAACGCCAACTTCGGCATACTCCGCGCCCCCGAACGGCAGATACGCGACAAAAGACAGCGCTACGCATATCTGGCGGAACGCGCCATCGAAAATATATCAAAATACAGGCAAAATCTCAATATATATTGAGTTTAAGGAGAATATATGACTGAATTTCACGCTACAACTATATGCGCCGTAAAAAAGGACGGCGCAACGGCGATCGCCGGTGACGGACAAGTTACCATGGGCGAGAGCGTCATATTCAAAAACAGCGCGCAGAAAGTGCGCAGAATCTACGGCGGAAAGGTTATTCTGGGCTTTGCCGGCTCTGTCTCCGACGCATTCTCCCTTTCGGAGAAGTTCGAGGGAATGCTCAATAAGTTTTCTGGGAACCTTATGCGTTCGGCAGTCGAGCTTGCGGAGCTCTGGCGCTCCGACAAGGCCGCAAGAAAGCTCGAAGCTCTCATGATAGTCGCCGATAAGGATACCCTTCTGATTGTTTCCGGCACGGGCGAGGTGATAGAGCCCGACGACGGAATAGCCGCCATAGGCAGCGGCGGAAATTACGCCCTTGCGGCGGCGCGCGCCCTCTATCAGAACACAGATTATTCGGCGGAGGAAATCGCAAAGAAATCGCTCAAAATAGCAAGCGAAATCTGCGTTTTCACCAACGACAACATTAGATGCGAGGTGATATAAATGGATTTGTCTCCCAAACAGATAGTTCACGAGCTTAATAAACATATCATAGGTCAGGACGAAGCCAAGAAAGCGGTTGCAATCGCCTTGCGGAACCGCTATCGCCGCAGTATGCTTTCGCCCGAATTGCAGGAAGAAATAACTCCCAAAAATATAATCATGAAAGGGCCCACGGGCGTCGGAAAGACAGAAATAGCCCGCCGTCTTGCCCGTCTTGTAAAGGCTCCGTTCTTGAAGGTAGAAGCCACAAAATATACCGAAGTCGGCTATGTCGGGCGCGACGTCGAGTCCATGGTGCGCGACCTTGCCGAGTGCGCAATACGTCTCGTAAAAGAGGAGAAAACGCAGGAAGTCAGCTACAAGGCCTGCGCGGTGGCCGAGCGCAAGATAGCAAAAGTGCTCGCTGAAATGAAGAAGGACGAGCGCGGCGAAACCGCGAAAGAAGTTTTCGAGCAACAGCTTGTAGAGGCCATTCACGCCGGAAATTACGATAAAACGGTTATAGAGATAGAGGTTGCCGACGTGCCCAAGCCTTTGGAACTTTCGCCGGGCAGCGGCGCGGCAATAGATTTGGGCTCCGTGTTCGGCGGACTCATGCCCAAAAAGACAAAGAAACGCAAGATAACCGTCCGCGAAGCCAAGAATCTGTTGATTGCCGAAGAGGCCGATAAACTTATAGATAACGACGCGGTTACCGCCGAAGCCATTCGCCGTGCGGAAAACGACGGAATAATTTTCATCGACGAAATAGATAAAATCGCCGGCAAGGGAAATCAGGGAGCTGACGTCTCTCGCGAAGGCGTGCAAAGGGATATACTGCCCATAGTCGAGGGTTGTACGGTCATGACGAAGTACGGCCCCGTAAAGACGGACTATATTCTCTTCATAGCCGCCGGCGCGTTCCACGTATCGAAAGTGGAGGATCTTATACCGGAGTTGCAGGGCAGATTTCCCATTCAGGTAGAGCTCAAAAGTCTCACGAAGCAGGATTTCATAAACATACTTACCCAACCCGAAACTTCTATAACCACGCAGTATTCTGCGCTTCTTTCCGTCGATAATATCGACTTGAAGTTCACGCCCGACGCGATAGAAAAGATAGCCGAAATTTCCGAGGATATAAATATGACTTCCGAAGATATCGGCGCGCGCCGCCTGCATACAGTTATGGAATATCTCCTCGAAGATATCTCCTTTAACGCCGGAGGCAACGACTATCCCGTGATTCCCGTAGAGGTCAACGCCAAGTATGTCGAGGAGCATTTGAGCAATATTGTAAGGGACAGAGATTTGAAGAAATACGTCCTTTAATCGCATATAAACTTCGTTCTGCCATGTCGCGCTGCGTCTCTCCTCGGTCGCGTACGTCTGTGTACGCTCCCCACGGAAGAGGTCTCGCGCTCCTCGCATAACTCGTTTCTATGCGATTACGAATAATGTTCTGCCATGTCGCGCTGTGTCTCTCCTCGGCCGCGTACGAAATAGTACACTCCCAAAGGGATAACTCATGTTCTTTGGAACATGCAGTTGCAACGCATGAATTTTCCGGCTGATATTTTTGCGGAAGTAATGGAAATAATTTTAGTAAAATAGTAGCGTATTTAAAAACTTCGCGCGCTCACGGCGTTTGCGGTAAATTGTCTGCGCTGCATTTAAAGGACTCTTATGTTTAATATACCGAAGGGCACGAAGGACGTTCTGCCCACTCAAAGTTATAAGTGGCAATATATCGAATCCACCGCACGCGAGGTGGGGCGCGTTTTCAACTTAAAGGAGATACGCACCCCCGTATTCGAGCATACCGAACTTTTCCGCCGCGGAGTAGGCGAAACTACCGACGTAGTGGGCAAGGAGATGTACACCTTCGAGGACAAGGGCGGCCGTTCGATAACTTTAAAACCCGAGGGCACCGCGGGGGCCGTCAGACTGTTCGTCGAAAACGGTCTGTCGTCTACGCCCATGCCCGTAAAAACTTTTTACATAACTCCGGCTTTCCGCTATGAGCGCCCCCAATCCGGACGCTTGCGCGAGTTCCACCAATTCGGCATAGAGGTGTTCGGTTCGGAGGCCGCCGAAACGGACGCCGAAGTGATTTTCGCCGCATCGTCCTTTTTGAATAAGCTCGGCATAAAAAATGTCCGACTCGAACTCAATTCCATCGGCTGTAAGGATTGCCGCTCCCGATACAACAGTGCCTTGAAGGAGTATTTCAAACCCCATCTTGACGACATGTGCGAGAGTTGTCGGACTCGCTTCGACACCAATCCTCTGCGCATGCTCGACTGCAAGGAAGAGAGCTGTAAAAAAACAGTGGCTTCGGCGCCGTCTATACTCGATTATCTCTGCGACGAGTGCAAGGCTCATTTCGAAAAAGTGAAGCATATTCTCGACTGTCAGAAAGTGCGTTACGCCGTAAATCCGAGAATTGTCCGCGGCCTCAATTACTACACCCGTACGGTATTCGAATTCGTCTCCGACGACATCGGGGCGCAGGGTACGGTATGCGGCGGAGGCAGATACGACGGACTCGTGGCCGAGTTGGGAGGAGCGCCTACTCCGGCAATAGGCTTTGCCGTAGGCATAGAGAGGCTGATGTTGCTCATGGAGAATACGGGAGCGTCCTATCCGAAAGAACCTGTGCCTCGGATATATATAGGAGGCATGGACGAAAGTTCGCGCGAGGCGGCGTTTACTTTGGCTTCTGCACTGCGTTCCGCCGGAATATCCGCCGAAGTAGACCATATGTACCGTTCGGTAAAGGCGCAGATGAAGTATGCGGACAAGCTCGGCGCGGAGTACGTGGTCATAATAGGCGAAAGCGAGATGCAGTCTGGCGAATTGAATATAAAAAATATGCGTCTGGGCACGTCGGCGACGGTTAAAACGGACGAAGTTTACTCATACTTAAAGGAGGAGAAAGAGAATGATTGAAGCGGATACTTTGAAATTTGACGAACTTTTGAAGGGGGACAAGCCGGTAGTGTGCGACTTTTTCGCCGTTTGGTGCGGCCCCTGCAAGATGCTCGCGCCCGTAATGGAACAGATGGAAGAGGAATACGGGGACAGAGCGCAGTTTATAAAGGTCGATATCGACAAGAATATGGAGCTTGCCGCTCGCTACGGGATAATGAGCATACCTCTTGTCGTCGTCTTTAAGGGCGGCGCGGCGGCGGACAAGTCTCTCGGATACTGCACAAAATCCGAAATGAAGGAATTTCTCGACAAAAATCTTTGATTTTCGGGATTTTAAAATTGTCCGAATACGATTACGGGGCTGAAAGGCGCGAAAATTGTGCCGTCGGCCCCGTTTTTTGTGTTCTGCACTTGTAAAATTTGACGGGGTATGTTATAATAGCCAAAAACCATGCGGAGACATAGATGATAGATATTTCACTCATTGAAAAAACCGACCCCGAAATTGCCGAGGCTTTGAGGCTGGAACTTTCCCGCCAGCAGAACAATATAGAACTCATCGCCAGCGAGAATTTTGTGTCTCCGGCCGTGCTCGCCGCCGCCGGAAGCCACCTTACCAATAAGTATGCGGAGGGCTACCCGGGGCACCGCTATTACGGCGGCTGTCAGTTTGTAGATATTGCCGAGGACCTCGCGCGCAACAGACTTAAAGAGCTGTTCGGTTGCGAATACTGCAACGTTCAGCCTCATTCGGGGGCAAGCGCCAATCTTGCAGTGCTCTTCGCGGCATGTCAGCCGGGAGATACGGTCATGGGCATGAACCTTGCGCACGGCGGTCATCTTTCGCACGGCTCGCCCGTCAATATTTCGGGCAAATATTTCAATATAGTGCCCTACGGCGTCTCCAAAGATACCGAAACGATAGACTATGACGAAATGGAGCGCATTGCCGTGGAAAGCAAGCCCAAACTGATAATTTCGGGAGCTTCCGCATATCCGCGCATAATCGACTTCAAGCGCATACGCGAAATTTGCGATAGAGTCGGAGCGCTCATGATGGTTGACATCGCGCATATCGCCGGACTTGTCGCGGCCGGACTTCACCCGTCGCCCGTTCCGTATGCCGATTTCGTAACCACCACAACGCATAAAACTCTCCGCGGTCCGCGCGGCGGCGTAATAATGTGCAAAGAGGAGTGGGGCAAGGCGATAGACAAGGCAATATTCCCGGGCGTACAGGGCGGACCGCTCATGCATATAATCGCGGCGAAGGCAGTGGCTTTCAAGGAGGCTCTCGCCCCCGAATTCAAAGAATATCAGAAACAGATTGTCAAAAATGCCGCGGCCATGGCGGACGAGTGGAAAAAGCTCGGCGTGAAGATGGTTTCCGGCGGCACGGATAATCACCTCATTCTTCTGAATCTGACGGATAAGAATCTCACGGGCAAGGAGCTTGAAAAACTTCTCGACGAAGTTCATATAACCGTCAACAAAAACGCCGTTCCATTCGACGTACAGAAGCCGTTCGTCACTTCCGGCATACGCGTCGGAACTCCGGCAATGACGTCTCGCGGAATGAAGGAGGGCGAGGCTCGCAAGATAGCTCGGCTCATAGCCGAAATGATCGAAAAACGCGAGAGCGCCGCCGAAGAGGTCTCCGCGGAAGTCGCCGCGCTCTGCAAAAAATTCCCCCTCTACGCGGATTGCGTCGAATAACGGTTGAAAAGATAGGGATATTCTGTCTCACGACGATAAACTTTTTGTGCGGACGTTGCATTTTTTCGAAATGAGGTTTATAATATAGAGGTCTTAAAAGGGTAAAAATCATGAAAATAAAAATTACTTCCGATTCAACTTGCGATCTCGGCGACGAGCTTGCAAAAAAATACGACGTGGGCATATTCCCCCTGAACGTAATGCTCGGCGACAAGACCTACGAGGACGGAATAGACATAGTTCCGCAGGATATATTCGAGTACGTGAAAAAGACGGGTATTCTGCCCAAGACGGCGGCACATTCTTCCGAGGAATACGCGGAGTTTTTCGCGAGCCGTCTGCAAGGATACGACGCTCTTATTCATTTCAATATCTCGAATAAGGCTTCGTCCTCATACGCAAACGCTTTGCTCGCCTCGAAGGAGTTCAACGGCAAAGTATACGTTGTGGATTCCCTCGCGCTCTCGACGGGACAGGGACTGTTGGTTCTGAAAGCGTGCGACCTCGCCGCCGAGGGCAAAAAACCGCGTGAAATCGTGGAAACGATAGAGGCTCTCCGTCCCAAGCTCAACACTTCCTTCGTTCCCGACGTTCTCGACTATCTTCACAAGGGCGGCAGATGCTCTCTCGCCTCGCTGATAGGCGCAAAAGTTTTGAAACTTCACCCTCTTATATCGATGAAGGACGGGCAGATGTATGCCAAAAAGAAGTATATGGGAGGACTCGACGGCTGCCTTAAAAAGTACATAAAGGACCTCGCCGAAGAATACCGCGCATACGACAAGACGAGATGTTTTATAACGCACTCCAACTGTGAGCCGGAAATAGTCGAAAAAGTGCGCGAGCAGGTCAGGGAAACTTTCGATTTCAACGAGATACTCGAAACGAAAGCCGGCTGCGTCGTCACCTCGCATTGCGGAAAGAACACGTTGGGCGTTCTTTTCATTACCGAATAAACGTAAAATTTATTAAAAGTCGTTGACATAACGCGGCCTATGCCGTATAATATATTCAAATCAAGGTTTTTCTTTGGGGCGGGGTGAAATTCCCCACCGGCAGTAAAGTCTGCGAAGCCGCGCCGTAAAAAGCGTTGCCCGATCGGGTGAAATTCCCGAACCGACGGTATAGTCCGGATAGGAAAAGAGAACCGGAAACACATATAAAAACCCTATACGTGTTGAGTTTTAGTGTTTTCCGCCCCGAAGAATCGGGGCGTTGTTTTTTGTCGGCAAATTTTAAAGAGCCAAACGTTTAAAAGAGCGCAATAGAAATCTCTCGCGTTTGCTGTTTTTGAAATTTGCGATATTCGACAGAGCCGCTTCTTTCGGGGATTTACAAAGAATTACTTTGAAAAATATTAAAAGGAGTTTTTTGTATGGAACAAACCTCTGCGCGCAAGGGCTATTTCAGCCCTACTCGCATTGCTGTTATGGCAATGCTTTCGGCTTTGGCCGGAGTGCTGTACATATTCAATTTTTCGATGCCGTACGCATTTCCGTCCTTTTTGGAATTCAACTTTTCGGACATTCCGGCGCTCATAGGCGCCTTTGCCCTCGGGCCTTCGGCCGGCTCGATAATCGTATTTTGCAAAATTCTTATAAAACTCGTGTTCAAAATGTCGGATACGGCTTTCGTCGGGGATTTTGCCGACCTCATAATAGGTATTGCGCTCGTGGCGCCGGCCGGACTCATTTATAAAAAACACCGCACTTTCAAAGGCGCGCTTGTGGGGATGGCGGTCGGAACCGCAAGTTCGGTCGTCGTGGCGATAATCGCAAATTGGCTCGTGCTTGTGCCCTTTTACGTTTCCTTTTTCTTTCACGGCAAGTGGGAGCCGTTGATTGCCATGATGAACGTTCTGTTTCCCGATTGCACGACGGATAATTTCTACAATTATTATCTTTGGGTGTCGGTTTTGCCCTTCAATATAATGCGCTGTCTCGTCGCGATAATAATAACGTTGCCCATATATAAGCATATTTCGAGGTTGATAAACAGGGTCAACGACAAGGTTACTCCCAAAAACGGCGGAGAATCTCGCATAAGGCGCATAAACATTACCGCGATAATAATAGGCGTCGCCGCGGTGCTCGCGCTCGTGGCGATAATCCTTATAAGAAAATTCGTAACGGGTTGAATTAAACATAAAAGGTCATTCGGTAAGGCCGATTTAAACGGAATACCCATAAAATTATAACAATATAATTGCAAAATGCCGCCGTAGGGTTTATAATATACCCGTATGGCGGCATTTATTTCGGAAAGCGCGGAAACAACAATAAATATCGGACTCGAATATGCAAAGACCTTGAAACGCGGCGACATAGTGCTTTTAAAGGGCGATATGGGAGTCGGGAAAACGGTATTCTGCAAGGGCGTGGCAAAGGGCCTCGGCGTGGACGACGAGATTTTGAGCCCGACATACGCCTATATGAACGATTACGGCGGCAAGCTGTATCATTACGACTGTTACCGCTTGAAAAACGGCGCGCAGGCGGAGGGTCTCGGTCTGTGCGACTACTTCTATGCGGACGGAGTGTGTATAATAGAGTGGGCGGAGAATATTGCCGACGTGCTTCCCGAAAACTGCAAGACGGTTGAAATACAAAGGCTTTCGGACGGCAAAAGACGTATAATTTATGAGTAATTATTTGGCTGTGGACAGCTCTTCGCGTCATCTGACGGTGGCGGCGAAAAAGGGCGACAATTTAATAGTTCGCTATATTCCGGACTGCTCCATGCAGCACTCCGTGGCGCTTATGGGCGAAGTGGAAAAGGCCATGGACGAGGTTGGCCTGTCGTGCGGCGAGTGCGATTTTTTCTGCGCCGTCACGGGCCCGGGCTCGTTTACGGGCATACGCATAGGCATTTCGACGGCAAAGGGACTTGCGCTCGGCGCGGACAAACCTCTGCTCGGCTTAACCTCTTTCGACCTTGTGGCATATAATGTCAACAGCGAAAATTTTTATGTTGTCATAGACGCCGCACATTCCCATTTCTATGTTAAAGGCTACGGCGAATGTCAATCGTCTCCCGAGTATATGAGCCTTGAAGAGGTCGGCTCCCTCGGCGCTCCTTTATACGGCTTCGAAGAACTTCCCCTCGACAACTACACGCGGCTCAAAGCCGACGAGTGTCTGCCTGCCGCGGCGGAGATGGCGAAGGGCAATCTTTCGAGAGACATATCCGCGCTTTACGTCCGCAAATCGCAGGCGGAGGAGGGCAGAAAATGACAATAAGACCGTGGAAGTACGAAGATATTCTGCCCATTTCGGAGCTTGAAAAGGAATGTTTCACCACCGAAGCGTGGTCATTCAGGATGCTTGCGTCCAGCTTCGAGAGCGAAACGTTTTCCGGCGTTGCGGCGGAGGAGGGCGGCGAAGTCATCGGCTACGGAGGAATAACCGTAGCTTACGACGCGGCCGACATCGCCAATATTGCCGTGACCGAAGCGTACAGGCGCAGCGGAGTGGGCGGAGCTCTGCTCGAAGAACTGCTCTCCGTGGCGAGAGCGCGCGGCGCGAAGAACGTCTTTTTGGAGGTGCGCGTCTCCAATGCCGCCGCCATGCTCCTGTATCTCAAACACGGGTTTAAGGGAACGTATACGCGTGCGCGCTACTATCCCGACGGCGAAGACTGTCTGGTTATGACGAAGGAGCTTTGAATTTTAATCGACGGGAAATACGTTTCGTGCATACGCTGCGGCTCCGGAGAGCCGATTACGCTTCTGCACGGATACCTCTCCAAAAAGGAGAGCTTTTATTATCAGATAAAATTTCTGTCGGAGCATTTTGAGGTCATAGCCCCCGATTTGCCGGGGTTCGGCGCAAGCGCGCCTCTCGAAGAGAGCTGGGCGGTCGGCGACTACGCCGTATGGCTCTTGAAATTTCTCAAAAAACAGCGAATAACCAAAACGCATATTCTCTGTCATTCCTTTGGAGCGAGAGTGGCGTTTAAGGCGCTGAACATGGAGCCGCAGATTGCCGAAAGTCTGATAATTACGGGTGGAGCCGGAATAGTGAAACCGCGTTCGGACGGCTATATTCGGAAAGTCCGCGCATACAGACGGGTAAAAAAATTTTTTCCGCGATTTGCGGAAAAACACTTCGGCAGTCCGGAGTATCGGTCATTGCCGCCTGTTATGCGCGAGAGCTACAAAAAAATCGTAAACGAAGATTTATCGGAGTGCGCTTCGAAGATAAAATGCAGAACGTATCTTATTTACGGCGAAAGCGATTCGGTGACGCCTCCCGACGAGGAGGGCGCGACGTTCGGTAAATTGATTGCCGGCAGTCGGTTCGAGTTGACGGAGGGAGGACACTTCTGTTTCTCGGAACATCCGGATATTTTCAACGATAAAATATATAAATTTCTTACGGAGAAATAATGGGCATATTCATTTCTGTACCAAAGACAATAGAATGTGTAGTTGCGGCGGTGCTTTTTTCAGTGGCGCTTTCCGCGACCTACGTAAAACTTTTAGGCATTTTGCAGATCTCGGGCTATCGCAATAAAAAGCTCTTTTGCTGGTTGGGCAAAAAGAACAATCAGGCGTTTGCGCGCGAGATACTGCTCTTCATGCTCTGCGCCCTTTCTTACTCCGTCATAGCTCTCTGCTTTTCGTTTGCAAAGAGCTGGGCGGCTGTCGCCGCGCTCTCCGCATATATCCTTTTCTTCGTGCTGTACGTCATAGCGGACAAAAAAATAGCTCTGCGTTCGCCCGTTTCGTTCACGCCTCGTTTAAAGAGACTGTACGCGGTATCTTTCTTCATGACGGCGGTGATTTCGTATATATTCGTAACGCTTTTGAACTTTGCCGACGAGCTCCTTTCGAACGAGATATTCACGCTGTTGAGATATCTTCCTCTGTCCCTTCTGCCCCTCTTGTCCGCGCCCGTAATTGCCCTGTCGAACCTCGTCTGCGCAATTTACGAAGTGCCTCACAACAAGTCCTTCGTCCGCGCGGCGAAAAAGAAGTTGGCGGAGTCCGGACTGAAAGTTATCGGAGTGACCGGAAGTTATGCAAAGACCAGCGTAAAGCGTATTCTGACCGATATGCTCTCCAAGAAATACCGCGTTCTGGCAACTCCCCGTTCGCACAACACGCCGATGGGCCTTGCGCTTACCGTCAATTCCAACGACCTTGAAAATTACGATATACTCATAGCCGAAATGGGCGCCCGTCGCCTCGGCGACATAGCGGAGCTCTGCGAATTCTGTCCGCCCGACTATTCGGTTATAACGGGCATATGTCCGCAGCATCTCGAAAGTTTCGGCTCGGTTGAGAACATAGTTTCCGCAAAGGGGGAAATTCTGTCGGCAACCAAGGAATGCGCCGTGATAGCCCCCGATTGTTACGGCCTTTTCGCCGATTATCCCTGTCGGAAAATCAAGGGCGACGGAGCTTTCGAAATAGATTCGACTTGCGACGGCACGGCGTTCACCCTCGATTTGGGCGGCGAGAAAAGAGTGATAAAGACGCGGCTCTTGGGCGAACATTCGGCATCGAACATCGCGCTTGCGGCGCGTCTTGCCTATATTTTGGGCGTGAGCGCGGACGATATAGTATCCGCTGCGGAAGAGCTCGAATTTGTTGAGCACAGACTGCAACTCATTCGCAGTAACGGCGTGAATATAATTGACGACGGCTATAATTCCAACGTCCGCGGAGCGGCGGCGGCATTGAAAGTGCTTCGCTCTTTCGGCGGCGCAAAGATTTGCGTGACGCCCGGGCTCGTCGAACTCGGAATACTCGAAGAGAGCGAAAATTATGCTCTCGGCAAAGAACTCGTGGGGCTCGACGCGGTAATCCTTGTGGGCGACACGCTCATAACTCCCGTCCGCAAGGGCTATACGGAAAACGGAGGCGATATCGCCGTACTGTATACAGCGCCCACGCTCTCCGCCGCCGAGGAGATATTAAAGCAAACGATAAAGACGGGGGACGCCGTACTCTTTTTAAACGACCTTCCGGATATATATTGATTTTTTTAAGAATTTCAAAAGTTTTAAAATTCAAGTCACCAAAGCCGAAAAATTTTAGCGGAGGTGATTTTTTATGTCTGAAAAAGTAGCAGTGGTATTCGGCGGAGTATCCAACGAAAACGAAATTTCCGTAATTACGGGCGCTATGGCGGCAAACGTCCTCTCGTCGGGAGGGTGCGACGTTCTGCCCGTGTATATAACTCAAAACGGAGAATTTTATGCCGGCAAAGAGCTGTTAAAACTGAATACGTTCACGCAAAACAGCTATAAAAAGTGCATGTCCGCATATTTTTACGACGGCGCGGTTCTGCTCGGCAGACGCGGAAAAACAAAGAGGAGATTCGAGGCCGACTGCGTTCTCAACTGCTGTCACGGCGGCTGGGGAGAGGGCGGAGGACTGTCCGGTCTGTGCGCCGCCGCAAGACTGCCGCTTGCCGGAGCCGACAACTTCTGCTCGGCGGTCTTTATGGATAAATATCTGTCAAAAATCGTGCTCAAAGGTCTGGGCGTAAAGACGGTGCCCTTTACATACGTCCGCCCGGAAGGCGGCATGAAGCGCGTAAAATATCCCGTGATCGTCAAGCCGACGTCGCTCGGTTCGAGCATAGGCGTCGCGGTGGCGGAGAACGAAGATGAGCTGAAAGAGGCGCTCGACTGCGCCTTTGTTTACGATTCTTCGGCGATAGTCGAAAAATTTATCGGCCGCAGGCGCGAAATTAATTGTGCGGCGTATATGGCGGACGATAAGATATATGTTTCGGAGTGCGAAGAGGCCGTGGCTACGGGCGAGATATTTTCTTTCGAGGATAAGTACGAGGGCGGCGGCAAGTCGGTTTTTCCGGCGGATATCCCAACGGAGATTTCGGAGCATATCCGAGAGACTACCCGTTCGGTCTATGAAAAACTGAATATGCGCGGAATAGTTCGGTTTGACTATATTCTCTCCGACGAAGCGTATTTGAGCGAGGTCAATACCGTCCCGGGCTCCCTGTCGTACTATCTATTTGCAAAGAGTTTCAAAGACTTTTATCCTGTGCTCGAAGGCGTGCTCGCGCAGGCAAGACTCGATTTTGTCCGCTCCCAAAAAATGCTTCTGAAAACGGGAATACTTCAAAATATCCCTTTAAACAGTTGTAAATCGGCGCGCAAATAGTTTATAATTGTAAAAAATCTCCCAAAGGAGTCGTACATTGGAAAAGATTAAGATGACCGTGCCTCTCGTCGAAATGGACGGGGACGAAATGACGCGCGTGCTCTGGGGCTGGATAAAGGAGATACTCATCGAGCCCTATGTGGATTTAAAGACCGAATACTATGATTTGGGGCTTCGGGAACGCGACAGAACGGACGACGCCGTTACGATAGCCGCGGCGGAAGCCACTTTAAAGTACGGAGTAGCCGTAAAGTGCGCCACGATAACGCCCAATGCGCAGAGGGTGGAAGAATACGGATTGAAACAGATGTGGAAGAGCCCCAACGGTACTATCAGACGTATTCTCGACGGCACAGTTTTCCGTTCCCCCATACTCGTAAAGGGAATAACCCCTTATGTGGGAGGTTGGAAAAAACCTATTTCGATCGCGCGCCACGCCTACGGAGATATCTACAATTCGGTCGAGAGCCGAGTGTCCGGCGGCAACAGCGCCTATCTCGTGATTTGCGACGGCGAAGGGAAAGAGGTGGAGCGCAAGCTGATACACAATTTCTCGTCGGACGGAATAATTCAGGGCGTGCACAACCTCGACAACTCCATAGCGGCGTTTGCGAGAAGCTGTTTCAACTATGCGCTGTCCTCGAAACTCGACATGTGGTTCGGCGCGAAGGATACCATCTCAAAGATATACGACCACCGATTCAAAGATATATTCGCGGAAATTTACCGCAACGAATATCAGTCCGCCTTCGAAAGAGAGGGCATAACATATATGTACACTCTTATTGACGACGTGGTGGCAAGAGTGATACGCAGCGAGGGCGGAATACTCTGGGTCTGCAAGAATTACGACGGCGACGTGATGAGCGATATGGTTGCGACCGCATACGGTTCGCTGGGAATGATGAGCTCCGTGCTTGTTTCGCCGGACAACAAATACGAATTCGAGGCGGCGCACGGCACGGTCACTCGCCACTACTACAATCATCTGAAAGGACAGGAAACTTCCACAAATCCCGTGGCAACTATCTGGGCTTGGACGGGCGCATTGAAAAAACGCGGCGAACTCGACGGCAACGCGGAACTTTCGAAGTTTGCGGAAAAACTCGAAAAGGCGACGGTAGAGACTATCGAATCCGGCTATATGACCGGCGACCTCATTCCGCTCTTCGACCTCTCGGGAGTTGTCCCAGTGAAGCAAAATTCCCGTCAGTTCCTTCGAAAGATTGCGGAAAATCTGAATATGTGATTGAAGAACGCTTGAAAACTGCGGCGAGTCATTATGGACTCGCCGCAGTTTTCAATTTCCGTATATTAATGCGCGTTCCGCATAGTGGGACGCGGTTGTTCCATTTCAATATGATATTGACATGCCGCACAAACAGTGGTATTATCGTATTATAAAAAATTCATAAAATTATAATATCAGAATTATGGCAATTTACGATTTGAGCGGTAAGAACAAATATTATACTCTGTATACGTTGCTTCGCGAGGATATCATGGGCGGCAGATATCGTGCCGGAGAAAAACTTCCGGCAAAGCGCGCGCTTGCAAAGGAGCTCGGGGTCAGCGTGGTAACCGTACAGCTTGCCTATGAGCAGCTTCTTGCGGAGGGCTATGCGTACAGCCGCGAGCGCAGCGGCTACTATGTTGATAAAGTAAACGTCCAGCCCTCACCGACACGCGCCGTGGGCGAGAGAAGGACGCCTGAAAACAGGGCGGAGGAGAAGTATTCCGTCGATTTTGTAAGGGGAGCGGCTCCCGCAAAGCTCTTTCCCTTTTCGGTATGGGCAAAACTGATGCGCGAGGTGCTCTCCGACTGCGGAGAGCACCTCCTCGAAAGGGTGCCCATTGACGGCGATTGGGAGTTGAGAAGCGAAATTTCCGCCTATCTTTACAGAGCGCGCGGAATTGACGCTCCTCCCGAGAGAATAGTTATCGGCGCCGGAGCCGAATATCTTTACGGTGTTATAGTTCAGCTGTTGGGGCGCGAAAAGCTTTATGCTTTGGAGAATCCCGGGTACGGAAAAATTTCTGCCGCATACTCGTTGAACGGCGCACGTTTTGTGCCGATAGACGTGCTTGAATCGGGCATATCCGCGGAGCAATTAGCAAAATCCGGCGCGGAAGTTCTGCAAATTTCTCCTGCGCATCAATTTCCCACGGGCGTCATAACGCCGGCTTCGACGCGTTCTCGGATAATGGAGTGGGCGGAGAACGGAGACAGATATATAATAGAGGACGACTACGACAGCGAGTTCCGTCTTTCGGGCAAGCCCATATACAGCCTTCACAGTCTGTGCCCCGACAGGGTAGTCTACATGAATACTTTTTCGAAGAGCCTCGCGCCATCGATGCGCATGGGATACATGGTGCTCCCCTCGGCGCTTAAAGATCGATTCGACGCAATGTTCTCCTCCGCGGCAAACGTTGTGCCGCTGTTCGAGCAAAAAACTTTGGCGGCCATGCTGCGAAAAGGACACTTCGAACGGCATATAAACAGACTGAAAAATTATTATCGCGCTGTTCGCTCCTCGGTAAAGTCGGCGTTTTCAAATGTCGGAGACTGTAAAATTTTCGATACGGGCGGCGGATTGCATATGCTGGCGAGCTTTTCCCGTTACCCTACCGACGAGGCGGTCAAGACCGCCGCGGCCGCTTTGAACGCACGGGTCAAGTGCGTAGGCGACTACCTTATTGCTCCCATGAAGGGATGGGAGGGCTGCGTCGTTTTAAACTACGGAGGCATTGACGCGGAGAGCCTCGACATATTTGCAAAGAAACTTGCCGAACTGTAATTCAGGCCAGACCTTTGATATTGGCAATCGGAATAAAAAACGCGGCCGCAGAATCTTCCGCGACCGCGCCTTTATATTTGTTTTCGTTGCAGAGCAACTTATCTTGCACAGTTCAGTGCAACATAGGAAAGGGGCGAAACCCCGTAATATTCATTAGTTTCTTCCATCTTATTCAATAAATCATATATCATTGCAAATACCTCCTTGAAGAGTATTTTCGTAAACATTACAGTACTTTTACTTTAATTTGCTCGCTTAAATTATCTCGCACAGTTGAGTGCAACGTAGGCAAGAGGGCTTACAGCATAGCAGCCGTCTTCAAATTCCGCCAAAACGTCATAAATCGTTGTCATACTTAAAACCTCCTTAAAGTACAAGTCAATCGCGGTTTCCCTTGATTGCAAGTGCAGTATACTACTAAAAAATCTGTCAGTCAATAACATTTTAAAAAATTTTAATATTTTTATTTATGTGATTTTCTAACATTATTCTATGATAATAATTTTAAAAAATGTTATTTTAACAAAAATAATTTTTTAAATAATGTGAAATGTTAATTATTTACACTTTATTATAACATTGAACGCGCGTCATTGTCGGATTGTTATATACTTCAAAATATCGGCGTTAATTTTGATTTTCGGGCCGAAAACCGAAGATAAAATCAATAAAAAATCCACCGTCCGACAGATCGGAACGGCGGATTTTTTATAAATTCGGGGATGACTTTTTATTTTGTGGTGATATGCAGATAGTCGTCGGGGTCCACCGAACTTCCGTTTTTGAACACTTCGAAGTGCAGATGTTCTCCGTCGGCGTTTTCTCTGCCGGACGCTACCGCTACCGTGCCTATTACGTCGCCGCGGCTGACTTCCTGTCCGACTTTGAGGGTGGAAAGGGGATCGACGAACTTGTAAACGGTAGTCACGTTATCGGCATGCGCAATCTCTATTACGGCATAGTCGAGCACGTCGTCGGTCAGTATTTGAGTGACTTTGCCGTCCACCGCCGCAAGAATATTCGTGCCGGCCGGCGCGCCGAAGTCCATAGCTTGATGCAATCTGTACCAGTCCATAGTCTTGTCATAGCAGAACTCGTGCGCTTTGATGAGGTTGACGTTTTCAATCGGCGCGATAAACTCGTATTGCGAGGAGGTATCCACCGTATCTCCGCTCTGATCCTTGTCCTTGTCGGAGGGAAGGTTGGAGGGGGGATTTCCGCCGTTGTTTTCCTGATTTTCGCCCGGGTCTTTATCGAGCAAAACTTCCTGACTGCCGCCTCTGACTCCGAATACTATGCCGAGAACGATGGCGGCAATAATAAGTAAGCTCGCTGCCAGAATCAGCCAGAATAAGAGTCTTTTCTTTTTCGTGGGTTTGGTTGTTGTGTTTTCTTTCATGATTGTCTCCTTGTCTTTTTGATATTGCCGAAACTTGTCCGGTTTATTCAGTATCCGCCGAAAATTATCGGCGAAGCCACTTTTACGCCATTCTCGCGCACGCAAACGTGCAAATTGACGGTCGCGCCGTCTATGTTCACGGAATAGGGCAGATCGGCCGAACAGTAATAATTTACAGAGTCGGACAACTCTTCCGTAAACAGTATCTTTCCGTCCACCTTTTCAAGGAATTCCGGAAGATTGAAATCGTCGTACTCCGCGCTCTCTCCGCAGATATCTGAAAGGAGCAGTCTTTCGACTTCGGCGTTTACCGAGGCGTGCACTTCTCGGCAGTCCGCGGAGCTTGAACCGCAGTAGAAAGTATAATTTCCGCCCCCCGAAAAGCACAGCCGAGAGGGGAACAGCGCCAATGCGCACAAGACTGCCGCGCCCAAAAACAGAGTTGCAATTCCGACAAGTTTCATTTAGTCATCCCCCAAAGGTTACCTGCAAAATTATTGACTTCAAAAAATTTTTTAAACGGGACTTTTAATTTTTTTTGCGCAAACCTTTTTATCCGTATAAACGCTTGAAATTTCAATAATTAATTGATATAATGTTATTACTTGAAATTTCGATTATCAGAGGTCGCGGAAGATGTTGAGTATGACCGGCTACGGCAGGGGAGAATATAAGAACGGCGGAGTGGAACTCACCGTGGAAATAAAGACGGTGAACAACCGCTATCTCGACGTGGCGGTAAAGGCTCCGAGGATATTTGCCGCGCACGAAGAGGATATCCGCGGAATAATACGCGAAAAACTGACGAGAGGTCATGCCGACGTATTTATTTCGCTCTCCGACAAGCGCGAACGCGCAAAAATTCTCAACCTCGACGAGGGCGCGGCGAATGCGTACGTTGACGCCGCTCGCAGAATTTCGGAAATCTTTCCCGAACTTTCAAACGACTTTTCCGTCTCGCAGCTGATGCGTCTGCCGGAAGTAATGAAGTCGGAGGACGTGTCCGCCGCGGATGAAGAGATTGTGTCCGCAATGACGTCCGCTCTCGTTTCCGCGCTTGAAAAACTCAACACGATGCGGCAAAACGAGGGTGAAAAACTCAAACAGGATATGCTCTCGCGCATGAATGTAATAGAAAAATTAGTCGCAGAAGTGGATGCTCGCGCCCCTCTCGTCGCGGAAGGTTACAGAGTAAAACTCACCGCCAAAATAAAGAAAATTTTGGAGGAAACGGAAGTGGACGAGGGCAGACTTTTGACCGAAGCCGCGGTCTTTGCCGACAAGAGCAATATCGACGAGGAACTTACCCGTCTGCACTCCCACATATCCCAATTCCGCGAGATCTGCAAGGAGAACATAGTCGGCAGAAAGCTCGACTTTCTCGTTCAGGAATTCAACAGGGAGACTAACACCATCTGTTCGAAGTCCAACGACCTCGAAATCACCCGTCTGGGATTGGCGCTCAAAAACGAAATCGAAAAAGTGCGCGAGCAAGTTCAGAACGTGGAGTGAAAAAATGCGTAATCTTCTCATAGTATTGTCGGGGCCTTCGGGCGTCGGCAAGGGCACCATAGTCAAACAGCTCATGAGCCGCGGCAGGTACTGCCTTTCCGTATCGTGCACGACGCGTTCTCCGCGGGTCGGCGAAGAGGACGGCAGGGATTACTTCTTTATAACGACCGAAAAATTTCTGAAAATGATAGACGAGGGCGGTTTTCTCGAATATTCCAACCATTTCGGGAATTATTACGGCACGCCGAAAGCCTTTGTGGAGAGCCGTCTCCTCTCGCATGACGTAATTCTCGAAATCGAGGTGGACGGAGCCCTCAAAGTCAAGGCGGCGCATCCCGAAGCTCTCCTCATCATGATTCTTCCGCCCGACAAGGAGCGGCTTCGCGCCCGTCTGAAAGGCAGGGGAGCCGAATCCGACGAAAAAATAGAGGAACGCATAAGCCGCATGGATTATGAAGTTTCGCGTTCGGGGGAATATGATTATACGGTTATTAACGACGACTTGACCGCCGCCGTTTCGGAAATAGAAAATATAATAAAATCCAAAAAGGAGCAAATATAATGATTAATCAACCTTCGGTAGACGTATTGATAGAGCAGCTCGGCACCGACGGACAGCCCGTTTCCCGTTATGCGCTCTGCGTAGTCGTGGCGAAACGCGCACGGCAGATAATCGAAGCAACGCAGGGTACTGCGACTTCCGGCACTGATGTAATAAAAGAAATAGCAATAGCCAGCCGCGAAATTGCCGCCGGCAAGGTTAAGTGCGTCAAAGACTGATTTTTTAAAGGCCGCGCGAATGTCCGACGGAAGCAATTTGGGGAAGAAGTCCCGATTATGAGAGAGTTCTCCGTTCGGCGCATGCCCGCGGTTTTTGTTTTTACAGATGTACGCTCATGTAATAGTTGACATAGCCCACAGTCAGGTGGACAAAATATTCGAATACTCCTGCGACGACGATTTAAAGGTGGGCAGCCGTGTAAAGGTTCCGTTCGGGGGCAGGACGATAGACGGAGTGGTCATAGGCGTTTCGGAGAACTGCTCCGTTCCGCCGTCCAAATTGAAGTCCGTAGTTTCGGTTTACGACGAACTTCCGGCGCTCGTTCCCGAATGTTTTTCGCTCATGGAGAGGATCTCCTCTCGCTATCGCGTCCCGAAAGCGGCCGCGTTGAGGCTGTTCATGCCCTCCGAAATGCGCCACGGCAGAGTGCGCGAGGCGTATGACAACTATGTCGTTTACAGGGGAGAGGTCGAGCTTCCTAAATCTGCCAGAAAGCAGGCGGAAGCGCTGCTGTATCTCCGCGGGACGGGGAGCGCCGAACTCTCCGAACTTGCCGAAAAATTCGGCAGAGGAGCGATAAACTCGCTGATTTCCAAGGGTGCGGCGGCAGTTGAAAGGCGCCGCAGAGTGCGCAATCCCCTCCCCATGCCGGAGCAACCCGAAAGACCAAAGACCTTGACTTTTGCGCAGGTTGAAGCCATAAAAAACATCTCGCGTTCGGACAAGTGCGTACAACTCATTCACGGAGTTACGGGAAGCGGCAAGACGGAGATATACCTCAATATAATCGCCGAAGAAATAGCTCGCGGCAAAACCGCCATATTCCTCGTGCCGGAAATCTCTCTTACTCCGCAGATGCTCGCCCAGCTCCGCGCGCGTTTTAAAGGCGCGGCGGCCATTCTTCATTCGGGGCTGTCCGCCGGCGAACGCTTCGACGAGTGGTGGCGTCTGCGCTCCGGCGAAGCCAAAATAGCCGTCGGCGCAAGGAGCGCCGTCTTTGCTCCCGTGGAAAATGTGGGAGCCATAATTATAGACGAAGAACACGATTCCTCATATATATCGGAGTCCGCTCCGCGATATTCCACTGTGGATATAGCCAAATGGCGCGCCGAATACAACGGCTGTAAGCTCATTATGGGCAGCGCGACTCCATCGGTCGAAAGTTACCTCAAAGCCAAAGACGGCGAATATAACTTGATTACTCTTCCAGACAGAATAAACAAACGTCCTCTGCCGGAAATAACCATAGCCGATATGCGCAAGGAGATAAAGAGGGGCAACAATTCCGCCTTTTCCGCGGCGCTTCGCGAAAAGCTCCGCAATACGCTCGCCGACGGCAATCAGGCTATAATTTTTCTTAACAGACGCGGATACTCGCAGACGGTCATCTGCCGCGACTGCGGCTATGTCGCAAAGTGCGAGAATTGCGACGTTACTTTGACCTATCACAGCGAGGACAACTGCCTCAAATGCCATTATTGCGGAGCGCGTTACAGAATGATAGACGCCTGTCCCGAGTGCGGCGGCAGACACGTCCGTTACAGCGGCACGGGCACGCAGAGAGTGGTGGCGGACCTTAAAGAATTGTTTCCGCAGGCAAAAATTCTGCGTATGGACAACGATACCGTTTCCGGCAAGGACGGTCACTATAAAATTCTCTCCGAGTTTGCCTCCCATAAGGCGGATATTCTTGTCGGAACGCAGATGATTGCCAAGGGGCACGACTTCCCCTCCGTCACGCTCGTCGGAATTCTCGACGCCGATATGAGTCTGCATTTTTCCGATTACAGAAGCGGAGAGCGCACATTTCAGTTGATAACGCAGGTGTCCGGCAGAAGCGGAAGAGCCGGAAGCCCCGGGGAAGTGGTTCTGCAAACCTATTGCCCCGAAAATTACATACTCCGCTACGCTACGGCGTACGATTACGGCGGCTTTTTCGAAAACGAACGGCAGATACGCAAGGCCACGTGTTTTCCTCCGTATTCTCTCATCTGCCGGCTCATGGTTACGGGAGAGGACGAGAGGGCGGCTCTTGCGGCGCTGAAAGAGGTCTATTCCGCCTGTTGCGAACTGAAAGAGAGCCATCCGGAGGAATTTCTGTTTCTCAACAGGATGCATTCTCCGATAAAGCGCATACAGGGCAAGTACCGCTATCAGACGCTCATGCGACTAAAAGACGATGCGCTCTTGCCGGCCATTTATGATATAGCCGTGAAAAATTCTTCCCCCGACGTGCTGTGTTACGTGGAGGAGAACCCGGGAAATCTTTCTTAAAAAATCCGGCGCGGCAGACGCGCCGGTGAGGTGAATATATGTCCGTAAGATATGTTGTACAGACGGGAGACCCCGTTTTGCGTGAAAAGTGCGCGGCCGTCAAATCTTTCGACGGCAAACTTGCCGCGCTCCTCGACGACATGAAGGCCACCGTCCGCGCCGAAAACGGAGCCGGACTCGCGGCTCCGCAGATAGGCGTAGCCGTCCGCGCAGTAGTGATAGACGTTGAGGAGGGCTTTTTCGAACTCGTAAATCCCGTAATAGTATCCGTGAAGGGAGAGCAGACGGGTCCGGAGGGCTGTCTGTCCGTGAGGGGCAAGCAGGGCACGGTCACCCGTCCGCAGAGAGTTAAAGCGGAATATCGCGACAGAACGGGCAAAAAGCACAAGCTGACGGCGGAGGGCTTCTTTGCGCGTGCGGTCTGCCATGAGCTCGACCATCTCGACGGAATACTTTATACCGACAAAGCGGAAGAAATTTACGACCTTCCGCCCGAGGAGTGATATGAGGATAGTTTTTGCCGGCTCGCCGGAGTTTGCAGTGCCCGCTTTGAAAGCCCTCAAAGAGAGCGGCGAAGAGATTGTTGCTGTAATTACTCAACCCGATAAACCTATCGGCAGAAAGAGAACGCTTGCGCCCACGCCCGTGAAGGCGTGCGCAGAGTCGCTCGGTCTGAAAGTTTACGATTTCCGCCGCATAGGAGAGCACGCCGAAGAGGTGCGCTCGTTGGGCGCGGACATAATGATAACATGCGCCTACGGTCAGATTCTGACCCGTGAAATTCTCGATTGTTTTTCCGGCGGAGTGTGGAATCTCCATGCCTCGCTGTTGCCGGAGTTCAGGGGGGCTTCCCCCGTTCAGGCGGCAATATTGGCAGGTAAAGAGTATACGGGAATAACCGTTATGAAGACCGAGCCCACCCTCGATTCGGGCGACATACTGCTTGTAAAGAGGTGCGTTGTCGGCTCTAAAACATGCGGCGAACTTTCCGCGGAGCTGTCCGTTTTGGCGGCGGACGCGGCTCTCGACGCTCTGCGATATATAAAGTCCGGAAACGTTCAGCTGCTTATGCAGGACGAAGCGAAGGCCACCTTCTGCAAGAAGATAAAAAAAGAGGACTGCAAACTCGATTTTTCCATGTCTGCGGAGGAAGTTCTGCGCTTTGTAAAGGCGTTCAGTCCTCAACCGGCCGCCTATTGCTATCTGAACGGCTCGCCGCTCAACGTGCTCGACGCCGAACTCGCGCAAGGACGGGGCGACTGCGGTTCGGTCATATCCGCGGACAGGCGCGGAGTGGAGGTTGCATGTGGCGAAAACTCGATACGTATCACTGTTTTACAGCCGTCCGGCGGCAAAATAATGCCTGCGCGCGATTTTGCGAACGGCAGAAAAATAAAGGTTGGAGACATTCTTGACTAATCCGCTTACCGACCCTTTTTTCATACTCTCGAAAGTATACAAAGAGGGAACGTATTTAAAACAGGCCATATCGTCCACGCCCGTCGAGCCGGCAAATAAGGCGCGCACTGTCAAAATTTGTTACGGCGTGCTCGAAAAGGACATTTTTCTCGACTCCGTAATCTCTTACAATGCCCAAAAGATTCCGCGGCTTTCGGTAAAGATCATACTTAAAATAGCCCTCTATATGCTTGAATTTATGGGCAAACACGGGTATATGGTTGTCGATTATGCCGTGGAGCTCACAAAAAAATTGGGCAAGCAGGGAGCTTCCGGTTTTGTGAACGCATTCTTGCGTTCGTACTCTCTTCCGCCCGAACCCGAACTCGCTGTGGAGAGGATATCCCTCAACGCAAGCGCGCCGCTGTGGTTGGCGGAAAAGGTCAGAAGAAGCTATAAATCCGAAGCCGAAGCCATACTTTCCGCGCCGAGCCGCGGCGTATGCGTGCGCTTTGTGCGCGGCGAGGAGAACTATCTTCAAAAACCGCATATCGACACGCCGTTCAAGGGCGTATATATATTTGAAAACTTCGAGCGAGACGACAACTTTTTCCGCGGCGATTACACCTTTCAATCGGTGGGGTCTGTGGCGATTGCCTCGGCAATATCGCCTTGCGAACGTATTCTGGACGCCTGTGCCGCGCCGGGCGGCAAGTCGGTGTTTCTGTCGTCGGTATGCAAATGCGTTGTCTCCGCAGAACTCCATGCGCACAGGGTGGAACTCATAGAGAGCTATGCCGCAAGAATGGGCGCAAAGAACGTTTCCGCCGTACAATCGGACAGCTCGGTTTTCAATCCGAATTTTTTCGAGGGATTCGACGCCGTTCTTGTGGACGCTCCGTGTTCCGGAACGGGAGTTATAAACGAAAATCCGGATATAAAACTGTTCAGAAAGGAGAGCGATATAGGCGAGCTGTGCAAGTTACAGCTTAAAATTCTCTCCAACTGCGCGAAGTACGTAAAAAGCGGAGGCGCTCTGTACTATTCCACGTGCTCCGTGCTTCCCGAGGAAAACGATTCTGTGGCGTTAGCGTTTGCGGAGAGCAATCCGCAGTTCTCCGTTCGGCTTCCCGAAAGTCCGCTTGCGCACGTTAAAACTAAATACGGCTTGCAGTTTTTGCCGCATATCTCCCTCGGCGTGGGCTTTTATTTGGCGAAATTCGTAAAAAAATGAAGAAAATATTACAGGATTTATCCTTTGCACAACTTAAAAATCTCGTTGCGGAGCTCGGCGGCAAACCCTTTCGCGCCGTTCAGCTATACAAGGGAATGGCGCTCGGCAAGCGTATCTCCGAGATAAATGCGGACGCCCCTCTGCGCGAAAAATTGCTTGCCGATTACGAGGACGAGCCGGTGGCGGTGGAAAAGACTTTTCGCTCCGCCGACGGCACGGAGAAATACCTCTTCCGCCTTTCGGACGGCAATCTGATAGAGGGCGTACTGATGAAATACAAGTACGGCAACACCCAGTGCGTTTCTACGCAGGTCGGTTGCAGAATGGGCTGCAAATTCTGCGCGAGCACGTTGGGCGGACTTGTCCGCAATCTTACGTCGGGCGAAATTCTCTCGCAGGTCTACAAGGTGAACGCACTACATGCCGAGGGCAAGTCGCGCGGAGTTACGAATATAGTGCTCATGGGCAGCGGCGAACCGCTCGACAACTACGACGAGGTCGTCGGATTTCTCAAAAACGTGACGGCGGAGGAGGGGATAAATATCTCTGCGAGGAACATATCCCTCTCCACGTGCGGATTGGCGCCCGATATCTACCGCCTTGCGGACGAGGGCATACCCGTGAACCTCACCATTTCGCTGCACCAGACGACGGACGAGGGCAGACGCCGCACAATGCCGATAGCCAACAGATATTCGATAGCCGAAATTCTGCAAGCGTGCAGTTATTATTTTGAAAAGACGGGCAGAAGATATATCTTCGAATATTCCTTGATTTCAGGCGAAAATTGCGACGCCGAACATGCCGAACAGCTGATAGCCCTCTTAAAAGGCAGACCGTGCCACGTAAATCTCATCAGACTCAACGCCGTAAAGGAGCGCGAATTGCGCTCTCCCGACGATAGACAGGCGTACAGATTTCTCGGGCTCTTGACCAAGGGCGGACTCTCCGCCACTCTCCGTCGCTCCATGGGCGGCGACATAGGCGGAGCTTGCGGACAGCTTCGGGCAAACTATATAAACGGACAAACTATATAAACGGACAAACTATATAAACGTACAAACCATATAAACGTACGGACTGTATAAAACCCATATAAAAGATAACGGCGAATAATTCACGCCGTAAAAAGAACGAACAATATTCACACGTTTAAAACGGAGGTACACATGCAGATAAAAATAGCTCCTTCCATACTTTCGGCGGACTTTTCCGCCATGGCCGAAGGCATAAAGTTGGCGGAGACCTCCGGCGCGGACCTTATCCACTGCGACGTAATGGACGGCAGTTTCGTGGAGCCGATAACATTCGGCGGACAGATGATAAAAAATATCCGTCCATTGACGAAACTGCCCCTCGACTGCCACCTTATGGTAGAGCATCCGAAGACGCAGGTAAAGTTCTTCGCCGACGCCGGAGCCGACTTCATCACCGTGCACTTTAAGGCGTGCAACAAAATTTCACCCACATATCTGAAAGAGACTCTCGAACTCATAAAGAGCTGTAACGTGGGCTGCGGAGCGGTGGTAAACCCCGACGTTCCCGTTGAAAATATATACGACGTTTTCCCAATCTGCGATATGGTTGTGCTCATGTCCGTGTATCCCGGGTACGGCGGACAGAAATTCATTCCAGAAGTTCTTGAAAAGGTTGTAAAAGCCCGTGCATACGCAAAAAAAATAGGTCGTCCCGATATGGATATAGAGATAGACGGCGGAGTGACCGAGGCCAACGCCGCCGCCATACGCGAGGCCGGAGCCAATATCCTTGTGGCCGGTTCGGCGTTTTACCGCTCTCCCGACCCCGTAAAAACCTTGGCGGCTTTAAAGAAATGAGGGGAATAATTTTGCTCAACGGTCAGCCTTATGATGGAGAAATCGACGACCGCGGCGCGCTCGTATACTGCTGCGACGGCGCCTACGATTGGGCGAAGGGAAGAGTGCGCATAGACAGGAATATCGGAGATTTCGACAGTGCAAAGAGCGTTCCCGTTCCTCCTCCCGAGGAGATATATCCCTCCGAAAAGAACTTTACAGACGGTGAAATAGCTCTTATCAAGATGCTGTCGGATGGTGTAAAGGAGATTGAGATTTACGGCGGAGGCGGCGGACGCGAGGACCATTTTTTGGGCAATCTTCACCTCTTGCACCGCGCTCATTCGTCCGGAGCCAAATGCATCATGATAACCGACAATTCCGTTATCTTCTGCGCTTCCGGCGAAATACCCCTCGGCGAATACGTCGGCCGCACGGTTTCGGTGTTACCTTTCGGCGGAGAACTGCATATACTGGATTTTAAGGGACTGAAATATTCCTATCCCGAACGCGTCTGTTACGGCGAGTGCAGGGGGATATCCAACGTAGTCTATAACGGCGACGCCGTTCTGCGCGTGGAGGGAACGGCCCTTATAATAGTGAACAGGGGGGAAGTATGACAATAATATGCGTAAAACCGCCGAAGCCCGTGCGCAAAATTTTAAAACTCATCTGCCGCAAGTAACGGCGGATATGCACTGCGACTCGCTTACTTTGAAAGACCCGTTTTCGGGCTGTGTTAAACTTCGGCTACCCCACAGGGTCGGATTTCAGTGCTTTGCAATATTCGTTAAAGACGACGACGCCGCGGCATATGCCGCGGCAAAAACTTTATTTTACGATACTTTCGCCAATTCCGAGACCGTGCCGGTCTCCGATTATTCCGGATACGTTGCGGCACGGAAAGCCGGCAAATCCGTCTGCGCGCTCACATGCGAAAATATAGGCTTTACGGGCGGCGAGCATATGGAGACGCTCAAAGCCGACGGCGTAATAATGGCGTCTCTCGTCTGGAACGCCGAAAATTCCCTCGCCCGACCCAACGTCCGAGCGGACGGTTCAAGGGAGCCGCGCGCTCTCAAAGAGAGGGGCAGAGCGGCGCTTTGCTCTCTCGACAAAAACAAGATAATCGTCGATATTTCTCACCTTTCGGACGGCGGAGCGGAGGAAATTTTAAAAAACAGAAAGATACCCGTTGTGGCGAGTCATTCCTGCTGTGACGGCGTTGAAAAAAATCCTCGCAACCTCACCGATGTACAGCTTAAACTTATAGCCGATTGCGGCGGAGCGGTGGGCATAAACTTCTATAAAAAATTTCTCGGCGGCGAGGGAGATTTTAAAAGTATATCCCGTCACGTAAAGCATATGATAGACGTCGCCGGAGCCGACGTTCCGGCATTCGGCAGCGATTGGGACGGCGTGCCGAGCGGAGGTATATCCGTTTATCCGAAGGATATGCCCGATTTACTGCAATTTTTGCACGACGACGGCATATCTTACGGCGAGCTCGAAAAACTTGCATTTAAAAATTTTCTGCGAGTGTTTCGTGAAGTCTGCGGTTGAAATTTTTACTTGCATTTTATATGCTTATGTGATAAAATGAGTGCGTTATGAAAAAATCGATAATAGCGGTGGTTGCGGCGGCGCTCGTCGCCGTCATATCCATACCGGCAATTTCGGGCTGTTCCGCGGAGACGGCTTACGTTTTAAAACAGGATGCGAACGGCAACGGTTACTATTCGGTAGGCCTTAACGGCAGCAAGCTCGCAATGAACGGCGAGCTTATAATTCCATCCGAATACGAGGGACTGCCCGTCAAAGAGATCGAGCCCAACTCTTTCTCCAACACAAAGATAAGCAAAGTTGTCATTCCGTCCACGGTGGAGGTAATAGGCACAGCGGCTTTCGCGTATAACAATGCTCTGCAAGAGGTAGTGTTCGAGGGTCAATCCTCCCTGCGCGAGATTTCTTGGGGACTGTTTGCCAACTGCGCGAATCTCGTCTCGATTGTCGTACCCGACTCCGTAAAAACAGTGGACGGTCTGGCGTTTTACGGTTGCGGAGATCTCTCCTCCGTCACTTTGCCGGAGGGTCTCGAAAGAATAAATTACGGCGCATTCAACGGCTGCGAATCGCTTGCCTCCGTGACTCTGCCGCAGAGTCTGACGACTATCGGCTCAATGGCATTTTATCGCTGTCTGTCGCTTGAAAGCATAATCCTTCCCGACGGAATGCACGACGTCTCGACGCCCTCTCTCGACGAAAACGGCGAGGAGAAAAAGGACGCCGATGGAAATACCGTCATGCGCACCGTTCCGGCGGTTGGCGAGGGAGCTTTTGTGGGCTGTGCCGAGCTTGCCCTCGCAGTGCTCGGCAACGGAATAACCTCCATCGAGGCCGGAACTTTCGCCGATTGCTCGTCGCTCTCCGAGCTGTATCTGCCGAGCTCCTTAAAGGAAGTAAAGGGAATGTTCAGCAGCGGCAGCGACTATTACGGACATGCCTTCTGTCACGTCGGCGTGTTGAAAGTATATTACGCCGGCACAGAAGAGGAATGGGAAGAAGTTTCAATAGACGATACCTACATGATATACAACGAGGACAGGTCGGACAACAGCGCTCTTGTCAAGGCCGAAAAGGTATACAATACTGTCTACGGCGGTTGAGAACCGCCGTTTTCAATTCGGCGGAATAACTCGGCATAAGCTGTTAAAGTTCGGTTGCCGCAGACAAAATCGAGGATAAAAAGTGAAAAATTCTCCGAAATTCCAAAATAGAATATTCATAGTCGGCGACTCCACGGTGTGCGACTACTCCGCCGCGCTCGACAGGATCTATCTGCCGCGCTACGGCTACGGCACGCAGCTTCACCGATATCTCAATCTCCGGTCGCCGTCGCAGATCGTAAACCTCGCTCTGTCGGGCAGAAGTTCTCTCGATTTTCTCACCGACGGGAGCGGCAATTACGCAAGGTTGCTTTCGGAGCTTGCCGAGGGCGACTATCTCGTCATAGGCTTCGGACATAACGACGAAAAGAGGGAGGACGCGGCGCGCTTTACCGACGCCTCCAAAAGTTACGATGACGGTTCATCCGAAAACGGCGTCTCCTTCGCATATAACCTGAACGAAAATTATATCAAACCGGCAAGGCGTTCGGGCGCGGTGCCGATACTCTGTACTCCGATAGTAAGGTACGACCCGTCCGGCGAATATGTCGGGTCGTGCGTGCACAAAACGCCCTTCGGCGACTATGCCGAGGCAATACGGCTTTTGGGCAAGGCCGTGGGGGTTACCGTAATCGACCTTACGGAGATTACCCGTAAAATTTACAAGGCAAACAATTCAGAGGCCGTATTCTTTCATTCTCATTCCACTTATCTGGGAGAGAAATCCGAATGTGTTCCGGCCGGAATGGACGGCACCCACCTCAACGAATACGGCGCGAAGCGCGTGGCTTACGAATTTTGCAAAGCCCTTTCAAAAAGCGACTGCGCGCTCAAAAGTTACGTCCTCAAAGACGCGGCGGCTCCCGATTTTTCAACCGATTTCAAGTCCGCCGTGCGCGCCGATTATTTCCGTCCGGTCTACTCTCCGTTCGATAAAAACAGAGCTTCTGAAAAGAGCCTGTCCCCCGACGGCCGTTGGTTTTCCACCGTGATGGGCGATGTCGGCGGCGACGGTTTTTCGCCCTTCGGAGCAGAGTTTGATAATGGCGGCTTTGTGGTCTGGTCGGATCCGAAACAGGCGAAGGGCAAGATATCTTCCTCTGCCGACGGCTTTGCCGCGGCGTTTATGCAGATTCCTTCCGACATGAATTTCCGCGCTCGCGCAAGGGCGGAAATTCTCGAAGCCGGAGGCGGAGCCAACTTGCAGAGCGCCTTCGGTCTTATGCTTCGCGACGATATATACCTCTACCGCGCGGACGTCGCGCCTATCGGAAACTATATCGTATCCGGCGCGCTGGGATATCCGGAAGGCAAGGCAATATTCTCACGCGAAAGCGCCGAGCTCAAAGCCGAAGACAACGGTGCAGTCTTTTCGGTTGGCGAGAAATTCGATCTCGTTATTGTTCGCGAGGGTCAGAAAACGGAGGCCGTGTTCAAGACGGCCGACGCGGTATTTTCACGGCGGTTTTTCGATTTCAAACTCGACCTCATAGACTCCGATTATATGTATCTTTGCCTGTTCGCCACTCGCAGTTTAAAGGTGAAGTTTACCGAAACAGAAGTCGAATTTACGGGCAAATTTAACGGAGCCTGACTGCTCCTCGGAATTTCAAGGTTTTCGGAACATAAAAAAGGCGGCGGAAGCATTCAGCTTCCGCCGCCGATTTATTTGCAGAAAAAATTTATGCTCTTTCAACGGATTTGAGGCATCTTGCACAAACGTAGCCGGTGGTTACTTTACCGTTGACTACATAGGAAACCTTCTGAACGTTTGCCTTGAAAGTTCTTCTCGTTCTTCTCTTGGAGTGGCTTACGTTGTTACCGCTGGTCTGGCCCTTGCCGCAAACTTCACAAACTCTCGACATATTATTATACCTCCGTGGGATAAAATCGTTAAAAATAAAGCCGTTTCGATAGCGACCTTTTTTAATATAACACGGCTTTTTAAAAAAATCAATCAAAAACGGCGGCAAAGTTTTAAAATTTTAAGATTTTTCCCAAATATTTATATATAAATCCGACGAAATACAGATAATTGTCGGTAAATACTTGCAAAATACTTTTAAATGGTATAAAATAACAATCGGACGGTAAATGTTATGTCTGTAAACACAAGCAATGTATACGGTAAAATTTCAATATCCGATTCGGCCATCGCAAAGGTGGCTAAAAGCGCTACTTTGGAGTGCTACGGAATAGTGGACACCGTTTCTCGCAACATTACCGATTCGCTCTCCGAACTTTTGAAAAGAAAGACCGACGGAAAGGGAGTAAAGGTAGTAACGAACGGCGACAGAATTTTTATCGATGTCAATGTCATAATAAAGTACGGCGTTTCCATAAACGCCGTTGCGGAATCTTTGAAAGAGAGCATAAAATACAAGGTTGAACATTTTACCGGTATGATAGTGGATACCGTAAACGTCAACATTATCGGCGTAAAGCTATAATTTCGTTCGCACAGTCCGATTTTCGGGATTGTGCGAGTTTGCTGTGTCAGCCGAGTCATTTAAAAGGAGTACTATGCAAAAAACAATCAATAGCACCGAATTCCGTAAAATGGTAGCGTCCGGTGCCAGAATGCTTGAAATAAACAGGGCAAAAGTCGACGCCCTCAACGTTTTCCCCGTACCCGACGGAGATACGGGCACAAACATGTCACTCACCCTTCAATCTGCCGTAAAGGAGATGAACGCCTGCACTTCCAACCGCTTTCAGGAAATCTGCGACGCCGTTTCGAAGGGCGCGTTAAAAGGCGCGAGAGGCAATTCGGGAGTTATTTCCTCCCAGATTTTCAGAGGTATCTGCTCGGTCGTAAAGGATACCAAGGACTCATTCGATACCAGAACTTTTGCCAAGGCGCTCGAAGCCGGCACAAAAGTGGCTTACGGCGCTGTATCCATTCCCAAAGAGGGAACCATTCTCACCGTCGTAAGACTTATGAGCGAGTCCGCCGGTAAACTTGCAAGCAAACATAAGGACTTTGTGGAGTTCTTGAAGGCTCTCATCGAAGTGGGCGACGACGCCCTCGCAAAGACCCCCGAGCTTCTCCCCGTCCTCAAAAAGGCGGGAGTCGTCGATTCGGGCGGCGTGGGTCTCATGCATATAATGCGCGGTTTCCTTGCCGCAATCTCCGGCGAATCCGAAGAACTCGGCGAAATCCCCACCGAAGCCGCCGCCGACACAAAAAAGAGCGATGAAGATCTCTTCGGAGACAATTCCGATATAATAAATCTCGATTTGGGCGACATTGAATTTGCCTATTGTACGGAGTTTTTCGTTATAAATCTCAAACAGATGACCACGCTTGCCGATATCGACAGGCTCAAAGAAAAGCTCATGCAGATAGGCGACAGCGTTATCTGCATAGGCGACCTCGAACTTATAAAGGTTCACGTTCACACCAATACGCCGGGCAGAGCGCTCACATACGCTCTCGAATTGGGCGAACTCGACAGAATAAAAATAGAGAACATGCTCGAAGAAAATCGCGCGCTCAAAGCCAAACTCGAAGCCGAGAAAAAGGAGATGGGCATGCTCGCCATCTGCGCCGGCAAGGGTCTCGAAGAAATTTTCAAAGACCTAATGTGCGACAGAGTTATAGAGGGCGGACAGACCATGAACCCCTCCGCGCAGGACATAGCCGACGCGGTTCAGAAGATAAACGCTTCCAACGTGTTCGTGTTCCCCAACAATTCCAACGTAATTCTTGCGGCGGAACAGGCCAAGGCGCTCGTCACGAAGCGGACCATACACGTGATTCCTACCAAAAACGTTCCGCAGGGCTTTGCGGCGGCGCTCGCATTCAATCCAGAGGCGTCCGTTCCGGAGAATAAAACCAACATGACCCACGCAATCGACAACGTTGCCTCCGGTCAGGTCACTTACGCCGTGCGAAACACGACTATGAACGGCTTCAAGCTCAAAGAGGGTGATATAATAGGCCTCGACAACAAGAGAATTCTTGCCAAGGGCGAAAATATACCCGACACAACATTGAAACTCATCAAGGCGCTGAAACGCGAGGACCACGAAATGATAACTCTGTATTACGGAGAGGGCGTGTCCGAGGAGGACGCCGAGGCTCTCGCCGCAAAAATCGGAGAGGAATTCCCCGATTGCGACGTGGACTTCCATTTCGGCGGTCAGCCCGTATACTACTATATGGTGTCTCTTGAATAAATCAAATCACAGGGTGGGGTTGGCGTTTTTATGTGCGGCGCCGACCCCGTTTTTTATGCCGTTTAATCGCATATAAACTTCGTTCTGCATTGTCGCGCTTTCGTTTCTCCTCGGTCGCGTACGTCTGTGTACGTTCCCCACGGAAGAATCCTCGCGCTCCTCGCATAACTCGTTTCTATGCGATTACAAAATAATGTTCTGCCATGTCGCGCTTTCGTCTCTCCTCGGTCGCGTACGCAAAGTACGCTCCCCACGGAAGAGGCCTCGCGCTAATTATGCGTCCCGTTAATGAATATTAACTTCACTCTCCAAAGTCGCGGCAAATAATTTATTTTTATAATTTAAAAAGGTATGAAGCTCACTTCTTTGAAGTTCGTCTCCGAAAAGAGGGAGAAGGATTTCAACAAACTGAATATCTACACTGTTGAAGAGCTTGTGCGGCACTTCCCGAGGGATTATCTCGATTTGACGCACGTTACTCCGCTTAAAGACGCCTATCATAACGACGTCATTTTGACAGCGTGCGAAGTTCTGAACGTGGAGATGAACCGCTACTCGAAGCGTCCTTACGTCAAGGCGCTGTGCCAGCAGAGCGGCTATCTCTTCACCGCCATATGGTTCAATCAACCTTATGTGGCACAGCGGCTCACAACGGGTCAATACCTCTTTTACGGCAGAGTGCAAAATAAGTACGGCATGGGCAGTCAGATGGTGAATCCGTCTTTCGAAAAGGCCGAAAAATCCGCGCGTTTGCAGGGCATTATTCCGGTGTATCCGCTTGCCGGATCCCTTACGCAGGGAGTAGTCCGCGCGTCGGTGCGTCAGGCGCTCTCTCTCGTCGATTGCCCCTCGAATATCCCCGTGGCATTGCAGAAAAAATACGGGCTCATTCCCTTGAAAGAGGCCTACTTGAAGGTGCACGAGCCCCAATCTCCCGACGACGAAAAGTTAGGCGCGGAGCGCATCGCTCTCGAAGAATATTTTCTCTTGATATCGGCGTTCAAAGTTATAAAAGGCGGCCGTGACGACGCGCGCATGAACAGATATTCCGTCACGCGTGAGGAGCTCGACGGATTTATATCGCGCTTTCCCTTCGCCTTCACCGACGGTCAGAGAGAGGCGGTGGACGCTATTTACGAAAACTTACATTCTCCTCATAAGATGAACCGTCTGTTACAGGGCGACGTCGGAAGCGGCAAAACGGCGGTGGCGCTTGCCGGAATATATATGGCGGTTAAATCGGGATATCAGGCGGCGATGCTCGCGCCTACCGAAGTGCTGGCCCGTCAAAATGCCGCTCTCATAGAGAAATATTTTCCGGAGTATGCCGTCCGTACTCTCACAGGATCGTCGTCGGCGGCCGAAAAGCGCGAAATAAAGAGTGGGTTAAAGGACGGTTCCGTAGATATCGTCTGCGGTACTCACGCCGTAATTCAGAGCGACGTCGTATTCAATCGGCTGTCCTTCGTCGTCTGCGACGAACAGCACCGCTTCGGCGTTGCACAGCGCTCGTCTCTCTCCGAAAAGGGCGACGGCTGCGACGTTCTCGTAATGTCGGCGACTCCCATTCCGCGCACGCTCTCCCTCATATTTTACGGCGACCTCGACATAACCACGATAAAAGACAAGCCGCGCTCCCGTCAGCCCATAACCACGGCCATAATTCCTGAACGCAAGTACGGCGATATGTATCGGTACGTGGCTCAACAGGCCGAGCTCGGGTTGCAGACCTATTTCGTCTGTCCGAAAATAGAGGGCGACGAAGAGGGCACGATTATGTCCGTGACCGAACTCTTCGAGGAACTGCAAAGCAAAATGAAGGGCGTTCGCATAGCGCTTTTGCACGGGAAGATGCGCGACAGAGAGAAGAACGAAATCATGGAGGCGTTCAGGGCCAAAAAATTCGACTGCCTCGTGTCCACCACCGTAATAGAAGTGGGCGTAGACGTGCCCGACGCGACCACAATGATAATCTGGAACGCCGAAAGATTCGGGCTTTCGCAATTACATCAACTGCGCGGCAGAGTGGGCAGGGGCGATAAAAAGAGCTATTGTTTTCTGCTAATGGGCGCCGATACGGAGGAGGCTCGCACGCGATTGAATGTAATCAGGAACAGTTCCGACGGATTTGAGATTGCCGAAGCCGATCTCAAAATACGCGGCGGCGGCGACTTTATGGGCACGCGGCAATCGGGAAGAGTACTTTCCGAAATCAAAAATCTGCACTTCTCCGCCGACGTCATTTTCACCGCCAAGGCAATTTCCGACGAGGCCTTTTCGGGGGCGTTCGATTACACTGTTTTGTCGCGCGTCGCGGCGGAAAAATACGAAAGTCTGAAAGACGTAATTTTAAATTGAACGGCAATAGCGGACGGAGTATCTCCGTCCGTTCTCTGTTTTCGACGGAATTTATGCCCTCGGCCGCCGCATTTCGGAGGTTTTCGGCTCTTTAAAGAGCGATTACTCTTTTCGTTTTAATTTTATGCCGCCGATTTATAAACCTGTATTGACTTTGAACGCCTTTTATGATACAATTTCATAGATAAAATAAGGCGTAAAGGACGGACCCGATGATAAACAGAAACGCGCTGTTCAGCGACGAAACCCGAAGATACAAGACCCCGTACGAGCCTTGCGTGGGCGACCGCGTAACCGTGCGCATACGCACGCTTGCAAACGACGCCTTGAACGTTTATGTTGTCATAAACGGCATAAAGCGCGAGATGAAACCTATGACCTTAAAACAGCGCAGAGAACTCGTGTCTGTTCGTAAGGATGTATATTTCGACTATTATGAATACACTTTCAGGTGCCCCGACAGACAGATAAAGTATTATTTCGAAATCTGCGACGAGGACGATATCGTTTACTACGACCGCCTCGGTTGTATGGAAAACGTTCAGGAGGAATACAATTTCTCTTTCGTTCCCGGGTTCAAAGTTCCGGATTGGGCAAAGGGCGCCGTCTTTTATCAGATATTCCCCGACCGCTTTTGCAACGGCAATCCCGACAACGACGTGGAGGACGGTGAATTTTATTACACCGGCGGCCATTCGAAGAGAATCAGGGAATGGTATAAATTCCCCGACGAGCTCGACGTCCGCTGTTTCTACGGCGGAGATTTGCAGGGCGTAATGTCGAAGTTGGATTATTTGCAGGATCTGGGAGTGGAGGCAATCTATTTCAATCCCATCTTCGTTTCACCGTCGAACCATAAGTACGATACGCAGGACTACGACCACGTAGACCCCCACCTCGCCGTCATCGAAGAGGATGTGGACCATAAAATGCAGCATTGGGAAAAGCACAACGGCTTTGCTCCCAAATATATAAAGCGTACGACAAGTCAGGTAAATCTCGAAAAGAGCAACGAATATTTCATCGAGCTCGTAAAGGAAATTCATCGTCGCGGAATGAAAGTCGTTATCGACGGCGTTTTCAATCACTGCGGCTCCTTCAATAAGTGGATGGACAGGGAGGGCATATACCTCAACAAGGAGGGCTATGAAGTCGGCGCCTTCCAATCGGCGAAGAGCCCGTACCGCAGTTATTTCAAATTCAAAAAACCTCACGAAGCGCGGAGCGAGTACGAGGGTTGGTGGGATTTCCCCACTCTTCCCAAACTCAATTACGAGCACAGCAAAGAGCTTGAAAGTTATATAATTTCCACCGGAAGCAAGTGGGTCTCGGAGCCGTTCAAAGTGGACGGCTGGCGGCTTGACGTGGCCGCCGATCTCGGTCACAGCGCGCGCTATAATCATAAGTTCTGGAAAAAATTCCGCGAGCGCGTCCGCGAGGCCAATCCGGAGGCGTTCGTGTTTGCGGAACACTACGGTTCTCCGGAAAGTTGGCTCAACGGCAAAGAGTGGGATTCGGTAATGAATTACGACGCCTTTATGGAGCCCGTCACGTGGTTTCTTACGGGCATGGAAAAGCACTCCGAAGCCTTTGACGAGAGCAAATTGTGGGACGGCAAGGCGTTCTTCGCCTCGATGTTTAAAAACATGTCGAAATTCCCCCGTCCGGCGCTCGATTCCGCTTTGAATCAGCTCTCCAATCACGACCATTCCAGATTTCTCACCCGCACGAACCGCACGGTGGGCACTACCCGTACGAAGGGTCCGCAGGAGGCCGGCTATAACATAGATAAGCGCACCATGGAGCTCGCCGTTTTGATTCAGTTCACGTGGCCGGGTTCGCCGGGCATATACTATGCGGACGAGGCCGGTCAGGTCGGCTGGACGGACCCCGACTGCCGCCGGACATATCCTTGGGGGAGCGAGGATTGGCAGTTGATAGAATTCCATAAACAGGCCATTAGACTGCGCAAGAAAATCAAGTGCCTCAAAATGGGCAGTATAAAGAGACTCGACGCCGGCAACGGCTATATAATTTACGGCAGATTCGACGAGGACGAGTGCTGTGCGGTCATCATAAATTGCTCCGATTCAGAAATAAGTCTCACCGCGCCCGTATGGCAGTTGGGAGTGCCGAGAAACGAAGTGTTTATGACTCGCAAGTTCTTCTGCGCCGACTATTCGTTCGATTTGAACGAGGAGCGCGTTCCCGTGAAGAACGGCAGAATTTTCCTCACCATGCCTTCGCAGTCGGGCTGCGTGTATTACTATAAATTTGAAAATTAAGAGTGAAAAACTCAATATATATTGATATTTCGGGGGATTAAAATGGAAAAATTTTTCGGTGATTTAGACAGATATCTTTTTCATCACGGCACTCATTACGAATTGTACAACAAGATGGGCGCACACATTAGAGAAGTGGACGGCGTTCGCGGCGTTCAGTTTGTACTTTGGGCTCCCCATGCGCGCGCCGTCTGCGTTGTGTCCGACGGCAACGGCTGGACGCCGTGGCGCGACGTGATGCAGAAGATGGATGACGAGATATGGGAGCTCTTTGTCCCGGGCATGTGCGAGGGCGTAAAATACAAGTATCTCGTAGTGCGCGCCGACGGAAGCGAAGTTTACAAGATAGACCCGTACGCTTTCCGCTCCGAATTGCGTCCGGCAAACGCCTCCATAATCTGCAATCCCGATAACTTTGTTTGGGAAGACGCCGAATGGAAAAAGACGAAGCACAATGAGAATTTCCTCGAAAAGCCAATGTCGGTCTATGAGGTTCATCTCGGAAGCTGGAAAAAGGATCTCTCCAAATGGGACGAGGACCAATATTTCGACTATCGCACTCTCGCGCATGAACTTGCCGAATATGTCAACTACATGGGCTATACGCATATAGAGTTAATGGGAATATGCGAATATCCCTTCGACCCGTCGTGGGGCTATCAGGTAACGGGCTATTTCTCGCCCACCTCGCGCTACGGCACGCCCGAAGATTTCCAATACTTCGTAAATCATATGCATAAGTGCGGAATAGGAGTAATTCTGGATTGGGTTCCGGCGCACTTCCCCAAGGACGATTTCGGTCTTGCAAACTTCGACGGCACTCCGCTGTACGAGTACGGCGACCCTCTCCGCGCGGAGTATCCCGAGTGGGGCACCAAAGCTTTCGACCTCGGCAAAAAGGAAGTCTCCAACTTCCTCATAGCCTCTGCGTTTTTCTGGATAGACAAATATCATATCGACGCTCTCCGCGTGGACGCGGTGGCGGCAATGTTCTATTCGAGTTTCGGAAGGGAGCAGTGGCGCCCCAATATTTACGGCGGCAACGAGAATCTCGAAAGTTTTGAATTTTTCCGTCATTTGAACAGCATAATGAGACAGCGCACCGACGCCTTCCTCATCGCCGAGGACAGTTCCATAATCGAAGGCGTAACCAAACCGGCGAAAAACGGCGGCTTCGGCTTCGGTCTCAAATGGAACATGGGCTGGATGAACGATACTCTCACATACATTAAGAAGGACCCCATATATCGCCCCTATCATCACTGGCTGCTCACCCATACTTTCGAGTATATTTTCAACGAGAACTATATGCTTGTGCTCTCACACGACGAAGTGGTATACGGCAAGGGCAGTATGTATAATAAATTCCCGGGCAACAAGATGGACAAGCTGGGCAGTCTGAAAGCACTGTACACAATGATGATGGGTCACCCGGGCAAGAAACTGCTGTTTATGGGTCAGGATTTCGCGCAGATCAACGAGTGGAACTTCCGCACGGGTCTCGATTGGTATCTTGCCGACGACGAAGGCCACCGCGACGTAATGAACTGCTATCGCACCCTCCTGCATATTTATCGCGAACGCCCCGTTCTCTACAATGACTGCGGCGGTCCCAAAACTTTCGAGTGGATAAACAGCGGCGACTTCAACCGCAACATTTTCACGTTCATAAGGCGCAACCCTTGGAACTATAACAACGCTTTGATTTTCGTAATAAACTTTGCGCCCGTGGACAGATGGGATATGGGCGTAGGCGCTCCGCTCGCCGGAGTTTACAAGAGAATCTTCTCTACCTATCCCGACGGCAACCCTCTCGAAATAGAAGCGAGAGAGGAGCTATGCGACGGCAGACCCTATAAGCTCTGCTTTGATTTGCGCCCCTTCGAAGCCGTTATCTTCGAAATTCCCTATGTGGAGAGCACTCCGGAGGAAAAGAAGGCCGAGAAGAATATCCGCCGTTCCATAAAAACGCGTCACACAAAAGCCAAAAACGATAATTCCCACATTCCGCAGATTCCGCCTTTCAAAGGCTGAAAATTATCCTCGATAAAATGAAGTAACCGCCCGACTTGCCTTTCGCTTGTCGGGCGGTTTTATCTTGCAAACGGAGTCGTCTTAATCTAAATAAATATTACGCAAAGCACTGTTTCGCCTCTGCGCTTTACGCGAGACTTTGCAAAAGACGCGGAGCGTCCGAAAGGTTAATAATCATTATCGCCGGCGGACAAACGCGTAACAGAATATCGGAAATTAATATTAAATGTGGGCGGTGGCGCGAATTTTTGCGCCCACCGCTTGACGTGCCTTTAAATATGGTGTATAATTTCCTACATAATCAATAGGTATTAATATGATAAAAGATTTGCAGGCCGAAATTTTACGGCTCAAAAAGCAGAGAGACGTGTGTATTCTGGCGCACAGTTACATGTCGGAGGAGATTTGCGAAGTCGCCGATTTCGTGGGCGACAGCTACGCGCTCGCGGTAAAGGCCAAAACGGCCGAACAGTCCTCCGTGATAATGTGCGGCGTGCGTTTTATGGCGGAGACCGTTAAAATGCTTTCTCCGCAGAAAAAGGTGCTTCTCGCCAATCCTCGGGCCGGCTGTCCCATGGCAGAGCAGATGGACAGAGGGGTGATAGCCGAAGTCAAAAAGATGTATCCCGATTACGCCGTAGTCGCTTACATAAACACCACGGCGGAGCTCAAAACAATAGCCGATTACTGCGTTACAAGTTCCAGCGCGCTCAAAATCTGTCGCGCTGTTCCCGAAAAGAACATACTGTTTATCCCCGATATAAATTTGGGTACATATATCGCCGAAAGACTTCCGGAGAAAAATTTCAAACTTCTTTCGGGAGGCTGTCCCACTCATGCGAAAATCGAACGCGAGGACGTCCTCGCCGCACGTGAACGGCACCCCGACGCCCTGCTTTTGGTACATCCGGAGTGCCGCCCCGAAGTCACAAAACTTGCCGACTATGTGGGCTCCACTTCGGGGATAATGGATTTTGCCGAAAAATCGCAGGGCAAAGAATTTATCATAGGCACGGAAAATTCCATAGTCCAGCACCTGCAATTCAGATGTCCGGACAAGAAATTTTATCCGCTCTCGAAGAATCTTATTTGTCCGAACATGAAACTCACCACCCTTCCCGACGTGTATGCCTGTCTTATGGGCGACGGCGGAGAGGAGATAGTTTTAAACGAGGAACTGCGCGTTGCGGCGGTCAAGTGCATTGAAAAAATGATAGAGTACGGCGGTTGAGTTTTCGCCGAGATTGCTGCGCGCGGACTTGAATCGGGCGTTTGAAAGGAGTATACGTTTATGATGATAACTACCAAGGGCAGAAACGCCCTCAAAGTTATGGTTGATCTGGCACGGCACGAGGGAGAGGGCTTTATCTCTCTTGCCGACGTCGCCGCCCGTCAGAACGAAAGTTTGAAATACCTTGAAACTTCGGCGAAGCAGCTTTCCACGGCCGGCCTCGTTGTCTCCGCTCGCGGCAAGAGCGGCGGTTATAAACTTTCCCGTCCGGCGGCCGATTATACCGTTGCGGAAATTCTTCTCTCCGGCGAGGGTTCGCTCGCTCCCGTAAGCTGTCTCGAAGAGGGCTCCGCTCCCTGCGAAAATGCGAGTACGTGCGCCACATTGCCCCTTTTCAAAGAGCTCGACGAGGTGATAATGACCTTTCTGAAATCCAAATCTTTGAAAGATCTCGTCTGAAAATTCAAAAATTTTTAAAAATACACAAATTCCTATTGACATAATAGGAATTTGATTTTATAATACAAACAGAAAACTTGCCGAGGGCAGTCGGATTTTATAAATAGAGGGCTGTCTGCGGCGAGCGCGCCGCTGATAAATCGTAAAAAATAATAGAATTGCATTGTTATCGTGCAATTAAAACATACTTAAAAGACAGGTAAAAAAATTTGACGAAAGTAATTTATGCAGACAATGCGGCGACGACCGCCATGAGCGACAAGGCTATCGAGGCCATGACCCCTTATTTCAAGGAGGTCTACGGCAACCCGTCGTCATTGCACACGGTGGGACAGGTCGCGAAGGAAGCGCTCGAATCGGCGCGCGGCAAGGTGGCAAAGTGTCTGAATTGCGAGCCGTCCGAAATATATTTCACTTCGGGCGGAAGCGAATCGGACAACCAGTGTATCCGCTCCGCGGCGTTGCAGGGCGCGCGCAAGGGTAAAAAACACATTATAACCACTGCGTTCGAGCATCATGCGGTGCTCCACACTCTCAAAAAGTTGGAAAAAGAGGGCTTTGAAGTCACCTATCTTGACGTCCATTCGAACGGCCTCGTCACGGCGGAAGAGGTCAAGGCCGCCATAAGAGGCGATACGGCTCTCGTAACCGTAATGTTCGCGAATAACGAAGTCGGCACAATTCAGCCTATTGCGGAAATCGGCAAGGTCTGCCGCGAGACGGGGGTCATATTCCACACCGACGCAGTGCAGGCGGCCGGTCACATTCCCGTGGACGTAAAGGCGATGAATATAGACATGCTTTCTATCTCCGCGCATAAGTTCCACGGTCCCAAGGGCGTCGGCGCACTCTATTGCAGGCGCGGATTGCCGCTCTTTACGTTTATAGAGGGCGGCGCGCAGGAGCGTGGCAAGAGAGCCGGCACCGAAAATATCGCCGGTATTGTCGGAATGTCGGCGGCGCTCGAAGAGGCTTGTTCAAAGTTAAAGGAGAACGGGGAATATCTTACCCGTCTGCGCGAAAAACTTATAGACGGCCTCTTGAAGATACCTCATTCCAAACTCAACGGCGACAGAAGCCGCCGTCTGCCGGGCAACGTGAATATGTGTTTCGAGGGCGTAGAGGGAGAGAGTTTATTGCTGCTTTTAGACGCAAAAGGCATCTGCGCGTCGTCGGGTTCGGCATGCACTTCGGGCTCTCTCGACCCTTCGCACGTGTTACTCGCTCTGGGTCTTCCCCACGAGGTGGCGCACGGGTCGCTGCGTCTCTCTCTTTCGGAGGCGAATACCGAAGAGGATATTGACTATATCGTGGAGGAAGTGCCGAAGGTAATAGAATATCTTCGCAATATGTCTCCCGTATGGGAAGAGCTCGAAAAGGGCATACGCAAGCATTTAATCTGAAATAAAAGTACGGTTAAGGAGAATATATATGGCACTGTACAGCGAAAAAGTAATGGACCACTTCACCAATCCCAGAAATGTCGGCAAGATAGACGACGCGGACGGAATAGGCGAGGTCGGCAACGCCAAATGCGGCGACATAATGAAGATCTATCTCAAAATCGAGAACGATATCATAGTCGACGTAAAATTCAACACCTTCGGCTGCGGAAGCGCAATAGCTTCGTCGTCGATGGCTACCGAGCTGATAAAAGGTCAGCCCCTTTCGAAGGCTCTCGAACTGACCAACAAGGCGGTCGCGGAGGCTCTCGACGGTCTGCCGGCTCATAAAATGCACTGTTCGGTTCTTGCCGAGGAAGCAATCCGCGCGGCGATAAAGGACTATTATGACAGGCACGGCATCGAGTACGATAAGACTCTTTTTCCCGACCCTCACGACGAGGAAGAAGAGCATAGAGGAGAGGAGAACTGAAAGTGGGCGCGTAATGCGCCCTTTTTTCGTGCTATTGACTTTCCGCGGAAAGCGGAGTATAATAATTTGCCGAGAGAATATAAAAAAAGAACGCATAAAAAGGAGCGAGATATGAATAAACCGAGAGTAGTGTTTCCCTTTACCGAGGCCGGCCTCGGACATATAATTCCCATGAGGAGCATAGCCGACGAGTTTGAAAAACTTTACGGCGACAAGGTAGAGGTCGTACGTTCGGAGTTTTTTACCGAGACGGGCAATAAGAACCTCGAAATTTTCGGCAGACGTTTGAGAGAGCAGGTGGAAAAGCAGAACAGGCATACCTCTTATGGCTTTTTCACCACTATAAATATGGAGTTCTGGCGTATTCATCTTTCCACTTGGGCGACAATGAAATTTTTGAAACTCGGTTCGCGCAAGCCGGCATACAGACATATGGACGAACTCAAACCCGACCTCGTATTCAGCACTCACTGGGCAACAAATTATTACGCCAAAAAGTGCAAGTGCAAGCCGTTGACCGTGATGTATTGCCCCGATACCGACGTGAATCCTCTTTTCAGTTACGACGCCGATATCGTTATGGTTTCCACCGGTACGGGATATAAGAAGGCGCGTAAAAAGCATCCTATACGCTTCAACGACGAAAATCTGAAACAGGTTCCGTTTTTAATAAGGGGAGAGGCGTTCGCCGTCGAAAAGGACAAGCGCGTTCTGCGCGAAAGATTGGGTCTCGACCCCGATAAATTCACCGTCGTGCTCGCGGAGGGCGGCTACGGCATAGGCAAAATGGAGGAGATATGCAATATAATCCTTAAACGCGATTTGCCCGTAAACCTCGTGCCCGTCTGCGGCAGAAACGAAGAACTGTATAAGAAGTTTCTCGAAATCGAGAGCAACGGCAATACCCTCTTCAAGCCGATGGGGCTCGTTGACAATATGCTCGAAGTAGTGGCGTCCGCAGACGTCTTCTGCGGCAAGAGCGGCGCAAACATGTGCGCGGAGGTCTGCTTCTTCGGGCTCCCCATGATAATTACGAAGTACGCCACCACCATAGAGCAGAACATAGGAAAGTACTATATAGAATCCGTGGGCAACGCCTTGAAGATATTCGACCCCGAAAAGGTCGTGGACAAGATAGAAGAGTTCGTTAAGGACCCCTCGCTGATAGAGCCCTATAAGAGAGCCGCAGAGTCCGAGAGAACCAATTTCGGCGCGACCAAGTGCGCGGAGATAATATTCGACTTGCTCTCTGAAAGATATCCCGAACTGAAAAACTGACGTAAGCAGCACAGCTTTGCACGGCGGCGGCAGTTTCATATTCATATTGAAGGACAAACCTGCATACTTTACAAAAGAGGTAGAGTATGCAGAATTTTTGTTTTGAGGAAGTTGAGTCTGCGCTCAAAAAACTGAACAGTCGTATGGACGGCCTAACGGAAGAGGAGGCGCGCGCAAGACTCGGCTCTTACGGCAAAAACGCCATAGAGAGCGGTAAAAAGACGGGGATATTCCGCCTGTTTTTTTCGCAGTTTTCCGACTTTATGACAATACTTCTTATAATTGCCGCGGCGATATCCGGAGTTATAGCCGTATTTTCGGAGGACGGCGGAGAGCTTACCGACACGATAATTATACTCGCCATTATACTGCTTAATGCGGTAGTCGGTTCCGTTCAGCAGTTTCGCGCGGATAAAGCGATAGACGATCTCAAAAAGCTCTCCGCGAGCCAATGCAAAGTCCGCCGCGGCGGCAAAACCGCGGTAGTTCCCTGCGAAGATATAACGGTCGGCGACATTGTTCTCCTCGAAGAGGGCAACGTCGTGCCGGCGGATTGCAGAATAGTGGAAGAAAACGGCCTCAAATGCGACGAATCCGCTTTGACGGGCGAAAGCGTGGCGGTAGAGAAAAATTCAAAGCGCATCCACGGCAACAAGGTAGCTCTCGGCGGCATGACAAATACTCTGTTCGGCTCAACTTATGTCGTAAGCGGCAACTGCACGGCGGTGGTGACCGCGGTTGGGATGCAGACCGAAATGGGCAAAATAGCCGAAATGTTGAAGGACGGCAAGCAGGGGCCCACTCCCCTCGAAAAGAGCCTTTCAAAGCTCGGGAAGGCGATTACGTACTTTGTGCTGGCGGTCACCGTGCTTATTTTCATACTCGGCGTGGCTATTCGTCAGGACGGTATTCTGAAAAATTTCGTAACCGCCGTAGCCGTGGCGGTCGCCGCCATTCCAGAGGGACTTCCGGCGGTAGTGACCATAATAATGTCGATGGGCGTCCAGAGAATGAGCCGCCGCCACGTAATTATCCGCAAACTGAAATCGGTTGAAACGTTGGGCTGTTGCTCTGTGATATGCACCGACAAAACAGGCACGCTGACGCAGAACCGTCTGAAAGTTTCGGAAACTTTTACGCTCTCCGACGAAAATCCGCGGAGCGCTCTTTTGACGTGCATGAGGGTGTGCACCACAGTAAAGGGCGAGCGCGGAAGCTATGTCGGAGACCCGACCGAAATAGCGCTCCGAAACTACGCCGACGACATGGGTTTCGACATTGAATTCAAGAAACTCGGAGAACTGCCATTCACTTCCGAACGCAAGATGATGTCAGTTGCGGCGGAGACCGAAAAGGGCGGATATGTGTTTTCCAAAGGCGCGCCCGATCTGCTTATAAACAAGTGCTCCTATGTAGCGGAGGGGCAAAAAATCCGCGAGTTGACAAAAACGGACAGGGCAGCAATTCTCTCACGGAACGACGAGATGTCCGATAAGGCGCTCCGCGTTCTGGCGTTTGCGTATCGTCCGTACGAGGGCTCCGTCTCGGAAGATAATCTTATATTTATCGGACTGTGCGGAATGTACGACGGCTTGAAAAAAGGAGCGGCGGAAGCGGTGGCGGAGTGCGGCGGCGCTGGCATAAGAACGGTTATGATTACGGGCGACCACGTGCGAACGGCGTTTTCCGTGGCGGAAAAAGTGGGCATTGCAAAAAGCATGGACGAAGTTGTTACGGGAGAGGAGATAGAGGAGCTGCGAGGAAGGGAGCGAGACGAAAAGATAATGCGCGCAAACGTATTTGCAAGGGTCAGTCCGCGCCACAAAAAACTTATCGTAGCCTGCTTGAAGAGGGGCGGAGAGGTCGTTGCTATGACGGGCGACGGCGTAAACGACGCCCCGAGCATTAAGAGCGCGGATATAGGCATTTCCATGGGAAGCGGCACAGACGTTACTAAGAGCGCTTCGGATATGGTGATAACCGACGATAATTTTGCCACGATAGTCTCCGCAGTGCGCGAAGGGCGCAGAATTTCTTCCAATATCAGTAAAACAATACGCTTTTTCGTGTCCACCAATCTTGCCGAAGTTCTGGCGATTTTGATAGCGTCCGTGTTCTTTTTCAGATTCGATTTTCTGCTCTCAACTCAACTGTTATGGTTAAACCTCATAACCGACAGCTTTCCCGTGCTTGCTCTCGGCATGGAAAAGGAGGACGCCGATATCATGCTCCGTCCGCCCGAGCGGTTGGGCAGCTCTCTTTTTTCAAGGAATTCGCTTCTGAAAATAGCCGTCGGCGGAATATATATAACCGCCGCTACCGTGGGAGTGTTTGCCGCGGCTCTGCCTCTATGGGGAAACGCAGTCGCAACCACAATGACCTTTCTCACGCTCTCCTTTGCGGAGCTGTTCCATGCTTTCAATGTCCGTTCGGGGTCGAGGTCTGCGTTTTCGGGCTTGCTTTCAAACAAGGCTCTCATAATAACCGCGGCAGTGGGTATTGCTGTAAATGTGCTGTTATGCGTAACTCCGCTCTCTTCCGCGTTCGGACTCGTGCCGATAGATTGGCGGCAGTGGCTGATCGTTTTTGCCGCGTCCTTCTCCGTCATACCCGTTTTCGAGCTCTTCAAATTCTTTCTTCGCCGCAAAAAGGTAGCGAATAAGAGCTCGTCCGTAGTTCACCGCTTTGCCCGTCGGAAAGGCGGTTTGCCGAATTCAAGGCGTTGCCGCTGACTGCGAGACAGTGAATGTATCGGCGCGGACAGACGGAAGGGCGGTATCTTTTTAATTATGCGAGTCACCTATATGAGTAAAATATTGAAAAACCCTCTGCGAAGAATTCGGCTTTGAGTTCTCGGCGTCGAAAAGGGGAGGAATACCTCGATAAATAGATTAAACGGGCAATAAGGCAAGAAGTAAATATATCTATAATATATGAAATAATAGATTATAATTAAGTGAATAAATAAAGGATACAAGCGTCAAGTCTCTCATGCGAGCAAGCGGCAGTGTCATCGAATAAAACAAAAACAATATATAAAGGATAAAAGCGTCAAGCCCAAAGGCAAGGCGCTTCTTTAATATAAAAATGAACGAAGGAGCGAGCGGTAAACGTCAAGCCGACATTTCTCCGCAAAAAGATTGTGGGTACATTCTGTTTGGGTAAATAGACTGTGAGAACATTGTTTCTTCAAAAATAAAGTCGCGATATATATAACCTATCGGCAAATAACTTTTCGGTACATTAATTATTAGCGATATATCTTGTCGTTTGTTCTGCTTTATAATGTTAGCGGAAATATTTGCTGTTTCGGAACATGGCCTGAAATATTCCCATTCTTCGGCTATATAACCTGCGCCGTGTCCGCCTTTACGAAATAAGAGAGCGCAAACATTGGGAATTCTTCGGCTATATAATCTGCGCCGTGTCCGCCTCTGAAAAATGATTTGCAGGCGCAATTTCAAAAATTTTAAAAATTTTCGGAAAAATCCCGTTAAAACGCTTTACAAATTTAAAGTGATAAAGTATAATGCTCTCATAATCACTTTAACACAGTAAAGCATTAAAGCAAAAAGGAGCAAAAAATGAAAAAATTTCTTACTTTTTTTATGTCTGCCGCGGTTTGCGCGGTATGCGCCGGCGCCGCTACGGCATGTGCGAGCAACGACGATTCTCTCGTCATAGGCATAACCATCTATTCGCCGATGAATTATTACGACGAAAACGACAAGTTGATAGGATTCGATACGGAATTTGCCGAAAAAGCGTGCGCGGAACTCGGATACTTTCCCAAGTTTCAGGTCATAGATTGGGACAATAAAATTTCCGAACTTCAAACGGGCAAAATAGACGTCATCTGGAACGGAATGACCATAACAGACGAGCTTAAAGAGAAAATCGCCATAACCGATCCCTATATGGACAACAGACAGGTAGTGGTGGTAAAGGCGGAAAATGCCGACAAATATTCGACCATAGCCGACCTTGCAAACGCTTCCTCCGTAGCCGTTGAGTCGGGTTCCGCAGGCGAAACGGTATGCTCTGAAAACGGATGTGATTCCCTGATTAAAAAGGAAGCGCAGTCGGACTGCCTTCTGGAAGTCAAGACGGGCAGATCCGAAATAGCCGTTATAGACTACACTATGGCAAGAGCCATGACAGGAGCCGGTACGGATTATACCGACCTTGTATATAAAGACGTCGGCTTCGCGGCGGAACAGTACGGCATAGGCATGCGTAAATCGGATGAGGAACTTCTCAAAAACCTCAACGCCATTATAGCAAAGTACAGCTCCGACGGCACTTTTGACGAACTTATCGAAAAATATATGGTATGAACGTTTTTATCGAAGTAACATTAGACCTATTACAGGGATTCGGCACGACGGTATATATTTTTGCCGTGACTTTGGCTCTGTCTCTGCCGTTGGGACTTATAATAGCTTTCGGCGCCATGTCCTCGTTCAAGCCTCTTCGCGCAGTAATAAAGGCCATTGTATGGGTGGTGCGCGGAACTCCGCTGATGTTGCAGATTATCGCCATCTTCTATGGTCCGTATCTTCTCTTCGGAATAAGCGGTTTCGACCGCGTTCCGTCAGTCATAGTGGCGTTCGTGGTAAATTACGCATGCTATTTTTCGGAAATTTTCAGAGGAGGAATAGAGGGCGTCCCAGCCGGTCAGAGAGAGGCGGCTCAGGCTTTGGGCATGACCCGTACGCAGGCGTTTACGCACGTTATACTTTTACAGGTTGTAAAACGTGTGGTTCCGCCCATGAGCAACGAAATTATAACGCTTGTAAAAGATACTTCGCTTGCAAGGATCATAAGCGTGGCGGAGATTATAATGTCCGCACAGGAATACGCAAGGGCCGGTCTCATATGGCCGATATTCTATACGGGAGTTTTTTATCTCGTATTCGTGGGCGCGCTCACTCTGCTGTTCAACTTCATTGAAAAAAAATTGGAGTACATAAAAATCTGATGGAATTTTTAAGGGTGGAAGGTCTCCGCAAAAAATTTTCCCAAACGGAAGTTTTAAAAGGCATTGACTTTAATTTGCAAAAGGGAAAAATTTTGGTTATAATAGGTGCGTCGGGTAGCGGGAAAACAACGCTTTTACGATGTCTCAACTTCATAAATCTGCCCGATTGCGGCAAAATTTTTCTCGGCGGCGAACTCCTTTTCGACGGAAGCAAGAAATACACCGAGCGCGAACTGCGCGAAAAACGTCTGAAATTCGGACTTGTCTTTCAAAGTTTCAACCTCTTTCCGCAGTATACTTCTTTGGATAACGTGCGGCTTGCCGCGGATTTGCTCATAAAGGAACGCACGATGAAAAACAAGACTTTGCGAGCCGAACTGCTCGCCGAAAACAGACGCCGTGCCGAGGAGTTGCTCGTCGCCGTCGGGCTCGGCGAAAAACTTTCGGCATATCCTTCCGAACTCTCCGGCGGACAGCAGCAGCGCGTGGCGATTGCCAGAGCGCTTGCCGCCGAACCTGACGTCCTCTGTTTCGACGAACCCACGTCCGCGCTCGACCCCTGGCTTTCGGACGAGGTGTTAAAGCTCATACGCTCTCTTGTGGGGCGTACTATGATAGTAGTTACACACGAAATGGAGTTTGCGCGCAAGGTCGGCGATTACGTGCTGTTCATGGAGAACGGAGAGATTGTCGAGGAGGGCTTGCCGGATGAAATTTTCTCAAACCCGAAAAATGAAAGAACCAAAGCGTTTTTAATGCGTGGGGGAAATGTGGAATGAAAGAAATATCCGAACAGAACCGTGAACTTTTCGAAGTTATTCTGTCGCTTAAAACGGTAGAGGAATGTGCCGCTTTTTTCGACGATTTGTTGACTTATAACGAGCTGGCTTCCATGTCGCAGAGACTGAAAGCCGCCAAACTTCTTTTGGAAGGCAAGACGTACGAGCAGATTACAGCGGAAACGAGCATTTCTTCCGCAACGCTCTCCCGAGTATCGAAGTGCGTGCGGTTCGGGAACGGCTACAAATCGGTAATTCCAAAGGATGCGCCACTGAATTGATTTGTTGCGAAAATGTAATACGGCAATTAAAAAACGGAGACGGTTTGCGTCTCCGTTTTTTGTCAAAGTCTGATTTTATAACCATTGTCCGTCCTTTTCATTACTCCTCTTTTGGTAAGACTCTCGTATATTTTCGTCAAATCACTCTTTGTGCATGTGCATTTTTCGTCCTGCCTGAAATGACATTTAAGGTTGAAGTTGCAGCATTGACCGTTATTTTTATCGAATACTTTATCCGTGCCAAGTCTGTCGTTTTGAAGAGCTTCTTCAATAACACATTTTTCTCCGTTGATTTCATCTATTCTGTTGATTATATCGGGAGCCGTCCAATCAAATATCTTTTCCGAGAGTTCAAAAGTTATGCGATTTGTGAGTTTCGCCAGAAAATACAGACATAAGCGGCTTATACAGATATGATATTCGTGTTCGAGAATCATAAAACTCAAATATCTGCCGTTTTGACGGGGCATACGTACTCTGTCTTCGAACAGTTCGTCGGGCTCTAATTGTTTACTGTATTCATTTAAAATATCAATGAGTTCTGCCGTTTCTCTTGTTGTAAGGTTCAGCCCTTGCAGGGATAATTGATTTTTGATATTGTTTAAATCGCCAATCAGGTTGAATTTTTCTTCCATTTCGTACCTCGTTTAATTTTGCTTTTGTTATTGAATTATCTATCTTGTCAGACGAGAAAAACTTTAAAATTGTTGCGTAGATTTAAAATATTAGCTCGTTATTTGCGTTTTTTTAAAGAAAAATCCGAACCGATTGTGGGTTACGATCGCCCTTGTCGAGTTCGGATTATTTTGATTTGGTGGAGCGCCGCGTCTCAAAGTCGAACATGATACAATCCTCCATAGGGCTCCCAAAAAAAGACGAAGTATTTTTTTGGGAAAAGGAGCCGCAGACGTTAAAAGCATAAGGGTTGCCGAAAGGCAACCCTTTGCAAAACGCGCCTTGCGGCGACGTGGTGGAGCTGAGGGGAGTCGAACCCCTGACCTTTTGAATGCCATTCAAACGCGCTACCAACTGCGCTACAACCCCGAGCAAAATAAAAAACAAAGTGTTTCTTTTCAGAAATGGAATGTCATTGCGGCTTGTCGCAGGGACTGTTCCAAGCCGAATGCAGTTTTGGCGATTCCGCCAAAGCGTCGCCATCCGGCTCGCACAAACGCGCTACCAACTGCGCTACAACCCCGAGCAAAATAAAAAACAAAGAGTAGAATTATAATATAATATTTCTGCGCGCTTGTCAATAAATTTTCGGCCGTGTAAATAAAGTCACATTTTTCCGAAGATATTCAAAACCGGTTTCAATTTATAGCTTATCCGTTTATTGGATTGTTAGATGGCTTTTGTTTTTGGCGCAAAGTTTCGGCAATAATTAACCTCGCAACCGGTCACAAAGTTTTTCGGGCGGCAATTCATACAAAAACAGACGGAGGCGTAATCGCCTCCGTCTGTTTTATGGTGGAGAATATAAATTAAATCGATTTATGTGTCTAACTAAATTTAAAAATTATGTTTTTGTCGCCACTCAAACCACCAATCGCTTGTGGATATGCCTCCAACAACACAACCAATAGTAGCAAGGCCAAAGATACCTGTTAAAGATGTTCCCCAAAGATAACCAGCACCTCTTTTTTTGACAATTATCGTATTCCCTTCGATTTTGCATGTTTCGTCTTCTTCAATATAGTTTACAATTTTGCCCGAATATCTTTCATAAACGTGATGATAATCTTGTGCTACCCAATATTCGTCGGTAGAATATTCGGTCGTTTTTGTTGACGATATTATAAGTATAATCCCTATAATAAGAGGAATTACACAAATCAAATCTACTATTATTAATGCTTTTTTATCTTTATTCTTTATCATATGTTTCCGCCTATTTAGGATAATTTTCGCAAACGCGCCTATAACGCCTTACATAGGCATTTTTCCCGTTGTGTTCAACTGTTTTTGTTATATCGGGCTTTTCGTTTACTTCATAAATCCCCAAAAAGTAATAATAGCCGTCCTTCTTTTTTGCAAAAACAACGCGGTATGTCATATCATAAAAATCGGCCGTGTTGTCTATACAATCCCAATACTCATTTATCAGTTCTCCGCCTTTCAAAATTTTGTTGGTCCAACTTCCGCCTTTTGTTGTCGTCCAATTACTGTGTCCTATAAACCATACGTTAAATCCCTCGGGCGTAGCTTTGCGAGCATAGAGAGGGAGCCCTTGCTTGCCGAATTGATTAGACAGCCACTTATCCCAGCCGAATTTTTCGGCGCAATCTTCGTAAATTTTTCTTGTGTTTGTGCCGCACGGCAAACCGTTAAAAAGACTGTAATTTTGCATTTTTTGCTCCTTTTTGTTGATTTTTTAATTTTTCTTGTTGTAAAAAACAACATTTTCGCCTGATTTGTCTACGATTTTTCAATATATTTCAAATTTTATATGCGTAACCGTTCAGTCTCACTTTCGGATTTCGTCCAACAATTCTTTTGCACGGTCTATTACTTCTTTGTCCAAAATATCGTCATATGCCCTGATTATTTCCGATAAAGCAAGCTCTGACAAGCCGTTATCGATAATTTTTTTGGCGGCAAGTAGCCGTTCCTCGCGTTCGGCGGACGAATAATTTTCGGTAACGTCCACGTCTTTCAAGGGCAAACGCGAAATTTGGCGGTAATATTTTATAAAAAATCCAATACCACACTTTTCAATCAAAGCCAGATATTGTTGTATGTCCTGTTCGGATTTTTCTGCTGCTTGCGCATCGGCACTAACAGTTGAACTTATTTCTTTATTTTTTTCAAAATTCAAATTCGGCGATAAGCCGTGCGCATTTTGTTGGTTATTAGCGCTTTTTGATTGACCGTTGTTTTTGTTATAGTTATCTGCTTTGTGTGTTTTCCAATAGTAAACAATTGCAATTACAATAAATAAGCATAAAAAAGCCGAACTAAAACCTATCCACCCAAATATTTTGCCTAATTCATCATTAAAAGCAAGGAAAAAACTGAATAAAACACCGTAGAGCAGTGTTCCCCCAAAAAAATACGCCGCTCTTAATAAAACACGATTATCGTATATAAGTTTATCCTCTTTATTTAACTCGTTGTAAGTATTGTTGTTACTTATACGAACTTTCGCTCCGCAATTTGGACATTCAATAATCGGGTTTTTACAAATCTTGGGTATATCTACGCATAATACAAGTTCAAATAATATCCAACGCGCTATAAAATATGGGATAGCAAATACAAAAAACATAAGAATAAAAGGCATAAAAACTATTGCTAAAAATTCACTGTTATCGGTTTCTAATACCGTATGACATACCGGACAACATTTTTTCGTAGTCGTAATATATATTCTCATGTACTTTTTTCCTTTTTCTTTAATTTCTCTGAATTTTACCGCCGCAAAATTGGCGAATTTGCCCTAAATTTCTACGATTTTTGCATATACTTCAAATTTATATATGTGTAGTTAGTTTACTGAAATTATAAAATTGAATTATTTAAAAATTCATACCATGTATCTTAATTACAATATCAAGTAGATTTTATTGCTTTTTAAAAATATATTTCATGTATGTGTTAGGACTAATATACATTTTGCCATCGTCCATAATTATTGCATAAGAAACAGATATCGATAATGTGCTATCGATTTTTGGAACATATGTTAACAACTCAAATTTTTTTACAAAATCAACACGTGGCACATTTTCGTCTAAATTCCAGCCATGCCAACTGAAATCATATGTTTGATCGCCCACATTCAAAGTTCCTACTATTTCTCCCGTTTTTTTAATGTCTTTAAAAATTATTTTTGTCCTATCCAAATATTGTAAGCACAGTGAATTGAAAGTGCTCAAACTTGACGGATATTTATATATTTTATTATTTGTACTGGAATAATCAATATAGCCAATATCGTCTAATACCCATGTGCCCACAAATTCCGATTCTGCTTTGGTCAAAGGTTCAGCAGTATCTTCACATGCAGGGCAAAAGAACATAACCATATTTGTGATTAAAATTAGAAATAACCACAGCACAAATATTTTTACTTTTTTCATAACCAATCCTTCGTGAAAAATAAAAAATGCGCCAACCGAAGCTGACGCATACAAAACGCAAACTCCGATTGTCGCCAAACAATTCTTACGCAGAGTACGATTTTGCATATACAAACATAAGTGGAGTTGCAGTCTTGCTAAATCCATTGTTTGTACATGCAAAAAAATTATGCGGTTTTAATAAATAAAAAAATCGCGCTCCTTGTACTATCTGAATTGTTTGGCGACTTATATTATATCACAAAAAAAGGCGTTTTGTCAAGAGCGGCTAAATTTTACAGAAAAAAATAAAGCAACCTAAATCGAATCACTTTCGATTTAGGTTGCTTTTGGTGGAGATAGTCGGATTCGAACCGGCGACCTATGCGTTGCGAACACATCGCTCTACCAACTGAGCCATATCCCCGTGGTGGGAACAACGGGACTTGAACCTGTGACCTCTTGCATGTCAAGCAAGCGCTCTGACCAACTGAGCTATGCCCCCGAAAACCGTGATAATATTCTCTCGCTTTTGATTATCCGGTGCGGAAGTATGGCGAGAAACCTGCTTTGCGAAGAATATTATAGCAATTATAGCCGCACATTGCAAGCGTTTTTCGGTCAATAATCTTATGCGGAGAAAAAACGCGGTTCCGACGGCGTTATATCCGTCGGAACCGCGCAATCGGAGTCCGAACTAATCCCGTCTCACGCCCAAGATATGTATGCCGCGAACTCTCTGGAAGTTATACGACGACAGCGGCCTGTTAAACGCGTCGTTGGTATGCGCCGCAATAAAGATGCGGCCGTTGCGCACGGCTACCACAACGGGGGAATGATAGAAATCGCCCGTAGCTCTGCCGAGTTGTATAATGTCCCCGATTTGCAACTTGTCTGGTTCGGTCTCTTCGCCGTACGGTCCGACTCCGTTGTTGCCCGTCAGAAAGTTATACAAAAATTCCACTCCCGTCCATGACGGAGACCTGTCGTTCAGCGACTTATAGTACCACCCGAAAGTCGGAGTGAAATTCATTGTTTTTGCACCGGCGAAAATGCATTGCGAGGCAAAGTTTGTGCAGTCTCCGCCCAATCCTGAAAAATCATAGTATTCGGGATTTCTTCCGAACGCCCATTTTCTCGCGTAAGCCACTGCCGCGTCGCGGTCATATTGATTTTCGGTCATGCTTTATTATATGCCGTTCGTCCGGCGGTTGTCAGAAACCGGAGGACAGTTGCCGGAAATCGGAAGAGCGGTTGTCATAAATCAAAAAGTTTGGAATTTTATAAGACTCATAAACGCCGCAAGCTGTTGACAAAAAAGCTCAAAAGTATTATGCTCTTGAATATGGACAGAAGGATTTACGAAAGTTGCGTTACTGTACTCAAAGAAGAATTGCTGCCGGCCATGGGCTGTACGGAGCCTATTGCCGTCGCGTATGCGGCTGCGCTCGCTCGCGACACCCTCGGCGAATTGCCCGAGAGAGTGAGTATCTCCGTAAGCGGCAATATACTTAAAAATGTAAAGGGAGTAGTCGTCCCCGGCACGGGCGGCCTCAAAGGAATTATTTCCGCCGCCGCCGCCGGAATAGTAGCCGGCGACCATACCCTTCAACTCGAAGTCATATCCAAGCTGACCGAAAAAGATATCCCCAAAATCGGCGAATACATGAAAACGGCGGCATTCAAGGTCAGTCAGTCGAGGAGCGACTGCATATTCGACATAGCCGTAACGGTGTGCTCTTCGAGGCACGAAGCGTCTGTAAGGATTGCCGGACACCACACAAACGTAGTGTATATTCGTCGCGACGGAGAGGATATACTGAACAAGGATTTCGCCGGAGAGCAGACGGCTCCGCAGGGGGCGGACAGGAGCCTTCTGACGGTGGAAAATATCTATGAATTCGCGGAACGTGTCGAGTTATCCGACGTTGAAGAGCTTTTGGACAGGCAGATAGAATACAACACCGCGATAGCCCGTGAGGGGTTGAAAAACGATTACGGAGCGAGAATAGGCAAGATAATTTTAAATTCTTTCGGGAACGATATTTACAACGTGGCAAAGGGTACGGCGGCGGCCGGCTCCGACGCTCGGATGAACGGCTGCGCTCTGCCGGTTGTGATTGTTTCGGGGAGCGGAAATCAGGGCATGACCGCCTCTCTGCCCGTGATAGTTTTTGCCGATCATCTCAAAGCGTCACGGGAAAAACTTCTCCGCGCCCTCGTATTATCCGACCTCATAACCATTCACCTCAAAACGGGGATAGGCCGTCTGTCGGCTTACTGCGGAGTGGTGAGCGCCGGTTGCGGCGCCGGAGCCGGAGTGTGCTATCTTTACGGCGGCGGACTTAAAGAGATTTCCGCCACAATCCATAATGCCCTTGCGATAGATTCCGGTCTCATATGCGACGGAGCAAAGTCGAGCTGCGCGGCAAAAATAGCTTCGGCGGTCGAAGCCGGACTTTTGGGAATGGAAATGAGCAGAAACGGCTCCGTTTTCTCCTCCGGAGACGGAATAATGGGCGACGGCGTGGAAAATACGATAGACAATGTTTCCGACGTCGCACGCATAGGCATGCGCGGCACCGACGAGGAAATAATACGCCTTATGGTCAAGAACATAAAGTAAAAGTTTGCGATAAATCAAGTAAAGTTTGCAATAATTCAGACAGAAGTACGATAAATCAAAGCGGCTGCGGATCAAATCCGCAGCCGCTTTAAATTGAACGAAATCACTTTCCGTTGAAAACGCCTTTCAATGCCGGATATAGTTCGGTAAATTTTTTGTATTTTACGGCATATTTTTCCACGATTTTTCTGTCCGGAAGAATTATATCCGAGGTCTTGCAAAGTTTTTTGCAGGCTTCGTTTACCGTTTCGTATTCTCCGCACGCCGTCATCGCGAGAATAGCGGCTCCGTATGCAGGACCCTCTTCAATCGTGGGAACTTGCACTTCCGCATTGCATACGTTGGCTATGATTTTCCGCCAAAGCGCGCTCTTCGCGCCTCCGCCGCATATCTTTGTTCTGCTGATTTTGAGCCCGTTTTCTCTCGCCCTTTCCAGACAGTCGTTCAGTGCAAACGCCACGCCTTCCATAACCGCGAGAGTCATATGTTTACGGGTGGAGACGGGGGTAAGCCCCAAAAAAGCTCCGCGCGCGTTCACGTCGTTGTGCGGACTGCGCTCTCCGACGAGATAGGGCAAAAAGAATACTTCGTTGTCTCCGAGCATATCTTCGGCTCCGCTCTGCTCCGTCTTATAGTCGTCGGTATTGAGAATATTCATCCACCAGCCGTTGCAGGCCGCGGCGGAAAGTATGCAGCCCAAGAGGTGAAATTTTCCGTTCGCGTGACAGAAGGAGTGGAGGGCGTTGTTGGAGTCCACCGAAAATTTGTTCTGCGCCACGAACACGGTGCCGCTCGTGCCGAGGGAGATATTGCAGTCGCCGTCGTCAACCGTGCCCGTACCTATCGCCGCCGCCGCATTGTCGCTTGCGCCGGCGCACACCCATACGTCGCTCACGTTCCAAAGTTTTTCATACTCGCTTTTCAGTTTTCCGACCTTGTCGTAACTTTCGAAAAGCGTTGGCAGAACGGAGGCGGAGATACCCGTTAAACGGCACATATCCTCGCTCCAACGTCTGTTTTTGACGTCGAGAAGCAGAGTTCCGGCGGCGTCGGAATAATCCGTCGCATGCACTCCCGTAAGGCGGTAGGTAATATAGTCTTTCGGGAGCATTATTCTTTTTATGCGCGCAAAATTTTCCGGTTCGTTCTCTTTAAGCCACATGAGTTTGGGAGCGGTGAATCCGGCAAACGCTATATTGGCCGTCAGGGAAGAGAGCTTGTTTTTGCCGACGTGAGCGTTCAGATATTCCGTCTGTTTTTCCGTTCTGCCGTCGTTCCACAGTATGCACGGCCGGATTACTCTGTCATCGTCGTCCAACGCCACCAATCCGTGCATCTGTCCGCCGGCGCCTATGCCTTTAACGTCTGCGCCGTCGCTCTCTGCCAGAAGCTCGCCTATGCCGCTCTTGACGGCGTCCAGCCAATCGTCGGGGTTTTGCTCCGACCAACCCTCGTGCGGATAGCTCACGGGATATGTCTTTGTGACTGTATTGAGAATTCTGCCTTCCGCGTCGGCAAGGATCAGTTTGGCCGCCGAAGTGCCCAAATCTATTCCGATATAGGTTTTCATGATCTTCCGAAGAGTATGTCGTTTACGATATGTTGAAGTTCTTCCTGTCTGCCGCTGCCGGGCAGTTCGGGCTTGCCCAGCTTTTCGGCGTGTTCGGCAAGGCTTTCCAGCGTAGCTTCGCCGGAGAGTATGCTCTTGCCGAGTCTGCTGTCGAAACTCGAATATTTCTGACGCACGATTTCGTCGATTCTGCCGTCCTCTATGAGCTTTGCCGCGTTTATAAGTCCGAGCGCGAAGGTGTCCATGCCGAGAATGTATGCCTTGAACATGTCCTCGTGGGTATAGGAGGGGCGACGGGTCTTGGCGTCGAAGTTGAATCCGCCCGTGAGCCCTCCGTTTTTAAGCACTTCGTACATGCACATGGTCGCGGAATAGACGTTGCAGGGGAATTCGTCGGTATCCCAGCCGAGCAGCATATCTCCCTGATTGGCGTCAATGGAACCGAGCATGCCGTTGATTGCCGAAATGCGCAGTTCATGCTCGAAGGTGTGACCGGCAAGAGTTGCATGGTTGGCCTCTATATTCAATTTGAAGTCCTTATCGAGTCCGTGCGCTTTCAAAAATCCTATTGCCGTAGCCGCGTCGAAGTCGTATTGGTGCTTCATGGGCTCCTTGGGCTTCGGCTCTATGTAAAAGTCGCCTTTAAAACCTATCTTTCTGCCGTAAGCTACGGCCATCTTCATGAGTCTTGCGATATTTTCCTGCTCGAATTTCACGTCGGTATTCAACAGCGTTTCATATCCCTCGCGGCCTCCCCAGAAAACATAGCCTCTTCCGCCGAGTTTTACCGTTATATCGAGGGCTTTTTTAACCTGCGCCGCCGCAAAACTGAACACGTCCGCGCTGTTTGTACTGCCGGCGCCGTTGCAAAAGCGAGGATTTGAAAACATATTTGCCGTACCCCAGAGGCACTTTATATCCGTTCCCTTCATGCGCGAGAGGATATAATCCGAAATTTCGTCTAAACGCGCCTCGGTGACTTTTATGTCGTCGGCCTCGGGCACGAGGTCAACGTCGTGAAAACAAAAATATTTGATTTGGAGCTTTTCCATAAACTCGAAGCCGGCGTCAACTTTTGCTTTTGCGTGCTCCATAGTGCCTTCCGCCTTGCCGAAGCTCTTGTCGGCAACGCCTCTGCCGAACATGTCCGTGCCGTTGGCGCAGAGATTGTGCCACCAAGCCATGGCAAAGGGGAGATGCTCGCTCATCTTCTTGCCCATAATAACTCTGTCCGCGTCGTAGAAATGAAAAGCGAGCGGATTTTTGCCGGTAGGTCCCTCGTACTCGATTTTGGGTATACCGCCGAATATTTCTTTCATTGTGCACCTCGAAAAATTTTATCTTTTACGGAATAAATTATAACTCTTATTTTTATAAAAGTCCATATATTTGACCGTATTGTATCAAAAAATGAAAAAAGTTATAAAACGGACGGTTAAATTTTTTCAAATACTTGACTTGTCGAAATTTAAGGTATAATATAAATGTAGTATCGTTTACGCAATATATTTTGAGTTTTGCAAACGATAAATCGGAGGAATTCATGATACAATTGATGCTGGCCGCGTTCAGCGGTCTCGAAATAGCAATAGTCGTCTGCGTTGGAGTATTGAGCCTTGCGCTCATAGCTTTAAGCGTCGTCATACTTGTGGTAAAATCCAAAAACAACAAGGCCGATAAATCCGAAGAACAAACGCCTATAATAATCTACCAGACCGTTCACACTTCCGCTGCCAAACAACCTACCGAAGAACAGCCCGTAGCAGCGGCGGAGACCACTCCCGCGCCGACCGAAACAGAAACGGCGGTAGCAGACGCGGCGGAGGAGCAGACTTTGCCCGTCGCGGCAGAGGAGGAGGCGGTTGCCGCAGAAAATTCCATGCGCTATAACCGCAGTTTTCACGCGAGACTCATTCAGGCGGAGGACTCCGTAAAGGAGTGGTACGGAGTAATAAAGAATACCGTATTGGCCTATGCAAAGGTATCTTCGCGCATGAGTTGGAAGTACGAGAGCTTTTCATACAAGAGAAATCCCATTGCCAAACTTTTCATAAAGGGCAAAACTCTCTATCTGTATCTTCCCTTGAACGCCGCCGACTATGCCGAAACAAAATACAAACTTGAAGACGTGTCCGAAATTTCGCAGTTTGCCGAAACTCCCGCGCTGTATAAACTCAAAAGCGAGAGGCGCGTAAAGTACGCGCAAGAGCTTCTGACGACTGTATGCGAGAATCTCGACTGCAAACTTACCGATCGTCAGCCTGTTGATTATTACGAACCCTATAACAGCGACGCCGTTCTGATAAAACAGGGGCTTGTAAAGCGAGTTATAGAGGAGGCCGGCAAGTCGTTTATAGGAGCGTCCCATACCTCGGAAGAAGCCGAATAAAGATTAAAATTTTCTTGTGCGCCGCGAAAACTTCGCGGCGCACATTGATTTTTAAGTGCAAATTATCAAAAGAGGAGCGGTGCGGTTTTGTTTTAAAGCATTTCCCGAAACATGCTTCAAATGCCGCACAATTATGTTGTAAAAGAGAAATTTCGGGCAGAATATCGCGGTGCGTGCCGGCAAAAATTTTTTTGCTATAATCATATATTTGATTGACAAAAAAAAATATATTTTATATAATATCCTCGCTGTTTCGGGCACGAGAATTGTATATTCCGTCGAAACGATAACGCCGTATATCCGCGGCAAAGTAAATTTGCGCTGTTAGCTCAATTGGATAGAGCGTTGGTCTACGGAACCAAAGGCTGGGGATTCGAGCTCCTCACGGCGCGCCAAACAAGAGGGAGTGTCATTCGACACTCCCTCTTGTTTGCAGTGAGGGCGAGAATCCCCACGATACGTGCGAGGCAACGGAGTTGCCGACGCCCTGCCGAGGGTTCCCTATGGGGAACGGCAGAGCTTCCACTCCGCGCCAAACACACCCTTATTCTAATTAGTGAATAGAGTTGTTTTTTGTATGCAATACATTTTATTAATAATATGATCTGCTGAATTTTTTGATTATAAACAGAACTGATTTTATACTTGACAAAATTACTATTTTATGCTAAAAATGAAATATGGAAACAAAAGATCAATTAAAAATAAATGATGGGCAATATTCTCAATCTAATAATAAATCTTTAAATTCTTCATATGGACTTGCTTCATTTGATAAATTTCAAGTTCTCAAAATTGATAATACAAAAGAAAAAGATAGCGCTATTTTACAGACGGCTAAAAATTCAAAGACACAAGTAACAATACTTAAAGATCAATTAGCAGAAATAAATAAACAAAATGAAACTTTGCAAAAAAACTATGTAACATTAAACAATTTATATAAAGAAGTTTTACAAGAAATTAATGAAAGCAAGGCGGAATTAGAAGAAAGCAAAAAACGCGAGAAGAAAGCATATTTACTTGGCGTAAAATCATTTGTAGCGTCTATTGTCTTCTTCATAGGTAGTATATTATCTAGCGTACTAATTGCATTATATTTAAATCCTAACGTAAGCTAAAAAGCAACTGTTAAAATATAAGTAAAATTACTTTTGAAATGTATTCGGAAAGTGTAATCATTCTAGTTATAGATATTGTTTCTGTTAATGAAGATAGCAAATTGAAATTCATAAAATAAAAGAGCAGGTTGACTGCTCTTTTTCGTTATATCCGAATTTTTTTCCAAAAGTAGTGAACTTCTAAAAATTCACCTGTATTCATGTTCAAAGCCGCAATTTGCACAATGATAAAATAACGTTTTTTTACCTAACCCACCAAATACTAAACCTATTCCGCCAAGCAAAAAGCCGCCGGCAATCGCCTTTCCTGTGCTAAATCCTTTTTTACTTTTGTCTACACAAATCCATTTTTCTTTATTGCCGCAAATCGGACATTTATCGGGAGCTTTCAATTTTTTACCACCTTTTTGCAAGTACACAAAGTAAGTATATTGCCAATAGTAATATCTTTTCTTTGTCCCCACGATGTTTGATCTTCAAAGAGAACATAATAAATATATATATCGGCTGAATATACTTTATCGGCGATTGTTATAATTTGAATATCTTGATGCTCGGGAGTGAATACCGAAGGTGTTTCAGCTATTTTATTATAGATTGAATCGCTCCAAGCCCATTTTAAGGCTTCGCCATAAACATCATAAAGAATATATATTGCTTCATATGCAATTATTTTTTTATCCGATGAATTTGCAAGAACAAGTTGCAAATCTCCTGAATAAATACTTGTTTTTTTATCAAATGTTATGGGGCAATTTTCTATATAAAATTTTGATAAATTATTGTTTAAATTGTTATCCGAGGTGCTCGAATCATAATTATTTTCACCAGTGTTAGTGCTTTCTCTCTCTTGTAAAATAAATGTTACACGGTCTTTATCGCGTGTATATTTTGAATAACCTATCTTTGCAGTATATATTTCTTCATTTGTGGTAGTAGGGGTTTCAAATAATACCTGAAAACTTTTTATAATTCCAGAACCAATATCTTCCGATATAATATAATCAATATATAATGAAGTTTTAGCTTCATATTTTACATTTTTTGAGTTATACAAATCTATACAATTACCGTAGAATGTCTGTTGCGTATTTGTATAATTAGAAATTTTTAGTGTAAGTATTATAAAGTTATTTTCTGTTACTTCATTTAAAAGTTCAGAACCTACTTCCTTTGTGTTTTCGCAACTTTCAAGACAAATGGAAATATTATCGGAATTTGATATTGTATCGCCGATTTTCCCTATAGTTTGTTCCTCAATCGTATTATTTTTATTATTAAAAATACAACCTGAAATAAATAGTAATATCAATGTTAAAAAAATGATTGAAATGTTTAAAAGCTTTTTTTTCATGCATTGCACCTCATACGGGTTAGATTTCACCCATATTATATAACAAACATTATATTAAGTCAAGTATCGGGTGAAGTTTAACCCGTAATAATTTTGGCAAAAATAATAAACTCTAATGTGAAGTTTAACAGTTGGAGTTTATTTGTGAACATTAGTCAAGCCGTAGCCATAAGAATTAAGGAATTGCTTAAAGAAAAAAATCTAACCCAATATAGGTTAGAACAAAATGCAGGATTATCACACGATACAATAAAAAGTATTATGAAGGGAAAGGCCAAAGGGGTGAATTTAAAAACGCTTATTTCAATCTCCGATGGATTCGGCATAACGGTAAGTGAATTTTTAAATTCGGACTTATTCTTATATGATAATTTAAATATGGATTGACATTTTTAAAAAAAATTTAAAATCACAGTAAAATTTTTATTTGCCTACTACGGGTATTTCAAAACATTAAACGGCAGTTTCGTTCATTCGCAACCGCCGCTTTAATACTTATTTCTCTTTCTTTGCTTAAATAATTTAAAGTGATAATTTTTGGCATTTGAAATTTCTTAAATAAAGATTGTAAGGACAAAATACAGGCGATCCTTTTTGGACTGCCTGTATTTGTTTTATCCTATACTCAATAAAAAAAGTTTCCCACTTGAAAAATTCCACAAAAAAATAAATGCAAGGGCTTGACAGAAATCCGAAGTCGAATTATAATTAAAATACGAAATAGAATTTCAGAGACAAGTTTATGAATGAACGCATCTTTTTTTACAGGCTCGGAAAGCTCGTTTATCAAATCGACGGCGTGTACGACGAGTATGTGAGAAACTGCCGCGTAAGTTCTCCAAATCTTTTATGGATCTTATACGCCTTAAACGACGGCGAGCGGCACAGCCAAAAGCAGATTTGCGACGATTGGGCGATTCCGAGGAGCACGGCAAACACAATAATAAAGGATTTGGAGAGCAAAAACTACATTGCGCTCTCCCAAATCAAGGGGGAGCGTAGAGAGCTGCTCGTATCTTTGACCCAAAGCGGAAAGGAGTACGCGGACGGAATTCTATCCGACCTCTATTTGAGGGAAAAGCAAATTTACTCCGTAATCGAAAATCCCGAGGAGCTTATTTCAAAATTGCAAAATTTAGCGGCGAAAATGCAGAAAATCGCCGAAAAGGAGAACAGATAATGAAAAAAGTTTTAGTGGCCTATTTTTCGGCGAGCGGAAGGACGAAAAATGCGGCAGTCCAGCTTGCAAAAGCCGCAGACGCCGACCTCTTTGAAATTCAGCCTCTGACACCATACACGGCGGAAGATCTCGATTGGATGAATAAAAAGAGCCGTTCGACTTTGGAAATGAACGACCCGTCTTCCCGTCCCGAAATCAGAACCCGTCTTGAAAACATGGCGGACTACGACGTCGTATTTCTCGGTTTCCCCATTTGGTGGTACACCGCGCCCACTATCATAAAAACTTTTCTCGAAAGTTACGATTTTTCGAAAAAGCAAATAGTCCTCTTTGCGACGAGCGGCGGCAGCGGCCTCGGGAAGACGGAGAGCGCTTTAAAGCCCTGCGCTCCCAAAGCCGTCTGGAAAGGCGGAAAACTCATAAACGACGCTGCCGAAAGCTCGCTTAAAATGTGGATAGAGAGTTTAAACTTATGAAGATTGTAGTTCTTTCGGGAAGTCCGCAAAAACACGGCTCGTCCAATATGCTTGCGGAGCAGTTTATAAAGGGAGCGAGGGAAGTGGGGAATACCGTTTCGGTCGTTGACGCGGCGCATGCAAACGTCCGTCCATGCACGGGATGCGTTCGGTGCGGATACGGCGGTCCCTGCGCGCAAGAGGACGATATGGGCTCGGATATCGGAGCGACGGGCGGAATAAAAGCCGAACTACTCGGCGCGGATATGGCGGTATTCGTCACGCCGCTCTATTACTTCGGAATGTCCGCACAACTCAAAACGGTCATCGACCGTTTCTGTGCTTTCAACGGAGATATTCAAAGAAAACACATGAAGTCGGCGCTTATTTCCGTCGCTTGGAACGCCGACGACCGGACGTTTGAAGCATTGGAGGCGCACTATAAAACGCTTGTTCGATATTTGAATTTCAAAGACATGGGAACAGTCCTCGGCAAGGGGTGCGGAACTCCCGATATGACGGCCCGTTCTCGCTACATGACGGCTGCCTACGAATTTGGCAAAAGTTTAAAAAATGTATAAATGGAGTCAATTATGAAGAAGAATATCGGCAATAAATTTGCGTTTTATCCTACGCCCGTTATAGTTGTAGGCGCGTTTGTAGACGGCAAACCCGACTATGAGAAATTCAAACCCGTTCTATTCGAGATGCCCAACTACACATTTTTAAAGACGGGTCAAACGATAGGCGGATGTAAATCTTTTATGAAAAATAATATTATCGGGAGGAATTAAAATGAAAAAGATAACGCAAGATGCCGGCAGAAAATCATTGGGAGAGTTTGCTCCCGAATTTGCTCACTTTAACGACGACGTACTCTTCGGAGAAAATTGGAACAATCGTGATATAGACCATAAGACTCGGTGCATCATCACGGTCGTCGCGCTCATGGCCTCGGGAATTACGGATAGCTCGCTCAAATATCATTTGGAAAACGCAAAAAGAGCCGGAGTTACGAAAAAAGAGATTGCCGCCGTCGTCACGCACGTAGCGTTCTATGCCGGCTGGCCGAAGGCGTGGGCGGTTTTCAATATGGCGAAGGACGTCTGGGCGGAAGAAAATGCGGAGACGGCTATGGCGGCGCACGCAAATCAAATGGTATTCCCCATAGGCGCGCCAAACGACGGTTTCAAACAATATTTCAGCGGAAAAAGCTATCTTGCGCCCGTCTCAAAGGAGCAGGTTGGCATTTTCAACGTCACGTTCGAGCCCAAATGCCGCAATAATTGGCATATCCACCATGCGGATAAAGGCGGCGGACAGATTTTGATATGCGTTGCCGGACGCGGCTGGTATCAGGAGTGGGGCAAAGAGGCGGTGGAGATGAAGTCGGGCGACTGCGTCAATATTCCGGAGGGCGTCAAACATTGGCACGGAGCGGCGAAAAACAGTTGGTTCTCTCACCTTGCGATAGAGGTGCCGGGCGTAAACGGCTCAAACGAATGGTTGGCGCCCGTCTCCGACGAGGAATACGACAAACTTCCGTAATTGAGGTGCGATATGGCTCTGACGGTCAATATTTATTACACGGGAGCGAACGGCAGTGCGAGAAAATTTGCGGAAGAGATGAAGGAAAGTGGACTTGTTGATAAAATTCGCGCCGAAAGAGGCAACTTGCGCTACGACTATTTTCTTGCAACGGACGATCCCGAAACGGTTTTGCTCATTGACGAGTGGGAAAACGAGGAGGCCCTCGACTTCCACCATAAAAGCCCTATGATGAGTGAAATTGCCGCGCTCCGCGAGAAATATCATCTCAAAATGAGAGTTCAAAAATACAGCGAAATAATTTAACTTTTTAAGGTGCTCGCGTCGAGCAACCTCCCGTCCAAAGTTCAAAAGTATAGCGAAACAAATTAACTATTAAGGAGTAAAAATGAAAAGAAAGGGTATATTTCTATTTTTTACTGCGATATGCTGTTTGATTTTTGCGTTTACCATCTCGGCATGCGCCGACAAAAACAACAGCGATAAACTCGGCGATACAAATTCTTCGGAAATTCTCGTCGCCTATTTTTCCTGCACCAAACATACCGAGGGAGTCGCCGAACAAATAGCGGACATAACGGGAGGAACGCTCTATGAGATTACGCCGGCCATACCCTATACCTCCGAGGATCTGAATTATAATGCCGATTGCCGCGCGAACAGGGAACAGAACGATGCGAATGCCCGACCCGAGATAAGCGGTAACGTCGGGAATATGTCGGATTATGAAGTCGTATATCTCGGCTATCCCATCTGGTGGGGCGAAGCTCCGAAGATAATCTATACATTTCTCGAAAGTTACGATTTTACGGGCAAGACCGTTGTTCCGTTCTGCACATCGGGTTCGAGCGGAATAGGGAATAGCGCAGACAACCTGCACGGTTCCGCAAGCGGAGCGACTTGGATTTCGGGCAGACGGTTTTCTTCTTCGCCCTCGCAAAGCGAAGTGGAGGAATGGCTGAACGGCTTGATTCAGGGGTGATCGTATCGCCGAAAGCGGCTTCACCTCAAAAATTTTGCAGGTTTGAAAATCGTAAGTCTGATTCTCGCTCAAAGCGCGTTGAACCGCACCGTGGAAGGTCAAAAGAAATAAAACGAGCAACATTGCTTTGCCGGAACAAAAGGCGGACAGTCCGAAAAGGACTGTCCGCCTTTTATGCGAATTTACGTTTGAACTGTATAAGTAGTTGACTTTGACGTTTGTCCAATATATAATGAAGTGGCAAACGCAGGTTTGTGTAACAGAATAATTAAGTCATCGGAGAACTGACCGCCGCAGCGGTCGGGCATTGATTGCCCTTTGTTGAAAAGATGTCGAGTGCGCTCGGTTATTTTATAATAATCGGGCGTTTTTTGTTAAGGGACGGTGTTTTCCGAATAGATAATTCAAACATTTAAAGGATAGCGAGGTATGCCGGCAATAAAATTATCGGATCATTTCACTTTTAAAAAACTATTTCGTTTTGTTTTGCCGTCGATAATAATGATGATAGTTACGTCTGTTTACGGAGTTATAGACGGACTGTTCGTCTCAAACTTTGCCGGCAAAACTCCTTTTGCCGCAATCAATTTAATAATGCCGTTTTTAATGATACTCGGCGGCATGGGGTTTATGATAGGTACGGGCGGCGCGGCTCTCGTTTCAAAAACCGTAGGTGAGGGTGACAGGGAAAAAGCCAACCGATATTTCACCGAAATAATAATTTTTACCGTGATTTTGGGAATTGTTTTGACTATCGTCGGATTTGCTGTTATGCGTCCGGTTGTAAAATTACTCGGAGCAAATGAAGATATGTTTGATTACAGCGTATTATATGGATGCATAGTAGTTGTTTTTACTACTTTTTTTATGTTGCAAAACATATTTCAGAGTTTTCTGGTCGCGGCGGAAAAACCCAATCTCGGGCTGACCGTCACAATAATTGCCGGCTGTACGAACGCGGCTTTGGACGCGCTGTTTATCGCAGTATTCAGATGGGGCATCATAGGCGCGGCTGTTGCAACGGGCATAGGACAAATGACCGGAGGAATCATCCCTTTGATATATTTTGCGAGAAAAAACAGCAGTTTATTGAAATTCGTTAAAACCGGAATGGAAATCAAGCCTATTTTGAGGTCGTGTATCAACGGCTCCTCCGAACTTTTGACAAACGTGGCCTCGTCTATTGCAAGCGTGCTGTATAATCTGCAACTTATGAAATTTTACGGAGAAAACGGCGTTGCCGCTTACGGAGTTTTAATGTATGTACAGCTTGTCTTTCTGGCAATAGAAATCGGATACACGATAGGCGTTGCTCCGATTGTCGGTTATAATTACGGCGCAGAAAATCATGTGGAAATGAAAAATATATTCAAAAAAAGCATGATTGCCATGTCTTTATCCGGATTAATATTGTCGGGATTGGCGCAGGCTTTTGCAATTCCCATTGCAAATTTATTTGTTGGATATGATACGGAGCTGTTCGGTCTGACGGTTTCGGCGTTCAGAATATTTTCATTTTCCTTTATCTTTTCCGGCATTGCAATCTATTCGTCGGGATTCTTCACCGCTCTCAATAACGGATTGGTTTCGGCTGTTCTCTCCTTTTTGCGCGCATTGGTTTTTCAAATCACATTTGTGTTTTTGCTGCCGATTATTTTCGATAAAACCGGTATATGGTGGGCGGCGTTTGCGACAGAGACGAGCGCGTTCATTGTCGCCGTCGTTTTCTTCTTTGCTTATCGCAAAAAATATCAATATGCTTAAAGAACTATGCCGCGGAACGTAGCGTGCCTATTACAAAACTGCTTTAAAGACCGATAAATAAACAAAAAGGGCGGACGCAAAGCGCACTTCCCATAGGGAACAAAAAATAAAATTTTTAGAATTGTGCTTTCAAGCGATGACAAAAACTCTCGGATAAATTCATCCGAGAGTTTTTGCTATTGTACTGTGTGGTATCTCTTCTTATTGACATTTAGTTTATAGCAATCTTCCGCCATCATTCCATTCGCCATACATAATGCCCCGCCGAGTGTTGCAAATGAATTTTTCCAACCGACTTTGAAATAAAGCGGGTATCCTCTTCTTGATTTGAATGGTATCAATTCGAACTCTTTTGTATAGATCGGGGAATTTTTGAAAATTCGCCCATACTTCTCCGTCCGATTGCAATGCTTTCAAAATGACTTCGTCTATTACAAAACCGCTTTCCGACATATCGGGAAGAACGGCGCGCCCCGCATCCGTCATTTTGCCGAGCCTTTCCATTCTGCGGCATCGCTCTTTGTTGAGTTCCGACCACAAACTCCCTTTTTTGCGCGGCGCAAATTTTTGAGCCGTAACGCCGTTTGACAATTTTTTGGTCGTACTGTCTATCCAACCGAAACACAACGCTTCCTCAACAGCATCCACATACCAAA
>CANRIK010000002.1 GCA_947630705.1 uncultured Clostridia bacterium | reverse complement strand
GCTTCCTCGGGTTTCTCCTCTACGGGCTCGGCAATAGGCTCCGCCGCTTCCTCGGGTTTCTCCTCTACGGGCTCGGCAATAGGCTCCGCCGCTTCCTCGAGCTTCTCCTCAACGGGCTCGGGAGCAGGCTCTGCCGTCTCCGTGGGCTTTTCTTCAACGGGCTCGGGAGCAGGCTCTGCCGCTTCCTCGGGTTTCTCCTCTACGGGCTCGGCAATAGGCTCCGCCGCTTCCTCGGGTTTCTCCTCTACGGGCTCGGCGACAGATTCTGCCGTCTCCGCCTTTTGGTCTACCACAAGGCCTTGCGCGCGAAGCTCTGCAAGCACCTCTTCCTTCATCTTTTCCTTGTCGGCTTCCGCTCCTGCGGCGGCCTTGGCCTTTTTGCCTTTCAGAATTTCTTTAACGAGCACATAGGCAAAATAAATTACCACAAGGAAGGACGGTATAACTATGCAGACGAGGAAACCGGTAGGCGAACGGAAGAAACTGAACACTACGCCTATTCCGCCGAGGTTGCCGTCCACCTTGCCTATGGCGAGGTGATTTCTTGCCGCGCTCTGCGTCTCCACAACGTAGCTGTCACGGCTGGTATTGGCGTCGCCCTTGGTAACGAACGTCACGTCGGTCAGATTGCCGTTCGCGTCTTTATATTCATGTTTTTCGATTATGCGGTGGGAGTTGATAATGGTCTCTTTCGTGCCGTTTTCGAGTATAACGTCGAGATAGAAGGAGACGATATCTCCCTCTTCCAGCTTCCACAGCTCCTCTTTATCGAGAATCTTTATTTTCAGAAGATCGCCTTGGGCAAAGCCGTCGGGCTTGTCGGCATACTGTTCGGGTTTTTCGCCGTCCATGGACCCCGATTCAACGGTCACGAACGCCGTGCCGAAAAATGAAGTGTAACCTTGCCTTGCGGAAATCAGATTGTTTACGGTGACCATCAGCGCAAGCAATAAGATTATCACCACAAGCACGTTTACAACGATATTCAGAATTTTCGATATCTTCTGTTTTTTAGCTTTTTCCATAGTTGTTTAGCCTTAAAATATTACTCTCATTTCATTATATCACGCGGTTGCTTTTTTTTCAAGATATATAATAAAGTTTTTTGTTAAAATCTTCCCGAAATATTGAAAATAATAAACAATTATTTAAGGAGAATGGAAAAATCATGAAAGCAACAAAGAAACTGATCGGCGCGGTAGTAGCGTTGGTCGCCGCTCTTGCGGTTTCGGTAGGCGCAACCTTCGCATGGTTCACCTCGCAGAACACCGCAAAAGTAAATCAATTTGAGGTAACCGTCCGCGACGCAACGGGCAACTTGTACATAGGCACGTCGGCAGAGACAGTAAGTGCGGCTCCTCTCGACGTAAGCGGTGAAACCGGCGTAACCGGCGTTACGCTCAAAGACCTTACGCTTGACGCAGGCGGAACAAAATTGCAGGATAAAGCGAATAGCGCTGCCGGCGATAAAGATTACGTTCACTTCACCCTTTACTTCGAAGCCACAACCGACGTTGACGTGTATCTTTTGAAATCTTCGAAAATAAATAACGGCACAAACGCAAGTCATCACGCCATTCCCGTAGATTCCGCAGCGCAATCGGCAATAAATAACGGTTCAAAATACGGCTCGACCGTTTCCGGCACTCTGGAAACCAACGCCGCAAATGCCGCGCGCGTTAAATTCGGAACGGGCAAAACAAATATATGGGCGCCCAACGAAGCCGAGGATGAAACCAACTCCACAAGCACGGGCAAAGGCTTCTGGAAAAACAATCTTGCCGCCGACTATGAAAAGTACCTCTCTGCTTCCTCATGGAGCGTTACGGAAGAAGAGGAATTCACTGCGGCAAGCACAGTAAAGACGGTTGCCGAGAGCTCGGCTACTGATGCCGGAGAAGCAACAAAGATTTGCGATTTAAGCGAGACGGCCGGCGTTTACAAGGGCAGTGTGGAAATTTGGATATGGTTGGAGGGCACCGACGGAGATTGCCTTAACTCTATATTCAACGACGTATTGCAGATAAACTTCGACTTTATCGGCCTTTCTGCCGGAGCCGGAGCATAACAAGAGAACCGACTTGAAAGAGGCGCGGCGCAAATTTGCGCCGCGCCGTTATTATTATCTTTTAAAGTTTATATTTGATTTTTCACTAAATATATGATAAATTCCTATAATTTATGAAATCTCCCATATGGCGTAGATTTCGAAAAATAAAGAAATGCGGCGGACGCACGTCCGCCGCATAATTCTATTTGTTTTTTAGTCTGCTGCCGCAGGTTCAATTCCAACGAATACAAGCGTTGTGGAAATCACGTCTGCGAAAATGGAGTTGAGGCAGTCGCCGTCTTTACCTTCGAGCCAGATATTGATAGTTATTTCTTTGGCTTCGTTTGCGGTAAGCGAGAAGAGTTCCTTGCCGGTAATGGTTCCGGCATCCGCAGTTTTAGCAACTTTTTCAACCGTAGCCGTTGCGGGAGTGTTTGTGGGAGATTCTGTTACTGACCAAGTTCCGCTGGTAAGGTATTTTTCATAGTCTTCCGCAAGGTTCTTGGTGGGATAGCCGGCTGTGGGCTGAGGTTCCCAGATTTTTCCGGTTGCGGAATCTACAAACGATACTCTCGCGGCGTTTGCGGCGTTGGTAGTGATTTTACCGTCGCTTGCAAGCGAGGGACCGTAATTTGCGCCGGCGGTCGTACGAGCCGTGCCGTCCAAAAGCAGATCGTTATCGGCATTGGGCGATGCGCATGTCAATTTCGAAGTGTCTTCAAGATAAACCTTGACGTCGGTAGTGGACATGAACCAGAGCTTTACCTGAAAATAATCTTTATTGGCGGTTGCGGCAGGACCTTCTTTCGTATTGAGAGTAATGCCGTCCTCGGAAGTAACGTGCGTGAGTTTAAGGTTCTCATATGCGCCCGTTGAAGTATCGATGGCTACGGGAGCCTGACTTACGGTTTCTTCCGAAAGACCTATGTACAAGTTGCCCGTTGCATCCTGAACGGTGAGGTCAAATTTGTTGACTTTTGCGGTATTCTGCGAGGTGAACCATGCAAAGGTTGCGCCTACCGAAACCGCAAGAGCGGCGACCAACGCTACTACCGCGCCGATCAGTTTCTTTGTTGCTTTCATGATTTTTCCATTCTCCTTAAATAATTGTTTATTATTTTTACGGTTTAGACCCGTTTAAACCTTTATTTTGCGGTCTCTTTTCAGACCCCCACAAAGTCGAGCTGCATCTTCACTCTTCCGCCGAAGAGCACGTCTTCGCAGTTGCCGTCACAGCCTTCCAGCCATAACACGAAAGTATATTTTACCTCTCCGCCCTCGGCGAGGTCGTAATGCATTTCGTCGAATATCTTGTCGGAAGAGACGAAATCGATAGTTTCGGAGGGATACTCCCCATACTTCGCAAGCTCGTTATCCAAATGCTCTTTATAAGTTTCGCCCGTATCCTTGTAGTACCCGTCGGCTTCGGGCATGGCGTAAAATTTCGCCGTGCTCAAATCGTTGTCGCCCTCAATGACCGCCACGCGCATGGCCTGAACAACGTCGCCGCCCTCCTCTCCGGCGCGTACGTCGGTTATGGAGAGAGCCATGCCGTAGTCCACGGTGCGCTCCGAAAGATTCACAAGACACAGTGAAAAGGCTATATATCTGTTTACGGGGTCGTTTTTGGAGCCCAAGCCCTTTTCGGGGGTGCCGCGGAAAGCTATGTCCTGCGGCAAATCGGCATAGGTATTGTCGAACGTCTGCTTTAACGTGGGCACGGTGATATGCGTCTTCATATCGGACTTGTCGTCTTGCATATACAAGGCGAGCTTCACTTCCGATTCGGTGATATACACGTTGAAATTACCCGTATTTATGCCGTAAATGGTAAAGCCGGCAAAAACGAGCGCGAGAAGCAAACAGATAATTATGGCGTATTTAGATATGCGCATCAACTTCAAGCGCTTAATCCATTTTTCTACCATCGTTTCTCCGGAAGATACCTCTATACAGTATCATATTTTAATACTTATGATTCAATATGTCAAGAGTTTTAAAAAAATTTGTAATATAATTTACAAAAAAAGATATTTACTCACAATTTATTCCGCAGAGCGCGCCATAGGTCACTTTATGAGGCTTCAAGGACAATAATTTGCTTAAATGCCATATTCCTCGGGCGGAAGGGGTTTTCCGAAGAAATATCCCTGACCGTAGGCAATTCCGCGCTCCTTCAAGAACTCTATCGTCACGTCGTCCTCTACGCCCTCCGCCACGACTTTGAACTGTTTCTTTTCGGCATAGCCGACGAGCGCGTCCACAACGCCGCCTATGAGGAAGTCGTCCTGCGACTGCTCCACAAAGCTCTTATCCAGCTTAACGAATTGGCATTGGAGATTTTCGAGCATTTTGAGAGAGCTCATTTCCAGCCCGAAGTCGTCCACCGCTATCAAAAAGCCGCTCTGAACGAGGCGTTCTATGTTCTCTTTTACCTGCGGAACCTTGTCGAACATGGCGTTTTCCACTATTTCCAGCCCAACTTCGTTGGCGTTCACCCTGTGTTTTTTGAGTATGCGGCGCAAATCCTCGACGAGCTTGGGATTCATGAGCTGTTTGGGGGAGAGATTCATTGTGAAAATTATTCCGTCGTTGTGCTCGTCCCTATGCTTGGCGTATGTGACGACCATCTGCTCGAACGCCCATGTGCCGACCCAGTTTATATCGCCGGACTGCTCTATTATCGTCAAAAACTTTGCCGGAGACAGCACGCCGAGGGTCTTGTGATTCCACCTCAAAAGCGTTTCGTAGGCTATGGGCTTGTTTGCGGCGAGGTCGAATATCGGCTGATAGTAGAGGGTAAATTCCTTGTCCTCTATCGCCTGTTTTATCTCCTGATAATATCTGTACTCTTCGGTGTCGCTGCCCATGAGGTCCGCAGAGTATACGGTGAATTTGTTGAGGCCGCTCCTCTTGGAAGTTGCCAGCGCAAGTTCGAGATTTTGCTTGAACGTGTCGAAATCTGCGCTGAACGCGTTGTAACTGCACACGCCTATATTGAGGTCGAGTTCTATACGCACACGAGAGATGGTGCCTATGGGCTTGTGTCCTTCCAGAAGGCAGAAAGCGGAAATATCGGAGATTTCCTTTTTGTCGAAGTCCTCTTCGCAGAAAACCGTGAAGGCGTCGTACTCATAGTTGCAGATTCTCGCGCCCTTGGGGAAGAGCTTATAGAAACGGTCCTCCAAAGTCGCAACGGCGTTCTTGTACTGTTTTTCGCCGAAAGACTGAATGAGGGGCTTTGCGTCGTTTATTTCAATATAGAAAACAGTAAAATGAGTGTTCTTGCCGGCGGAAGCAAAGCGCTTTTTGAGATACTCGTCGAAGCCGTTTTTGTCGAGAGCGCCCGTCTTTAATTTGCTGTTTATGAAGCGAGCGCGCTCCTTACGTATTCCGAGTATGAGAAAAAATATAGCCGCGCCGGAAACAAGCACTATGAGAATTGTAAGAAATATGTTTACACCCGTAGACAAAGTTGTAGACGCAAGCATAATTTCAAACTCCCCCTTTCAGAGATAAATATGGTTATACGGCTGTAATTATACAGCTAAAATCAGACGTTTTCAATAGTTTTTTAAAATTTAAGACAGTTTAAAGTCATCTACGAACCTCAAAGCGTCGTCCGCCGGCATGGATTTGCCTATGAGCCAGCCCTGAATCACGTCGACGCCTATCTCCTTCAAGACATCGTACTGTGCTCTCGTCTCCACGCCCTCGGATATGCTGACGAGCTGTTGTTCCTTACAGATATTGACTATCATTTTTGTTATGGAGCGGTCGAAATCGTTGGTGTCGATATCTATTACGAACTCCCTGTCTATCTTTATAACGGAAACGGGCAGTTTTTTGAGGTAGAGCAGTGAGGAATACCGCGTTCCGAAGTCGTCGAGGTGAATTTCTATGCCCTTTTCGCGGAGCACCTGCAATTTCTGCACGGCGTCGTCGAAGTTCTGCACGAGGAAAGATTCTGTAATTTCCACGCATATGGACCCGGGCTGCAAGTCGTATTGGTTGTAAATTTCGAGGAAGTTATCGCAAAATCCGGCCTGCATAAGCTGTACGGGCGAGACGTTCAGCGAGACCTTTACGTTCTTGCCCTCCATTCTCTTTGCGAAGCGCATGGAAGTGTTGAATATGAAGTCGCCCAAAACCATCATGTTTCCGCTGCGCTCGGCATAGGAAATCAAATCGAATATGTTTACGGCGAGATTGGCGGATTTTTTGACTCGGAAGAGAGCCTCGAAGCCAACAACTCTCCCCTCCTTTATGCCGTATTGGGGCTGATACTCCATTTCGAAGAGATTGTCTTGGAGCATCTGGCGGAGGTCGTAGTTGAAAAAGTAGCTCGCATACTGTTTTATTTCACTGCCGTGGAATATGTAGTAATTTTTGAGTTTGTCCTTCTGCGCACGGGTCAGAGCGGAGTCCGCCGCCGTCATGGCATATTCGAAACTGCGCTGTTCCATTGCGTTGTCGCAGATGGCGAAACCGCACTTTACAGACATATTGACTATGTTGCTTTCTATCTTTATGGACTGGTTGAGGTCGCCGACTATATCCTTTAAATCCTGCATTATTACGGCGTATTGCTTGCCGTCGGGGAAGAGCACGCCTATATGATATATGTCGAGGTCGTATATGTAACTGAATCTCTTGCTTATCTTGTCGTAAATCAGTTTATGTACGTTTTCGGCGAAGTCCCTGCCGAACATATCCTTGATATTGTGGAGATTGTTTAGATATATAATACCCAGCAAAAACGCCTTGCCTCGCGGCAGAAAGGAAGTGTAAGCCTCGCGCATCATCTCGCGCGGCTGGGTAGCCTGCGCGTTGTAGGGCATGCCCAACTCGTCGGCGGAAATTTTGATTTTGCCGCGCGGCGTCTTTTTGACGGCGCAGGCGAGGAACAACTCGTCCTCGAAACTGCCCAGCTTTATGGCGTTGAGCTTGTCGGGATCGAAGTGCGCAACATTGTCGAAGATTCTCGCCGTCTGGGGAAAATCGTGTTTGAAGTTTTTATTTGACGAGAGTATTCTGCCCTCGATATCCGTGACGAATCTGTATCTGTACTTGTGTCCGCGTTCGTTCAGCCCCGTTAAAAGCACGTACCCCACGAACGCCGCTATGACTATCACCGCCGCGGTGACCGAAACCGCCGTAAGAGAAATCTGCAACTTCGAGAGGGCGTTCGCGCTCTCGGTAAAGTCGATATATCCGCCCACATAATAATTATCGGAATACTTCGTCAGGGCGACCGCATAGCTCTTCTCTCCCTCGTTTACGACGGCCGAGGCAGAGCCCTCGTACGGGAGCGAAAAGCCGTACTCCTCCATACTGCGGACGAGTATGCCGGACGAACAGTAAATTATTCTTCCGCCTCCGGCTTCGGTCACGAAGAGCGCGCCCTCGAAACCGTTGTAATCGCCGCCGAAGAGTTCCTCCGCTTTCGCGGCGTCTACGGCCGAATCTCCCTCGCCGGCGCGTGCGCGCACCTCTTCGCAGAGCGCGCCGCTCCACTCCGAATATGCGCCGAGCGCCCCGTCGTATGCGGCGTCGGTCGCGGCAAACCAAACGGAAAGCGCACTCGCTATCATAACCGAAATTATAATAACGAGAGCTACCGCCGCCTTCATCAGCGTCATTTTATTGAATTCAGACGTCTGAAATTGCATAACCGTTCCTTAATTAACTTAATTAGACAGTTCCTTAATTTAATATTTTTTTCGTTTATTATTTGTTTCCGTCGGATCTTTGGTTTTTATCCGTATCCTTTTTCCGATTGAGTTCCGCAACGGTGGCTTTGAGCACTTCGAGCGACACGGGTTTGGCAATGTGCGCGTCCATGCCCGATTCAAGCGCCTTTTTGACGTCGTCCGCAAAGGCGTTCGCGGTCATCGCGGCAATGGGCACCGTCTTTGCACGGGGATGCGCGGAGGCCCTTATCGCCCTCGTCGCACCGTAGCCGTCGAGCTCCGGCATCTGTACGTCCATGAGTATCATGTCGTATTTCTCCGCCGGACTTGCGACGAAGGTTTCCACCGCCTCTCTTCCGTTTACGGCGATATCGCACGTCGCTCCGGAGAGTTCCAACAGCTCGCGGATTATTTCGGAGTTTATCTCGTTGTCCTCCGCCACCAGAAAGTTCATGCCTTTGAGCACGTTTTCCGCGCCGACGGCAGTTTTCTCCTCGCTCACGCGGTTTCTGATCCTGCTTATCGCCTGCTTGAACGCCGACACGAAGAAGGGCTTTGACATGAACCCGTCTACGCCGGCTCTCTCCGCCTCTTCCTCAATGTATTCCCAATCGTACGCCGTGAGAATAAAGAGCGAGGCCTTGTCGCCCAGAACGCTTCTCAAAAGCCTTGCGGTTTCCACGCCGTCCAGCCCGGGCATTTTAAGGTCGATGAGCACCACGTCGTAAGGCGCGCCGGCCTTCACCGATTTTTTGACCGCTTCGAACGCGCTCTTCCCGTCAGTGCAGTAATCCACGTTCATTTTCGCGAGTTTAAGCAGCTCGCTCACGTTTTTGCACACGTCCCTTTCGTCGTCAACCACGAGCGTGCGTTTGATATTGTAGTCCTTCCAGAACTGTCCGTCCTCTATATGCTCCACATGGCGGAGTTGAAGGTTTACGGTGAACATTGTGCCTTCGTTCGGCTTGCTCTTCACGTCTATGATTCCGCCCATGAGGTCGATGAGGTTTTTGGTGATGGCCATTCCCAATCCGGTGCCCTGAATCTTTGTCGTCGCGATATTGTCCGCGCGCTCGAAAGGCTCATATATGACTTTCAGAAATTCCGGACTCATGCCTATGCCGTTGTCGCGGACCGTAAACGTTATGTTGTCGATATTGTCCGATTTTTTATCGGTGGAACGTATCGTGAAATCTATCGTGCCGCCGTCGGGCGTATACTTGACGGCGTTCGAGAGAATGTTGTTGAGTATCTGACTTATGCGCAGCTTATCGCCGAGGTAGTCCTCGTGGCGCAGGTCGTAGGCGCGCACTCGGAAATTCTGACCCTTTGCCTTGACCTGCGGAAGAAGGACCGAATTGATTTCGTCGAGGAGGTCGGAAATCTTGAACTCCGAGAGATTAAGAGTTATCTTGCCGCTCTCAATCTTGCTCATGTCGAGTATATCGTTGATAAGTCCGAGCAGGTGCTGTCCAGAAGCGTTTATCTTGCGGCTGTATTCAAGCACTTTTTCGGGCTTGTCATAAGACTGTTCGAGCAGCGAGGAGAAGCCTATAACCGCGTTCATGGGCGTGCGTATGTCGTGCGACATGTTGGAGAGGAAATCGCTTTTCGCTCTGTTTGCGTCCTCGGCGGCGCGGAGCGCCTCCTTCAAGACGCCCTGACTGTGAAGTTCCTTTTCTTTGAGATCGGAGATATTCTGACGGGCGAACAGCACTTCGGAGGGCGTTCCGTCATCCGCGCGCGAAAGGCAGATTATGCTCATGTCCTCCCAGCGCGTATCCTCTCCGCCGTCCGCGGTGCGATACTCGTATCTTATGTCGTCCACGTCGGCAAGGTCCTCTTTTATCTGCTGAATGGTTATCTTCTGACCGAGAACCTTTTTGTCGTATCCGTCGCGGAAAGTATCTATTATGTTCTTGCGGAATACGGAATAATCGCCCTCCGTGGCGAAATCCGCGTTTTCCGGCACGGTCTCCGCAACGTATCGATAGTTGTGCTCGTCCAGATTCACATAGACGAACCTGTCGTAAAGACGGGTGAGCGCATTTACGACGTGCGACTTGTCTCTGTTGTCGCGGACAAGCCTCTTATTCTGTATATAGTTTATTATCAATATGAAGAATATGTAAAGCGCAAGCGCGAGAATCAACCCGAGGCCGAGCTGCAAGCCTTCGAGATTGACCACCCTTGTCATGTTTGCCGTAACGGAAGGGGGAAACGTCTGTAAAATGAGCCACGGGTGATTGTTCTTGTCCCCGGGGACAAACGCGAAACACGCCGTCTCCGTGCCGACGTCCGTTCTGAAACTGAACATGAGCTCGTCGCCGGCCTCGCCGTCGCGGAGTTTTTGAAGCGCGGCTTTCAGTTCCGCCGCCTTGTCCTCTTCCATACCGTCGAAGATGCTCAATTTCTCATTGTCAATGTTGCCGTCGGAGCATATGAGAAGGAGCACGTCGTCTATCCTTCTGTCCGTATCCTCCGGCTGTCCGGTGAGTTCGAGCCTGTAAAGATAGATATCTGACGGCTGATTGAAAAAGGTCATCTCTATGAAACTGCGCAGTTTGCTCTCGGCGAACCTGCCTATGAGCACGCCTGCTGGCACGCCGTTCTTCTTTACTCCGGTGTACACGTTGAGCACGCGCGTGGCCTCGTCTCCCTCGCCGAACACGTCCTTGCCGAGCTGGGTATAGACGCCCGTATTCCCCGTCACCTTCATGCCCTCATCGAAGTATTCGAGATGTATGTCCTCGCTTATACGCTCCTTTTTTTCGGCGTTCCCGTCCCAACGTATAAGCCATCTGAATTTTTTGCCGTTCTCGTCGGTCTTATAGTTGCCGTTCCCGTCGGTTTCGTAGTCGGTCATGTAGTCGATATTTTCGAATATGACGCTGTTCAGGGATTTGAGATTTTCGGGATATGAATCGTTGGCGTCGTCGATTTCGCACAGCGAGGCTATATTCATAAGCGTGGCGGCCGCCGTGTTCAGTTCGCTGCCTATTCTGACCGCCGTCTGGTTGGCGGTTTCGCCGACGTATTCGCTGTTCTGCTGAATGACTCTGTTGTAGTTGTTTATCATAAACATCGCAAAGAAAACCGCCACGACCGGCAGCACGATCAAAACCGGCAGAAATCTTTGCAGAAATCTCAATGTCTTTTTCTTCTTTTCCGTATCCATAAATAATTCAGTCTTCTTTGAGTTTGCGGACGGCGCTCATGGTGACGCCGTATACCGTGCGCAGTTCCTCCATATCCGCCCCGACGTTCAGATTGCCGGCGCGCAGTATTTCCGTGACGCGGCACACGGGTGCGTAGAGCCCGTCGAATCCGAGGTTCTGACATACGCCTTTGAGGGTGTGCGCGGCTCGGAAAGCCTCCGCCGCGTCGCCCCTTCCGAGCGCGGCGCACAGCTCCGAAAAGCTGGGGTCGGATTCGAATTTGAGCGCGAATCTCTTCATTCTCTCCTCGGAGAGAAATCGCGAAAGCGTGCCCTCGTAATCCCCTCCGATCGACTCGTAAAATTGCTTCATGGTCATAGCGGTATCCTCTTTAAATAGCAAATCAGTCGGTGCGGTAAATTTTCCCAACCGCGCCCGTCATCGTGGGAACGGCTTCGTCGCTCCACAGCGACTGCGCTACGAGCTTGCAGGGATGCGCTCCGCCGTCTATATTTATCACTCCCTCGTATCTTATAATGGGATTTTTAGGAGTGGTCTCGGCAAACAGTCGGGCGATATCTTTGAGCTTGTCCTCTCCGCAGCACGAAAAAAGCTCCTCGCTTTTGAGAGGGTTGGTAACGATGGTCTGCGAAACGCCCAGCCTCTTTGCGCCGTCGTTGAGAAATGTAAGCATATACGGCTTATAGTTGAGCTCGAACATGACCTCGTTCGACATCGCGGCGAAAAACATGTATTTCTTTCTTTCCTTTTCGAAGAGCGACGCGGCGCGTCCGGCGGGAGAAATCTGATTCTTTTGAAGTATTTCGGCGGTTATCTTGCGCATGTCGTCGTCGTATTCTCCGGAGGCCGCGCTCTGCAATTTCACGTACAGAGCGTCCGCCACCTTGTCGAGAACCTTTATCAGCACGGGATTGAAAGTTCCGCACTCGCCGTTCTTTATCATGCGCACGGCTTCGTCGTGGGGAATAGCCTTTTTGTATACGCGCTCGCTCGTGAGCGCGTCATAGACGTCTGCAAGGGCGACAACCTGCGACTCAATCGGAATCTCGTCGCCCTTCAAGCCGTCGGGATAGCCCCTGCCGTCGTATCTCTCGTGGTGCCAGCGGCATATCTTGTACGCCGTCTTGACGAGAGGCTCGTCCTTGTATATCGGCAGCGCTTCCAGCATGGACGCGCCTATCGCCGAATGGGTTTTCATTACGGCGAACTCCTCGGGAGTGAGCCTGCCGGGTTTATTGAGTATGGCGGACGGAATGGAGATCTTGCCTATGTCGTGCAATGCGGAAGCTATGCCTATGAGAGAGATCTCCTCCTGCGTGAAAAAGTAGCGAGGATCGACTTCGGCAAGAGCCTTCAAAAACATTTCCGTGATTATACGGATATGCTGTATGTGCGGTCCGCTCTCCTCGTTCTGAAATTCCACTATGTGGCTCAAAATGTTTATCATCATCGAGCTGTTTTTCTGCAACTCGTAAACCTGCTCTTCGACAAGCCCCAAAAGTTTTTTCTGCTTTTCGTAAAGCATGAGAGTGTTGTGCACTCTGCGCCTTACTATGTACACGTCGAAGGGACGGCTTATGTAATCGGTTACGCCGAGGGAGTATGCGCGTTCGGCAAACCCCGAATCCTGCTCCGCCGAAATTATTATTACGGGCGTATCCTCTATCCAATGGTTCACATTCATGGCTTCGAGCACCTCGAAGCCGTTCACCCTCGGCATGTTTATGTCCAGAAGCACGAGGGATATTTCGTCGTTTTCGTTTTGGAGCACGTCCAGAGCCGCCGCGCCGTCGGAGACTTCCGAATATGCGAAACCGTCTCCGAGAATGTCTATAAGCAGAGAACGGTTGAACTCCGAATCGTCGGCGATAAGTATTTTTTTCTTACCGGTAGAATTATTGAAAGTCACTTAAAAATTACTCCTGCAAAATGTTGTCGTTCTCTCATTTTCCCCTTATTCTTTTCCCACCGTTTCCACGGTGCCGTAGTCGAGCTCCTCAATAGTCTTATGGTTGTAATAGAGCATAAGTCCTATGACCCTCGCCGTGGAAATTATCAGATTGAGTTCGTCAGTCTGCCATATTCTCACGGTATCGGTCATGTCAATGCGGATATATCCGTACTCCTTGTCGAACGCGCCTATTCTGCAATATACGGCGGAAACGACCGACTGCTCTTTGAGGTCGTTTATGAATTCCTCGCTCATACTGCTGCTGTAACTGTTTATCTTGTTGGCATAGGCGAGACCGGAGTTGTCTACGATATTCGCGAATTCCTTATAGTCCAGCGACTTGAAGTTTTTGTACTTCGAGAGCATATGGACCATCTGAAACTTCATTCCCGATGGAGTTTCTATGCAGAGATGATCGTACATGTGATAGGTCACAAGGAACAGAAGCTGGTTCTTTATGGCCATGGCGAGATTGCTCGTCTCCGTGAGGGTGTTGAAAATTCTCGCATGGAGATACATGGGCGAGAACGCCATATCGCGTTTGGCTTTCAGATCGAGATTTTTATGTTTGCTTTCGAGATAGATTATAAAGCAGTTTCTGCCCTTCATCTTGCCGCGGTAGAGCGCTTTGTCGGCGAGATTCCACAGCTCTTCGTAGTCGGTCGTGTCAATGGGATATCTCGCTACGCCCATCGAAAGGGTCACGGAAGGCAGAGCGTCGTTGGCGAAGCGGAGATTGCCTATGGTCATATTTATTTCGTGACCTATCTTCCATACGTCGTTGTAGTCGTTCGTGCCCTCGCAGACAATGAGAAACTCGTCGCCGCCGTATCTGCCGACGACTCCGCGCTTGCCCACGGTATCGGAGAGGAACTGCGCTATCGACGTGAGCACGCTGTCGCCGGCCTTGTGTCCGTAGCCGTCGTTTACGTATTTGAAATTATCCACGTCGGCTATGAACAGACTGAACGGTATGCTGTTCTTCATAAGGTACTGTATATAGCCCTTTATGGTATCTCTCGTGAACACTTCGGTGAGAGGGTCGAACGCATGGGACAGGTCCTGCGTCGCGAAGTAGGGAAATTTATCAATCAGACTCTTTCTTATCATAATCTAACCCCTTGCATGTGATTGAGACATTATCTCAAACTATATTATATAACTTTGCTTGCCGAATGTCAATAAATAAAGCAAAATGTTATTTAATAACATGATTTTTGCAACGATATCCGCCGAAAGAAGTCTCAAACGCTTGAAAAAAGCCCGAAAAACGGGTATAATTCATGCATGAAGGGATTGAGGAGCGTCGCTTCCCCCATTCCGCAACGAGTATTCCGAGGCCGAATATGAAAAAGAGACGTATAGCCGCAGATATCGCGTACATTTCGGTATCCGTGGCGTTGATTGCAGTATGTTCGTGGATTTCCGTACCGTCCGCCGTTCCGTTTACCCTGCAAACCTTCGCGGTGTTTTTGGCGTTGAACGTATTGGGCGGCAAACGCGGAACGATAGCCGTGGCGGTCTATATCCTTCTGGGCGCAGTGGGCGTGCCGGTATTCTCCGGCTTCAAAGGCGGAGCCGCGGCGCTTTTCGGGGTCACCGGCGGATACATAGCCGGCTTTCTGTTCGCCGCGCTCGTATATTGGACGGCGGAAACGGTATTCGGCCGCTCAACGGCGGTAGTCGCAATTTCAATGGCTCTGGGGCTGACGGTATGCTACGCCTTCGGCACGGCTTGGTTTACGGTGGTCTATTCCGACGGCGATGGAAAAGCCGGATTCCTGCAAGCGCTTACTATGTGCGTATTGCCCTATATCCTCCCCGACGCCTTGAAAATTTTTATGGCGGTCTATATAGGCAACAGAGTGAAAAAATTCGTCAACGCAGACTCGCGCAGAGAGGCGCGCCCCGTGGGCGGAACGAGGAACGGAACGCCGCGGTAAACAGCCCTCTCCCGTTTTACGCAAAATTTACGGTCGGGTCGATTCGACATCCGATGGCAGTCGGCTATCGACCGGATATTCAATTAATTAAAAGGTGGGATTTGTACAGTCAAATCCCACCTTTAACCATAGAAAAGTCAATACGTATCAAGTTTTTAAAGAGTGCTCTTGTATTTCATACCCCAGTCGTACATGGCGTCGAGCACGGGTTCGAGCGTCTCGCCCGTTTGGCTCAACGAATACACAACTCTCGGCGGAACTTCGGCAAAAACTTCGCGGCAGACGAGCCCGTCTTTTTCGAGGGCGCGCAAATTGTCTGTGAGCACCTTCTGACTGACCGGAATGGTTTTTAGCATCTCCGTAAATCTCTGCGGCGACGACATCAGATTGCGTATTATAAGCAGTTTCCATTTATTGCCTATTAGTTTTACCGTAGTGGCGACGGGGCACTCGGGCAGTTCGTCCTTTGTCAACATAAAAAATTCCCTTTTTTCAGATTATACATCACAAACGGCGGAATGTCAATACTTCATAAAAGGAAGTTAGTTACTTTTTTATTATTTTATAATATAAATATAACTTTCGGGAAATATTTTCGGGGAAAGCTATAATCATATAAAAAGAAAAAATCCGAGGAGGAAATTATTATGAAAGGATTTGAAAAAATTACCGTAAAGGGCGGCGCACGCACCGAACTGCACGACGCATTGAGGCTGACGGGCGCCGAAATCAGCATCAACGAATTGCCGGCCGGAGTCGGCGTTCCCTTCGTGCACAGCCACAAGCAGAACGAGGAGATATACGGCGTACTGGAAGGCAAGGGCAAAGTTACGGCGGACGGCAAAGAATTCGAGATAGCCGCCGGAGACTGGTTCAGAATTTCGCCGTCGGTAAAGAGACAGCTCTCCGCCGCCGCGGACGAGGGCGTCAGATATATCTGTATTCAGGTAAAGGAAAACTCTCTGGAAAACTTCACGGCAGGCGACGCGGAAATTTCGTAAGCACAAGGTCAGACGGCCAGCAGTCCGGCGGACATCAGTATGCAGACCGTCACAAAAATCGTAACAATGGACAGAACGCTCGTCCACACCACGAGTTGGGTGGCGAGCTGTTCGTCGTTTTTCATTTCCGCCGCCATAATTGCGCTCGAAACCGCCACGGGCGAACCGAACAGCGCGACGAGCGCCGGATACTCTCCCTGTCCGAGGGGAAGTATTCCGGTGTACGTGCTCAACAGAACGGCCGCTCCTATGCCTATAAGCGGCGCTATGACTATACGCCAGCCGGTGCCGACGATAATCTCTTTGAGCATGCCCTTGACCGCGGAAAACTCAAACTGTCCGCCCAAAATTATGAGCGCGAAGGGCGAAGCGATAGCTTTGAGCTGGTCGAGAGCCGTGTAGAGGAAAGTCAGATTGCCTTTCAGGGAGAACACCACCTCTCCGCATGCCGCCGTCTCCGCGGCGCGCAGTCCCAAAAATAAGAGGCCTATGCACACGCCTATTATGAGAGGGTTTGTGACAATGCCGAGAAGTATGCCCTTAACGCTGTGTTTATCGGTCTTTGCCCTTTTGGCGTTCCGGCCGTCGGGGGCGGAGACGGCAGACGAATCCGTACAGATATCGGAGCCTTCGGGCTCCCCTTTTTGTTCCTTGCGCGTAAATACCGACAGCGAAATTACTGCGAGGATATTGAACATGGGAATGGAGAACGCCTGCAAGAGCGCGACGGTCACGCCCACCGTGGGGTTGCCTCCGGCCAGCGAAGCCGCAAGCGAAGTGCCTATTATCGCAAAATTGCTTCGGAAAGTACATTGAAGTATCACTCCCCTGCGCTCCGGCTTTTTGGTAGTTAGTACAGAAGTCAAAAGGCCGAGCAGGAATATTACGGATATTGCAAGAAGCGCATAGAGAATCAGATCCCATCGGAACGCCGACCAGTCGGAATCGTAAATGTTCATGAACAGCATTATGGGCAGCAGTACTTTGAAAACCAGCTTATTGCCGGCTTTCAGAAAATCTCGGGAGAGAAATTTAATTCTCTTCAATACGTAGCCCAAAACTATCAGAAGTATTATTGGCAATATGGCGTTTATCGCCGTAAGAATAATTGTGCCGAGCATTCCGCGCCTCCGGTTTTACTCTATCATATACCCGAAAAAATGTCAACCGCCGCGTTAAAGCCCGAATCTCCGACGGTATGGATTTCCGAATTTCCCTAAATTATGGGCGCGCCGCGGTTGCGGCGCGCCCGTGATTATGTTTTAAAAGATTGTATTTGAGTTTTCGGCGAACCGCCGCCATTCCGATTTACTGCCGAACCGTTCAAGCGGCTCGCAATTAAGGTAAAGTATAAAGCCAAGCGCCCTCTCTTGATTTGAGACCATGATAGTCAAGCGGTTTTGTAATTAAGATACAAGGCCAAGCGCCACGCTTTTGATTTGAGACCATGACGGTCAAAAGGCTTTGTAATTAAGATATCCGGCCAAGCGCCACGCTTTTTGATTTGAGACCGAAACCGTCAAGCGGTTTTGCAATTAAGATATCCGGCCAAGCGCCACGCTTTTTGATTTGAGACCATGATAGTCAAGCGGTTTTGTAATTAAGATACAAGGCCAAGAGCCCCTCTTAAAAGTCGTTTCTTTCGCTAACGGAGACATATCCGAGCGCAAACGCCCCGGGCCCCACATGGGAGCCTATAACGGGTCCCATAATGGACAAATGCGGCTCTATACCGAACTCGGCGCGCACGTACTCTGCGAGCTCGTTTGCCGGCCCCTCGTTGTCCGTATGCACAATGAACAGAAGATTGTACCGGGGGTCGGGTCCCTCTTTCTGCAACTTCTCCTTTATGAAAGAGATAGCCTTTCTCGCCCCCTTCACCTTGGTAAGCGGATAGAGCTTGCCCTGTTTGTCGAAAGTGAGAATGGGTTTAATGTTCAACATTCCCCCGAACACTGCCGCCGCCATGGAAACTCTTCCGCCCTTATGCAGATAGGTGAGGTCGTCGGCGACTATGAAGTGCTGAATATGGTTGCGGAGAGAAACGCAGAGATCGTATGTCTCCTTTGCGGTTTTTCCCTCGTTCCTGCATTTTAAGGCTATAATGACCAGCGCGCCCTGTCCGACCGTTGCGGTAAGCGGATCCACGACGTACACGTTGAACTTCGGATACTGTTTTTTGATTTCCTCCGCCGCCTTGGCCGCCACGTCCTTCGTGGGGGAAAGTCCGGAGGAGATAGTGAAGTGAACGACGTCCTCGGCTCCCTCTTGCGCCATCTTCAAGAAGTGATTGTAATGCGACTCGTAATTGAGCATCGAAGTCCTCGAAAAGGCTCCGGCGCGCAATTCGTTATAAAAATCCACATACTGCGAATATTCCGTAAAGTTATCCAGCCTGTCCTCCATGGTTCCGTCCTTGTGTTCGACGGTGAACGTCAAAGGCACGTGCTTGATATCGTTTTTCACAATGTAATCGTGATACAAGTCGCATGTAGAGTCGGTAGACAGTGTAAATTTATAATCCATTTGTAGCTCCGAGAAAATTTAAAAATTTACTAAATGGATTATATCACACAATTTTTTCATATTCAAGCATATCGCCGAAAATAAATAATTTTTGTTAAATTTTTCGACTATTACGGATATTTCGCGCCCGATTATCGGCAAAACGACAAAATTATATAAAAAAATACGGCAAAGACGGGCCCCTTTTGCCATATAGTAGAGGGAAAGGAGCAATTTATGAAAATATCTGAAATCTACGGCAAAAAGACATTGGGCGCCGACGGGAGGGAAGGCTACGCCCTCTCCGTGAGCGCATTGGGACAAAAGGTGTACCTGACCTGCGCCGATTCCGACGAGCGCGAATTCACGGTGGAAGCCGAAAGCGTAAAAAAACTCGGCGACGCGATAATATACGACGGCAAAGAGAGCCGCGCCGACGGCGCGCTGCCCGTGCGCCTCGGAAGGGCGAGCTTCGACACGCGCGGAAATTTTTTGGGTCTGCTCTCCGACTTGACGCTCTCGCGCGGCAAACTCAAAACGGCGAAAATCGGCAAAAAAAATTACCCCGTCGAAATCCTTACTATGGGGGACGTGGTAATAGTGGACGACGCGACGCTTCTCAAAGAGGACGTGACGAAGGACGGCAGACAGCTCTTCTTAAAGGGCTCTCCCGTCACAAAGGAACGATTGGCGAGAGCCGCCGCCGAGGGCGAATACATTCAGACCACGTTAAAGACCATCTGAACACCCCTCGGCTCGCATAAATACAACTCGCATAAATATTCAACGTCCGTCGGACTGTTTAGGGTCCGGCTATACGTTGTATTTTGCCATGAGCTTCAAAAGGGTATTGAAATTTTCGTTTAAAATTTCCCCTTCCGCCGGAGTCAGCGAGCCCTTCACTTTGAGCACTTCGAGGGTGTTCTTCAACTTTTCGAGTTCCTGCCTGTCCGACTTGCCGAGATTTTTGTCGAGCAGTCTGGAAGTTACCGCTATGGCGTGTTCGAGCCTGACGTTGTTGCGCGCGACGGTATTCGGGGAAACGGTCTTTAAATTTTTGGGAACGGAAGAGGCGGACGTCCCCGTCGGTTGCGGCGCGGCAATCGACGGCGCGGCGCATGCGGCGACCTGTGCCGGAGCGGAATTTGCGCGTCTTTTGTTCAGCGCGCAGAGAACTCCGTAGCCCAGATAGCCGGCTATCCAGAAAATGCACGCGCAGAAAGCGGCGTCCTCGATTCTGTATGCCGTCAGAAAGAGCGCGAAGTCGAGCGCGGTATAGGCGTACAAGAGGCACAGATACGGTCTCTTCGAAGCGGCGCGGACATGGGGCAGAAAGACAGTCAAAGTAAGCGAGAGTACAAAAATTGCAATGAACGACCCCCATATGAGCCATTTCACGGTCTCGAAGGGGATCTGCGCCGCAAGCGCGGCCAAATTATCCGAAAGATTTGCCAACATATATTTCAATTATATCCGGCGACAAATAAAAAAAAGGGCGGTTATTGTCACAATACCGCTCTTTTTGAGTTTTGCGTCTCCTTCCCACAAAGAACCGACCGAAAGGCGGAAAAACCGCCGTTTACCGGTAACGTTTACGGGTCGCTTCGCGCCGCGGCGGAAGGTCACAGAGATATTTCGCGGCAGAGGCAGATATTCACTATGGTTGTGGAAATATCCTCTTCGCTCACGCCGAGTATGACGGACGTCGCCCTCTTATAGAGCGCAAGCTGTCTGAAATAGCTCTCTTTCAGCTCATCGTCCCCCTTTTTTGAATATTTGTAGTCTATTATGCGCACCTTGCCGTCCTTAATTACCATGAGGTCGATAGCGCCCTGAACGAGCACGTAGTCGTCGGCATCCGTCGGCAGAATATCCCGAGCTTTCAGCCTGCACAAAAATTCGCGTTCGCGGTAAATTTCCGCGCCGTCCATGTCCGAAAAGACCTTCATTCGGAGTATCCGCGACAATTTTTCCGCTTCGAGTAGCTTGCCCTGCTCCTCCGTCATCGCGCCGCTGCCAACAAAATTTTCAAGCTGCGCCGCCGCTTCACTCGGCGAATTTTTTGAAAAATCGCACAGTTCCAGAAATCTGTGATACGCCGTGCCTCTCTCCGCGCCCGTCTCCCGTGAGGCCTCGTCCGCAAAGAGTTCGTGCTCGACATAGTATGGCTCGTCCTCCCGTAAACTCTTCAATATGGCAGAAGCGGAGCTCTTTACGGGCAATTCCACGCTCTCCGCATGGGCGTAGGGGCGCATGAACCGCTCCCCCACGGCGGCGCAGAGCACCGCGTCCGCAGAGGAAAGCACGGCCGCCTCCTCTCCGTCCTCCGAACCGCTCTCGGCAAGCTCGGCCGTCTCCGTTTCGAACTTGCTCATATCAAAGGTCTCGGCGTAACATTTTGCGGCGGTGCGGTCGGTATACGTGCCGTCGTTCTTTTCCGCCGCCAGCACGTACAGATCGCACATTGCCCTCGTGCACGCCACGTAGAAGAGATTCAGCTCGTTTTTCAGCTCCTCTCTGTCGGAGCGCAGCTTCACGAGCCGCCGCAGCAGTGTGGGGCGCACCAGCATTTTCTCCGTATCGTAATATTTGGGCGCAAAGCCGTATTTGTCGTCGAAAGGCAATTCGGAATAATCCATGCCCTTGAACGTGCGGCAGATGTCCGCAACTATGACAACGGGGAATTCCAACCCTTTCGCCGCGTGCATGGTCATTATCTTTATACTGTCGGAGGGCGCCGAAGTCGGAGCCGACACAAAGTACCCTCCCGACTTTATCTTTTCGAGGAAAGCGGAGAGAGTGAGCATAGTCCCCTCGGCGGCGAGTTTAAGTATGTTTTTCAGTTTTTCTCCGCCGCCCGATGAATATACGGCCTCCAAACCGCTCTCCTTCAAAATCAAATCTATAAGCTCTCCGGCGTTCAAAATCTGCGAGAGCCTGCGAAGCCTGTCGAGTTTTGTGCGGAACTCTTCGGCCTTTTGTCTCAACACTCCCCTTCCGTCGGCAAGAAAAAGCCCGAAACACTTACGGAAGGAAATCCGTCCCTCGCTTTTAAAGGCGATGCGCACCGCCGCAACCTCGTCCTCGGTAAAGCCGCCGAGAGGGGATAACAGCGCCGTTACCAAGGGGATATCCTGCTCCGAATTGTCTATAAGCGACAAGATATCGAGCATCTGTTTGACTTCCGGAAGGTTGCAAATATTCCCGTCGCGCGCGCCGGAGACGGAGTAGCCCGCGCCCCTCAAAGCGCGCACAATGCCCTCCGCCGAACCGCCGGTGTTCTTCCTCGTAAGTATACATATATCCCCGGGCTGGATATCCGTAAATTCCCCCTTCTCGATATCGTATCTCTTCGACCGCAATTCCCTCTCGACTATGGACAGAACGGCCGCGCCCTCCCTCGTTCCGGCGGGCTTGCGGCTGTCGTCCTTTACGGAGTATATTCCGAGTTCCTCTTCGAGCTTTTCGTCCGTACCGAATACGCTTATGGCCGCATGTCCGCTGTCGGAAGGATACGTGCCCTCCGCTCGCATGCGCGAATTTTTCGCGTAGTCGAAGCCGCAGACCCTCTCGTTCATGGCGTCGGAGAACAGTTTGTTCACAAAGTCGAGGACGCGGCCGCAGCTTCTGAAATTGCCCGAAAGCCTCAACGCGGTGCCGCCGCCTCCCGCAAATTTATTGTATTTTTCGGCAAAGAACAGCGACTTGCTGCCCCTGAACCCGTAAATTGCCTGCTTGACGTCTCCCACGAGGAAAACCTCTCCGCCGAACGCCGAAATTATTTCCTCCTGCACGGGGTTTACGTCCTGATATTCGTCCACGAACACATACTTATATCTCGAATCTATCTCCTTTTTAACCTCTTCGTTTTCCAAAAGTTCCAACGTCATGTGTTCGAGGTCGTTGTAATCGAGCTTGTTCTCGTCCCTTTTCAATCGGGAATATTCCTCGTCGTATAGAAGCAGAAGTTTGGAAAAAGCCGTGGCGACGGCGCCGCTTTCCATAAACAGCGCCCTCTCCGTATCGAAGTCGGCTATGCCCTCGCGCACCGCCGAATATTTTCTCGAAACAGAGGCTTTGAACTTTTTGAAAAGCTCTCCCGACGCCCTGTCGTTTTCGTCGTCCTTCGGCTTTGCCGTGACGGTAAACGGTACGGGCGGCGCGAACGCGCCGCCTCTTGCGGAGAGCGCGGCCGCCTCCTTCATCTCCCCGAAAATTTTGCGGTAAACCGCGCCGTTGGCGGTCACGGGGAAATCTTTTTCGAAGGCCTCTACCGCCTCCGCGACCGCGGCGTATTTTTCCGCAAGAAATTTGTTCAGCTCTTTGCAAACTCCGTCAAAACCCTCGTCCGTGTAGAGTTTTTCGGTGTTTTTGAGCATCGCTTTATAGTGCGCGACGTTCCTCGCCTTCGCGTAGCTCTCCCTCAAAAGATTTTTAAACGCGGCGTCGCTTCTCTTCTTTTTGAACCTCTTCAAAAGATACAGAAAATCCCCGTCGTCGCTCTCGTACAATTTTTCGAACAGCTCGTCTGCGGCTCGCGAAGCGAGCTCCTTTGCCGAGGCGTCGTCCTCCGCCATTATGTCGAAGCCGCCGTCAATTCCGAGCGCGTAGAAATGCGTCCTCAAAAGCCGCGCACAAAAGGAGTGTATAGTGGATATATCGGCGGAAGATATCTTGGATATCTGCGCTTTGAGCCGCAGTTTTGCCGCGCCCTCGGTTTTTTCCAGCTTTTTTATGAGCGACGACCGCAGTTTTTCCTTCATCTGCGCCGCCGCCTTTTTCGTAAATGTCACGGCGAGCACGTCGTCGAGGTCTGCGCCGTTCTCCACGGCGCGCGTGAGTTTTTCTATCATGACGAAGGTCTTGCCGCTGCCGGCGGAAGCGGATACTATTACCTTGCCTCGCGCCTCGACGGCCGCGAGCTGTTCAGCCGTAAGTTCAGCCATTCTTTTTACCTCCGTTTTCACTCGCTATTCGGGCTATGTCCGCGCATTTGATCGAACCGTTTCCGCGCGCGGCGCCGTCCGTTCCCACGGCAAAGCCGCAACTGCCGCCCATCTTGCAGAACTTGCAGGCGTCCTCCGCCGGCGAAGGAGAGATATTGCCTGAAATCATCTCCTCTGCGCCCTTTTTCGCCACCATTCCGGAGTACGCCAGAAAATCGGAGAACTCCTCTTTGCCCATGGCGCAGTCCAGCTTTCTGCCGCCCAGATAGGCGTCAAAATAGTCGGATTTCCGCTTCGGTTGGAGAGTGGTGTCCGAGGCCGAAACGACCTCGTCGCTCCCGTCCATGAATCCACGCAACCGGAAAACTCCGTCATTATCGTCGCTGTACTCCACAGACGCCGGAAAATAGTACGCGCCGGCTGCGCGGCGTCCGCCGGAGACGGCAAGCAGATAGAGGGGCAACTGCAACTTTGCTCCCATATAGTATTTGGCCGGCGAGCTGTCCACCGAGCCCGTCTTGTAGTCGATTATCCTTACGAGGTCCCCGTACTCGTCCACGCGGTCTATCCTGCCTAAAACCTTTACGTTGGCGGAGAGGGCTATTTCGCACTTGGTCTCCGCGGCGCTCACTTTAAACAGCGAATTTTTGAGCTGTTCGTACATTCCCTCCGAAATTCTGACCGCTTCCGCAGTCAGCTCGCTCGCGGCATACATGCCGCTCCGCGCGTCCGAGAGCGAGGAATACGGGGGAACGAGCAACTTGTCGGAGGCTATTTTTTCCGCCCTCTCTCTCAAAGTTTTTATGTCGTCTATTTGATTGATTTCCCTTGCGAGGTCTTCGAGAACGGAATGTATGAAATTGCCCGAATCCACGGGTCGGAAGCCCTCTTCGCGCTCCTGCACTCTTAAACCCTGCCGCATATAGCCGAGATACGGGCACAAAAAGTAAGTTTCAAGAGCGGTGGGCGTTATGCTTCCGTAGTTCAGATACAGTCGGCTGCCGCAGGTTATGCCCCTCTTTTTGGGCTTTTCGAGGGCGGCGTCCGCCTCGGCTTTGAAACCTCTCTCTTTCAGAACGCTGTAAACCGCGGCGCGAGCTTCGGGATTCCCCTCCGACTTCAAAAGCTGTTTTATGGCCGGAAGTTTTTCGCTCGCATAGTACGGAAGTCCCCTCAACGTGCGCGCCAATCTGCCCGAATCTATCGGAGTCAGAGGCGCGCCGCTCTTCGAGAGGAACACCGACCGCGCGTAAGCCACTATCTCGCTTACGCCGCCGTTGTCGCCGCCCGTCTCCGCGGGATAGGTGAGATACAGTTTTTTTCTGAAAGCGCACACGTTCAACGCCACCGTCTCGCGCACGCGCATATTGACCTGCCGTATTTTCGGGGATATGTTGAGTTTTGCCTGTTCGAGAGCGAGAATTTCCCTGTCGGTAAGAAGCGCCGTATCCGCTCCCGATTGGGGCACGTCCCCCGTAAGCCGAGCGGCAAAGACCACATTGCTTCCCGTATTTGCGGTGGCGGCGATATCCCCCACGAACACCGCGTCGGCCTTGGGCGGTATCAGCGAAATTTCCATCGCCGAAAATCCGCTCTTCAATATTTTCATGACGTCTTTTAATTGCATTCCGTCGCAGAGGCTCTCCGCCTCGCAAAGAACCTGCATAACTCCGTCGAAGGCGCGCCTGCCGAAAGCGGACTGGACGGGATAGTCGTCTTTGAACTCCTCCGAGAGCTCCGACAGCTTCTCCCTTACGCCGAAATCCCTCAAAACGTCATATAGACCCCCGAATATGCCGCGATCAACGCCCTTTGCAGTGAGCGTTTCATAGCCCTTCATAAACGCGGTGCGCACCCTTTCGACGGCGGATATATCCCAGCCGAAGTTATTTAAAATTTCCTCTTTCGGCCGTCTTTTCACGCCGCCGCGGAAATAGGCGAGTCTCAAAGCGTAGTTACGGAAAACGTCCTTGTCCTCCGCCCTCGCCGGAAAGAAAGGCGAGGAAATTACCGCGTCCACATCCTGCGGACGGCAGCCGGACAGCGCACAGCTCAAAAGCGCGAACACAAAGGCGCAGAGCGGATGCTCCGAAAGAGATATGCGCCTGTCGGCGTAATAGGGTATGCGGTACTGCGAAAAGACTCTCGCAAGCTCCCTCTCGTTATCGGCGAGGTCGGGAAGCATGACCGAAATTTTGGAATATCTCTCCCCTTCGTCGAGCACGTGCTTCTTTATGCACGCCGCGATGAATTCGAGCTCCGTGCGCCCGTCGTACGCCTCGAAAATATATACCTTGTCGGTCTTGACCGCACCCCTGTAAAAGCTGTCGGGGTCAAACAGCGACCGCCTCAAAATATCCGCTTCCGGCAAGAGCTCTCCGCTCTCTTCCAAAATTTCGGCTCCGCCGAACTCCCTTGCCGCCGATATGAAAGCTGCGGAAGCCTCGTTTACGTAGATGTCCTCCGTTCCGCCTATAAACAGCCCCGTCACGTCCGCAGCCGCGGAAAAGGCCGCCTTCACGCAATCTTCGGCGGTACGGGTAAAAGCCTGAAAACCCAAGAACACAACCGCTCCGCCGCGGACCGTTTCCGAGGCCTCGACAACGGCCGCCAGCCGACGCAGATAGCCGTTTCTGTCGTGTAGGTTGTTGGCTTTGAGATATTCGGCATATTTGTCGTAGATGAGCGCGATATCTTTGAGCTTGCCGCCCAGCAAGCCGCCCATTTCAGCGGCGGCGGCGACGTCCTCCGCGGAAATTCCGGAGGAATATAAGAGCGCTATCGTGTCGTAAACGGATCTTGCGGCAGTCGGCGCGGAGAGCTGTTTGAACAGCGTCAGCTCCGCCCTGTTCTCCTCTATTATCTTTCTGACCGCCATGGCGGAGCCCTGTGCCGAAAGAACGCCTACGGGCTTGCCGCACTCCGCCGCCAAGAAGCGCGCGAAAGTGTAAACCGACGTGCGGAAGGTGCCCTCCACCGCCGAGCAAACCGTGCGTTCGGCGGCAAGCGAGAGCCTGTCCTCGCAGAAAACCACCGTGCGGACGCGTTTTTTCTCGTTTTCGGCAACCGTTTTTTTGAGTTGTTCGAGCGCCACCGAAAGAGCGGCGCATTTTACGCATTTTATCATACGCAGACATTATAACATAAACGCGGCGGAATTTTAAATAATTTATGCCATAAAAGTTTTTACAAAAGCAAAATTATATGCTATAATAACCGTAGTTCGGTTGAAAAAGAGCGCGCTGTGCCTCTTTTTGCCGTCCGATTTTATTTTTTCAGGACATGTCTATGAAGAAGAAACTGACGATAATATCCTCGGTCGCGCTGGCCTGCGCCCTTTTCACCGCAGTCGGCTGCGCCGCCAACTCCAAAAATCTCGCGTCGCTCTCCTCGAACTGGTATTACGATACCGGTTATAGGAACATTCAGCCCACCTTTACGGAGGATAACGCCCAGAAATACACTTACAAAGTCACTCACGGCGGAATCTCCTCCAACAACTATTATTCCGTGGACTTCGAGGACGGCACATATAAAACCGAATTTTACGGCAGAAAAATTTCAAGGGACGATCTTACCCCCATAACTCTCGAAAAATGGCGTGAGCCGTATATCGATTCCCTCGGTTCGGAAGGATATATGTATCTCTACTACTACTCCGCCGAGCTCAATATCCCCTCGGTGACATTTTCCTGCGGAGGCAGGGAGAAAACTTTCGGCGAACAGACGGTGACGAGCGAGTGCTACTTCCTCTCCGTTCAGGATTATCTGCGTCCCGTGTACTCTATGCGGACAATCGACCGCGCTCTGCCGGCGGAGATTCAGCCGACCACCCTCGAACAGTGCTATTACGAGGCGAATATGAGCCTTGAAAGTTTCTACTCCCTCGACGGCAACGAAGTTTCCACCACCATAAGCGAATCGGGCAAGGTGCCCTATGAATACGACGTCTCCGGACTGAACGACGGAATGAATTCGGTGTTCGATTCCACCTATCTCGACATAGTTATGCGCGCCATGCGCGGACTTACCTCCTCTTCGGGACTGACCATAAGTCTGTACACCCCGGGGCTGGAACTTCGCGACTACACCGTCGCCTTTGAAAACAAACCCCTCGACGACAACGCAGACATAGCGGCGGCAGAGCTCGCGCAGTTACAAAAGCTTCTCCGCGACGGCGGAATGTTCACCGAAGGAACGGTTGACAACGGAGACGGCACCGAGAGCCCCAAAACTCTTAAAACAGCCTCGGCGAAAGTTTCGTATAACGGCGGAAGTTTTTCGGGCGTTTCACAGACGTATTGGTTTGCAATGAGCGGCGAAAGCGGCAATGAAACGCGCACGACAATGATTAAGTATTCCGAACCTATAACGTACAACCTTGGCAAGTTGGACTACGTTCTGACTTCGATAGGCTGATTTAAAAATCCGACAAAAGGGGCGCCGCGCTTATTAAAGCGCGGCGCCCGTTCTCTATTTAATCGGTTTTTCAATCCGTATAACGGCGATTCCGGACCTATGAATATTACGTCCGAGTATAAATATTATTGCGTCATTATTACGGAAAAGTCCATACGTATCAAGTTTTTTCAGTTTACCGCGTTCTGCGGCTTGCCGTCCAAAAAACATTTCAGATTTTCCGCCGCCGTTTTCAGAAGGCGCCTTCGCGTTTCGAGGGGCACCCAAGCTATGTGCGGAGTTATAAGACAGTTCTTTGCGTGAAGGAGAGGATTGTCCGCCCTCATCGGCTCTTCCGAAACGACGTCAAGTCCGGCCCCCGAAAGTTTTCCGCTGTTCAGCGCCTCTGTCAGAGCCGCCTCGTCCACGAGTCCGCCGCGAGCGGTGTTTATGAGTATCGCGCCGTCTTTCATGGCGGAAAATGCCTCTTCGTTCATTATCGTTCGGGTCTCCGGAGTGAGCGGACAGTGCAGAGAAACTATATCGCTCTTTTCAAGCATGCTCCTGAAATCGGTCACCTCGTACGGGCAGTTGTCGGGTCTTGTCCGAGTGCACACAATTACGTTCATGCCGAAAGCCGAGGCGATATCCGCCACCGTCCGACCTATGTGCCCGTAGCCCAAAATCCCCAGCGTCTTGCCGGTAATCTCGTACGTTCCGAAGGGAAAATAACAGAAAGTCTTGCTCTTTACCCAATCTCCGGCGGCAACGGAGGCGGCATACTGCGGTATCTTGCCCAGAATCGAGAGTATCAGCGCAAATACGTGCTGCGCAACGGCGTGCGTGGAATAATCGGGCACGTTGCAGACGGTCACGTTGCGGCTTCGGCAGAGTTTGGTGTCCACGACGTTGTAGCCTGTGGCGAACACCCCGACGTATTTTATTTCGGGGCACCTGTCGAGAAATTCTCCGTCGATGATTATCTTGTTTATTATTATTGCGTCGCAGTCGGCGCAGAGCGCGAAGAGCTCCTCTCTCGACGGCTCGTTCAGACGCACCGTTTCGCCGAGTTTTTCGAATTCTTCGAAACCGAGTTCGCCGTCGGTAAAAGCGGCCGTATCAATGGCAATTTTCATAACAAAGCTATTTTATCGCATTGAGCCGAAAAATGCAACGAAAAATTGAAAATGGTACTGTACAAATAAAAAATTTGTGATATAATTGACTATGATAATAAATTTCGGGGGAAATTTCTATGGCTGACAAAACCGATATCAAATTTATAACCATGGGCGAGCTTTTATTGAGACTCTCGCCTCCCAACTACGAAAAGATACGCACGACCGACGAATTCAAGGTGACCTACGGCGGCGCGGAGGCCAACGTTGCGGCGGCGCTCGCCAACCTCGGTATAGACTCCTCTTATTTCACGGTTGTTCCCGAATCCTCGATAGGCAAGGCGGCTATCCGCTATCTGCGCTCCAACGACGTGCACTGTTCTCCCTGCGTGTACTCCAAAACGGGCAGAATGGGCATATACTTTCTGGAAGAGGGCTTCGGCGTGCGCTCCTCGAAAGTTACGTACGACAGAAAGGACTCCTCCTTTGCCACATACGATTTTTCGACGATAGACTTCAAGCAGAAGCTGGCCGGCTTCACTTGGCTCCACCTCTCAGGCATAACCCCGGCGCTCTCCCAGAACTGCCGCAATTTGATAACGCTTGCGCTTAAAGCCGCAAAGGAATTGGGCATAACGGTAAGTTTCGACTGCAATTTCAGAAGCGCGCTGTGGGGCTGGCAGGAGGCGCGCGACTGCATTACGGAGTATCTTCCCTATGTGGACGTGCTCTTCGGCATAGAGCCTCTCAACCTTCCCGGGCCCGACGGAAAAGATATGAAAGACGGGCTCTCTCTCAATCCCTCTTACAAGGAGCAGGACAGAATTTTCAGAGAAATCTCCAAGAGGTTCGACATAAAGGCGATAGGCAGACACGTACGCTACGTACACTCCGGCAGCGAGAACAGTTTAAAGGCCTTCCTTTGGTATAACGGCGAAACTTACGAGAGCCGCACCTTCCGCTTCAACATACTCGACCGCGTCGGCGGCGGCGACGCCTTTGCGAGCGGTATGATTTACGCTTTGATGCGCGAAATGGCGCCCGACGACATTATAAACTTTGCCGTGGCTTCGTCAGTAATAAAGCATACCATGCACGGCGACTTCAACATTACCGACGACGAAGAGTCGATAATAAAACTCATGAATCAGGAATACGAAATCAGAAGATAGTACAATCTCCTTTACGGAGGGCGCGGCGGAATTTTTCCGCCGCGCCCTCTTTTTATTTACTGCCCATTCACCCACTTTTATATATTGACGATTCGCCTATTTTTATATATTGCCGATTCGCCTATTTTTACTTATTACGATTTTCTCATTTTTATATTTATATATTGCCGATTCAACAATTCTCTGTCTCATATCTTTCTTTTTTCCTATCGTGATACCGTCAAAAACTTCAATGTGCGAAGCGGCGGCAGATAGACAGACGCGCGAAGCGGCGGATATGCGAAAAGCGACAGACATGCGAAGCGGCGGACGCCCGAAGGCGTCCGCCGCTCCAAAAGGTTACTATGCTTCTATAAGAAGTGCTATGAACAGTATAGTTAAGCTACGAATACTTTCAACTGGCTCTCTTTCGTCGTGGCGTCCTGCACGGTTACTTTAACCACAACCTTCATATCTTCCGTAATCGTCACTTTGGAAGCTATGTCGCTGTCTGTGCAGTTATTGAAAGTTTTAAGCGCCTTGCCCGTCAGATCGTAAATGGTATAATTGTAGAGCGCCGGTGCTTCGCTTCCATCAACGGGCGTTTTCTTCCAGAGCAGTTTGCCTCCTATATTGCCAACGGTGTCTTTCTCGCCCTTGTTGAGAAGTTCATCCACCGTCTTGCCTTTGGGAGCAGCGGAGCTGTAAATCACAAACGTGCCGCCGCCCATATCAACTGCGACGGAACCGTTATAGGCATGGGGCACGTTGCTGCCGTACATGATGCAGAAATCTATCGTGCCGTCATAAGAAGCGAGCATCCACATTCCGCCGCCGTACTCTCCGCCGTATATTACTACTCTCTGACTGTCGGGCATCACGCCGACATTTATTGATGCGGAAGAAGCTATTTCGGGAACCTGCGATATGGGCGCAAGATTTTCATCGTAAATATTCATGCCGCAGAGATATCTCGTATCGGACAATTTATACGTGTTTGCAAGGTCAATGCTTTTGTTGGTAAGATCCATTTCGACCTCGCCGCTTTCGTCTATAAGATATGTTCTTTCCGTCGAATACTCATTTACATAAGCAACTCCGTCAATCTTCTCGCAGACGCTGACCGTCATTTTATCGAATTTGTCGGCGGAGTAATTGTAGAGCGAGGTATAGCAATCGCTTAAAGGCGCCTCGCTGTCTCTCGAAATCCTTTTAGGCATTACAATGTAATCCGTCGTCAGCTCTTCCGAACTCTCCGCGCCGTTTACAAAGTCGTAGCGGAACAATTTATAATCGTATTTCGACTGACTGTAAGAATCAATCACAAAATTGTATCCCGTGGTTGCTTCCGAGGAGACGGGAGTGATCGTTGCGTAATAGACGTAATTGCCCATCTGTCCTATCACCGCGCCGTTTAATATGTCTACGGAACCGAGTTTTTCGTCGGAACCGTCGTAATAGGTCAAAGCGCAGTTATATACGTACGACTCATACATGTTTCCTTCCACCGTATAATGATAGCCGGCGAGTTCGGCGTCGGGATAGGCTTCGGAATCTACTACTTCATACTTGTAGATTCCTAAATTCTTGCCGTGCTCATAGACATAGGGTGTCTGCGAATAGCCGTCCTTGTCGATCTTTTTCCAAATGATATTGCCGTTATCGTCTTTGCCCAGAGCGTAATAATATTCGGTCTTTGCAGAGGGATTTTCGTCGGTGGGATGATATTCCGTAAATTTATAAACGGAGAAAACTTCATCCTCTTTTTCGCCCTTTACAAATACACTCGACGCAACGGAGGTAATTTCGGGTTTTGTACCCATAGCCGCAACTACAATGTTGCCGCTGCCCAAAACCGAGCCGTCGGGAGCGATATATTTATATGTGGTGGATCCGTCCGCCTCTTCGCCGGTGGGTTTCGTCAATTCATAATAGGAATATGTCGGCGAGTACGATGAGGGCAAATTTTTCTTCTCGATTTGCGCGTTTCCGGCTTCCACTGCCTTATCCTTATTCAGATCGTACAGGGTGTGAGTCGCCGGCTTCTCGTTTCCCACGTCGGCGTCGTTGTTGGTCACGTCCGCAAATCCCGAACTGTTGTCGAGCACCGTAACGTCTTTCCAGCTCGTTTTCTCGGCGAAAGTGCCTATCGTTTTATAGGTATTATTCTCGGCTAAATCAAGTATACCGCTCTTTTTCGCATACGCGGAGTCGAGGGCATGGGCATAGTTGGATATTTCGAATTTCTCGGTCTCGGGTTCGGGCTGAGGCTGGGAGCATCCGGCAACCGCAACTGCCGCTGTGCACATTGCCGCGGAAAGAATCACCGCAGCCGCTATCTTGGCTTTTTTCATGTTTTCTGTTTACCTCTTTTACTTAAATTAGGGAATATTTTCCCTATCCGTGTCACATTATAGGGAATATTTTTCCTTTTGTCAAGCATATGAGGAATTTTTTTCCTCACGTCGCGTAAACAGATTTATCAAATTGCGTAAACAGATTTATAAAAAATCAGCAACAAAAAAGAGCATATAAAAAAGCCGTTCCGAAGAGCACTCTCTTCGGAACGGCGCTATTTTACATTCATTTACCGTTTTTATTCAGAAATTCTTTCATTGCGGCATAGGTGGAATCGGAGACTATGTGCTCCATTTCGCAGGCGTCCGCGTCCGCGTCCTCCTCGTTTACGCCCAAGAGTATTAAAAATGCGCGGATATTGCAGTGCCGCTCGTAAATGCTTTCGGCGTATTCGGCGCCCTTTCGGGTGAGCCGGAGATGCATTCCGTCGCACTCCACAAAGCCCGAAGCCGTCAGAATCTTTATGGCCTTCTGCACGGCCGGAGGGCTTACGCCCACTCTGCGAGCCACGTCCACGCGATGAACGTACTGCGATTCGCGCGACAGCAGAAGTATATTTTCGAGATAATCCTCTATGGATTGGCTGTGTTTCATAGCAAGATTATATTACAAACCGCGGAATTTGTCAATAATCAATTTTCCTCGCCGTCGTCCTCTTCGGCTTCGGTTCTGTAAAACTCGAAAACTTCCTCCAAAAGATTTTCGTCATCTATGGGTTCGAGGGTCTCTTCCTTTTCGTTGAGACGGAAAATTATCACCTCGTCGTCGGCTATTTCGTCGTTCGGCTCGGCGGCGAGAAGCAGAGTGTATTTTTCTCCCTTGTATTCGGTTACGTCCAAAAGTTTGAATTTAACGGTGTTTCCGTCGTCGTCCAAAAGCTCTATTATTTCCTCTTCGTACTCCTCTTCTTCGCTCATATCATACTCCTTTTTTGTTTATTTTCGAAAGATAACCGTCGAGAATGTTCGCCGCCGCGAGAGCGTCCACATAATTCTTGCGCTCCTTTCTCTTCATGCCCTCGCCTATGAGCGTCTCGTGCGCCATGACGGTTGTAAACCTCTCGTCCTCGCACACTACGGGCAGCTCCACCGCCGCTTTCAGCGCCTCGATAAAGCGCATGGTCTTTTCCGTCTGCAACGCCGCGGAACCGTCGAAATTCACGGGAAGTCCGCAGACTATGACAGTGGCGCCCTTTTCGGCTATGATTTTTTTGAGCTCCGCGATGTCGGTTGCAATGCCGCGCCTTACGTAAGTAAACGAGGGAAGCGCATATGTATTGAATGGGTCGGAGACCGCCACGCCTATGCGCTTGTCCCCGATATCGAGGGCAAGATATCTTTCCATGGCTATATTATATCACGGCGTTTGTCTTTTATCAAGTAAAATTCGGGAGCGGAGGCCTCTGCCTCCGCTCCCCTTTGTGCCGCGCCCGACGGGACGCGGATCATTCGGCGGTTTTCTGTTGCTTCTTATCCTTTCCGGCCTTTTCAAGCTGTTCGAGTTTTTCGTCGATATAGTTTTCCGCCTTTTCCATGAGGTCCTCCTGATTCTTCTTCACGAGATTCCTCAACTTGCAGTTATTGGCGACGAGCAACGCGCCCGCGGCCATTCCCACAATCGCGCCAAAGAAAAATTTTTCCATACTTCTCCTTATGCTCGGGATTTCTCCCTCTTAAAAAGTATGGTTATTAATTCCGGCGTTATACTGTAAAATATTTCATAACGCCTTTTCATAAAGACTATTTCTCTTTGCCTTTTTCACGGGGTCTTTTACGGCGACTCTTTCATGACGCTTTCGGCCGTAGGTTCACCGCGCGCTCAAAAACTCCGCAAACGCGCAGAGAGTTTCCGCGTCCTTCGGCGCGAGCCTGTTGAATGCCGTAAGAAGATTCTGTTCCACTCCCGTCAGCTGCCTCTGAACGTTTACCGAACCCAAATCGTCCTCTCTCCCCAAAACGTAATCGGCAGTGCACTCGAATACGTCCGCAAGAGCTATTACAAAACCGGCGGAGGGCTCGCTCACGCCGCGCTCCCAAAAATTAACCGTCTTGGGATTTGCGTTTATTTTAAATGCGAGCTCGCGCTGGCTCCATCCGCGTTCTTCGCGGAGCTGTCTTATCCTTAACATAATTTTTCCCTTTTTTTATCCATTTTGGAAAAATTTTCCCCATAAGTCACTCATATTTACCAAAATTCCCTATATGATCGCAATTTTTGGGGAAATTTTTCCCTGTAAATTACAAAGAAGTAAACACAGCGAGTTTATTCGAGATTTTTTATTTGAAGTTTCAAAAGGGAATTTTCGTCGGTCAGACGTTTAACGAGGGCGGTAAGTTTTTTGTTTTCGGCTTTAAGAGATTCCGCAAGCCTGTCGTAGAGCCCGTTTATTTCCTCTTCGAGACGGGCCCTCGCGCCGCCGCTGTCGTCAAGACCGCATTCGCGCATGAGTTTTTCTATTCTCTCGGGCTGTTTTGTCAGTACGTTGCGATACTTGTTCTGATAACGGAGCATGAGCCTGTCGTCTCCTCCGGAGAGATTCAGAACGGCGCGGCGAACCGAAACTCCCTTCTGTTTTTCGGCGATTATGCGCTTTAAAATCCTATCCGTCTCCTCTTCGGTAAAGGGAGTAATTTTTTCTGCGTGCAGATTCTTGCCGCGCAGTATCTGGCGCACTCTTCCGTCGCCCGTACTGCGTAAGAGGGCATAGTAATAATTCCGCACGCTGCCCTTTGCCCTGCCCGACTTTTCGGCGTAACTGCCGAACAGCGCCGAGAGGGTCTGTCCCCTCTTCTTTCCCTCCGCTATATACTCAACAAGGCTTTTAGCCTCTTCTTCCGTATAGCCGTTTATCTTGTTCATATAAGCCTCCTGTATCGGCGTATATTGACATATTTTTGAAAAGCTATTCATTAAATAATAAAAAAGGTGGAAAATGCGACTGTATTTCACGTCTCAATCAAACGCGGCGTTAAAGCTCAACGGCGCATACGTCGGAAAGCTCGACATGTTCGGCAGATACGCGGAACTCGACCTCGCCGACGGAGTTTTGGCAGAAATTTCGGCGGAAGGCTGTCTGCCGCTGACATTCTTTATTGACGAAAAACTGCTGTCCTCGCCTCCCGACTTTCTGGACGTATGTCTTGCGGACGACGAGGCGTTCGTGCACGCACGCCGCTTCACGCGCGCGGATATGCGGCTTGAAGCGCTGTTGCAGGTCCGCTTCGGAGCAAACCTCGTAACGGTATTTTCGCAGGGCGGAATTTACCTTTCGGTAGAGGGCGACGGCTACTTTTTTACGGAAATCGGTCAGAGATTTTCCGAAGTCCGCGCCGAGGAGAATACCCTTTCCGGCTATCCCGTTCTCGCGCTCTACGGGAAGGACTCCCTTATAGTCATTTCCCTTTCGGGAGAGAGGATTTTCGAAAACGAGGCAGAAAGCGCCATATTCGGCGACACCTTCAAAGTTAGGATTCCCCTCGCAACCTGCACCCGTGCGGCGGCGGAGCTCGAATACGTTTACGACGGCAAGAAATTAAACCTCATAAATTCGAAAATCGAGGAGAGCGAGGCAGACGAAAAAGTTATGCGATTTGCCTTTTTCGAGAGCGTTCTCATCCGCGGCGACTATAAGAAATATCTCTCCCCCGAACTCTTGCCTCATTCGGGAAAACTGAAAGAATATCTCGGCGACTACATCTGCGTGACCACTCCCACTTCCGGCTTTTCAGAGGCTCATCCGAACAGCCTCGCCGTCGGACTCGTTTACCGCATAAAGAAAAACCTCTATCGGGTCAAGTATTTTTCCGTGACGCTCAAAGACGGAAAAATCGACAACGTTCGGCCGGAAAATTGAAGAACGTCGATTTTTACGGACAAAGAGCAACCATATACAGCTGAAACGCAAGACGTCCGCGCGGCAGAGCCGCGCGGACGTCTTTTTTAAAAACCTTAAACACATCGGTCTATCACAGATATTCTTTTAATTTAGTCTCGAAACTCTCTTCCAAAGTTATAAGATCGGTCAGAAGCCTCTTTATCTCGTCGTCCATGACGTGCTCCGCCTCCGACAGCGTGGTTTTGAGACAGGTTATACCGTTCACCGTGCCCTTTATCATCATTTCGGCGATATGATTACGGGAATTGTCGTTTGCCGTGTTCATTTTTATACCCATATTCATCATAGCCTTTTTTACGGCGCCGGGTTCCTTCAATTCCAGACCGTACTTTTCGGCAAGGCCGGCCGCCTCGCCGCTTATTCTCTCGTACTCGTCGTGCTCGCGGATTATTTCGTTACGTATCTCTTCGTCGTCAACCTGCGGCAATATATCCGAAATCGAAGTAAGCGCAAGTTGCGCGTTGCGATAAATTTCAGCCAGCACCTCGCTGTCCTTTTTTACGTCGTGCTTGTTTACGTCCATAATATCTCCTTTTCAACAACCTTTTTTACGTAGCATTGTGCTTCGCCGGTCAGATTTATTATGAATAATCGGCGCAAAACTATTCGCAAAGTCCGCAAAAAACGCTTGACTTATGCAAAAAGGTATGTTAAATTATAATCCGAGCCGCTCGGAACGGGCTTTTTTAAGTGCGCCCTGCGCCGCCTAATCCTTTGGATATATCGTATCCGGCGAGACTGGTTTAGAGGAGGTATTTTAAATGTATGCTATTTTTGAAAACGGCAGCAAACAGTACAAAGTGAGCGTCGGCGACGTCATTAAAGTCGAAAAGCTCGACGCGGAAGTAGGCAAGACCGTGGAATTCCCCGTCATTTTGACGGCAGATGAAAAGGGTATTCAGGTCGGCGCCGAAGTTAAAAACGTAAAAGTCACTGCCGAAGTCGTTTTGCAGGGCAAGGAAAAGAAGATAATCGTCTTCAAATACAAGGCCAAGAAAAACGAGAGAAAGAAGCAGGGACACAGACAGCCCTACACCCAAATAAAGATAACGTCAATAGGCGCGACGGCTGCAAAGAAGCCGCAGAAAGCCAAAAAAGCGGAAGCTGCCGAAGCTGCGGCAGAGTAATTTTCAAGGAGGAATAAAAATATGTTATTTTTACGTTTATTCGCCCATAAGAAAGGTACCGGCTCGTCGCACAACGGCAGAGACAGTAACGCCAAACGCCTCGGCGTAAAGCGTTCGGACGGTCAGGTCGTGCTCGCGGGAAACATTCTCGTCAGACAGCGCGGCAGTAAATTCAAGCCCGGCAACAACGTCGGCATAGGCAAAGACGATACGCTCTTTGCTCTCATCGACGGCGTAGTCAGATTTGAAAGAGTGGGCAAAGACGGCAAACAGGTTTCCATTTATCCCGTTGCGGAAAAAAAGGTTGCCGAATAATACAAATTCAGGCGGAGGCTTCGGGCTTCCGCTTTAATTTTAGGAAGGAACGGTTATGTTACAGGTTTCACCTCTCCGCGACGACTGTTGGGCGGATTTCGAAAAACTTTTCACCGACTACTATGCCGAACTCGGCTGCGACGACGACTGCAAACACCTGCTCTCGGAATACATTCTGCCCGACCTTCTGGCCGGTTTGATAAAAATAGACGTTTTGCGCTGCGATGGCACACTTTCCGGCTTCGTAATATATCAGAAAGACGATATCGACAACGACTGGAACTTCAAAGAGGGCTGGGGCGACATCCGCGAAATCTACGTTACGCCTCAAAGACGGCGCGATGGCGTCGGAAAGTTCCTGCTCTATACCGCGGAGATGAAACTGCGCGAAAGCGGCGCGGATAAGAGCTATGCTCTCCCCTGCGAGGGAAGCGAGCAATTCTTCGAGCACTGCGGCTATGTCCCCACCGACGAATACAACGACGAACTCGACTGCAAAGTATACGTGAAAAAAGACCTCGAAAACAGATGCAAACGCTGAATATATATTTGATTTTATTATAAAAACTCAACACGTATCCGCAAAACGGCGGCGGCGCGACCTCTCGCGCCACCGCCGTTATTTATTTGTCCGTACGTGAGCTTAAAATTGTTATAACCGCGTCCTGCAATTTCGGATCGGCGCCGTATGTCAGTTTCAATATCTCGCGCTGTCTTTCGGTCAGATAATTTTTATCGGATTCCGAACTGTCCGAATACCCTATAAGATAATCGACCGAAACCCCGAAAAAATTTGCAAGCGCGATGAGCTGTTCAATGGACGGCTGCGTGTTTGAATTTTCCCAATTATTATATGTGCCTTGACTGACATTCATAATCTTCGCAACGCTGCGCTGGGATAATTCCTTTTCCGTTCTCAATTCAAATAATCTAATCATTTTTTCTCCGATGGAACAGTTTCTCGCTTAACTATTGCCATTTACGGACAAATTATATTAAATTTTTTAATCAAAGGGCTTGACTTATTAGATTATTTAGTTATATAATGGTCATATGATTAAGTTTTCTAATCACAAAATTATTCTATTCGGGGGAAAATTATGAATAACGAAAACACAAGGCTGTGTTCGGAGAAGTTCAAAGGGGATATTTCGCCGAAACAGGCGGACAAGCTCGAAGAAAAACTCCAATCGGTTTCCGACGAACGAGTCAAGCAAATACAGGAGACAGCGACGAAAAGCGTGGGTAAAACCGTTTTGCTGTCCGCGATTTTCGGGCTGTTCGGCGGCGGAAGTTTCTATCTCGGTCAAATCAAGAGGGGCGTTTGCAAGGTAGTTTTCAACGTCATCGTTCCTTTTACGCTGGGAATGATCTTCCTTTTCTGGCTGGCTCCCATGTATAAAAACTACGGAGACCAATGTCAACATTACCTTGACTTTTCAATCTGCAAAACGGAAAGTCTGTCGGATTTCAGATACGAATACAGTTTGAGCGGCAATACCGATACTACTTCCGACGACGACAACGTACTTTACGACCGCGGCTTAACCGAAAATATCAGCAGAGCGGCCTCTGTATTCAACAGCGCTCTCGACCTCGTGAAAAAGGGCTCGACGGAACTGACGGATACGCCTATATTCGAAAAGGCAATATACCTTGTCTGCTCCGACACCGCCGGAACTCTCTTGCAATATTACACAGACGAGCAACCCGACGGGCAAGCCGAAAGCGCTCTTTTGAATTACATGGAAGAAACTCCCAAGGGAAAAGCCGATGAGGAACTCGGCATAACCGAAGCGTTGCGCAAGTACTACGATTTGTCTCGTGACATAGCTTCCAAAAGCTCCGGCGACGGCTTGAAAAACCAGACCTCGCTCGAAAAAATCGGCCAGAACCTGAACGATATGTCTGCGGCAATCAAGGATTTGAATACCCGTACGAAAGACAAAATGTTCGGTTGGCAGACTACTTCCGGAATACTGTACGCATTGTTCGCGACGCTGTTGGGAATAGACCTCACCGTAATAGCCGTCTACTGGGTATTTGAAGTATTCAGAGACAGAGAAAAGTGTTTCGATTACAACTACAATCTCATCTGCAAAGCAATGGAATAACGGACTGACTTCAAAACGGCGGCGCGCCCAGATGGGCGCGCCGCCGTTTTACCATTCAAATTGATCCGATATATATACGTCACACGGCCGGCGCAAGAGCTTTTTTACCTCTGCGGCCCTCCTTTTTGAGCTCCTTTTCAAGTTCGGCGCAAGCCTCTTGAAATTCTTCCTGCGTTTCGGCCACTTCTATTCCGTCCAAAATATTCTGCAACTTGTATTCGTCGTTCATATAGCGAAGAGTCTGATAGCCTATAACCGTCGTGAGCGTGCCGTTTGTCAGTCCCTGAACGGAGCTGTCCACAAGCGCGGCTATCGCCGACCCGAGTATGGGTATTCCCTTTACAGCGTCTCCCATGGTCCTTACCACGCTGTTTCCTATCTGCATTCCGCCCAAACCGTATGCAATGAGCGCGTTCTGTATGACTCTGAAAAATATCTTTGCGAGTTTGGCGTCGGAGGGACGGAACCCGTAGAGGAACACGAGGTCTTTTATCAACTGCATGTTCACGAATACCACAAGCGCGGAATCTATTTTCGAAGTCTGCGACAGAGCCGAATACATTGCGGATTTCAGGGACGCCTTGAAAATGAGCTGTTTTGCCGACTTTTTAACCGAACCGTTATACAGAGCCGTGAGGTTGGCTTTGACCCCCTCCTCGTCGCCGGCGTTCAACGATATGGCAAGTTTGCCGACCGTTTCGGCGTCGTACCAACCTGCGCCGTCCACCTTGGCGGTCAGATCTATTATCTTTTTGGAGATATCGCGGCGAAGTTTCTTATTGTGCCTCTGCGCCTTGCGCGCCGTGTATGCGTTTACGTTGGTGATAAAATAACCCGTCCGCAGAATCTTTACAAGCGGAACTATGAACACGAATATGTATATGAGCAGACACACCGCTCCGACTCCGTAGCCGATATACTCGTTTATGTCGTATACCTTTAAAAATACCAAAAGAAGTACAACGAACAAAAACACGCCTATAACTCCGGCAAAGAACCCCAAAAACAGTTTGGCTCCCTTTGTGTTTTCCCTCTTTACATAGCGCTGTTCATACTCGTATATGGTCATCTTCGAGGGGTCCACCGTCTTTTTCCCACGACCTTTGGTTTCCGCGGCTTCCGAGGCGGCGGCTTCGGCCTTGATTCGCGCGTTTATCTCCTGTTGAGCTTCGGCCTGTTCTGCCACGCGCTTTACAACGGCCTCTTTGTCTTTCTTTTTCATTTTTGTCTCCCTTTACCTTTTTCGTCTATCCGTTTGACGCGGTTTTAAGCCGCATATTCATACATATACTTATATAATCATTATATCACATTCTGTCAAGCCATGGATATATTTACACGGGATATCTTATAAGACTTTCATAAAAATCCGAATTTCCAATCCCCACGGGCCGACGGCAGAATACAAATTCGCCTGACTTACGGAACATTTTTCGCAACTTCATAAAAAACGAGCCGCGCGAGGAGCGCGAGGCCTCTTCCGTGGGGAGCGTACTTTTGACGTACGCGGCCGAGGAGAGCCGAAACGCGACATGGCAGAACATATTTTCGTAATCGCATAGAAACGAGTTATGCGAGGAGCGCGAGGCCTCTTCCGTGGGGAGCGTACTTTTGACGTACGCGACCGAGGAGAGCCGCAGCGCGACAATGCAGAACGAAGTTTATATGCGATTAGGGACAGTTAAAGGCGCCTCTCTTCCACACATTATCGGAAGAGAGGCGCCCTTTGACTTTACAAAGCTATCAATACTTATTTCTCTGATGATACTCGGTGTGCAAAAGTTCGTGAGCCTTGTGCGAAAGAGGCTTGCCGAAGTACTCCTTATAGAGAGTATCGACGGCGGTGTTTTCGTGCGAGCAACGAATCTTATTTGCCTTATCCGCGTCGTAAAGAGCCTTGGCGCGCAGAGCCTTCAAGTCTACGCTGTTGCGGATCTCGTCGTGAACATAGGGCTGTCCGCCGCCGTTTATACAGCCGCCCGGGCACGCCATAACTTCCACGAAAGTGTAGTCCTTCTCGCCGCTCTTTATCTGCTCTATCACCTTCCTCGCATTGCCGAGACCGTTGGCTACGGCAACCTTTACTTTGGAGCCGCCCAGAGTGTATTCGGCCTCCTTTATGCCCTCGGTGCCGCGGACTTCCTTGAATTCGAGAGGAGCTCCGTCTCCGCCCAACTCATGGGCCGCCGTTCTCAACGCCGCCTCCATTACGCCGCCCGTTGCGCCGAAAATTATGCCGGCGCCGCTCGCCTCTCCGAAAGGCGCGTCGTATTCGGCTTCTGGAATGTTGGCAAAGTCGATATGCGCCTCCTTTATCATTTTGGCGAGTTCGCGGGTAGTTATGGCCGCGTCCGTGTAATGGCCTATCTCGTCGCGAGTGATTTCAAACTTCTTCGCAGTGCAGGGAATGACCGAAACGACGAAGAGGTCCTCGGGCTTTATGTTGTTCTTTTCGCAGTAATAAGTTTTGAGTACCGCCGAGAACATCTCCTGCGGAGACTTGCAGGTGGATACGTTGGGGAGAATTTCGGGATAGTAATGCTCCGCAAACTTCACCCAACCGGGACAGCAGCTCGTAAACATGGGGAGCTTTCCGCCCTTCATTATTCTCGAAAGGAGCTCGTTCGCCTCCTCCATTATAGTGAGGTCGGCGGTAAGGTCCATATTGAAGCACTGCACGTCGCCGAGTTGCTTTATGGCGGCAACCATTTTGCCCTCCACGTTGGTGCCAACGGGCAGACCGAACGCTTCGCCGAGAGTGGCTTTTATCGAGGGCGCCGTAAAGAACACTACGTGTTTTTCGGGATTGACTATGGCTCCCCATACGTTCGCGACGTCGCTCTTTTCATAGAGCGCGCCGACGGGACAGGCGACTACGCACTGACCGCAGTTTACGCAAGACGTATGCGCCAAAGATACGTCGAAAGGAGAACCTATGACCTTGGCATAGCCCCTGTTCTTGGGACCTATTACGCCTATCGTCTGCTTTGCGCAAGCCGCCACGCAACGCGTGCACATTACGCACTTGCTGTTGTCGCGGACTACGGAAGGCGAAAGGTCGTCTATCGGTTTCAGATCGTGATCCGTTCCGAAGCGGTCCTCTTCCGCATTGTATTCGAGCGCCAGCTTCTGCAATTCACAGTTCATGGAGCGGACGCAGCTCAAACATTTCTTCTTATGCGTGGAAAGTATCAGTTCCACGGTGGTCTTTCTGGATTTTCTCACTTTCGGAGTATTGGTCCGAACTTCCATTCCCTCCGAAACGGGATATACGCACGCCGCGACAAGGCCGCGCGCGCCGGTAGCCTCAACAAGGCACATGCGGCACGAGCCTACGCACTGCACGTCTTTAAGGTAGCAGAGCGTGGGTATGCGGATATTGGCAAGTTTTGCCGCTTCCAGAATTGTAGAACCCTCGGGAACGCTTACGGGTATTCCGTTGATTTTAAGATTTACCATAGCTCTCACCTCACTTTTTATAGATTGCGCCGAACTTGCAGTTGGCCATACACTGTCCGCACTTGATGCACTTCGAGGTATCTATCTCGTGCACGCCCTTGACCACGCCGGTTATTGCTCCGGCCGGACAATTTCTCGCGCACATCGTGCAACCGCGGCACTTGTCGGGGTCGATATAATAATTCAGGAGAGACTTGCAAACGCCGGCGGGACATCTCTTTTCCTTTATGTGCGCCTCGTATTCGTCTCCGAAGTGCTCCATTGCGGAGAGAACGGGATTGGGAGCCGACTGACCGAGGGCGCAGAGCGAAGAGCTCTTCATATGCTCTGCAATTTCCCTGATTTTAACGAGGTCCTCGGGCTCGCCCTTGCCGGACGTTATCTTTTCAAGCGTTTCGAGCAGTCTCTTCGTACCCACTCTGCACGGCGTGCACTTGCCGCAGCTCTCGTCCGCCGTAAATTCGAGGTAGAATTTGGCGATATCCACCATACAGGTGTCCTCGTCCATTACTATGAGTCCGCCGCTTCCCATCATGGAGCCTATCGCGACGAGATTGTCGAAATCCATTCCTATATCTATGTATTTAGCCGGAATGCATCCGCCCGAAGGTCCGCCCGTCTGCGCGGCCTTGAATTTCTTGCCGCCGGGGATACCTCCGCCTATCTCATAGATGATAGTTCCCAATTTCGTGCCCATGGGCACTTCCACAAGTCCTACGTTCTTGATTTTTCCGCCGACGGCGAACACTTTCGTGCCCTTGCTCTTTTCGGTGCCTATCGACGAGAACCACTCGCTGCCTTTGAGGATAATGGGATTTACCGAAGCCCACGTCTCCACATTGTTCAAAACGGTGGGCTTACCGAATACTCCGCACTGTGCGGAGAAGGGAGGACGGGGTCTGGGTTCGCCCCTCTTGCCCTCTATGGAAGCCATGAGCGCCGTCTCTTCGCCGCAGACGAACGCGCCCGCGCCGAGACGTATGTGTATGTCGAAGTTGAAGCCCGTGCCGAAGATATTCTTGCCGAGAAGCCCGAGTTCTCTCGCCTGCTTTATGGCAATGTTCAGTCTCTGGACGGCGATGGGATACTCCGCACGCACGTAAATATATCCCTCGTCGGCGCCCACGGCATAGCCGGCTATCGACATAGCTTCGAGCACGGTATGAGGGTCGCCTTCGAGTACCGAACGGTCCATGAACGCGCCCGGGTCGCCCTCGTCGGCGTTACAGCAAACATATTTCTTTTCACCCTTTGCGTCCCTCGTAAACTGCCATTTGAGACCCGTAGGGAAGCCGGCGCCGCCTCTGCCGCGCAGACCGGACGCCTTGATTTCGGAAATTACCTCTTCGGGAGTCATCTCCGTGAGCACCTTGGCAAGCGCCGAATAATCTCCGGCGGCTATGGCCTCGGTTATGTCCTCCGCAGCTATTACGCCGCAGTTGCGGAGAGCTATTCTCATCTGATGCTTATAGAAGGGTATCTCCGCAAAGGGAATAACCGAGCCGTCCTCGTGAACGGTGTCGGCGTATAACAGCTCCTTAACTATGGAACCGCCCTTTACGAGGTGCTTTTCGGCAACTGTTTTCGCGTGCTCGGGGGTCATCTGCGAATAGAACGCGCCCTCGGGATACACTATCATTATGGGACCGAGCGCGCACAGACCGAAACAGCCCGTCTTTACTATGAGAATATCGTCGATACCCAATTCCTTGAAGCTCTTTTCGAGCTGTTCTATTACTTGCAGGGAGTGCGAAGAAGTACAGCCCGTGCCTCCGCAGACAAGAACCTGCTTTCTGTAACCTGTCCGGGGCGCAAGTTTTTCGGCCTGCTCGCGCACGATTCTGCGCACTCTGATCAAATCCGCTTTTTCGGCGGCAATTTTACGTAATTGTTCTACTGTCATTCCGCTCACCTCAATCCTCCAAATATTTGCCCAGAATTCCGGCTACTTCCTTTGCGGTAAGTTTTCCGTAAACTTCGCCGTCCACTATCATGACGGGTGCAAGTCCGCAGGCTCCCACGCAACGGCAGCTGTCAATGGAGAAATTCCTGTCGGGCGTACATTCGCCGCAGGATATCCCCAGCTGTTTTTCGACAGCTTCGAGAATTTTGTCCGAGCCCTTTACATAGCAGGCGGTGCCGAGGCAGACGCTGACCTTGTGCTTGCCCTTCGGAGCAAGCGAAAACTGCGAATAGAAAGTAGCTACTCCGTATACCTCTGCAAGCGAGACGTTCAGCTCTTCGGCTATAACCGTCTGAACTTCGAAGGGCAGATAGCCGTAAATGTTCTGCGCCTCGTGCAAAACAGGCATAAGCGCGCCGGCTTCGCCGCGATGCTCGTCAATACAGTTTTTCAGGGCGGCCGCCTGTTCGGGCGTGCCCTCAAAGGTTATTTCTGTCATTGATTCACTCCTGATTCAATAAATATTTTAATACTGATTCATTATAACAGACTAATTGTAAAAAGACAAAGATTTTTCGGCATAAAATAAGAAATTCTGCGCGTAAATTTTTACCTTTTGCGCTTCTTGTTGCCAGCTCTTCTGCTTTTTGGGAGCATGACAAAGTTTCCCGTCCGTTTGCGCGGAAAAGCATTTATCCGGCCATCGTTTGCTCCCCGTGCGGCAAGCCGGAACAAATCGGGAACCGCCCGAAAAACAAAAAACGCCCACACGCGTTCCGAGAGCATAAAAACGGCTCGGCGATCGATCGCCGAGCCGTTTGTCTATTTGTCTTTTTTGCACTTGTCGCAGGTCTGCGAACAGCTGTGACAGCAGTCACAGTCGCAACAGCCGCCCTTGTGCTTCAATTTGCGCCATATAATTATTCCGACGGCGGCGGCAAACGCCACCGACACCACAACTATTACGGCAATATCTGCTCCGCTCATATCATTCCCTCTTGTTGCGACGGAAAACCGAACATATATCAAACTTTCCGAGGTTTCTCAAAACGATCAGCGCCGTTATTCCGGCGAATACGGCAAGCCAGATGAACAGCGTCCACCACCAGCTCCCCACAGTATATATTATTGTGCCCACCGTGTAAGACGTTACTACCCAGAAGAGAAGGGTCCACTTGAATTTGCCTTCCGGCAATTCAGCTCTCGCCGTGGCGCACGCCGCGAAGCAGGGTATCGTAGTCATGTTGAAAGCTATAAAGGCTATGAGCGCCGAAATCAACTGCCCCTGCGCGACGCCCGAATCGGCGGCGATTATGTTGATAAGTCCGACCACTTCCTCAACTCCGTCCTCGGTGCCCTCTCCGACATACGCGCCTATGCAGAGCGCAAGGGTCGTAAAGGTGGCTATTACGTTCTCCTTTGCAATCAGTCCGGTTATAGCCGCCACAGCGAACACCCAACCGAAGTTGCCGAGCTGCGAGCCGAAGCCGAGAGGCGTAAATACGGGTTGCAGGAACATGCCTATCGAGGCAAGTATGGAGTCCTGCATCTCCTCGTCGGGCAGATATCTCCACGCCCAGCTGAGATGCGAAAAGAGCCAGATTACGATAGTCGAAGCGAAGATAATTGTGAAAGCCTTCTTTACGAAGTGTTTCGTCTTATCCCAAAGATGGAGCATTAAATTTCTGAATCCCGGCAGATGATACGCCGGAAGCTCCATTATGAAGGGGGGAGTCTCTCCCTTCAAGGTGGTATTCCTCATCAAAAGCACAGCGATTATGGCCGTGCAAACGCCGAGGATATACATGAGGAAAGTTATCACGTCCGCGTTGCCCACGCCGAACGCCATCACAATGCCGCCGGCAATCGCCGTAAGTATGGGCAGTTTTGCGCCGCACGAGAAGAACGGAATGACCCTTATGGTGGCTGTTCTCTCCTTTTCGTCGGCCAGAGTTCGAGTGTTTATTGTGGCCGGAAGGGAACATCCGAAGCCCATAATCATCGGCATGAACGCCCTGCCCGAGAGCCCGAATCTTCTGAATATCCTGTCGAGAACAAATGCTATTCTCGCCATATATCCCGTATCTTCGAGAATGGAGAAGAACAAAAAGAGGAACAAAATCTGCGGAAGGAAGCCCAAAACAGCGAATATGCCGCCCAATATTCCGTCGCATACGAGTCCCGTGGCCCAATCTGCGGCGGCGCCCTCCATTGCCGCGGCTATAACTTCCGTCAGCGAGGAAGTGGCGGTATCGAGAGCGTTGAAGAGTATCACGCCCGGCGAGAATACCGCTCCGTCGTAAAATACGGCTATCGTGGAAGCGGCGGCGCCCTCGTAACCCAGCTCCTCAACCGTGGGAAGAGGACTTCCGGCGGCGTTGCAGATTGCGCCTATATACAGCAAATCTTCCGAAAACGTGAGATGGAAAATAGCAAAAAGCACAACTACGAATATGGGTATCGCCCATATGCGGTGAGTGAGCACTCTGTCTATTTTGTCAGACTTTGTAAGCGCCTCTTTATCGGCCTTGACCTTTGCCGAAGCCAGATTAGAGGATATGTACTTATATCTCTCGTCGGCGATAACCGCCTCCATATCCGCTCCGCCGACGGCTCTCGACAGCGCTTTTTCCGCCCCTTCCGTGCGCAGCTCTATTTCGTCGCTTTCAAGCAGCTTTATTGCATGGAACAGCGGCGACGACTGTCCTCTCTCTTCATAGAACGCGCGAGCGGCGGCAATTTCGCTGCCCAACGCGTCTTTGAGAACGGTGCAGCCCTTCCTCTCGGACGGCATGGCTATGGCTCTGTCCATAAGCTGTTTTATGCCCGTTCCCTTCAATGCGGATATCTCCACTACCGGCACGCCCAAAACCTTTTCCAAAGTCTTTGCGTCCACGCGGTCGCCGGCTTTTTCCACGGCGTCCATCATGTTCAGGGCTATTATTACGGGTACGTCCATTTCGAGAATCTGCGTAGTCAAATACAGATTTCTTTCGAGGTTGGTGGCGTCCACTATATTGATTATGCCCGACGGTTTTTCGTCGAGAATAAAATTACGGGAAATGACTTCTTCCGGCGTATAGGGCGAGAGCGAATAGATTCCCGGCAGGTCAACTATCGCCACGTTTTCAGAGCCTCCCTTGTATACGCCCTCCTTTTTATCCACCGTAACTCCCGGCCAGTTGCCCACGTGCGCCGTCGCGCCCGTCAACGCGTTGAAAAGAGTGGTCTTTCCGCAGTTGGGGTTGCCGGCCAATGCAAAATTCTTCATTTGAGTTCCACCTCCACGCAGGCGGCCTCGCCCTTTCTCAAAGTAAGCTCGTATCCGCGTATGGTAATTTCGATAGGGTCGCCGAGCGGCGCTTTTTTGCGCATCGTCAGTTCGGCGCCGGGCGTCACGCCCATGTCAAAGAGCCTGCGGCGAATCCTTCCCTCGCCCGACACGCTCTTGATTTTACCGCTCTCTCCGACGGTAAAATCATTCAGAAACTTTGTAGCCATATATCCTCCGTTAATAAATATTAACCATAGTTAAAGTTTTAAGGCGAAAAAATTCAGCGGCTTACGCCACCATAATTTTTCCGGCAAGAGTTTTATCCAAGCAGAGCCTGCCCTCTTTTACTATCACTATAACGTTGCCGCCCGTAGATGAAATCAAGGTTATTTTACTTCCCTCGCAAATGCCGAGCTCGTGCAAGTGTTTTTTGATTTTCTCCTCCGCCGCGACTTTCCTTACAAGGAGTTCCCGTCCGGTGGGAGCGATCGCAATAGGCATATAACACCTCATAAAATTAATTATGGTTTATTTTCAATGTCTATTATAGCACCCTTGCCGCATTTGTCAACAAAAAAATAACCGAAGTTTAAATTTTTTTGAAAATTTTTTCACCGCAACGACTGCATGTTCTGTCAAGCATGTTCTCTTCTCTCCGTATTCCGAATTATTCTATTAAAAGCGCTCCTTCGCTAACCCCCTTGCGCTCCCGTCATAGAGAAACGAGCCGACGCAAAAATTTGCGTCGGCTCGTTCTGGTGTGTCCGCCGGGGCTCGAACCCGGACCGAGAGCGTCGGAGGCTCTGATGGTATCCAGTTCCACCACGGGCACATCTTTTACCTGAAAGCGTTCACAGACGGGTCGTACTCGTAACCCGACGCGGCAAGCCTGCGCACTATCTCCTCTCCGTCCGCCTCCTCTTCTTCGCAGAATTCCGAAAAAGAAGAATATCTGTCGCGCAGAGCTGTATTGACCGCAGAAAGCAGAATAAAGTTGTCCGCAGGCAAAATCATATATCGATTATAACACAAAACAAAATAATTGCAAACCATATTTCGATATGTTATAATTATTTGCAAAGGAGAAAGTTTATGTCGTCGGAGACAGTAGTCGTAGGTATGAGCGGCGGCGTCGATTCGTCGGTCGCGGCATATCTTCTGAAAGAGCAAGGCTACAACGTTATAGGACTTTTTATGATGAATTGGGAGGAAAACGATCCCTCCGGCGCCTGTTCCGCGGACGGGGACTTTGCCGACGTCACGAGGGTGTGCTCCGCCCTTAAAATTCCCTATTACAGCGTAAACTTCGCGGAACAATACAAAAGGAGAGTTTTCGACTACTTTTTAGCGGAATACTCCGCCGGCAGAACGCCCAACCCCGACGTTCTCTGCAACCGCGAAATCAAGTTCGGGCCCTTCCGCGAATACGCCATGACTATGGGCGCAGATCTTATCGCCACGGGGCACTACTGCAAGATAGAGCATGCGCAAGGCAAGACGCGTCTTCTGAAAGCGAAGGACTGTTCCAAAGACCAGACTTATTTTCTCAATCAGGTGAGAGAGGAACAGCTTAAAAACGTAATATTCCCTCTCGCAGACCTCAACAAGAGCGAGGTTCGCGCCATCGCCGAAAGGCTCGGACTCTCCACCGCAAAGAAGAAAGACAGCACGGGCATATGCTTTATAGGCGAAAGAAATTTCAGAAAATTTCTCCTCGACTATCTTCCGGCGCAGCCCGGGAAGATAATGACCGCCGACGGCGAAGCCGTAGGCGAACATATCGGACTTATGTATTACACCCTCGGCCAGAGAAGAGGTCTGAACCTCGGCGGAAAACACGGCGAGGACGGCAGATGGTTCGTGATAAAAAAAGATTTGAAAGAGAACGTTCTGTATGTTTCCCACGGCGACGAAAGTCCGCTGTATTCGCGCGCGTGCAGAGTGGAAAATCTTAATTGGATAGGCTATATCCCCCAACGAACGCAGTCCGTAGGCGCAAAATTCCGCTATCGTCAGCCCGAACAGCAAGCGAGAGTAATTTTGGAGAGCGGCGGAGCGCTCGTGGAGTTCGAAGAGCCCCAACGCGCCGTGACGGAGGGACAGTACGCCGTGTTTTACGACGAGCTTGCCTGTCTCGGCGGCGGAGTAATTACCGAAGTTATCTATTGAGCGGCGCCCCTCACGCCGCGGCATATGGTTTTTGCCGCGCGGTTTATGCAGGCGATTGCCGCCGCACAGTTTAACCGCAGATTGCCGACGCGCGGTTATGCAAAAGGACATATTCAATCTGAAATCATTATATGAGACGAGGCCGTGGGGCGCGCAAATCCGCGCCCCACGGCCTCTTTATGCATTTTAATAAACAGACTGTTTATCGGCGGAAATCAGAAATTTTTAATGATTTCTCCCGTAAGTCTTTGAACGGTCGAAAGTCCCAGAAGGATATTGGACTCCACGTCCTCCATTGTTGCGTAGCAATCAAAGGTGTGTATATAGCGCACGGGCACTCCGGCCACTATCACGGGCGTTCCGCCGTTTGCCGAAACAATGTACGCTCCGTTGTTGCCGCCGCCCGTGCGGACGGCCATCTGCACCTTTATGCCCTCCTCTCTCGCCGTCTCTTCCGCAAATTCAACAAATCGGGGAGTACAGATTACTGTGCTGTCCATATGCCTTATCATAACTCCGCCCTTCAATCTGTCCTGAACGAGATATTCGGGAGCGAACGTGTCGTCTGCCGGACAGCCCTCGAAGCATATTGCCGCGTCCGGCTTGATATTTGCCATCACCGCCTTTATGCCCCTCAAACCGACCTCTTCCTGCGCGGAAATCACTCCCACGACGTCCACGTCGGGACTGCGGCCTTGCAGTCTCTTCAAAATTTCCGCGACGGCGGCCGCTCCGAGCCTGTCGTCAAAGGCCTTGCCGTGCATGAGATCGCGCTCTTTGTCGTATTCGAACGGAGTCAGCGGCACTACGGGCGCGCCCACTTTTATGCCCAGAGCGAGGGCCTCCTCTGCGGAAGTCGCGCCCACGTCTATGGAAAGGTTCTCGTACGTCACCGCGGACATTCTCTGCTCCATTGACATAAAATGGGGAGGAATCGCGGAAATCACGCCCTTTATATAGCCTTTCGGGGTACGTATCTGCACTCTTGAAGAGGACAGCGCCTTTTCGTTCCAAGTGCCGAGATTGACAAATCTCAACGTGCCGTCGGGCTTTATCGCATGCACCATAAACCCTACCTCGTCGGAGTGAGCGTCCAGCATTACGAGCGGACGGTTGCCCCTGTTGTAGCGCGGATAGATATAAAGGTTGCGCATGCTGTCCTCTTTGAAATCGGCAAAATCGCCGCAATACTTGCGCACGACGCTCACAGCTTCGTCCTCAAAACCGCTGACTCCGCGCGCGTCGCACAGTTCTCTTATAAGCTCCAAAAACTCCATACGTATGCCTCTTTTTATCTTTTTATAAGTCTATTGAAAATTTATACATTTCGGATTTTGAAATTCCCCTGTCTTTCGCCGCTTCCTTCACCGCGTCTTTTTTCTCCATTCCCCGCTTCATATAATGCAGAATGTGCTCCCTTTCGGAGAGCGAATTGAGGGGATTATCCGCCTTTTTCGCGCCCTCTACCACAATCACGAATTCTCCCCTTCGTTCGCCGTTGTAGCCCTCCGAAAGGTTGAATTTTACTGCCTCTTCGTGAATTTTGGTTATCTCGCGAACGGCGCATGCGGAACGCTCTCCCAACACCTCGTAAATGGCGGCGACGTCTCTGTCGATATCCTGCGGCGCGACGTGAAATATCAGTGTGCACGGCAGATCTCTATATGTCGCGAGAAGTTGTTTTTTCTCCTTGACTTTTTCGGGCAAAAACCCGACAAACAGAAAGCGTTCGGCGGAAAATGCGGAGAGTATCAGAGCCGTGATTGCGGCGTTGGCGCCGGGTATTACGGTGTAGGGCACGCCGGCGTTTTTAAGCGCCGAGCACACGACGTTGCCGGGGTCGGAGACGACGGGCGTTCCGGCGTCGGAAACAATCGCCACTTCCTTGCCCTCGCGTGCGGCGGAGATAATCTTTTCGGCAGCCTCCGCCTCGTTGAATTTATGACAGGAAAACAGCGGCTTTTTTATGTCGTAAGCGTTGAGAAGTATCAGCGAACGACGGGTATCCTCGCAAAAAATCATGTCGGCGGCTCTTAAAGTTTCCACCGCTCGGAAAGATATATCCTTTAAATTGCCTATCGGCGTAGCTATAAAATATACCATAAAGTTATTTACGATTTTTCATTAAATCAACGGGAATTCCCATGGCAATAATCGGCCGTTCATAATGAGTTCTGTCCGCCGCCGTTCGAAAGCTGGGGAAGGACGTCCAGCCCCTCTCTGCCTCCCTTCACCGCCTCTACCATTACAAGATAGGGCTTCGCTTCGGGCGAACCGGAGACGAACTGCAATCTCTTCGGTTCGAGGTTTCTGTTCTTTAAAAGGCAGATGAGCTCCGCGGCTCTGTCGGCGCGGTTTAAAACCGCGAACCTGCCGCCGAATTTCAGCTTTCTGTAAGCCGCCTCCGTCAGTTCGGGCAGAGTGAGGGTAATCTCCTTGCGGCAGACGGCCTTTTTGAAGTCCTCTTTTTCAAAGCCGGAGCGCTCGTAGGGCGGATTGCAGAGTATCAGCGAAAATTTATCGTCGTAGGAGCGCGGAATATCCTGTATCTTCATGCGCTCCACTACACATTCGAAGCCGTTGAGTTTTGCCGTTCTCTCGGACATTTCGGCGAGCTCTTCCTGCATTTCGAAGAGGGTGAGCGAAGATATCTTGGGATTCAGACACAGAAAGTGAAACCCGACAACTCCGCTGCCCGAACAGAAATCGGCCACGGCGTCGCCGGCCTTTGCGCGCGCAAAGCGCGACAAAAGTATGCTGTCGGACGTGAATCTGTACAGCGATACGTTCTGTATTATCTTTTTATTCCCGTAAAATTCTTCGAGAACTTCACCGGCTTTAAGTTCCGTCGGATCCATTTGTCCTCTCCGCAAAGTAAAAAGACGGAGCACCATACAGACACTCCGCCTTCCACTTTACAAAAATTTACTCCGCGGGATGAATTGCGCCGGTGGGGCAACCATCTTCGCAAGCGCCGCAATCGATGCATACGTCGGGATTGACAACGTACTTATCGGCGCCCTCCGATATAGCCTCTACGGGGCAGGTGCTTGCACAAGCTCCGCAGGATACGCACTCATCAGAAATAACGTGAGCCATAATTTCCCTCCATTAATACGTTTGTAGAGGTATTATATCACACATTTTAAAGACTGTAAAGAGAAAAAATGAAATTTTAATAAAATTTAGCCGGCGTTTAATCGAGAATTTCTTTGAGATCGGCCGGAACTTCCTCGTCCTCTTTCTCCGCCTTCTGCGAAACCTTGAATTTGAGGTCGGTCACGGGATAATCGTGATAGGTGAAAATGTCTTTCTCCTTGTCGTCGATGCGCACGCGCACCTCCATTTTGAGCATATTAATGTTCACGACCGTGCCCTTGCCGTCGGGAGAAACCACCTCGGAGCCTATTTTGGGCATCTTTTTGAAGGCGTCGGAGTAATAATCGTTCTCATAGGCCAGACAGCACATGAGTCTGCCGCAGAGCCCCGAAATTTTCCCGGGGTTCAGCGAGAGCCCCTGATTCTTGGCCATCTTTATGGATACTTTTTTAAAATCCGGCATGCAGCTCGCGCAACAGCACTCTCTGCCGCAGGGAGCGAGACCGCCTATCATCTTTATCTCGTCGCGTATGCCCACCTGACGGAGCTCTATGCGCATCTTGAAAATCTGCGAAAGCTCCTTTACGAGTTCGCGGAAATCCACGCGTTGGGGAGCCGAATAGTAGAACACCGCCTTTGCGCCGTCGAAAGTGAATTCGCAGTCTATGAGCTTCATGTCCAGATTGTGTTTTTCAATCTTTTCGGCTACGATTTTGAGCGCGCCGTCCTTTTTTTCGAGATTCTTGCGGTGAATTTCCCTGTCCTTCGGACTTGCTATACGCATTATCGGTTTGAGAGGGGAAACCAGCTTTTCTTCGGGCACTTCCGCAAAGGGTATGACCACCGTGGCGTACTCCACGCCGCGAGTAGTCTCCACAATGACCCCCATCCCCTCTTTATATCTGTCCTTGCCGGGCGAAAAATAATATACTTTGCCGCCCTCTTTGAAGGTTACTCCTGTAATTTTTGCCATTTATCGTTCTCCTTGACGACTTTGAGCATAAAGTCGTATAAAAGCCCCTGAAAAAACGCGTTGAATTGCAAATCGGCGTTGGCGCGCGTCAGCTCTTCAAGGGCGTATATCAATGTGTGTTTATCGAGGAACGTGTTGAGTTTTCCGCCTTTTGTCAGCGCATTGAAATAGATGTTGCGCATCTCCGACAGCAGTTCTTTTTTGTACTTCGTGTCCCCGTATTTTTTTGCCGCTTCCGTAATTTTATTCACGTCGTCGGCGGAACAAATTTCCTCCGCCGCTCTCCTTATCTCCGAAAACCAGCCGCCCGACACCATGCGCGCGGCGACCCCCAGAACTCCGTTGCAGCTTCCGGCCGCCGCTGCGTTCTGTTCGTTTTCGCCGATGCGGCAGAGCGCGGCATATATCTGCTCTTCGGAAAAAGGAGGAACTTCCAAAACCTTGACTCTCGAAATTATCGTGTCGAGCACGGGCGCGAGCGAAGTCGCGCCGAGTATGAAATATATCCCCGTCAAGGGCTCTTCGAGCGTTTTCAGAAGTTTGTTCTGCGCCAGCGCCGAAGCGCTGTCGAAATCTGTTATTATAAAGAGCTTTTTTTCGCCCTCTACGGGTTTGAGAGCGCTGTCCGCAATGATCTCGCTTATCCCGTCAACGGTTATTTTCGCGCCGACTGCCGGATATATTCTCAAATCGGTATAGCTCTCGCGGCGGACGCGATCGCTCTCGGCGCCGTTGCCGAAAAATTCCACGGCAAATATTTTCAGCGCGGCGCGGAGATTGTCGGGGTCGGCAAAATGCAGTAAATAGGCGTGCGAAAGCCTGCCAGAAATCCTGTCCGTCGAAAATATCTTAAATGCTGTTGTGCTCTTTATAAGTTTTTCCAATTCAATCTATAATATTTTCCGCTCGCAGCAGATTTTTTATGTTTTCCGCCGTCTCGAACTTGCTGCCGCCGCAATACACCGGTCGGAAGCGCGGAAATTTCCCTTCGAGTTTTTTATATCCCTCGTACACCTTCTCGTGAAATTCCAATCCCAGACTCTCCATTCTGTCGGAGCTGTCGGCGCCGTGCTTTCTTTCGAACGCCGCCTTGGGGGATATATCCAGAAAAATAGTGAGATCGGGGGAATAGTTTTGGATTGCAAAACGGTTTATGTCGCTTATAAAGCGCTCTCCGAGTCCCCTCGCATAGCCCTGATAGGCGAAAGACGAATCCACGAACCTGTCGCAGACCACGAGCTTTCCGCTTTCCAGAGCCGGAGCGACGACTTCTTTTAAGTGCTGAACCCGCGCGGCGGCGTAGAGGAGTGCCTCGCATTCGTCGCACATGGCGGTATATCTGCCATTTAAAATTATCCTTCTTATGTCCTCGGCTATTTCGCTGCCGCCCGGCTCGCGAGTCATTACAAAGTCTACGCCCTTTTGGGTAAGATATTCACCTAAAAACCGAAGCTGGGTGCTCTTGCCGGAGCCCTCGCAGCCCTCGAAGGTTATAAACTTGCCTTTCACTTTGCAACCACCTTTATCTTGCCGTTGTTCAGACCGAACGTCTTTCCCTCTTTTACGGCGTTGACTGCCGATTCGGTAATCATTTCACCGGCTATGCAGACGGGAATACAGGGGGGAGTAAGTCCGAAGTTCTTGGCGCACATTCTGCCCACGGCCTCCTGCGGCTCCACCCATTCCGAATGTTTTTTGATGGCGTATTGGAAACTGTATGTCCGCGCCGACTGTGCGACGACCGCGCGCTGACGGTATGTGGAAGAGAGCTTCTTTTGAGAGAGCACGCTCTTCACCGCCCGAGCGAGTTTCTTCACGTCGCCGGAGTTCACTACGGGCGAGAGATAGAACAAAAGATATCTTCCGTCGCTGAATTCGCAATATATGTCGCGTTTTTCGAGCTCCGCGGCGGCGAGATCGGCGGATACGCCGTGAGGCGCGCAGTCCACCGCCACCTTCGTCCAATCGGCGGAAGGATAGACGTGCAGTCCCTTGTAATTTCTGATTATGAGCGACGCTGTTTCGGCGTTCTGATACAGCTTTTTATTGTTGGCGAGCAGTTTGACGCCGTATTCCACGGACGCCATAATGGGATAGCTGGGTGAAGTCGTGCGGAAGATCGAGAGTCCATCCTCCGCGTCGGCAAATAAGTCGCTGTCGTTTATGTTGAGAACGGCGCCCTGCGTGAGCGTGGACAACGTCTTGTGCGCGCCGTCCACCCAGATATCGGCGCAACGTCCGGCATAGCCGTTTCTATCGGGAGCAAATGCCAGATGCGCGCCGTGCGCGCCGTCCACCATGAGAATCTTTTTATATGAGCGGAGAATCTCCGCATATGCCGTCAAAGGGGCTATATTGCCGTAGTAATCGGGGCTTGTGACTATCATTCCGGCTACTGTGGCGTCGTTTTGCGCTATGCGCAGAATCTCTTCGGGAGGGGGCGGAAGCATTATTCCGTTCTCCGTCTTGCCCTGCACTATAACCGGCTCTATGCCGAGCACTCTGCAAGCGTTCCATACGCTCTGATGGCAGTTCCGCGGCACTATCACTTTGGTTCCGCGCTTGGACGCGGCGTACAGCATGGAAAACACTCCCGAAGAAGAGCCGTCCGTGAGTATGTACGAACGCGCCGCTCCCAGAATGGAAGCCATATCGCGCTGGGCGGCAGCTATCACGCCGTCGGGAGCGGCCAGATTGTCCGAATAAGACAGCTCCGTCACGTCGATATCCGCCACGGGGAAGAGCTTTTTGAATTCTCCGCGCGCCTTATGCCCGGGCATATGGAAGGTTTTTTCCGCACCCGAATGTTTTTTGAGTTGGTTGTAAATAAGATAATCGTACATAGCTGTATATGGCGGTTTCAACCGCAAAAATCTGATTTTTGTATTTTGCCGTTCGCGCCTCAAAAAGGGGCGTTGAACGGGGCATATCCACGGGTCAACGGCGAGGCTTCATTGTGGGGAACAAGAGCACGTCTCTTATCGTGGGGCTGTCCGTGAGGAGCATAACCAATCTGTCCACACCGAAGCCCAAACCGCCCGTGGGGGGCAGACCGTATTCGAGCGCGGTTATAAACTCTTCGTCCACCTGCGCGTTGCACTCGGGCTCCTGTTTTCTCTTCTCTTCGACCTGCTTTACAAAACGCTGTTTCTGGTCTATGGGGTCGTTGAGCTCCGAGAATGCGTTGCCGAACTCGTGGCCGCAAATGAAGTATTCGAATCTCTGCGTGAAAAGAGGGTCGCCCTCTTTGCGCTTTGCGAGGGGGGAATTTTCCACGGGATAATCGTAGATAAACGTAGGCTGAACGAGTTTATCCTCGACAAAGGCGTCGAAGAGCGCTATGAGCACGTGTCCGCGAGTAGCCGACTCTCCCTCCTTCACTTCTGCGCGGAGAGCTTTGGCCGCGGCGCGCGCCTCTTCGTCGGATTTCCAGCTGTCGTAGTCGGCGCCGCAGTATTTCTTTACGGCCTCCTTCATCGTCATTCTCATAAAGGGCGCGCCGAAGTCTATCTCCGTGCCCTGATAGGTTATTTTGTCCGTTCCGCAGACGTTGCGAGCCACCGTTCTGTACATATCTTCCACGAGCTCCATCATGTCGAAGTAATCGGCGTAAGCCTGATATACCTCTATGGTTGTGAACTCGGGATTATGGAAGGCGTCCATTCCCTCGTTTCTGAAAATTCTGCCCACTTCGTAAACTCTTTCAAGTCCGCCGACTATGCAACGTTTCAGATAGAGCTCCGTCTCTATGCGCAGATACATATCTATATCGAGGGCGTTGTGCCTCGTCTTGAAGGGACGGGCCGCCGCGCCGATTTCGAGGGTGGTCAAAACGGGCGTATCCACTTCGAGAAAGCCCCTGCCGTCCAGAAAAGCGCGCAACTCCTTTATTATCTTCGAACGCTTTATAAATACGTCCTTGACTTCGGGATTGACGATGAGGTCGAGGTCGCGCTGGCGGTAACGGGTGTCGGCGTCCCTCAATCCGTGCTGTTTTTCGGGAAGAGGACGGAGACATTTGGTGAGCATCTCAATATGACTGCAATGCACCGAAATTTCGCCCGTCTGCGTCTTGAATACATAGCCGCGCAGACCTATTATGTCGCCTATATCATAGTCCTTTTTGAAGGAGGCGTAATCCTCCTCGCCCACGTCGTCGCGCCTGACGTAAATCTGAATCTGTCCGGCGCCGTCCTGTATGTGCGAAAAGGAGGCCTTGCCCATGATTCTGCGCGACATGAGCCTCCCGGCTACGGATACTTCTTTGCCCTCGAACTCCGCAAAGTTTTCTATTATCTCCGCCGAACTGCAATCGACGGCATATTTGACCTTTACGAACGGGTCGTTGCCGTCGGCGCAGAGCTTTGAAAGTTTTTCGCGGCGGATGACCGCCTGTTCTGCGAGGCGCTCGGCCTCTTCCGCCTCGGTGAGAGGCGCGGTGTTTATCTCTTCCATAAAATTTACTTTATCGCCTTGATTTTAAGAGTATATGTGCTGCCGTCGGGACACTTCACTTCGGCCTTGTCGCCGGCCTTTTTGCGGAGAAGCGCGGCGCCGACGGGAGATTCTACGGAGATTTTGTTGTTCATAACGTCCACTTCGGTCACGGAAGTAATAGTATACTCCGCCTCTTCTTCGAGGTCCTCGTCGTATACGGTAACCACGCTGCCGAGATGCACGTAACTTGTGTCCGTGTTCTCCTCGCGGATATCCGCGTTTTTGATTTTATACTCGATTTCCGCTATTTTTCCCTCGTTTGAACGCTGTTCCTCGCGCGCGGCGTCGTACTCCGCGTTCTCGGAGAGGTCGCCGTGACTGCGCGCCTCCGCGATGCGCTCGATGATTTCCGGTCTTTTGACCTTTACGAGATAATCGAGCTCCTTTTTAAGATCCTCGTAATTTTTCTGCGTCATTACTATCAAATCAGCCATTTTTATACCTCTGAAACAGATTGAATAAACAAAAGTGATTCCGTAACATGCGGAATCACGCCTTTGTTGCCACTATATTATATAGTTTGGAACCCCGTTTGTCAACGGTTAGAGGCTCCGTATGCGAAAATTTTACCCCGAAGCCGTCTTTTTAGTCGGCTTTTGCGCCGCATTCGGAGAGGAATTCCTCTATGCGGAGCACGGCGTCGTTCAGCTGCGACATAGATGTGGCGTAACTGCAACGAATGAAGCGTCTGCCGGCGGAGCCGAACGCGCCGCCCGGGACCACCGCAACCTTTTTTGCGGCGAGCAAGCGGTTGGCAAACTCGTCGCCGTCCATTCCTGTGGACTCCACCGAGGCAAATATGTAAAAAGCTCCCTTCGGCATAAAACACGAAAGTCCCAGCGAATTGAGGGAATCGGCAAGAAATTTTCCCCTCTTTTCATACTCGTCGCGCATCTCCGCGATAGTGGAAAAGTCGTCCTCGAAGCCCTCTTTGAGAGCGGTCACCGCGGCGCGCTGGCTCATGTTGGGCGCGCAAAGAATGGTATACTGATGGATTTTGAGCATGGCCGCGTCCACCTCTTCGGGAGCGCAGACAAAGCCCACGCGCCAGCCGGTCATTGCGAACGCCTTGGAAAATCCGCCTATATACACGGTGCGCTCCGCCATGCCCTCTATGGAAGCTATGGAAAAATGCCTGCCGACATAGGTGAGTTCGGCGTAAATTTCGTCGGAAATGACGAGCAAATCGTGCTTGATTATGACGGGAACAATGGCCTCCAACTGCTCCCTCGTCATTATTGCGCCGGTGGGGTTGTTGGGGTAGGGGAGAATAAGCGCCTTCGTCCGCGGAGTTATGGCCTCTTCCAAAATCTCCGGCGTAAGTATGAAATCGTTTCCGGCGGAACACCTGACGGCCACCGGTTCGCCTCCGGCGAGGGAGACGGCGGGAGCGTAACTGACATAAGAGGGCTCGGGAACAAGTATTTCGTCGCCCACTTCGCATGTGGCGCGGAGCGCAAGATCTATGGCTTCGCTCGCGCCCACGGTAATTATGGTGCGCTCGGGGGAATATTCCACGTCGAATCTCTCTTTAAGATATCGGCAGACGAGCTCTCTCAACTCCGGCAGTCCGCGATTGCCCGTGTATTGAGTATATCCCAGACGTATGTAGCGCACGGCGGCGTCGCGCACGTTCCAAGGCGTGACGAAATCGGGCTCGCCCACGCCGAGAGATATGGCGCCCTCCATATGCTGAACTATATCAAAAAATTTTCTTATTCCGCTCGGCTTCAACGACTCCGCGCGCGAATTGACGAATTTTCTCATTTTTCTTTACCGCTTATTCGGATTTTTATTTTTCTTAAAAGACAAGGGCGCCGCCCATGACTGTCAAACGTAAAATTTAAATGCCGTAAGAGAAGCGCGAGGATTCTCCCGTGGGGAGCGTACTTTGTCGTACGCGACCGAGGGGAACGAATGCGCGACATGCAAGGCGCCTTTAAATGGCATAGAAACGAGTTATGCGAGAAATGCGAGGATTCTCCCGTGGGGGCGTACTTTGGCGACCGAGGGGAAACGAAAGCGCGACAAAGCAGAACGACGTTTATATGTCATTTAAGCCTGTACGCTCAAACGGTCTCCGCTCTCCCTCGCAGTCATATCTGCGCCTTCGACCTTGTATTTTTTGAGAATGAAGTGAGTTGCGGTGGAAATCACCGTATCGTAGGTGGAGATCTTTTCGGAAACGAAGCGCGAGACGGCGCGGAGAGAATTGCCGCGGACTATTACGGCGAGATCGTAGCCGCCGCTCATGAGATAGAGATTTTTCACCTCGTCGTGGGCGGCTATTTCACGGGCTATTTTATCGAACCCGTGGCCGCGCTGGGGCGTTACCTTAACTTCGATGAGCGCCTCCACAGCGCTCTCTTCCAGCTCTTCGGCGTTGATAATGGCCGTATATCTCACGATCACTCCGCTCTCTTCGAGGGCGCGGACGCGCGATTTGACCTCTTCCTCCGAAACGCCGACCGCCGCGGCGAGTTTTTTGGAAGTGAGGCGCGAATCCTCCTGTATCAGTTCGAGAATATCCCTGTCCGTTTTATTCATAAAAGTCAGTTCCTTTAATTATAATTTCATTAATTTTAACTTTTTTGAAAGAAGTTGTCAATATATTTCAAAAACGTTTGCCCAAAGCGCGTTAATTTTATATAATTTCAGTATGTTCAGAATTTGGGCGAAGGTTATAAAGGGCGAAAAGATAATAGACCAGCTGATGTACGAGAGTGCGGACAAGTTTTCCTATTCCCGATTTTTTTCATATCTCGCGGACATCTGCGAGGAGCTCGATATCCCCACGCCCATACTTTTGAAAACGCACATATTTAACTATGCGAAATTCAATACGGTGCGATTCTTATCGAGAGACTTTGCCGAGCCCACTCCCTTCGACAAGCTGGTTCTCGAAAAAATAGTACTTTAAAGCCGCTTCCGGAATCTTCGGACGGCTTTTTGTTTTAAAGCGAATATCCACGCCCAAAATGCCCCATACTTCCGGTATGAGGCTTTCTTGCGATCTTTGTATAATTATAGTGGCTTTGATTGCGATATGCGGCGGAATCTATGCCTTTTCCGGCTTCAACATTCTGCTTTTTCTATGCTTCGGCAATTCGGTAATATACAGAAGCGCGCTCGCGTCCGGTCTTGTCGCGGCACTCTTTTCCCTGTATTCGCTGATAGTTTTCAGACCCTTCAAGGGACTGAAATAGCCGAAATGCGAAAATTCATTCTCCGCATCTGACTCTTTCGCCCGTATCGGCGTCCTGATACATCACCCAAAATCCCGTACCGTGTTGAGTTTTTACGTCGAGAAAGGCTGCCATTCCGCGCATTCCGGCCGGCGGAACGTCGCTCTGCGACGTAGGTATCCCGTAACATATGTAGCGCGGCCGACCGTCGCGGACTATAACTCCGAAAACATAAAAATTGTCGCCGCCGTAACTTATCTCCACCCAGCGCGAATCCTCCACCGCGGCGCAGAGCTCCTCGGAAGGCGGATAATCTGAAAGCACTCGCTCTATTTCCGCGCGCATTCTTCCGTAAAATCTTCCGCCTTTATCTGTTTGGCCGCCTCCGACAGAGTGAGAATTCTCTTCATCTTCCGCAGGCCTGTTCCCGTCCTCTTTCTCTTGCGCAGTCTCGAATACAGCTCCACCGTTTTCATCAACTTCGCCGAATTCATAGTAGTTCTCCTCCGCGAGCGCCTCGTCCTCGTAACCCGAAGCCGACTCCTTGTTTTCGGCCGCCGCGGAGACGCTCTTTATTTTTTCCGCGCGCTCTATTTCCGTTTTCAGTCCGAAGGCCGCCGCATGGAAATTTCCGCATACCGCCGAAGCAATGAGCTGGACGGTCCCGTTCACGTAGCACACCGCCGCGGCGAAGCCTTGACTTGTATCCACTTCGGATGAGCCCTCGAACAGTCCGTCCTCGACTATCTGCGTGTGCGGTCCGTCGGAAAGCGCGACGACATATCTGCCCTCCGAAAGGGGGGCGAAATTTATCAGGCTGACTTCTATCCGCAGTTCGGAGGAATATTTCTCGGCCTTCACGAGCCCCGAAAGCGGACCTCCGTCCGCGGAAAATCCGCCCAAAAGTCCCTTTATAACAGCAATATTTTTGGTATAGCCCATCTCTTACCTCAAAGCGCCCGACAGGAATGCGTCGCTCTCTACGCTATTATAATATTTAAACAAGTTGTATAATATTTTGAAAAAATATGTAAAATAACAAAAATTTTTGGGCTTTTTTTTCACTTAAAATTCAGAGACGGACATTTACATATCCGTTTGCTTTTTTCCGAAAATTTTAGTATAATGATATTTGGTATAGATTTTGATTTTTAAGGAGCGATTTATTATGGCACCTACCAAAAACAAGAAAATTCTCGATTTTGTGGAAAAGAGCGCAGAGCTTGCCCAGCCCGACAAAATTGTCTGGATAGACGGCAGCGAGGCGCAGATTTCCGAGCTGAAAAAACAGGCCGTTCAGAGCGGCGAGCTCATTAAGCTCAACCAGACTCTTCTGCCCGACTGCTATCTTCACCGCACAAAGGTCAACGACGTTGCGCGCGTAGAGGACAGAACTTTTATCTGCACGAAAAACAAGGAGGACGCCGGTCCCATCAACTATTGGATGGATCCCAAGGAAGCGTACGAGCTCACCGCGGAAATAGCCCGCGGCAAAATGAAGGGCAAAACCATGTACGTCATTCCCTACTCCATGGGCGTTGTGGGAAGCGACTTCGCAAAGATAGGCATCGAGGTAACGGACTCCATCTACGTAGTTCTCAACATGAATATAATGACGAGAGTGGGCAAGAAATGCCTCGAAGCTCTCGGCAAAGACGGGGATTTCATCAAGGGCTTCCACGCAAGCTGCAATATCGACGCCGAAAAGAGATATATAATGCACTTCCCCGAGGACAATACCATAATCTCCGTGAACTCTGCCTACGGCGGCAACGTACTGCTGGGCAAGAAATGCTTCGCGTTGCGCATAGCCTCTTGGCTGGGCAAAAACGAAGGCTGGATGGCGGAACACATGCTTATTTTGGGCGTAACCTTCCCCAACGGCGACAAAAAATACGTTGCGGCGGCTTTCCCTTCCGCCTGCGGAAAGACAAACCTCGCAATGCTCATTCCCCCCAAACATTACCTCGACAAGGGCTATAAAATCGAATGTGTGGGCGACGACATCGCTTGGATACGCGTGGGCGACGACGGCAGACTGTGGGCGGTAAACCCCGAAAACGGCTTCTTCGGCGTAGCTCCCGGCACAAACGAACACTCAAACTACAACGCGCTCGAATCCACAAAGCGCGGCACTATATTCACAAACGTCGCACTCAAAACGGACGACATGACTGTATGGTGGGAAGGTCTTACGAAGGAACTCCCCGAACATGTCATAGATTGGACGGGCAAACCTTGGGATCCGGCTAAATTCGACAAAAAAGACAAATCCACCTGCGCCGCTCATCCCAACAGCCGTTTCACCGCTCCCGCGGTAAACTGCCCCTGCGTCTCGCCCGAATTCAACTCCCTTAAAGGCGTGCCCCTTTCGGCAATCATTTTCGGCGGCAGAAGAGCGTCTACCACTCCCCTCGTATATCAGTCGCGCGATTGGAACCACGGCGTGTTCGTCGGCTCGGCAATGTCCTCCGAAACCACCGCGGCGGCCACCGGAGCTACCGGCGTGCTCCGTCACGACCCCATGGCCATGAAGCCCTTTGCCGGCTATCACATGGGCGACTACTTCGCACACTGGATTGAGATGGGCAAGAAGGTTAAAAATCCTCCCAAAATTTTCAACGTAAACTGGTTCCGTCAGGATGAGAACGGCAACTTCATGTGGCCCGGATTCGGCGACAACATGCGCGTGCTCGAATGGATTTTGAAGCGTTGCGACGGCTCGGTAGACGCGGAGGAGACTCCCATAGGTTACGTTCCTTACGCCGAGGATATCGACATTTCCGAACTCGATTACGAGATTGCAAAGGGAAGAAAATTCACGGTGAACGACCTCAAAACCATACTTGCCGTAGACAAGGCAAAATGGGCAAAGGAAGCGGAGGAAATCGAGGGCTACTACAAGGGAACGATAAAGGACAGAATTCCGCAGGAGCTCTGGGACTGCCTCGAAACCTTAAAGCGTTCCGTAAAAGATTAATCGAAAAAAATCAGAAATAAAATTTATCCCCGAGCGGAACTTTCCGCTCGGGGATTTTGTTATAAAACTCAATACGTGTTTGATTTTCTGCCCTCTAATTAACTTTTTCGTCGTTGCAGAATACTCTGACGCCGCGCTTTCTCATATTCAGTACGGCGATATAGAGGGGCACTCCCAAAACGTATACCCACAGCGCTTCGTTGAGCGCCATTACACCGAACTCATACCAATAAACCACGTCGGGCATTTGCGCGAGTATCCATACCGCCGGAATTATGAAGGCATTGGCTATAACCGGCCAGAATCCGCCGATTGCCGCGCGAAGCGCGTGATTCTTTATGAGAACTCCCGTGCCGTAGGTAAGCAATGCGGCAAGAAGAGTTGCAAGACTGCCCAAAAAGATATCGTATACTCCGTACATGGAGAGCAGATTTGCAAGCATGCAGCCTATCCACAGCGCCGGAACGGTCTCCGGAAAAAAGAGAGGCAGAATACACAGCGCTTCGGCCGGACGTATCTGTATCGGTCCGTATGCAAAACTGCCCAATGCCCACGTAAGGACTACGTACAGCGCCGCTGCTATTCCGGCGCGGCAAAGTTTTTTGGTAGTAAAAATATTCTTCATATTATCTCTTTGCGATTCAAACTAAAACGGACGGTTCAAAAACCGTCCGTTTTGCTTTCGCTACTCCTCGGTTTTTTTTGCGATGTGTTTATCCGAAAACCATCTTGCAGATATCTGCATATTGATTTGTCTGTCCGCCCGCCTTTCTTACTTAAAAATCAAGATTGCAGGCGTTTCCGATTTACTGCCGCAAAAGCGGCTCTCCGCCGCGCGCGGACGCGCAAAGCTCCGCCGGACGATTTTTCCGTAATTTACTCTTCGGTCTTATCCTTGGTCTCTTCCTTGACCTCGTCGCTCTTCGCGCCGCTGTTGCCCAGATATGTGCCGAAAATTATCTCCTTTTTGCCGCGGCTCGCACCGCCGGAAGGTTTTCCTCCGCGGTTTGCTCCGCCTCTGCGCCTGCCGTCGCCGCGCCTCTCGTCCCTTCTGCCTCTGCCGCCGCGCCTCTCGTCGCGACCCTTACGGGGACCTCTCTCGTTGAAACGTATTCCGCGGTCTCCGGCCTTTACGTCGTTGGGGATAACCACAACGTATCTTTCGGGCTCCTTGCCCTCCGACGAAGTCTTTACTTTGTCGCTGTCCACAAGAGCCGAATGGATTATGCGCCTTTCATAGGGGTTCATGGGTTCGAGAATAACCTTTCTGCCCGTTTCGACCGCCTTTTGCTCCACTTTATGAGCAAGATTTACAAGCGTCTCTTCGCGCTGACTGCGGTAATTTTCGCAATCGACCACGACCTTGACGTACTTTTCTCTGCCGGTATTGGCAACCGCTCCGGCAAGACACTGTATGGCGTCGAGAACGTCGCCGCGCTTGCCTATTACCCGTGCTCCGGACTCCGTTTTGACGTCTATTTTGATACTGTCGTCTTCGGAGACGACTTCGCTTTCGGCGTCCACGCCCATAACCTTTAAAAGTCCGTCGATAAAACTTGCCGCACGCGCGCCGTCGGATTTTTTAACCGACGCCTTTATCTTCCATTTCGTGGATCCGAACAGCTTCTTTTTGCCCTCTTCGAGCACAGTGATTTCCACGTCCGCGCTGGGAAGAGCAAGCTCCATAAGCGCATTGTTCACCGCCTCTTCGTACGTTTTGCCTGTAAATACGTTTTCTTCTTCCATTTTACTTTAACCTCTTTCTGCCGGCGCGTCCTTGAAGTTTGGTTCTGGCTTTCTTTTCACTGTCTTTTTCGAAGCGCACCGCAACTACTTTATTTATAATCAGTGTGGAAATAAGGCTGTAACATGTATTTATTATCATGTATATCGAGAATGCCGCGCTGTAAAAGAAGGAGAATATACCGAATATAATGGGCATGATTACCATCATCATCTTGTTGGTGGTAGCCGCCTGCCCGTCAACCGAGCTCAATTCGTTTGCCGCCTTCTGCGAGCGCATGGTTATAAATTGTTGCAGGAACATAAAGCCTATCGCCAGCACTATTAAAACGAAATATCCGTTGTATGTATTCTTTTGTTGAGTCAGATTGTAAGTTACTTCGTTGTAACTTTCCTCATAGTTTACGTCGATTGCACCGGCGGCTCTCGCTATTGTCGAGCGGAAATCCGAAAACGACGGAACTTCCTTGTTCAGCATGGAGTCGGGATACCACAAATTTCCTATCCATAAGAGCGAAGCCTTTGGTCTGTTTGCCGTGTAGTAGTCTGCCGCCGCCTCACGCGCGCCGAGACGCACGAAATCTGTGACGAATTTATTCTTCTGCTCCTCCGGAAGTGAAGAAAATCCCTCCGGAAGTTTGGGAGAATCCTCCGAGGCGTGCGCCGTATAATAGGAGACGAACTTGTCGTAATTTACGTAATATCCGTATATTTTCAGCTCGTTTCCGTCGCCGTCCACGGGCACTCCGGCTTCGTTCTTTTTGGGATAATCGGGCACGGGGTTATTCAGGCCGTCCTCAACCGCCGCCACAAGAAAATATTTGTCGTCTGCGGAATTTTCGTCGGTCATTACGTATTCGTAAACGGCGCTGGAATATTCCTTTGCCATTTCGTTGTAGGAATTAAGGTTGGCGTACTGCGAATACTGCGAAAACGCCGAGAACACTATCATGAATATCACCAGCGAAACTATCGTGGGAAGGCATGCGCCGAGGGGATTGAAACCGTTTGCGCGCTGCAATTCCATAACTTTCTGGCTGTACATGTTTTTGTCGTTGGCGTACTGTTTTTGCAGTTTTTCCATCTCCGGACGGATGCTCTCCATCAGAAGCGACTGCTTTTTCATCTTCACTCTCGAATAGATATCGAGGGGAAGCACAAGCGTTTTAAGCATCACGGTAAACAGGATAACGCCCACCGCTATCGCGCCGGGGAAATCGGATACCAGATTGAATATCCAGCTTATTACGTAGCCTATCCAGTTCAGATCAACGGTGCCTATACCGTCAACGGAGACCTGTATGAGCTGCGAACTTGTCAGTAATTGAGTCAAATCCATATTTATTATAATACCCACTTGTAGCCGAAGGCTTTTTCGGGCGGCGGATCGTAGCCGCCTTTCGATAAAGGATTACAGCGGATTATTCGCCATATCCCCAAGAGTATCCCCAAAATAAGCCCACGGTTGTTGATTGCGCGCAAAGTGTATTCCGAACAGCTCGGCGTATACAGACAAGTATGACGTGAAAGGCGGCGCTGATAAAAGATTATCAGCCGCATGGCTCCCATTCTCAAAAACGGTATGAACACTTTCCGTCTTAAAAATCTGTAAATTTTCTTTATTTTCCGCATCCGTTTACCTTTTTAAAGCAGGATATAATGCTCTTTTCAAAGGTGTCGTAGCTGTATTTTTCCGCGGCTTTCGGCATCAATATCACAGCCCAGTTATTATTAAGAACAGGCGAATTCTTTCTGAACGCTTCCCGTAACAATCTCTTTATGCGGTTTCTCTCCACAGCTTTGCCGTGTTTTTTGGACAGGGCTATGCCCATACTCATGTGTTCCGACGGAAGAAAAATCAACGTCAGTGAGGAGGAATATACTCTTTTTCCTCTTCTGAACAGCTTTGAAAATTCGGAATTTTTCTTTATTTTCAAATAATTCAACTTACGCGGTAAGGTGCTTTCTGCCCTTATTTCTTCTTCTCTTCAACACTCTTCTTCCGGCGGTTGTGGCCATTCTCTTTCTGAAACCGTGAACTTTGCTTCTCTGTCTCTTCTTGGGCTGGTAAGTCCTTTTCATTTTCTGCTCCTTGAATATTTATTTTTCCTATTTCATTTAAAACGTTGTTATTATAAATTCTAAAAACGTTAAAGTCAAGCGTTATTTGCGGTGCGCACGGGTAAAATGAGGTATAAAGCGCTCTTATCCGTCTCATTCTGACAGGTGAACGGCTGTACCTGATTGTTGAACGAAAGAACTATCTTCTCTTCGTCGAGGGCGTTTACGGCTTCTATAATGAACTTGGAATTCATAGCTATTCTTACGTCTTTGCCCTCTATTTCCGCCTTTACGGGCTCCTGCACGCTGCCTATTTCGGAAGAGGAAGATATCTCTATTCTGTCGCCGGCAATATCGAAAGTTATGAGGCTGTTTTTATCTCCTCTCACAAGTATAGCCGCACGTTCGATAGAATCTTTCAATTTATCTTTTTCCACTTTTACGGCGGTTATAAACGAACGGGGAATTATATTTTCCTTTTTGATAAAATCTCCGCCGTACAGTCTCGAAGTAAGTATCGTATTGTCGGAGGAAACCAGAATCATTCCTCTCTGTACGAAAATTTCCGTCTCTCCGTCGCCGTCGGGAATCATTTTTTCTATTTCGTTCAGCGTTCTCGCCGGACAAACTATGTCCATATTTCCCGTAGCCGAAATTACTTTGCCGTTTACAGTGGCAAGACGGAAACCGTCGAGAGCGGTGACGCATATGTCGTCTCCGTTTATTACAAACTGACAGCCCTTCAAAATAGGTCTGCTGTCATCTGCCGCACAGCAAAAAGAGGTGGAAGTTATGAATTTTTTGAGATCGGCAGTCTTTAATTTAAAACTGCTCTCGTTTATTTCCACGTCTATTCTGGGAAAATCGTCCGCCGGAAGCACCTGCATGCTTGTCTGACTGTCGGCGTAGGTTATATCCATCGTTCTACCCTCGGAAGAGAGAGTTATCTGAACATCTTCGAGCTTCTTTATAAAATCTGCAAAATATTTTCCGGGAACGCAGATTTCGCCTTCTTCGTAAATTTCCGACGGAATGGTCTTTATAATGGAAATTTCCCCGTCGGTAGCGGAGAGAGTGAGACTGTCGTTTTTAGCCGAAATTTTTATACATTCGAGTACAGGAACGGTAGTCTTGGAAGAACATGCTTTGACTACCTTCAATATTGCGTCCGATAAATTGATTCCTTCGATAACACACTTCATAAATTTTACCTTCGCCCTTTTCCGTCTTTATGTTTTTTATTTTTATTAAGATTTAAATTAGTAGAATTATTAATAAGTACGGTGGAAATGTAGAAAAACCGTCTTCGCCTATACAATACAAGTATATAATAACAAAAAAAGAAGCAAAAAGCAACCGAAAAATTACATAATGTATAAACAATTTGAGTGTAAATTTTTGTGGATTGGAAAGTTTATATTTTGTGAATTGGTGGAAAACAAAATCGGCTTGAAACAAATTAAAATAAAAAAGAAGAAAATTGAAAAAAGAAAGAAATAAAAAAATAATGTTGTCCACCTTTTTTTGAGGATTGTGGACAAAATAAATGTTGATATTATTTTAAAATTCTGTTATAATCCGTCTATGGATATTAAGGGACTCGAAGAATTGATAAGAGAGGACAGCGCCGGCAAGTTCTCTTCTTTTTATAGGCTTCTGACAGAATACAACAATATGTATAATCTGACTTCCGTAACGGAAAAAGAGGAGGTTTTTTACAAACATTTCCTCGACAGCGTGGCGGCAGAAGAATATTTTTTCAATGGCGCCGAAGTGGCGGAGATAGGCTCCGGCGGAGGTTTTCCGTCCATGCCCTTGAAATTTATAAGGGACGATCTGAAATTTACTTTGATAGAGAGCGTGGGAAAAAAATGCAATTTTCTGAACGCCGTTGTGGATAAACTTAATCTCCGCTGTGTAAAAGTTCTGAATATGCGCGCGGAGGACGCGGCGAAGAGCTCTGTTTACAGAGAAAAATTCGACGTTTCATGCGCCAGAGCAGTGGCAAAACTCAACACGTTGTCGGAATATTGCCTTCCGTTCGTCAAAATAGGCGGAAGATTCATAGCCTATAAAGGCGAGTGCGACGATGAGATAAAAGAGAGCTTTCGCGCTATAAAAATTTTGGGCGGAGAAATAGAGGAAACGGTGAAATTCCGGTTGGAAAACTGCGGCGCGCGGACGCTGGTCATAATAAAAAAAATAGGAGCCACCCCCGAAATCTATCCGAGGGGAAACGGCAAAGAAAGGAAAAAACCGCTTTGAGGAGTTTATGAATAATACTTGCACCTTTACCGGACACCGGAATATCAAGGACTTCGATCAAGCCCTTTTGGACAGAGTTATAGAAAATCTTATAAAGAACGGTTACCGTAGGTTTTACAACGGAATGGCAAGGGGCTTTGACCTCGCGGCGGCAGAGAGCGTCTTGTCTTTCAAAAAAATTTATCCCGATATAGAGCTTATAGCCTGTATACCCTGTCCCGAGCAGTCTCAAACCCTTTCCGCCGTCGACAGAGAGAGGTATAAAAGAGCGCTTTCGGGCTGTTCGGAGAAAATTTTGCTCTCCGATAAATATTATTCGGGCTGTATGTTTTACCGAAACCGATTTATGGTAGACAACGCCGACGTGATAGTCTCCTATCTCCGGAAAAAATTCGGCGGAACCTACTACACCGTGCGTTATGCCGAAAAATGCGGAAAAAAGGTTATCGAATTGTGATTCGATAACCTTTTACTTTTTGTTTTTGTTTATGAGTTTGAGAGTTTCGTAAACTATCCCTATCTCCTGCGTGTCCATTTTGTTGAGCTCGGCGATGATTTCTCCGTATTCGACGGGGAAATTAAATTTTTCCTCGAAAAACTCTCCGAGACTCATGCCGAAATAGTCGCAGAAATTGAACAAACCCTCCAACGACGGCAGGGCGATACTTTTGGTAGTTATCATAGTTGCTGTGATAATTGCTCTGTTCGTAATCATGGGAATCATGTATAAAAATGCTCTTTTGAAAAGTTTCGACGAAAACAAGGTGGAGACGGAGGGCTTCAAAAACGTAAAAACTACTTATCCCACACTCGAAGACGTCGATTTTATTGAAAATATGGGCGGATCGTTCCGTTATGACGGCGAGGACGGAAATTTCAGCGGCATATTTTTCGATGTGAAAGAAGGCGCGGAAAATCTGTATACCTTTTTGAGCGAGAAAGACGATCTTTGCATACGCAAGGGCAATTATGTATTCGTGATTTTCGACGGCGCAGAGAACGAAAAACTTCAAAAAATAATAGACGGACTTTCGGGAGAATACGTTTCCAACGCAAAATAACCGGCTTTAAACAGAAAATCCTCCGAATTTCTCGGAGGATTTTTGTTTGTCCTTTAAGGCGCAAACCAAAAAAACGGGCAAACCGTTTGGACGGATTGCCTTAAAACGCGGCGGAGACCTCGCAATTTCTCATGTTTTCAAGTATGAACGAAGAGATTCCCTCGGCAATGATTTCAGACATTCTGTATATGATATTCAATCTGGTGGCCGAAAACAGAGAGTAATTGAACACCGACCTCTCCGCCACTATTCCCATTACGGAGACGTCGCCCACTTTGGAGAGTTTTTTGTTTGCGCCGCTCCCGGGTTTTATGGCGCGCTTGGCAATTTTGATAAGTCCTATATCGCCGGCGAGCCCCACTGCCGCGTCTACGGCTATGACGGGGCAGTCCGGATGAGTTCGCCGCAAAAATTCATTCATGTATTTCACTTCGTGCGCCGTAATGGGCTTCGACAGCGTGCCGTAAACAAAACAGTTCATTCCGGACAGTTTTTCTTTCAACTTGGTTCCGGTGATGGGGCCGAGACTGTCTCCTACCGAAAGGTCGCTTCCTATACATAATATTATGGGAGTAAAGTTTGCTTCGGGCAGAGTTTTTTTGAGCGAAATGCATACGCCGTCCGCCGCAAGCGAATTATAAAGATTAAACGAATAGTCCATAAGTAACCTCGTCATCTTTTATTGCCCAGAGTCGGGAAATTTATCCTGAATACGAAAAATTTCCTTTACTCTCCATATTATGTATCGTTTTTTTGCGCCGTTACATTTAAATTACCGATATTTAATCGAAACACAGTTCTTGCGCCCACTTTCAAAAGGCGGCGCGGACCATGACTTGCGCCAGAATTTCGTCCATACGCACAAACTTTGAAAAAATTATCAACATTGTATCCACAATTAAACAACAATTCCACTTCAAATTTGATGCCTCCGGCGGCAAAAATGAGAGAATTTTATCCACAAAATCACACAAAATAATTAAAACCGGCCGATTTTAAGATGATATAGGCATAAACACCTGAAAAAGTATCCACATTTTTTGAACTTTAAATAAAGAAATCCACACGAAAACCGAATAAAAAACGTTGGATTTTCAGAAAAATTATCCACACAAGTCACAAAACGGCAAAATATCGCGCTTTTAGTTCCACGTGAAACAAATCTACGTCGAAAAAATTTGGCGGAAAGTTTCACGAGAAACATTTTTGTAATAAAAATTTGCGTGGCGCATATGATATATTTTTGTAAAACAGCCTATGTTTTGTCCGGCATGAGGTCTATCGGCAGGCAAAAAATACGTTGACGAAGGCCTTTGGCAAAATAAAAATTGTGTGATAAACTGCGATTTGTAGCACCAAACGCTTGAAATGAGCAAAAATATATGATAAAATCGATAGTAACTTTGTTAAAAATAAAATACTTATTAAAAGGAGCAATAATTTGAGCAGAAAAGGCAAGATAGTGATGTGGGTGATAATCTTTGCGCTCATAGTCGCTGTTATCGTTGTTCTCATCACGAACATGATGCCTCGGGCCACTACCGTCGACTACAATGTTTTTGTAGAATACGTTGAAAACTCCGCGTATTACGACGACAACGGCAAGGCCGTTAATACGGAGAATGGCCCCGAAGGTTATACGATAGAGAACGACAGATGGATTAAAAATACTACCGATCAGAACGGAAATACCGTTAAAGAGGAGCTTATAGCCATTAAGCGCATACAGTTTAATGCCTATCAGTACACCGGCACCGTAAAGAATGCCAACGGAAGCTGGGGTCAGCAATATACCTGCTTCGGACCTTCCCGTTTTACGGCGGACGACCAGACTATTCAGGAGTGGATGGCGCTCGGCGTCTCCATGACTTTTGAGAATCCCAACGCCGGCAGCTGGTGGTCTACGGCTCTTACGATAGGCTCGCTCGTGCTTGTGTGCGTGATATTCTTCTTTTTGATACGCTCCACCATGGGCGGCGGCGGAAGAATTACCAGCTTTGCCAAATCCAAGGCAAGCGTCACCACGAATATACGTGTGCGCTTTACCGACGTGGCCGGCGCAGAGGAAGAAAAAGTAGAGCTTGCGGAAATAGTGGAGTTTTTGCGCCAGCCCAAGAAGTTTTCCGACCTCGGTGCGAGGATACCCAAGGGCGTATTGCTTGTAGGCCCTCCCGGAACGGGTAAAACGCTGTTTGCAAAGGCCGTGGCCGGCGAAGCCGGAGTGCCCTTCTTCTCGGTATCAGGTTCGGATTTCGTAGAAATGTACGTCGGCGTGGGCGCTTCGCGTGTGCGCGACCTATTTGATATGGCTAAAAAGAACCAGCCGTGCATAATTTTCATAGACGAAATCGACGCCGTCGGCCGTCACCGCGGAGCCGGTCTCGGCGGCGGAAACGACGAACGCGAGCAGACCCTCAATCAGATACTTGTCCAGATGGACGGTTTCGAGTCCAACGAGGGCATAATAATTATGGCGGCGACCAACCGCGCCGACATTCTCGACCCAGCGCTCATGCGCCCGGGCAGATTCGACAGGCAAATTTACGTCAACCTTCCCGACGTCAAGGGCAGGGAGCAGATTCTCAAAGTGCATTCGCGCAATAAGCCTCTGGCTCCCGACGTCAACTTCAAGACCGTTGCAAGAATGACCGCCGGATTCTCCGGAGCGGATTTGGCCAATCTCTTGAACGAGGCGGCTATTCTGGCTGCGCGTGCCGGCAAAAAATTCATTACAAATACCGAGCTTTACGAGGGCATCAATAAGGTGTTGATGGGTCCCCAGAAGAAGAGCTGGGTAGTCACCGAAAGCGACAAACGCATTACGGCCTATCACGAGTCCGGCCATGCGATAATCGCAAGGCTTTGCGAGAACTGCGATCCCGTGCAGGAAGTCACCATAATTCCGCGCGGCAATGCGGCGGGTTATACCATGACCCGTCCGGACAGCGACGACATGCACCTCTCCAAAGCAAAACTGAACGACGTAATCTGCATGATGCTCGGCGGCAGAGTTGCCGAGGAAATAGTAATAAAGGATATAACTACCGGAGCGTCCAACGACCTTGAACGCGTGACCGAAAACGCCAAGCGCATGGTAACCGAATGGGGCATGAGCGACAAGCTCGGCCTTGTCACCTACGGCTCCAACTCACAGACGGTATTCCTCGGAAAGGATATGGAAACTCACAACGCCTACTCCGAAGAGACCGCAAAAGCGATAGACTCGGAGATGCACGCGATAATCGAGGCGGCCCACGCGCGCGCAACAAAATTGCTCACCGACAACAGGAGCATACTCGACAATATGGCGAGAGTTTTGATAGAGCGCGAAACCATATATACCGAGGAAGTGGACCTCCTCATGGAGGGCAAGAATTACGCCGAGGTTATAGCCTACATGGACGAACAGGACAATAAGCATAGGGATAATCCCTTTAAGAGATACGAGGCCGGCCGTCCCACAACGGATACGGCACACACTTCCGAATCGGGCAAAGCCGAAGAACTTAAAAAAGACGGCGAGCTCGGCTCTGCCCAAAAGACGGAGAAGGATGAAGGTTCTATTGACGGAGGCGTTGACGCCGACGGCGGACAAGACAAGGAATAAGGTCTTGAAACCCAAATGTTTCTCGTGAAACTTTAAAGGTAAATTATGGGGAAAATCATATCGTTTACAAATAAAAAGGGCGGCGTAGGCAAAACGACGACGGCCGTAAACATGGCGGCGTACTGTGCGGAGTTCGGCAAAAAAGTCCTGCTGGTCGATATCGACTCGCAGGGCAACGCCACTACCGGATTGGGCTTTTCCAAATCCGCCTTGAAGAAGTCGGTTTACAACGTTCTCGTCGAGGACGAGCCGGTTTCGCAGAATATTCTGCCCACGAAGGTCAAACTTCTGGATATTCTTCCGGCCAACGTCGATTTGACGGGCGCAGAGGTGGATTTGGTATATAAACGCTCGCGCGAACGCATTTTAAAAGACGCCCTTCAAAAGGTGCGCGACGATTACGACTACATATTCATCGACTGTCCGCCTTCTCTGGGGCTTTTGACTATCAACGCGTGGGTGGCCTCCGATTCGGTCATAATACCTCTTCAAGCGGAGTATTACGCCCTTGAAGGAGTTAGCCAGCTCATGAACACCATTGCCATGGTAAAACAGCACCTCAACCCCTCGTTGCAGATAGAGGGAGTTGTCATAACTCTTTACGACGGCAGAGCGCTGATTTCCAAGCAGATCACGGTAGAGATCAAAAAATTCTTTAAAAACAAGCTGTATGAAATAATAATACCCAGAAACGTCAGACTTGCCGAAGCTCCTTCGCACGGGGTGCCCGTGATGTTGCATGACCCGAAATGCGTAGGCGCAAGAGCGTACAGAGCTCTTACGGAGGAATTTTTATCCAAGCAGAAATAGCTTGACAGATCCGAAAAAGTACGGCAATCGCAAAAAGATACAAAACGAGAGGTGAAAAAATGGCAAAAGGACTTGGAAAGGGACTTGACGATTTGATGCACGAGACAGACGCGGCCTATGAGGAGATATTCAGAACTCACCGCAACGCCTTCGAATTTACCGAAGAGGAGCGGAAAAACGCCGAGGAGCTGGAACTTTCGAAGATATATCCCAATCCCAATCAGCCCCGTAAAAACTTTGACGAACAGGCTTTGAGAGAGCTTGCGGATTCGATAAAAAAGCACGGCGTAATAATGCCGATAGTCGTCAACGACAACGGCGACGGCACGTACATGGTCATAGCCGGCGAACGCCGACTCCGCGCATGCAAGCTGGCGGAAAAGTCCACGATACCGGTCGTCATAAGAAAGTATTCCGAGAGGGAGATAAAAGAGATTTCCCTCATAGAGAATCTTCAACGCGAGGACCTCAATCCGATAGAGGCCGCCACGGCAATGAAACAGCTCATGGTAGATTACAAGCTCACGCAGGACGAATTGGCAGAGAGAATAGGCAAGTCGCGTCCGGCCGTTGCGAACACTTTGAGGCTTTTGAATCTTTGCCCCGAGGTAATGATGATGGTGGCGGAGGGCAAACTGTCCGCCGGTCACGCGCGTACGATAGTTCCGCTGCCCACGGAGGACCAGATAGAGTTTGCAAACGACGCGCTGAAAAATCAGTACTCCGTGCGCGAGCTCGAAAAGAGGGTGCGCGCCTATAATATCCCTCCCGAGGTGCTCGAAGAGCGCAAGAAAAAGAAGCGTGCGCTCGCTTCCATCGAATTGAAACAGCTTGTGGAGCGCATGAGATTTGCCTTCCGCACGAAGGTCAGTCTGATAGGCACGGAAAAGAAGGGGCGCATATATATTGATTACTATTCGCGCGACGATCTCGACAGAATTTCGGAAATTCTCGATATCATAGACAAGCAGTAAAATTACTTTTGCAGACGAAAAAACAAACAAACGCTTGATAAATGCGCCGCCACAACAATGAGTTGCGGCGGCGCATTTTTGTCTGTCTCTCTTCAATACAAAAAGTATGAATTTAAACCGAAGCAAAGTTTTGAGATGCTCTTGGTTTCCCGAACGGAATACCGACGGAATGCCTCAATAGTCGTTTTTTATGTCGGCGGAAATTCCCCTCGTGCGAGTAGTGACGATATGGTAACGGTTGCGCGTGCTTATTTCGAACAGACTCACGTCCTGCACCGAAGTGGCTACCGCTCCGGTCACGTCGGCAAAGTGCGCGGTTTTCCCCGCACACATGACTATCGGCACGCCGTACAGATACGAGTAGGCGCGTATGAGAAGGGGAGGAATTCCGTCTTTAATTTCCTCCAAAACGGCAATCACCGCGTTGCAGCCGCAGAGAGAGAGGGCCTTGAAAGTGTCGGGGAAGAGTAAATCGTTTTCAATGCAGACTCCTATCTTACAGCCGTTCACTTTGTAGAATCCCAGCCCCACGCCGCTTTTGAACTGTTCGGCGTCGAGAACGTGGTTCATGTCCGAAATCCCCAAAAGTTTTCCCCTGTCCGCAACGGCCACGGATTTTCTTACAAGTCCGCGGCTTATCGTCTTACAGCCGCAGACAATTCCGCAGTTGCATTTTTTGGAGAGACGCGCCACTTCCTCGAATTTTTCGCTGTCCCCCGTCAATTCGCGCTCGAAATCGACTTCGCCCAGTCCGCCGAAGCCGAACACCGCCAAGTCGCATTCGGGAAGTCCGCAGTTTACGAGTTCGCCCTCGCTTACGACGCTAAACACCATAATGTACATTTTATTTCAGCCGAATAAAATATGTGAAAGTAGTTTTACGGCGGAAATTGGGAGCATACATTATCTCTGTTAAGAGGTGTATCGTGAAAAAAATAATTTCCGTTTTACTCATCATATGCTGCGCGCTTACATTCGGTGCGCTTGCGGCGTGTTCTTCCGGCAGCAAAGATATCTCCGTCTATGATATTTCGGTCAGATACGACGAAAAATCGGAGAGCCTTACAGGTACGGAATCCTTTGAATTTTATAATTGTTACGACAATGAGCTCGGAGAGCTCAAATTCAACCTTTACGGCAACGCTTTCAGACGTGAAGCCAAGTACTCCCCCGTGAGCGACAGCTTCAAGAGCCGCGCCTATTACGCCGGAGAAAGCTACGGCGGAATGGAGATAACGGGCGTAGAGAACTGTGCAAGCTGGGAGATATCCGGCGAGGACGAAAATATCCTTTCGGTAACTCTTGCGGAGCCCGTATATCCGGCGCAGAGAACTACGGTGGAGATCAGCTTCACTTTAAGTCTCGCGAAAATAAATCATCGCACGGGAGTCACCCCCGACAGCGTGAACCTCGGCAATTTTTACCCCATACTCTGCGCGTACACGGCCGAGGGCTTTGTCGAATGTCCCTACTATGCCTGCGGCGACCCCTTTATGTCGGAGTGCGCGAATTACAGCGTGAACCTCGATATCCCCGAAACTTATACGGCGGCGGCAAGCGGAAAAGCGCAGAGCGAGAGCATTGTCAACGGCAGACGGAAAACTCAATACGTATTGACCGAAGCGCGCGATTTTGCCATAGTTTTATCGGATAAATTCGAGGTTGTCGCCGAAGAGGTTGACGGCGTTGAAGTCAGCTATTACTATATAGACGATTCCGACCCTTCCGCAAGTCTCAAAGCCGCGGTAAAGAGCCTTGAATATTTCAATCAGACCTTCGGAAAATACATTTATCCCACGCTCTCCGTGGTGCAGACGGGCTTCGTATACGGCGGAATGGAGTATCCGGCGCTTACTATGATAGCCTCCGGACAGCAGTCGTCCGACAATATTTATACCATCGTGCACGAAAACGCCCATCAGTGGTGGTATGCCATGGTCGGAAGCGACCAGCTCACCTGCGCTTGGCAGGACGAAGGACTCGCGGAATACTCGACTCTGATGTTTTTCGAAAACAATCCCGATTACGGCTACACCCGTACTGCCATAGTGGAGGGAGCCACGAGAGCTTACCGAGCATTTTTCTCTGTGTACAGCCAGCTCAACGACGAGGTGGACACTACGATGACGAGAAATTTAGGCAGTTTTTCGGGGGAATACGAGTATACCAATATCGCCTACAACAAACCGCTCATAATGTTCGATATTCTTCGCAAATCGATGGGCGACGACAAATTCACGACGTGCCTTGAAACTTACTTTGAAAAATATTGCAAAAAGATAGCTTCGTCCGAAGCTCTGATAGCGTGCTTCGCCTCCGGCGGAGCGGACGTGGAGGGACTGTTCTCTTCGTTTATCGAGGGCAAAATTCTTATCTGAAAAACATAGTGACAAAAACTTGCCAAATAAAATATAATGTTATATAATTGTATTGAAAAAGAAAAAAACGGAAACAATTATGGAAGATCCAAGTTATAATTGCAACAATTCAAATTAATCCGTACGAAAGAAGCCTTGTAAGTATTTTTTGCACGGATTAGTTCCGTGCATTTTTTTGTGTTTTGCGGATACGTATCGGGTTTTTGCGGCACAGAGAAGAAAGCGAGGTGAAATTATGGTAAAGTATTTTTCTAACGGCGCAGACGGCGCGCTCGTTCGCGGCGACTCCTTTACGGAGCGTTGCTGGGTGGATATGGTCAATCCTACCGACGACGAATGCGAGGAAGTCGCTCTTTTGACGGGCGTGGGAGAGGACATGATAAAGGCCGCGCTCGACGAAGAGGAGAGCGCGCGTTCGGAGTTTGACGACGGCGCGAATATGTTCATTATCGACTGTCCGATAATCGAGGAAGGCAACAACGGCGACTCCTATACCACTCTGCCTCTCGCAGTAATATACAACAAGAAGTGCATAATAACCGTATGTCTTAAAGGCAACACCGTTCTGAAAGATTTTATTACGGGCAGAGAGAAAGTTTACTGCGACAGACCCGTTCATTTTACATTGACGTTCATGCTGGGCAATTCGAAGAGATTTCTGTATTGCCTCAAACAGATAGACCGCAAAAATCACCGTATTCAGGCGGAGATGGAGCGCACTATGCGCAATACCGAAATAATTCAACTGCTGGATTTGCAGAACGCGCTCGTGTATTTCTCCACTTCGCTTTCGGCCAATGAGCGAGTGCATCTGAAACTCCTCAAAACCGAGGCGGTAGCCGCCGAAGAGGAGCTGAACGACCTCTCGGACGACGTTGTTATCGAGACCCGTCAGGCTTCGGAGACCTGCAATATCTACAAGAACATATTGTCGGTTACCATGGACGCCTACGGCTCCGTTATTTCCAACAACTCCAACGACACGATGCGAAAGCTGACAATAATAACAATCCTTCTCGCCGTGCCCACCATGATAGCCGGATTCTGGGGAATGAACATGCCCGTACCCTTTCAGAGCGGCGTGGAATTCTGGCAGACCGGCTGGTTCTGGCTGGTGATAGGCTGTACTGTGATACTCACCGTGGCGATTGCCGTGCTGATAATCAAGGGTTCGCCGTTCAGAAGGCTCGGCGGCACAAAAAAGCGCCGCAAGCGGAAGGACAGGAGAGAATGAAATGCCTATTCTGCAATACAAATGCCCGTCCTGCGGCAAGATATTCGACGAGCTCGTAAAAAATTACGGGGACGAGGCGCTCTGTCCCGACTGCAAAACGGCGGCGGTAAGGCTGTGGTGCGGCACAATGTATTCCGCCACCGGCAAGACCGTTAAAAAATGCTCGGGTCACTGTTCCGCGTGTTCGGGGTGCAAATGAGGGCGTCCGCCGACGCGTCCGCCCTTTTCGAGAAAATCATGCCTATGCGCTCTCACGTGCGCGCAACGGCGCGAACGGCCGCGAAAGGCGGCTTTTTCTCAAAATTTTTTAAAAAAAACGGATATTTCTGTTGATTTTATGATAAAGATAATATATAATATTATAAACTAATTTACATGAGAGGTACATAACCATGGAGTGGTTCACTCAACAGACCATCGGTCTCCCCAACTGGGCGTGGGTGGCGATTCTCGCGGCGCTTGTTCTTTTGGTAGTCGTGATAATCATAATCGTCTGCGTTACAGCCAAGAACAATGCCAAAGCAGCAAAGGCTCATGCACTCGCCATCAAAAAGACGGAAGAACCCACGGCGCAAGCGAAGCCGGTTGAGAAAGAGGCTCCCGTAGCCGAAGAGAAACCGGCAGAGGAAACGGCCCCCGTCGAAGAGGCGGCTCCCGTTGAAGAGACTCCCACCGAGGCCCCCGTCGAAGAGGAGAAGCCCACGGAAGAAAAGCTCGCAGAGGAGGCTCCTGCCGAGGCTCTCGCAGCCGAAGAAAAACCGGCAGAGGAAACGGCTCCCGTCGAAGAAGCTCCCACCGAAGCTCCCGTCGAAGCTCCCGTCGAAGAGGAGAAGCCCACGGAAGAAAAGCCCGTAGAAAAGAAAGTTGACGAACAGAAAACCGAACCCATGGTTGTAGTCATAAAGGACGGAAAAGCGGAAGAAGCTCCCGTCAAAGAAGAACCCAAGCCGGCGGCCAAAAAAGCGGCGGCCACCGCAAAGAAGGATACAGTGAAAACTTCACCCACGAAAAAGGAAGCGGCAAAACCGGCCGCAGCTAAAAAACCCACAGCGGCAAAACCGGCCGCAGCTAAAAAGGAACCCGCGGCTCCCGTGAAAAAGGAAGCGGCGGCTACCGCAGCGGCGACGGCGACGGCGGCGGCCGATAAAAAGGTTTCGAAAACATATCATATATCGTTGAGAAAGGCCGACGGCATGTGGCAGGTAAAAGCTGCCGGCGCCAACAAAGCGATAAAGCTGTTCGCTACGCAGGCGGAGGCAATCGAGTATTGCAAGCCTCTGGCGGAAAATCAGGACGCAAACGTAGTCGTTCACAAGGTTGATGGCTCATTCCGTAAAATGAAATATTGATAAAACAAAACAAGAGCCCCACGCAAATCGCGTGGGGCTCTTGTATGTAAAATCGTATTCGGTTCCCTATTGAGTTTTTCATAGCAGAGGCGGACAGTGGGCCCTTGTATGTAAAATCGTATTCGGTTCCCGTCGGGCTCAAATTCCACGGCATTGCGGCCGAAAGCGTTTTTACTGTCTTTTTTTCGGCCGTGTGTCCGGCGAATAAGTTTCTCCCTTTGTCGGCTCCTCTCTTTGAAGTATCCGTCGCGCATTTCAACATTTTCGGACGGAGAAGTCAATCAATAATATAAATCATTGGTTTGCAAGCGGTTGACAAGGCAAAAAAATGGTTATAAAATAAAACGGAATATCCAAAGAGGTGTAAAAAAATGGTAAAGATAGATATATTTTCAGGCTTTCTCGGCGCAGGTAAAACCACGCTCATAAAGAAGTTGATAAAGGAAGCGTACGCCGGCGAAAAACTCGTGCTCATAGAGAACGAATTCGGCGAAATAGGCATAGACGGCGGATTTCTCTCCGAAGCCGGAATTAAGATAAACGAGCTCAACTCCGGCTGTATCTGCTGTTCCCTCGTGGGCGACTTCGCAAAGGCGCTCAAACAGGTGCAAAAGGAATACAATCCCGACAGAATACTTATCGAGCCCTCCGGCGTGGGCAAGTTGTCCGACGTAATACGCGCCGTCGGCGGAGCGGAGCTCGAAGACTGCAAGATAAACACCTATTCGGCGGTCGTAGACGCCGGAAAATGTAAGATGTACATGAAGAACTTCGGCGAATTCTTCAACGACCAGATAGAGACCGCCTCGTGCATAATCTTTTCGCATGCGGACGTCACCTCTCCCGAAAAGCTCGCAAAGGCCGCCGAGCTCGTGCGCGAGCACAATCCCCACGCGACCATAGTTACCACGCCTTGGCAACAGCTCTCCGGCAAGGAACTGCTTGCGGCCATGGAACATGCCGACACCCTCGGCACGGCTCTTGCCGAACTCATGAAGGAACACGAAGACCATGACGACGATGACGATGACGAGTGCTGTCATGAGCATCACCATCACCACGATGATGACGGCGAGGACGAGTGCTGTCACGGTCACCATCATGAGCATGAGCACGAGCATGACCATGAGCATGAGCATGAGCACGAACACGAACACGAACACGAACACGAGCATGAACACCATCATCACCACCATCATGCGGACGAAGTGTTCACAAGCTGGGGCGTTGAGAGCAGCAGGGCTTTCTCCGAGGAAGAGCTCAAATCCATGTTGGGAGAGCTTTCCGACGCCGTGCGCTTCGGCACGATACTCCGCGCCAAGGGCATAGTTCCCTCGACGGACGGCAAGTGGCTCCATTTCGACTATGTTCCGGGCGAAATAAATATCCGCCACGGCGCCGCCGCGTATACGGGCAGACTCTGCGTCATAGGCTCAAAGACGGACGAAGAGGAGCTCAAAGAACTCTTCGGAGTTTAAGTCGTAAAATACTTATCGGAAGGAATGAATTATGGACGAAATATCCGTCTATCTCTTCCTCGGCTTTTTGGAGTCGGGCAAGACCAAGTTCATACAGGAGACTTTGGAAGATCCGAGAATGGAGAACGGCGAGCGCACTATGCTCCTGATCTGCGAAGAGGGCGAGGAGGAGTACGATCCGCACCTCTTTAAGGTCAAGAACGTAGTGGCGGTCACCCTCGAAAGCGCAGAAGAACTGACGCTTGAAAATCTCGAAGCTCTCACAAAGAAGCACGATTCGCAGAGAATAGTCGTCGAATACAACGGTTCGTGGCTCTTACAGCAGTTTTTCGACGCAATGCCGGAGAGTTGGGTCATAAATCAGATGATGACTTTCTTCGACGCCGGCACTTTTTTAAACTACAACCGCAACATGCGGCAGTTGGTTTTCGATAAAATTCAGATGACCCAGATGGTCGTTTTCAATCGATTCAAACCCGACATGGATAAGCTCGATTTCCATAAAATCGTGCGCGGCGTGTCTCGCCGACCGGACATTGTGTATGAGTATCTGGGCGGAAAGGCGGAGTTTGACGAAATAGAGGACCCTCTGCCTTTCGATAAAAAGGCCTCGCTAATAACGGTGGAGGACAGGGATTTTGCATGGTTCTATCGCGATATTGCCGAAAACACCATGGACTATGTAGGCAAGAGGGTGAAATTCAAGGGCATGGCGGCGCTCTCGAAGAAGGTGCCGCAGGGATATATCGTGCTCGGCAGACATATAATGACATGTTGCGAGGCGGATATAGCCTACGACGGCTTTGCCGTAAAGCTGAACGGAAAGGCGGAGGGCGTGCAGACGCGCGACTGGCTCACTCTTACAGCTAAAATACTTTACGAATATAACAGCGTATACCGCGCGAAAGGACCCGTGTTCGTGGCGGAAAAGATAGAGCGCGCGGAACCGCCCGAACAGCAGGTGGTAACCTATTATTGAGCGCAAGCGGAAGAAATACGCCGGTTTACGCGTAAAGAGAGAACCGCAAAGGTATTCGGAATTAGTTTCTCGGCGTTCGTCGAACGCACGAAAAACGCCGTCCGTAAGGACGGCGTTTTCATTTATTTTTACAGTCAGAGAAGGGCTCTGCCCTGCGCGGTGCCTACCACCGTAAAGAGCTGAATCTCCTGACCGGTCTTTGCGTCCACGTAAACGAAGTAGTCGTTTCCGCCGTATACTCCGTAGAATTCCCATGCGAGTCTCTCGCCGTTTTCCACGGGTATTAGCGTAAGACGCGTAGTCTTAATATCGAGGTTCGTGTTGAGTTTTTCCTTGGCCTCGCTCTTTGAAAGGCTTGCCGTGGGCGCCTTTCTGTCGGTGTGGTTGAGCACATAGCTTATGGCCTCCATACCGGTGACTATTCCGCGCTCTTCGCAGACCTTGACTTTTACCATATCACTGTAATATACAACTCCGTCGTCAACGTAGGCAAAGTTGAGGTTGCAAGTCGTGCCGTTCTCGCTCGTCCAGACGGCCTTCATATCGTCGAAGCCGAGGTCGTCGAGGAAGTCCTCCGCAATCGCCGTGCATCTCTCCACGGAGAAGTTTTTATCGGAGCAGTCTTTATAGCTGTTGAATTCCACTACTTTTCCGCCGGCTTTCGAGAGCTGCGCCCACATTTCGCCGTCGTCCGTGGTGAGTGTGACGTTGTAGCATTGGATCTTGTTCGCGTTTACTTCTCCGGTGCAGTTGACTGCGGTGACTCCGTAGTCCTTGAAGTATTTCTGCGCAAGCTCTTCGGCGCGCGCCGCGCTTATCTGTTCCTCACCGTCGAGGTTCTTGGCGCTGACTTTTTCGGTGTTTTCCGCAAACGGGCCGTCGTGGATTTCCTTGGGAATTTCCACGGGAGTATTTTCGATGTCGCCGAAGGCGGTATACATTATTCCGTCCGTCTTGCCGCGGAGCATTTCGAGGATATCGTTTTGTCCCGCGGAGGAAGTCAGCTCGTTTATGGTCTCTTTAAGCTGTTTGTTGGTCTCGTACATATATGCGAGAGTGGCTATCTGGCTCTGGGTCAGAGGCTTGCCGCTCGCTACTGAATAGAGCATGTTTTGCGCGCTGTCGCCCATCTTGTTTACGAAAGAGGTCATATTCTGCGTAAACTGTACGTCCACGGGGAAGCGTTCGAGAATGGTCTCCGCCGTTTCGCTCTCTATGGCTATATCGGAGAGCAGTTTGACCTGTTCTGTCTTGGTATTGGCGACTCTCGCCTTGGAAAGATTGGCGTCGAGATTGTCCACAACGGAGTTGAGCTCGTAGAGGCTCTCGGTGTGAACGGAGGCCATATCCGCCTGCATTCCGCCCGTATACATCCAACCGAAGGAGAGCATTGTGCCGAGCGCGAGAGTGACTACGCCGAGGCTTATGACTGCCGCAAGCCAGCCGCCGAACCCGGGCGCATGACGCCTTTCGTTTCTTGCGGCGCGCTTTTCGGCGCGTACTTTAAGACGGTGTTCGCGCTTTGCCTGTCTCTCTGCCGCCGCCGCTTCTCTCTTTGCGGCTTTGGCTTCGAGGCGAGCCTGCTTTTCGGCGCGTTTGCGCTCAATTCTCGCCTCTTTGGTCTCGTGTTTCAACTGTTCGCGACGGGCAATTCTCGCCTCTTTTCTGTCGGCGTGGGCCTTCTTCATCGCGGCTATTCTGTCAAGCCTTTTTTGTTTGGCTTCCAGCTTTTTTTCGAGTTTTTTCTGTTTCTTTTCCGCGCGCAATTTGGCTTGTTCGAGTTTTCTGTTTTCGCGCGCTTCTCTCTTTGCGGATTTCTTTTCCGCAGCGGTTTTGGCGGTTGATTTCACCTGTTTTGCCCGACTGTGTTGAGTTTTCCGCGTTGACGCAGTCTCCTTTGTAGGCTGCGTTTTCTTTTCGGATTGAGTTGATTTGCCGCCCGTTTTCTTACGGGTAAGGCTTTCGGCCTTTTCGGTTCCGCTTGATACTTGTTTCTTACTCATTGTCTACCCCCTAAATTGCAAATACGTGCTTACCTATCGTGGTAACTGTCTCTCTGCCGAAGATCCACGAGCTTGTGGCCACCGCCGGATTGTAGTAGTAGAGGCAGCCGTAGGTGGGATCCCAGCCGTTGATGGCGTCCTGCGCCGCGTTGAGCGCTGTCTTGTCGGGGGAGAGATTTATCTGTCCGTCGGTAACCGCCGTAAAGGCGTTCTTCTGATATACCACTCCCGAAACGGTGTTGGGGAACTTCGAAGAGCGCACGCGGTTTAAAATCACCGCGCCTACCGCAACCTGTCCCTCGTAGGTCTCTCCGCGAGCCTCGGCATAGATGCACTTTGCCAGAAGGTAGGTGTCGGAGTTGGTGTAGCCCGAACCCGAAGAGGAAGAGTTCCCATGTTGATTTTCGAGCGCTTTTGCCGAATCGTTCATTCCCAGAGCTTCGAAAGTGGCTTTTCCGGCTATGCCGTCGGCTTTGAGCCCGTTTTTACGCTGGAAATATTTCACGGCTTCCACGGTGCCTTTGCCGTAGATTCCGTCCACGGCGCCGCTGTAATATCCCCATTGTTTGAGCCGTCTCTGTAATTCCTTTACCTCGCCGCCGCTTGCACCCTGCTTCAATACAGCAGTCTGAACGTAAGAGGGCTCGGCAAGTTCTTCGCTTGTGTATCCTAATTGAAATAGGGCGGTGGCACAGCCTACTGCGGCAACCGCAACGCACGCCAAGCCCATTTTAAGTGCTTTTTTCATTTTTCCTCCTTGCCCGCAAACGGCGAGCATATTTATATCCGAACGGTCATTTTTCAAAAAATTTCCGCACTATGTCGTAAATTGCAGAACGGTAGCGCACGTCGCTCTGCGCCGAAGTGAAACAGAGAGGCGGATAAATTACGCACCACCAGTTGTCGCCCTTGCCGGAACCGAGCTCTATTATCAGCGCGTCGTAAACTCCCTTTTCGAGGGTCAGATCGCCGTAGACCCGCGTGGGGAACTCTTCGCTTCTCACGCTCGCACGGGAAGTATACTCAAACCCGTTTTCCTTCAACACTCTGTCGCAGACGTCCTCTATTTCTTTGAGATGAGAGGAAATTATCTCCCGAGCTCTCTCCTTCGACGTGCACTCCGCGGCGTAGGGAGTTATGAATTCGACCACTTCGTCTTTCACGAGGTACTTGACCGACTGGTCGGTCCGGTCGTTGGAATTGGCGCGCACGTGAATGCGCAGATAGTCGTTTTCGCCGCGCGCCGGTTGAAGTAACGTCGCGCAAGCTACCGTTGCAATTATTATGATTAATACTCCGAAAACTATGCAAAAATTTTTCATACCGCGGTTATTGCCGCGAGTGAAGCAATTTATACATTAACCCGATTATTTTTTTGCGGAGCGGCTCCCTCGCGCCGAGGGCGACTGCACCGGCAGTTTCTTGTAGCTTTCAAGCTCCGCTTCCGTGGGGAGTACGATTTCGTTTTCAGACCTCTTCACCGCTATGTCGGCTTTCAGTTTTACGGGTCCGTTTATGACCGGAGAATCTTCGAAGAGCCCGTCTGCGCCGAATTTCAGTTCGCCGTCAATGTCTGCGACAAGACCGGCCTTTACAAACGCTCCGTCCTTGTCGGCTTCGAAGTAGAAATCCAAGGAAAATGTCCCGAATGTCGCCGATTCTTTCACGCTCTCTTCCGAAGAACCCGTGAGCGATTGAAGAATTGCGTAAAAGGACTCGTCGTTGGCGCTCAACTTTATTTTGAGCCCGTCGGTTTCGTCCGCGTAGGATTTAAGTTTGTATTCTTTTGCCTTTTCAGCCAAATCCATGTCGCCCGAGAGCGCCGAAAAAAAGCTCTCCGGCAGAAAATCCGTTACCAAATCCATAATATAATCGAAGGACGCCGAGTACTTGCCCTCCGAAAGAATCTCCGCGGACAGTGCGCTCATGTCGGGAATCTGAAAATATAAATTTCCGCCGTCCGCGTACGCGCTTATCTCGTAATCGATATCTTCCGTTCCATCTATTCCGAGAAGGTAAGAGGGCCCGAGCTCTCCTTTTATTTTGTCAATGCTCTTGCCCTTTACGTTCCATCCCCCGAGGGCAGTCTCGCGCTCGGAGGGCGTCAAAGTAATCTGCGTATCGCTCTCCGCCCGTAAGTCCGCCTTCAAAAGAGTGACGAACTTTCCGGACTCCACCGTCTGCGTGTCTGCCGATGCCTCTATATTTGCGTCAGCCTGAACGCCGAAAGCCTGATTTTCGGAAGAGGCGTTGCCGAAAAGTTTTTCGGGTTCGAGTTTATCGAGTTTTTCTTTGAGCTCCGCGGCGGTCATCTCCACATACTGTCCGGCTATCTCGCCCTCCGGTCTCTGTTCTCCGCCGCAGGCGGCCAGCATGGGCGCACAGCATACGAGCGCGGCGGCAATCGCTAAAAATTTTTTCATAACGTCTCCTTTTGCGGCTTTAAAGCCGCTGTTTCAGACAGTATGCGCCTTTTGCAGACTTTAATTCGCGCTCCGCCGTTGACACCGAAAACTTGCTGTGATACAATGAAATTTATGAAAAAAGTCAACACGTTCCGACAAAACTTTGCAGAAAAAGTAAGACATACCGTCAGTCCGGAGGACTATACGTGCCTCATATGCGGCATAGAGATATTCGGCGGAAGGCTCTGCAAGGACTGCTCCGCCTCCGTGACTTTCAACGACGGCGCGGCCTGTCCCGTATGCGGAAGGAGGACGCCGAGAACGGAGGTGTGTCTCGAATGTAAATACCGCCGTCCCGATTACGCAAGGGCCGTTTCCTGCTTTGTGTACCGCGGCGGCGGAGCGGTCCTCGTCTCCCTGCTGAAACACGGCAAGGCGTTCGTCTCGGATTGGCTGGCGGAGATGATGTGCGAAAAGATTGCTCTGCTCCCTCGCGCGGACGCCATTGTGGCCGTTCCGATGACAAGGAAGGAGGTCAAACGCCGCGAATACAATCAATCGGCTCTGCTCGCAAGCAAAATTTCGCGTCTGACGGACATTCCCTTTCTTCCGGACGCGGTTAGAAAGGAGTCGGACACCCCCGAACAGAAGGGTCTTTCGCGCACGGATAGGGAGGCCAACCTCAAAAAGTGCTTCAAGGCGCAAAAGAGCGCCGTCCGCGGCAAAGCAATTCTGATTGTGGACGACGTAATGACGACGGGCGCAACTTTAAACAGTCTCGCGGCGTGCATAAAGCGTTCGGGAGCGAGGGAAGTATACGCGGTGACGGCGGCTTCGGTGGAGTTGACGAAGTCCCGTGAACCCCGAGGGTATAAGCGACTTTTAACATTAATATAAAGAAATAGTAATTATTGTAAGGGTAAAAGTGCCTCAAATCTTCAAAAGCGTGCGATATTTGCTTGCATAGCCGTGTTTTATGTGATATAATTTGTATAATTATACGGTAACTTTGATTGCCCGATTAATAAATTGTTTAATTATAAATTTATGCGTGCGAATCCGTCGAAAAGGGCTCGCATAACCCGACAGAGGTCTGTAAAATGAGGAAGTACGTTCTTGCGGCGTTGACAATTATATGCGTTTTTGCCTGTGCGCTGGGCATAGCGGCCTGCGTGCCGTCCGATATTGCGGCGCACAACTGGTCGAAAGAATGGACGCACAGCTTTGAAAAGCATTGGCATAAGTGCAGCGACCCGGGATGCGCCGGCATTACGGGCGAGGCGGAGCACACATGGAAGCTCGTTGAGGACATGGTGGAAACCGAACCCACCTGCGGAACATACGGCTGGGGCAGGTACTACTGCACTGTCTGCGGCGCGACCAAGGACGACGACATTCCCTTTGAGGGCACGCATGATTTTAAACTTCTGATGAACCTGATAGAGCCCACCTGCGGCGAGGCCGGCAAAGATATGTACGCGTGCACGGTCTGCGGAGAAGTGGAGAGCCGCGACGTCGCGGCCACCGGCGAGCACGATTTTTCCGGCAGTTGGCAGAGCTCCGAGGAGGGACATTACAAGGTCTGCTCCGTTTGCGGCGAAAAGGATCAGGTTGTTCCCCACGTCGCCGCGGATACTCCCACGACGATACGTCCCCAGAGCAGCTATCCTTACCATGACGGTAAAACAACTCTCCTTTGCAAAGACTGCGGTTACGAAATGCAGTCGGAAACAATACCCAATCCCTATGTGGCAGTCAGCTTCGATATATCCCTTCAATTCAGGGCAGATAACAGTCTGGCAGAGATAAACGAGAACGGCGAGACGGTGCTTTGGGCGGAATGTTCCCCCACGAACGGCTATACAGATAACGCAAACCGAAGATATACCATTTCGTTTGTCAACGCAAAAAACAGAGAGGGCACTTCGGCGAGCATATCCGCTGACTATGTAAAGGCATTCTACGTCGATGAATATTCGGGCAATGAAACGCCGATAGACACTGCTTTCAGCAAGATAATGTATTTGTACGGAACATTCGCCATCAAAAGATTTTATCCCAACCCGAATCGTGATAATTCCAACGAATACACAATAGTATTCAGATACTACTGCGAGGATGAAGTCAAGGCGGAAAAGACGCTTTTTATAGAGGCGAGGGACTATCTTGCACGCAACGTGCGCAACGCCATGCCCGTACTAATTACCGAAAACGACCAAAGACGCCGCGCGGCATAGACGCGCGGAGAGGTCGTTTTAGCCATATCCGGAGATAACAATGGATAAGAATTTTTTGAAACTTAAAAGGAAATATCTGATAGCGGCGCTATTGAAGAGCGCAGTCTGCGCTCTGGGCGCGGCTGCCGTGGCGTTCGGCGCAATGCTGATCGCCGATAAGTTTTCCGGCGTCGAAATGCTCTGGTATTACTTCGCCGCGGCCATCGGCGGAGCGGCGGTAATAGCCTTTGCCGTTGCCTTTGTCGCGCTTCGCCCCACCGACCGCAAAGTGGCGAAATCTCTCGACGAAGAATACCGCATGGATGAGCGCGCAAGGACGGCTCTCGCTTTCAAGAACGAGAGCGGTTTTCTGTATGAAATGCAGCGCGAGGACGCGAGCGCGAAATTTGCCGACGTCCGCGTGCGCGAAGCTACTCTATCCAAAATATGGAAATATCTCGTTGCGGCGCTGTTGGCGGTTGCGGTAGCCGTGGGCTGTATACTTGTGCCCTCTCCGGCTTCCGGCGAGGAGCCCGAAACTCCGCCCGACGACGTGGTTGTATCCATCAGCGAATCGCAGAAGATAAGATTGCAGGAACTTATTGCCGAAGTGCAAAAATCCAATTTTGCGGACGACGTAAAGACGGACGTCACTGCCGAACTGAACGGGCTTGTGGATGCGCTCGACGAGGAGATGAAGTTCGGAGCGCTTCGCAGTACGGTCATAAATTCCAGAGCGGCGATAGCCGAAATTGTGGAGAGCTATCAATCCTACGCGGCCATAGCGGACGCGCTTGCCGCCTCGGGAGCAACCGATCTCTCCGACGCAGTGAGAGGAGGCGGCGGAGCGTACGTCTATTATGACGCCACCGAATATTCGCATGTGGAGGTATTCTACTCCTCGCAGATGTATGCGGCGGTGGAAGAGGGAATGGCAAAGGGATATACCGCGCTCTCCGATTCTCTTAAAATTTCAAAGGAAGAGGTGATTCCGGCTCTGTTTCTTCTTACGGACAGCGTAATCGGCGGACTCATGCAGTTGGACGACAGCTATATCGACGACGGGCTCTACGTAATTTTAACGGTGGATTTCGGCCTCGGACTGAACGGTTTGATAAGCGAGTGCGCAACGCTTGACGATACCGCAACACAGAATAAAATTTCCGATTTCCTCGGAAGCAAGCAGACGTCCATATCCGCACAGCTCGAAAAACAGACGTATTCCCTTTTAATGAGCAGATATGTCCGCAACAGACTGGCTCTCATATTCCCCGAATTGAATCTCGCCCTCGAAACCGCAGAGACGAAGCCCACCGAACCCACGCAATCGGGCTCGGACGGCAATTCCGGCGGAGACGACGAAAGCGGCTCGGGCGGAGGCGGCGGCACCGGAGAAATGCAGTACGGCAGCAAGGATGAAATCTATGATTTCAGCTCCGGCTCCTACAAGAAGTATACCGAACTCTTGGGGCAGTACAGCTCTTCGCAGGAATCGATTTCCGAAGAACAGAAGGAATTGATAGATAAATTTTTCGAATATCTTTACAACACAGGCCGGTAGGCAGTTGACATAAAACAGCGAGGAAACAAAAATGAAAATGTGGAAAAAATCCAAAAAGAACAAGAACACGCAGGCAGCCGAAGAACCCGTAGAGGAGGAAGTCGCGTCGGAGCTTTCCGCCGATGCGGAGACGAGCGAAGTTCCCACCGTGCAGAATGAAATGGCACAGGCGGAGACGGCGACCGGCCAAATTCCCGAATCCGAAGAGGGCGAAGCGGTTGCAAACGAGCCCGTTGCGGAGTCCGAACCGGCTTCGGAAGAGCTCGCGGCGGAGCCCGAAATCAGCATAGAGGACGCGGAGAGGGTCAGAAAATTCAGCTCTGCCATAAGCACCATAAAGAGCGAGCTGTCCAAGGACGTCGTCGGCATGGAGGAGATTGTTGACAACGTAATCTGCGCCATAGTCGCCGGCGGCAACGTGCTTTTGGAAGGCGTTCCCGGCGTCGGCAAGACCCGTCTTGTCCGCGCTCTGGGCAAGACCATGAGCCTGCCTTTTTCCAGAATACAGTTCACCCCCGACCTCATGCCTTCGGACGTAACCGGCACCAACGTAATCGAAAAGGACGAAAACGGCAGAATGAATACCGTGTTCCAGCGCGGTCCGATATTCGCAAACCTTGTTCTTGCGGACGAAATCAACCGTGCCACGCCCAAAACGCAGTCGGCCATGCTCGAAGTCATGCAGGAGCATAAGGTGACGGTTGCAAAGCAGACGTATAAGCTGGCGGAGCCCTTCTTCGTGCTCGCGACAGAAAACCCCATAGAGCAAGACGGTACATATCCTCTGCCCGAGGCGCAGATGGACCGTTTCATGTTCAAGCTGATGGTCAATTTCCCCTCGACCGACGAACTTGCCGACATAGTTCTCATGACGCAGATAACCATGGACGAAACCGCAGAAGCGGTGATAGACGGTCCCACGATACTCGAAATGCGCGAGTTGGCAAAGAGCGTTCCCGTAATAAAGGAAGTGCTCGGGTTTGCCGTAAGGCTTGTAAGCAACACCCACCCCGAGCTTGAAAGCTCCTGCGCGTCCGCCAAGAAGTACGTCAGATACGGCGCGTCTCCTCGTGCGGCGCAGGCGCTCATCACTTGCGCAAAGGTGCGCGCGCTCATGAACGGCAAATACAACGTATCCTATTCGGATATAAAGGCCCTTGCATATCCCGTATTGAGACACAGAATAAAGCTCAACTACGCGGCAATTTCCGATAAACTTTCGGTAGACGATGTGATTAAACTCATAGTAAACGAGACAAAGTGAAATAATGAGTTCTTTGGTAGTAAACGAAGAGTTTCTGGGGAAGATAGAACTTTTACAGACGCTCTTGAAAAACAACGTGGCGGGGCGCTTCGGCGGAAACCATCAGAGTAAGACCTTCGGTTCTTCCTGCGAATTCTCCGATTATCGCGACTACATTCCGGGCGACGACATAACAAAGCTCGACTGGAATGCTTACGCGCGCTTCGAAAAACTGTATCTGAAACTGTATCTCGACGAACGGCAGGTGCACACGCGCATATATATCGACGGAAGCCGGTCGATGGCATACGGCAACAGCGGAAAGGACATACAGGCTCTCCGCCTCGCCGCCGCCGTCGCCTTTATTTCCGTTTGCGAAATGGACAGAGTATCGGTGTACGTAATTCACGGCAACGCCGTGGAAGAGGTTATCTCCAATATGCTCGGCAGGGAGTCCTATTATAATAATATAGGAAAACTGAACGACGTGGTATTCGAGGGCGACGCCGCCATATCCGAGGCCATACTTCCCACGACCGTCGGCTACGGCGACGGCTTTTCCGTGCTGATATCCGACTTTCTCACCGAAAACGATTTCGGCGCCGCGCTGGACCACTTTGCCGGAAAGAGAAGGGATATACTCTGCATGCAGGTGCTCTCCAAGGAGGAGTTGAACCCTCAAACGCGTGGGAAAATGCACTTTTACGACAGCGAGAATTCCGAAAAATTCTATCACAGAAACATAAACAAAGAAATTATAAGGGCTTATAAAGAAGCTCTTGCCTATGTAACGGGCAGAATACGCGACCACTGTCTTTCGCGCGGCGGACATTACGCCCTCGTTTCGGCGGACGAACCGCTCGAAGACGTGTTCCTTGATAAACTTACGGTAGAGGGGGTAATTAAATGACGTTTATATATCCTCTCGGATTTTTGGCGCTTGCGGCGATACCCGTTCTCATACTTATATACATAATAAAGAACAGATACACCGAACAGACCGTAACTTCCACCTATATCTGGAATTTGAGCGAAAAGTTCTTAAAGCGCCGTATCCCCATAAACAGAATATCCGGACTTTTGAGTCTGCTCATTCAGATTCTTCTAGTGACCCTTGTCGCATTCATAATCGCCCGTCCCGTTATAACTCTGCCGAACGCGGCAAAGGCGTACTGCTTTATCCTCGACGGCTCCGGCAGTATGAATATCGTTCAGGACGACAAATCCCGTTTCGATATCGGCAGGGAAAAGATAAAAGAGATAATAAACGATTCCATGAACGGAAGCACGTATACCCTCATATATGCCGGCGACAGCACCGAAACGATATTCGAGGGATATGTTGATAAAGAGCGCGCTGTGGAGGCGGTGGACAATCTCGAAGTGTCGTGCGCCGCAGTGGACTTTTCGCAGGCTCTGCTTTCCGCGCAGGAATATTTCAACGCAGACCCCCGTACGGTAACCTATTTGGTCACCGATAAGACCTATGGCGACAGTCAGAACGTAAACATAGTCAACGTTTCGGCGGAGAGCTCAAACTACGCCATATCCGATATAGATTACGATCTTACCGCCGACAGAACACTCAAAATAACCGGCAACGTCGTCTCCTACACTGGCGACGCAGAACTCACTTTAAATCTCTATCTCGACGGCTCCGAGACGGCTTTGGCCACCGTCGATCTCGACGTGAAGGAGGCGGAAGCGACTCCCTTCGTGTTCGAAGAATTCGCAGAGGACTTCTTCGAATTCAGGCTGGCAATCTCCGAGAGCGACGACCTTTCTCTCGACAGTCAGGTAACTGTGTTCAATATCGGCCATGAAAACATGTCGGCGACTCTGCTTGTCTCCGACGGCCCCATATATCTTCGCGCGGCGCTCAACGCTGCCGGCTTCACCGATTTCAAATATCTGACTTCGGAGGAGTACGAAAAACTCCCCGAAGAGGAGAGAACTACGGGTTACGGTCTGTACATTTACGAGGATTACGTTCCGGAAGTCACCCCTCGCGAGGGCGCCGTATGGTACGTCAATCCCGACAAGAGCCCCGAGGGCGGCAACTTCGGTTTTCAGAGGCAGGAATCCGCCACGGACGTCGCGGAGTTCAACACCAGCTCCAAAACGGCAGTAAGGAATATGCTTAAAGGCGTAATCTACAACGCGGACGGCGAACTTCTCGACAACAAGAGTTTCCACATAAGCAAGTACGTCAAGTTGAGCGTAAGAAGCGGCTTCGACGTGTACGCCACATGCGGCAGCGATCCGCTGCTGTTTACGGGCGCAAACGAGTACGGCAACAGAGAGGCGGTGTTTGCTTTCAGTCCCAAGGATTCCGCGGATTTCACGCTCACCGCGACGTTTGTCACGCTCATAAACAATCTGAAAAATTACTCCTTCCCCCAAGTAGTGGAGGAGACTTCCTATTTCTGCGGCGATATCGCCCAGATAAACATGATCCCGGGCTGCAAGAGCATAAGAGTGGAATCTCCCCTCGGCAAAGTCAGCTATCCGGATACCAGCACGACGCTCTGCGAGTTCGAGCTCAAAGAAGTGGGAGCCTACGGCATTTTCCTCACCATGAGCGACGATTCGGAGCGTGAAATAAACATATACGTCTCTCTTCCCACCGAGGAGAGAGTTCCATTCGAAGAGGGAGAAGCGTTTATAATACAGGGCGCCGCAGAGGAAGGGGGGCCGGCCGGAGTTATAGACGACCTATTAATAATATTCATTCTGATAGCCGTCGTAGCGGCGGTTGATTACGCAGTGTACAGCTATGAACAATATCAGCTTCGATAACATATATCTGCTTTTAATAGCAGTCCCCCTCATACTTGTCTTTCTCATTCCCTTCCTTATTTCGGTGAGAAAGGTAAACCGCAACTTCCACAACGTTGCGTCCTTTGCTCTGCACATTATCATGGCGATAATAATAGGCTTTGCGGCGGCCGGAACGACCTTTACCGCCGTGCTTTCAAGGACGCAGGTCTACGTGGTCGCCGACGTCTCCTATTCGGCGAACAAGAATCTCGACGAAGTGGACGGCTACATTAAAAATCTCAAACTTCCGGCAAACAGCGAAGTGGGCCTCGTATGCTTCGGCAAGGACTATGAACTCTTGAACAAACCCACGGAGCTCGCCTCGCTCGACAGCGTGAAGACCGCCGAAGTTGACGTGAGCGAAACGGACATAGCCTCCGCGCTGGAATATACCGGAACGCTCTTCGACGAGGGCGTGATAAAGAGGGTAGTGCTCATAACCGACGGCAAGCAGACCGACGAGAACGATACTTACGCCATACGCCGCGCGGTGGACTCTCTCGAAAGTCAGGATATAAAGGTAGACGCAATATATCTCGACGACAATATCGACGAGGAAGTGCACGAATTGCAGATTTCGGACGTGCAGTTCACCTCTTCCGCATATCTGAACAGTATAGAGACCGCAAAGGTCACCGTTCAATCCAGCTACGATACCGACTCCGCCACCCTCGTTTTATACAAGGACGGAGAGGAACAGCTCCCCTATAAGGCGCCCACTCTGTCGGTCGGCACCAACACCGTGACTTTCGACCTCGACACCTCGAAAGAGGGAGTGTTCTCGTACGAAGTCAAACTGCTCTCCGACGACGATAAGAGCGATAAAAACAATTCCTTCAAATTCACCCAAAAGGTCACCGCGTCCATGTACGTGCTCGCGGTCACGGGCGATTGGGAGACGGCAAAGGCAATGGCCGTGAAATACGGCGACGGAGCCAAAGTCGATATCTACGAAAACGACCCCGACGTAAGGTTGAGAGACAAGGCGGAATTTATCTCTCTGTATGCCTCCGACGACAACGTGAATATATATGAATTCGGCGAAGTCAGCGCGAACAATTTGCAGGGCGTGCCCGTCCGCGGAGTGCCTTGGAACATAGAGGCGCTCTGCCCCTACGACGAGGTGGTTCTGGCGGACATAGACATTTCCACGATTGAAAACAGCGGAGAGTTCGTGCAGAATATCAAGTCGATGGTCAGCCGGCTCGGGAAGAGCTTGGTGACTTTCGGCAACCTCGGAATTCAGACTTCCGACGATAGTAACGTAAAGGAGCTGGGCAGTATTTTGCCCGTGCAATACGGCAAGAGCGACGACGACGCCAGACTGTATTCCATAGTCTTGGATTCGTCGCGAAGCATGAATCAGCAATTCCACTGGTCGGTGGCAAAGGAAGTGGCGAAGAGAATTCTTAATCTTCTCAACGACGACGACTATATCTGCGTAGTCACTTTCTTCGGCGAAGCCGTTCCCGTACAGCCTCCCGTTCGCCTCGGCGCCAACAGGGCGGCGATAGCGGAGGCGATAGACAATCTTTCGCCCCGTCAGGGCACGCTTATAGGAAGCGGACTTTACAATGCATACCAACTTATAAAAGATTACGATTACAGCGATAAGCAGGTGATGCTTATCTCCGACGGCGCAAACTTCGGCGACGACTATCACGACCCAGCGGAAGTGGCGGCGGATATGCTCGACAACGCGATAGTTACTTCCGTGTTCGACGTCGGCAGAAAGAACGGCGACACGGGCACGGCTTCCGAAACGCTGCTTCGCAACGTCGCTGCGCAGGGCGGAGGTCTGTATTATCAGTCGGACAATCAGGAAAACCTGAACGACAACCTCTTTGTGGAGATGGCGGAGGACCTCATTCAGCAGGTTATCGAGAAGGATACGGCGGTGCGCGTAAACCGCGCCTCCGACGAGGTTCTGAACGGCATAGATACTCGCGCCATTCCTCAAATTTCGGGCTTTATAAAGGGCAAGGCGCAGACGGGCGCAATAACCGTTTTGCAGGCGCAGTATTACCGAACGGAACACTCCAAAGTGAACAACATTCCCCTCTACTGTTATTGGGATTTCGGCTCCGGCAGAATTTCCTCGTTCAGCAGCAGTTTTACGGGCGATTGGGTAAATCAATGGGAAGCGACCGACATTGCCGGAACGTTTATAGACAACGTATTAAAGAGCAATATCCCCGATGAACGGAACGAAAATCCTTTCTCCGTGGACGTGCTTCGCGACGGCGGCTCCACGCGCGTGACCTTGACCCCCGTAACGCCCCGATTCGACGCGCAGGCCACTATCGAGCTCACTACTCCCGACGGCAAAACGGTAAACGCAAATCTCGCCTTCGACCAATCCTATTATTACTATGAATTCGACAGCGCGGGAGTGGGCGAATACACTATAAAAGTCGCCTACAATTATTACGACCTCGCATACGGTAATGACAACTATCTCACCGTTGCGTATACCGACGAATACAACGAATTTGCCTCGTTCGATCCGGCAGTGCTTTTCAGGGCTCTGAACGGCAGGGGAGAGGTAAACCTCGACGGCAACCTTGTCGTGGAAAACGACATGAAAGAAGTCGGAACGTATTCCGTAAACATAACCATACCTCTGTTGATTGCCGTAGTCGTCCTCTACATAATCGATATCATAATACGTAAACTGAAATGGGACGATATCAGAAGTTTCTTCGGCAGATATAAAAAGGACGGAGGTGCAAAAGTATGAAAAAATTCATTTTTCTCATAATATGCGCCGTAATAATCTCGGTTTTGTGCGTAGGTTGCGGCGGCACCTATAATGCGGCAATAATTTCTCCTCCGACGAGCGGTTCGACGAGCGGCTCCGACAGCGGTTCGGACCCCTCCGGCGACGACGGAGAAGAATCTACCTATGTATCAACCGTCACACTCACAAGCGAGGGGGAGGTATACGCTCCTCCGGCCGGCGCGCACATAAAGGCACGCTGGGCAAGTCTCGACGACGCAAATTTCTATTTCGACGCAGAATTCAACACCTTGGGCGTGGCTACCGTATCGGGGCTCGACGGCGACTACCGTATAACGTTATCCGACATTCCGTCGAACTACACTTATAACCCCAACGGCAATTACAGAGTGACCGCGAAAAGCCGCGACTTGAATATCGACCTCTTTCCCATAACGCCCACCACGGGCACGGGCAAGGGTCTGTATGAGAGTCAGGGCTGTATAATACTCTCCGATGTGGGTACGTACAGGGCAAAATTAGACAGCGCTTCCGACATTATGTACTACGAATATCGACCCAACAAAACAGGCTATTACCATGTACAGTCTTGGATTGATACCAGCGCAAACGAAGTCAATCCCTACATCGAACGCTATAACGGCACTTTTGCCGCAAAATATTTGGCCGAGGAAGTGGACGACGGCGGAGATTTCTCCACTTACACCAAAAATTTCAAAATGGAAGTAAACTGTCCGAAAGGCTATATAGGCAACTCCTGGACGTTTGCCATTCACGCCAACTGTATCTCCGAAGAGCTCTATCCCGTCTATGTGGACTTTACCATATCGTATGAGGGCGAGGCTATCGCGATAGACGGGCGCGTCGAAGTGCAGGTTGCCAACGGTCCCTTCGCTCCATGCATAGCGAGCTCGGACGGCGCCTCGTATCCGATCAAACCTTCGGGAACTTTCCATGAGTTTGCAAACAGCGGCGTCAATCTCGACAACTTCGCGTACGAGCGCAGATTGACGGAGGGAACGACCGACAGTTACGAGATAGTTCCGCTCATCGGTTTGGGAGAGGACGGTTTCTATCACAAGTACAACAGCGCCACGCAGAAGTTCGACGGCGATACCATATATGTAAAACTGACAAACGCCGGCGGCGTAGGGTACTTTTTCACACATGCCGACGAGGGCATCAGAGGAGATGTAACCTATGACGATGCATTCTGGCATTGCAATTATTTCCATCCCGAAGAGGCATGGGACGAAAGAATGGACTCCTTCCCGTTAAAGCTCGGCGTGGGCGATTACAACACCGACGAGTTTTTCTACAAGGACTATCACCAATTTATTTCACAGTACACCGGCAAATTCCGCGAGCCGAATCCCGATCCCGAAGGCGGAAGGGATGTGATAGTGGATTATCCTCATCCGGACAGTAAGGATCCCAAAAAGATGGTAGCCCATAATGCCGACGGATATTTCAACCGTTGCAATGCGGACGGCACTCATCCTTTAAACGAGGAGCTGAAAGTATTCCTTCAAGAGTATGCCGAGCACTACGGGCTGTTTAAGGACGGCGACGGCAAGGCAGAGCTTATCGGCTTGAACGCTTCGGAGGACTATATGTGGCTGTTCTGTTGCGGCACGTACTACTGATATATATATATTTTAAAGAGGAATTGTTTTTATGAAATTCAGAAAATTACTTATTCTGTTTCTTGCGGCGGTAAGCGCAGTAGCTCTCTCTCTGGGGCTTGCGGCTTGCGGCGGAACTACGGAAAACGATCCTTCGGACGACGACGGAGACGACGGAGACAATCTTATCGCCCTTACCGCTCCGCAGATTGCGCTTGAAGACACCACAATAAGCTGGACGGCGGTGGAGAACGCTTCCGGCTACGATGTTTACGAGGGCGACAGCAAGGCGGCTTCCGTCACGGAAACTTCGTACGTGATAGACAAGACGGCGGCGGGAGCGTACGTATTCAAAGTCAAGGCGTTGGGCGATAACGAAACTTATTCCGACAGTCCTTTCTCAAATGCCGTAACCTACACGATAGCGCAGCTTGCCGCTCCGCAGATAACTATTACGGGCAGCACAATAAGCTGGACGGCGGTGCAGAACGCAAACTATTACGAGATTTTCGCAGACGGGAAGAGAGAAGATGCCGTAATGGGCTGTTCTTATAACATTTCTCTCGCGGATAAAATTCGCGGAAATACTTATGTCTATACGGTAAAGGCCAATTCAACGGAAGCCGGATTTTTACCGAGCGACGCTTCCAATGCCGTAAATTATACGGTTCCGCTGCAAATTTCCGTTATCTTCCCCTCCGATTATCCCATTGATTCCCAAGTGACTGTAAGTCTCTATGACGGCGATACTCTCAAAGGAACAAAGAGCGTAAGTAAGACTCAAAATGAGACGGAGAGCGTGGCCGACTTCGACATAGCCGTTTCGGATTATGTCGCAAAGGCCTCCGGCCTTGCCGCGGGCTATGTGGCTACGTGGGCGGACATATCCGAAGAACAGGCCGAGGGCACGATAGAAATAATTAAGACGGACAGCGCCGCAACTCTTACTGTGGGCACAAACAGCGTGACTCTTGTGGCCGAAGATACGGAAGATCCGGGAGATGAGGTTCAGTCCGTCGCAAGAGCGATATTCACATCCGGAGAAACCTCTGTATACTCCTTGATAACAACCGAAACGGACGGCCTTGTCGCCACTTCGAAGGGCAATGTTTTGCTCGACTCCTCCGGCTCCAACGGTATATATATCGGCACGCTGACCGTACGCGACGGAGAGACCGTTATAATAGACATAACGGGTTCCGAAGCCAAGGCTTACAGCATAGAGTTGAAGAAGGGCGAAGAGCTCCAACCCGTGAAAGTCAGCGCGCATTACAGGCTGGAAGATCAGGAGGACGACCCCGAAGTTAAGGCAAATAAAATTCTGGGCTCCTGCAAGCGCACGCTCACTATTGATGAAGCGAAGACATATACATTCTTTTTCACCACTCCCACCATGGGCGAAAGAACAATCACGCTTAAAATAAACGATGTAACTTATACCTTTACGGGCGGTGAAAACAGCCACAATATAACGCTTCAAGCCGACACATATCAGCTTGAATTCGAAGTGGAGGGAAGCGGCAACTCCGACGGAACTTTGTATCCCACATTCTTCGTATATCCCGAAGGTCAGATAGTGACCGCAAGTTGACATAACATAAAAAAGCCCTTCGCCTTTTGGCGAAGGGCTTTTAACATTATTTCGTTTTGTGCAAGTTTTACGCGTCTGTATGTGTCACCACTTCACGGGCAGACCGTTTTCATCGAATGTCCAACAGCCGCTTACGGGAGTTTCGCTGTAAAAGCATACCGTGGCGTTTTTTATGATGTCTCTATTGAGGAATGTATTCCATTTTGCCTGTAATCCCTTGTAGAAAATTGTCAGAGGTTTTGAACCCTGGACGGCGCTGTCGTATTCTGTTCTATATCCGAATAACGATGCTTCCAAAGTCTCTATTCCGGAACCTACCACAAGTTTCGTAACGTTTTCGCAGTAAGCAAAGGCGTGAGTCTCTAAACTTTTAATGCCGTCGCCCAATATCAACGTTTCCAGACTTCTCACTCCGTACAGTCCGTATGCGGCTATCTTTTCTCCGCCGGCAACGGTCAACGTCTTTAAGGAGTGAGGCACGTTGGGAGAGGTCGAAGAAGAGGCTCCTTGGTCGCCTTCTGTGTATTTTTTTACACCGAAGAGATATGCGAGGAATGTCGGAGTGTCCTCTTTATTGTCCTCCGTGCTCTCATCCTCGGCGGCGGCAACGGGAGTACTTCCGGAAAGCAACGCCCTTTCGGAGCCCACAAACGGTACTTTCAGCGACTCTAATGCCGAACAGCCTTGAAGCATACTGAAACCCATGCTGTCTACGTTGTCGGGTATTTCGAGTTTTTTAATGGAGGAGCAGTTGTTGAAGGCCTCTGTGCCTATAACTTTGAGGCTGTCCCCCAAAACTACCGTTTTGAGCGCGGAGCAGTTTTTGAAAGCTCCGTCTCCGATGGTCTGCACGCCCGAGCCCGTCCGCATTTCCGTCATTGACGAACAACCGCCGAAGGCCGACTTGCCTATACTTGTCACGCTGTCGGGCATGTTGACTCTCGCAAGTTTTTGACAGCCCTCGAAAGCGTTGTCGGCTATCGTCTGAACCTTGCTCTCCTCCGGAAAGATTATTGCCAGAAGAGAGGAGCAATTTCTGAAAGCGCTCTCGGCAATAACCGTCACGTCCGAAGAGATTCTCACGCTCTCTATAACGGAACTGCTGAAAGCGTTGCTTCCTATTCGCGTTATATTGTCCGAAATTATTACGTTTTTGATTTCCTCATTGCCGTTGAACGCCTCGTCCGCGATTTCCGTCACAGGCAGATTCTTGTATATGCCGGGCAGGGTCAGATCGGACTTCGTTTCCGCGTCCTGCGTCAACCCCTTTATCTTGTAAGACTGCGAGTTTTCGTTAAGCTCGAAATCCAGTCCGGAGCTGCTTGCCGCGCCGCCTATATAGTCGGCCGGACCGCTCACGTCTCCGTTGAATTCGGTATCGGTGTCATCTACGTCGCCGCCTTCCGGAGCGCATGCAATGAAGGGAATCGCAAGCGCGGTTGCCGTTGCAACGGCGAGGAGCGCCATTAAAATTCTGCGTTTCATTTTGTTTCCTCTTGAATAAAATAATTATATCATAATTCCTCGCGCATTTCAAGCAAATGGGGGATATTAACCGATTTTTACCAAAAATTGCAAAAAAGTTTACATATGACTTGACAGGTGTAAACTTTTAGTGTAAAGTATATCTGTATCACAAATAAACGGCTTAAAAGAGGCTTTGAATATTGGAAAAATTTTACGACGTATTAATCGTCGGCACGGGCGTTGCCGGACTCAACTGCGCCCTTCACCTGCCGCAAAATAAACGAGTTGCCGTTATCTGCAAGGGCACGCCCGACCGCTCCGACAGCTATCTTGCGCAGGGCGGTATCTGCCGTTTGCAGGGCGAGGAGGATTTCGAAAGTTATTTTGCCGACACTATGCGCGCCGGCCACGATGAAAACAACCGCGCGGCGGTGGAGTGCATGATTAATTCCTCCGAGGCGATAGTGGACGAACTTGTCTCTTACGGCGTGGATTTCGCGCGCAATGCCGACGGCTCTCTTGCCGTAACTCGCGAGGGCGGACATTCCAAAAACCGAATATGTTTTCACGAGGACTGCACGGGCAAGGAAATAACCGAAAAGCTGTTGAAAAGGGTCTTGACTCTTAAAAACGTGGAAGTCGTGCAGGAGACGACCATGCTCGATCTGATAGAGTGCAATGGCGGCTGTTGCGGTCTGATAGTTTCCGACAACAACTCGGGGAAGGTGTTTCCCGTCTTTGCCGATTACACAGTATTGGCATGCGGCGGCATAGGCGGAATATTCAGTCATTCCACAAATTTCAGACTTCTGACGGGCGACGGCCTTGCCGTCTGCCTTCGCCACGGAGTCGCGGTAGACAACATAAATTACATTCAGATACATCCCACGACGCTGTACACGAAGAGTCGCGTCGGCCGCAGTTTTCTGATTTCCGAATCGGTGCGCGGCGAGGGAGCCGTTCTTCTCGATAAAAATTTTCAGCGTTTTACCGACGAATTACAGCCGCGTGACGTCGTGACCGCCGCAATATACCGTCAGATGAAGAAGGACGGCACCGACTTCGTATGGCTGGACATGCGACCCATTCCGCGCGAGGAAATAAAGGCGCATTTTCCCTCTATCGTGGAGAAGTGCGCGGAAGAGGGATACGACGTATTTACGGAGTGTATCCCCGTAGTTCCGGCACAGCACTATTTTATGGGCGGAATACGCAGCGATTTGAACGGAAAGACCACAATGCCCAGACTGTACGCCGTAGGCGAGACATGTTGCAACGGAGTGCACGGCGCAAACAGACTTGCGTCCAATTCCCTTTTGGAAAGTCTGCTGTTTGCCGAGCGCGCGGCGCTCGATATTTCGGCAAATTATACGCCGATAGACCGATTGACCGCGGAATATGCCGCGTCGAAGCTGGATTTCGGTCAATATTCGAAGCCGGAAGAACTTTTGGAAGAATATAAGAATAATATACGCAAGGCAATAAAGGAGGCGGAAGATGCTAAACCCCATTTCGGGCGTACTTAATGCCGACGAGCTGATAAAGTCGGCGCTCAAAGAAGATATATCCAACGAGGACGTGAGCACCAACGCCGTAATGCCCGATTTCAGAAAGGGCAGCGTACAGCTGATATGCAAGCAGGACGGAATAATCTGCGGTCTCGAAGTGTTCGAGCGCACTTTCAAAATACTCGACGGCAGAACTTGGATAAAGGCGTACGTAAAGGACGGAGAAGAAGTCAGGAAGGGACAGCTCCTCGCCGAGGTGGTGGGAGATATAAGGGTGCTCCTTTCGGGCGAAAGAGTCGCGCTCAACTACCTTCAAAGAATGAGCGGAATAGCCACTTACACGCATGAGATGGTCGCTCTTTTGGACGGCAGCAAGACCCGACTTCTCGATACTCGCAAGACTACTCCCAACATGCGCATATTCGAAAAGTATGCGGTGAAGGTGGGCGGCGGCGAAAATCACCGATACAATCTTTCGGACGGCATACTCCTCAAAGACAACCATATCGGCGCGGCGGGCGGCGTTAAGAACGCCGTGCTCATGGCAAAGAAATACGCCTCTTTCGTAAGGAAAATAGAAGTGGAAGTCGAGAATCTGGAACAGGTAGCGGAGGCTTTGGAAGCCGGAGCGGACATTATCATGCTCGACAACATGTCCAAAGAGGATATGAAAGCGGCGGTCGAAATGATAGGCGGCAGGGCGCTGACGGAGTGCAGCGGCAACGTCACGCGCGAAAATATAGCCGAAATACTCGACACAGGCGTTGATTTTGTGTCGAGCGGAGCTCTGACCCATTCCGCGCCCATACTTGACCTCTCCCTTAAAAATCTTCATCCGCTGATGGAGGAAGAATGAAAGCCGCAAACCGCAGAGAGGAGATATTGAGTCTCATCGGCAACGCGGAAAATCCTCTTTCCGCCGGAATACTTGCCGAAAAATTCGACGTTTCCCGTCAGGTAATAGTGCAGGATATAGCCATACTGCGCGCAAACGGGTATAACATAACCGCCACAAACCGCGGCTACGTGTTCAACACGAGGGCGCGCGCCAGCCGCGTGTTCAAGTGCCGACATACGTTCGACCAGATAGTGGAAGAGGGCGCGCTGATAATCGATGCCGGCGGAAGAGTGGAGGATATCTTCGTAAACCACCGTCTGTACGGCAGAATTTCCGCGAGGCTCGACCTCAACAGCCGCACGCACGTTGAGGAGCTCTACCGCTCGCTGAAATCGGGAGCTTCGAAGCCGCTCATGAGCGTAACCGACGGCTATCATTATCATACCGTGACGGCCGAAAGCGAGAAAATTCTCGACGACATAGAGAAGAAACTGCGTGCTTCGGGCTTCCTTATCGAAATATAAAGCAGGAATATAAAAGCTGAAATGAAATCGCAACGAAGGCGCCTCGCGGCAACAGCCGCGAGGCGCCGTTTTCTATGGGCATTGACATTGCGCTATTTATTTTATATAATAAAAGTGCAAAATAAGAAATAAGGAGGAGGATAAGTATGTCAAAATTACCCACATATGAGCGCGACGTAGTTGTAATGAACGTGTGCTCTCTGTTCTCTTCTTTCGCGCTCGTCCTTTCGCTTGTATTGATGGTTCCGCTGTTCATGGGGCTGTTTTCCGCAGCCGGCTATGCGTTCATGTATATCTGCGGAATTATTTGGGATATAGCGCTGGTGTTCTATCTCATATTCCTCGTGTTCGGCTCGGCGTGTACGCTGTTCCTATGTTGGATTATCGAGGGTTTCAGAGAGCATGTCGCCCACGTCTTGACCCTTTTCGATTTCAGTTCCGCTCTGTCGGTTGTAAGCAATGTCGCTCCGTCGGTTTTCGGCGCATATAAAATAATTTGTCCCATAGCCGCCGTATTTGCGGCAGCCGCCGCAACGGTCTCGCTCGTGCTGTGCATAAAAAACAAAAAGCTGGCGGGTTTCAAGAAAAACTATGCAAAATCGATAGTTTCATGCGTGTTTACGGGGGTAGGCGTTTTGAGCTATGTAATTTTGCTGTTCGTCGTGTATTCGGCGGTGTTATGAGGTGGCGGCCATGAAACTGAATTTATTCTTTAAAATAAGAGATTCGTACGGTCTGCGCGATCCGGTCGTATATGTGAACGGGCAACCCGTCAGATTTTCCCCCGTGGAGAAGGGCGGTTATGCGGTCGAAGCTCAAACGGAAGAAAACGGAGAATTCGAAATACGCATCATAAGGAAGTCGTTGCTGTCGATTAAATATTGGTTCGGCTGGACGCTTCTTTTCTGGTTTTTCGGGATATTCGGGCTGTTTGCGCCCAGATTCAAAAAGTACGAGGAGCAGGAAATCTTCTATTCGGCGAGCGGAAAGGCCGACGCCGACGCGCACATTAATTTCGATATAGTTTCGAGCGCGACGGGCGATAAGCCGGTCGTTACAGCCGAATCGGACGTGCCCCTCTGTGAGGAGGGCGTGCTGTGCGCCTATAACGCCAAAGTCAAAAAGAGAAGAAAGATATATAAAATATTCAATATACTGTTCCGTATCGCCGTGGTATTTGGAGCGGCGTTGGGAGTATTGCTGTATTTAATATAATGAAAGTAAAATAAGCAGAAGAAATCAAAAACAAATAAAAGGGCGCGCGGACATTTAAGTCCGCGCGCCCTTCCTTTCAATAAAATACTTCGTTTGCCTTTCAATAAAGTACTTCGTCCGTCATCAATCGGCTGTTATAAGCCGCGTTCCGTCTGCGCCGCTTTTGAAATCGGCCGAATGTATCGCGCCGCCGTAGGTTTTCATAGTGTAAGTCAGATTTCCGGTATCGCAGCAGCAGGAGTATACGGTATACTGAAATCCGTTTGCTCCTTCCACGCACCCGTTGGGTACTTTCACCGCGTCGAGCATGTTGAAGAAGTCGTTTTCCGTCGCCTCTCCGCCCTCCGTGAGGTAATTGAACTTTACAAACGCCGCTCTTACAAAGCGCGAGGGAGACGACCAGTCGCCGGGCAGTCCCAATGCTCCCATTCCGCGGCTGTACGGTTGCAGGTCGAGCTTGTCGGTGAACGGTTTGCGCGGATTGTAGGGAGAAAGACGGGAATAATTTTTGAGATTGAAGAGCTGTTGGGGGAAGGGAGGATTATTTGTGAGCACGCCGGAGGGGTTGTCGTACACTTTGAGACCGTCGGCCACGCTCTCCGCCACGAGCTCTCCCGTGCCGTCGCCTATCATCCAGTGCAGAGGAGTATGGGGCAGCTTGTCCGAAAAGGAAATGTCGCACACGTTCAGTTTTTCGAGTTCCGCGCGCGCCTCGCGAAGCGTTCCGCACTTGCCCAGAATGTATAATATTATCTCGAAAGGAGCGACGTTTATTTTGCCGTCCTGTCTCTTGTGGTACACGGCGTTATCGGGGAAATTCAGTCCGGCCATGCACAGCCCGTCGGCGTTCATCGCGTCATAGTATAGGGGCAATCCCCCCACGACGCACGCCGTTCCCAAGATTGCGCGGTGCTTTTGGAGTTTTGTTCCGTCTCTGAAAACGAGGGGAAAATTTTCGGGAGTGAGAACTATTTTCTCGCCGTCAGAGGAGCAGACGTCCAGCGTTCTTCCGAACAGATAATTGTTTTCCGTTTTAAATCCCAGAGCAGTACACATACAGATTTTATTTACAATATCCTCCGTTTATAAACATGCTTGCGGCGGAATTTCTCCGCCGCAAAAAGTCGGTTTTATTTTTCGAATTCCAAAGCCACCTGCTTTAAATACTTTCTTATGGAAAGTTTCTGCGGACAAACGGCCTCGCATTTGCCGCAGCCTATGCAGTTCCCGGGTTTTCCGCCTCTTGCGCCGAATACGTTATCGTAATAGTAATCGCTGTCGGAGTGCCCGTGCATGCGTCTGTGCTCGTTGTAAAGAGTGAAATAGTCGGGTATGGAAATCTTCTTCGGACAGCCGTCAACGCAATAGCGGCAGGAGGTGCAGGGGATAAATGTATTGTCCTTTATAACTTTTGCCGCCAGCTCGACTATCTGTCTTTCGCCGTCGTCGAGAGGAGTGAAATTGCTCATATACGACGTATTGTCCTCTATCTGCACCAGATCGGACATTCCGGAGAGCACAGTAACGACGTTTTCGAGGCTTGCGGCATATCGTATTGCCCAGCTCGCCGTCGAAGCCTCCGGATTCCGACTTAAAAACATGGCTTTGACCGCTTCGGGCACGTTTACCAACGCTCCGCCCTTTACGGGCTCCATGACGATTACCGGCTTATTGTGCGCCGCGGCTACATTGTAGCAATCTCCGGCGCAGACCGTGGGCGAATCCCAATCTATGTAATTTATTTGAAGCTGAACATACTCCGCCTCGGGGTGTTCGGTGAGTATTCTGTCGAGCAGTTGTGGAGTATCGTGGAAGGAAAAGCCTATGTGTTTTACTTTTCCTTCGGCTTTCTTTTCGGAGATGAACCGGAAGGCTTCGAGCCTTTCCGCCTTTTCGTATTCTTTTTTATTCAGGGCGTGCAGCCAATAATAGTCGATAAAATCCACGCCCAGCCGTTTAAGCTGTTCGTCGAAAATTCTTTTAAGGTCGGCCCTTTCGCTTATGGCGAACATGGGCATCTTCGTGGTTACGGTATAGGCGTCTCTGTCGTATCTTTTTACAAGCGCTTCGCGCACAGCCTCTTCGCTCTTTCCGCCGTGATAGACGTAGGCAGTGTCGTAGTAAGTGAAGCCGCGGCTCTGAAACACGTCCACCATGCGTTTGAATTTTTCAATGTCTATGTTGCTCTGGTCGCCGCCTATAACGGGCAGACGCATACAGCCGAAGCCCAGTTTCTTCATCTTCCGCCCGTCCTTTCAATCAGAATTTCGTACGCTTTCTCTACGTCGTCCACGTCGAGCACCGCCCGTTCCATGGGACACATGCCCGTGCCCTCGCGGTTTATTATATTAGGCACGCATTTTTTATATGAGCAGGGCACGCCGTGCCTTTCGAACACTTCGAGAGCCGGCTCCGATATCAATTCCGCATACACCTCGCCTATTTTTCCGCGCACGAACAGCATTGCCGCGGCTTTGCCTATTACCTTGTCCGCGGCGAAGGCACCCTCCAACTTCCCTTGAAGGGAGAGAAGAGTTTTAATGCCTCTGTCATAGTAGCACAAGACGCCGCTCCCGTCGATAAGCACGAGAGTGGCGCCATTTTGTAAGAGCTCTTCGGCTCTATTCGGTTTGCCGTTCATCTTTCATCGCCGCAAATAGCAGCATTGCCGCAAGCGGCACTATTATTGCTTGAAGCCAGAGCCCCGTCAGGCCCGTCTGCACCGATGCCCAGAGCGAGGCAAAATCTCTGCCGGCAATCAAGTTGTACACAATGTATATAGCTCTGCCCGTGGCCTGCGCCGCGAGTACCGCCGGGAAGGCGAGAAGAGCGTTCTTTGCTGCGCGGCCGGAGAACAATCCGGTTATGAGCCCGTATGCGCCCGTTTCGAGTATCATATAGGGCAATCTTTGCAGCGAGGGCATTGCCGTGCCCGACGCAAGCAAAGTAAAGCCGTAGCTTACCGTCGGGGAGAGAAGTCCCACTGCAAGCCCCCATTGCCAGCCGAGCAGAAGTCCGGCAAGCAAAGCCGGCATATACATTGGCATGTATACGGAACCGGCCTCGGCTCCGCCTATGGCGTGAGTCAGTTGAGGAAGGGCGAACGCCATAATGACCAGCAGTACGGAAATGGTTGTTTTGACCGTAATTCTTACGTAAGATTTATGTTTTGCAAGAACGCAATCCAACATATTTTTTTCTCCAAAATGAATTTTGACAATTATATCATATTCCCGTTCCGATTTCAAGAGTATATGAAATTTTTTCTTTTAAAGACGCTCTATGCACGCTCTTCGCGATGAAGAGTGCTCTCTGCACGGGGATTTTCCGCGTACTTGTCAAAGCGCAGTCTGCCATAGAGCGCAAAAAAGCATACGGCCTGCACCGTGCCCGTTATTACCCACGAAATGGGGTAAGACAGCGCCAGCCATAGAAGATTGTTGAAGAAGGGAATGGGGAATATGAAGAACACCCATATCAGTCGGAATCCGCACGCTCCCACCGCGCTTACGATTGCCGGAAGAAGGGAGTAGCCGATGGCGCGCAGACAGTAGGCGAAGGTGTCCATGAATCCGCACAGAAAATATGTCAGAAGTATTGCGAACAGTCTCTGCAAGCCGGCGTTTGCGGCGGCTTCCGTCGAGACGTACAGCCCCAATAGCTGTCTTGCGAGCAGCAATATTATAGCGCTCAAAACGGCCCAGACTATCACTATCAGAATCAGCGCGTATCTCATTACGCGCACTATATTTGCCTTGTTGCGCGCGCCGTAGTTTGCGGAGGCAAAGGTCATTGCCCCCTGCGCGCAGCTCTCCATGGCGGTGTATACGAAGCCTTCCAGCGAGGACGACGCTCCGTTTCCGCCGAGCACTTCGGTGCCGAGGGAATTTATGCTCGACATTATCATGAGATTGGACAGCGAAAATATAAATGACTGAATTCCGGCCGGCAGCCCGATTTTTGTAATCTCCCCCGTCTCTTTCGCGTAAAATCTTATTTTATGCAGTTTGAAGGAAAAGAAAGAGTTTCTCTTTTTAAGCATGTAGACAATCACCATTGCGGCGGCGCAGAATTGCGAAATTGATGTGCATATCGCAACGCCGGCCACTCCCAGCCGGAACACTATGACGAACAGCAGATTCAAAAGAACGTTTATAATGCCGGAGGCGGTGAGAAAGTAAAAGGGCTTTCTTGTGTCGCCCACAGCCCGAAGAAGGGAGGAGCCGAAGTTGTATATCATTGTGAACGGCACGCCGATAAAATATATGGCGAGATACTCTGCGGAGAAGTCTATGATGTCATCCGGAGTCTGCATCCATATCAGAAAATATTTAGAGCAGACGGCCCCGAACACTCCCACGGCAACGCCCAGAACGAGCGACATTGCCATTGAGGTGCAGACGACTCGCTCGCCGCGCTGTCTGTCGTTCGCGCCGTAACACTGCGCCATCAGCACGTTCGATCCGGTGGCCAGCCCCAGAAAGGTGTTTACTATAAGATTCACCAACGGGTTGGTCTCCGAAATGGCCGCGGTGGAATTGCTCGGGCCGAATAATCCGCAAATTATAAGGTCGCTCGCCGTGTACAGAAGCTGTAATATCCCCGTGAACATGAGGGGAGCTATAAAGAGGCACATGCTCTTGAAGAGCTTGTTGCCCGAAGTCATGTCAATTTCTTTAACGTTCATGGTCCAATCCTCGGCACCGATATATTATATCACCTCTCGTGCATAAGTCAACGAACTTTTATGGCTGTCGGAAAGTTTTCAAGCCTTCTTTTTTCAATTTTCAAAGCAAATGAAAACCCGTGGCGAGTTTTGTCTCGCAACGGGTCTTTTTACGTCTTTTCAGATGTTTTGCCTCTGTTTTTCCGAATGACTTTAACCGTGATAAATATTGCGGCGCAAGCTATTATGACAAGGGATATAACCTGTGCCGGAGAGAATATCCAAAGATATCCGCCCCTGTCGTCTCCGCGCAGAAATTCTATTAAAAATCTCGCGGCGGGATAGGCGAAGCAGTAAGCCGCAAACGCGTGTTTTGTCTTTGAAATCGAGAGGGCTATGACGGCTATTGCCGCCGCTTCGTAAAGTTGCGTGGGATACACTTTGTTGCCGTGGTGGAAAATGTTCGCCGTCGGATTGTCGGGGAAGGTCAAACCCCATATCCCGTCCGTCTCTTTGCCGTAACAGCAACCGCCGAGAAAGCAGCCTATTCTTCCGCAAAAATGGAATACGAGGAAGGGAACGGTCAAAAGATTGAGCCATTCTTCCGCACCGAGGCGAGTATTCTTTTTGAATACCGCCAACAGCACGGATAAAACCGCCGCTCCCGTGATTATTCCGCCGTAGAAGGTCATTCCGGAGAGTTTCAGACCGCCGTTTTCCTCGATTTTAAAGAGCGCGTCGAAAAATATCGCGCCGGCAAATCCGATTCCGAGCGCTATGAACAGCTTCGGAAGAATGTAGAAGGCCTCCTTTGCGGAATTTTCGAGTTTGGATATCCTGTAAAGAGCAATAAGGATAAACGAACATACGCCCACAATCGCCGCAACGGTAAAGGTGGGGATTTCCGCCCCACCTATACTTATTACCGGATACATTACGGCACTTCTTTCTGTACGCAGAAGGAAAGTATGCCGCCGATGGCAAACAGAATAAACGCTATTATCATAGCCCATTGCCAATACATCAACACGCAAACGACTATGCCCATGACAAGCGCGATAAGCTGCAATACGCCGCCGATTTTAGGCTTGCTGAAATCGAGAATCGCTCCTATGAGCCCGACTATTCCGCTTCCGAGTCCGAGCACATAAGCGGCCCAAGTATAATCAACGGCTCCGCCGGACGCTCCCGAGACTATCTCCGCGCAGAGCGCAAGTCCCAAGCCGCCGATTATGGCAAATACCGCTCCGATTATTCCGAGCACTGCGCCGGGAATTGACTTTTTCTTCATATGTAAACCTCCTTTGAAGTCATGTATCGTTTTTCGGCTTCCGCAAATATTATAGGTGAGAAAACTTCACCTGTCAAGCATTTGGGTGAGATTTCTCATATACTTTTAATGATTTAAGAAAGAAACGGAGGGAATTTGGATTTCATGATAATCGCACAGAGAATAAAAGAATTGAGAAAGGCATGCGGAGTCAGTCAGAAAAAACTTGCCGAGGCGGTGGGGGTGGATAAGCGCGCCGTCATTTTCTGGGAACAAGAGATAAACGAGCCGAAGGCGACCTATATAAGGAACATGGCAAAGTTTTTCGGGTGTTCCGCCGACTATTTGCTGGGATTGAGCGACATATGAAAGCGTAAATGCTCGCTCAAAAAGGGGCTTTTGCCGACGGCGTTAAAGAGCGGCGGACGTTGACCCTTTGCGCCTCAAAAACCTTGCATTTAATAGAGGAGGGTGATAGAATATTTCTGTCGGCCGCTTATTAGCGCGTCTTGAAACTGATAAATACCGATGATTACTATAATTTGCATTGCCGCCGCAACCTGCATACTCATGATAGTCGGCGTGCTCTTCTTTCCGCACATAAAAATAGGAAAGGTAAAAATCTCATCTTATTGGGTGATAACGCTCATAGGCGCGGCGTTGGCTCTTGCGTTCGCGTCGCCGGATTTCGCCGCTCTCGGCGGTGCGCTGGTGGCGGATACCGCCGTGAACCCGTTAAAAATTCTCGCGCTGTTTCTGTCGATGACGGTGCTCTCTGTTTTTTTGGACGAACTCGGATTTTTCCGCTATCTTGCGAGCGTGGCGCTCCGCCGCGCCCGTTCGGGTCAGAAAAAACTTTTCGTATATCTCTACGTCACCGTCTCCGTTTTAACGGTATTCACGTCCAACGACGTAATAATTCTCTCGTTCACGCCCTTCATCTGTTACTTTGCAAAGCACGCCGACATAAATCCCGTGCCCTATCTTGCGGCGGAGTTTGTCGCCGCCAACACGTGGAGCATGGCGCTGATTATCGGCAACCCCACTAATATCTACCTCGCCACAGCGTACGGTCTCGACTTTTTGAGCTATCTGAAATTGAGCATAATCCCCACGGTTTTTGCCGGAATAGTCTCCTTTATGTGTCTGTTTCTCATTTTCCGCAAAAAACTTGCCGCGCCTCTCGGCGGCGCGGCGGAGGAAGTACATATAGAGGATAAATTTCAGCTTTGGGTGGGAGTGGCGCATCTTGCCGTCTGCACGGTTCTGCTTGCAATAGGCTCGTATATAGGCATAGAGATGTGGCTGGTTTCCGTCTCTGCGGTCGCGAGTCTCTTTATAATATCCGGCTTGACCGCGCTCATAAGAAAAAAGAAGCCCGTAGAGCTTTTGGGCTGTGTAAAGCGCGCTCCATATCCTCTCGTGCCCTTCATTTTATCCATGTTCGTTCTGATAGTCATTCTCGAACAGAAGGGAGTTACGGGAATCATAGGCAATTTCCTCGGTTCGGACTTTCAGGTCTTGGTTTACGGCGCGGCGTCGTTCTTTGCCGCGAACGTGATAAACAATATCCCCATGAGCGTGCTCTTTTCTTCAATCATCGCGGAGGCGGAGGGAGTGGGGCTTCCGGCGGTTCTTGCCACCGTAATAGGCTCCAATCTCGGCGCGTTTCTGACGCCTGTGGGAGCTCTTGCCGGAATAATGTTCGGAAATATTCTCAATCACCACGACATAAAGTTCGGCTATGTGGATTTTCTCAAACTCGGCGTCGCGGTGGCTATACCCTCGCTTTTTGCGGCGCTCGGCGGACTGTACGTTTCTCTGCTCTTTGCGTGAGACCCTTTGCGCGACGGGAAAATAAAGGCATCAAAGGGATATAAGATTACATTTGTCCTTTGCGGAGTCGTGATAGCAAAGAATTAAAGGAATATATTAAGAGATAAAGAATATAAAAATTGTATATAAAAATTACGCCTTCGGCGCTCTATGCGCCGAAGGCGTTTTCTATATGATTTATTTCCCCCTTGTAAACCTCTATTATGTCGAATCTTACAGTCAAATCTCCGCCGTCGAAGAATTTTGCCGCCTGCAAGTACTGCGTTTGTTTTTTGCGGTTGACCGCTTCGGAGGGACTGCCGTACGCATCTGAAAGCCTCGTTTTTACTTCGCAAAAACTCAACACGTCTCCGCGTTTTGCGATTATATCCACTTCGCAGAAGGGAGTTTTGTAGTTCTTCGCCACAATTTTATAGCCATGCCTTGCAAGATATTTCGCCGCGAGTTTTTCGCCTTTTACGCCGAGTTTTTTGTTTTTCCTGCCTCTGTCCGAACGGCATATCTTTTTGAGGATCCGAACGTCTGCCGGACAGAAATCGTAATATCTGATTTCGTCGGGATATATCCATTTCATTGCGGCGTGTTCCTTTAAAATCGGCTCGCCCTCTGTAATTTCCGCCGAAAATACCGTAAGGTGTATCGAGACGTCAGGATATCTGTACTTTACCTCGGCGAATTTTTCCTTTACTTGTATTTCTATACCCAGCTCTTCCCGACATTCTCTTTTAAGAGCTTCCGTCGGAGTCTCGTCGGGCTCCGTCTTTCCGCCGGCAAATTCCCACATCAGCCCTCTGGCCTTGTTTGCCGGCCTCTGGCAGATCAAAAATTTGTTTTCGGAGTTGTAAATCAATGCTGCGACTACTTCCATTATTGCTTCCAACGCGTCTTGACGGCATGCGTACTTGTCGGTTCAGCGGCTCGTAGCTTCGGCATATTGTCTGCGCCGAAGTTGCGCCGCATTTTCTTCTGTTTCCGTCCGAAATCGATTTTATCACATAATGTCCCGATTTTCAAGCGTTTTCAAAATTACGCACTCATATTGACTTTTTTCCCGTTAAAACGTATAATAGCAATATGGTAAAGGTTTCGAGCCGCGCAAAGACCGGAATAATTTCCAGCGCGGTATGTATGATTGCGAATATAGCGCTTGCGGCGGCGAAAATCGCCGCCGGTCTCGTATTCGGTCTGATTTCGCTCACCGTTGACGGTTTCAATAACCTCAGCGACTGCGGAAGCGGAGTGGTTTCTCTCGCCTCGTTCCAAGTGGCGGAGAAGCCGGCGGATAAAGAGCACCCCTACGGTCATCGCCGAGCGGAATATGTTGCGTCGATGATCATAGGGTTTATAATACTGTTTCTCGCCGCCGAGCTTTTGCGAGGCTCCGTTGAAAAAGCGGTGACGGGCGAAATGCCTTCCGGTAACCTTGCCGCCTATATTATTTCCGCTCTGTCCATTGCCGTAAAAGTGGGGTTGGGAACTTATCTTTTGGTCGTATCCCGAAAATTACAGTCGGAAACTCTGCGCGCGGCCGCTGTTGACAGCTTCTGCGACTGTGCCGCAACCGCCGCCGTAATAGTCGGATTGCTTATCGCCGATTACGGCTCCGTGCCGGCAGACGGATATGTGGGTATACTCGTTGCGCTGTTCATTCTGTGGCAGGGCATAGCCGTGCTCAAAAAGGCAATATCCGAACTTTTGGGGCAGGCGCCCGACGAAAAACTCGTAAAGGGAGTGCGCGATTTCCTCACCGCCGGCGAAAATGTCCGCGGAGTGCACGATTTGCGCGTTTTGAACTACGGCAGAGGCATGTATTACGCGACGGCGCATGTGGAAATGGACAGTAGGATACCGCCTCTGGAAGCCCATTCCGTTCTCGACGGTATGGAGCACGGAGTCTACGATAAATTCGGAGTAAATCTCACTATTCACCTCGATCCGGTAGATCTCTCCGACAGCGAGGCGCTCGAACTCGAAAAACGGGTAAAGGAGGCGCTTGCCTCCGAAAACGTCGGGTTGAACGTCCACGATTTCCGTCTTGTCCGCGGAGCGAAAAAGAAGTTGGTTTTCGATGTCGCGGCTCCGTATTCGAGCAAGCTGACCGATGCCGAAATCAGGGAGAAAATCAAAGATATATTGAGTTTACCCGATGAATATACCCTTTCCGTAACGGTTGAAAGGGAGTAAAAAAAGCGGCGGATTTCCGCCGCTTTTTCTTTTAAGTAGAATTTTTATCCGGTTGTTTTGGGATCCGTCGGCTTACCGTGCCGATTCGGGCGAAGGCGCGACCAATCCGTCTTTTTCGGCAGTTTGTTTTTCGGCAATAAGATCGGCGACCGCTTCGGCTATGTGCCACATCATGACGGGCGGAATGGCGTTGCCCAGCGCTCGGTACTGTGCGCTCTCCGTTCCCGTAAGCCGGAACGTATCGGGGAAGGACTGTATCCTCGCCACTTCGCGCGGAGTAAATCTTCTGTATCTTCCGTCCACTTGAAGAACGGGGTCGGTGCTGTTCAAAGATACTTTTGCAAGATGCGCGCCTACGGTATTGCACGGCTTGGAAATGTCCTGCGCTCTGCCCTTGTTCATCAGCTCCCTGTTGCGAATCATTCCTTCCACCGCGTGCTGTGAAAAATAATATTTCTCGTCCACGTTATTGTCCAATACGGCGGAGAGAGGGACGGGTTGACAGACGGGAACGACGCCTTTGAAATCAAATTTCTTGTTCAAATCGTTGCGGATCCCGACGAGTATGACTCTCTCTCTCTTTTGAGGGACGCCGAAGTCTGCGGCATTCAAAGTCGTGCTGGTTACATTATAGCCGCAGTTTTCGAATTCTTCCATAATCAGAGGGAACGCCTGTTTTCCGTTGGCGGAGAGCAGGCCTTTTACGTTCTCGGCGATAAAGCATTTGGGATTTTTGGCGCGCAGAATTCGGCACATTTCGAAAAAGAGCATTCCGCGCTCGTCCTTAACTCCCAATCTCTTCGGGTTCTGCGCCACTATTGAAAATGATTGGCACGGGAATCCGCCCGTTATTATGTCTGCGTCGGGTATATCCGAAATACTCACTTGACGAATATCTCTGTTGTCGGGTTTGATAGTGAAATTGTTACTGAAAATGTCGCATGCGCGTTTATCTATATCGTTTGCATAAACCAGTTCGAAGGGATTGGGAGCGTATTTCTTTCCCAAGAAATCGAAACCGCCCAATAGTCCCGTTTCGGTACCGCCGCAACCGCAGAAAAGCGATACGGTTTTTAATTTGTCCATGAAAGTAAATCCTCGAAAATTCCGGCCTTATCGGTGTCGAAAGCTATTTCCGCTCCGTCTTTCGGAATCATTTCTATTTTGTCGTCTTTGTACAGTCCGACGGGATCCTGAATAATGAAAAGTTTTTTATCGTTCTTGCTTATGAACAGACGGTAAATAAAATATCTGTCTTTAATACTGCTCGCGGTATTCCACTCGTTCGGAGTCATATGCAGTTTGTTGAAATGCAGGGGTTTCGAGCTTATGGTCGTTTTAACTTCGATATATCTCTTTTTTCCGTCGAGTTCAACAGACTGTATATCGTATCCGGCCGCCAAACTCGTGGGTATTCTCTTTATGAGGTGAACGAGGTCCGGTCGGCCTCCCGACTTTATGCGTTGACATTCGTGAGTATGTACGAGACTTTCGCCCATATCGCCGATATCCTTGGTTTTTATCCCGTCTCCGTCCAGAATGTCGGCAAAAGTCTGTTCTCGGTTGGCTTGCAGAGCTTCATATTCCCGTGAATCCGAAGAGATAAAAGCGAGTATGTCAGTGGCGAAATCGGTATAGGATATCTGTCTGTTCACGAAGCGATACCATTCGGGCGCGAGAGCCTCTATATCCTTTATGCTTCCGTATCCGTTTTCTATCATTTTATCGTAACCGCCGAACCATTCCTTCGAATTGACGAACTTCATGATTATTTGATTTTCGAGAGTGTTGGTATAGTATACTCGGCTGTCATGCGAGACAAGAAGATTGGCTGTTTCCATGTAATCTATTATGTCTCCGGCGTAGCGGATAACGTCGCCTCTCATGTCGTATTCCGTGTCGGTTGATCTGTTCTGTTTTATTCTTTTCCAAGTATCTTCCGGAGTTTCCGCTCCGGTAGTGCACCTTAAATCGTTGAATATACAGTGACAGATTTCGCCCTTCGTAAGCCCTATGCGGCGGCCTTCGAGTTTTTCCGCCGCGCCGTATACGCGCAGAATGTATTGAGCCGGCTTGAAGCGTACGCCTTTTTGTATCTGTTTTGCGACTTCCTGCGGTTTAATGTGCGCTCCGGGATATTGAAATGAATATAAAAATACTTTGAACGCCTCCACGAGATCTTCTTTTTCGGCAAGTTCGAGCGCTCTGCGCCCGGGGCGCGTATAGCCGTTTTCGGTGATAAGAAAGCCGAAAAGAGCGGAAATCTCCGTGCGCCAATTATTTATTGTCTTTAAAGTTTTGACGGTATTCCCCGGGTAACGTTTTATCGCGCCGTTCAATGCCGCCGCGAATTCATACTCCGGCAGTTCCTTTAATTTGGATATTTCCGAAGCCATATACAGCAGAACGTTTTCGATATCGGTTTTGAACCTCGGGCGTACGTGATGGATCCGGAAGTAATATTCGTCGGGAACTTTATACATTTTTTCTTCTCCGATATTTTGATTCATCCGCTCTTTCAGATTTTCCGCTACGGCTTGCGCCAAAAGCGGAGGCACGGCATTGCCTACCTGTCTGAATTGCTCCGTCTTGTTTCCGAAAAATATAAAGTCGTCAGGAAAGGATTGAAGCCGCGCACATTCCCTTACCGTGGGAACTCTGTTGTATTTATAGTGGAAGTGGTGCCTGTGCCCCGTATCTATCGTGGGCGCGGGTTTTTCGCTGTTGAACCTTGTCCATGCTATATGAAAATTTCTGCTTGATTTATAGGGTTCGGGCAGATCCTTGTAATTTCCTCCGTCCGGAACAAGGGAAATAATTTTGCGTACTTTTTCGGAATGAACGGCGGCTATGTGGTTTTTGACGACGCAAGAGTTCTTTCGCATCAATTTCTGATACTCGTTCTGCGGCGGCAGAGCGTAGCTCTGTACGCTGTCGCCCAAAGTGTCTTCGAGGGGAGGCAGATCCGAAAGAGCGTCCTTGCATGTCACTTTTACATTACTGCTTTTCGGGAAGACATATTCCTTGTCGCGCATTCCTACAAAAATTATTCTCCGTCTGCTCTGCGGAACGCCGTAGTCTGCCGCGCAAAGAATTTTTTTTGTAACTGTATAACCCAGATCGGACAGCCGCTTTAACAAGTTTTCTTCAATTTGACCGTCGAACAGAGAGGCGAGCCCGGGAACGTTCTCCAAGACAACGGCTTCCGGACTTATTTCATTTACCAAACGAATGTAAGAGAGGTAGAGGCTGTTGCGAGGGTCGTCGAATTTTCTCGGTCCCGAAAGCGACATTCCCTGACAGGGCGGACCGCCGATTATAACGTCTATTTTGGTATCGCCGATAATTTTACGAATATCGTCGGCGGTAATCTGCGTGAGATCTCCGCACAGCGTTTTTGCGTTATTATGGTTAAAAGCGAACGTTTCAAGAGCTTTTTTATCGTTGTCTATTCCCAAGACGATATCAAATCCGGCTTTCTCGAATCCGTAAGAAAGACCGCCGCAACCGCAGAACAAATCGAGTACGTTCATTAGATTATCTCCTGTTTTCTGCGCGCGTCGTGCGGTTTTTCCGTGTTTTTGGGTATAGCCCAGTTTTCGCCCAGTTTGAAAACGCCGTCTATCCGACCGGTCGCGCAGAGGATCTGCACGCGGCGTTGAGAAATATTCCATTTTTTTGCGGCTTGACTGGCCGTTATGAAATCGTTTGCCACATGAACCTCCGCCTTATCGTATTATTCCACGGGACGAATAATATAATAACATATTTTGCAGACGCTTGCAACCTTACGGCTTGATTTTTTTGCAGTGCGTTTCAATTTTTTGCATGTCGCCGAATGGAAGAAAAGCGGAGGATATATTCATTAAAGCCCGTTTTCGCATGCGGCGCTTCATGCCTCCCGATATCCGCCGTTTTTTCGCAAGAAATTTATTGCAATTAACTGACTATTCAAAGTTGGCAGATTTTTAAAAAAATGTAATTTTATTTTGAAATCGTTTTTCAAAGGCAATAAAAATTTCAGATTCTTTCATTTTAGTTGTGCCCTATGCTCGTGCGGTAAACAATAGCATAGGGCACTTTTCTCCCGAGACATATTCATACATTTCATAAAGCACAAAAGACAGGCAAAGCCTGTCCTTTTGGTGCTTGTGATCGGACTTGAACCGATACGGACTCTCGTCCGAGGGATTTTAAGGCAAATCGCCCTGATTTCAGGTCATTTTTGAGTATTTGAAAAGCATCGAAAACGAGGCATTTTAAGGCAAAAAATCATTAAAAACAATCAAAAACGAGGCGTTTCCGCTTGTTCCCGTTTTCTGCAAAATTTCCGTACTTCCCAAAATTTCCCAATCATTTTCACATAAAATTATACATTTACCAAAGGCAGAACCGCTTGCGAATCCGCGGTTCTGCCTTTAATTCCGATTATTCAACTACCCCAAAATACTTCAGCAACGCCTTGTAGGTATCCTGCCCGTCGAGGCAGGTGTCAATCAAATAAACTCTTTCGTTTTCCCATTCACGCAAACCGCGGTAGTAAAACATTTTCTTTCTATCCTCAATGATGAACGGGATAATTTTATGCCGCAAACACTCCTTAAAGCATATCAGCCTGCCCACTCTGCCGTTGCCGTCCTGAAAGGGGTGGATGCGCTCGAAATTATAGTGAAATTCAACTATGTCTTCAAGTTTTATTCCCGTCTTGCCGTTATAGTTTTGCAACAGCTCCTTCATTTTTTCTGCGACTTTGGACGGCGCAACCGTTTCAATTCCGCCTACCACGTTAGCACGTTTTTTGTACTCTCCGACGTTGAACCAGGCGAGGTATGAATCCTTCGTGCCCGTCTTTAAAATTTTATGCAGAGTTTTGATGATGTCTTCGGTGAGGGGTTGTTCGGCGCAGTCTATCACGTAGTCCACCGCGCGGAAGTGGTTGGCGGTTTCGATGACGTCGTCCACGGGCACGCCTTCCTCTGCGCCTATCGTGTTTGTTTCGAATATCAAACGTGTTTGGTCCTCGGAAAGGCGGCTGCCCTCAATGCGGTTGGAGTTGTACGTCAGGCGAATCTGCGTTTCGTGATACAGCCCGCCGCTTATTTTTGCACCCTTTTCGTCGCGCAACACCTGCAAAACGGGGTTGTCGCTTATCTCTCGGCAAATATCCCCGCTTTTACAGCCGAAAAATTTACATAGCCTGTTTATGACGTTGTCGGCAATCTTTTCACCCTTTGAAATCTTGGCAATCGTGCGCGAAGATATGCCGGCTTTTGCCGTCAAATCTGACTTTTTCAGCCCGTTTTTCTTTAAAATTTCCGAAAGTCCTGCATAGGAAAACATATTTCACCTCTCAAATCTTTACTTATTATAGCATATTACCCATAAAAAGTAAAGATTTTTACTATGAAATCTGGGAAAAGTAAATAAACTCGCTGTTATATTTCTCTGCCTAGCTAAAATTCTAGTACCTGTTCATTATGCGGTAAAATTTTACTTTTGCTAATTGTTAATTTTATATTTAATCAATTCATCTTGCGCCATTTGAGGTGTTAATTCTTCATTGCCTTTCATTTCTATATAAGAATCTATCATAGCACCATATTCTTTGAGGCTTAGTTCTACCCCAACAAAATATTTTAGCATCAATTCTATAAGTTTCCCATTAGATGAGGCAATCATTTTCTTGCTTATAGGGTTCCATGCAATAAACTTCCATACTTCATTAGTCAAATCATAATTTACTAAATCCATTTTAGCCATTACTTGTTCGAAATCTTTATATATTTCATATAAACTTAATGCACACAGCACAAATGGTCTTTGCCCTATTGGACGAAATATTAGATTGCCGCCTTCCTTATTTCTGAAACTTGATACGGGGGCTTCGTCTACGTCTTTGAATAAATATTCCTTGATGGGAGTAATTTTACTAGAAAAGTTTGCCCAATAATCATCAACAAAATTTATAAATTTTGTGATATCTTCATCTGGGGGTCTTTTTCTGCAATATTCTTCGATTTTCCGTTTCCCTTTTAATAATTTGTTATCTATTGATACTTCTTTATCTTTAATAAAATATTTAAGCAACTCTGTATTGCATTCATATAATGATATAATGTTGGTAAACGCGGTTTTATCTTTTTCGGGTATTGCTTTCTGTTTATGATTATTAAGCCTTTTCTCTTTAAACAGTTCACAATTTTCTATTAAATGTCTAGTAACGATCGCAACAATGTCGTCTTCATCAAGGGCTATAATATCATTTAAACTTACGGGTTTGGCATATCTATTCAACGTGCTGAACAAACGTCTTGTTCTTTGCATGCCGATGGCGGTGTTTTTATGTCCAATTAAAATAACAGGTATAGTTTCATCTTCATAGTTCGGGCCTTTTTCACCAGCTAAAACTTGTTTTATCCCTTCAACTCTATGTTGGCCATCTACAGGAAATATTTTTTCTTCGCCAGATAACTCTAATATCCCCATTTCATATTTTTCACCGTCGCCGTAATTTAACTCAATTTCTCTCCATTGGGGATCGCCATCATAAACAGCTAAAACTAACGCGTTGAAAAAATGTTCCTTTTGGTTCTCAATATATCGAGCGATGCTATTAACATTATCAGTAAGACTTCTCTGTATCAACTCATTTAAAGACTTTGATTTATGCAATTCATCATCGACGCGTTTTACGTTTTCTTTTACTTCTTTATAAGTAAAACTGGTTAAATAGTATATCCAATCCCCTGATTTTTCTCTTAGCGATAATTTCTTCATAATAAATTCCTCTCTTTATTGCAATCCGGCAGCTTTGACTGCAAAACCAATTTTTTTATCTGGTATTTTATCGTTAAACGGTAAAATCAATTTATTAATAAGTTCCGTTTCAATTTGCATTATCAGCTCATTGTCGTCCAGCTCTATATAACTGCAGTACAAATCTTCCCACCATTGTTGTAACATAGTGCTGATTTTGGGGCGACTATAATCAGGCGGTAAATAATTTTTATATTCGCTTATCCTTTTTCGCAGATTTTGATTAGCGGTTAATTGCGCTTCTCCCACATACATTAAAATGCGTTGCCTTTCAGGAATGATCTGCGGGTCAACATAAAATATGTAAATTCCACCTTTTTTATTATTAACAGAGGAAATAGCATTATTTATAATCCCATACGATGTAAAATATTTAAACGTATTCCATTGCTTCGTCTGTAAAACCTTTAAAATATTGGGATCAAATGTTCTCCATAAATGCGATGGCAACTCGATTTGAAATTTTTTATTTCGTAAATCTTGAATTAAATCTTCCATGGCCTTTTCTTAAATGTATCTGTGAACTGATATGGTTTAACAATAATAATCTTCGCTGTATTCTTTAGTCAGCTCATATACAATTCTATAATAATCTTCCTGCGTAGTTACACCGTCATTAAATTTTTCGTATAGCCATTCGATGCCGCCTCTTGCATAGGAATTTAATATAGCCATTCCCTCTTTTAATTTAGCCGCATCTCCGTCATATCTAAAGGCATTATCAATTCTATCTTCAACAGATGTAGAGGAAGGGTTGTCCGTTAATAATACCAAGCGATATAAAAACTTTAATCTGTCCTGTTCGCCTATTACGGCTGACGCCAATATGTTTGCCGAATCGTCAATAGAATTATCAATATCGGATTTCCTGTTTTTTACATCACCGACTATTATTCCTGCCATATATACGTCAATATAGCGTTTAAATATTTCTGCTGATTTTGCATCTTTTTTTAATTCGGTACTCTTTTTAGCAAGAAACTTTAAATACCTAGCATGCTTACCTGTAATTTTAATGTCATTATCAAACATCTTCATTCCTCCTGATTTTTGAGAACGTTTCAGAGTTGTTTACTTTTTCAATAATATAGCTTGCGCCAACCTTGTCTATCATTTTTTCTCTTGCATATTCCCAGTCTTTTTTCATAACGATTAAAATTACTTGTTCTGCTGTTTCAGGCAGTATGGTGGAAATATTTCCTATGTGAATTTCGTCAACGTTTGAAAACGGTGCATCCATTACTATAGGATAAGGTTCAGTAGAAATCGACACATCGTCATTTTCAGTCTGCCGCGCTTTACTTCTAGCTAAATCAACGAGTCCACTAATAAACGAGAAGTTCTTGACAGCTTCAAGACCCTTTGATTCATCGGTCGTTATTTCTTTTTCTCCAATATCGGTTTTTAATCTGATACGATAATTTGAATCAACTTCAACCTTCCTAGAGCCGTGATACATCTGTTTAAAGATGCGATTTATGCTTTCAGTAAGTTGGTCGCGCACTTCATGTTCAAGTTGGTCATAGGTATCTTTAAACCAATAGTATACAGCTTCAGCATATTTGATTTCCAATCTTATCAAATCATTCTTATCATTTTTAACTGCTAATCCACTCAATTCACGAACGCAATCATCTATTTGACGTTTGGTTTCGGAAATATCTCTTTCTATGCTTCCACGAAGACTAATTTTACCATCCAAAAGTCTTTCATTAGCCTGATAATCATCCTCTATCTTTCTTACATTGACTTCACCTAGATTTTTTATTTCTTCGCTAACATGTTTTAAATCCTCACGTACATCATCCAAGTTTCTTGTCAATCGTACTATTTCTTTATAATCTTGAATAATACGGTCATCCATTCCTTCAGCTTGTTTGCAATATTGTAATCCTGATGTTTTCAGCGTATTAATATCTGTACCGATATGATGAGGAGGTAATAATTTTCGTTCGTATAGGATATTATCAACGGCTCCTTGATTTTTGGATAAATCACAGCCGCAAATACATCTTTTTCTGTTTAATATGTAATCAATCGATTCGGAATGCATCATTGGTATTCCCTGAGGATCTTCTTTTGCTGAAGCCAAGCAATCAAATGCCCTTTTTATTAAAGGGACTGCAAGGAATGCAAAATATTCGCGGTTAAAGTCATCTAACAATCTCGCCCTGAAAATATTTATGTTGGATTCCAAATTTTTTATATTAGTTTCTATCCGTAATCTTTCTTTTTGCTTGCCGGCGACCTCTTTAGTATCTAATAATAACTTTTGATACTTTTCGCGTTCAGCCTTGAACGTTTCTATTTCACTTTTAACAGTTTCTAGCCTTGCCTCATATCCCTGCAATTTATTAGTTAAAGCTTCCTGCTTTCTTGTAAGTTCGGCGCCCCGATTATCGCTTCCAATGTCAAGTTCTCTTCTTAATTTTCCGACAACGGAATTAGTCCTCGAAGTTTTTGGATCCAAATGGTCAATTGCAGACCCTAAAATATCTATGCCCATCAATCCACGAACAGCTTCCACAACGTTTTTCTTATCACTAATCTCTTCGATGCGTTCGCCGTCAAAGAAGAAGTAGTCAGATAAATCTTTTGATAAAATACTATTTATTACTTCCGTTTTAGCCTTTTCCGAATCTGAAACCCATTGAGTATTGCCAATATCATCTTTATAACAAATAGTAAGCTTCGATTGAGAAGACCTCAATGAGTCATATGAATCTTTTGTAAAAGTCTGACTGCGCTCTATTGTATATTCCTTCCCGTCATGGACAAGCACGATTTTAACAGTTGCTTTCACCTCAGTATTTGGCGTTAATGAATTCGATAGTTCCGAATTAAGGATTTCCTTTGTTTTGAACGAAGAAATCCCATATAAACACCATAAAAAAGACTGGACAAGAGTGGTCTTCCCACTTGTGTTTACGCCTAATACAACAGTAACATTGCGCACGGGGTCAGTTGAAAAGTTTATGATATTTTCGCCGCGATATTGTCTAAAATTATTTAACATAATCGATTTAAAAATCATCTTTTTATCTCCTTAACGCATTCATCTATAATCTTCCTGATTTTATCAACCATTTGAGATTCAGAATATTCCTGCGTAGCACGATTATGCTTCTCAAGGGTAAATACTTTCATTCTTATCCTACGAAGCGTTACTTCGTCAAGGGTTTCGAGTGCCTTATTATATTCGTCCATAATCTTCTCCTAAATAGTATAAGTTGTATTTTTCAGTTATTTTGTTAATTAATTTAGTAGTTTCACTGGGATTTTCTGCTAGTGACATAAAATCATTCATGCGCTCAACCTCACGATTTATCAATGAAAGTTCTGCCTGTATTGCATATGGCGGAGAGTTTTCATCAAGTGAACGCGGCAGCGTTATAAAGTCATAAATTCTGGCAAATTGCTTATTGGGTGCTTTCCTTAAAACTCTACCCCGTCGTTGTATATATTCTTTTGGATTAGTGCTGCTTGCCAATATAAACGCCGTTTCAATTCCGGGGATATTCATTCCTTCATCCAAACATTTTATTGCGACAAGCGCTTGTATCTTTTCTTCTATGTATCGTTTTTTAATAGTTTCTCGTGTTCCGCTATCCTCTTTAGAGGTAAATTGAGTAACCGTCATGCCAAGCTTTTTCCCTAAGATGGTTGTTACCTCATCTATTTGTCTTGTTTCAGAAGATGTGATTTCATCTGTATCGTCATTACTCAAAGGATCAACATGAGTTGCACCGCAATATACCAATAAATGCTTACTTTGCTTGTAAGGCATCATTGCTTCTTGTAAGGCTCCGAGTTTGTTTCGAGCGCCTGCGATAATTCTTGCGCGCTCAATTAAAATGCGTTTTGCCGACTCGGGCATATCATCAATATTTGAAAGCGGTCCTGATTTGCGTAATATATTAACAACTTTATCAGTTAATTCTATATAATAGTCTAATTCATCTTGCAGAAGCGACACGGGAATCGGATAATAGTAGTACGGTGTAAGTTTACCTTCTTCAATGGCGCGTTTAAGGGAATATTCAATACATTTTTCACCGAAGTATTCATACAGTTTCTGTGTACCATACTCATCATGATGCCGCTCTAAAGTTGCGGACAACGCAAGTCGATAATTAAATACTTCACTCATGCAAGCAATTTGTCTTCTTGAGCCGAAGTTGTGCGCCTCATCTACTACTAAGCATGCATTCCCATCTAATTTCAAAAGCTCATTTTGCATATCTTTCAAAATAAAAGTAGCGTTAGTTGTGATAATGCAAAAATTATCTTCAACTTCAAGATTGTATGCTTCAACTAGTCTTTTAAGCTTTTTCTTCCAATCATATTTAGAATAACATATAAGAGGAGTGACACCAAACAAGTTGATATCTTCAACCCATTGTTCAACAAGGTGTTGATATGGACAAATTATTACAACAGCGAGTTTTCCGTTACATACCTTTGTGAGTTGGCACAAGGCTCCAAGAGCGGTATAGGTTTTACCTGTACCTGTCGCCATATCAAAAATCCCTCTAAAATTTTGTCGTTGCCAATTTTCTATAGCTTCAAGTTGATAATCAAAGAAATTTATATTTTCGGGTTTTGCAAAGAAATGAGTTTCTTTGTCTTCAATTTCAGTCAGATGATCATTTTCATATATCTCAGAAATTGATAATTGTCTATATGTATTGAGTTTCTCAACGGCAACTTCCGGAAAATCTATTACCGTTAATGCATCATCCGCATTATTCCAAAGGTTGTCAAAGGCCGCTTCCTTTATTGCAACCCTTTCAGTATCTTCATCTTTCCAGGAACAATAAACATCTATGGATTCATAATTTAAAAGTAAACCGGAATAAGTTTCATTCATCGATCCGGTAAATGCAACTTTATTGCCATCAGTATCAGCAACCAAACCTATCTTTTCGTGAAAAATGCCGACTTCGCTCCCATCTGCTTTAAATGCAACTTTTATATCAAGTATATTTTTAGCTATAAGTTCAGATAAGAGATTTAATTTTAATATCTGCCTTCTATTATAGGGTGCTTCAAATTCACGAAGGATTGCATCGGAAACTATTTCTTCTCGTCTTTTATAACCAAGTTGAATGGCGGCAATGTCTTCCTCGTTAAGTTTGGGGGAAACAATTAGTGATATATGGCCGTTATTAAAAACTAATTGTTCAAGTCCTGTGGCAATTTCGTATAAAGCAGAGGAGCAAAAAAAGCCAACAGCTCTTTTATATACGATTGCCTTTTTAAGGACAGGGATGTAAAAATCTTTGACTACGTCACATTGAAGATTTCGATATTCCTTTTTTATGTCAAGTTCAGATAATGCCATTTCATCACCTACATTTGTTCCTCAATAGTATCCAATGTTTCTTTTAGTCTGTCAAAATCATTTAGTTCGGTAAAATAACTGATACTGAATCTTACCGTTCCCTCAGGAAATGTATTTAAAAATTTATGGGCAATAGGGGCACAGTGTAGACCTGTCCTGACCGATATGCCCAACCTGTCTAATACTCCGCCGATTTCGTCGGGGGCATATCCTTTAAACTTACAAGATATAATGGCGGATGTGCTTTCGCATATTCCTACTAAAGAAATAAAATCATATGTTGATAATATTTCTTTAAGCCGATTATAATTTTCAATTTCTTTTCCCCTTATACATTGAATGCCTTTTTCAAGAATCCATTTTAAAGAATAATTTAGTCCGGCAATAGCCATTGTATTCAAACTACCGGCTTCAAACCTTTCGGGAATTGTATTAGGCATTTCTATATTAGCCGAATCTATGCCCGTTCCGCCATAAATAAAAGCCTTTAAAGTTGAAGTTTTGTTACAAATAAAGCCTGCTGCTCCAAAAGGGGCATAAAGAGTTTTATGCCCGGCAAACACATAATAATCGATATTCTCAAGAGAAGTATCTATAACGCCACAAGCTTGTGCGGCATCTGCAATAGTTATTGCCTTATACTCTTTAGCTATTTTAAAAAGCATCTCTATGGGCTGTACTAATCCACAAACATTGCTCACTTGAGAGACGATTATCGCTTTAGGCTTTTTAGCCGCAAACTGTGCTTTTATGGCGCGCTCATTATATTCTAAGGAAGATGAGTCTAAAGTAAGATATTCGAGATTAAATTTGACTTCTTTTTGGATATTGTGCAATACACGGACAACCGCATTATGTTCAAAGTGAGAGATATATACATTATCACCTGCCGAAATATCTATACCACGAATAATGGTATTGATTGCTATCGTTGCAGAGGGGCAAAAAACCACCTCTTTTTTTGTATCGGCATGTACCAGATTTAATAGTAAATGGCGAGTATCATTAACCATTTTACCTGTTGAACGAACTGCGCCGTATTCACCTCTGCCTGAATTCAGTCCATAATCATTCATGTACTGAGCGATATATTCATATAACCCCGGCACTTTTTTTAATGTGGTTGCCGCATTGTCAAAATATCCAAGCTGTAACATTATATCAAATCCTTAAGCAGGTTAAATAATACCTGCCTCTTTTCATCTATTGTCAGAGAATCGCCAAATTCTTCAAAAATACTCAATATGTCATTATAAAAGTATTGGCTCTGGGGTTTGGTGACATCTGCGGTATCAAATTGTTTAACTACTTCATTGCCGTCGCCATCAACATAACTTATTTTATATCCTTCAGAAGAAATAGCACCATTTTTTGCATTTTCGTTATATTCATCAATTTCTTGCTTTATTAAATTTAAATCTTCAATAAATCCCGACATTATTTCGTCGGTAAAATCGCCTATACGCAAATTGCAAATCGCACGCGCTATATCTTCTACAAGCTTAAGTTCGTCGTTGTTGGGATTCTTTGCAATATTTAAAAACGCGCTATATTTCCCGCTGAATGAGTGCTCTTTTGTAGCTTGGTTTAAATCATCGTAATAATTTGCCATTGATGAAGTTATGCTTGTCCCGTCCGTAGCCCTAAACAGTTTTGCTATTATACTTAAAATATATCGCTTATAATTTAAAAGATTTCCGTCAAGCTCTTTATATGCTTGTCTGACTCCAACAATAACTTGTGTGGGGTCTTGGGTATTGAAACATTTGAATAGCGTTTCAAAGAGTAACTCATGCGCATTAATGTCAGGGTTATTTAAGAGGCTACGGAATTTAAGTGTTGTTTTTGTAAGTTCCTCGATTTTTCCGTCATTATCGCAAGCAAATTTTGTTACACATTCAAACTTTGAAAGTTGCAAATACCAACGGCGCATAGCTTTTACTACATACACAAATGAGCCGCCTATTTTATCTTCATTATTTATGTATTGATAGAAAGTGCTTTCGAGATTTGAAATATATGCATCTTTACTTGCATCCCAACTTTCAAGCAACATATAGTAGGAATCGGGTGCTATGTCTATTTCATTGAAAAGAGCTGCATTTAGAGGTATCTCTCTATCTTTTTTAGTAATAACGATATGATCCTTAAACCATACCACAATAGCAACCGCCAAATAGATGGCGACTACACCTTTTTTTAATCCATAACCATATTCCGCACTCGTGAGTTTATTATATAAAATACCAAGGGACTTTTTTCTGTCAGTTGTGCTAATAATGAAGTCTTTTATTGTAATTAGCACATTTACTACCTTTTCATCAACTCCAACAATAGACAACTTCGCATCATCTTCATTGATAAATAACTTCGGTGCTACGAGAACTGCATTAAGAATATTTATTTCAGGTCCGTATCCGATGATGCCCAAATTTTTTTTATAATTGCCAAGTAGCAATCCGGATATTATCTTCTGCCTTGCATTCCTAATAGTAGGGCTAATATTATTCTTATTAATTAGATCGTTAATGATTATCGGCGTTTGATAATATGTCCTATCCATTATGTTAGAAAGCAATTTGGAAAATTGGGACTTTCTGTTTATTGAAATAGGCTTACCTTCATTATAATACTCAGAGAGCCCACATTCGGGTTGCAAATAATAAGAATCAATAAAGTTAGCAAGAAGTTTATATCTATCTTCTTCGATATAAACCAATTCGTCAACAAGAGCAACTTCTTTACCGCTGTAAATACCAATTAAATCTTGAATTGCCGCATATTCTATTAAACGTTCATCAAGGTCTAACTTTTTATTCGGAAGAATAAAGATAATCCGTGGATTTGTTATTTGGGTTATTTTATCAACTACCATATCTTTATCTTCCGATTCCCTCAAGTACACTGCAAAAACAATTCCGTCGGCAGATGAGTCAATGTCTGCAATGTTGGCATCTAAAGATAACAACTCATTATAAGTAATAAATTTAAGCTCAAAATACCTTATAATTTCGTTTTCATCATTGTATTCAACGGGATAGAAATACTTTGTACTCGAAATATCTGCAAGTACATTTTTACAATCTATTTTGCTTTTGATTTTATATGATTCTTGTTTGATAAGGTCAACCACGTTATGCCCACTGCCTTCAGTAAGCCTGACATGGGGTTTATACAATAGTTCTATTAAAATATTATTAGTTTTCAATAATTCCTTAGCGGCATTTATTTCTGTCGGTCTATAATTTACACTATAGATATCATCTATTATATCCCAACTGGGCGGAATCACCTCAAACTCGTTTACGCAGTAGATAAGTGCTATCGTTTTTATTATTTTTTCTGCAAGTTCATTATCCCATTCTTTTATCTTTGCAAGTGCTGTGTCAGCTATCTGCCATTGCTTTTTAATATTGCTTCCATAAGGTTCGCTTTTTATTAATTTTTCAAAATAATCATAAATATAGTCGGGCTCAATAAGAGGGAATCTGCTGTCGTCTTTACGTAAAAAATAAGGAACGGTATTTCTTTCATTTGAAGAAAGAAAAGTAAAAATAGTACGCTCATTTTGCGCAATAAGTTCTGAAATTTTGGGTAATAACAACAAAGAGTAGGGGTGCAGGGGATAGCAAGACTGCGCCAAATCATCAGCAATTGAGCCTCTTATCTTATCAAATGCACGATATTTATCAACTGTTTTGCGTAATCTTGCAAATTCGCTCTGATTTCTTTCAATAAACCTTTCATATTCAGAAGGATTTTTATTTAGGATGGTAGCGACCATATCATAAATTTCTTTATCGCTATTATTTAAGCTGAGAGGCTTAAATCTACCCGAAATTGCTCTCCAACTACTTATATTTTTCTTGGAAATTCCTCCTAAATAGTTCTCTATGTTTTTATGTGAAACCAGCAGTACATGTAATTGATTTTCCTTGCTCCGCGCACATGCTTCAACTAAATTTTGTAGGAATTGAGTGTCTTGAGCAGCCGCTCTGCCGGATATGCTTTCTAGGTATTTGCCAAACTCGTCATAAACAATAAAAATACCATTATATCCTACCGAATGCAATTCTTTAGCAACACGTTCAAAAATGTTAATTACGTTTGTACCAAGTACAGGATTAAATTCACTTCCGGAGGTAAGTGTGGGATAGAGTTTTATAAACCTATCATAAGTCTTTTGATTAAATACCTTTAAGTCCTGTATAAATTGTTCAACGGGTTGCCCTATAGCTGTTTCAAATTGATTGTATGTATTAGGGAAATCTTGTTCCCATGATTGAATTTTCTCAACAGCGGCATCAAAAAATGTGGTAGGCATAAACTTCGCAAGATTGGCACGTCTAAGAGATTCGTTTAAACTATGTAATAAAACAGCTTTTATATCTAAGCTGTCCGCATTAATAATAATGGGTAGTAGCTTTTTTTTGCTTTCAAGATATCTTAAAAGGTTTCGATACAATACGTCATTTGTTTGTTTAGCCTTGTCCAATATATTTGAAAACAAGGTGCTATCTCTTCCCGAAAGTAAAGCGGCAATAGTCAAAATTAAATGCGATTTGCCTTTACCATAAGCTCCCGTTAGTATTCTAGCCCTATCTGCTGAACTATTTTCAGTGCTCAGTAAAACATCTTCAATTATTTGAAGAGAACTACTTGAAGGGACATAGCTTTTGATTTTATTATCATCGTTAATATCATAGTAGATATTTACCGAATATTGAAATCCGCCTACAGGCTGAACTATTTTACTAAGTGTACCCATTTTATTTACCATTCAAAGATTCATAATATTTTTCGACTAATCCATCAAAAGTATAGTCACAATTAAATTTTACTACATCTAATCCTGCGGTTCTAGGCATAGTTATCATATCCATCTTGACAAGAGTTTCAAGCAAATAAAATAATGTGCTTCTATCCAAATTAAACACCTTAGTAATAGAATTTGGCTTGTCTATCAGCTCCGATATGTTTATTTCGTTGCCACTGTTTTCAGCAACAATAATTGCTAAAACTATAAGCGGAGGGATACTATCTCTATCGGGGACATTTTTTCTGTAAGCACCACCTTCAGATTTCTTTATCAGTTTTAATGAAGTCAACGGGCAACTGTTTGTTTCTTCCGGATCTTCTTCTTTTTCTTTAGAATAATATGTGTTTAATAAGCATGCATACTCATCTGAAAGCATTTTTGTGGAGCTACTAAATCCTTCCGTTTCAAGATATTCTTCAAGTTCTTTAACAAACAATTCTTTATCAAATTCTTGAACATCAAATTCATTAAAAAACCAATACCACGCAGTTGCGTTTTCCTTATTAGTAGCCAGCTTATACTGGATTAGCCATTGCGTTCCATCTTCCTCAAAATATTTATCGTAGTTATTTATTAGAATGCCTAATTCTGTAAGCTTTTGGATATGCTTGTTATTATCGATAGTTTCTTCGGTTATGCCCGTAGCAATCAGCCAATAGCGGAGAGATTTAACCATATTCGTCCCTATTCCGAGTTGATTGCAAGGGTTAATATTTTTATTTGTAAATAGAGTAGGGTCGTTTAATATATTTTTTATGCCTTTGCGAAGCCATCCTTTTCTAAGATTAAAAGTTTCATGCGCTCTAATTTTCATATGTTTCTCCGTCCTTTGACTTTAAGAATCTGTCCATAAGGCATCCACCTGAAAGATATTTGTTAGTGACACATTTTTTACAACGTTTGCATTTATTTGGATCAATTTTATATTCTAATGCTGTAACACTAATCGCACCGAATGGACAAACTGATTCACATTTCAAACACTTGCGACAAGCATTGAATTTTCGTACCTGATAAGATGCCATTCTTTGTAGCGCTTCATGGTCAGCAACATTGAGCGTTTTTATCTTTACTGCAAAATCATACGAGTCGCTTTTCATGGGTTGTATAGAAAGTATGGGGACATTAGTCGATAAATCTAATACGAGCGTTTCGTTTAATAGCTTCCTGCCTAATTCTTTGCTAACTTTACCAAATGGAATAAACAAATTCAAGAATTCGTCAGAGAGTGGTCTATTTATCTTATATATTTTAGCGTGTTCCTCTGCTGTGCAATTAGTAAATTTAATCTTTACGTCCTCTGCCGCAGCCAAACCATTTCCGCCTTGCCTTGCCTTCCAATTCCCGTCGTCAACATAAGCTTCCGCATCTTGTTTGCCTATAGATTTTGCAAACTCAATCAAGTAGTCGCGCCATTTTTTAGACTTTTCCGGCATATATACTTTTGATAAAAGTTGCGCGCGAATAGTGTTGTTGGGACAGCACCAACAACCTACTCTGTCATAACCTAATCTATAAGCATCGTTAAAATCAACTTCTTCACCAAGCAGATATAGCCACACATCTATATCTCCCCAATTAAATATTGGGGCAGCTACGGTTTGTTTCTGTATTTTGACATTAGCACCATTTGCTACGCGATCATATTTACTTCTTGATACCGATTCTCCTTTCCTTATTCCATAGAAAGTCAATACCTTTTTATCACGGAAAAGAGAATTTAGAATGCGCGTTATGGGACCTGTTTTAAACATAGTGCAGCACCAACGCAGCATTCTGGCTGGAGGCCCAATTTCTTCGCAGACAGAATAAAAATCCTGTTCCCTATTTTTGGCAATTTTAAGTATAGTTTTAGGATTATTCTGGCGGAATCTCGTTATATATTCATATGTCGTAGGGAACTCCAACGTAGTGTCGCCAAAAATATGAACAAGCGACGGATTTGATAATGCCCGAGTTACAATATCGGCTACAACCGTTGAATCTTTCCCTCCCGAAAACGAAATTACTATCTCGTGGTCAAAAAATTTTTGTACTTGCTCTTTTACAAAGCTAAAAGCTTCGTCTTTAATGAATTGAAGACGTTCCTTGTTTGCTTCAATAAAGAGTTTTATATTAACATTAAAAAACTCATATGAGTTTTTGTATTTATATTTGTTCAAGGTTTCAATAAGATCATCAATATCTAACTTTTTAATCTTATCAATACTCAAATTTATAGGCTTACCATCAACATAATACCTGCTCCCTGCTGCCCAAATAGACTCATCAATAAATCCTAAAGGCTTATTTTCCAACACCTCTAAAAGAAGTCTTTCTTCCGGAAACACAGGGCGCAAATCCTTAGCGAGATATTTTATTTTCCCGCTGCAAATAGGACAGTTTTCTCTAAGCAGTGTGTCGCTATTTGTAATTATAGGGATACGACAATTAGAGCACCAGAATAATTCAACAGGGGACTCTTCAACAGCTTGCTGACCGCAAGTATCACATATGTTGCCGTATACAATTTTTTTGCAATTTTTACACCACATAATAACCTTAGAAATAATGGCAATCTATTTAATGTTCTAATTTGTTTCGTTTCCGAATAGAGAAGCGATTGAACTGAATATATTACTGTACTGTTAAACTCTAAATGCTATCTAATGATAACAATTACTCAAAATAAATTATACTACAATCATCGAAGTAAAGCAATACAATAATCGACAATTTATGAGCTGCAACATAAAGTTTTTGGATAATGCTTAACATAAGCAATATCATAATGATATATACGAAAGTCGGTTTCCGACTTGTTTTTGTGAGCATGCGCGGAAGTGGGCGAAGGTGGCGAGAAATACCACCTTCCTTATCCTGCTTAGGCATCAAAAAAATGCCCACTTTTGTTGCATAAGAAAAATAAGAATTTTAGTTCAAAATTTGTCCAAAAAATTTTTAATATATGCCGATTTATGTCAGGTTTATTTGTTATAATAATGCCATGGATAAATTGGCATACCATTATAATAAAAAGAAAAAACCCGCAAAAACGTCAGGCAAATTCCTCTATTACTATCCCTGCACAGAGACGGATTCGCCCAACACCTATATCAATGGCAGACCTTATATTGTCATAGAAGTAAGCGAAACCGAATGGGAAGCCCTGTTTGAGTTGGATAGGTTAGAATACAACAATACCCATAAGTACCAACGCCATACCGTTCGGTTTTCAGACAAGGACGAGGACGAGCTAACACCCAAGCAACGTGAACGCAGAATAGATAAGTCTATACCTTTTAACGCACTTGCAGACGAGCGGAGAGACAGGGAAATTCTGTTTGCTCACTTGTCGCAACAGGACAGAGATATTTTAAAGATTATGTCAAGCAGCAAAACGCAGAAAGAAACCGCCGAGGAGCTTGGCGTTACGCAGGGGTATATCTCAACTCAACTGAAACACGCCAACTGTTCTGTGGACGATTACATATTCAATACGGGAACGCGCGAGGAAATCGTATGGCACTGCTGGAACAGGTTTGTAAACGACGGCGAGATGCCCTACTTCCTCGACGTAGAGTTGGAGTTTGTCCTCCGTGCGCTATTTAACGACTTAATGCCGTTCCTGCATTGGTTTTACAGCGTGGGCGAGCTGTTCCGTCACATACTCACCTACTACTATTTTGACAACGACAAAATGGACGACGAGATTGCCGAATATCTTAAAACCGCAGGCAAGGAAAATAAACAGCACTATGAAGATTACTATGGTGACCAACCGCCTATTGTTGGTGCAGTATATATCCGTCTATGTAAAGAGATGGAACGCAGAAAGGAAATAGGTTTAAGAGAATCTTATAAGCTCTATACAAGTATCTTTTCGGCGATAGAAAAGATTACCTCGCGGCTAAACATAGGAGTGGAAGAATTTTTAACTCAAAGGTTTTATCCTTATATAGCCAAATGGAGAAACAAACGCATAAGGCAGTTTTATAAATACTATACAGGCAAAAATTTGAAGAAATAAAAAAATTTTTTCGTAATGACTAATAATTTCGGCGTTTCCGTGGCTTATATATGGAGGGAAAACTATACACATAAAGACAGTCCTTGAACAAAGGGCTGTTTTTTCTGCCCTCAAAAGGAGGTGAAACAAGATTTACAAGTATTACGAGAACAAAATGGGAATGCCCGAACAGAAGTATCTGCGGGACAAGCACGCAACCATTTCCGTCATTACGCACAAGAAAAGCGAATTTGCAAGTATAGACGAATACCTAAAAGACTGCGAACAGCGGTATAAGGTAGAATACTTAAAAAGAATGTCCACAACCGAACAGGCGTGGAACAAAGTAATGAAGTCTACGAACGCAACGTACAACAACCGAGGCAAGAACATTGTCTTGGAGTGCCTGCAATTCGGCGGCAACAGGGAGTTATGGGACGACTTCCCCGACGAAGAAGAAATAAAGGCATACTTCCGTAAGTGCTATGCCTACGCCATAGACAAGATAGGCTTTCTGCACACACATGAGAACATCATCTGCGCAGTAATCGTCACCGAGCCGAACAGGCGAAACCTCTTTGTCTATTATCTTCCCGTCACCGAAGTTTGGCAAAGGAAAGTTTTAAGTAATGACAAAAGCGAAGCAGGCAACAGACTTCAAATGCGCGATGAGTACGATATGCCTATGTATAGACAACGCATTGAAATAGACGAACCATTACTTTCGCATTCTGAGTTTTGGAAGGCGCGCGGCGGGTTGACTTCCTATTCGGACTTGCAGGAAGATTTCTATATCAAAGTATCCAAAAAATACGGAGCCGTCCGAGGTGAGAGTTTCTCGCTTGTCAAGAATACCACCCTTCGGCAACAGGAACGCTATGGCAGGTTTGAGGGCGACCTCTACGACGAGCTTTACTTCGACGACAGCCCATTTTGAATCCCCGCTCAAAAATTTTCGCGCCAGCTATTGACAAATTTCAAAACCTCGCTATAACCGTATTAACATTCAGTAAGGAGGTTTATATGACGGATAAAGAAATATTGCAAAAGGTTGAAAACGGCGAGGGGCTGACTGTACCCGAAATTAAAAGGTATCAACAGCTTGTAAAACCGCAAAAGCAGGTTTATGGCAAGTACGGCACACTTGCAAAACAGTATCTTTCGGAACATCAAACCGCGAGGTATTGGGTAATGATAGCAAACAACGAGCTTGTAGACTATTTGCACGGAGTAGACAGGCAGGCGGACGAACTGTATGAGGTGATGTACAATAAGCTCTCAAACAGCGAGCAGTACAAAAGAACGGGTAATTTTATGGAAGATTACCGACGTATCACCGAAATGCAAAAGGTCATAGAAACGGAAATCCTTAACGAGATAGTTTATGTGTGAGGTGAAGAAATGAAAACCGAAAAGAAGATAATAGACAAGCGTTACGAGGACAAACACAAGGACGAACGCAAAGCTGCACATGCGGTTTGGGGGACGTCTATGAACAGGGCGGACTTTGAAGAGCTGAACAAGTTTCTCAAAGATAACCGCATAACCAAAGTCCAACTGATATACGCAGGTTGGCAAGCGTTAAAAGAACAACTTAATCACAACTGAATACTTTTTAATAAATTAAGGAGGAAACTTTTGTGAATATGGTAAACAACCATTTAGTGAGAGAATATTGTAACTACACAAAAATAAATTTAAGGAGAATTGAACGATAGAGAATTACAAAAAGTTTTAAACGCAATAAAGTACATACCCGAAGATGGGCGCGATGAAGTAACTCAAATCATACTGAAAGCGGCGTCGGAGAGCATAACGCTTGAAAGGCTGAAAACGCTCACTTCGAGGGAAATAAGAAGTAACGGAAAAGAACACGGGACAAGCGGATTCGTCAAATTTACTAAAAAGGAGATAGAATCCATGTCCGACAATTTAAAAAAATTATTTGTCGTCAACGACAAAATTGTAACCTACCGCTACATAAACGGCGTGTATCAAGCGAGATTCCGTCGTGACGGCTACAATATCGAGGTTGCCTCCAAAAACTTCGATATGATGAAACAAAAATTTTTGGAGCGGCTGATTAAAGACGAAAAGGCAAAAAAGAACGCGCGATATCCTCTGCTCAAAGACTTTTTAGCCGAATGGCTACAAGTCAAAAAACAGACGGTGAAAACAACCACTTACACAGGCTACTGCACATTGATAGATTACCACGTGTTGCCGCGCTTCGGCGATATGCACATCAACGAGATAACGCGAAGTCATATTCAAAATTTTTTGTTTGAGCTGACTGACGCGGGCAAGAACCGCACGGCGGCAAAGCTCAAACAACTGCTTTCGGCGATATTCAACGTTGCGTGCGAGGACTACAACCTCAAATCCCCGATGACGAAAATTGCCCTCTCTCACTACGAAGTAAAAAAGGGCAGGGCGTTCACCAAAGACGAGGAGCGCAAAATTGTGGACTTCTGCAAGCGCAATCCGCACTACGAGGGCAATTCGGCAATGCTGTTGTTAATGTACAGCGGTATGCGCGTGGGCGAGCTGAAAAGTATGAGGTACGATGGAACGTTTGTTACCTGTGAATCGGAGAAAACACGCAAGGGCTATGCTACCGTTATAAGAAAAATTCCTGTTTCGCCAATGCTGAAAAGAGTGCTTGACATGATTGACTTCGACCTTGCACGGGAAGCGAGCAAATATGCGGTGCGCGACGCAGTAAAGCGAATTTTCCCCGACAGACATATTCACGAGCTACGCTACACCTTTATTACAAGGGCGAAAGAGTGCGGCTGCGATCCCGAACTGATAATGAAATGGGTCGGGCACGAATTTGACCAAGACGTTAAGACTTCGCGCGTGGACAGAGGCTACACAACCTTTTCGGAAGAATACAGTTTGAAAGAAATCAACAAAATCGACTATATTTTGTAAATTGCTCACAAAATCGGGCTATTTGGGCAAAAACAGGGCGAAAATCGTTTCCCAATTATTTCCCAAAAGTAACAAAAATGAGAGAAATCTCAAAAAATTCCTCTCATTTCGCTGGTGCCCGAGATCGGATTTGAACCGATACGCCCTTGCGAGCTCTGGATTTTAAGTCCAGTGCGTCTGCCGTTCCGCCACTCGGGCACGATTTTTGTGAAGTTTTCATTTATAAATGTTAAAAAAGTGTTAATTTCTTTCTGTCAATGCTTTTAAGTCCAGTGCGTCTGCCGTTCCGCCACTCGGGCACGATTTTTGTGAAGTTTTCATTTATAAATGTTAAAAAAGTGTTAATTTCTTTCTGTCAATGCTTTTAAGTCCCTTGCGTCTGCCTATTCCGCCACACAAGCGTGAATATTTAATTTGTTTTTATATTCCAAGCGATATTTTATCAAAGACGCAAAGAATAGGATCTTCCGAATACGTAATCATATGAGTTTAGATGGGGAAGGGGAGAGGTAACGGAGCATATTTGCAGATTGCGCTTCATAACCTTTTGCCGAAAATTCACTGTTTTCAAAATGACGGGAATATTGCTTATAACGTTCATCTGTTTGGCAATTTTTCGGATTCGGAACCATAAGGTGGTAATTCAATTTAAAACGCCTTGACTTATTTCTGTCAAGGCGTTATTTTGGAGGCGCCACCCGGATTTGAACCAAGTGGCGTGCCAAAAATTCGCCTTGCCAAAGTGCCGTTTTTGAGCAAATATAGCTTATTTATTATATAAAAACCGCTATTTTACGTCAAGCATTTTTAAGAAAAATTTTTACTCCCCAATTACTCCCCAAAATAAAACCAAATTTGCCGATGATGTTAAGCAAAAAACCGAAAGTCACTCTTTCGGTTTTTTTACGTTTTTATTACAACTTTGTGTAAAGGTTTGTTACTTCTTTTGAGTAAAATCGGGGTAGTAAAACGAAAGGAGTAATAAAAATGAGAAAGAAAAAAATTGCAAAGATTATGCTTGCGGCGGCGTGCGTTGCCGCTATGGGTGCAGGCAGTTTGGCGGCGTTTTCGGGCTGTGCAAACGATACGGAGACAATCACTGTTTCGGGTTCGACCTCTATGACCGAGCTTATGCAGGCTCTCGCCGCCGAGTACGAAGACGCTCACCCCAACGTTCAGATTATCGTAAATCAGGGCGGTTCGTCGGTGGGAATTTCCGATACGAAAGAAGGCTTGAACGACTTTGGGCTTGCCTCCAAAAAAGTTGACGAGGGCGACGGCGTAAAGGGCGTTCAGCTCTGCCTCGACGGAATTGCTTTGACTGTCAACAAAGACTGCAACGTAACACAAGTTACCAACGAAGAAGTTTTCGATCTCTACATGAAAGGCACGGCAATCCAAGACACCATAACCACCGCAATTGCCCGCGACCAAGCCAGCGGCACGCGAGAGGCGTTCAACGAGGGCATAAAAGACCCCGAAGGCAATGATATTAAAACCCACTACAACGGCAACTACGAGCTATCGGGCTACACCCACGCGAAATGGGACGAACAGCCGGCGACGGGCAGCGTTATATCGCTTATCGAACAGTCCACCGTGTCAATCGGCTATATCTCGCTCGGCTCGGTGCTTATGAGCAGCGCAAACATAAAAGCCCTTGCATTTAAGGGCTACGGGCAGGAAGAATACGTTGCCGCGACAGCCGAAAACGTGTTAAACGGCACATACGCTCTTCAAAGACCGTTCACGATAGTGCTTTCAACCACTCGCGAACTTTCGCCTGCGGCACAGGGATTTTACGACTACATAATGAGTGAAGAGGCGCAGGCTGTGATAACCGACGAAGGATGCGTATCCACCTATGGAAAGTGAGAAAAAATCGCACATATCCCTGCATTTCAACAGTGAGAAGGTTGCAAGCGCGGTGTTTGCCGTGTTTGCGGCTTTTTCAACCGTGGCGGTGTTTGGGATAATTTTTTACATACTCTACGCGGCTATCCCCACTTTCCGTCAAATAGGCTTCTTCAAATTTATTTTTTCTGACGTATGGAACGCGCAGACCAATCAATACGGCATACTCCCGATGATAGTCGGCAGTATATTCCTAACTTCGCTTTCGGTGCTTGTCGGCGGAACTCTTGCGGTCGTGACTGCTGTTTGGATGGTGTATTACTGCCCCCAAAAACTCAAAAAAGCATACGAGCAACTGATAAACCTTTTGGCGGGAATACCATCTGTAATTTATGGACTATTCGGCTACACATTTATCGTGCCCACGCTTACAAAGGCGTTCAATCTGGCGGAGAGCGGCACTTCGGGAACGGGACTTCTGGCAAGCAGTATAATTCTTTCGATAATGATTTTACCCACCGTAACGTCGGTTGCCAAAAACTCGCTCAAAAACGTGCCGTCCAACTATTACGAGGGCGCGCTCGCGTTGGGGTGTACCAAAAACCAAACGGTGTGGAAGGTGCTCGTGCCTGCCGCTAAAAACGGAATTTTGGCGGGGCTGATTTTGGGAATAGGACGGGCAGTGGGCGAAACAATGGCTGTGCAGATGCTTGTCGGTGGAGCAAACGCCTACCCATTTTCGTTTTTCACGTCATTTTCGACACTTACTTCGATTATCGTTCGCGACATGGGCTACGCGAGCGAACTTCAAACTTCCGCGCTTATGGGGTCGGGATTTGTACTTCTCGTGTTCATTTTAATACTCAACCTATTGCTTCTTCTGACAAGGCGGGATAGTTTGGGCGGCAACCGCTTTTTCACTCGCCGCATTGACGAGAGCAACGGAATAGAGGGGCAACTTCGCTCCTACAAGCGCACGGGGAGCGTGCAGGACGTGCTGTGGATTATAAGCTGGATAGTCGCCCTGTTTATGGCGTTCGTGCTGTGTTTTATAGTTATTTTCGTGCTTGTCAAAGGTCTTCCTAACCTTTCGGTAAACTTTTTGTTTGGAAAGAGTTCAAATAGGCAGACCACTTTGCAACCGGCATTTATTTCCACGGGACTTCTGATATTACTGTCGCTAGCAATAGCTTTGCCGCTTGGAATCGGAGCGGCAATATACCTCAACGAATACGCAAAGAAAGACAATCCGTTTGTAAAAATCATAAGGATTTTTATAGATACGCTTTCGGGTATTCCGTCGATAATCTTCGGTATGTTCGGAATGTTGTTCTTTGTTACGGCATGCCGCCTCAACTATTCGCTGACAGCCGGCGGAATAACTCTTGCTTTAATGATTTTGCCAACCGTTATAAGAAGCACGGAGCAGGCTCTTTCCGAAGTTCCGGACAGCATGCGTGAGGCAAGCTATGCCTTGGGCGCCGGCAAGCTCCGCACTGTGTTCAGAGTGGTGTTGCCACAGGCTCTTTCCGGCATAGTCACGTCCATAATATTATCGATAGGCAGAATAGTTTCCGAAAGCGCGGCTCTCATATACACGGCAGGGTCATCAATATATATGCCCACGGGATTTTCAAGTCAGGGTTCGACGTTCGCCGTCCTCATTTACAGGTTTATGGTAGAGGGCACGCACACCGAAGAAGCGTATGCGACAGCCGCAGTTTTAATGTTTGTCGTGGTCGTCTTGAATATACTTGTAACGCTCTGCGAGTGGCTGTTCAAAAGGAGAAATAAGGTATGATTTTACTCAAAAAACGTAACATATGTCAGGATATTTCGGCGCAAAAGCCGCAAAAAACAAAGTGCATAACGCCCTTTGAAATCACGGGCGATACCGCCGTTTCCGTCAGGGAAATGAATTTATATTACGGTAGTTTTCATGCTCTCAAAAGCGTGTTTATGGAGTTTCCCAAAAACAAACTCACCGCCCTTATCGGACCTTCCGGTTGTGGAAAATCTACACTCATTAAAAGCCTTAACCGAATGAACGATTTAGTTGAAGGCTGTAAAATTACAGGCGAAATAAAAATCGGTAACGACAATATCTATGACAGGCGGTGCGATTTGGCGCGGCTTCGCAAAAACGTCGGAATGGTCTTTCAACGTCCCAACCCACTTGCGATGAGCGTGTATGATAACATTGCCTACGGTCCGCGCACGTTCGGCATCCGCAAAAAGGAGGATTTGGACGGCATTGTGGAAAGCTCTTTAAAAGGTGCGGCTATGTGGGACGAAGTGAAAGACAGGCTCTCAAAATCGGCTTTGGGGCTTTCGGGCGGACAACAGCAACGGTTGTGCATTGCAAGAGCGCTTGCAGTCGAACCGCAAATACTTTTAATGGACGAGCCGACTAGTGCACTCGACCCCATTTCTACGGCAAAGATAGAGGAACTCTGTTTGGAACTCAAAAAGCGCATGACGGTTATAATGGTCACGCACAATATGCAACAGGCGTTCCGCATTGCCGACTTTACAGCTTATTTTCTGCTTGGTGAAATGATTGAAATGAACGAAACAAAAGAATTATTCGCGCACCCGAAAGACAAAAAGACAGATGACTATATAAACGGTCGCTTCGGCTGATTCAAGTTCACAAAAATCTCGTGCGATTGCGCGCACTGCGATTTTTCGTGATTTGAGGGCGCGTGCCCTCTGCCCACGATTTTTGAGGGCGCACAAATTATATAATCGTGGGCATTCACCCCGCCGAGGCGCAGGTATGCGCAAATTGGGTCTTGCTGCGCAAAAGTGTGATTTTGCTTGCAACATAAATTATTTAGAATATAAAACATTTTCAAAATTTATTTAAGGTGTTATAATAAAATTAGCTATGAAAGGAAAAGTATTTTTGTTGGAGGACGATAATAGCATTTGCGGTCTTGTTAAGGTCGCACTTGAAATGAACGACTTTATGTTTTCGTCCTTTTCCACGTTAAAAGATTTTACCGCCGCACTGCAAAAGGAGCTACCCGACATCGCCCTTCTCGATATTATGCTCCCCGACGGAAGCGGGCTGGACGCCTTAAAACTTCTCAAAGAAAAATACCCGTCCGTGAGTTGCATTATGCTGTCCGCGCTTTCGAAAGAGGAGGACAAGGTGAACGGTTTGAATATGGGCGCCGACGACTACATTGCAAAACCGTTTTCAGTGTTAGAACTCATTGCGCGCGTCAACGCACGACTTCGCAGCAAGCAAAAATCCGCCGTACTTACGGCGCAAAATATCACGCTCGATACCGAAACTTTCGCCTGCGAGATAGACGGAAAGCCCGTAACGCTCAATCGCAAGGAGTTTGAACTTTTGAAGTGCTTTATGGAAAATCAGGGCAAAGTCCTCTCGCGCGATAAACTCCTGACCGAAGTCTGGGGCTACGACACGGGTGAAACGCGCACCCTCGACAACCACGTCGCCCGTCTCCGTAAATTGGGCGTACAAATCGAAACGGTGTTCGGCGTGGGGTACAAATTATGAAGTGGCGCATACTTTTACTTTCGCTCGGCATAACACTGGTGTGTATATTGCTTTTTTCTATCGGCTCAACGCAGGTCTACTATAATTCGTCTGTGACCGAAACGGAAAACGCTTTAAAAACCTATATAAATTCATTCGAAAAAGGAGGTTATTTGAGGGATAGTACGGGGGCAACCGACTATTCCGCCGATTTGAACGGCGTGCGCGTGACCTTTATGGACCTGCAAGGAAAAGTTTTGGGCGACAGCCAGACTGAGGATATTTCCCCCGACCATTCCGACCGCGAGGAAGTAAAAGAGGCAATCTTAAACGGTGAGGGATTTGCCGCGCGGTCAAGCTCTACCCTCGGTGAAAATATGATTTATTACTGCAAGAGTATCGGGGGAATTTTGGTGCGGCTCGCCGTGCCGGTGCCGTCCGAATGGGCGATATTCGCTCGCACTCTGCCCACTCTTGCAACCTATATCGGTATCGACGTCATACTTTGCCTTGTGCTCTCATTTGTCGCGACATATTTCATATTGAATCCCGTAAAAACGCTTGCCAAAGAGGCGGCGAGCGGCGAAGTCAAAAGTAAATATTCCGAGCTGAAACCTATCGCCGAAATTCTGAACGAGCGTAACCGCAATATCGCCCGTCAAATGGACGAAATCAAGGCCGAAAAAGAGCTTGTGGAGCGCGCGCAAAGCTCGAAAGACGAATTTATTTCCAATGTCACGCACGAAATGAATACGCCCTTAACGTCCATTCGCGGTTACGCCGAACTCTTGGAATCGGGCGGCATGACAGAAGAGCAAAAGGACGTTGCGTACTCCACAATCTTAACGCAGAGCGAGCGTCTTTCGAGCCTGATTGCTTGCATAATAAATTACAGCAAGCTCGACAGCGACGATTTGCCTGCCTACGAAGTGGACTTTTCGGCGCTCGCGCGAGAGATGATTTCCGCATTGAAGCCCGAAGCGGACAAACGGAATATCACGATCATCGAACACATCGACGACAACGTGATGATTATGAGCCGTCACGAAAGGCTTACCGAAATCTTCGGGAATTTGGTGCGGAACGCGATAAAGTACAATAAAGACGGTGGGAGCATTACAATCACGCTGAACTATCACGGTCTTACAGTTGAAGATACGGGCATCGGCATTGCCGAGGAAAATATGAGCAAGGTTTTCTCGCGCTTCTTCACGGTGGATAAATCGCACGGCGGCAAAAACGGCGGCTTCGGCTTGGGGCTTGCCGTCGCAAAGAAGATTTGCCAAAAATCCGGATGGAAAATCGGCGTAACCAGCACCCTCGGCGTCGGCAGCACCTTCACCGTTGAGTTTTGAAAACAGTAAAATGCAAAAAGGAAGCCCCTTTACGGGACTTCCTTAAACTATTGTTAATGTTAAAGATTATTTTTTAATGGTATTGGAATTTTGGTTGTAGGCTTTGGCAACGCATTTCCATTCGCCGTTTAATTTCAGAAGAAGCAAGTAGTCTGTAAAATCAATACTGCCACCCCAGCCTTCTTCCAAAACACGTACGACGGCAAGCGTTTCCTCGACGGTAATAACGTCAACTCTTGCTTTGAAATTCTCGTCCGCGCCGACCGTATCCACATTTTTATAGAACTGTTCGATAGAACCGTGTTCCAGCTCGCCGTTGAGAATACCGAACAAGACAGCTTCGTCGGTAAAAAGTTCTTTTGCATATTTGCTGTTGCCCTCGGCTACGCTCTTGACGAAGTTCATAGCCGCTTTTTCCACGTTCTGATAGTCTTTCAATGTTGCTCTCATAAGATGAGCCTCCTTAAAAATTTATTGACAGGTAGATTTTATGACTGTATAATTATTTTGTCAAGTACGCACATTTATGTGCGGTACTTACTATTTAGAAAGTATAGGAGAACATTATGGAACGTTGCATTGCCAATGAAAAACTTTCGGACACGGGCTTTTCATACACTCTTTCGCTCATCAACGGAAAATACAAGATGACCATTCTCTACACACTCATGGAATTTTCCGTGGTGCGCTTTAATGAGCTACAAAGGTATATCAAGGGGATTTCTTATAAGACATTGAGTGTAATGCTGAAAGAACTCGAAGCGGACAAGCTGATTGTTCGCAAAGAATATCCGCAAATTCCGCCGAAAGTGGAATACAGCCTTTCCGAACGCGGAAAATCGCTTATGCCTATTCTTGATATGATGTGCGAATGGGGAGATAAGAATAGATTATAGATTGACATTTACTCCTTGGCGTCGGCAGCACCTTCACCGTTGAATTTTGAAAGTTGAAAAATCTATGCAATAAAATAATATTTGCTCCAACAAGTTGCGTTGAACACAACTTGTTGGAGCAAATCAACTATATAATATCATCCACGACAACATTATCATTTCGGATTTTTTGGGATAACCAACTTTTTCCGAAGTGGGAAGATTATTTCTTTGATTTGTTTTTCTGTTTAAAATACTGTTCAAAGCGAGCGATTATCTTCTGCTTCCCGTGTGGGAACAGAATTTTATCGCGGTATTGGGCGACGGTCATTCCTTTGGATGCCGCCGCTTTTTGCACAGTCTTTATAAACTTCTCGTTCGGGCGGCTGTCCTTAATGCCGTGTCGCTTCACAAGTCTGTCAAGCTCAATTTCCAACACAATAAAAAGCTGTTTCGCCCAAACTTTCATTTTTACAGCGTACTTTTTGTAGAGTTGTTTGCCGTACTTACTCATTTCTTCCTTTGTGTGGATAGGCTGTCCGTCATACAAAACAAGCAATTTAAAGATAAAACGAATTAGATTTTGTTGTCCCCGAAAGAGGAACAAATACCTTAAAACCATTTCCTGCGGCAGGCTCGTCAGGTAGTCATAGACAAACACGTCGGCAAAAGTTTCCGTCTTGCCCGTCCTCGCGTACTTTCGGTATTCAAGCTCGGCAAAAATTTCTTTGGGCGTAAGCTCGCCGTCGTCTATCATGTCGCGCTCTATTTTGTCCTCGATAAACTTCATTCTGCGCGTTATGTAGCTTTCAGACCTGCCGATAATCCCTGCAATTTGCTTCTGCTTTAAGTGCTTTTCTTTGGCGTAGAGGTATATGTCCAAGTCCTCGTCGGAAAGATTGTTCAGCACTCGCTCCAAGTCCATTGCGTTTATCCAAAACTGCTCGTGATTGTGGTTGTCCCACTGCTGTAACATGAAGTCATAGACATTGTAATACCTGTCGTTTCTGTGGACGTCGTACTCCGTCCCCTCGTACTCGTCGCGTGCCATTTCGTAATCTTTCAAATCGAAATAGTGCAACTGCTTCCATAGCTCGATAGTGACTTCAACAAACTTCTTGCGCGAACGGCAAACGGTGATTTTTTGTTTTTTACCGCCGACAACGCGCTCCTCCACGGTGTTGTTACTTTCCATATAGAAGTATTTACAATACCCTTCCCTGTTTGTGGGAACGGGCTTTTTGTTTAAAAGATAGGGCGAAAAATAGCCGTTTTCCGTCTTGAACATCGGCTTTAATTTTGCCTTTACGCTTGAAGGTCTTATTTTATAGACCGGCTCGTCCCTATAATACTCGTCGTTCATAAGAGTATTATAACAAGGAAAACAGGACAGGTTTAGTCATAATTAAAAAATTTTTTAAAAAATTATAAAATTCCTGAAATTTTCGGCAAAAAAATTATCTACTTATTTGAGGGGTGAAATTATTCCCTAAAACATTTTTATGTGCTATAATCTGTTTATGAGCAAATAAGTAAACTTACAAAGGATTTGAATATGAAAGAAAAATTTAAAAATTTAAAAAGTTTTAATTGGCGACTGTTTATATCGCTTTGCGCTCTTGCGCTCATACCGGCGATATATCAAACGGTGAGAACTTTTATTATTTCATCTAACACTGAAAGCGGTGTGTTCGATATCATCGGACAGATGGAGTGGTTTGATTTAATTGACGAAACTCTTCGGGCATTTTTAATAATTCCGCTCTATTCGGTGTTAAATAAATTGTTGAAACACGATGAAGAAAACTTTGCAAAACATACCTTCAAGGTTGGCGTAATCGCTTTTGCTTTGTATACATTGTTTTCTGTCGGTGTTTTGATTTACGGCTCTGTGTTGGTTGCCGCGATGAATCCTGCGGAAGTCGATTTTCCCGTAACCAATCATTATTTGCAACTCGAAACCGTAGCTTTTATGGTGGGGATTTTGCCGAGCTTCTTCAATGTGGTTTTCGTCGTAGTCGGTAAAGACAAAAACGTGTACATATTTTTGGCAGTGCAAACAGTATTGTCTGTCATTGCCGATTTTTTGCTCATTCCGTCAATGGGCGTATACGGAATAGCGGCTTCGAATATTATAGTAAACGCTTTGCTTGCCGTGGCAGGGTTTTTGGTATTGTTTTTGCAAAGGCTTATCAGACCTGCATGGTACCAAAAGAGCGACTTGCAGACTTTAAAGGAATGGGGTAAAGTAGGCGTATTTTCCGGAGTGCAACAGTTTATAGATAATTTGATTTATGCCGTAATGATAGGCAAAATGGTAAACATGGTAGCCGAACAGGGCAATTATTGGATAGCAAATAACTTTATATGGGGTTGGTTGCTTATTCCGATTACTGCTCTAAGCGAGGTTATACGGCACGACTGTAAAGACGGCTATCTTGCTTTAAAACAGTTCAATTACTTTTTTATAGCGGCTTGCGTAGTTTTATTGTGGGCAATTACCATTCCGTTATGGACTCCGTTTTACCGCCATGCCGAAGGGCTTGAAAATGCGCACGAGATTTTCTTAATTACCATAAAACTTGCTCCGTTCTACATTGCTTATGTGGGTTGCGCAATTATAGATAACTACTTTATCGGCACGGGGCATACGATATACAATGCTATCAACTCACTGATAATAAACCTTGTGTATTACGGAATATTCTTTATTTTGTACTTAACAAATGCTATCAACTTTACAATGGACGTTATTATTTTAATGTTCGGGTTCGGCATGGTGGTTCACTTAATTGTTTCCGTTATAGAGGAACAACTTTTCTTCCGCAAACGGGAGTTGAAAAACCAAAAATAGAACGAATTATAAACGGTAACGCAACTTAATAAAAATCAATAATTCAATTAAGAAGGCTTATGGCACGCTGCTGTGAGCCTTCTTTACGTATGATTAATTTTTAAGGAGAAAAATAATGACAGTCAGACCGCCATATTCGGTAAGAATTTACATAACGAATGAACGCCGATTACATACCGACATTACAAAACAGGTCTCACGCGGCGTAAGGACAACACCGCGTTCGGTCACCGTTCGCGTGGGACGGATGCGCTCACTCATTTCGTTCCGCCCAAACAGCGCACTGTGCTGTTTGGAGAACTCGAAACTCATCCCACAGGGCGAACGGAACTTATGTAGCGAAGCGCAACTAAGTGTAGTGAGCTACACTGGCGAAACAAGTTAGCCACTACACGACAAATAGGGTTCCCGAAAATCGCAACGTAGTGAGATTTTTGGAAAAAGGAGCGGCAACGAAGAAAACTTGTTATTCGCGCTTACGCGGATAACATAAAAGCGAAGTTTGCCGCGGCGCAGGACAAAAGAGCAATGGAATTGCTTGCAAAACTGCGGATAGAAAACCCTGCGGCATACGCACAGCTCATCCACCACACGCCGAAACCCAAATCAAACAACAACTTCAAATTTTAAAAAGCGGCAATTTACTTTACCGAGGGCGGGACTTTGAGTGTCCCGCCCTTAAATTTTTTCAAAAAATTATGAAATACTACTTGAATTTTACGAATAATTGGGGTACAATGGGACCCACAATTCAATAAGGAGGACAATGACTTATAAACAATTACAGGAGATAACGGAAATTTTAAAGGATATTCCCGACGGCGAGCGGCGCGACAAAGCCGTACAGCTAATGTTGCAGTCGGCGGCGGACACAATCACCGAAGAAGTCGTAACCGAGCTTATCGGGAAAAGCAACAACTAGAAAAAAACATCATCGGCAGAAATCAAATTCACAAAAAAGGAAATTGAAAGTATGTCGAAAACATTTAAAAGAGAATTTATAGCAAACGGTATGGCGGCTCATATCATTGGGCGACCAAGCGGTAAACACGGAGTCTTTTATGAAATCCGTTACCGCAGAAACGGATACGACATAGCCGTATCCAACAAAGAGCTGAAAAGGGCAAAGGCAATGTTTGTCGAGGCAACGCAAAATCTTCCGCCGCCCGAAGTAATCGCAAAAAACAAATTCACTTTCGGCTTTATCGCAGACGAATGGTTGAGATACAAGCGCGGCAAGATTGCCGAGGACACGCGGAAGGGCTACGAAAGCCAGATACGCAGATTTATTCCCAAAACGTTTATGGACAAGCCCATTAAGGAAATCCGCACTTCGGACATAGACGAGGTTATGAACGCGCTTGACACTCCGCGCAAGTACGAGGACATGCGGACGGTGTTCAACAGCATTTTCAAGTATGCAAAGGCGAGCGGCATTGTTACATACAACCCCGTTGAGATGATACCGTTCAAGCGCGCCGAGCGTGAAAACAGGGACAGACTGACCGACGAACAGATTAAAATTTTTCTTGCCAACCTGCAAACTCCGTTCTTCGATAAAACAAGGAATTTTGCTTACGCCATGTACTTCTTCGGGCTTCGCCCGTGCGAGATAGACGACGAGGCGCACTTTAAAAACGGCTTCTTGATTTGCAGGAACAGAAAGAGAAAAAACGGGAAAAAGGCATACAAAAAGATACCTATTCCCCGTCAGGCGGAAAAATTGTTTGATTTTGATTCCCCCCTTAAATCCCCGCTTTCATATGATAGGACGCTCGACATAATGAAAAAGGCGTTGCCCGAAGGGGCTATTCCCTACCAACTTCGCCACACTTTTGCCTCTGTCTGCGATGAAAAGGTAAAAAGAGAGGTCGTAGAGCTTTGGATGGGCGACAGCCCCGAACGGCTTGTAGGCAAAACCTATGTGCATTACAGCGACGATTTTATGCGGCAGGAAATGGACAAAGTCAACTTTGTCGTAGCATAAATAAGCGATATTTTATCAAAACGGCTTTAAAATAATTAACGGCGCAAGCAAAACCACGCTTTTGCGCAAGCGCGACCCAATTTGCGATTTATCGCCTCAGTAGGTGAATTTGCAAAATTTCTTAATTGTGGGCACTTATTTATTTTGCAAAGAGGGCAACGCCCTGAAATCGTAGCAATTTATTTTCAACGGCTTGAAAATAAATTGCACGAGCCTACTTTTTACTCCCCAAATTACTCCCCAAAAGGTGCGATTTTCGTTCTAAAAATAAAAAATCAACCCCATATCTTGTAGATACAGGGTTGAAATCAACACAATATATTGTGTTCTTGGAGGCGCCACCCGGATTTGAACCGGGGAGTCAGGGTTTTGCAGACCCTTGCCTTACCGCTTGGCTATGACGCCTTAAAAAAACAGCGCGAACCGAAATATTGGAGCGGGAGACGAGATTCGAACCCGCGACATTTACCTTGGCAAGGTAACGCTCTACCACTGAGCCACTCCCGCATATTTTCAGCCGCACTGTATTTGGTGGGAGCTACAGGGCTCGAACCTGTGACCCACTGCTTGTAGGGCAGTTGCTCTCCCAACTGAGCTAAGCTCCCAAACGCTTTATTAATATATCAAATATAATTTTAAAAATCAAGCGATTTTTTAGTGATTTTTTATAAATCCCTCAAAAAAATTGCGGCATAGTTGAGATGTGTTATCGTCACCACAATATATAGTATATGCATCTCTCTTTTGTTTTTTAAGAGCGTCTTTCCAAAAATATTGAATATTATTTTAATTTTTGATATGATATTCAACGGAGAAAGCGGACATGAAAATCAAAAGCATAACCATAAAAAATTATAAATCCATAAAGGAAATCAATCTCGATCTGACCGACGGCTTTTCGCCAACAGCTCCGTATACTTTTATTGGCAAGAACGGCAGCGGCAAGAGCAATATTCTGGAAGCAATCGCAAATATTTTTCGCATAAAAGTTTCCAAAGATTATTACTCCGATATGAGCGGTATAACCAACAATTCTTACGGTTTTGAAGGCAGGGATTGCGGTTTCACCTTGCAGCTCGACGCCCAAGAGACAGAGGAATACGGCGACGTTGTTGCGCTCCGTCCGAACGGTGAAATATTTTTTGGCGGAAAAGGGAATTTTGTCGATTATATCGGCGACAGAGAGAAAAAATATCCGCTCGACAAGTATCTTAACGAAATTTCAAAACACAAGAGAGTCTATGATTCGTTGTTTGAGAAATTACAATCCGCGTTGAGAGAGGCGGAAGACTACATGATTTCTTGTTTTCCGAACAGCCGCGATCCGTTTTTGGAAATAGAGAATTATTGCTCCGGCTCTGCGGATGATTTGATTCAAACTCTTCGCGACGACTATCGTCGGGAACCCGACGCTGCGGATTTCTTTAAGAATCTTCGCAAGGCAAGAGTCACTCCCACCGAATTTTTGAGGAATGCCGGAATGATAGTTCCCTACTTGCCCGATCTCGATTTACGCAAGCACGCTTTTAAAATTCGCGACCTCGGAATTTTATCTCCCACCGTAGAGAGAAGTCTCGACAAGGGAGAAGCGGAGCGTATTCGGGCTACTCACAGGCAAAAAACAGAAGAGCTTACAGACAGAATCGGAGGACTTTTGAACGAATTGACCGACGCTGCACTCTCCGTTACGAAAGTTGTAAAGCAAGGTATAGAGGATTTTAACGGTTACCGTGAAGAATACGAGCAGAGCCGGCGCGGAAGTTTTGATAAATACGAAAAGTTCATAACAAAAGTGCAAGAAACGGTGGGCAACGTGTATTTTTTGGACTATGAGACGGCAATGAATTTTACCGACGGGAATCGCTATGACAGGTATGAAAAAGTACGGACAAATTTACGTTTCAGCGATCCCGAGGGGGTAATAGAGAACTTCCTTGTCAAAAATGGTCTGCTTAAAAGCGGCGAAACGGTTTTCGGAGTGGGCCAAAAGCCCTCTTCCGACAGACTGCGTCAAATGCAGGACAGAATAAATAACGAGCTGTTCAAAAATATTCTGCCCGATTTCGACAGAGATGAGGTGAACGGCTTGGAGATTAATTTTACGGAGGCCGAAAAGCGCATTGAGTGCGAGCTGTTTGTCAAAGAAAAGAGCGGACACAAAACGCCGTTTCACCAAACGAGCCTCGGCAGGCGGTGGTATATCTGTTACATGCTTATAGCCGGCGTTTTGAAGAGAGGGGATTTCTTGATTTTGGACGAGCCGGCTTCCACGCTGCATCCGGCGGCGACGGAGGAAATCCGCCAAAAACTGAACGGTTGCGCCCAAAGAGGCGTACATGTGTTCGTTTCAACGCACAATCCCTACATGTTCCCCGATAATTTCGAAAATATAATAAACGTCAAGATGACGGAAGAGGGCACCGTAGCCTGCGCGGTCAAGAGTTCGGGAAGATCCGCCGAAGAAATGCGCCGGCTGGAAAAGCTCGTCGCGGCAGATCTACTATTCAGACTGAACGAGAAAACCATTCTGGTGGAGGGCAAGTCGGATGAGGCCTGCATAAAAAAGTTTGCCGAGCTCCTCGGCTACGATTTGAGCCGAGTACGCTTCCACATCTGCGACGGCGACGCCATTTTGCAGATGACAAAGCTGTGCAAAGAGCTTAACGTAAATTTCGTCGCCCTTCTCGACAACGACAACAAATTCAAGGACGAAGAATATAAAAAAAGACACACGGAATACGAAAAAATTATTGAGGAGATAATAAGTGACAAAAAGCACAGAGTGTTCGTGGGCGAAGGAGAAGATGGTAAGATAGAGGACTTGTTCGAGGGCAAGGATTTCGACAAATACTGTCCTCTCGCCCGTTATAACGGACAGCGCAAATTAAATGTGAATTCATTGAAAAAAATAACCTCTTTGGAAGACTGCGAAAAACAAACTCTTGAAAATTTCGAGAATATTTTAAATAAACTCGGTCTCAAAAAACTCAATACGTAATAATCGTTTGCGTAAAAATAAAGAGCCGCCGCGCGGATTCCCGCGCGGCGGTGTTTTTAAAGACAGCGTTTTTTTGCAATGAGAATGGAGAGTATTACGAAACGTTTAAATTTTCTTTAAACCTTCGTTCGGGCATATATACGGTCATATCGTAAAAAACGCCATATTATGCCGTCTGCCCTCGCCGCTCAATAATTTTCCTTTTTGACTTCGAAAAAGCTCTGGGGATGCTTGCAAACGGGGCAGAGCTCGGGCGCCTTTGTGCCAACAACGATATGTCCGCAGTTGCGGCATTCCCAAACCTGAACTCCGCTCTTTTCGAACACCTGCTTGGTCTCCACGTTTTTAAGGAGAGCGCGATATCTCTCCTCGTGCGCCTTTTCTATTGCGGCCACTCCGCGGAACTGTTCGGCAAGAGCCGTAAAGCCTTCTTCGTCGGCTTCGCGCGCCATTCTCTCGTACATGTCCGTCCATTCGGCGTTTTCGCCCTCGGCGGCGGCAAGCAGATTCTCCTCAACCGTGCCCAGCTCTCCCAGAGCCTTGAACCACAGCTTTGCATGCTCTTTCTCGTTTTCCGCAGTTTTCAAAAAGAGTTCGGCAATCTGCTCGTAGCCGGCTTTTTTTGCTACCGAAGCAAAGTATGTATACTTATTTCTCGCCTGCGATTCTCCGGCGAAAGCCTCCCAAAGATTCTTTTCGGTCTTTGTGCCGGCATAGGGATTCTTTTTGTTGCTCATTTTTATCACCTCGTAGAATTGATTTTATTTCGGTCGGCGGATGTTTTCCTCCGACTTTTATTGTATCATCGATTGTCCGAAAAATCAATTTTTTTGCCGAAAATTCAGTAATCGGTCTTTCCCAAGAGAAAATCCAGACTCACTTCCAGAATTTCGCTGATAGACATGAGGTCGGCCAGAGAGGGTTCGGTCACTCCGTTTTCCCAATACGAAATTTTGCGCTGTGTGGTATTCAGTTTTTCGGCAAGCTGGGTCTGCGTTAGATTTTTTTCCGCCCGCAGCGATTTCAGCCTCTCTTTAAACATCGGTTTCACAGTTTAATATTAGATAAAAATTGTCTTAATTTCTTGACATAGACAATTATTGTCTATATAATCGATATATAAAACAAAGGAGAGGGATACGAAAGTGAAAATCTGCAAAGGATGCGGAACAGAGAATTCCGAAGCCGCGATATTTTGTAAGTCTTGCGGAAAAAAGTTGGATGCGGAGCGCTGCCCGAATTGCGGCGCGGAAGCGGCGGAGGGAGCGGCCTTCTGCGTGAATTGCGGCGCGCGTCTTGAATCGGCGGAAGATTTTACTCCCGTGCAAAGCGTCAAATTAAAAGAGAGCTCAACCGGCAGCGGAGAAGGCGGCGCGCGGTGGCCGGACGTCGGAAAAATATTGAATATAATTTCTCTGTCATGCGGCATTGCCGTTGCGGCTTTCTCTCTGCTGTTCGTCTTTTTGATAGGTTATGCCGTTTACGGGTCTTTGGGGAATTCGGATTCGCTCAACGTGCAAAATCAGGGAGTTCCCGAATCGTATACAATTTATTATTTTTTTGGCGAAGTGTATTCGAAGATATCTCGGTCCTTGAAATCTCTTCAACCCAATACATTGATACTTTATGAGAGCACGTCTTATGGCATCGCGGCATTGGGTACGATAGTATCGGCAATAACGCTTTGCGCGACCGCAACGCTTTCGATTCTTTCCGTGATCGGGGGAGTCAAAAAACTTAAAAGAGGCAATTACGGCAAGGGTGTCTTGCTTCCCCTTTTGACTTATGCCGTATTCTTCGGCGGAGCGCTTTGCATAACGGCGTTGGCAAAGACGAACGTGAATATAATTTACGTACAGTCTATTGGCAAATTTTCCGAAGCCGGAGTCAATGTCTTGCCTGACGGAGCAACGCTTGCCGGAATGATAATCTGCGGTTTGCTTTCGCTTGCCTGTGTGGGCACGGCGATAGCAGCCGACGGCAGGAAGCTGTTCAATGCCGAAAACGGTGTGAGCATAGGCCTGCAAACGGGCAAATCCGTTCTTTTGATAATAATGGCGATACTCTCCGCGACTATGACCATAAACATTACATATACTTACACTTACACTTACACTTACACTTACACTTATAGTAATTATTCGTCATATGAAATATCGGCCGCTTTTTCGGCGACGGGACTGACAAATTGTATAAACGGTTCTATACAGAGTTTTTCGGATTATTCGTTTTACCAGATAAACCTTCTGCGTTTGGCCGGAATTATTTCATGCATAGGCTATGCGGCCATGGCGTGCTTGATATTCTGCACGCTCGCATACGCCGCGCGAGGGCTTTCGGCAATGTCGGACTGTCGGCCGCAAAAAAATTTGCTTGCCTTTGCCATACCTTTCGCGATATTAGCCGTTTTACAACTTGTGCTTGCAATAGTTCAGGTCAATTATTTTAGCGTACTGTGCAAAGTACTTATTGCCGAAGGTCAGATGAAAATAGGATGCGGCATGCCGATTGCAATCGTTGTGCTGGCCGCGGCGGTTCTCGGCCTTGAAATAGCCATGACCGTTACGGCGCAAAAAAAGAAAATTTAGTTTTTATGAGTATAATTGCGGCCATCTCGCTTTTGAGACGGCCGTCTTTTCGTTTTTTGAAATTTTATTGAAATAGTAAAGTTGAAAATTCGGTGAAAATGTTGATTAAACGGCGAGGAAGTGATAAAATGAAAAAGTCAAATTTATCGTCCGCGTTCGCGCGAAGGAGAATTTTCAGAGATGAGATATGAAAATCCGGTTTTGTTTGCAGATTATTCGGATCCCGACGTAATCCGCGTCGGAGAAGATTTCTATATGGTCGCGTCCTCTTTCAATCATGTGCCGGGAGTGCCCGTTCTGCACTCCAAAAACCTTGTGGAATGGGAAATAATCAACTACGTATTGCCCAAAATACCCTTTGAAAGGTTCGACAAGGTATGTCACGGCGATGGGGCATGGGCTCCGTCCATACGTTACAACAACGGCAAATTTTATTGCCTCATTCCCTTTCCCGACGAGGGGATATTCGTTTCGGAGACTTCGGATCCCTACGGCAGGTGGTCGCTGATGCGTCCCCTCCTCGTCGGCAAGGGTTACGAGGACCCCTGCCCCATATGGGCTCACGGGAAGTGCTATGTGGTTTTTGCCTTTGCGAAGAGTCGCGCGGGCTTCAATTCCAAGCTCGCCGTATTCGAAACGGACGCCGACTTAAAGACGCCGGCCGAAAGATACGCCTTTATATACGACGGCCACGACCATAATCCCAATATAGAGGGCCCCAAATTTTACAGGCACGGCAAATATTTTTACATTCTTGCGCCGGCCGGCGGAGTGGGCACGGGTTGGCAGACCGCGCTGCGTTCGGAGAAGATCTACGGCCCCTACGAGAGTAAAATAATCTTGCGGCAGGGCGATACCGCTGTAAACGGCCCCCATCAGGGTGCGCTCATAGACCTCGACGACGAGGGCAAACGCTGGGCTTTCATGCACTTCCAGCAGATGGGACCTTTCGGCAGAATAGTGCACCTTCAACCGGCGCGCTGGGTCAACGATTGGGTGCTCTGCGGCGAGGCGGACGACGATAACCTTCCGGGAGTGCCCGTGCAATCCGGAGATTATCCCGTGGATATCGAGACGGGCTATAACATAAGCGCTAACGACGAGTTCGACGGCGGCAGGCTCTCCCTCATCTGGCAGACTCCGGCCAATTTGAAGGAGGAATGGTATTCCTTCAAAAACGGCTTGAAACTCAACTGTGCATATTATCCCGAAAGCGCGCTTTCAGATCTTCCGCAGCTTTTTATGCAGAAGATAAAATACAAAAATTTTTCGGCGAAGTGCAAGTGCAGGCTCAATCTCGTAAACGACGGCGACGAAGTGGGCTTCACAGTGTTCGGTAAGGAGTACTCGTATATCTGCGTGGTCAGATCCGAGGGTCAGAATTATCTCGAAATACGCAAGGGCACGATAGGCGGAGCCGAGGACGAAACGCTCTGCCGCAGTCAGCCTTACAACGATAATTACGTGACGTTCCAGATAAGCGCGAGATATGAGGAGCCTCACCGTCTCGCGATAAAATACACGTTCGGCGGAAGCGCTTTCACGAAAAAATTCTACGCCTCGGCCGGCCGTTGGGTAGGCGCAAAGCTGGGCATATATGCCCGTTCGAACGTAAATTCGAAGGGCTGCGGAACGTTCAAATTTTTCCGCGTTACGCCCGTCAACCGCTGAAAAAACAAAATTGATATTCAAAACGAAATTCATATTCAAGGAGGACTCATTCGGGAAAGAATATGTCCGACAGAGTTAAAACCAAAACAAAATACACCCTTTTTACGAACAAGGCTCTGTTCGTGCTCATTATCCCGATTGTGATAGAGTCTGCGCTCTCCATGTCGTTGGGAATGATAGACGGCGTAATGGCCTCTCATGCCAAGGACGCGGCCGGCGGAGACATTGTTTCGGCGATAACTTCGGTGGATCAGGTGTCAAACCTTCTGATACAGCTTTTCACCGCGTTCGGCGCCGGCGGCGCAATATTGACTTCGCAGTTTTTAGGCGCCGGCAGGAGGGAGGAGGCCAATAAATCGGCCAAACAGCTTGCGGTAATAATGCTCATCATCTCCATAGTGGTAATGGTGGTGTGTATGGTGTTCAACAGGCAGATAATTCTGCTCCTTTTCAACGAAGCTCCTCCCAACACAATCGATTACGCAAGCCAATACTTTATGATAATGGCGGCGAGCTATCCATTTCTTGCCATATTCAACTGTTGCGCGGCGCTTCTTCGCGCTCAACGCAAGAGCATGAACACCATGCTTTCGGGCATAATAAGTTTCTTCCTCAACATAATTTTCAATGCCATCTTCATATATGCCGCCAACCTTGCGGTAATAGGCGTTGCGCTCGGCACTCTGCTTGCGCGCATGTTTCCGGCCGGATTTACGCTGTTTCTGATGACGCGGAAGGACAACCTCGTCCGCATAAAGGTATTCGAGCGGTTCCGCTTCAACGGCAGACAGCTCGGCAAAATTCTGAAACTCGCCGTACCCAGCGGCATAGAGAATTCCCTCTTCCAGCTGGGTAAAATCCTCGTAATAGCCTTTATATCAATAGCCAGTTACCGAGTATTTCTTGACGGCAACCCCCTCAACCTCGACCCCCAGAACATAACCAACTACGCCACAGCCGCGAACTCGGTCGCCTATAACATAAACACGATGAGTTCTATCGTCGGCAACGGTCTGAATACCGCCATACTCACGGTTGTGGGACAGGCGGTGGGCACGGGCGATATAGGTCAGGTAAGATACTATATCCGCAAGATGATACTGTTCTCTTATGCCGGCAACGCGCTGTGCGTTGCTCTCATATGGGCGATATCCCCCCTGCTTATCAACTATGCCTACAACGTTCCGGACGCCGCTCGCGATCAGGCTTGGCAGTGTCTGTGCCTGTGCCTCGCTTTCCAATTTTTGACATATCCGCTGTCGTTCGGCATGCCGGCCGTGCTGAAAGCGACGAGCGACGTGAAATACGTTATGATAGCGGCTATTGCCTCTATGGTCATATTCCGAGTCGGACTCTGCTACGTGCTTACCTGCGACTGGGCCAACTGTCACCTCGGCGCGCTCGGACTGTGGATAGGCATGGTAACCGACTGGGTAGTTCGTTCTATTCTGTTCACGGGCAGATTTCTTTCGGGCAGATGGAAGAAATCTTCCGGAATGCTCAAAACCGAAGCCTCGGTTTCCTGCGAGGGCACGTTCTGCAATTACGGCAAATAGGAGGGATACGCAATGTTCCGTCAGATGTTCGAAGAAAAATATATGCGTTTTCCGGAAGGTCTGAATAAGGCGCTCACTTTCAGCTACGACGACGGAGTGAAAGCGGACAAACGACTTCTCGAAATTTTAAACCGCCACGGGTTGAAGGGCACTTTCAACCTCAACAGTATGCTGTTCGGCTGTGAGCGTTGGCACGACAGAATGGATGAGGAGCAGACCTATCTCACCTTTTACAATCAGCCTCACGAAATAGCTCTCCACGGCGCGAGGCACATATTTTTGGACAAGGTTCCTTTGCCCGAAGCCGTCAACGAATTGGTTCAGAACAGAGTATATCTCGAAAACAAATTCGGCAGAATAGTACGCGGTCTGGCGTACGCCTACAACGGCTGCAATAAACGCGTGCTCGAAGTCCTTCCGGCTCTCGGAGTGGCATACGCCAGAACGACTTCTGCGACTTATGACTTTGCCCTTCCCGAAAATTTTCTGCAATGGAATCCCACCTGCCACCACACCGACCCCCAACTTCTTCCGCTTGCGGAAAAATTCCTCAATCAGGACCCCCTCGGCGAATTCAAACACCGCGAGCCTCTGCTCATGTACATTTGGGGGCACAGCTACGAATTCGACGACGACGGGAATTGGGACTTGATTGAAAGAGTAGCCGACATGTTGGGCGGCAGAAAGGACATATGGTATGCCACTAATATAGAGATATACGACTATGTACAGGCATATAACTCTCTCGTTTTTTCCATGGACGGAGAGAGGGTTTTCAATCCTTCCGCGCGCGCCGTATGGTTGGAAATACGCGGCAGGTCATATAAAATCGGGCCTTCGGAGACCGTTTTGTTCGAAAGAGAACTATAACTGCCGATAAATTTCAAAAACATTCTTGCAAACTCGCCGAAAATATTGTATGATTGATAAAAATGATTTTGGAGGAAAATTTTACCATGATTCTCGATTTGTTTAAACTTGACGGAAAGGTCGCCATCGTGACGGGCAGCAATACCGGCCTCGGTCAGGGCATATGCAGGGCATACGCGGAAGCCGGAGCAAAAGTTGTCGGAGTTTCGCGCAGACCCAGCACGGAAACGGCCGAAATGCTCGGCGACAGCTTCTATAACGTAATAGCCGACCTCTCCACATGCGACGTTATCCCTCGCGTAATAGAGGAAACTTTGAATAAATTCGGAAGAATAGACATACTCGTAAACAACGCCGGAGTAATAAAGAGGCAGGACAGCATAGAATTTTCCGAGGAGAATTGGGATACCGTTCTGAACGTGAACTTAAAGACGGTTTTCTTCCTCTCGCAAGCGGTCGCCCGTCAATTTATGAAACAGGGCGAAGGCGGCAAGATAATTAACATAGCTTCCATGCTCGCATATCAGGGCGGCATACGCGTGCCCTCTTACACGGCTTCGAAATCTGCAATTAAGGGAGTTACTATGTGCCTTGCCAACGAATGGGCGAAGTACGGCATAAACGTAAACGGCATAGCTCCCGGGTATATGGCCACCAACAACACGCAGGCTCTCCGTCAGGACGAGGAGCGTTCCGCCGATATCCTCGCGCGGATACCCGCCGGCAGATGGGGCACTCCGGCAGACCTCGAAGGTGCGGCGGTGTTCCTCGCTTCCGCGGCTTCGGACTACGTGAACGGCTTTACCGTCGCAGTAGACGGCGGCTGGCTGGGCAGATAATACAGTCGCAAATTAAAAATATGGTTTTAAATTCAAACTCGATCCCAAGCGTTCCGCGCTTGGGATTTCTTTGTGCCCTATATGATTTTTAAAAATTATTCGGAGCAAATCCGCCCGTACGCGTAATCCGGAGCAAACTCTGACCGTGCGCGGCGCGTCTTGACGACTTTTCAAACTTCGTTTGCCGCAGAATTATCGGCGTAGCCTTGACAAATTTTTCACGCGGTGATATAGTAAAACTACCACATTATAGAAACTTAATATCTCTGTACGGTATTTTTATGCTTTTTTTCGTTTACGAAATTTTTGACGGCAAATTATATCGCTTTTTTGGGTATAAATTTTTCTCTGTACGTCAACAAGAGCAAAAAGAAATGGCATTGCGTATCTCTATTGCTTTTGTTGACCGATTTAAATCCGATCGTACAGGAAGTTTCTATGGTGTGGTGACCGTAAGAGATACCGTGCGGTGTGCTCTTTCGGGAGCACACCTTATTTTTTTACCGCACAAAAGGAGAAAGCATGAAAAAGAAACTGATCATTCTTCTATTGAGCTTTGCCGCGACCCTATGTTGCGCCTTTGCATTCTCGGCATGCTTTGAAAAGGATGATAATAATCAACAAGATAACGACTTGTCAAATTCCAATAACGAAAATGAACAGAGCAGTGAAAATTCGTCGGGGAAACAAGGCGCCTCGGGTGAATGTAACCACGTTTGGGGTGATTGGCAAGTTATAACCAAGGCCACATGCGTTTCGGAGGGCGAAGAGATCCGCTATTGCAAACTCAGTTCCCTGCATTATGAAAAACGCAAAACGGAAATTGACCCTGACGCACATACCTACGCCGAAAGCAATCAATGCCTTGCTTGCAGTAGCGTTTGGGATTATACCCAAAATTTGAAATATACTTTAAACGAGAGCAATAATTCATACAGCGTCAGTGGTATAGGAAATTCCAAAGAAGCCGAAATAGTCTTACCTTACGGTTATAAAGGTCTGCCCGTGACTGCCATAGATGAAGGTGCGTTTGCCGATTGTGAAAATCTTACAAGCATAGTTTTAAGCAAAAATATTACTTCCATAGGCGACGAAGCGTTTGCGAACTGCACGAATCTTGAAAGTATAACTTTTCAGGAAGGACTTAATTCTATCGGCAACAGGGTGTTTACAAACTGCTTAAACCTCAAAAATATTTTCATAAACTCAGGTAATAATTTTTATTATTACGAAGACGGAATACTCTATAACAGAAATAAAACGGAAATAAAATGTGTTCTGCAAACTAAAAAGTCGGTAACCATACCCGATAACGTTTTTATTATCGATGATTATGCGCTCTACGGTTACACGAATCTTGAAAGTATAAGTCTTTCGGACAAAATTCATACTATCGGCGACTATGCGTTCTACGGCTGTAAAAATCTTGAAAGCATAACGCTACACAGCATTTACTCTATGGGTCAAAGTGCGTTCGGTGAATGTACTGATCTTAAAACCGTAACGATAGAAAACGGAGACTACTTTTATATTTTTCCGGAAATATTCAAAGGTTGTATTAATCTTGAAAGTATTAATATTATAAGAAGCGAGTATCATTATTCGATTATAGATGGTATTATCTACAATAAGGAAATGACAGAACTGCTTTTCGTTCCTAAAAAAATAACTTCCGTCGTTGTGCCCGACAGTGTCACTTCTATCTCTTATGAGGCGTTTGCAGATTGCACGAGTATTGAGAGCATAACTATGGGCAACGGCTTTACATTTATCGACTTGGATACATTCAAGGATTGCATAAATCTTACAAGCATATCCATAGGCAGCGGCGTTACTGAAATCTATGGTTTAGGTTATGGCAGTTTGGATTATGTCCATTCAAGCCTTGAAAGTATTACGGTTGACGCAAACAATCCCGTATATTCAAGTAGGGACGGAATTTTGTATGATAAAAACATAACTCAAATCGAATATGTACCCAAAGCAATAAAGGGCGATATTACAATACCCGACAGTGTTGTAACTCCTATCTGCGATAATGCCGCCGGCCTTTATTTCGACGGTTCTGCGTTCCATGGCCGCGCAAATATTGAAGGCATAACCATAGGTAACGGAATTACTTTTATCGATATGGGCACATTCGAGGGTTGCACAAACCTTAAAAGAATTGATACGGGCAACAGTGTGACTTCTATCTACATGAATGCATTCAGGGATTGCATAAATCTTGCAAGTATATCCATAGGCGGCGGCGTTACGGAAATCTATGATTTGGATTATGTCGATGATTTGGATTATGTAGATCTTGCAAGCCTTGAAAGTATTACGGTTGACGCAAACAATTCCGAATATACGAGTCAGGACGGAATTTTGTATGACAAAAACATGACTAAAATCGAATATGTTCCCAAAGCAATAAAAGGAAATGTTACAATACCCGACAGCGTGACTTACATAAGTGACGAGGCGTTCAAAGGTCGTACACAAATAATACAAACTCAAAACGGATTACAGTATGTTGATAAATGGATAATAGATTGTGACAAAACCGTAACTTCGGTAACTTTAAAGCCGGACACAAAAGGTATTGCAGATAAAGCATTCTATGGTTGCAAAAACCTTACAAGCATATCACTGCCGAGCAGTATTACTGCTATCGGCTATGAGGCGTTTGAAGGTTGCGAGAACCTTACGGGAGTTTATATAACGGATTTGAAATCATGGTTTAATATCGAATTTTATTCGAATCCGTTGAGTATGGCTCATAATCTTTATTTGAACGATAAACTTCTAACATCGCTGGATATACCAACAGAAATAACTAAAATAAAAAATCTTGCTTTTGACGGTTGCTACTGCCTTGAACGTGTTATCATTCACGAAAATATTACTTCCATCGATTATGAAGCATTCAGGCGGTGCGTTAAATTAATAGAAGTTGTAAATTTATCAAAGTTATCCATTGTAAAGGAAGGAATCTCTTACGGTTACGTGGCGGCGTATGCCAAGAACGTAGTAAATTCCGCCCAAGAAAGCAAAATAAAAAATTTAGATGGTTATATAATTTACGAGAACGACGAAACCGTCTATTTGTTGGGATATGAAGGCAATGATACAGAGTTGCAGCTGCCCGATAAATTAGATGGTAAAAATTATAAGATTTATTATTATGCTTTTTACAATGATAATAGAATAACCAAAGTAACAATACCGGCCAGCGTTACTTTTTTAGATTATTCTTTCTCCAATGAAAATTTTGCCGGTTGCACAAACCTTGAAAGTATTACGGTTGACGCAAACAATCCCGAATATTCAAGTCAGGACGGAATTTTGTATGATAAAAATAAAAAATATTTGATACGAGTTCCGGCGGCAAAAACTTCGGTTACAATACCGAACGGCGTTACATCTATATCCAGTAGAGCATTTAAGGGTTGCACAAAACTTACGAGCATAACCATACCCGACAGCGTTACCTCTATCGGCAGCTATGCGTTCAGCGGCACGGTATTAGTGCAAATACAAGACGGCGTACATTATGTTGACAAATGGGTTGTGGGTTGTGATAATAATGTAACCTCTGTAAATTTAAGGCCAGACACAAAGGGAATTGCAGATTGTGCGTTCTGGTATTGTACAAGCCTTAAAAACATAACTATACCCAACTCTGTTACTTATATCGGCGTACAGGCGTTCGAACAGTGCAGTAACCTTACAAGCATAACCATACCCGACAGCGTTACCTCTATCGGCAGCTATGCGTTCAGCGGCACGGTATTAGTGCAAATACAAGACGGCGTACATTATGTTGACAAATGGGTTGTGGGTTGTGATAATAATGTAACTTCTGTAAATTTAAGGCCAGACACAAAGGGAATTGCAGATAATGCGTTCCTTAATTGCACAAGCCTTAAAAGCATAACCATACCCGACAGTGTGACTTCTATTGGTAAGGAAGCGTTCAATGGTTGTAAAGGCCTTGCAAGCGTAAATTTCGGAAATAATTCCAAACTTGAAACTATCGGTGATAGGGCGTTCAGTGGCACGAGCCTTACAAGCGTAACCATACCCGACAGCGTTACCTTTATCAGTAGGTATGCGTTCCTTAATTGCACAAGCCTTACAAGCGTTTATTTTGGCAATAATAGCAAACTTGAAACTATCGGTGATAGGGCGTTCAGTGGCACGAGCCT
>CANRIK010000001.1 GCA_947630705.1 uncultured Clostridia bacterium | reverse complement strand
GTCAAACTCCGCCTGCTCGGGTCGTTTACGCCGAGTAAACTCCCCGTCGTCAGTGCTCGTTTTCCTTGTCTTGCTTGCGTCTGTGCAACAGAGAGCAAGTAAAATACGTTTTTATCAATCAACCCACGGTTCAAATAACCGTGGGTGTTTTGGTTGGATATCCGTCGGAAGTTGACATTTCTCCGCGTGCGGTATATAATAATAGAGTGGCCTGAATTCTGACGGCGGATTCCGGCCGTCCCATATTATGTCAAAAAATCGGAGTCAAAATGAAAATCTGCGTTTTCGGCGCTTCGAGCGCGCACATCGATAAAAAATATATAACGGCGGTAGAACGCCTCGGCGAAGAACTCGCACGCCGCGGACATTCTCTCGTATTCGGATGCGGAGGCACGGGGCTCATGGGCGCGTCCGCGCGCGGTTTTAAGAGCAGCGGAGGTTATATACACGGCATAGTACCGTCGTTTTTCCGCGACGAGGGAGTGGAACAGCTCTTTCCCGACTGCGATAAAATCACTTACACGAAAACCATGTCGGAGCGCAAGCAGCTGATGGAGGACGAGGCCGACGCCTTTATAATCGTGCCGGGCGGAATAGGCACATTCGAAGAATTTTTCGAAGTGCTCACGTTAAAGCAACTCGGCAGACACGATAAGGCGATAGCCGTTTTCAATGTGGACGGATACTATGACAACCTCGAAAAGTTCATGCGCGAGGTTGCCGAGCGCAAATTTATAACCTTTGCCTGCTACGAACTTTACAGCTATTTCAATTCCGTCGAAGAGACGGTGAATTATATCGAAAGCTATAAGTCTACGGGCACGCCTTGGCAAAAGAGGAAGATAGAGGACTGATGATAAACGTGATATTCGTCTGCCTCGGCAACATATGCCGTTCGCCGATGGCGGAACTGATTTTCAAAAAAATGGTGAAAGAGGAGGGGATATCCCCGAGCTTTAACATCACGTCGTTCGGCACTTCCGACTACGAAATCGGAAACCCCATATACGCGCCGGCGCAGAAAACTCTGACCGAGCACGGCATAACGGGAGCTCATATTGCCGCACAACTATCCCTGCGCGACGTGATAAACAACGACTATGTGCTCGTCATGGACAGTCAGAACCTTATGGACGTTCTGCGGCTTACGAGCGGCAAGTTCGGAGAGAAAATTTTCAAACTTCTCTCTTTCACTTCGGCTCCGCGCGATATAGCCGACCCGTGGTATACGCGCGACTTCGAACGCGCATATGCCGATATCACCGAGGGCTGCGAGGCCTTTTTGGATTACGTCAAAAGGGAGAGGGAGTCCGCTCTCGCCTACGACCGCCGTCACTGATTTTGAACGAAACAAAAGTCCGAAAAGTTTCAAACATTAACCCAAGACGGTTAAAATAAAAAATCAGACTTTTCAAATAAAAATCAAACGCTTTAAATGAAAATCCCAGACGTTTTAAGTAAAACGTACGCTATAAAATCAAATGCGGCGAGTTATACTCGCCGCATTTCTCCGTTTTTTGTTTACGCGTTATGTTTTATGCGTTTTTTCAGTTTCGAGAGTACGCCCTCTTTGGGTTTGACGCCCGTCTTTCTGTCCTTGCCGTAGAAGAATATGGCAACCGTCCCGGGTCCGACATGAGTGCCGGTGCAGAGATCGTAATATTCTATGATTACGTCCTTCGCTCCGCGCTCTTTCAACATTTCCGCAACCGTATTTGCGTCCTCTTCGCAGTCGGCGTGGCAGATTGCCACCGTCTGATTTTCGGGGTCAACGACATTTGCGGCGAAGTTTTCGGCAAGCGCCGCAAGCGCTTTCTTTCTGCCGCGTTCCTTCGAATGGAAAACTATCTTCGCGTTGTCTCCGCCGTCGGCTTTAAGCACGGGCTTGATATTCAGAATTGTTCCGGCAATAGCGAGAGTGGCGGAAATTCTTCCGCTCTTTTTAAGGTATTTCAAATCCCCGACGGTTAGATAACTGTTTATATTGTAGCGATTTTGTTCTATCCATTCGGCGCAGGCCTCGATGCTCTGTCCCATGTCCCTCAAATCGCACGCTTTCAGTACCTGCAATCCCTCGCCCATTGAGGCGTTGGAACTGTCCCTGACCAGAATTTTTCTGTCGGGGAAAGCCGCGGAGAGCTGCTTTGCGGCCTCCTTGCCCTGATTGTAAGAGCCGCTTATGCCCGATGAAATGAAGGTCATAAGAACGTCCTTCCCCTTTTCCAGCGAAGGCATAACGGCTTCTATGATCTTCTGCGTGCTTATGAGCGAAGTCTTGACGTCCGCGCCGGCACGCACTTCGTCGTAGAACTTTTTGGCTATTTCGGCAAACCGACTCTCGCCGTCGCCCGAATAACAGCTCTGTTCTTCGCCGTTGATTGTAAATGAATATGGAATAATGTGAATGTCGCGTTCTCTGACTATATCGTAGGGAATATTTGCGCCAGAGTCGCAGAAAATATCGAAATCAGCCATTTTAACTCCGTTTGTCCGTCCGGACGTCTCGCCCGACGGCTCATTTACAGTATAAACAAAAAAATATGCGGCATACACAATTTTTTCTCCACGAATGGTTTTTTCGGCTATACTGAAATTTTTAACTACTCTACCGCCAAAATTTCACACTCTACTCACAGTAGAGTCATATAATTTGCTTGTCTTTTTTCGGCACACGTGTTAAAATAACGGTATGGATGAATTGAAAAACATAATTGCAAAGAATCTGGTTGAGCTTCGCACGCAGGCGCACCTTACCCAGCTTCAACTTGCCGAAATGCTCAATTATTCGGATAAAGCCGTATCCAAATGGGAGCGCGGCGAGGCCATACCCGATATCCGTGTGCTCATTCAGCTCTCCGAGATATACGGCATATCTTTGGATACGCTCGTAAAGGGTACGGAAGTTACGATAGAGGCAAAGCCGAAGATACACATACAGTCAAAGCGCGCCTTCATAACCGCGCTCTCGGTTATATTGGTATGGTTTATCGCAACAGGAGTTTTCGCTCTTTTGTACTTCATACCGTCCACTACCGAATACGCCTATCTCGTGTTTGCGGTGGCGCCCCTTCCCACGGGAATAGTTCTGATAATATTTTCATCGCGGTGGGGCAACCGCGTGACGCAGGCTCTCTCGTCGTCGCTCATACTCTGGGCGTGCGTAATAGTCGTCAGAGTCTACGTTTGGGCGTTTCTGCCCGAATATAAACAGATTTTCGTCATATATCTGGTTGCGGCGGTATTTGAAATTTTAATCGTGCTGTGGTTCGTTTACCGCTGGTATGCGGCACGCAAAAAATAAGAGGAAGAGAATATGGATTTAAAAAAACTTGCGTCGGCGCTCATTCCCGACGACGACTTGATTTCTGCCGATAAATACGAGGAGATTTATCCCCGTCGTTCGCTTGCAAAGGGCGCCGAAGTGACCCGACTCGCGCCTTCGCCCACGGGGTTCATTCATCTGGGCAATCTCTTTTCCGCGCTTGCCGACGAACGCACCGCTCACACCACGGGCGGCATATTCTATTTGAGGATAGAGGACACCGACGAAAAGCGCAAGGTGGACGGCGCAGTGGAGAGCGTGATTCGTTCCCTCAAATATTTCGGAATAAAATTCGACGAGGGCGCGGAGATACAGTCCGACCTCAACTTTTACGGCCCGTATTATCAACGCCGCCGCGCAAAGATTTACCGTACGTTTGCAAAAAAACTCATTGAAGAGGGCAGAGCGTATCCGTGTTTCTGCACGGAAGAGGAGCTCGACGCGGTTCGCGCGGAGCAGAACTCCTTGAAACTCGTCACCGGCTATTACGGCAAGTACGCGAAATGCCGCAATCTCTCCGAGGAGCAAATATATTCCAATCTCCGTCAGGGCAAACCCTTTGTGATTCGTTTGAAATCCATGGGCGACGTAAACAACAAGTCGGTATTTCACGACGCCATAAAGGGCGACATAACGGTCACTGAAAACGATCAGGACGTCGTAATTCTCAAATCCGACGGAATTCCGACTTATCATTTCGCCCATGCGATAGACGACCACTTTATGCGCACGACTCTCGTTATCCGCGGCGAGGAGTGGCTTTCGAGTCTGCCCATTCATATAGAGCTCTTCAAGGCCCTCGGTTTTGAGGCGCCTCGCTATGCGCACACGTCCTCGCTCATGAAAATAGACGGCGAAACAAAGCGCAAGCTCTCCAAACGCAAGGATCCCGAACTCTCTCTCGACTACTATCGCAGCGCCGGCTACTATCCCGAGGCGGTGGTGAGATATCTTCTCACTATTCTCAACTCCAACTTCGAGGAGTGGGAGATGAAGAACCCTTCGGCCGATTGGCGAGATTTCAAATTCAGAATAGACAAGATGAGCAGGAGCGGAACGCTTTTCGACCTCGACAAACTTTCCGACATTTCGCGCACGCTCGTTTCGCAGCTCTCCGCAGAGGAGTGCTTTGCCTTTTTGAAGAGCTGGGTGGACGAATTCGGAACGCCGTCCGATAAACTTCATTTCAAGGACGAGGCATATATTATAAGGATTTTGAATCTAATAATGGGCGTCGGCGGCAAGAAGCGCCGCAAGGATATAGAGCGCGCCGAACAGGGCGTAAGACTTATGGATTATTTCTTCGACGACACTTTCAAGCCGCAGTATTCCTATCGCTTCGACGCGGAAACGGTCAACGCCGTTTTGGAAAAATTTGCAAAGCTCTACGACTGTTCCGACGACAACTCCGTCTGGTTTTCAAAAGTCAAGACGGTTGCGGCGGAAGTCGGCTTCTGTCCGGAGACGAGCGAGTATAAAAAGAACCCCGAGGCATGGCGCGGAAGCGTTTCCGACGCCGCCGAGATTCTCCGGATAGCGGTAACGGGCAGTCCCAATTCCCCTGATCTTTGCACCATAATGAATATTTTGGGCAAAGAACGTTCGCTCTCGCGCCTTGCTTCGGCTCGCGTTTAGACCGCGGCAAGCATGTCTGATTGGACTGATTTTATGTTTCGGCGGAATTCGGATTTTTAAATTTATCAATTCCGGCAGCAGTCCGGTAAACTTTATAAGCCGACGGCAGGCTGCCGTCGGTGGGAGGCTTAAATGCTTGAACTTAAAAACATAACAAAAGATTATCCCGTGGCAGACGGAGTAGTGCACGCTCTGCGCGGAATTTCCGTCAACTTCCGCAAGAACGAGTTTGTATCCATACTCGGCGCTTCCGGTTGCGGCAAAACCACCCTTTTGAACATAATAGGCGGTCTCGACAAATACACTTCGGGCGACCTCCTCATACAGGGCGTCTCCACAAAGAAGTACAACGACCGCGATTGGGATACCTACCGAAATCACTCCATAGGCTTCATTTTCCAGAGCTACCACCTCATACCTCACCAGACGATATTGCAGAACGTCGAACTTGCGCTCATGATTTCGGGCGTGAGCAAGGAGGAGAGGCGCCGCCGCGCGATAGAGGCCCTCGAAAAAGTGGGGCTTGCCGATAAAATAAAGAACAGACCCAACCAGCTCTCCGGCGGTCAGGCGCAGAGGGTGGCCATTGCGCGCGCTCTCATAAACGACCCCGAAATAGTTCTCGCCGACGAGCCCACGGGCGCGCTCGACAGCAAGACCAGTGTTCAGATAATGGAGCTTTTAAAAGAGATTTCCAAGGACAGACTTGTCATAATGGTCACTCACAACCCCGAACTCGCCGAAAAGTATTCCACGCGCATTATCCGCTTGCTCGACGGCGAAGTCATCGACGACACGATGCCCTACGAGGGCGCCTCGTACGCCGAAACTGAAAAATCCGTCGATTCGGGCAAAGTTGCGGAAACCGACAAATCCTCCGAAAACATATCCGAAACAGAGACGTCCGAGCTCTCGCAGTCGGAGGACGTCGTAAAAACCGAGGCGGCAGAGACCGCGGAGCCCAAGACAAACAAGGGCAAAAAGAAAAAGACGTCGATGTCCATGTCGATGGCGTTTTCGCTCTCTCTTAAAAATCTGCTCTCGAAGTTCAAGCGCACATTGATGGTTTCAATAGCCGGAAGCATAGGAATAATAGGCGTCTCCATGGTCCTCGCCATTTCCGCCGGCGTGCAGAACTACATAGCGAGCATGGAGGACGACATGCTCTCCGGCTATCCGTTGCAGGTATCAGAATCGACAATAGACTTCAACTCGCTCATGGACGCGGCGAACAATTCCCAGAACAAACCCGATATAACAAAATTGAAAGATAAGGTATACGTGGACTCTCTGCTCGACACTCTGATGAGCCTCGGCGGAGCCGCGAAAATGAACGAGATAACCCCCGAATACCGCGACTATGTTTCCGCAATGCCGGAAGAGTATTACAACGCCTTGCAGTTTACTTATAAATTCAACATGTCGGACTACATTTACACCGATTTCAAAGTCACTGACCGCAACATACCACAAGACGCCGATACGAGCGGTACATATTCGGTGACGGGTATTCGCTCGCTCTATACGTCCATTTTGAGCAACGTGCCCGATTACAGCCGATATTCGAGCATAATAAGCACGGTAACGGCGTTTTCCGAACTCCCCGACAACAGCGAATATATACTTTCGCAATATGACGTTCTCGCCACCGACATCGGCAAAACCGAGAAATTGACGGAAGAAGAGCTCCAATCTATTTTCGAAGACAGGTCGAGCATCATAATGGTGGTAGACGAAAACGAACTCACCGATCTGAACTTCGGTCAGTTCGGCTACCTGACGGAAGAGGAGTTTCTGAACCTCGCCTTCAAGGCCGCGGAGGATCCGCAGTACAAGGAGGAAATCAGTAAAGACTTGCTGGAAGAGGGCATGAATTTCGATAAATTCATAGGCGAAAACGGCAAAACTTTCACTTGGTATCCGTCCGACGTTGTGTTCAGAAGAACTCGTTCTGACGAGACCTTCCAAATGAGCGGCTTCCCCGTCAATTCTCTTCTTGCGCCGTATACGTATAATATAAAGACCTCCGATTTTTCCGACTCGGATAAGGCCGACGGCGGAAAAATAGACATGAAAGTTCGCGCCATACTCCAAAAGAAGAAGGGAGTGTCCTACGGCTGTCTCAATTCCGGCCTCTATTACACGAAAGCGCTCACCGAGCACACCATAAAGACGGGCATGGACAGCGCGATAGTCGATTATATTAAAAAATCGTCCAATCCCGACGGCCTTAATATGTTGCCTTACAATTACGATTTTACCTTTATCGAAAACGGCGAGGTCACGAAAAAGAGCGCATGCTCCGCCTTCACCGAAACGGGCAGCTTTATGTCCATGATGATGGAAAGCGCCGGTCAGAACTCCAATCCCATGGATATTTATAAGGTCAATCTTTCCATGCTTGCCGGCACCGATATACCCTCCGGAATCAAGATATATCCCCTCGATTTCGACACCAAAGATTCTGTTACCGACTACCTCGATATGTGGAACAAAGCGTGCAAAGAGGACGGAACGGGCGTGTTCGTATACAAGAACGCCGAAGGCGCCGACGTGACCGTGGAGGAGCTCGGCGAGGGCTCGAAAATAACCTACACCGATACGGTGGGTCTCATAATCGCAATGGTAAACACCATGATAGAGATGATAACCGTAGCTCTTGTGGCGTTCACCGCGCTGTCGCTTGTCGTTTCAACCGTAATGGTCGGCATAATAACCTACGTCTCGGTTGTCGAGCGCGTCAAAGAGATAGGCATACTCCGTGCCGTCGGCGCAAGAAAGAAGGATATAAAGCGGCTGTTCAACGCCGAAACTTTCATAATAGGTCTCGCCGCCGGACTCGTGGGCATCGGCGTAACCTATATTCTGTCTCTCATTCTGAACGTAATAATAGGTTCGCTCTTCGGCATAGGCGGCATAGCCGCTCTACCGATATGGCAGGCGCTTATAATGATAGGCATAAGCATAATCCTCACGCTCATTTCGGGACTTATACCGGCTTCGGCTGCCGCCAAAAAGGACCCCGTCGTGGCGCTGCGCACCGAGTAACTTCCGCCCCTTGCCGACCGACATGTCGGGTATATGTTGTAGTTTGTCAAAAAGTATGGAGCTCGCTCATGTCGGGTTAGCGCCGCTTGCTATGTAAGATTGAGCTCGCTTCCCGTGTCGGGTATACGATATGTGGAGCTTGCGTACCGTCGGGCATAGACGTTTTTAAAAATAAACCGCAAAACAAAAGCGGATGGCAAATCTGCCGTCCGCGGTTTTTTTATATCGTGTCACATTACTACTATATTGTGCTCTTCGAAAATCTTTTTGCAATCTTTGGGGAAGTGGTCGTCGGTTATAAGCACGTCCACGTCGTCGATATGCGCAAAGGTATAGGGGTTGATTTTGCCTATCTTCGAGCTGTCGAGCATCATGTATACCTGTCTTGCCTTTTTGAAAACGTTTTTAAGCAAATCGCTCTCTATCTGGCTGTTGCAGGAAAATCCCTGTTCGGGGGTGAACGCCGTCGCCGAAACTATGGCGATTTCGAAGTTTGTCAAGTCGAAATAATCTTTGGAGGCGGGAGAGGAGGTGGAGAGGTTGTCCTTCATGAGCTGTCCTCCCACGACCGTTATGTTTACGTTCTTCTTCTGCGCGAGCTCCATGGCGACCGCAATTCCGTTGGTGAATACGGTGCACTTTATGTCGGGCATCTCCTTCGAGAGATACATGGCCGTGGTGCCGCCGTCGAGGAACATGCAGGTTCCCTCGTCGATGAGCGCCGCCGCTTTCTGCGCTATGACGATTTTTGCGTCGGTATTTATCGTTGTTTTCTTTGTATATGCCTCGCCGGAAACTTTCTGAACTTCCTTGACCGACATGGCGCCGCCGCGTATTCTGATTATTCTGCCGTCCTCTTCAAGCTGAAACAGGTCGCGCCGCAACGTCATCTGCGAAACGTTGGGGAAAACTTCTTCAAGCTGTTCGAGAGTCATTTTGCCGCGTTTGTCGAGTATTTCGGCAATTTCTTCTATTCTTTCACGTTTCATTCCAAAAATCTCCTGTGAAAAAGTAACATATGGTTTTTTCTATAAAAATATTGTAAACTTTTAACACGTAAAAGTCAAGGAAATGAAGGCATAAACCTACAAGAAATAAAAAACTTTGTTAATATTTTACAAACGGGCAAAAATGCTTACAGACGCTTAAAAAGCCACCCAAAATAAATTGCATTTGGCGCAAATATTATATATAATATAGTAACGGATAAATTCAGAATATGTTTTTCAAACGTCTCCGCATGGACATAAGGGCGGCAAAGGCGAACGATCCGGCCGCGCGCAATAAATTCGAAATTTGGCTCACGTATTCGGGCGTGCACGCTCTCTCTTGGCACAGATTTGCCAACAGGCTGTACAGAATGCATTTGAAACTGCTTGCCCGAATGATTTCGCAGTGGGCAAAATTCCGTACGGGGATAGAGATTCATCCGGCGGCGAAAATTTCCGCCGGAGTATTCATTGACCACGGTCAGGGCGTAGTCATAGGCGAAACCGCCGAAGTCGGCACGGGCACCGTGCTCTATCAGGGCTGTACGCTCGGCGGCACGGGCAAGGAGACGGGCAAACGTCATCCTACGGTCGGCGAGCACTGCGTCATTTCCGCCGGAGCCAAAGTTTTGGGGGACATCAAAATAGGCGATTACGCCAAAGTCGGCGCGGGAGCCGTGGTTTTGAGAGACGTTCCGCCCCACGCCACGGTAGTCGGTATTCCGGCGAGAATAGTCCGAATAAACGGCACATCCGAAGGAATAGACCTCGGACAGGACAAATCGGACCCCGTATTGAAGGAACTCTGTGCTCTCCGCGAGCAAGGATATGAATTGGAACAGAGAATTGCCGAGCTTGAAAAGAGACTCGGCGAAGAGGATAGAGAAAACGGCAATGAGAATTTATAATTCGCTTACAAGGCGCAAAGAGCAATTCGTGCCTCTGGAAGAGGGCAAGGTCAAAATGTACGCCTGCGGCATAACCGTTTCGGGCGACGCCCACGTCGGTCACGGCTATCAGGCGCTGATATACGACGTAATGCGGAAATTTCTTCAAAAAAAGGGCTACGAAGTGACCTATGCGCGCAACTATACCGACGTAGACGATAAAATAATAGCCAAGAGCCGCGAAACGGGTATTCCGGCGGACAAGTACGCCGCTATGATGATTGAAAAAATCAACGGCATAATGTCCGAAATGGAGATAGACGACCCCACCGTCTGGCTCAAAGCCACCGAAAATATCGGGAATATAATAACCTTTATAGAAAAACTCATTCAAAAGGGACATGCCTATGCCGCCGACAACGGCGACGTGTACTTTTCGGTATCGAGTTTCAAACGTTACGGCTGTCTTTCAAACCGCACGGTGGAGGACATGCTCGACGGCGTTCGCGTGGAGAACGACGAGTGCAAGCGTTCTCCGGCGGACTTTGCGCTCTGGAAAGCGGCGAAAGAGGGCGAAATAAGCTGGGATTCCCCGTGGGGCAAGGGACGCCCCGGGTGGCACATAGAGTGCTCCGCAATGAACATGGCGGCCTTCGGCGAGCAGATAGATATCCACGGCGGCGGAAGAGATTTGATTTTTCCCCACCACGAAAACGAAATCGCGCAGACGGAGAGTCTGACGGGTAAGCAGTTCGCAAAGTATTGGACGCACAACGGCCTAATAAAAGTGAACGGACAGAAAATGTCGAAGAGCCTCGGCAACTCCCTTCTTTTGGAGGATTTGCTCAAAAAATATACCAACGAAGCCATAAAATTCGCGCTGTTGCAGAACAACTACCGCAACGACATAAACATAACGGACGAGCTCTTTCCCGAAGCCGAAAGGCATCTGACCGAATTCTATAAAATTATCGGAAAGGTGGAAGATAAGTACGGGAAAGAGGGCTCCAACTCCGCCATAGACGAAAAATTCGACGCCGACATGGAGGAGGACTTCAATACCGCGCTCGCTCTCTCCGAGCTCTTCGCTCTGTTCAGAACGGTCGCGCAGAAGTTCGCCTCGGGCGACGCGTCCTGCGCGGCCGACGTGTCGCAAATCAGAAAAACTTATTCGCTTTTGGGGCTGTTCAAAAAGAGCGCGAGGGCGTATCTCGACGAAGTGGCGGCAAAAAATCCCGAAAACAACCTCATTCCCGAAGATGTATCAAAACTTGCAGAGGAACGTTGGCTCGCCAAAAAATCCCGAAATTGGGAGGCGGCCGATTCTCTCCGCGCAAAAATAGAGAGCCTCGGCTACTTTGTAAAAGACGGCAAAGACGGCTACGAAATATTAAAAAAATAATTGCAAAAAATCATTAAAAAGGCGCAATAATATGAAGTTCACAAGTGAAACGTTGAGAGAGAAATTTCTCGGATTTTTCCAAAGCAAGGGTCACGCGATAATCCCTTCGGCCTCGCTCATACCCGAAAACGACCCCACAGTACTCTTTACCACGGCCGGAATGCATCCGCTCGTTCCCTATCTTCTGGGAGAAAAGCACCCAGCCGGCAACCGTCTCTGCGACGTGCAGAAATGCGTGCGTACGGGCGATATCGACGAGGTAGGCGACTCCGCTCACTGCACTTTCTTCGAAATGCTGGGCAACTGGTCCCTCGGCGATTATTTCAAGGAGCAGATGATTCCTTGGTCGTATGAGTTTCTCACCTCCGAAAAATATTTGGGCATACCCTCCGACGACATAGCCATAACCTGCTTTGCCGGCGACGGCGACTGCCCTCGCGACAGCGAGAGCGCGGAGCTGTGGGAGAAGTGCGGAATCAAAAAAGAACATATCTTCTTTCTTCCGAAGTCCGGAAATTGGTGGGGTCCGGCCGGAACCACCGGACCTTGCGGCCCCGATACCGAAATGCACATCATCCGCAATCACGCGGAGGCCGACAAGCTCGGTCCCTACGATTTCGACAAGGCGCCGTCGGGTACCTTCCTCGAAATATGGAACGACGTATTTATGCAGTACAACAAAAACGCCGAGGGCAAGTACGAACCGCTGAAACAGAAGAACGTTGATACGGGCATGGGTTTGGAGCGCACTCTCTGCATACTCGGCGGCAAGGACAGCGTGTACGAGACGGACGTATTCGAGAACGCCATAAAAAAGATTGAGGAGCTCACGGGCAAAAAGTATTCCGAGGGCGGCGAGGTCACCAGAGCTTTCCGCGTAATACTTGACCATGTGCGCACGGCTACGTTCATGCTCGGCGACCAGAAGGGCATCGTTCCCTCCAACACCGATCAGGGCTATATCCTCCGCAGGATAATCCGCCGCGCCGTCCGCTTCGGCAGAAACATAGGTCTGCCGCAGGGCTCTTTGAAGGAAGTGTCCTATACCATAATAAATAAATATGCCGATGTCTATCCCGAACTCGTCCGCAACCGCGCGAAAATAGAGGAGGAGCTCGAAAAGGAGGAACTCAAATTTTCCAGAACGCTCCAACAGGGTATACGCGAATTCGAAAAGGCGACCGAATGTCTGTCCGCCGGCGGCGAGATAGACGGCGTAACGGCTTTCCACCTCTACGACACTTACGGTTTTCCCGTGGAGATTACGGGCGAAATGGCGCGCGAAAAGGGACTGACCGTCGACGTGAAGGGCTATGAACGTGCGTATGCGGAGCATCAGGAAAAGAGCCGCGCCGGCAGCGAGCAGAAGTTCGCATGCGGACTTGCCGACCACAAGGAGGAGACCACGAAGCTGCACACGGCGACCCACCTCTTGCACGCCGCGCTGAAAATAGTATGTTCGCCGGACGTCGAGCAGAAGGGCAGCAACATAACCGAGGAGAGACTTCGCTTCGATTTCAACTTCGCGCGCAAGCTCACGCCCGAAGAAGTGGCGGAAGTGGAAAGGCTCGTAAACGAACAGATAGCCAAAAACGTGCCCGTCGTAATGAAGGAAATGAGCCTCGGTGAAGCAAAGGAACAGGGCTTTACGGGTCTTTTCGAGAGCAAATACGGCGAGAGAGTCAAAACTTACGCCATAGGCGATTTTTCAAAGGAGATATGCGGCGGTCCCCACGCTTCGTCCACGGGCGAGCTCGGAACCTTTAAGATAGTCAAGCAGGAGAACGTCTCCGCCGGAGTAAAACGCATAAAGGCCGTACTCATCGGCTGACGGCAAACAAAAAATCACGGCGTTCCTTTTTAAGGGAGCGCCGTTTCTGACTTTCGGGGGATTTATGACGCGTTTTTTTGCGCGTACATGATAAAAAACTTCCGTAAACGACATAAAATGCTCCGAAAAACGCATTAAAAACGCCGAATTGCGAGGCTTTTAAAATTAATTCAAAATTTATAAAAAACTTTTTAAACGCAACTCAAAACAGCTTGACAGATATTTTATAAAATAATAAAATAAGTTTACATTGCAACATTGAGACAGGAAAATCCGCAAAAGTGCGGCAATTTCAAGGAGAAGAAAATGAAAACCTATATGGCAAAGGCGGAGGCAGTTGAAAGAAAGTGGTACGTCGTCGATGCAAACGGCGTTCCCCTCGGCAGATTGGCTTCAAAAGTGGCGGCCATACTTCGCGGCAAAAACAAGCCCACGTTTACGCCGAATGTAGACACGGGCGATTTTGTCATAGTAGTGAACAGCGATAAGGTGGTTCTGACGGGTAAAAAACTTACCGATAAATATTACAGATATCACACCGGCTATATCGGCGGACTCAAAGAAGTGGCTTATAAAAAGCTCATCGCCGAGAAGAGCGACCTCGCCGTATACGAAGCGGTAAGGGGCATGCTTCCCAAGAACTCGCTCGGCAGAGATATGATCAAAAAATTAAAAGTATTCAAGGGCGCGGAACACAACCATGCGGCGCAGAAGCCCGAAGAACTCAAATTATTTTAAGGGGAGAGGTATAGTTTTATATGGCTAAAACTAATTTAAAGAAAAAACTGCAATTCTGGGGAACAGGCAGACGCAAGAAGGCAATAGCCCGCGTTCGCCTCATTCCTGCCGGAACGGGAGTTATTCAGATAAACGACAGGGCTTTTGAAGATTATTTCCCTCAATCGGTTTTGCAGTACGTGGTAAAACAACCTCTCGCTCTTTTGGGCGTCGAAGCCAAGTACGACGTAATTGTAAACGTCTACGGCGGCGGATATACCGGTCAGGCCGGAGCTATCCGTCTGGGAATAGCAAGGGCCCTTCTTCAAGCCGAAGAGGGCAGCCGTCCGGCTCTCAAAAAGGAAGGTTTCCTGACTCGCGACCCTCGCGTGAAAGAGAGAAAGAAGTACGGCTTGAAAAAAGCTCGTCGTGCTCCTCAATTCTCAAAGAGATAAAAACTTATGGGTTCGGCAAATTCGTTTGCCGAACTTTTTTTTGCGGTAAAGCATGGGTATGTAAATTTTTGGGGATTTTTTAAACAATTTGTCGATTTATCGGTATTTAAAACTTGCAAAAATTTCGCGTTTGCGCTAATATGTATATCGGCTTGAAACAGAGCCGAAAAAAAGGAGGTTATGAAAATGAAAAAATTTTTGACTTTGGGCAATATTCTCGTTTGCTGCGGAGCGGTTTTGGCGCTTGTGTCCATACTGCTTATGTTTGCACCGGCGATATCCATGACGGTAAGCGTCGGCAAAGAGTCGGTGACGAGTTCATACACCGGAGTTCAGGTTGCTTTCGGCTATACGGAGGCAAGCAAAATAGCAAAGGACGGAATTCCCATTCTGAAATTCTCGTTCGGCAACTTCCTGCCGTACTTGCTTGCGCTCGTCGGAATAGTTTTCGCTGTTCTCGCAATTTTGGGTAAGCTCGGCAAAATCAGCGGTTTTGTGGCTTCCGGCTGCTTCCTTGTCGCCGGAGTGCTCTTCTTCTGCGCTCTGCCCATGACGATTCCGGCATCCGAAGCGAATTTGCTTAAAGAGTATACCCTCGGTCTGGGTGCAATCTTTGCCGGCATCTTGTCCGTATTGGCCGCCGCGCTCTGCGCAGTGCCGGCTTTCATCAAAAAGAATTAAATTTCAAAAACAGACGATAAGCGCCTCCGTCCGAAAGACGGAGGCGCTTTCAATATGCCTTAAACTTTTTAGTCTCGGCAAAAAATTTTTATTTTTGATATTGATTTTTGCTTGTCCGTATGTTAAAATAATATAGCCACGGCGATTAGTTTTGCCGAAAAACATATCTGTAAAAAATTTTAGGGGGAAATCTCAATGAAAAATGTAATTGTCGGACAGTCCGGCGGTCCCACAGCCGTAATCAATTCCAGCCTTCTCGGCGTATTCAAAACGGCCAAAGACAGAGGCGCGGACATTGTGTACGGAATGGTGCACGGAATCAAGGGTCTACTCGACAGAGATATCGTCGATTTGTCCACCCGTTTCAAAACGGATCTGGATAACGACCTCTTGAAGAGAACGCCTTCGTCTTTCCTCGGCTCCTGCCGCTATAAGCTGCCCGATATCGAAGGCAACGAGGATACTTACGAAAAGATTTTTGCTATCTTGAACGAGCTTGAAATTTACGCCTTTTTCTATATCGGCGGCAACGATTCGATGGATACCATCAAGAAGCTCTCCGACTACGGCGAAAAGATAAAGAGCCCCATACACTTTATGGGCGTTCCCAAAACAATAGATAACGACCTTGCCATAACCGACCATACTCCCGGGTACGGCAGTGCGGCAAAATACATAGCTTCCACCACAAAGGAGATAATCCGCGACGGACTCGTATACGATTATCCCGTAGTTTCTGTAATCGAGGTCATGGGACGTAACGCCGGCTGGCTCACCGCTGCGACGGCGCTCGCAAAGGGCGAGGACTGCGAGGGCGTGGACGCCATCTATCTCCCCGAAGTTGTGTTCGACCTCGGCAATTTCCTCGATTATGTCGGCAAACTTCTCAAAGAGGACCGCTCTGTGGTTATAGCCGTATCCGAAGGCATAAAGGTAGCCGACGGCAGATACGTATGCGAACTTGCCGACCACGTTGACTATGTTGACGCTTTCGGTCATAAACAGCTTGCCGGCACCGCTCGGTATCTCGCCGGAGAAGTAGCCAAGAAGTACGGCGTAAAGACCCGTGCCATCGAACTTTCGTCTCTGCAACGTTGCGCTTCCCATATCCAGTCCCGTATAGACGTTACGGAAGCCTACAACGTAGGCGGCGCGGCGGTAAAGGCTGCGTTCGAGGGAATGAGCGGACAGGTTATAACCTTGAAGAGAATATCCGACGACCCCTATATGTGCATAACCGAAGCCGCAGACGTTCACTTCATAGCCAACGTTGAAAAGAAGGTTCCCCGCGAATGGATCACCGAGGACGGCACCAACGTCAAAAAAGAGCTTGTTCACTACATTTATCCGTTGATTCAGGCGGAAATTTCTCCGCTTTGGGTAAACGGTCTGCCCAGACATATCAGATTGCACGTTCGTTCTACGATAAAGTAACCCGTCTGAAAAAAGGCGCGTTCTCTTGCAAACGAAGATACAATATCCCGTGCGGCGCAGAATTGCGCCGCACTACTTTTTGTTTTTCAGTCGGTTGCTGACCGTCTCGTGGCGCATAAGCGCTTCGTACATGATATTCGGTATTTCGAAGCTCTGCGCGTTTTCCGTCGGCGTTTTGGAGGGGCGAGCGGAAGCGGCGGTGGGAGCCGCGCCCTTGTCCGTCTTTTCGTCGGCGTCCGCGCTCTTCAATCCGTCCAATGCTTTAAGTAAATTCAAAAGTGCGAATTTTTCCAAAAACAATACTCCTTTTCCACATTTTTTTGTCAAAATCAACGCAAATTTATTGCCTAAAATATTCGTTTGGTATATAATTAAAAATGTTTGAATTGTAATTTTTTAAGTTTTTTCCATCGGAGTTTCTTTAAATAATGAAAAAACAGGTCACTAAAATTATATGCGCGGCAACCGCGGCTGTCTTATCGGTGGGCATCTCCGCCGCCGCAGTCGGCTGTTCGCCTTATAACTCCATACAGCCGCTCGATTATACTTCCTCGTCCGAAGCGGCCGTCTCAAACGGCGGCTTTGCCGTTGAAAAGGGCGGATATATCTATTTCATAAACGGTTCCGAAAGCAACACGGCCGAAAACAATTACGGCTCGGTAGTGAAGGGCGCCATTATGCGCATTTCCGAAAAGGACCTCGACGAATACAACTATTCCGCCGCGGAAACGGTAGTTCCGCAGATAGCCTATTCTTCCAACTATCAGACGGGTCTTTTTATTTACGGCGACTACGTGTATTACGGCACGCCCTCTGCCAAGAGAAATTCCAACGGTGAAATTCAGAACTCCAAACTCGAATTGAAGAGCGCGCGTCTCGACGGAACGGATTCGATGAAGAGCGCCTACGTCACTTTGGACGCGCTCGACTGCGATTACAGATTCGTTAAATCCGGCGACGATATATATATTCTCTACGTTGTCACTTCCGAAACTCTGTATGACGAGTCCCAAGGTGTCACCAATCTCCATTCGTACAATGTTACCAGCGGAGTTGACACTCTGCTCGCCTATAATATTTCCGGCTACGTATTCGACGCGGAGGATAAAACCAACCCTCGCGTATACTACACGATGGCAGTTTACGACTATTCGGGCGATACCAATACCGAGCAATCGTACAACCAACTCTACACCGTCACCGCCGAAAAAACCCAACCGAATGAATACGATTTCGATTCCATCTTCGGCTGGAACGACGAAACCGACAGATATATCAACTGCGGCGATCTTGTATTCGACGGCATAGGCGGCAAAATTTTGGATAAATTGCCCTTCAATTACGAACCCGACAAATCCGACGTAAGGAATCAGCTCGGATACAGCTATACTCTCGAAACCTATCGCCACGGCACGGTTTTCTATACAAGAAGCGACACGACGGGCGGCAGTACCTATCTCTTCGGACTGAAAGAAGCCGAAGTTACGGACGGCTGGGACGCGATAAATAAAAATCCTTCCTCCGAAGCGGCCATAGTCAGCGACGGAACGGGGGCGGATTCATATCTTTTCGCGTTTAAAGAAAACGGCGACCTCGAAGCCGTAATTTCGGCGGAGAGCGCCGGCGGCATATCCATTAACAAAATGCAAAGCGGCAAGCTCGCCGAAAAAATCAACAGATCAAGCTATTATCGCATAGTCGGCGAAGGCACGGCAACGCTCTTGTTCATCGACGGCGACTATCTGTATTATTCGCTCTCGGGCGGCAACGGATATACGTTCTACCGCATAGATTATACGGGCGAATGGCAGGATTACGAGGGAATGCACCCCGACGACGAGGTGAGCGACTTTACCTCCGTACGTATTCTCGATCTCGACGCCGCAACCGATTGGTTCAGACCCGAACTCATCAACGGCCATCTGCTGTTTGCCGGAGAAACGGATAAAATGAGTTCGTACAATTACGTTATGGAGTTCGGAGTCGGCGACATGACCAACGCCGATATCGACAGCCTCAACAAGCTGTTTGAGAGCGTAACGGGCGACGACGGCATAATAGCCGGCTACGAAGACTCCGACGATTATCCCACGGCAATCTATGCCAACCTTGCAAACGCCGCGAGATACTTGTTCTACACTGCGGATATCGACTATGTAAAGGACCTTGCCGCCGCCCTCAACGAGGGTCTCGACGAGAACGAGGATCCCGTATATTCCGAGAACACTCTGGATAAACTTGCCGACCTTCTCTCCTGCGAAAACGATTGGGCGGAGTTCAAGGAATACAAGCGCACGGTCAACGGCGAAGAAATTTGCGCCGACCGCCGCGACTATTACTATTCGGTAATCGGAGAGATGACCGATGCGGACAAGGAGAGCTATATCGGGGAGTTCAGAAGTCAATATCTTCAAGAGTGGCCGGAGGAAGAGGTTGAAACCGGCTGGTACGATGGACTATCCACAACCGCCAAGGTATTCTTTATTATAGGTATGTGTCTTGCCGGAATAATTGTGATTGCGCTTGTCGTGACGATTGTAATGCTCATAAAGAAGAAGCGCGGCAACAAGCTGCCCGATTACAGCAAGAGGAGAATAAGGGTGGACACCACCGACGATAAGAGTATCGATGTCTACGCGGACGAGTCCGAGCCGTCGGAACCTTCCGAAAACGCCGAAGAGACCCCCGAAGAAAATTCATAAGAAAATTGCTCTTAAAACGCAAAAAATATACGACCCCTCGCATAGTCGGGGGGTCTTTTGCATAAACTGCGATAAATCGCGCGTTTACGCTCTTAATTTTTTAAAATTTTATATAAAAAACAGTTTACAAATGCGGTAAATATTAATATAATGTTACCGAAAATTTATCTGAAAAAAGACATATTCCCGTCAATCGGAATATGCTGTATCAAGTACAGTATATACGGAGCTATTCAAATGGTCAAATATATAAAGTGCCCGAGGTGCGAATTAAACTATATCGACAGCGAGACGCAGGAGTATTGCGATGTCTGCATAGCCGAAATGAAAGGCAGCAGACTCAAATTCGCCGACCTCGACGACGAAGAACTCGAAGAGATTGACGGCGTGCTCGATTCCGACGAAATTTGCCCTGTCTGCGGCGTAAATCCCATTCACGCCGGAGAGAAGATGTGCGAAAACTGCCGTCAGCAGCAAGAATACGAGGAAGAGGAAGAAGTCGATATCGAAAAGGACGAGGAGTGGAAAAATTACCTCGACGAGGACGACAGCGACCTCACCGTAGACGATCAGGAGCTCGAAGAGGAGCTCAAAGCCGAATTCGACGAGGAGGAAGAAGAGGACGAAATGTACGACGGCGAGGACTCCGATGACGATTTCTTCGAAAGCGAAGAAGTGGATTCTCTCGACGATTTGGAAGACGACGAGTTCGACGATGACGACGAAGACGAAGAGGATGACGAGGACGACGATTTCTGATTTGCCGAGTTAAAGAAAAATCAAATATGACTGACAGTATGCAGTCCGCAACACAGTTGCGGACTGCATAATTTTTACATTTCAGGCAATATTAATAATATGATTAAGGCAAACATAAGCATCAATTCGATAAAAGACGCCGTTTCCAAACTTCATGGCAAAGACGTAATAGTAAAGTTGAATTTGGGCAGAAATAAGTTCGTAACTTTTCCCGCAACTTTGAGCGAAGTATACCCTTCGCTCTTCACGGTAAGTCCGTATGATAAAAATTTTCTCGGCAAGACGGCTTATTCTTACTCCGAAATTCTCTGCGGCAGAGTTAAAATTCTCGCAAAAGCGGAATAAATTTTTCGGGAAGGGAAAGGTTCTCATTCTTCCGCCCGTATCCGCAAGTTGAAGTAAAAAATGTAATAATCGTGCACGGCTCGGCATATTATACCTTGTAACAGGGAGGAAATATGTTAAACGCATCTATCGCATCGGGCACATATACACGTAAAATTGCCGAATTAAAGGTTCAATCGATTGTAGAAATAAAGTTTACCGAGCAGGATATGGGCGAAGTTGTCGCCGTATATCCGCAGGTTTCGCTGTCGTCTGCGGAAGTTTCTTCGGGAAGAGTGACATACGGCGGCAGACTTATATGCACTCTCGTCTATGCAAACGGCTCCGACCTATGCCGCGTGCAGAAGGGCGCGGAGTTTTCCCACCACGCCGACGACGACAACTTGGCTTCCGCGCAGACGTGCGACTGCCGATTGAAGTGCGAACGTACAAAACTCAAACGCGAGGGCTCGTTTTACGTTGTGTCGGTAGTTGTAGGCGCCGAAGTAACTGTGAGCGACGTTGCAGAGCGCAATTATGTACAGTCTCTCGACGGAGCGATAATCCGGCGCGAAGAGGGTAAACTTTTGGGCGCCGTCGGTTTCTTCGGCGAAAGCGAAGTGGACGACGATTTCAGCCTTGTTGCCACGGATATCCTTGTTCCGTCGGCTCAACCGCAGGTTCTCAACTGCTCGGTAAAGAGCGGTATCGCGGAAGTCACGGGCGAGATAAATCTCTGTCTGCTCGCCGTACGCGAGGGCTCTCCCGTAGCTTTGAGCAGGGTAATCCCGTTCAAGGCGGAGCTCTCATGCGAGCAGGCGGCAGTGCCTTCGCCGGCCGAATGCAGGGCGGAAATAAAGGATATGTCCGTAGACTGTAAAGTCAACGAGGAGCGCGGCAAGTGCGACGTCAATTTCACTGCCACCCTCGCTTTTTTCGGAAAATTTTACGAAGAGGAGCATGTTTCTCTGATAACCGACGCGTTTTCTCCCGAAAACGAACTCAAACTGCAATATGCGGAAGAATGTTGCGAAGTCGCCACCGACGTCAAGGTCTACACCGAGCGCGTGTTCGGGCTCTGCTCTTCGAAGGCCAAACTCGATTACACATGCGCATTTCTCGCGGCCGCGTTGCCTCGCGCCGAATTTTCACGCACTGACGGCGGCGCGGAGGGCGTAGTGACGGCGGTATTGCTGTTCGAACAGGGCGGCGAGATTCGCTCCACCGAGGTCGAATTGCCGTTTTCCGTAACGCTCACGGGGCTCAACCACGTCTGCGGCGAGATATCCGTAACGGTGACGGGAATAGCCGTAAGACAGCGCTCCGAGGGCGAGTGCGAGGCGGAGGCAACTCTCAAAATAACCGCTACGGACGGATATCTGCACACAGTCAGATATCTGACGGGCGCGGAGGAGGGCGATAAAATCGAAGCCGACGACAGCGCGATTTCCGTTCATATTCCCACTGCCGGAGACGGCCTTTGGGAGACGGCAAAGAAGCTCGGGGTTCCTCCCGAGAGCGTGAGCAAAACCAATCCGGAGCTCGAATTCCCTCTTACGGGCAAGGAACGTATACTTATATTCAGAGCCAAAACCTGAAAACAAAGCTGCCGCTTGTCGGCAGTTTTTTATTGCATTTTATTGAAATGCGGCTTCGCATGTGATATAATCTTATTATGAAGGTTCGCGTAAAGGCTTATGCAAAACTCAACCTCACTCTCGATATCACGGGCGTGGAGGGCGGCTATCACATGCTCGACAGCCTCGTCTGCTCCGTAGACATGTACGATTTGATAGTTCTGAACAAGAGAAAGGACGACAGAGTGAGCATAGAAATGCACGGCTGCGATTGCGAACTCATTCCGTATGAAAACAATAACGCGGTAAAGGCGGCGGAGAGATATATTGCCGAATTCGGCACTTGCGGCGCGGATATAGTTATATATAAAAATATCCCCGTAGGAGCCGGATTGGGCGGTTCATCCGCAGACGCCGCCGGCGTGCTCCGCGGAATGGCGGAGCTCTACGGCAAGGGCGGAGAAACTCAACTCAAAGAAATAGCCGATTCTCTGGGGTCGGATACGGGATATATGCTGAACGGCGGCTTTGCCGTGCTTCGCGGCAAGGGCGAGAGGATTGAAAAAATCAAGCGTCCTTTGAAACTTCACTTTATTCTGTTGAAGCCGCGCGGCGGAGTCTCCACTTCGGAGTGTTACGCCCTCTATGACAGACTTTCTTGCGGCACGGGCGGAAATTCTTTCGCGGCCGTCGAAGCAATTACAAAAGGCGACGTACAAGCTCTCGGCAAGAGCCTGCATAACGCATTGTACGAGCCGGCCGTCCGTCTGAATCCCGACGTCAAGACGGCTTTCGAAGAGCTCGAAGCCTTTTCGCCTCTCGGCGTTTGCATGACGGGTTCGGGAAGCGCGGTGTTCGCTCTTTTCGAAAATGCGGAATTTTGCGCATGGGCGAAGAGCCGTTACCGCGGCAAATTTAATTGTATTCAGTTAAAATCCGTAACAAAATAATTTCATTGGATATTTTGGGAGAAACAAATGGCAGAAGAACGCTTGATCGACGACGATCTCGATAAAGACAAAAAATACAGAATACGCAGAAACGCCGACGGCGAGGAGGAGTTGATAATCGACGACTCCGTAGTCGAGCAAGAGGACCTTGCATTCGAGTTCGGTTCCGAACTCACCGAGGAGCGGACGGAGCCCTATGCAGAGGGCGAACAGGACGGCTCTGCAACCGATTCTGCGCCTCGCGAAGTGGTCGGCGCATATTTGTTGAGCATCGAAAAGGCCGAACGCGAGTTCGAAAACAAAAATTACGAGGCCGCTTTAAGCGATATCGCCTCGGCGCAGAGCGCGGACCCTTATGACGGAGCGTCGTGGGCGCTGAAAATTAAAGTGCTCACCGAAAATTTTACACGGTTCGAAGTCTCCGACGAGCTTCTCGACGCCGCCGAAAACGTATCGAAGTACTGCGGAGAAGAGCTGAAAGCCGAACTTTCCGACCTCTCCGCACCTTTGGAGAGTAAAATAATATCGGTAGAGGAGAGCGCGGCGGAGCTCCACGTTCAGGTGGAAAAGAAGAAGGCGGAGCGCCGAGAACTTTTCATTGCCGACCGCAAGAAGGCGCTCGTATTCTTTACGGTTACGCTTGTTCCTTTCCTCGTGTGCCTTGTCGTTGCGCTGGCTTTCACTTCCGTAATGTTCGCCCGTCAGGACGGCGCAAATCTCATAATAATGATAGTGTTTGCGGCTCTCGCCGTGCTCCTTTTGATAGCTACTCTCTTCACCGGACGAAATCTTTGGGCGGCGATGAAAAAGGTAGCCTTAAACGAAAAAAATTCCTCCACGCAGATGGGAAGGGACTATGAGGACAGACTTGACGAGGCCGAAAAACTCCGCAAAATTCTCGATTCTTTTAAAAAATGATATATCTCGATAACGCGGCGACAACTCCTCTGGACGATGCCGTCTTTGAGGAAATGTTGCCGTATTTCAAAACTTTATACGGCAATTCCCAGTCCCAGCACGCCGTGGGCAGAGCGGCGGCGGAGGGGCTCATTTCCGCGCGCGACAGAACGGCGCGGATTTTCGGCTGTCAGCCGTCGGAAGTGTATTTTCTTTCCGGCGGCACGGAAGCCGGCAATTTTGCCGTAAAGGGAGCTTGTGCCGCTCACGGCAGGGGCGCCGCTCACGGCAGGGGTCACATGATAATTTCCGCGATAGAACATCCGGCGGTTATCGAGAGCGCGGAGGACATGCTTCGGCGCGGCTTCGAAGTGACCTTCGTTCAACCCGACGGCAACGGAATAATACAGCCGTCGGAAGTGGAAAGAGCCGTCCGTGACGACACTTTTTTCTGTGCTGTGATGGCGGCCAATAACGAGATAGGCACAATTCAGCCCGTCAAAGAGATAGGTAAAATTTGCGCGAGCCGCGGCATTTTCTATTACTGCGACTGCGTGCAGTCCGTCGGCGTAGTGCCTTTCCCCGTAAAATATGCCTCGGCGTTCGCCGTTTCCGCACATAAGTTTTACGGTCCGAAGGGCGCGGCGGCAATGTATATAAAAAAAGGCTCGGCAATATCCCCGTTGCTCTCCGGCGGCATGCAGGAGAGGGGACTCCGCGGCGGTACTGTAAACGTATCCTCCGCAGTAGGGCTCGCGGCGGCGTTGGAGCGCGCGGCGGTCGGTGCGGATAACCGAAAAGTTCTCGCGCTCCGCAACAGATTTTTAACTCGCGTGCTCTCCGAAATAGACGGTTCCATACTGAACGGCGACTCCGTTCTGCGCGTTCCGGCCAACGCCAACCTTTCATTTTCCGGCTGCGACGGCGAAAATATTCTTTTTTGCCTCGATTTGAAGTCGATATGCGTCTCCACCGGATCGGCTTGCTCGGCCGGCGCCGTCACGCCTTCGCACGTTGTGACGGCAGTAGCCGGAAAGGAGCGTGCAAAATCCGCCGTTCGCTTCACCTTCGGCAAATACAATACGTCGGCCGAGGTTGACGAAACGGTGGAAGCCCTCAAAGAAATAGTTTCGAGAATTCGCAGTAAATGAAATAGGTCCGGATTATTGAAGACATCTTCGCATAATGAGCGTTCCATAAGCAATCGCAAAAAAATTGCCCGATTAAATTTGAGCAAGAGAAAAAATCGTGGAAATATTTGGGCGACCGCGATTAAAATGAAATCGAAGAAAAAAAGCAGCATTATGCGTCTTTTCCTGCGTTCTGTGTGTAGCTTTTGTAATTCATATGTAGACGTTATTCCAAAACGTCGGAGTTTATGTGATATTTCTTATTTAGAGCACAATATCGACTGCTTCAAGCATATAGCTTCATGTACAAATATACAACTTTACGAAAATATAAATCTCCTTTTTATCCTCCGAAAAAAACGGAGGCTTTTCTTTTTTTGCGGAAATTAACGAAGTAGAAAAATGAAAAAAGAAACGACGCAAACCAGAGTTTGCGCCGCCTCTATATGATAAGGGGGAAAAATGATGAGCTATGTAAAATCGTAATCAACTATCGATTACATTAATAATTATAGACAAATAAAAAGAAAAGTAAAATATTTTGTCAATAAATTTATAAATATTTATAATTTAGCGTGATAAACATTTTTTGTTATTTTTCAACATTTTCACATTTTTATCACAAAACTTTGCAAATAAGGCAGGCGAGAACGGTTGTTAAGAATGTCGATACGAGCACTATTATAATGGGTGCGGCAAGTTTTTTTCTGGGCAGTCCTACGAAGTATACGGCGGAGATGTAAAACACCGTTTCAGAGGACCCGAAGCAGACGGCGGCGCACCTCGATATGTAGCTGTCTGGACCGTAAGTTTCGATAATTCCGTTCAGGTACGCAAGCGAACCGCTTCCCGAAAACGGCTTTATAAGTACAAGTTTTGTCAATTCGGAGGGTATTCCGAAGAATGAAAACACGGGCGAAAGCAGTTCGGTAAGTTTATCAGAAAGTCCGCTCGCCTCGAATAGCTCGCACATCATGAATATTGCGGCAAGGCATGGCAGAACGGACAGAGTAAACTTTATGGCTTCGCCTATTCCGGCGGAAAATTCGTCGTATATCTTAACTTTTTTGATGATGGCGAAGGTGAATACGGCAATGAATATAAGGGGTATTACCAGTGCCATTTTTTAGATCCCAAAATAAATACGGCAGCGGCCAGAACCGTTGAAAACGCTGTGCAGATAAGCGACGGAAAAAATATGTCCGCCGCGGAAACGCTCCCTGCGGCAGACCTCAAAGCTATAACCGTTGTCGGCACAATCTGCACCGAAGTAGCGTTTATTATAAACAGCAGTTTCTGCGCAAAAGAATTTTCCTCTTTTTCCAGCTCGTCAATGGCTTTTACGGCATGCGGAGTCGCAGCTCCGCCAATCCCGAGTAAATTGCACGCAAGGTTCATGGAAATATTTTCGCATGCGCGGTCGTTTTCCGTTTTGAAAAGCCTCTTTGTCAAAGGTTTCAGTCTCCTTGCAGCCGCGCCGGAGAGACCGCTCTTTTCCGCCAGCCGCGAGAGCCCCATCCATACGGCGTAAACACAGAACAGCGTGGCCGCCATGACGAGCGCCTTTTCCGCGCCGTTCATGAGCGCAGTCAACGCGCCGTCGGGAGAAATTACGGCTATAACCGTCAGCGAAATTAAAAAAATAACCGTAAAAATAGCGTTCATAAACTATGTTTATGAGGTTAATTTTTGACTTATTCGCCATTATACGTTTTACAACCTTGAAAATAAATGATATACTAATTAAAAAATAACAGATTGAGAAGCGTTGATATGGCAGAAAAATTCTATCTCACCACGGCAATAACATACACCTCCGGCAAACCCCATATAGGCAACACCTACGAAATAATTTTGAGCGACGCGATAGCCCGTTTCAAGAGAATGCAAGGCTACGACGTGTTCTTTATGACGGGCACGGATGAGCACGGACTTAAAGTGGAACAGAAGGCCGAAGATAAGGGAGTGACCCCGCGTCAGTTCGTTGACGACGTGGTATCGGTCATTAAGAATATATGGAGCAGAATGAATATTTCATACGATAAATTCATTCGCACCACCGACGATTATCATGTGGCGGCAGTACAGAAGATTTTTGCGAAATTTTATAAAAACGGCGATATTTACAAGGGCGCTTACGAGGGACTGTATTGCACTCCGTGCGAAAGTTTCTGGTCTGAAAGCCAGCTTGTAAACGGTCGCTGTCCCGACTGCGGCAGAGAAGTCAAGCCGGCTCGCGAAGAGGCGTATTTTTTCAGAATGGGCAAGTATGCCGACCGCCTCGTGAAGCACATTGTCACTCATCCCGAATTTATCCGGCCGGTGTCGAGAAAACGCGAAATGATGAACAACTTTCTGCTTGCCGACGAGTTTATCGGAAAATCCGACGAAGAGCTTTGCGCCGCGGCGGATAACGGTACGTTGAAAACAAAATTACAGGATTTGTGCGTATCCCGTTCCACCTTCAAATGGGGCATACCCGTCGATTTCGACAGCGGCCACGTGGTATACGTCTGGCTCGACGCGCTTACAAACTATATAACGGGCGTCGGCTACGACACGGCGGAGCCTTCCGAAAAATATAAAAAATATTGGCCGGCGGACGTGCATATAATCGGAAAGGACATAATCCGTTTCCATACAATATATTGGCCGATTTTCCTTATGGCGCTCGGAGAGCCTCTGCCGAAGAGCGTTTTCGGTCACGGCTGGCTGCTGCAAGGCGGCGATAAAATGTCCAAGTCAAAGGGCAACGTTCTCTACGCCGACGACCTCGCCGACGTATTCGGAGCGGACGCGGTGCGCTTTTTCGTTCTGCACGAAATGCCCTATGCCGACGACGGCATAATAACTTGGGAACTCATGTGCGAGAGAATAAATTCCGATCTTGCCAACACCCTCGGCAATCTCGTAAAGCGCACGGTATCGATGACAAATCAATATCTCTCGGGCAGAGCCGAAAACAAAAACGTTGTCGGTGAAGTCGATTCCGATTTCATATCCGCCGTGCTCTCCGCACCTACAAAGGTGACGGCGGCAATGGAGGAATACAGAGTGGCGGACGCCCTCGACGCGGTTATTTCCGTTTTCCGCCGCGCCAACAAATATATAGACGAAACAACGCCTTGGTTGCTTGCAAGGGAGGAGGACAAAAAGGACAGGCTCTCGACCGTTCTGTATAATCTGCTGTCCGCAATAGAGTTGGGAGCAAACCTTTTGAAGCCGTTTATGCCGGAGACTTCCGAAAAAATTTTCTCCGAAACGGGCGGAGCGGACAGGAGCCTTCAATCCCTCGCGGAATTTGCGTACGCACGCGAATATACCGTAACCAAAGCCCCCTTAACGCTGTTTGAAAGAGTAAAATACGAGGAAATCAAACCCATGATAGAAAAGATAGAGTCGGCCCAGCGCGCAGAAGCTGCGCTCACCGATGAAACGCAGAAAAAACCCGATATTACCATAGACGACTTTTCGAAGGTGGATATGCGCGTCGGAGTAATTACGGCTTGCGAGGCGGTAAAGAAGAGCAAACTTCTGCACGAAACCGTAAGAGTCGGTAACAGAACTCTGTCCGTGCTCTCCGGCATAGCCGCCCATTATACTCCCGAAGAGATGGTCGGCAAAAAAGTAGTGGTGGTAGTAAATCTTCCTCCGCGCGAGATGAAGGGAATAATTTCGGAGGGAATGATAGTCTGCGCCGAGGCGCCCGACGGAACGCTCTCTCTGATTTCGCCCGAAAAGGATATCCCCGACGGGAGCGCTCTTTCGTGAGATATATCGACGTACACTGTCATCTCGACGGCGGCTTTTACGGCGATATCGGAGAGTTGATTTCCAAGCTCAACGCGGTCGGAGTGCAAGAGGTCATTGCCGTCGGCTGTAATCTCGAAACGAGCGTATTTGCTCGCGAGCAGTCTGAAAAATTTCCGTCCGTCGGCTTTACGGTCGGAATTCATCCCACGGAACTGCAAGATTTCGATAAAAACGCGCTTGTCCGTCTTGCCGAACTCGCCGCTCATCCGCGCTGCGTCGCAATCGGCGAAATAGGCCTCGATTATCACTATCCCGAAACGGACAAAGCCGCCCAGCGCGCGGCTTTTACGGCGCAGTTGGAGCTTGCCCATGAGCTCGGCTTGCCCGTGCAGATACACTCTCGCGACTGTGCGGAGGATATGCTCTGCCTTCTGAAAGAAAAGAGAGAACTTTTGAAAGAGGGTTTTTTGCTTCATTGCTATTCCCATTCTACCGAAATGTCGGAGGAATTTTTGAAGTTGGGCGCGTACTTTTCCTTCGGCGGCACAAGCACATGGTCGGGCAGTAAAAAGGCGCGCCGAACTATCGCCGCACTGCCGTCGGACAGACTTCTCACCGAAACCGACAGCCCGTACCTTGCTCCGAAGAGCCGTTACGGAGCCTTTCCCAATACTCCCGAAAGTATTCCCGAGATTTTGGAAAACATGGCGGCTGTAAGGGGTGTTTCGGCGGAGGAAATGTCTGAAACCGTCTATAAAAACGCTCATGCGCTATTCGGAAAATTATAATAAAAAATCAAAGTCCGCATAGCAATGCGGACTTCTTTGTCATAGGTGTGGCTGAATTGTACACGGGCTGCATAACGGCAATTAACGGTCATTATGTGTCGCCGGACAAAACAGACGGTAAACATAACGTTTACGTTAGTAGTTTGTATTCAAAAAACTCGATACATACCGATAAAACGGCGGCTAAATTATGGAAAACAACGTAAAAACAACCTTAAAAACAGAGGGGTTCGCCTTTAAGAAACGCCTCGGCCAAAACTTCATAACCGATAAAAACCTTCTGGCGTCCATAGTCGAGGCCTCCGGCGTTCAACCTTCCGACGTGGTTGTGGAGATCGGTTGCGGAGCCGGAACTTTGACGCGCGCGATATCGGAGCGCGCAAAAAAGGTGATAGGCTTCGAAATAGACGGTTCCTTGAAGCCCGTCCTCTCAAAAACTCTTGACGGAGTGGAAAACGCCGAAATAATTTTCAAGGATTTCCTTAAAGCAGACCTCGCCGCCCTCGAAAAATCGATAGGAAAGTTCAGCGTGGTGGCAAATCTTCCCTACTACGTAACGACGCCGCTCATAACAAAAATCCTCGACGAAAGCACTCTGTGCGAGAGTCTGACCGTCATGGTGCAGGAAGAGGTCGCAGAAAGATTCTGCGCAATTCCGGCAACGCCCGATTACGGAGCCATAACCGCGGTAATCGCTCTGCGCGCCTCCGCAAAGATATTGAAGAGGGTGCCGAGAGAAATGTTCACGCCTCGGCCGAACGTGGACAGCGCCGTCGTCAAACTCACGATAGAGGACGGCAGGATACCCGTTGCGGACGCTTCCCTATATAAAAAGGTAGTGCACGCCGCATTTGCGTCACGCCGTAAAACTCTCGAAAACAACCTTGTGCGCGCGTTTGATATGCCGCGAGAGGAGGCGGAGGCGCTTCTGATTTCTTGCAAAATAGATTTGAAGGCGCGAGGAGAAACTCTCTCGCCCATGAAGTTTGCCGAGCTTGCCGACGCTTTAAGGAGCCGAAACGCAGAGTCATAATTTTCGAACCGTAAACGGAGAACCATAGCCGCCGCGGAGGGCAACAGCCCTCCGCGGCGGCGCTCTGTATTTAAGGCAAGAACTCAAATTCCAAAATTATTTGTTCATTATATGCAATGTTCGGGAAAAATTGTTCTATACTGCTTGTCCTTCTCATATATTAAGATAGACTTAAAAATTCCGGAGGAACATTATGCAGGATTTAGACTATGCCGAAATGCTGGAAATACCGGCGAGTACGGTTACCGTTACAAAGAAAAAAAGTTTTTTCCGCCGCAGGGAACAGCTTCCTCGCGACGACTTGAAAGAGCGCGTGGTTGACAGCGTGAACGAACGCGTCGGAGCCTATGTCGAGGGCGAAGACCTCTCCGACCCACCCGAAAAGACCGCCAAGAACTCAATTAAATTCGGTAAGGACAGGGAGAGTATAATTCTTTTCAGCGAGATAGCGGCTGTCTGCCTTATAGCGATATCGATTTTTCTCACCAATATATTTATGCCGACCAGCGCCATAAATACTTTCATATCCTCTCTTGTAAATCCCGTGGAGGAGACCTCGGAACCCAGCTACAACGAACTCGCGCTGTCGTCGGTAGTCGGCAGTTTTTCCGACGCCGAAGTGACCGTCAGCGAAAACGGCATTATTACGTTCACCGCCGCCGGCACAGTATATCCCGTATGCGACGGCAAGGTATCCGAAATAACTCTTCAAAACGATTCCTATGTCGTAAAAATAGCCCATACATCTACGTTTTCGAGCGTAATAACGGGCATTGATACGGTATATTGCTCCGTGGGCGACAGCGTAAAGGGCAATCTTCCCTTCGCTTACACCGACGGAGAGGGCGAAGTTAGCGTAGCTCTTTACGACGGCGAAGAGTTGATAGACGGTTTGACTTTATCGGGCGCCGTTCCCGTCTGGAAGTCGTGAAAGTAACAATTCATCCTCTGTTTTTCGCGGTGGGATTGCTTACGGCGCTGTTCGGCGGCTTTCCCGTATTCATAATCTGCGCTCTGACCGCACTCCTGCACGAGTGCGGTCATATATTTTGCGCGGAGCGTCTGGGATACGAGTGCGTAAAGATAAGCCTCATGCCGTACGGCGCGGCCGCGGAATGTGATATCGAAGGTATATCCGCCGCCGACGAAATAAAACTTGCGCTCTCCGGACCTGCCGTAAACTTCTTTATTTCGGTTGCGGTCGCCGGACTGTGGTGGTTCGTGCCGCAGACATACGCCTACACCGACATTATATTCTATTCCAACGCGGCTATGCTTGTAATAAATCTGTTGCCGGCATATCCTCTCGACGGAGGCAGAGTGGCGAAGTGTTTTTTGAACAGACTGTTCAGCCCGAAGGTTGCGGAAATCTCAACACGTATCGTCAATTTGGCGGTTGTAACCGCTCTTGTCGCGCTGTATTTTACGGTGTTTCGCAACCCGTCGTTTCTCGTTATCGCCGTCTTTTTGCTGTGCTCTGCGTTCACTAAAACCTCGCCGATGCAGAAGATAGATTTCATCGTCGCCAAAAAAAAGAAGGGCAAGGAGATACGCTATGTGATACTCGATAAAAATTCCACGTACAAAGACGCTTTGCGCTTTACCGACGGCAGTCGCTATCTCGTTTTGCAGATTTACGACAATGAAAAATTCCTCGATGAAATCACCGAGGACGAACTCTATTCAAAACTTAAAACGGCCGCTCTGTACGATAAGTTGGTATAGGCGCTATCTCTGTAAAAACTCCCTCGAAAACATGCGGTCGTCTATGTCGCCTTTCAGCACACATTCCGCAGTCTTTACGCCGAAGTCTACGGCCTCCTCGATAATTCCGGCAAACAGCGAGAAGTCGAATTGACATTTATAACTCTGTTTTTTGTTTCTCAATAAAAATCTCGTGTAACCGAAATGTCTTTTCAGACATCTTTCTACACCCGTCACGGTCACCGACGGCTCTACAAGTTTTATGGAATCGTAAACGGATCCCGTGCACTGCAATACCTGCTCGCGAGGCAGTATCGTTCGCCTCGTGCGGTAAAACTTGCTCACGTACAGCCCGATATCTTTTTCAAAGTTCTGATGGGCGAAAGGCGACTTTTTACCCTCGCAATAAGAGTATACTATGGGGTGAACGGTACTGTCCAGAGCGTAGTGCGTGGCATATCCGGCCGCATAGGAGGGGTTTCCGAGAAAGAGACGTTTAAAGAGTTCCTTTGCGTCTCTTTCGTGCAACTCCCTGCCGAGGTTACGCTTCGACAGACTTATATTGTATGCGAAAAACACATCGCCGCCCTGCGCCCCGAGGATATAAAGCGCTCTCGAACGTATCTTGTTTTTTACGTCTGCGTCCATTCTCTCGTAAATTTTGTCCGCGGCGATCATGTGCGTAAAATAGTCGGGCATATTATAAGTTTAACCTTTTTCCGTAAAATAAATACTGCTGTATGTAGCCGGAATTTTCTTTAAAGAGCCCCGTAAAGTAGTCGCATATCTTATTTCTGTCGGTGAGTTTTCCGTTGAAATCCTCTCTGTAAATTTTCTCGATCCAAGTATCGACGGGAAAGCTGTCTCTCTTCGAGAATCCGAACAGCGCTATGCAGTCGGCGACTTTCGCGCCGACGCCCTTGTACTCCATAAGCGCGCGCTTCAAATCGGGAGTGTTCAGATTTTCAAGTCCGCCCAAACCCTCTCTTTTTATTTTTTTTGAGGTTTCAAAGAGGAAAACGTCCCTGTAACCGCAGCCGGCTCTTCTGAAAAATTCCACGTCTGCGCTTGCGAGCGCGTCGGTGGTGGGGAAGGCGTAATATTGCCGCCCCATAAACTCTCTCTTTTCTCCCAGACCCTCGCATATCCTCGAAATAATGCCCTTTATCCTCGGAATATTGTTGTTCTGCGAAATTATAAAGGAGTAAATCATTTCCTCTTTCTGTTGGTTTAATAGTCTCAATCCCGAGCACTTTTCACAGCTTCTCGAAAGGAGAGGCACCGAAAAACTTTCGGCCTTTTTTATGATTTCGGCGTAGTCCCTCGCAAGGTCGAAAAAGTTATAAAAATATTCTCCGTCGTCACATTCCGCGACCGTCGTTTTACCGTCGGTATGCAAGTATGCGGCTCTGTCGCCGGAGATTACCATATATCCCTCCCCGAACTCGGAAAAGCGGAAAATCTGACCGCAGTCGAGGGTGTGAAGAGGATTGAAATATTTGGCGTCGTATTCGATTTTTTCCATAATTTACCTTTAAAATGCAGCCGCTTTTACAGGTTGCATTTTATCATTTTCCGACAAATTTGTCAACAGAGCGCGGCTGCCGCCGATAATTCCGCCGAAGCGGTATTTTTTACGGATTTTTACTTAAAATATGCGTATGAGCACTCTTGATAAAAACATAAAGGCGGTCAAAAAAATCTTAAAGAGCGAGGATATCCTCGTATTTGAGTTCGTCTCCGAAGGCGGCAGGAAATTTGCCGCGATTTATGCCGACGGTATATGCAACAAGGAACTTTTGGGCGAGCTTGTGGTTAAGCCTTTGAGGGACGTAAAAAAGGACGACCCGATAGAAAAGATTCGCTTACTGCTCGCCTCTCCGGAGGTCAAGGACGGCAAGAGCCTTCCTGAGGCGGTAAAGGAAATTTCCGACGGCAACGCCGCGCTCTTTGCCGACGGCGAAAGCCAATTCTTTATTCTGGGCCTCAAAAACCCTCCGGCGCGAGCGGTGGCCGAGCCCCCCACGCAGATAGCCGTAAAAGGTCCGCGAGAGGGATTTATAGAGGAAATCAAGACCAACATGGCGCTTGTAAGAAAGCGCATAAAGAGCGATAAATTGCAAATCAAAACGGTCAAAAGCGGCAAGCGTTCGGAAACGGCCGTCGCCATAGTGTATATAGAGGGAGTATGCCCCAAAGGTCTGCCGGAAAAGGTGGAGAGGGAGATAGCCGAAAACAAAATAGATATCATACCCGATTCCTCATATATTTCGGCGTTCATATCCCGACGTCCCCGTTCTATATTCAAACAGTGCGGCACGGCGGAAAAACCCGATATATTCTGCGCCAAGGTGTGCGAGGGCAGAGTGGGAATACTCGTTGACGGTTCCCCGATAGCCATAACCGTTCCGTACATGCTCGTTGAGGATTTTCAGACGGGGGAGGACTACTATTCCGCCTCGTATCGAGCCACGACTTTGAGGGTGATAAGGTTTATATCCGTGATGTTGGGGGTATTTTTGCCGGCTCTTTACATTTCGGCGCAGCTCTATAAGGCACAGCTTATTCCGTTCAGGCTTCTTTTGAAGATATCGAGTTCCTCGGAGGGACTGCCGCTATCGCCGAGCATAGAGATGCTCGTAGTCTTGCTCGTTCTGGAAGTACTGAACGAAGCCTCTATACGTATGCCGAAATATGTCGGACTTGCGCTCTCGGTAGTCGGCGCGCTCGTGCTCGGCGACACTGCCGTCAAGGCCGGAATCATCTCCACTCCGGCAATCATAATAATAGCTTTTTCTGCCATATGTCTTTACACGGTGCCCGACCTTGTGGAGACGACGACTACTCTGCGCTGGATATTTCTTATTACCGCGGGCAGCGTCGGCCCATTCGGAGTGGTGGTACTGACGGTTTTTCTTATAACATATATCGTATCCGAACAGTCCTACGGTGTGCCTTTGCTCGCTCCGTTCGCGCCCCTCGTCAAGAACGACTTGTACGACAGTATGGTAAAGGCCAATATGTACTCTCTAAAAAATCGCCCCAAATCAATAAAGACGGGCAATAAAGTGAGGCTCAAAAATGAAAATAAGCGTTAGACAGATATGTTTCATTCTTGCGTTCTATACGGTTGCAATGCGGCTCCTATTATATCCCGTGGCGCTTGCCGGAATCAGCGGCAGAGACCTTCTCTTTTCCGCACTCATAGATTTTGCCGTGCAGGGCGCGGTAATTTGGGCGGTGGCGTATCTGGGCTCAAAGACGGACAAAACTCTCTTCGAACTCATTCAGAACACTTTCGGCACAGTTGCGGCCAGAATAATTTACGGGCTCTTCGCCGCGTTCTTCATTCTCTCTGTAATTCTGCCCATGTTCGAGCAAAAACTGTACGTGCACGCCATATTTTACGATACCGTTCCCTCTTTTCTCGTATTCGCACCGATATTTCTGTTCACGGTTTACGCCGGTTCCAAGGGCTTTAAAAACATAGGCAGATGCGCGGACATATGTATGCCGGTGTTCATAGTCAGCATCGTATTCATATTCTTTATGTCGTTTTCCGAAACGGACTTTTCCAATCTTCTGCCCGTACTCAAAACTCCGCCGCAGGCCATATTCATGGGCTCTTTGAAAACAGCGCTCTCCTTCATAGAGCCGGCGTATCTTCTCATGTTCCTCGGTCACTATCGTTACAGAAAAGGCGACGCCGCGAAGATGACTTTAAGTTATGTCCTCGGCGGCTTGATAGTTCTGCTGTTTTTGGCGGTATTTTACGGAATATACGGCGAACTCACCTCGTCGAGGCAGTTTGCCGTATCCAAAATTTCCCTCTATTTTTCCGCTCTCGACGTCGTCGGCCGAGTGGACCTGTACGCTCTTTACGCCCTCGAAATAGTGATGCTGTTCGCAATGGTTTTGAATATCCAGCTCGCGGTGCATTGCCTCGTCAAGTGCACGGGTTGGGATTGCCCCGAGATACTCTCTCTCGCCGTCAACGGAGTGTTGCTCGTCATATTGATAACCTGCAATCATCTGTACACGTCCATGTTCGAGTTCTTGTCGGATTGGATGTGGATTGCCGTATTGCTGTTTGCGGTGGCGGCGCCTCTTTCGGCGTGGGCGTTGAGGAGAACGGACGCGGCGCAGAGGAGAAGATTATGACAAGGAAGAGTAGGAGATTATGACGAGGAAGGAGAGAATATGAAATATAAAGAAAGACTCCGCCGCATTTCCGTAATTTTTTTCTGGGTGCTGTTTCTTGCGCTCGCCGCGCTGTTTCTCACCAACGATTTCGGGTTGGTTGACCTGCACAAATCCTCTCTCATAGTGGCGGTCGGAATAGATTCCACCGAAAACGAAGTGCAGGTTACGGCGCAACTTGCCATTCCCAAGCCGTCGCAGAGCGGCGACAACGTGGAATATGCCGAAATTCAGGGCAGCGGCGAGACCATAGCCGACGCGTTAAACGAAATAAACGCAAAAACGGGATTTTATCCGCAGTTGCAGTTCTGCAAATTGATTCTTCTCGGCGACAGCTGTAAGGATAAAAATATCTTCCGTCTCATGGGCTGTTTTTTCCGCAAGAACTATTCCGAGCTCACCGCTCTCGTGGCGATGTGCGACGGCGACGCTTCCGAAATGTTGGCGCTGCCCACAAAGACGGGAGACATGACCACCACGGTTATTCAGCGCGCTCTTGCGGAGGAACTCAAAAAATCCGCAAACGTCTCGGGAGTCAGCCTCAAAGATATAGCCGTGGCGCACTTTTCGAGGAGCGCGGCATGCTATATGCCGTTCATAGAGGCCAACGTACAGGGCACAAGCGAGGAGGGCGGCAACGGCGACAACGTGGGCGGTCAGAAACCGCAGACGGGCGGTTCGGGCTCTTCGGGCGGCAGTTCTTCGGGAGGTGAGTCGTCGGGAGGTGAGTCGTCGGGCGGTTCCGGCGGCGGTTCGGGAGAAAGCGGTTCGGGCGGCGGTTCCTCGGGCGAATCGCCGGTGGAATTTACGGCGCGGCGCACGGCGATTTTCAGAGACGGTATGTTTGTCGGAATACTTGACGAACAGCAGGCGTTCGCCCTCGATGTGTTGAAAAACGAAATACGTCTTGCGGTTTTGCCGTGCGATACCTCCGAATATCACTACACTCTGGGGCTGGGCAACGCGTCCGGCGGAATAAGCGTAAACGCCGACGGCAATGAAGCCGAAGTCACTTTGAAATTCTCCGCCTACGCGCAGATAGCCGGAATCAAGAAGGTAGTGGAACCCAAGGAGACTGAAAACGACGACAAACTTTCTCCTCGCGTCCTCGAAGCGGCGGAGGGAGAAATGGTAAAGAGGCTTCAATCGCTTATGGATGTGTGCAGAGAAACCGACTGCGATTTTCTCGGAATAAAAGAACAGCTCTTCAAATTCAAATATTCCAGATTCGAAGAGCTCAAAGACACCGTACTCAAAAACATGAAAATTAAGTATGACGTCAAAATCAGTTCGCGCAACTGACCGGAAATACAGAGGCGGAGCATATACAAAATACAAAAACGGAAACATATAAAAAGATATCCGAAAGACCCGATATAAAAGTAAGAGCCTCCGCGTTTTACTCCTTAAAAGAGAGCGCGGAGGCGTTTTTTTACGGCGTGTCGGTTGTCTGTTTCAAGGTTTCGGCAATGAGCAGAGCAAGCGCGGCTATTTGATCTTTGTCCGCGTCCTCGGCCGCGTTTTCTGCAATCGCCGCCGCAATTTTTTGGGCGGAGGCGGCTATATCTGCCGCGTCGAATTGCTCACGAATTTTCTCTGCCGTCGAAGGGGCTCTGTCACTGTCCACAAAGTTTACCACCAGCGCCTCAATGAGACTCTGCGGCATGTCGGAGCGCTTCCCCCTCACAAACTGTTCGTAAACGACGTACACCAACGTCGCCGCCGCGCCGACCGAAATTCCTTTTTCGAGAGTTGCGAATATGTTTTCGAAGGGGAAACAGAAGTCGGTATGAGTAATGGCGGAGTAGCATATGTACAGCGCCGTACCTATCGCAAACGGCAAGAAGGTATAAATTTTATTTGCGACGTTTTTCAGAGCAGTGGTTTTTAAAAGCTGCGTAATGGCGGAAGTCATCGCTCCGAGCACAACAATATCCACGCCGTATAAGGTGAATAAATCAATAATTTCAACGCAAGTCATCTTTACCTCTCAAAATTATTTATTTTCACCCGGCGCTTAATTGTAAAGCGCGAGCGTTCATTTCAAACGCTCCGCCTCAAAATAAACAAAAAATAAAAGCGTAGCTTTTTCACACTTGCAAACGATTGCAAAACTTATGCGGATATGTTAAAATTTTCTCATGAGAATGCACAGAAAATCGCGGCTTGACGAGCGTATCGCCGCCTGTTCTGACATAGTAAAAATAGCCGACATGTCCGAAAAAGACATGCGGATTTCGGCGACCGTACCCGACTTACTGCCGCTTTCGGAAATTTTCGGCAACGGCAACCCCATACATCTCGAAATAGGTTGCGGCAAGGGCGGTTTCGTGGCGGAGACGGCAAAGCTCAATCCCGACATAAATTATATCGCCGTCGAAAAAATATCCAACGTGCTCGTGGAGGCTCTCGAACGCGCAAAGGCCGAAAAACTTACCAACGTATACTTTATAAATTGTGCGGCGGAGGTGCTGCCGAAATACTTATCCGAGGGCTCCGTTTCGCGCATATATCTCAACTTTTCCAATCCTCTCCCCAAGGAAGGCTATAAAAAACAGCGGCTGACCCATCCCAAATTTCTGGATATGTACAGGCAGCTTTTAAAGGACGGCGGAGAAATCATTCAAAAGACCGACGACAGGGATTTTTATCTGTTCTCGCTGGAAAGTTACCGCTCTTGCGGATATGAGATATTCGACGTTCGCGAAGATCTGACCGCCGACCCCGTGGAGGGCGACGTTCGGACGGAGCACGAAAAAATGTTCATAAGTCGCGGCAAAAACATTTACAGGATAGCGGCGGTGAAGAAATGACGGCATGGCAGATAGCCCTCGTTGTCGTGTGCCCCGTAACAGCGGCGGCAATTATAGCGGCGCTGATATGGCTGAATAATAATCTGATTGCCGTTACGCGCTACAATGTCCCTTTCAAAACCGAACGGGAGGTCAAAATCGTCCAGATTTCCGACCTTCACGGCAAATCCTTCGGCGAGCATAACAACAGACTAATATCAAAAGTATTCGCTCTCCGCCCCGACGCGGTTGTGATAACGGGCGACTTGATTCACGAGTACTCTATGAAAAATATACTTGTAGCTCTGCGCACGGTGGCCGTTCTCTCTGCCGTCGCGCCCGTGATATACGTCTCCGGCAATCACGAAATGCGCAACAAGGGATACAGGAGATTCAAGGCGGCGTTGACGGAAGAGGGAGCGACCGTCCTCGACAACTCCGAGACGGAGGTCTGCGGCATAACTTTTGCCGGTCTGAACGGAGCGAGCAATAAAAACGACGCCGTATTTAATTTTTCAAAAGATCCTTCGTCCGCCGTACTTCTCGCCCATATGCCCCACCATATAGAGCGTTACGCACGGGCCGGATATGCCCTCGTGCTTTGCGGTCACGCTCACGGCGGACAGTGGCGTATTCCCTTTACCGGCCGCGGCATATACGCCCCGGGACAGGGATTGTTCCCGAAGTATACTTCCGGAATACACAGGGTCAAAGACACCGAAATGATAATTTCCCGCGGTTTGGGTAATTCCGAGTTTCCCGTAAGGCTCTTCAACCGTCCCGAAATAGTTATGATAACTCTTGTTCCGAAATCGTGCGCGTGCGCCGATGAGGGGAGAGAGTTCAATAAAGCGAAAAAGTCCGACTGACCGTCGAAAGGCCGTCCGGACTTTTTAAATTGCGATTTTACAAAAAGAGCCGACCGCGGCAATGACGCCGCGGTCGGCTCTTAAACTTTGATTTTCTGTTGAAAGATTATTTTACAAGCAGCGCAAGCACGGCTTTTATGGCGTGCAATTTATTTTCGCCCTGATCCAGAACGAGGCTGTTTTTTCCGTCTATGATTTCCGCGGTGACTTCCACTCCGCGGCGAGCCGGCAGCGAATGCATGAAGTACGCCCCGTGTTTTGCAACCGACATCAGCGAAGTGTCCACGCGATAGGGCTCCAATATCTCCTTTTCATGGTCGGTTATGGCCGAATGATAGTTGTAGCTGTCTGTATAAACTATATCGGCGTCTCTCACCGCCTCTACGGGATTGTCGGTGGCAAGTATGTTGCCGAACTGTCTTATGGAGTTCAGCATATCTCTTTTGAGGGCGAACTCATTGGGGGTGGCAATCGCCACGTCCATTCCGCACTTTATGGCTCCGAGAATAAGAGACTTCGAGTTTGCGTCTCCCTTGCCCACATACGCGAGTTTCAAGCCTTCCAGCTTTCCGCGCTTCTCCCAAATGGTGAAGAGGTCGCCCACCGTCTGCAAGGGAATACTGCTCTCGTTTGTGGAATTGATGATGGGAATGGTGGAGACGGAGCAGAACTCGTCGAGTTCCTTGCCCGAAATTCCCCTCGTGACCAGCGCGCCTACGCCGTATCTCGAAATGACGTTTACTATGTCCTTGATATTCTCTCCGGCGCGCATGTCCTTTTCGCTGTAAGGTAAATTTACGCAGACCGCTCCGAGCTGCCGCACGCCTATTTCGAGAGCCGAGCGCGTTCTCAACGAAGTGTCGCCGAAGAGCAGCGCGATAGTCGTGTTTTTGAGTATGCGCGTGTCCTCGTGAGCAATGAATTTTGCTTTCATTGCTTTGATTGCATAGAGAATTTCAAACAGCTGTTCGGTGTCGAAATCGGAAATTCTTATGAAGTGTTTTGCGTTTATTCCGTAAGAGGGAGAGTATCTGTTTATATCCATATATCCGCTCCGAATTTTATTGTATATTTATTGTAGCACGTTGCGCGCTTTTTTTCAAGTCTTTGAACGTTCCCGTTTCGAAAATATACAGCCGCAGTAGTCCTGTCTGTACAGTTCGTACTCCTTTGAAAGTTCTATGCTTCTCAAATACCCGTTGCATTTTTTGAAGTCGGAGTGGAGCCATTTTTCTCCGCCGAGCTCTTCGCCGATTGCGTTCAGCTTTTCCGCGTCCTTCAAGGGACTCAAAGTGAGAGTGGTGGTAAAGTAATCGAACCCCGAACTTTCAGCTATCCGAGCCGTCTTTTCAAGTCGCAGACGGAAACACCTTTCGCATCTCTCTCCGCCCTCCGGACAGTTTTCCAGCCCCTTTACGGCGTCGTAAAACTCCGACGTGTTGTGGTCGCAGTCGTAAATTTTCGCCCAGCCCGTGCTTTCTATAAGCCGTATCAGCTCCCTTTTTCGCCTCTCGTATTCGCCGTCCTCGATATTGGGATTGTAAAAAAGGACGGTTATATCGAAATGATCTTTCAACCTTTCGAGGCATGCGGAGGAACAGGGAGCGCAACAGCAATGCAGAAGCAGTCGCGAACCCGTCTTTGAAGCGGCAATCTCGTCCGTCATCATTTTGTCGAAATTACGTTTTACCATATGACCGATTATACCACACTTCGCCGAGGTATTCAAATAAATTTTCATTGTCCGCGAGCTTTTGCGCAAATTTTCGGCTTATTCCGCCTTTTGCGCGGCTTCGGAATAAAAAGCGAGCGCGTGTACGCGCAAAAGCGCAGTAATTTTAAAAAACCGAACGGCGTAAGAGAGAGGCGTAAGAGAGAAGGGAGAGAGGCGAAAAGAGAGGCGAAATAGAGTTGAATAAGCTGTTAAATACTTAATAGTGGGAGATGAAAGAGGATAAGCGGCATAAAGCCCGATAACGGGCGCGAGAAGAGCGGAATATATGGCTCTAAAAAATATAATTGCAAAAAATTTTTCTTTTCCGCCTCAAAGCACTTTGAAAAACCGCCGCCGTTGTGTTATTATAATATCGTAAAGGCGCAATAGGCGCTTCGAAGCAAAAAACAAAGTCGGAGAAACACATGGCAAGTTTAAATCTGAACGGAGTCGGCAAAGTATATTTGTCGGGGGCGACCGCTCTCTACGATATCAATCTCGAAGCCGACGACAGGGAATTCATAGTTATTGTCGGCGGAGAGAAGAGCGGCAAGAGCTCTCTTCTCAAAATTATAGCCGGTCTCGAAGAGGCTTCCGCCGGAGTCGTATCGATCGACGGCAAAGACATGTCGGAGGTTGACCCGAAGAACAGAGACGTGGCCATGGTGTTCCGTCAGGACACGCTCTATCCCTCCCTAAACGTATATGACAACATGGCGTTCGGTCTGCGCATGCGTCACGCGTCCCAAGCGCTCATAGACCAACGCGTAAAGTCGGCGGCGAATATTTTGGGACTGAACGAAATTTTATACCGTAAGCCCAAAGTGCTCAACTCCGCGGCGCGCCAGCGCGTTGCGATAGGCAGAGCAATGGTGAGGGAGCCCAAACTCTATCTTCTCGACGAACCTCTCGCCGGTATAGACGATTCCCTCCGCCGCGATATGCTGAACGTAATAATCAACGTTCAGGCGAGAATGAGCGGTACATTCGTTTACGCTACGAAAAATCTCTCCGAGGCCCTCGCCATAGGCACTCGCATAATGGTTCTCAAAAACGGACTTGTCCAGCAGATAGACACCCCCTCGAACCTTTACGATTATCCGGCAAACACATATGTCGCCTTCTATATAGGCTCGCCCACGATAAACTTTTTGCAGGACGCAAAAGTTGTTAAGGACGGCGAAAACTACTTCGCCGAATTCAAGGGCGGAAGACTGCCTCTTTCCGAGAGCACGGTCGCAAGGTTTACCGATATCGAAGAATATGCGCAGTCCGGAAAGAGTATAATATTAGGTATACGTCCGGAGGACATAAAAACTTCGTCCGAAGGTCAGCTCGTCGCGGCGCTTATGAAAACAGAGGCGGACGGAGACGTGGAATACGCCGGTTGCGAGCTTGACGGACAGCCCCTCGTGGTAACTTTCGCGGAGCGCGCGGAAAAGGGAGAGGAAGTAAAACTCTCCGTTGACCTTACAAGGCTCTGCGTATTCGATTCGGAGACCCGGCTGACCCTCTTGAAGCGCGACGGCGGATATATGGATACGGGCAAGAAAGACGCCGACAGAATACCTCTTCCGTATCCCGAAGAACAGGCGATTATCGAAAAACTCAAACCCAAAAAGGAAGCGGCGAAGAAAAAATTAAGATAATTTTCCGCAAAAGCCAAACCCCCTGCAAAGGGGGCTTTGTTTAATAGATATTTCATAGAACGCAAGTATGCTGAACGTATTTCTCGACGCGCTCATCGATACGTTGAAGGTATTGCCCTTTCTGTTCGTAATATATGTCGTAATAGAACTGATAGAGCACAAGACTTCCGTATTCGGGAACCGAAAAATTTTACAAGGCAATCTCGCCCCCCTTATAGGCTCCGCCGTAGGACTGATTCCTCTGTGCGGATTTTCCGTCATGGCCGCAAAATTGTACGAGAAGAAGTATATCCGTACGGGCGCCCTTTTGTCCGTATTCATTGCCACCAGCGACGAAGCCGTGATTTTATTGCTCTCCGACTTCACCGATACTCGCGCTCTTTCGGCCGTCATTCCTCTGCTCGTAATCAAGTTCGTGCTCGCCGTGGCCGTCGGCTATGCCGCCTACGGTATTCTCCGCAAAGAGCAGACAGCCGTTTTGCTCCCGACGGACGGCTCCGCGCCCGATTACTCCTGCGGAAGAGACCATGTTGACGACTCCCCGTGGAAGATATACTTGCTGTCGCCCCTTTTGCACGCGCTGAAAATATCCCTATATCTCTTTATAGTCAATTTTGCGTTCGAAACGCTTATATTCTATATAGGCGAGGAAAAGATAGCCGAGTCTCTCGCCGTAAATATCTATCTTCAACCCCTTATAACTTCGGCCGTGGGTCTGATTCCGAGCTGTGCTTCCAGCGTAATTTTGACGTCCGCATACACGGGCGGTCTCGTCGCCTTCGGCAGTATGACGGCCGGACTCGTCGTAAACGCCGGAATGGGTTTTATGATTCTTCTGAAAAACCCCCGTCTCATAAAGAGCAATCTCGCCGTTTTGGGAACCTTATTCGTAATCGCATACCTTTGCGGTATAGCCGTAAACTTCGTTTTGACCCTTATCTGAATTTCGCCGGAACTCCGCCGCGGCAAAATATGTGGCGCGGCAGATTAAATGTTCCTCGGCAGACTAAACTTTACTCGTGAATATTTAGCGCGGCAGATTGGATTATACGCGCCAAATTATTATTCGGCATATTTTATTCGGCAGATTTTCGTTTAGCGGCAAAATTCTTTAAATTTCAAAAAACTTTTTTCAAACGCTTGACATATTCCGTCGAGCGTATTATTATACTATTATCATATGAATACATATTCATATTAAAATACCGACGGACGAGTGTTCGTCCGTAAATCAAACGGAGTTATTATGAAAAATTGCGATGAAGAGGAGTTGCACGAGGAACGGCTTCGCCGCGCGCTCGACAAGATGCCGTCCGACGAAAACATAGAGGAAATGGGTCTGCGCTTCAAGGCGTTGAGCGAATCCTCGCGCCTTAAAATACTTTTGGCGCTCTCCGACGGCGAGCTGTGCGTCGAGCACATCACGGAGGCTATCGGCGGAAATCAGAGCGCCGTCTCGCACCAACTTCGGATTTTAAAAGACAACCGGATTATCAAGTGCCGCCGTTCGGGGAAGAAAATACTCTATTCAATCTCCGATTGGCACATTATGACCATAATAGAGCTTTCCAAGGAGCATCTGAACTGCAATGAATAAGTCGATGAAAATAGTTGGTCTTGATTGCGCCAACTGTGCCCGAGAGCTCGAAGAGGAGCTGTCGAAGATAGTCGGGGTAAATTCCGCCGTCGTCGATTTCATGGGCGGCAAAGTTTTGGTAGACTGCTCCGAAGAGGCGTTGAAAGAGGTCGTCTATCGCTGCAATCATTTCGAGGACGCGAGAATAGAGGAGGAGCCGTCGCCCTCCGCCGGCGAACGGGTCATGGGCGAGAGGATAAAAATTTCGGGGCTCTGCTGTGCAAATTGCGGAAGGGAACTCGAAGAAGAGCTCAACAAAATCGAAGGCGTGGAAGCGGTTGTGGACTTCATGAATATGCGGATAATATTGAACGCTTCAACTCCCGAGGCCCGTGAAAAGGCGCTGTATGCCATAACTCATTTCGAGGACGTGAAGATAGTCGGCGAAACTCGCGGAAGGAGCGCATTTAAGGAGCATTTGAAGGATATAATCTGCCTTGTCGTCGCCGCTCTGTTTTTTGTGCCCGCGCTCGTGCTCGATCTTACGGGCATTGCGTGGAGCGGAAATCTTGCGGCCATGATATGCGCCTATGCGTTTTATGCTCTGGCATATATCGCCGTCGGCCATCCCGTATTTATCAACACAGTAAAAAATCTCTCCAAGGGCAGAATTTTCGACGAAAATTTTCTCATGGTCATAGCGTCCGTCGGCGCGATTATGTTAGGCATATTCACGCGCGAGGGCTTCTTTGAGGGCGTAGCCGTAATGTATCTCTATCAGCTGGGCGAGCTCTTGCAGTCGATAGCCGTGGGCGCCTCGCGCAGCTCCATTTCCGATCTTATGGATTTGAAGAGCGATAAGGCCACTCTCGTCGTGGACGGAGAACAGCGCGTCGTCTCCCCCGAGGACCTCAAAACGGGAGACAAAATAATAATCAAAGTCGGAGAGAAAGTGCCCGTCGATTGCAGAATTTGCGAGGGCGAAACCACCCTCGACATGAAGAGCTTGAACGGCGAACCTCTGCCGAAGAGCGTTTCGGTCGGAGACGAAATACTTTCCGGAAGCATAAACGTCTCCAAAGTCGTCGAAGCGGAGGCGATCCGCGAGTACGCCGACTCCGCCGTCGCGAAAATACTCGAACTCGTGGAAAATTCCACGGCCAAGAAATCCAAGCCTGAAAAATTTATTTCGAAATTTGCAAAATACTACACTCCTGCGGTGTGTATCGCCGCCGTGATAGTGGCGTTCATAGTTCCTACCGCCATATATTTCGCAACCTATGCACAGCCGTGGACGGAACTTTTCGTCAGCTGGGTATACAATGCCCTGACCTTCCTCGTTATATCCTGTCCGTGCGCGCTCGTCATATCCGTGCCGCTGTCCTATTTCAGCGGAATAGGCAGATGCGCCCACTTCGGGATACTCGTAAAGGGCTCGACCTGTCTCGACGAGCTTGCCCTCGCCAAGATTGCCGCGTTTGACAAGACGGGCACCATTACCGAGGGCTCCTTCACCGTCGCGTCGTATTCCGATAAAAACGCTCTCGCCCTCGCCGCGGCCGCCGAAAAATTTTCGTCGCATCCGATAGCCGTCGCCTTCTCAGATATTCAAACCGAATATGTCGCCGAGAACGCCGAAGAGCTTGCCGGAAGGGGAATAAAGTGTTCGGTAAACGGCAAGACTTTGCTCTGCGGAAACGCAAAACTTCTGAACGAGAACGGAATTGCATTTACCGAAAAGAGCAGTGTTTCCACCCTCGTATATGTGGCGTTGGACGGCGAATATGTCGGAGTTATCGAGGTTGACGACAGATTGAAAGAGGGAGTGAAGGAGGCGGTTGCCGCCCTCCGCGCAAGCGGCGTTACCTATACGGAAATGCTCACGGGCGACCTCGCGGAGCGTGCCGAGGCCATATCGGCGCAAGCCGGACTCGACGGCTGTAAAGCCGGCCTTATGCCCGACGGCAAACTGCAACGCGCCGAGGAGCTCAAACGCCGCGGCAAACTTATGTACGTCGGCGACGGAATAAACGACGCGCCCGTGATGACCGCGGCCGACTGCTCCGTGTCTATGGGCAAAATGGGCTCCGACGCGGCGATAGAGGCGAGCGACGTCGTGCTTGTCTCCGACAACGTTTCCCTCCTTCCGAAGGGCAGAAAGATAGCCAAGGGAACGCGCAGAATTGTCGTTCAGAATATAGTCGGTTCGCTGTTTGTCAAATTCGGACTAATGCTGTGCGACATAATTTTAGCTTCGCTCATAGCCTGCGGCGTAGCCGTTTCGCCCTTCCCCCTTATAGTGTCGGTGGTGGCGGACGTAGGCGTAATGCTCGTCGCCGTTCTCAACGCCATGCGCACGTCGCTTATAAAGTAGCGGCCGCAAAATAAGTAAAATAATGAGCGGCCGCAAATAACTAAATTAAAGTAGCGGTGGAGAAATAAGTAAATTTCCGATCGGTGTAAAAGTTTTTCAAAAGCTATTGCTCCGGTCGGTTTTTTATGTTAAAATAGAAAGTAACGAAGCGGTATCGTCCTCTTTGAAGGACGGTGGGAGAAAATTATGCTCGAAAAATACATAAGAGCGGCGAGAGGAGAAGTCAAGGCCTCCGTCGTCTTAAAAAACTCAACATATATCGACGTTTTTAACGGTAAACTCCGCCATGGCGACATAGCCGTGACGGACGGAAGAATAGTCGGCGTCGGCGGAAATTACAGCGGAGAAAGAGAGCTTGATTGCTCTCGTCTTACAATTCTCCCGGGATATATCGATTCTCACGTGCATATCGAAAGCTCGCAGTTGACTCCCGAAGAGTTCGCCTCGCTCGTCGTTCCGAGGGGCACTACGGCCGTAATAGCCGATCCCCACGAAATAACCAACGTCTGCGGTTTCGATGGTTGCAGGTACATACTGCGCGCCGCACGGAAAGTTCCCCTCGACGTAATGCTTCAACTGCCGTCGTGCGTTCCGGCAACGCCCTTTGAGACCAACGGCGCCGTATTGACCGCCGCGGATACGGAAAAATATATCCTTTCGCCCACTGTAAACGGTCTGGGCGAATTTATGAATTATACGGGCGTTATCCGTTGCGACGGCGAGGCTCTGAAAAAGCTCGAAGCCGCCCACGCTTCGGGCAAGATTATCGACGGCCACGCGCCCTCGCTTACGGGAGCGGAGCTCAACGCTTATCTCTGCGGCGGAATTTCCACCGACCACGAATGTCTCGGCATAAGAGAGGCGGAGGAGAAAGTCTCCAAGGGCATGTACGTGCAGATACGTCACGGTTCCTCCGCGCGCAACCTCTCAAACGCAGAGTGCATAACGCCGTACAACTATCGGCGTTTCCTCCTCTGCACGGACGACAGACACGCCGAAGATCTGCTCACGAAGGGGCATATAGACGACGCTCTCCGCCGTCTCGTGGGCGAGTATAATATAGACCCCGTGATTGCTGTCGCCTGCGCGACCTTGAACGCCGCGGAGTGCTACAATCTCAAATGGCGAGGCGCCGTTGCACCTTTCTATTTTGCCGACCTCGTAGCGGTCGAGGACCTTCGCGATTTCAAGGCCGCGTTCGTAATGAAAAACGGCGAGATAGTCGCAAAGGACGGCAAGGCTCTCTTCTCTCATTCAAAGCGCTATCTTCCGGAAAAAGTTTTGAACACCGTGCGCCTTAAAAGACCCCTTTGCGCCGAAGATTTTATCTTGAAGCTCAAAGGCTCGGCGGCCAAGACCATCTCTGTGGAAAAGGGCGGCCTTGTGACGCATGCGGAGATATGCAATATTCCTTCCGTCGGCGGAGACGTCGCGATAAAGGGCTCCGATATACTGAAACTTGCCGTCGTCGAACGCCATAAACTGACGGGCAATATAGCGTTGGGGCTTTTGAAAGGCTACGGTTTCCACGGCGGAGCCATGGGCTTGTCGATAGCTCACGATTCCCATAACATTATCCTCATCGGAGACGATAATTTTGCTCTTTCCCAAGCGGCAAACACATTGAGCCGCGTAGGCGGCGGTATGGTCATAGTAAAAAGCGGAGGGGAGATTGATGTTCTTCCGCTCGATATCGGCGGACTGATGTCCTCCGAAAGCGCGCCCGAGTTTGTCAAAAAGAGCGCGGCTCTCGCCTCTCTCGCCTATTCCATGGGCGTGAAAGAGGGCTACGAGCCCTTTATGTCTCTGGCGTTTCTCTCACTCGGAGTCATTCCGGAACTGAAATTGCTCGACAGAGGACTTTTCGACGTGTCGGCGTTTGAGTTTACGGATATCGACGCGTAGTTTTTCGGGATTTTCTCGCCGAACGCGCTCCGCGCTGTCAATATCTTGGAATTTTTCCAAAAAATTACAAATTTTTCAAAAAAACAATTTTACATATACGGCGAAATATTGTACAATTATGCTTGAAGCACTATATAATTTGTTTATAAAAAGACGAGCGCACGATCTCATGGCGTATGCGCTCACCGAAGCAATTTAAATCAATCCCCGAAACCAACAGGAGTAATTATGGGACTTATCAAATTCATTCTCGGTTCCGACAGCCGCGGCGCCTTGAAAAAGCTCGATAAAATGGCGTGCAAGGTAGAGGAACTCGAACCCAAATACGCAGCAATGTCCGACGAGGAACTGAAAGGGCAGACCAAAATTTTAAAAGACAGGCTTGCCGCCGGAGAAACTCTGGACGACATTCTGTACGACGCCTTCGCCGCTTTGAGAGAGGCAAGCTGGCGCGTGCTCAAAATGAAGCACTTCCACGTGCAGATAATCGGCGGTATCTGTCTCCATCAGGGCAGAATAGCCGAGATGAAGACGGGCGAAGGCAAAACGCTCGTTTCCACCCTTCCGGCATATCTCAACGCCCTCACCGGCCACGGCGTGCACATAGTAACGGTAAACGATTACCTCGCCAAGCGCGACGCCGAGTGGATGGGCAAGGTCCATAAATTTATGGGACTTACCGTCGGAGTGGTAGTCCCGGGCATGGACGACAAGCAGAAGCAGGAGAGCTATAAATGCGACATAATTTACGCCACAAACAACGAGCTCGGCTTCGACTATCTGCGCGACAATCTCAAAACTTCCATACCGGCAATGGTCCAGCGCGAACTCAATTATTGCATAATCGACGAGGTTGACTCCATACTTATCGACGAGGCGAGAACGCCCCTTATTATATCCGGCAAGGGCGGCGAAAGCTCCAAACTGTACGAGGACGTGGACAGATTTGTCCGCACTCTGAACGGCGGCTTCGACGACGACAAAAAGGACGCCGAAAAGCACGTGCCGTCGCGTAAAAAGAAGGAACTTTCCGAAGAGGAGCGCAAGGCTCGCGAGCGTCTCGAAGAAATTCTCGCGGAGATGGAGAATTGGGACTATATAATCGACCGTAAGGACAAGTCGGTGACCATAACCGAGAAAGGCGCCGAAAAGGCCGAAAGATTTTTCGGAATAAACAACCTCGGCGACATCGAAAACGCCGACTTGAACCATCATATTCAGCAGGCATTGAAGGCGCACGAGCTCTTCCATAACGGCGAGGAATATATAGTTTCCGCCGACGGAGAAATACTCATTGTAGACGAATTCACGGGCCGTATACTCAACGGAAGAAGATATTCCGACGGACTGCATCAGGCAATCGAGGCAAAGGAGCACGTCAAAGTAAAGGAAGAGAACAAGACCCACGCCACGGTCACCTTCCAGAACTATTTCCGACTCTATAAAAAGCTGTCGGGAATGACGGGTACGGCAAAGACCGAAGAGGACGAATTCAGAACCATTTACTCTCTCGACGTAGTGCCCATTCCCACGAACCGCCCCGTAAAGAGGGTGGACTATGCCGATATGATTTACTCCACCGTCGAGGGCAAAAAACGCGCGATCGTAAACGAAATAGTCGAGCGCCACGCCAAGGGTCAACCCATACTTATAGGTACGATAACGGTGGAAAAGTCGGAGGAAATTTCCAGACTTTTGCGTCGCAACGGCATAAAACACAATATCCTCAACGCAAAGAATCACGAGCGCGAGGCGGAGATAGTAGCGCAGGCCGGCAGATACGATTCTGTCACGATAGCCACCAACATGGCCGGACGCGGCACGGATATACTTCTCGGAGGAAATCCCGAATATCTCGCCAAAAAGCGCATGCGCGAAGAGGGTTACGATCACGATATGGTGGAAGTGGCCATCTCCTATGCCGACCGCGAGTTTACCGAAGAAGAGCAAGTCGCGAGGGCGAGATACGCCGAACTCTACGACTCCTATAAGCGCGAGACGGACGCCGAAAAACAGCGCGTAATAGAGGCCGGAGGCCTCTGCATAATCGGCACCGAACGCCACGAGAGCCGCCGTATAGACAACCAGCTCCGCGGCCGAAGCGGTCGTCAGGGCGACCCGGGCGAGTCGGTGTTCTTCATCTCCCTCGAAGACGACCTCGCCAAACGTTTCGGCGGCGAGAGCATGAAAAAGCTCTATTCTATCTTCAAAATCGACGAGGACCAGTGTCTGCAATCCAAAATGCTCACCCGTTCCATAGAGAACGCCCAGCGCGCCATAGAGGGCAGAAACTTCGGAATAAGAAAACATACCCTTCAATACGACGAAGTAATGAACGAACAGCGCAAAACCATCTACGGCGAACGCATGAAAGTGTTAAAGGGCGAGGACGTGCACGAGCAGATGCTCAAATACATTCCCGACTACGTTGCCAAAATCGTGGGCGAGACGGTAAATACGGAAGAGATGCCCGAAAAATGGGATGAAACCGCACTCAACGAGGCTCTCGTACAAAAGGTATATCCCGAGGAATGCACCTTCGTTATAACTCGCGAGCTTCTCGAAAATTGGGATTACGAGCGCGCAATAAAAAAGATAAGCAAGGAAGTCATAAAGGCTTACGAGCAGAAAATAGTGAACATAAGCGAGATGACCGGCGGTCAGGTCGATTATCATCAGGTGGAGCGCAACGAACTGTTGAGAAGCGTGGACAGGAATTGGATAGACCATATCGACGCAATGGATCAGCTGCGCAAAGGCATAGGCCTTCGCGGATATGCCCAGCAGGACCCCGTAATATCTTATAAAAGCGAGGGCTATGAAATGTTCGAGGAGATGATAGAGCGCGTTCAGACCACGACTATTTCCCGACTGTTAAAGGGCAGAATAGTGCGCGTGGCTCCGCAGGCTCCCGTGCCCAAAAAGATAATTCCATCGGGATCGGCCGGCGGAATAGCCGCAATGAATCCCTCGCTCATGGCGCAGGCTCAGCGCATATTCGAACAGCGCGTCATGGAACGTCAGAAGAGAGAGGCGGAGCGGCAGAACGAGTCCGCCGCGAATCCGGAGCAGACCGCGCCCCAAGCCGCGGCTCCCGAAAACGCCGTTCGTTCCACGCCCGAATCGGGACTTCCCATAGGCAAGGTAGGGCCGTTGAGCGGACCCGTAATAGGCGACGCTCCCCAGCCTCCGCAGGATCTTGCGGCAAATATAGGCGGAAAACAGTTGCCCAAAGTCAACGAAAAGGCAAAAAAGGTCGGACCAAACGACCCGTGTCCCTGCGGCTCCGGTCTGAAATATAAAAAATGTCACGGCAAAATAGTTTAATTGACGGATATTTTGCACTATAAATGGAAGGTAACCAATGTTTAAAGCCGACGATTACAGATTAAAAGTAAAAACTCTTGCCGACGCGCTTGCCGAGGCGAAATACGCGCTGGATATAGATAATCTCGGCGACCGTCTGAACGAATTGAAAAAAGAGCAGGAAAACCCCGAAGTCTGGCAGGACCTCGAAAAAACCGCCAGACTCGGCAGGGAGATTTCGGCGGTGGAGGGCAAGATAGCCGCCTATAAAAAGGGCGAGGGCGCAATCGCGGACGTGAACGCGTTCATCGACCTCATCGAAGAGGCGGACGACGAGAGTCTTATTCCCGAACTCGAACAGATGATTTCCGTCGCCGAAAGCGATATAGAGGAAATGCGCATACGCGCCCTTTTGCGCGGCAAATACGATTCCAACAACGCTATTTTGAATCTTCACGCCGGAGCCGGCGGCACAGAGGCGTGCGATTGGACGCAGATGCTCTACCGCATGTATTGCCGCTACTGCGAACAGCGCGGTTTCAAAGTCACCGAACTCGACTCCGAGGACGGCGATGAGGCCGGACTCAAAAGCGTCAGCTTCAAGGTTGACGGCGAAAACGCCTACGGATTTTTAAAGGCGGAAAAGGGAGTTCACCGTCTCGTCCGCATTTCACCGTTCGACAGCAACAAGCGCCGCCACACTTCGTTCGCCTCCTTGGAGGTAATGCCCGAAATAGAAGACGAGAACGAAGTTGAAATAAGGGACGAGGATATAAGAATAGACGTCTACCGTTCCTCGGGAGCCGGCGGTCAGAAAGTAAACAAGACGGAGACTGCCATACGCATAACCCACTTCCCCACGGGAATAGTGGTGACATGCCAGAACGAGCGCAGTCAGTTGCAGAACAAGGCCATGGCGTTCGAGTATCTGCGCGCTAAACTCGTCGAAAGACAGATTGCAGAGAGAGAGGCGTCAGACGCCGAACTCAAAGGCGAAATCAAAAAGATAGAGTGGGGAAGCCAGATACGTTCCTACGTGTTCTGCCCGTATACGCTTGTCAAAGACCACAGAACGGGATACGAAAATACCAATGTTCAGGCCGTCATGGACGGTGACATACAGGGCTTTATCATCGATTATCTCAAAAAAACAGTATAAAGATACGCCAACCGCCCGAACTCTTTCGCCGCGGTTGCTTTTTGATTTTTATGTATCATCCCGATTATACAATTAAAAAAGAGCCGTATATTTTAGGAATAGAGTCGAGCTGCGACGAAACCGCCGCGGCGGTGATTCGCGGCAGAACGCTTCTCTCTTCCGAAATCATCTCTTCGGCTTCGGAGCAGGCCAAGTTCGGCGGAGTAGTGCCCGAGATAGCCTCTCGCGCGCATACGGAAGTGGTCAGCGAGGTTGTGCTCCGCGCTTTGAAATCGGCGGACATTACCGCCGACAGACTCGACGCGGTGGCGGTGACCTACGGCGCGGGACTTTTGGGCGCGCTTTTGGTGGGACTGTCCTTTGCAAAGGGGCTGACGTATTCCCTCAATATTCCGCTCATAGGCGTTAGCCATATCCGCGGACATCTTGCCGCCGCATATCTCGTTGACAGCGAGTTGAAACCGCCGTTTATGACTCTTCTCGCAAGCGGAGGACACACTGCAATTCTCCTGACTGAAAGCTATTCGTCTTTCAGATTTCTCGGAGGCACATGCGACGACGCCGTCGGCGAGGCGTTCGATAAAGTGGCAAGAGTTTTGGGGCTCGAATATCCGGGCGGAGCAAACGTCGAACGGCTTGCGCGCGAGGGCGCTCAAACGGTAAGGCTTCCGTCCGCGCTGGTAAAGAACTCTGCGCATATGCAGTTTTCTTACAGCGGAATAAAGACTGCCGTCATAAACGCCGTGCACAATGCCGAACAGCGCGGCGAAAAACTCAATCCTGCCGATATAGCGTGTTCCTTCCAGCACGCCGCGATAGACCCTCTCGTAAAAAAGACGGTGGAGTGCGCAAAGGCGGCGTCCGTAGGCGTTGTCACGGCCGGCGGCGGAGTAATCGCCAACGGCTATTTGAGGGATACCCTCGTCAGCGCTTGCCGCAAGGCGAACATCAGGTGCGTTCTTCCGGAAAAGTGCTTTTGCACTGACAATGCGGCCATGATTGCCGCGGAGGGTCTGATAAGATATCTTGCCGAAGATTTTTCCGATTTGTCCCTTAACGCCTCGGCGCGCGTGGCTCTCGTATAGAGGCCTCTTGGAAGGAATTTTTACTCGCGCCGATTATGAAAGCTGTGGCCGATTGGCTCTTTTGCGGAGGGCTCTTGGAATGGTTTTTCCCGCTTGCGTATATGCCTAAAAGCGCATATGAAATTTTCTTTTTTATCCGTGAAAATAAGTTGACATAATTTTTCGGCTTTGCTATACTTTAAAGGCGTCTTGAAGAGGCGACTCATTGCTTAAAGCGAAGGAGGGTAGGAAAATGTCAACCATAAGAGTGGGCGAAAACGAGTCTGTCGAGAGCGCTCTCCGCAGATTTAAAAGAAAGTGCTCGCGCGACGGTATAATAGGCGATTTGCGTAAAAAAGAATTTTACGAATCCCCCTCCGTCAAGAAGCGTAAAAAGGCCGAAGCCGCAAGAAAGAGAAATAAAAATTAAATCAAAGTTCGTTGCACGTCCGATATGTGCAACGGACTTTTTTCATTATAAAAAATGTCGGTATTTATCGGAATTTGCGGAGGACATCATGAGCGATATAAAAGTTCTGGCGCGTGCCGCCAAACAGCGGCTGAAAAACGATTTCTGGAAAGACTGCAAGAAAAACTTCGATGAAAACGCGAGCGGCGCAAAGGAGCGCGGCGTAAGCGAAATAAAGGTCAAATCCACCTTGAAAGGAAAGGTGATAAGCACTATCCGCGGCGAAAAAGACGACGGATTTTATCTGCGCGTCAAGGCGCTTCTGGACGCCGAAGGCGAAGTGTCCGACGCAATAGGCAGACTCACCGACAAGGAGTATTTCCAGACCCTCTCGTACGAGGAAAAACAGCGCTACACGCTCGACCTGTCCAATCGCTATCTGGCGGCTCTCGCAAAGTATCGCAAGGAAAAGGAGATGTCCGAAATCACGGGCGAGTGACTCGGCGGTTCAAAGTTTTTTCGGGGAAGCCGCGCTCGCTTCGAGCGACTTTGCAAGAGCGGCAAACAGATAAAAACGATTGAGTTTTTTATATGTATATGATATAATAAAGATATGGACTCATTGCTTGATGAACTCAATCCCGAACAGCTCAAACCCGTCAAAGACACAGAGGGCGCCGTTCTCGTGCTTGCTGGCGCGGGAAGCGGTAAGACGCGCGTATTGACCAGCCGTATAGCCTATATTCTGCGCGAGGGCAAGGCAACTCTTTCGGAGATACTCGCCATAACCTTTACCAATAAGGCCGCCAACGAAATGAAGGAGCGGCTCTCTTCGGTAATCGGCGAAGGCGACGGCAAATGGATATGCACGATTCACAGCATGTGCGTGAAAATTCTGCGCGAATTTGCCGAGCATGCCGGAATAAAGAGCAATTTTTCCATATACACCGACGTCGAACGCAACAACGTAATCAAAAAGGTGTTTAAAGAACTCGAAATCGACGACGATGCTCTCATCAAATCCGCGCGCTATCACATAGGCAACGCCAAGATGCTCGGGCTCGACCCCGACCAGTACGGCAGAAAATACCGTTACGAGCGCGGCATGGACGATATAGTAGTCGCCTACGAAAAATACAATAATCATCTGAAAGCCAACAACGCACTCGATTTCGACGACCTTCTTTTGGAAACTCTGCGCCTTCTCCGCCGGGACGGAGAGGTGCTCGACTACCTTTCCGAGAAATTCCGCTACATTCTGGTGGATGAATTTCAGGATACGAACTCAGTCCAGTACGGCATAATAAAATTGCTCTGCAAAAAGCACGGAAATATCTTTGTAGTCGGCGACGACGACCAGTCCATTTACGGTTGGAGGGGAGCCGAAATAGAGAATATTTTAAAATTCGACAGCGACTTTCCCCAAGCCAAAGTGTACAAGTTGCAGCGCAACTACCGCTCGACAAAATCTATTTTGAAACTTGCGAACGCCATAATAAAGAAAAATGTCGGCCGCCGCGGCAAGGAACTGTGGACGGAGGCGGACGACGGCGTTCCCCCCGTGTATTATCAGGCGGAAGAGGAGTCCGGCGAAGCTCTCTTCACCGCGCAAACAATATCCGACGGAGTGCGTTCCGGACGCAGATTTTCCGACTTTGCGGTACTTATGCGAGTCAATGCTCTGACCCGTTCGTACGAGCAGGAATTTACGAAATACAGCATACCGTATAAAGTTTTCGGCGGATTCCGCTTCTTCGAACGCAGGGAAATAAAGGATATTTTGGCTTATCTTCGGCTTATTTCCAATCATTTCGACGGCGAAGCGGCGGAGAGAATAATAAACGTGCCGCGCAGGGGCATAGGCGGTAAAACGATTGACGTCATGAACGCTTATGCCGAAGAGAACGGCTATTCTTTCTATGACGCCGCTATCGACTGCGACAAACTCGAAGTGTCCTCTGGCATAAAGGAAAAGCTCCGCGATTTTTCCAACCTCATCAAAGGTCTTGAAATAGCTTCCTTGCAGACCAACGTCGCGCAGCTCGTGCGCGACGTCATTAACCTTGCCGATTTGCGCTCCGCCTATGACGACGGCACCGACGAGGGCGACGGCAAACTTGCCAACCTCGACGAATTTATAGCGTCTGTGGACGATTTTGTACGTCTCAACCCCGAGGCCAAGCTCGACGAATATCTCAATAGCGTAACCTTGTCGTCCGACGTTGACAATATGGACGACGGCGATTACGTCACTCTCGCCACTATCCACTCCGCAAAGGGTCTTGAATTCCCCGTGGTATTCATAGCCGGTCTCGAAGACGGCATAATGCCCTCTTCGCGCGCCGAAAACGAAGGCAGGGATATAGAGGAAGAGCGTCGGCTCATGTACGTCGCAATAACGAGGGCAAAGGAGCGTCTGTATCTGACTCGCTCGAAGTCTCGGTATCTGTACGGCCGCCGCGGCATATCCAAACCCTCGCGCTTTATATCGGAGCTTTCCGAAGAACTTGGAATTCATGAAAAGCCCTCCGCTTACGGCGGTTTGGGAGAGAGGTACAAGGGCGAATATTACGGCAGCGCCCACGGCGCGAGATATTCCGGCTATCGCCGAAATGCGGACTACGACGGATTTGAAGAGCCGAGCCGTAACAGGGCTCTGTATTCCGAAGATTCGGGATATACAAGCGATTTGCCCCCCGAAAAGAGCGTGTTTAAAGCCTTCTGGGGCGGCAAAAAGACGGTCTCCGCCGTCGGCAAGTATGAGGTCGGAATGAAGGTTCGCCACCCCAAATTCGGAATCGGCACCGTGATTTCTTTAAAGAACAACGGCGGCACTGTAAACGTGGCGTTCGACGGACAGGGCATAAAGGAGCTCTCCGCGTCGCTCGCTCCCCTCGAAATATTGAAGTGAGGTAACTGTATGGACAGAATGCGCGAACTTATAGATATTCTCAACAAGTGGGCGTACGAATACTATGTTCTCGACGAACCGTCCGTCTCCGACAGGGAGTACGACAGATTGTACGACGAACTGCGCGCTCTCGAAGAGAACACGGGCAGAGTGGAATTCGACAGCCCCACGAAGCGCGTCGGCGGCGAGCCGATAAAGGAATTTGCTCGCCACAGACACATATCCAGACTGTATTCCCTCGACAAATGCGTGACGGACGCCCAGATTCAGGCATTTTTCGTGCGCATGGAAAAGGCTGTAAAAAATCCCGAATACACGGTAGAGTACAAATTCGACGGCCTCACGGTATGTCTTACGTATGAGGACGGCAAGTTCGTCCGCGCCACAACGCGCGGCAACGGAGTGGAGGGCGAAGACGTCACGGCGCAGGCGCTCACCATAAAATCCTTTCCGCTCGCCATAAATTATAAAGGCGTTCTCGAAGTTCAGGGCGAAGCGGTAATAAGACTATCCGTGCTTGAAAACTACAACAAGACGGCAAAAGAGCCGCTGAAAAACGCGCGCAACGCCGCCGCCGGGGCGATACGCAATCTCGACCCCAAGATAACCGCCGAACGCTCTCCGGATATACTCTTTTATAACGTCAATTATATGTCGGAGGGAGAACTTCCCACACAGATGGCGCAGTTCGAATTTTTAAAGAGAGAGGGATTCAAAGTATATCCGTTTCTCCGATTCTGCAAAACTCCGTCGGAGGTCATAGACGCGATTGAAGAAATAGAAGTTCAGAGAAAGACGATAGACGTTCTGACCGACGGCGCGGTAATCAAACTCAACGACGCCGCCGTTAGGGAGAGCATAGGCTATACCGATAAATTCCCTCGCTGGGCGGTTGCATATAAGTTTGAAGCCGAAGAGAGCGTCACCACCGTAAAGGAGATACGCTGGCAGGTGGGCAGAACGGGCAAACTTACGCCGCTTGCGATAGTCGAGCCCGTTGAGCTTGCCGGAGCCACGGTGCAGAGGGCAACTTTAAACAATTTCGGCGACCTCTCACGCAAAGACGTGAAGATAGGCAGTAAGGTGCTCATTCGCCGCTCCAACGAAGTGATTCCGGAAATTTTGGGTGCGGTCGAGCACGCCGAAAACTCCGAACAAGTGCAAAAACCGGAAATCTGTCCCTTCTGCAAGACCCCCGTAACGGAGTCGGGAGCAAATATTTTTTGCCCCAACAAGAGCTGTCCTCCGCGCGTCGCCGGCAAAGTCGCGCACTTCGCCTCAAAGGACGCCATGGACATAGAGGGTCTCTCCGAAAAGACGGCGTATCAGCTCTACTATGATCTGGGTCTGCGCGAATGTTCCCAGCTCTACGGCTATAAAAAGGAACAGCTTGAAAAGCTTGAAGGCTTCCGCGACAAAAAAACGGTAAATCTTATAAACGCCCTCGAAAAGAGCAAGAGAGTGCCGCTTGCGAGATTTCTCTATGCTCTCGGCATAGACGGAGTGGGCAAGGTCGCCGCCGCGGATCTCGCGAGGGAGTATAAGAGCGTAGAGGGTCTTGAAAACGCCGACCGCGAGGGATTGCTCGCAATGGAAAATATCGGAGAGATTACGGCCGACGCCATAATTAATTGGTTCGCCGACGAAAACAATATATCCGAAATAGATCACTTGCTTGCCGCCGGAGTCGCGCCCGAACAGCCTTCGGAGAGCGTTCGCGAGGGTATATTCTCCGGTCAATCGGTGGTTTTGACGGGCACTCTGTCGCAGTATAAACGCAGCGAGGCCCAAAAATTGATAGAGGAGAGGGGAGGAGTCTGCCAAAGCTCCGTAACATCAAAGACCACCCTCGTCATCGCCGGCGAGGCCGCCGGCTCCAAGCTCGACAAGGCGGAAAAGCTGGGGGTGAGGGTTATAGATGAGGCGGAGTTTGTCAGAATGTTGGAATCTGATAGCATATAAACGTCGCTCTGCCGTGTCGCGCTGCGTTTCTCCTCGGTCGCGTACGAAATAGTACGCTCCCCACGGAAGAGGCCTCGCGCTCCTCGCATAGCTCGTTTCTATGCTATCACAAAATACGCTCTGCCATGTCGCGCTTTCGTTTCTCCTCGGTCGCGTACGAAATAGTACGCTCCCCACGGAAGAGACCTCGCGCTCCTCGCATAGCTCGTTTCTATGAGATTACAAAACAATGTTCTGCCGTGTTGCGCATAGTTTTTCCGCAGCGTACCTGATTGATTGCACTCTCGCATTTCCTGCAATTTGGAATATAAAAAATCAGCGGCGAGCCGTTCGGCTCGCCGCTGTAATTTTTGTAACATTTATTGAATTCAGACGCCCAAGAGTTTTTTGACGGCTTTCTGCATCTTTTCGAGAGCTTCTTCGGCGTCCTTCTTTTTCTGCATCTTTACCGAGAAATAAATTTTCAGTTTGGGCTCCGTGCCGGAGGGACGTACGCATATAAAGCTGCCGTTTTCCAACTCGTAATAGACGCAGTTGGTAAGGGGAGAGCCTATTTCGCTCTTTTCACCGGTTGCGATATCCGTTTTGATATTTTTGGAGTAATCGCGGACGGCGGTAACCTTATAAATATCGAATTTTGTTGCCGGATTGACCTTCAAGCCGTCTACGACTTTGTTCATATCGTCCATGGCGTGCAGACCTTTGAACGGTATGGAGATGTTGCAGTCAAGCACATATCCGTAAGTGTCGTAAATTTCCTGTAATCTCTGGTAGACTGTCTTGCCTATCGAAGTATAGTAGCACACCATTTCCGCGCATAGCATCGAAGCTACAACGGCGTCCTTGTCGCGAGCGTGCGTGCCGCGGAGATATCCGCAGCTCTCTTCGAATCCGAACACATATGTGTAAGGATGAGGGCAGTCGGGGCGCTCCCAAAGTTTGATTTTTTCGCCGATAAATTTGAATCCTACGGGCACTTCGAAGAGCGTCACGCCGAATCTGGCGCATATTGCCTTTGCCATACCCGTTGTAACGAACGATTTGACGACCGCGGGATTTTCGGGCATTGTGCCTTCCTCTTTGAGGCGGTTGAGCACATAGTCCAAGAGGAGTATGCCCACCTGATTTCCCGAGAGCGCTTCGAATTCTCCGTCGTTGTTCTTTACCGCAACGCCCAGACGGTCGCTGTCGGGGTCGGTGCCGAATACAACGGTCGCGCCTATCTGTTCGGCGTAGTGTATGCCCATCGAAAGCGTCTCTTTGAATTCGGGATTGGGCACTTCGACCGTCGAGAAATCGGGGTCTTTCTTCGTCTGCTCCTCAACCACCGTGGCGTTTATTCCTATTCTCTTCAAGATAGTGGTGACGGGGATATAGCCGGAACCGTGAACGGGTGTATATACGAGTTTTAAGTCCTTGCCGTATTTTTTGATTGCCTGCTTCGAAATGGTCAGTTTTTCCAATTCGTCGTAGTACTTCTTGTCCACTCTGTCGGAGATGATTTTTATGTATTTGAGTTTCTGTTCTTCCGTGGGAGTGTGGGGAGCGAGGTAGTCGTCAATCTTCTTTATGAACTTTACGACAACTTCCGTGTCCTCGGGGCTCATCTGCGCTCCGTCCTCGCCATAGACCTTGTAGCCGTTGTATTGTTTGGGGTTGTGCGAAGCCGTAACCATTATTCCGGCAAAGGCGTTCAATTCTCTCACGGCAAACGAAAGCATGGGCACGGGGTGCTCCATACCGTAGAGGTGCGCCGTTATGTTGTTTGCGGCAAGCACTTCCGCGGCGGCCTGTGCAAATTCGTCGCTTTTAAGCCTCGTATCGTAGGAGATTGCAACGCCGCGTTCCATGGCCTCCTCGCCCTTGGTCTTTATAAATTCCGAAAGACCTTGCGTGGCGCGCTTTACGGTGTAGACGTTCATCATATTCGTTCCGAATCCGATTATTCCGCGCATGCCGGCGGTGCCGAAGGCAAGCTCCGCGCCGAAACGATATTCTATTTCTTCATTGTTTCCCTTTATGCCGTCGAGCTCGTTCTTTGCTTCGGCGGACAAACGAGGGTCCGCAAGCCATTTTTTATAGGTGTCAGTGTAACTCATCTTTTCCTCCTTTATTTATGTATACAGGAAATTTATTGCCCTTATACCTCAATTAATTATATAAAAAAAACTTCCCCTTGTAAAGGGGGGAAGTGAAAAAAGTTTGCAAAAACAAGTATTTTTTATCAATCCTCGTCGGAGTCGTCGCCTCTGAAAAACTGTTCTCTTGTAATAACGCGTTCTTTTTCCGACTTTATTATCGTGTATTTATCGAGGAAATATTTAAGTTCCTTCGAATCGTAATAGTTGACCATTTCGAAGCACAGCAAGATTACATAGCTTGCCGGAATCGTAATAAGCAGTCCGACGCCCAATGTGAAGAAGAACGCCATCACGTTGATTGCAAGAATTATCAGTTCGAGCACTATGAAGTTGGAATAGACGTTGATAGTGTTCTTGTTCTTGCGCGAAAAGGTATAAATTATGGATTTTTTCTGTCCCATTTTTCCGCGTATCAGCGCCGGAAGCCAGTCGCACGTGAATGTCATTTTCACGCCTATCGAAGCTATCATTATGAGCATGAACAGGAATATGCTTATAAACAGATATCCCATTCCGTTGAGCATAAAGAACAGCACCGCAATCAATGCCACGGCGATTGCCACGTCGTATAAAACGGTGAGAGGAGCGTAGATGAGATTATATATCGCCGCCTCTTTGAAATGGCTTATGAGAGTATTTATAAAGGGAGAGGTCTTTCTCAACGCCATCTTATCGTTGATTATGACGGCGGTGGTGTAGTTTCCGAGACCCGTGAACCATTTCTGAACTATGTATACGAACAGAAGCAAAATTGCCGTGAGCACTATCTGTGTCATTCTGGTGTTCAGCAAGTCGAGCACTTGCTCGTACGCAACGGAAATATTTGAAGATATCTGCGCGAGCATGTCCACGTGCCCTTGCAAAAGCTCGCTTACGAACGAACCTATTCCCGAAGTAAGGGAGTTGAACGCCTGCGAATTTATAAATTCCGTGATAAAGGGAGTGAGACACCCCCAGCTTATCAGAAACGCGATTACGGCGATTATCAGCCTGTATAAGAGCTGTTTGTAAATCACCGAAAAGTTGTCCACGAATACGTGGAAGGTATGTTTGAATTTCATAAGTTCCTCTCGTCGGCGTCAACGATTTTCGCAACCGCCTTGTCGCCGTTAATAATAAGATAGCAATAACTTTTATGGGAATATCTCGACATTGTTCCGGGATTGACTACCAGAATATCTCCGCAAGTCTCCTCGACGGCTCTGTGCGTGTGCCCGTAAAGCGCGACCGAACAGCCCAGCTCTCTTGCGCGCGCCGCGAGTTTTCCGTAGGTGGATTTTACCGAATATCTGTGGCCGTGGCAGGCAAAGATTTTAACTTTTTCGGCTTCGAGAACGAGCTCGTCCTCCCCCAACTTGTATAGGTCGCAGTTGCCGTTCAACAGATAGGTCTTGTCCGGAAATTTTTCGCGGATGAATCCGCCATCCTGCGAGGTATCGCCGAGGTGGATTATCATGTCGCTCTCTTCCATGACGGGGAAAAGTGATTCTATGCCCCGACGGTTGCCGTGAGTGTCGGATATAACAACAATGGTTTTCATGACTTATTTCAGCTTGCCTTTAAGATCCTGCAAAGCGCGGAAGCGGTGCGAAACGGAGTTTTTTTCCTCTTCCGTTGCAATGCCGAAGGACTTTTTAAGGTCGTCGGAAAAGAACAGACAGTCGTAACCGAAGCCGTTTTCGCCTATCTCCTCGTAGAGTATTTTGCCGTAAGTTCTGCCCTCTCCGAAATATGTATGACCGTCCGGCAAATAGAGGCATACCGCACATTCGAAGTGCGCCTTTCTGTCATAGACGTGCTCCATTCTCTTTAAAAGCAGTTTTCTGTTGGCGGCCTCGCCCTCGCCGGAAAATCTTGCCGAATATATCCCGGGCGCGCCGTTCAGTCCGTCCACGCACAGCCCCGAGTCGTCGGCAAGGGCCGGCAGACCGTACTTTTTACAGATTGCCTCTGCCTTGATTTTTGCGTTTGCACGGAAATTTTTTCCTGTCTCTTCGATAGTCTCGTTAAAGCCGAGTTCGCCCATTGATACAAGTTCCACGTCGGTAAAAATATCCCGAATTTCCTTCAACTTACCCTTGTTGCCGGTGGCAACGACTATTTTATCGAGTTCCATAACAATATTATAATATAAATAATCGAAAATGTAAAGGAGTTAATCCCATTTTAAATTATGTAACTGTCCGCGCGTTCTGAATCCTTCGAATCCCGACTGTCTCAATCCCTCGTATACGGCGACTGCCACGGAATTGGAAAGATTCAGGCTCCTCGTGTCTTTTAACATGGGAATACGCAGGCAGCTGTCTCTTCTCGCCTTCAAAAGTTCCTCCGGCAGTCCCTTGCTCTCCTTGCCGAACACCAGAAAGTCTCCGTAAGAGAGCTTTGCGTCCGAATAGACGTTCAGCCCTTTCGTGGTAAAGAACCAGAAACGGGAGGAGTGGAATTTTTCAAACACCTCGTCTATCGAATCGTAGTAAAAAATTTCCACGTCGTTCCAATAGTCGAGACCGGCGCGCTTTAAATATTTGTCCGACACCTCGAAGCCGAGAGGCCTTACGAGGTGCAGTTTTGAGCCGGTGGCGGCGCAGGTCCTCGCTATATTGCCGGTATTTTGCGGAATTTCGGGTTCGACAAGCACAATATTGAACATAAATTTACATTGCCGCGCATTTTGCGGCGATCCTTTTCAAATTACTCTGTTAATTTTATAGTATCGCGTCGAAAATTGCAATATTTAAAGGATAAAAATTTTAATTGACATTTATGAACGTTTGCTGTTACAATATAAAAGGTGGAATTTATAATTCCATTAATTTTATTTGAGAGTGAAATATGGGTTCGTCTCTGTTGGTTGCACTCGGACTTAACGAAGTTCTTTCCATAATTAATAACTTCATGTTGCTGCTCGGCGGAATAGCCGCTTTTATTGTCGGAATGAACATGATGGGCAACAACCTTGAAAAAGCCGCCGGCAGACATATGCGCAGACTAATGGCAAAGGCTACCAAGAATCGCTTTATAGGCGTAGGAACGGGAGCTGCGGTCACGGCGCTCGTAACAAGTTCTTCCGCGACCACCGTCATGATAGTCGGTTTTGTAAACGTGGGTCTCATGACCCTTACGCAGGCGGTATCCGTAATTATGGGCGCAAATATCGGCACTACGATTACTGCGCTTATAACTGCGGTATCGACGACTGGCGGCGCGCTTGAAATAACTTCGATATTTGCGGCTTTGGCTTTTGTCGGCGTTCTTATGAATATGCTCGGTAAACGCGATATAATAAAATATATCGGTCTTATTCTCGCGGGTCTCGGCCTCATTTTTATAGGAATGGAAACGATGTCGGCGTCTATGGGCGGACTTTTGTCCGAAAAAATAATTTCCGGCGGTCAGGCCATAGATAATCCGATAGCTTCGGCTGTCAAAGAGATGTTTGCCGCAATCGGCGGTAACTCAAACGGCAATTTGACTTGGCAGATACCCATTCTGTTCCTTCTCGGCGCGGCGCTTACGGGTCTTGTGCAGTCGTCTGCGGCCGTAACCGCGATAGTCATGTCTTTGGCGGCTTCGGGCGCGGTTGATTTACCGTTTGCAATGTTCGTAATTCTGGGAACCAACGTGGGAACCTGTATTACGGCGCTTCTTTCCTCGCTCGGCACAAACGTAAACGCAAGGCGCACGGCATTCGTCCATTTCTCGTTCAACCTGATAGGCGGCATAATCTTTATAATTCCGCTGTCTTTCCCCGTTGTAAGCGGCGGAATAGCCTTCGCGTTGCAGAGCATGATTCCGGGCGTAATCGCGATACAGATAGCCGTTTTCCATATGTTCTTCAACATAGTCACAACGCTCATCTTGCTGCCGTTCCAGAAATTCCTCGTCAAGCTCGCAATGTTTGTCGTCCGCGAGAAGAAGGGAGTCAGAACGGCGGAAGGAGAAGAGGACGAGACCCTCGACTACCGCATGCTCAAAACTCCGGCAATCGCCATAGGTCAGGCGCGCAAGCAGATAGTCAAAATGGGCAAACTTGCCTTTGAAAACTACAAACTTTCCCTTGAAATGCTGCTCTCCGGCGACCTTTCGCAGATAGATTATTTCAACCAGCGCGAAAAGCACATAAACGAGTATAATCACTATATATCGTCCTACCTCGTAAAGCTCTCTTTGGAGCCCCTTTCCCAGACCGACGAAAAGAAACTCTCGTCGTTCTACCACGTGACCAGCGACCTCGAAAGAATAGGCGATTACGCCGAAAATATAGTGGAATATGCGCAAACGGCCGTAAAGGACAAGATAACCTTTTCGGAGCATGCCGTAGACGAGATACGTCAGATGGATCTGCATCTCACGGAGCTGTACAAAAACGTGGAGATGACCTTCGAAAAAATCGATTTGAGCTATATGCGCAAGATAGACGAGGAGGAGCAGGCCACCGACGATATGTGCACGACCATGCAGGAGTCTCATCTGCGCCGCCTCAACGAAAACAGATGCACTCCCGAAGCCGGCGCAATATTTTTACAGCTTGCGCTGAATATGGAGAGAATAGGCGACCATATGAAGAACATATCCAACTCTGTAAAGGACTACGCGCATAGACAGCCGTCCGTTCATAAATAAGGAAACAATCCTTGAAAAAAGGGAAAACAATAAAAAATCTGTCGAAAAACGATAAAGAAAAAATCCCCCTCGGCTTGCCGAGGGGGATTTTATTAGGATATTAAGTTTCTTTGCCGTCCTTTTCGGAATCGTCGGAGAACGCCGCTTCCGCCATTTCGTTGGGAATCTCGGAGACTCCGACGGCCGGCGCACGTCTCTTCAAAATACGTCCGCGTATGGCGAGGAAGGCGTAATACGCTCCGTTCATCGCATAGAACAGCGCCACATACACCGCATAGAGAATTATCAGGTATGCGATATTCATGTCGCATCTCCATATTCTCACGTTCAGCACGGGCTCGGGTATGGGCAGAGGATTTTTCTGCGTAAACGCATAGTTCGGATACAGCCATTCGCTCTCTGCGAGAGTGTATCCGCCGTACGAAAATTCCATGGAAGCCGATGTGACGAGCGCGCTCGATATGGCCGCGACAACTATGACCACGCAATAATAAATAAGGGGGATAATCGCGTCTTTCGGTCTGAACTTATAGTGTCCGAGAGCCGTGGGAAGCACCGACAGCACGAACAGCAGACAGTGCGTCAGACAGAAATACAGTATGGAATATCCGCAGAAAATGCCGTAATTGGAAATGCTGTCACCGAAGTACAGGAACACCGTGACGGCTCCGGCGGCATGCACGAAGAAAGCGGTTGCGTACAGCACTCTCTTTTTGAGGAACACCGAAAGACAGGCGACGTATACGCCGATATTGCAGATAAACAGAGGTATACAGGCGAATACGGTGTAGTAGACGTTGTAGCCGTCGCCCATTACCACCGAATCTTTGCTGTGATACTGAATGAGCAGTATAATGGCCATCGCCGCGAGATAGTCGTGCTGTTTTTCCCTCGGCTTGTTGCGCAGAAAATAGTAACAGCCGAGCGTAAAAGCAATCAGAATTGCAACGACCAGCAGGTGCCACACGGTAAAACTTTTGAACAGCAGGAAGCTGTCCGTAAACTCCGGAGAACGGTTGTCGAACAGATTTTCGTTGTAAAAGTTTTCAAAGATATTCAGCGGCATAACCGCGAGCGCCGCGGCCGGAAAGTATTTCAACGACCGCAGATTTATCCCGAATCCGTCGCGGACGAAAAGCAGCGCGCACGCCGCGAGCATCAGTTCCCCTTCAAGGAAGAAGAGCAGCATATGCAATCCCTTCGGAATGAACTCGTTTATGCTCGCATAGACTTTCTGCGCGTCCGTAGCATCGTCCGTCAGCATGGTTATGTCGAAGAATCCGCCGTATGTACACGCCGATATGATTACGAATATCGGCAAAAGATATTTTGCAATGTCGGCGCAACTTCTCTTGTTGAAGAACACCGTAAGCGGCAGCAAAAGAAGCCCCGTTTTCTTGACCCACTGACTGATTATAAACAGGGGATTATACTGTGTGAATTTGTCGAATATGTAGTAGTCCGAAACGGTGAAAGTAAGTACGAGCGAGATAAACAGCATGATACCCGTAAAAACTTTCAGCGTAACGTCTACGCATTTGTTTTTACCCATGACTATATTATAGGATATCGATTCCGTATTGTCAAGGGAGAAGGCCGCCGCGTGAACCGTATAATTTTTTCCATAAAGTCCATACTCTCTTTCAAGGAGATATTTTTATGGTAATAGCAAACGTCATTTCTTACGTACTCGTTATCGTAGGCGCTCTGAATTGGGGACTGTACGGCATATTCAACTTCAACCTCGTAAGCTGGATATTTCAGGGTCCCAGAAGCATCGGCTCAATCATAGTGTATTCGATAATAACTCTTGCGGCGATATGGCTCATTATCTCGCCCATAATATCCGGTCACGGACTGCGCCTTGCAATGAGGGATGAAAACGAAAGAGAAGCCCGTAAAAGAGAACAGGGCGTCTGAATTAAAGGAGAGGGCTCGGCCCTCTCCTTTAATTTAAATATTCCGAAAAAGAGCTCGCTGTCGCCATGTGTAAAAGCTCGCTGTCGCCATGAGTATAAGCTCACGGTCGCCACGCGTATAAAATTATTCCGAAAAAACCGCATATATTCGCATAGATATTATAAAAATTCTCTTCACCGAATTGCAAAATTAAATATAATATGGTAAAATTATGTTCAGTATAAATTTTTATGAATAAATATACCGTCGAAACAATCCGCAGTAAAGCGGAATATATTACAGGCAGAAACTTCTGGTATGCCGGAGAACTTCGTTTTGCCGACGGTCCCTCCGGACTTCGCGTTCAGAAGGGCGGCGGAGACAGTCTCGGTTTAAAGGATTCCCTTCCGGCAACGTCTTTTCCCGCACATTCCGCCCTCGCCAACAGCTTCAACCGCAGTCTTGCGTACGGAGTCGGCAAACGCATAGGCGAGGAGGCGGCGGCAAGCGGAGTGGATATTCTTCTCGCTCCGGCGATAAACATAAAGCGCAGCCCCTACAACGGCAGGAATTTCGAATATTTTTCCGAGGATAATTATCTTACGGGAGAGCTCGGCTCTGCATATGTGGACGGCGTGCAGTCCACGGGCGTCGGCGCGTGCGTAAAGCATTTTGCCGTGAACAACAGAGAGACCGCGAGGGGAGTGAGCGACAGCGTAGTCTCCGACCGCTGTCTGTACGAACTGTATCTCTCCGCATTTGAAAAGATAGTCGAAAAGTCCTCTCCGGCGGCGGTAATGACCTCTTACAATAAACTCAACGGCGTGTATTGCAACGAGAGTGCGGAGCTCATAGGCGGACTTCTCCGCGGCCGTTGGGGTTTTGACGGCATAGTCGTCTCCGATTGGGGCGGCACGTACGACAGGGTAGCTTCGGTAAAGGCCGGAGCAGATGTGGAAATGCCGGCATGTCCGCTCTCCACCGAAGTGCTCGTCCACGCGTTCGAAAAGGGCGAGATAAGCGGAGAGGAGATCGAGGCTTGCGAGGCCCGTTTGAAGAGAGCCTCCGCTCGCCACAAACCCGAAGCCAAACCTTACAACGCGGAGGAGCACTCCCGTTTTGCATATGAGGCGGCATGCGAATGTGCCGTTCTCCTCAAAAACGACGGCGTGCTGCCGCTTCGCGAGGGCGCGCGCGTGGCAGTGTTCGGGGAGGCGGCAAAGGACGCCCCTATACAGGGCGGCGGCTCTTCGCACGTCCATCAGGGCGGCGACTTGGGAGTATTGAAATATTTAAAGAGAAATTTCCTCGTCACGGGCTTTGTGGGCGGATATAAAAAGTTGAGTTCCAAAGCGCGCCGTCTCGCGGCGGAAGCCGATGCGGTTATAGTTTGCCTCGCCGCCTATAAGGGCGATACGGAGGGAGAGGACAAACGCACTCTATCCCTTTCCGAAGAGCAGTTGAAACTTGTCTCTTCCCTTAAAAATCGTGGCAAAAAAGTAATTTGCCTTCTTTCGGGCGGCGGAGCAATCGACGTCTCATGGGACGTTGACGTAAACGCGCTCTTGTATCTGGGTCTTTCGGGCGAGGGCGCGCCCGAAGCCGCGGCGGATATACTTTCGGGGAAGGTCAATCCCTCCGGAAAACTCGCCGAAACTTTCTTCAATTCACCCGAAGAACTTCCGTCTACGGCATATTTCAACGTAAACGATTATTACACCGTGTATTCCGAATGTTGCGCGGTCGGTTACAGATATTATCTCTCCGCCGGAATTCCGGCAAAATATCCTTTCGGCTTCGGTTTGAGCTATACGGAGTTCTCTTTTTCAGAACCGATAGTCAATTTAAAGGGCGTGACTCTGACCGTCGCCAACGTCGGGAAGAGGGACGGAGCGGAGGTGGTGCAGATATATGTAGCCTTCCCCTCCGCGGCAAACGTGATATCCCCCGTTCTTGCCGGCTTTGAAAAGGTATTCTTAAAATCGGGGGAAAGCCGTCAGGTCACTTTGCCTTTCGACGAGAAAACGTTTACCGTCTACGACCCGTCGTCAGGCGAGAGAACGGTGGTGGGCGGAAGCTATACCGTCTACGTCGCAAAGAGCAGTCAAAACTTTTTAAGCGCCGTAAGGCTGGATATAGAAGGCCCGTCGGAGGGCGTTGCGGCAGACGTTCCGCCCGAAAGACAGCCGACTATGCCCGAAATAAAGCGTACAGCCAAAGGCAGGGTAATAGCCGAACTCACGACTCCGTTCGGCGAGCTCGTCAATTCCCGTGCGCTGTTAGTCCGCCTCTTCGTGAGGGCAACTCTGTTTTTCAAGCGCAACAGTCCCATGCAGATAGGCACTTTGCGCCATGCTCCCGTAAAAACCGTGGCGCAGTTCGCGGCGTTCGACAGCTTGCGCACGGAGGGCTTTGTAAATATCCTCAACGGTCGCTACTTCAAAGGGCTACGGCTCTTTTTAAAGGGCGGAAACGCAAGTAAGAGAAAGTAATCTCGGATTTTAAAGGAAAAACCTAAATGTCAAAATGGGTAACGGTCTGGGGCAACGCCACGTCGGTGGCGGATCATCGCCCCGAAACATATTCGCGCGACATAACTCTTCGCTATCCGGTACGTTGCGCCTTCGGCGGCAACGCTATCCGTCTGCATTTTTCCAATTTCTGCGGCACGGAACCCGTAACGCTTCGACGCGTAACCGTCGCTCCGGCGCTTTCGGACAGAGAAATAAATTTGAAGGACGCCGCTCTCGTCACTTTTTCGGGGGCGGAATCGGTGACAATCGGCGTGGGAGAGGAGATATTTTCGGATGAAATACCCTTCCGCGTAAAGCCTCGCGGCGACATATCCGTAAGCATATATCTCAAAGATTTCACTCTGATGCGCTCTGCGGTTGTAATAACGGGTCCCCTTTCCAAAGGCTTCTATTCCCTCGGCGACTGCACGCTTACGGGCGTTTTGCCGATAGAGCGCACGCGCACTACCAACACATTCTATTTTCTTACGGGGATAGATCTGTTGACCGACGATTCCTGCCGCTCCGTCATATGTTACGGCGACTCGATAACCTCCCAAAGCTGGCCCGATTATCTCGCTTTGAAGTGCCTCGACGACCCCTATAACCGTACGGCGATAATAAGAAGAGCGGCAAGCGGCACGCGTATTCTTCGCGAGTATACATGTTTGACTTACGAAAGCTACGGTCTTTCGGGGGAGCATCGGTTCCGCCGTGAAATCTCCACTGTTTCGGGAGCCGACACGGTGATAATCCAACAGGGCATAAACGACATAATCCATCCCGTCGGCACGGAAGTGAATCCTTTCAGACCCATGTCCGATTTACCCACTCTCAACGAGCTCGAACAGGGCATTGAATACTACATATCTATCGCGAAAAGCTATAATTTAAAAGTTTATTTGGGCACTCTTCTGCCGATATACGGTTGGCGCACGTACGCTCCTTTCCGCGAGGAGATGAAGCAGGCGTTCAACGATTGGATACGCCGCAATACCGACGCGGACGACTGTATCGACTTCGACGCCGCTCTGCGCTCGGAGACCAACTCCTACGCGTTCAAAGAGGGCTACGACAGCGGCGACCATCTTCATCCCAGCGACGGCGCATACAGAAAAATGGCGGAATGTGCGTACGGTAAAATAAGATGAGGGCGGCCATTTACGGAGCCGGCGCAATGGGCACCGTTTTGGGCGCGCACATTTCCAGAGCCGGCAGACAAATCGATTTGATAACGCGCAACGCGTCACATGTGGAGGCCCTTAAAAGAGACGGCGCTCACATAGGCGGAACGGTGGACTTCACCGTGCCCGTCAAGGCGCTTCTTCCCGAGGAAATGAGCGGAAAATACGACTTGATTTTTCTTATGACCAAACAGCGTGAAAACCCCTCCGTATGCGCCTTCCTCTCGCAATATCTTTCGGAGAACGGAATTATCTGCACCATGCAGAACGGTCTGCCGGAGTTTTCCGTGGCCTCGGCGATAGGTTGGGAGCGCACGGTCGGTTGCGCGGTGTCATGGGGAGCCACGTTCATAGGCGGAGGAAGGGCAAATCTCACTTCCTCGCCCGAAAAGCTCACCTTTTCAGTCGGCACGTACTATAAGAGCTCGGCAAATCTTTCCGCCGTCGCGGACATTCTCGGCTGCATGGGAAAGGTTAAATCGGAGGAGAATTTTCTCGGAGCGCGTTGGTCGAAACTTGCCGTCAATTCGGCGTTTTCATCCATATCCGCCCTAACGGGCATGACCTTCGGCGAAGTTGCGTCCGATAAGAGGTTGAGGAGAGTAGCATTGGAACTTCTGAACGAGGCTTTCCGCGTGGGCGCGGCGTGCGGCGTAAAGCTCGAAAAAATTCAAGGTCACGACATAGTTAAAATTTACGGCTATAAGGGCGGCTTCAAACGCTTTTGGGCGCTGCGGCTTCTGCCGCTTGCCATGAAGAGCCATAAGAACATAATTTCCGGAATGTATTATGACCTCAAAGCCGGCAGAAAATGCGATATAGATTTCATTAACGGCGTCATAATCCACGCCGCAAAAAACTTCGGAGTGGACGTTCCGTTGAACCGAGCAATGGTAAAGCTGGTCGAGGAGGCGGAGAGCGGTAAAATTTCTCCCTCGCCCGAAAATGCGGAAAAAATCCTCGCCGCTCTTAATTGAGCGCCGCTCTTTTCAAGATATTTAAGGAGACAAAAATGCAACATCTGAATTATCCCTCGGCAGACGGCAAGGCGACCGTTCATGCGGTAATATGGCCTGTCGAAGGCTCTCCGCGCGGCGTCGTGCAGATTATACACGGCATGTGCGAATACATCGAACGCTACGCCCCTTTTGCCGAATTCTTAAATGCAAACGGCTATATAGTCTGCGGCGAAGACCACGGCGGTCACGGTAAAACCGCCGCTTCTCCCGAAGACCTCGGCTATTTCAACGACGAAAGGAGTCTCGACGCCGTAATATCCGATATCCGCACCCTTCATCGCCGCGTGGCGGAGGAAAATCCCAATCTTCCGTACTTTATTCTGGGTCACAGCATGGGTTCCTTTTTCTGCCGCAACTATATCGCTCGCTACGGTACGGAGCTCTCCGGAGCAGTGATAATGGGCACGGGCTTCAAAGGCGGCGCACTCTTAAATACCGCGCTCGCAATGACTCGCCTGAACGCCTTTTTCATGGGCTGGAAACATAGAAGCGGCATGATAAATTCCCTCGCGTTCGGTTCCTACAACAAGAGATTCAAGGAAGAGAAGAATTCTCACTCATGGCTCTCGCGCGATTCGGAAAACATAACGGCATACAAGGCCAACGGACTCTGCAATTTCCGATTTACCGACAACGGTTTTTACATTCTCTTTTCCGCGATAAAGGCGGCGTGCTCCAAAAAGGTGATTTCGGCCGTTCCCAAAAACCTTCCCGTCTATTTCGTGGCCGGGAAAGAGGACCCCGTCGGCGACTACGGCAAGGGCGTAATCAAGGCTTATAAAAAGTTTAAGGAATCGGGAATAGAGAGGGTAAACATAAGCCTTTATCAGGACGCGCGTCACGAAATTCTGAACGATTTCTGCAAGGAAAAGGTTCGTGCCGACCTGCTGGACTTTTTCAATGAGATTGTCGGCTGAAAACGGAAAACCGACAAACAAACTTGCAAACAAAGAACCGTCTGCCGGAAATACGGCGGCGTTTAAAGTTAAAATATCAGCACGTAAAATATCAGCACGAATATATCATCAAAGAAGGGCAAATATGGTAATAAATTGGGACATTGAGATTCCTTCTCTTACGGGGGACAGAAAGCGCAAAGCATACGTATATCTTCCCGTCGGATACGAGGAAGAAGAGGTGAGACGCTATCCCGTTTTGTACATGTTCGACGGTCAGAATCTGTTTTCCGACGAGGAGGCCACATACGGTAGAAGCTGGCGGCTTGCGGACTATCTCGATTTCACCGAAACGCAGATAATAGTGGCGGCGGTCGAATGTAATACGGTCGGCAACGGCAGACTTTCGGAATATTCTCCCCTCGATTTCACGATGTACGGCGGCGAAAAAATCAAGGGCAGAGGCAAAAAATACATGGACTGGCTCGTGGGCGAATTCAAACCGTATATCGACGAAAACTTCCCCACTCTTCATTCGAGGGAGTACACGGCTGTCGGCGGCAGTTCCATGGGCGGACTTATGACGCTGTACGCCATTTCCCGTTACGGCAAATACTTTTCCAAAGGCGCGGCGCTGTCTCCGAGTCTCTGGATAAACGGGGTAAGCGCGCTGCCGTTTATAACAGAAAGCAAATTCCGAAGGGATACGCTCATTTACATGGATTACGGCAGCAGGGAGTTTTCCAATCATTCCTCCCAGCGCAAGGCTTTTGCGGATACGTGTTCGGTTTTGATTGAGAAAGGCGTGCATCTTACGGCGCGCATAGTGCCGGGCGGAATACATTCGGAGACATCGTGGCAACAGCAGATTCCGTACTTTATGAACGTTTTGGGCTTCGATCCCGAAGTATAAATTTCGAATCGGATAAAAAAAGCGCGAAACGCGCTTTTAAGGATATATTTTAAAGGATAAATTGAATTTTTACGGACAAATAGAATCATGAATATAGAATATCACAAATTTTACAGCAATCATCTGAACCGCGACATGGAATTCAAAGTCTACGGCAGTAGCGGCAAACCCTTTTTGTGTATACCTTGTCAGAGCGGCAGATTTTATGAATTCGAAGACATGCACATGCTCGACGTGTACGCTCCGTACATAGAGAGCGGCGACATACAGGTGTTTACGATAGACAGCCTCGACTCCGAAACTCTCGCTTGCGGCGGCGATCCCCGTGCGCGTATCGAACGCCACGAAAGTTGGATAAAATACATAGTGGAGGAGGCGATACCCGTATTTTCGCAGATAAACGGTTCGTCTGCCGAGGGTGTGAAATTTGCCGTGACGGGACTGAGCCTCGGCGCCCTTCACGCCGCCACGCTGTATTTCAGATTTCCGGATATTTTCGACGCGGTGATGGGATTGAGCGGAATCTATTCCAACGAATATTATTTCGGCGGATATCACGACGACCTCACTTATATGAACTCTCCCCAGCAGTTCATAAAGGGCATGTCCGGCGACCATCCGTATATAGAAAAATACCGTTCCGGCAGAATGATTTTCTGCGTCGGACAGGGCGCATGGGAGACGGAAACTCTCGACAGCACAAAATATTTTTCCGAAGTGCTCGCCGAAAAAAATATAGGAGCGTGGGTCGATATCTGGGGCTACGACGTAAAGCACGATTGGGATTGGTGGTACGTTCAGGCGGCGTATTTCCTTCCCAAACTTCTCGAAGGCTGACGTAAATATCGAAAAGAAAATCAAGCAAACTTAAAAAGAGGATTGCATATGAAAAATTTTATTTTTATTTCTCCGAACTTTCCCACAAATTATTGGAAGTTCTGCCGTCATTTGAAGAATAACGGCTTCAACGTGCTGGGCATAGGCGACTGCCCTTACGACAATCTCACCTACGACTTAAAGACCTCTCTCAACGAATATTACAAGGTGGATTCTCTCGAAAATTACGGGGAAGTCTATCGCGCCGTCGCGTTTTTCGCGTTTAAATACGGCAGAATCGACTTCATAGAGAGCAACAACGAATATTGGCTCGAAAACGACGCCAAATTGCGCACCGATTTCAACGTAAAGACGGGCTTCACATTAAAGGACGTCAAAAAGATAAAATTCAAGTCGCGCATGAAGAAGTACTATCAAAAGGCGGGAGTCAAAACGGCAAGATACTACCTCGTCGGCACTTTGGAGGGCTGTAAAAAATTTATCTCCGAAGTCGGCTACCCCGTAATAGTAAAGCCCGACAACGGCGTCGGCGCAAACGACACGTATAAATTGTCCGACGAGAACGAGCTCAAAGCCTTCCTTGCGAAAAATCCTCGCAACTATATAATGGAGGAATTCGTAGATGCCGAAGTCAACTCGTACGACGCTATAATCGACAGCCGCGGCAATCCCATTTTCGAAACGGGCAACGTGACCCCCAATTCCATAATGGATATAGTCAATAACAACGACAACAGTATTTATTATATGGTCAACGAGCCCTTCCCCGACGTCCGCGCCCTCGGCAGAAAGACGGTCAAGGCGTTCGGAGTAAAGAGCCGTTTCGTGCACTTTGAATTTTTCCGTCTGCTCAAAGACCAATATATGGGCAAGAAGGGCGAAGTCGTCGCTCTCGAAGTCAACATGCGTCCATGCGGAGGTTTTTCGCCCGACATGATGAACTACGCCAACTCGACCGACGTGTATAAAATCTGGGCGGACATGATAGCGTATGATAAAACCGACGTGCTGTTGGGCGAAAAGTGGTATTGCGCCTACGCCGGCCGTCGCGACGGCAAAGATTTCGTCTGGTCGGAACAGGATATTATAGATAAATACGGCAAAAACATAAAGACGGTGGAGCGTATCCCCGACGCCCTTTCTCCGGCAATGGGCAATACAATGTTCCTCGCCACCTTCAAAACGGAAAAGGAAATGGATGAATTTTACGAGGAAGTGCTTCTGCAAAATCCCCGTTCGTAACGCCGCCTTAAAATACAGTCCTAAAACGCCGCTTTAAATATCAATTTAAATAGTGTTTTGAAATGCAGCATTTAAACACTGTCCGAAAAGCCGCGTTTTGGGTAAATTGTCCTTAATTTTTTCAATAGCGTTCTAAAAAAAGCACCTTCGCAGTATGTTATTATACATAGATTTTGCGGAGGCGTTTATGCTTGATTACAACGTTTACGAGGACATCGCCAAAAGGAGCGGCGGCGATATATACATAGGAGTTGTGGGACCCGTACGGACGGGCAAATCCACGCTCATAAACAAGTTTATGACTGAACTCGTCATTCCGAACGTCGGCGAAGGTTACGACCGCGCCGTAATGGTTGACGAGCTTCCTCAATCGGGCTCTGGGAAGAGCGTAATGACAACCGAGCCGAAGTTCGTTCCGGCAAACGCCGCCGAAGTAAAAATAGACAACGCCACGGCGCGCGTGCGTTTTTGCGACTGCGTTGGCTTTGTTGCGGACGGAGCCGTGGGCTTTGAGGAAAACGGCGAGCCGCGTCTTGTCCGCACCCCGTGGAGCGAGGAGCCCCTGCCGTTCAAGAGCGCGGCGGAGCTGGGCACGGAAAAGGTGATATCCGAACATTCCACCATAGGAATACTCGTAACAACCGACGGCAGTATCGCCGAAATTCCGCGGTCGGGATATCTGGCGGCGGAGGAAGAGGCTGCCGAAAAACTGAAAAAGAGCGGCAAACCGTTTGCGATAGTGCTCAACTGCGCAAATCCGCAATCGGAAGATAACAGACGTTTGAGAGCGGAATTGGAGGAGAAGTACGGCGCAACCTGCATCGCCGCAAATTGCCGCGATATCGACGGCAACGGCCTCATGAATATTCTGCGCGCCGTGCTCTTCGAATTTCCCGTAACCCGTCTCGACGTGGATATTCCCGAATGGATGAGATTTCTCCCCGAAGATTGCTCGGCAATATCCGAAATCGTGACAAAAATAAAGACGTTCTCGCAAAACGTCTCGAAAATGAAGGATTGCTCCGCTCTCGATTCCGTCCTTGCCGACAGCAAATTCTGGAAAAGTGAGAGCGCTTTAAGTCTGAATCTCGCCGACGGAAGGGCAAAACTTTGCGCCGAGGTAAAGGAGGGAGTGTTCTTCGACATGCTCTCCGAGCTCGCCGGCGAACAGCTCTCCGACGAGTACTCCATCATGCGCTATGTGCGCGGAGCGTCGGAGGCAAAGCGCAGTTACGACAAAATAAAGGACGCGTTTGAGTGCGCCCGCGTCAACGGCTACGGCATAGTCCAGCCGTCAGACGAAGATATGAGCCTCGAAAATCCGACGGTAGTCCGTCAGGGCGGAAGCGTGGGTATAAAACTTCGCGCCACCGCGCCCAGCTATCATATAGTCAAAATAGACGTAACGGGAGAGGTCAGCCCCATAATGGGCGCGGCCTCGCAGTCGGAGTCGATTGTTCAGGGAATGATGAACGGCTTCGAGACCCGTCCCGACGACATGTGGGACACCAACGTATTCGGCAAATCTCTCCGCGGAATGGTAAAGGACGGACTCTCCGGAAAGGTCGCCGGCATGCCGGACGAGGCAAAAACAAAGATGCGCCGCGCCATCACCAGAATAATAAACGAGGGCAAGGGCGGCATAATCTGCATACTCCTCTGATTAAAAGTCCTTTTTCTCCTCTTTTTTCTGCAAAACGGGCGGAACGAAGATTTCTCCGTTTGCGTCGTATGCCGAGGCTTCGTCCTTTATGCTCATAATGTACGCGTTGTATTGTTCCTCGGTCAGCCGCGCCACTTTCTTCTTTTTCTTACTCATAAAAAAACCTCCGCGTTTTTATTTATTATGCGCGGAGGCGGTTTTTATTATACCGGTTCGGATGGTCGCTTATATGGTTCTTACCCTTAAAACGCCCTCGACGTCGGCTATTTTTTTGATGTTTTCGGCCGTCAGTTTGTCGGATAGGTCGCATACGAGATAGGCATATTCTCCCTTCGACGAGTCCTGCATGTTCTCGACGTTTATTCCCTGCGAGGAGATTACGGTCAGGATTTTAGAAAGAATTTCCTTAACGTTCATATGGTGTACGCACAGTCTCTCCGCGCCCGATTCCGGCATGGAGAGAGAGGGATAGTTTACGCTGTTTTCTATATTTCCGTGCTCTATGTAGTCGGTGAGTTCTTTCGCCGCCATGACTGCGCAATTATCCTCCGCTTCCGGAGTGCTCGCGCCGAGGTGCGGCACGCAGATGGCGTTGGGTACGCCTATCAGCTTGTCGTCGGGGAAATCCGTAATATATCTCGAAAGTTTTCCGCTGTTCAAGGCCTCTATAACGTCGTCTGTATTCACCAACTCTCCGCGGCTGTTGTTTATCAGCGTCGCGCCGTCCTTCATCTGCGCAAAGACTGCGGCGTTGAACATTCCGCGCGTTTCGGGAGTGAGCGGAATATGAACGGTAACGAAGTCGGACTGTTTGAGCACTTCCTCCGCGGTTGCAACCACTTTCACGTGCGAGGAAAGAGCGAGCGCGCTCTTTGTCGAGAGGTGAGTGTCCGTGCTCACGACCTTCATTCCGAGAGCGAACGCGGCGTTCGCGACGTTTACGCCTATTGCGCCGAGACCGATAACTCCGAGGGTTTTACCCGTAATTTCGCGGCCGACGAATTTGCCCTTGCCTTTTTCCACAAGTTTTCCCACGTTTTCGCCCTCGCCTTTAAGGGTCTTTACCCAGTCTATTCCGTCGGTAATCTTTCTTCCGCCCAGAAACAGTTCGCATATGACCAATTCCTTAACGGCGTTTGCGTTTGCTCCGGGGGTATTGAACACGACAATTCCTTTTTTCGCGTATTCGGCGGAGGGTATATTGTTCGTTCCGGCTCCCGCGCGCGCCACCGCAAGCAGATTGTCGTTCACCGCATAGTCGGCCATTGCCGCGCTCCGCACCATTATTCCGTCGGGCTCTTTCACGGCGTCGGAGTACTCGTAATTTTCGAAATATTCGTCCGCAAGAGGACTTATTGAATTGAGTTTGAGAATTTTAAGCATTTTCCACCTCGAATTTTTTCATGAAGTCAATGAGGGCTTTAACGCCTTCCACGGGCATGGCGTTGTAAATGGAGGCTCTCATGCCGCCCACAAGCCTGTGACCTTTCAGCGAAACGAGTCCGGCCTTTTTGGCCTCGGCGACGAATTTCGCGTCCAGCTCCTCGCTTCCCGTTACAAAGGGCACGTTCATTATCGAACGGTACTTTTTTACCACGTTGTTTTTGAACAGTTTGGAGTTGTCGATAAAGTCGTACAAAAGACCGGCCTTGTAGACGTCGATTTCGTTTATCGCCTTCACGCCGCCCTTTGCTTTAAGGTCTTTGAGAACCAGCCATGCCATGTAAATGGAGAAAGCCGGAGGCGTGTTGTACAGCGAACCGTCTTTGTCCTGCACTTTCCATTTGAGGAGAGTGGGGCAGAAGGGAAGGGGATCCTGAATGAGCGATCTCTTTGCGATGACTATCGTGACTCCGGCCGGCGCAAGGTTTTTCTGCGCTCCGGCGTAGATTGCTCCGAAATCGGCCACGTTTATCTCTCTGGAAAAAATTTCCGACGACATATCCGCCACGAGCGGCGCCTTGCATTTGGGGAATTCCGGATATCTCGTTCCGAAAATAGTGTTGTTTGAAGTTATGTGCACGTAATCCGCGCCCTCGGTGTATTTGAGTTTGTCAATGTCCGGTATGTATGTGTAAACTTTGTCCGAACTGTCGCCGATCTTATTTGCTGTGCCGTAAATAGTGCCCTCTTCCCAAGCCTTTTTTGCAAAGTTTCCGGTGACGATGTAATCGGCCACCTTGTTGTGCATGAGGTTGAGCGGCACTGCGGCGAATTGAGTGGAGGCTCCGCCCTGTACGAACAGCACGCAGTAGTCGTCGGGAACTTTCAACAGCTCTCTGACAAGGCTCTCCGCCTCGCGCACTACGGCTTCGTATGCCTTGTCGCGGTGAGAAATTTCGGTTACGGACATTCCCGTCCCGTTGAAATTAAGAAATTCGCTCTGCGCCTTTTCGAGCACGGCGAGAGGCAGGGTCGAAGGTCCCGCGGCAAAATTGTAAACTCTGTTTTCCATACAAATCTCCTTTTAAGGTAAAATTCTATTTTGAAGTTAATTATACTATAAAATGATTAAAAATACAACATTTTTTATATAAATGAATAAAATTTCATAAAAATGACAATATACCCCCACATATGCCGCAAACATACACAAAAAATTATAAATTTGAATCAAAAAAATAGATCAATAGTATTTACTTTTTTTTGCGTTTGGTGTAAACTATTAAATGAGAACTTATCGTTTATAACAGAAAGATTCTGCAAAATATATAAAAGGTGGAAATTCAAATGGGCAAAAGCGAACCGAACTACAAGCGGAACGCCAATAACGCGAAGAAGGCCGACGTAATTCTCGAAACGGACAACGAGATACTCGGAAGAGTGGAAAAACTTTCCTTTGAAATTCAGAAAACAAACGAAAAGCTCGACGTCATAGCTCGCGGCGCCGCCGGAGCGAGCGGCGAACGGGCTTCGCGTCAGATAAGCGAAGTGCACGATTCCCTGCAACAGCAGGTCAATTCTCTGAAACTCGAAATGAAATATCTCGCCGCGCAGAACGAGAGTATATTTACCGCGCTCAAAAAACAGATGGACGATTTGGCCGCCCTTATGGGAGGCGCGCCATCGCAGTCCGGCGGATACGCGGCGTCTATGCGCGCGGAGATAGATTACGACAAACTTGCCGAGAAGGTGGCGCAGATGCTTCCCGTTCAGGAAGTTATTTCCCCCGACTATATCGCCTGCAAGGTTGCCGAACAGATTGTCGTTCCCGAGCACGCCGTGCCCACTCAATATGCGCAGGAAGAAGGCGAACAGAATCAGGAATACCGCAGTCTTTCCGCGCCCATGCCCGTCGATTTGCAGCTTGACGAGGACGAACTCGCCGACAGAATAGCTTTGAAAGTCGGCGGTATCAAGGCCGACGATTTCGACATACTCGTAGACGACGACGGATGCAATTCCATTTCAAAGGATATAGTCGAAAAGCTCAATTACGACCTCATTTCCTCTGCAATAGCCGAAAAGCTTCGCTCCACGCTCGAATATCTCACCGAAAGGGAGACCGATTACGACGAGGTTGCCTCGCGTATCGGCGATAAGATAAAGGTGGCGGGCATAAACGAGGACGCCATAGCCGAAAAGGCGGCGGCGGTGCTCTCCGAATATCTTCCCGAGCTGGACAGCGACGATATAGCCGATAAAGTGGTCAGCCAGCTCATGACCGGATTGCCGGCGGCAAACGTGGACAGCGAGCAGATAAGCAAGTCCGTCTCCGAAAAACTGATTGAAAATCAGGAGAGTCACGACTACGACATAGTCATTGACGAGGACGGTATAGGCCAGATAACCGACCGCGTAGCAGGAGAAATCGGCAAATCCTCCGATGAACGCTTCGATAAGATAGAGAGGCAGATTTCCGAACTGAAAGCCATGATGGCTTCGGGAGTGATTTTGCATGAGGCGGCGGCTTCCGCGTCGGAAGCCTACGATTCCGGTTACGTTGCGGAAGATTCCTCCCTTGTAACGGTCAGCGACCTCGTTGACGCCGACGCGGTAGGCTCCGCGGACGGCTCGGACGGACTGTCCGTTCTCATTGCCGGCGCGGACGACTCCGACAGCGGCAAAGAAGGGGATTTAGACGGCGTTGACTTTGCCAACATGATGAAATACGACCGTTCGTTCATAGCAAGGATAATCCAGAGCTCCGACGAGATAAAGCAGTATTACGGCAGCGTCAAGACCGCGCTTCTCTCTTACGCAAAGGTAAATTCCAACATAGCATGGGGCGCCGAACGCTTCAATAAGGGCAGGGAGACCATAGCGCGCTTCAAAATACGCGGAAAAACGCTCTGTCTGTATCTTGCTTTGAATCCGGCGGATTACGAGTATTCGGTCTATCATCACGCGGACGTTTCCGATAACAAGAGTATGCACGGCACGCCGCTCATGGTTAAGATCAAATCTCCGAGAGGAGCGAAAAAGGCCATAAGACTTGTGGACGAAATGCTCGAAAACATGGGCGCCGTCAAGCGCAACAAAGTAATCGAGCGCGACTACGCGGCCATGTATCCCTACGAAACAATGGAAGAACTTATTGAAGACGGACTTGTAAAGGACGTCGAAAAAGGCAAATAAATTATAAAGGGGGTTCGCCCCCTTTATTAAGTTAAATGGCGAAAAGCCGCAGAATGAAATAACCCTTCAAAGAGGAATTTATATTGGAACAGATAAATAATAACGAGAACTCCGCCGTAAAAAAGCGGTTGCCGAGGCGTTCGCGCGCCGCGGCCAAAACGGGCTTGCGCGCGGAGGAGAGAGCGGAAAAGGCCGCCGTAAAGAGAGGGGCGTTGAAGCCGGCAAGAGCCGAAAAGGCGGTCGCCGTTCGGAAGTCGAAAGAGACGATAAAGACCGAGCCCGATTCCGTCCGCACGGATAAAAGACGCAGGACGGAAAGAAATCAAAAGGCCGTAAAGATAATATTTTTGGGCGGCGTGGGCGAAATAGGCAAAAATATGGCGGCGCTGGAATGCGGCAACGACATAATAATAATCGACGCCGGAGCCATATTCCCCACCGAAGAGACTCCCGGGTTCGATTTGGTCGTGCCGGATATCACCTATCTTCTGGAAAATTCCAAAAAGATACGCGCTCTCATTTTGACTCACGGCCACGAGGATCACATAGGCGGCGTGCCCTATCTTCTCAAAGAGATAAAGGTACCCGTAATAGGCACAAAACTCACCCTCGCCCTTGTAGACAACAAACTGCGCGAGCACCGCATAAACGACGTGAAGATGCAGGTTGTAACGCCCGGGCAGACGATAAAGCTCGGCTGTTTCGGCGTACACTGCATAAACGTCAATCACTCCATAGCCGGCTCGCTCGCCTTCGCGATAGATACTCCGCAAGGCGTGATATTCCACAGCGGAGACTACAAAATAGATTTGACTCCCGTGGCCGGAGAGCCGATAGACCTTAAAACGATATCCGAAATCGGTGCAAGGGGCGTGCTTCTGTATCTCGGCGAAAGCACCAATATCGAGCGTTCGGGCTTTACGATGAGCGAGACGGTAGTCGGCGCAACGCTCGACAGGCTCTTTGCCGAAAACGCCCGTCGCAGGATAATAATAGCCACGTTCGCCTCGAACGTCCACCGTCTGAAACAGATAGTCGATTTGGCGGTCAAACATCGCAGAAAGGTAGTTTTGTCCGGCCGCAGTATGCTGAATGTCGTGGAGGCGGCCGAAAAGATAGGCGAACTCGAAATTCCCGACGACGTGCTCGTGGATATTTCGCGCATAAAAAATCTCCGCGACAGCGAAACGGTAATAGTCTCCACGGGCAGTCAGGGCGAACCGATGAGCGCGCTCACAAGAATGGCAAACGGCGACAATCCCTCGATTACCGTCGGCGCAAACGACGCGGTTATAATCTCCGCCTCACCCATTCCGGGCAACGAAAAATTGATTTATAAGGTCATAGACAACCTTTACAGAAAGGGAGCCAACGTCATATACGAAAGCATAAAAAACATTCACGTATCGGGTCACGCATGTTGCGAGGAGCATAAACTCATGCATACGCTGTTGAAGCCTCGCTACTTCATACCCGTTCACGGCGAATACCGTCACCTCAAAAAACACGCGCAGCTTGCGGAAGAATTGGGTATGCCCGAAAACCGCATACTTATTCCCGACATAGGGAATTGCATAGAGATAACCGCAAAGGGCGGTCTGCGTCGGCTGGAAGACGTTCCGTCCGGCGCCCGACTGATTGACGGAGAGGGAATAGAGGACGAAAAGGCCTCTACGGTAATAGAGGACAGACGTCAGCTTGCGGCGGAGGGACTGTTCATAGTTTCCGTAGCCGTCTCCGGCTGCGAGGTCGTCGGCGAACCGGCAATAAATTCGCGCGGTTTTGTATTTGATTTTCACCGCGACTACAACAAAGAGATGCGCGAGGTCATAAACAGAGCCATTTCCGGCTACGACCTTTATCGCGGCTCGGTGGACGAGCTCAAAAGGACGATAAAGCGCGCTCTCAAAAATTATCTTTACAAAAAGACGAAGCAATCGCCGATGATAGTGCCCGTCGTCGTGGAGCTTTAAGATATGGATTTCGACTATGCGCACAGGGACACTTCCGTTGTCGAAAAAAGCAGTTATACGGAGCCTTTCAACAAGATTTCTCTTCCCGACGGATTAGAGAGTATAATAGAGAGCGCTCACGGACGGGAAATTCCCGTCTCCGACAGAGAGACGCTTACATTTCTTTCCGCTCTCGTCTCCGCCCTGAAACCTCGCCGAATCCTCGAAATAGGCACGGCGGTGGGAGTATCGGCGGCGGCAATGCTCTGCGCTTGCGCAAATGCGCATATCACCACGGTGGAAAGGGACGCGGCTTTTTCCGAAGAGGCCCGTCAAAACTTTATAAAACTCAACATGTCCTCGCAAATCGAGCTCATCGAGGGCGACGCCGGTCAAGTCATAGAAGAGCTTACGGGTCCCTATGATTTTATCTTTTTGGACGGCGCGAAGGCGCAGTACGTAAAATATCTTCCGAGGCTGAAAAGCCTTCTCGAAGTCGGCGGCGTGCTCTTGGCGGACGACGTTCTGCTATTCGGGTATGTAACGGGCGAAACGCAAACTCCCAAGAAGCGGAAAATGCTTGTGGAACACCTCAAAGAATATATCGCCGCCGTCACAGCCGACCCCGATTTTATCACTGCAATATTGAACACGGGAAACGGGCTCGCAATGTCCGTAAAAAAGGTTTAAATTCCATGACCGAACTTTTGGCGCCTTCGGGCAATTTTTCAAAACTCAAAACCGCACTCTATTTCGGCGCGGACGCGGCTTATATCGGAGGGAAGGATTTCTCTCTGCGCTCCTTTGCCGACAATTTTACGCGCGACGAACTCATGTCTGCGGTCAGGTACGCCCATGACCTCGGCAAGAGGATATACGTCACAGTAAATATTTTCGCCAGAAATTCGGATATGTCCGAAATGGAGGACTATCTTATGTTTTTGCGCGATTCCGGCGCAGACGCCGCAATAATTTCCGACAGCGGAGTATTTTATGCCGCCAGAAAATGCGCGCCCGAATTGCCCGTACATATCTCCACGCAGGCCAACCTCACCAATAAATACGCCGTAAAATTCTGGAAGGAGGAGGGCGCCTCGCGCGTCATCCTCGCGCGCGAGCTGTCAGTGGCGGAAATCTCCGAAATACACGACTTTGTGCCGCAGGTCGAGCTGGAAGCCTTCGTGCACGGCGCAATGTGCATATCGTATTCGGGCAGGTGTCTGCTTTCCGATTATCTCGCCGGCAGAAAGAGCAACCGCGGCGAGTGCGTTCAGGCGTGCAGATGGAAGTATTCCGTGCGCAAGACGGACGAGCTCTCCGACAGCGGCTGGCTCGATATGGAGGAGGACGAAAAAGGCACATATATCCTCAATTCGAAGGACCTCAATATGAGCGCGCACCTCGACAAGCTGATTAAAGCAGGAGTAAGTTCCTTCAAAATAGAGGGCAGAATGAAGAGCGAATATTATCTCGCCACCGTAATAAACGCCTATCGCCGCTGTCTCGACGGCGGTTATTCAAAGACGGTGGAGCGCGAACTTCTCACCGCCGCGCACCGCGACTATACGACGGCATACGCTCTCGGCGCTAACGATAAAACGGTCAATTACGGAGACAGTCAGACAAAGGGCGACTGCGATTATATAGGCAACGTCGTCGGGTATTCTGACGGTTGCGCATATGTGGAAATGCGCGGACGTTTCAAAGTCGGCGACTGCCTCGAAATTCTGTCTCCGAGCGAAAATTTCGGAAAATCTTTTATAGTCGACAGAGCCTATCTTCCCGAGGGCGAAGAGACGGACGACTGCAAACTTGTTCAAACGGTTTACAGAGTTCCATGTCCAACGGAACTCTCCGTCGGCGATATTTTGCGAAGGAGAAAGGCATGAATTATCACGTAAAAAACATCTTCGGCAAAACCGAAAAGAAACGTGTATATGTTGAAGTTCTCGGGTCAAAGAGCATTACGGCTCGCGCTCTTCTTATAGCTGCGCTGGCAAAGGGCGAAACGGTGCTGTATAATGCCCAGCTCTCCGACGACTGTTCGGCCTTTCTCGAATGTATCCGCGCTTTGGGCATAGAGTGCGAAGTTGACGGCTCTACCGTAAAAATCCGCGGTTGCGGCGGCAAACTTCCCATATCGGAGGCGAATATCAACGTCCGCTCTGCCGGCACGGCGGCGCGCTTTCTCACCGCGCTTCTGGCGCTCTCCGAGGGCGAGTTTACAGTGGACAGCTCCGAACAGATGAAAAGACGCCCCATACGTCCGCTCATAGACAGTCTCGTATCGGTCGGAGCTTCGGTAACGTCCGAAAACGGGACCTTTCCCTTAAAGATTCGCGGCGCAGCATCTCCCGAAAATTTCGTTGAGGTAGACATAACCGAGAGCAGTCAGTTTCTCTCCGCGCTTCTCATTTCGGGAGTGCTTGTAAAGAACGGCATAACCGTTCGTCCCGTTGGCAGTCACGGCCTCGATTACGTGAAAATGACTCTCGACATGATGTGGTCTTTCGGAGTCACGGTCGAGGAGAGGGACGGCGCATACTTCGTCAAAGGGGGATATGCCGCAAAAAAATATGATATCGAACCGGATATGTCCGCGGCATGCTATTTTTATGCGGCGAACAGGATACTCGGCGCCGATATCGCGGTAAAGGGCGTGTTGCCGCACAGCATGCAGGGCGACATAAAGTTCATAGAACTCATAAAAAATTTCAACGGCGGCAGAATAGATATGTCGGAGTTTTCCGATCAGGCTCTGACAATGGCGGCGGTTGCTCCGTACTTCGATAATCCCACCGTAATTTCGGGCGTGGCCCATATCCGCAGGCAGGAATGTGACCGCATAGCGGCGATCTGCCGAAATCTCGGCGCAATGGGCGTGCGCTGCGAAGAACTTTCCGACGGCGTAAAAATATATCCCTCACAGCCCCGTCCGGCTACGATAGAAACTTTCGGCGACCATCGCGTGGCAATGGCGTTTGCTCTTACGGGTCTGCGCGCCGACGGAATAGTTATTTCAAATGCCGAAGTCTGTTCCAAAACTTTCTCCGATTATTTCGAAGTTCTCGACGGCGTTATCGAAAAAATCACATAGGCGTATCCGGCGCCGCTCGCCGCGTCACCGCGGCGAGCGGCTTTTATGTTTTCGGCTTTTATGTTTTCGAATTTTACGAATTCGGACGCGGCGCGCGTTTTTTCTGGGTTTCTTTCTTGTGCCGTCATATTAAAAACCGTCTCGATTAAAGCAAGGCAGCACTTTTGAATGTTTCGCGTATTCGCGCATATCTCTTAAATATTATGGAAAGGATAATAATTCACTCCGATTTGAATAATTTTTATGCCTCCGTCGAGCGCGTGCTCAATCCGGAGCTCGTCGGCAAGCCGGTAGCCGTCTGCGGCAGTAAAGAGGAGCGCAGGGGTATAGTGCTCGCAAAAAGCGAAGAGGCCAAGCGCATGGGCGTAAAGACGGGAGATACCGTCTGGCAGGCCCAAAAAAAGTGCCCCGACCTCATAACCGTTCCGCCTCACTTCGATAAATATATGGAATATTCCCGTAAGGTACGCGCGATTTACGCCCGTTACACCGACCTCATAGAGAGTTTCGGAATAGACGAGTGCTGGCTCGACGTCACCCACTCGACCCTTGTTTTTCCGAAGTTTGAGCCCAAATTCACGGGCGACGGAGAAGACAGGCACTTCTCCGACGAATATCTCCGCTTTCTCGGCGACGTGATTCGCAATGAGGTAAAAAGAGAGCTCGGCGTAACCGTCTCGTGCGGAGTTTCATTCAATAAAGTTTTCGCCAAACTCGGCAGTGATTTGAAAAAGCCCGACGGCACTTCGGTCATTTCGTATGTCAACCACAGAGACATGGTTTCGGGTCTCCCCGTCGAAGACCTCCTCTTTGTCGGCAAGGCCACGACTCGGAAACTGCACGAGATGGGAATAGATACAATAGGCCAACTTGCATGCGCCGACGACGGCAAAATTCTGTCCGCCTTCGGAAAAATCGGCGATACACTTCTGCGATATGCCAGAGGTGAGGACGACGACCCCGTAAAGCATATGGACGCAAAGAGAGAATACAAGTCTATCGGCAATTCCTCTACTTATCCGCAGGATGTCGAGAGCCTCAAAAAGGTGGAGAGGCTCCTGTATGTCCTCTCCGAGAGCGTGGCGGCGCGCCTGCGCGAAACCGATCAGGGTCTCGCGGACACCGTTCATCTATGGGTGCGCGACAGCAATCTCAACAGCATCTCCGTACAGAAGAAAGTCCGTCATACATGTCTGTGCGGAGAAATAGCCCGTCACGCTTTCGAGCTGTTTAAAGAAAACGTGAAGCCTCCGTTCAAGGTGCGCGCCCTCGGCGTGACCGTCTCCGGCTTCGACAACGACGCCTCGCAGGTCACTTTCGACGAGAGCTTCGGAAACTACAAAAAGCTCGAAAAGGTAGAGCGCACGGTGGACGAAATACGCAAAAAGCACGGCTACGACAAGCTCCAACGGGGCATCGTGGCGGAGGACCCCCTCGAAATGCACAACGATATAAAAAATTCTCACCTCATCAAGCCGGCAAATTTCGAGGACAGGGGCGGCGGCGGAAATAAATAGGACGAGCAGTGCAAACAGGATATGAATTTTGTATAAGTTTAACTTATAGCTTTTATAAAAACGTCAAAACGACAAGATGGTTGAATTGATTTGACTATTTTTCGATAATTTTCTATAATCAAACACGTAATCAATCGAGCGGCTTATGAGAGAGCGGCTTAAATATAAAATCAAGGAGAAAAGTATATGAATGTTCCCGAAAAATTCGGTACGAACGTATTCAGCGATTCCGTTCAGAAGGAAATGCTTCCCAAGGAAGTTTACAAGGCTTTGAGAGCAACTATCGAAGCCGGAAAACCGTTGGATACTTCCATTGCCGGCGCAGTCGCCGCCGCAATGAAGGACTGGGCGGTATCCAAAGGCGCGACCCACTACACACACTGGTTCCAGCCTCTTACCGGTCTTACAGCCGAAAAGCACGACAGCTTTATTGAGCCAGACGGCGACAAGGTTATAATGCGTCTCACGGGCAAGAGCCTTATAGTCGGCGAGCCCGACGCTTCGAGTTTCCCCTCCGGCGGCTCGCGCGCAACCTACATGGCGCGCGGCTACACCGCATGGGATCCCACTTCGCCGGCATTCGTAAAAGAGGGCACGCTCTACATACCCACGATTTTCGTCTCGTATACGGGCGAAACCCTCGATAAAAAGGGACCGCTTCTCCGTTCGATGACGGCAATCGACGCACAGGCGAAGAGAATTCTGAAACTCTTCGGAATACAGTGCAAAAAGGTCGCCACCACGGTCGGCCCCGAGCAGGAATATTTCATAATTTCCGAGGAGGAGTACTCAAAGAGAAAGGACTTACAGCTCACGGGCAGAACCCTCTTCGGAGCTCCGGCAACGCGCGGTCAGGAACTTGAAGATCACTATTTCGGAGTGTTGAAGCCTCAAATTTCCGAATTTATGCGCGACCTCGACGAGGAGCTGTGGAGCTACGGCATACTCTCCAAGACAAAGCACAACGAAGTAGCGCCGGCACAGCACGAAATGGCGCCCGTTTTCTCCACGACGAACGTGGCGGTAGATACCAATATGCTCACGATGGAAATAATGAAAAAGGTTGCCAAAAAGCACGGCCTCGTCTGCCTTCTGCACGAAAAACCCTTCCGCGGCATAAACGGAAGCGGCAAACACAATAACTGGTCCATGTCCACCGACACAGGTCTCAATCTCCTCGACCCGGGCAACAATCCCGAAGAAAACACTCTCTTCAAGCTGGTGCTCGCCGCGGTCATAAAGGCGGTTGACGACTATCAGGGTCCCTTGCGCGCGTCCGTCGCTTCGGCGGCAAACGACCACCGTTTGGGCGCAAACGAGGCTCCTCCGGCAATAATCTCCGTATATTTGGGCGATCAGCTCGGCGCAATGGTGGACAGCATTGTAAAGGGAGAGAAATACACCTCCGGCGAAGCGCCCGAATGTAGCCTCGGCGTACCCGAGTCGCCCATCTTCCCCAAGGATGCAACTGACAGAAACAGAACTTCGCCCTTTGCCTTCACGGGCAACAAATTCGAGTTCAGAATGTTGGGCTCGCAGGCCAACGTATCCGACGCAAACATCTGTCTCAACACTATCGTGGCGGACGCTTTCCAGAAGTTTGCCGACGAACTCGAAAGAGCCGCCGATTTCGATAAGGCCGTAAACGAACTTATAGAGAGAGAACTCAAAGCCCACTATCGCATAATCTTCAATCTCGACGGCTACGGCCCCGAATGGGAGCCCGAAGCGGAGAGGCGCGGACTTCTCAACAAGAAGAACACCGCCGACGCAGTTCCCGTTCTCTATGAGGATAAGAATATCGAAGTGTTTGTAAGACAAGGCGTGTTCACTCGCGAAGAGGCAATCGCCCGTGCCGACATAAGACTTGAAAATTACACTAAAATCATCAATATCGAGGCGCTCACCATGCTTGAAATGGCAAAGCGCGACGTAATTCCGGCAGTCTCCGATTTCATCGCGGACCTCTGCCAGAACGTTGCGGCAAAGCAGGCGGTATGCGACAAAATACCTTTTAAAACGGAAAAGGCTTTGATAGAGCGTCTCTCCGTATTAAACGACGAGGCGAGCGCCGCCGTCGAGAAGCTCGAATCCGACCTTGCCGCGATAGACAAGGAGAAGATAAATTCGGCCTCGCAGTCGATGGCTCACGTCATAATACCCGACATGGAGGCTCTCCGCAAGCCGGTAGACGAAATGGAAACTCTCACCTCGTCCGATTATTGGCCTTATCCCTCGTACTTCGACCTTCTGTATTCCGTAAAGTAAGGAATACCGTGTTGCGGCGAAGAGCCGCAACTATACCGTTCCGAGCACGTAGAGCCGTGCAAGGGGCGTTCCGGAAAAATAAAGCGCGCTTTTAAATTTTTCAATTTAATAAAATTTGGAGGCGTATTAATGGACTTCACAATATGGTTCCTCATCGGCGCGGCGCTCGTATTCTTCATGCAATGCGGCTTCGCCATGGTGGAAACAGGCTTCACACGTGCCAAAAACGCAGGCAATATCATAATGAAAAATCTTATGGATTTCTGCATCGGCACAGTGGTATTCATGTTGCTCGGCTTCGGTATAATGATGGGTCAGGACGCGGTTTCGGGCTTCATCGGTATTCCGAATATCGATATTCTGGCGAATTGGGACGCGTTTGTGACCAATTCCGACGGAATGGCGGCAAGTTTCGTCTTTAACCTCGTGTTCTGCGCGACCGCAGCCACAATCGTTTCCGGCGCAATGGCCGAAAGAACGCGGTTTATGTCCTATTGCATCTATTCGGCGATGATATCCCTCGTTGTTTATCCGATTGAGGCCGGATGGGTATGGGGCAACGGCTGGCTGGTAAACATGGGCTTTATCGACTTCGCCGGTTCCGCGGCAATTCACTCCGTCGGCGGAACGGCTGCACTCATCGGCGCAATACTTGTCGGACCCCGTATAGGCAAATACGACAGAGACGAAAACGGCAAAGTGGTAAAGGTCAACGCGATTCAGGGTCACAGTCTGACGCTCGGAGCGCTGGGCGTGTTCGTTCTCTGGTTCGGTTGGTACGGTTTCAACGGCGCCGCCGCAACGAGCACGGAATCCCTCGCGGTGATTTTCGTAAACACTACAATAGCTCCGGCTGTTGCATCGGTAAGCTGTCTTATCTTCACATGGATTAAAAACAAGAAACCCGACGTCGGCATGTGTCTGAACGCGTCGCTTGCCGGACTCGTGGGTATAACCGCCGGATGTTACATAGTGGACGCGATAGGCGCGACGGTAATAGGCATTGTATCCGGCATAATCGTAGTGCTCATAGCCGAATTTCTCGATAAAAAGCTGCATATAGACGACCCCGTGGGCGCCATTGCCGTTCACTTCGGAAACGGTATCTGGGGCACCCTCGCGGTAGGTCTCTTTGCCACCGCGGACTATCAGGCGGACGGCGTAGGCAAAATAATCGATCCTTCCGCGCTCGGACTTTTCTACGGCGGCAACGGATATCTGCTCGGCATACAGGTAGCCGGAATACTCTCGATACTCGCATGGACCGCCATATGGATGCTTCTGATATTCGGCGCGATAAAATATATTCCCGTTATGGTAAAGAGGAAGTGCGGACTTATCACCGCCATTCGCCTCGGAAAGGAGTGGAACGGACTTCGCGCTTCGGCGGAGGACGAAATAAACGGTCTCGACATGTCCGAGCACGCTCTGCCTTCCGCATACGCGGACTTCTTGCCCACTGTTCCGGCCTATGACGGCGCAGGCGACAACGTGGACGTCTCCGGCATAACTCCGGCAGAAATAGAGCTCGTTCCGGCAAGCGGAAAGTACACCAAAATAACGGTAATTACGGGTCAGGATAAATTCCTCACCTTAAAAGACGCCATGGCGCAGATAGGAGTGACGGGCATGACCGTCTCCAACGTAATGGGATGCGGCGCGCAGGGCGGCAAAACGGGACAGTACCGCGGCGTAAAAACCACCATGCACCTTCTTCCCAAAATTCAGGTTGAAATAGTAGTCTCCACGGTAGACCCCAAACTCGTAGTGGCAGTCGCGAGAAAGGTTCTCGACGACGGCAAAGTAGGCGCCGGCAAGATATTCGTCACCAACGTCGAAAACGTTATGAGGATCCGTACGGGAGAAACGGGCAAAGACGCGCTCTCCAACGAAGCGGAAGCGTAACAAAAAAGCACACACAGCTCTCTCATAGATACTTGGAAAGTCCGTTTGCGCAAGTAAACGGGCTTTTCAGATTGAATTTTGTCGGGCGTATGCCGATTCAAACAAATTGACTTTAAAAGCGTAGTATGGTAACATACACGGGTAATAAAGGATATAAAATGCTTAAATTGAGTAAAAAGAGCAAAAATTTTTTTGAAAACTTCGTGAACATGTTCTTTTTGAGCATACTCACGGGTCTTTTCGTCGGAGTCATAGTCACTCTATACAATATCTGCGCCGCCTTGGGAGAAGAATATTCCGTACGCCTCTATAATCTCGTGTTCGAAAATCCGGCGTATATTCCTCTCCTTTTTCTGGGGCTCGCGTCCGGCGCGATAGTCATAGGCACGGCGGTAAAATTCGTGCCGATGATACGCGGAAGCGGAATTCCCCAGATAGAGGGAGCGGCTCGCGGCGTCGTGCCGTTCAAGTGGTACGTCACTCTGTGCGCCATGTTCGCGGCCTCCCTTGCATGTTTCTTTATGGGAGTTTCGGGCGGTTCCGAGGGCCCGTCTATCGAGCTCGGCGGCTGCGTCGGCAGCGGAGTTGCGTCGGCGTTCAAACGCCGCAGAATGGCGCAACGTCTGCAAATAGCCAGCGGAGCTTCCGCGGGCCTCGCCGTGGCGTTCAACGCGCCTATAACGGGACTCGTGTTTTCTCTTGAAGAGGCGTTCCGCTCCTTTTCGCCGCAGGTGTTCGTATGCGCCGCTATAAGCGTAATAGTTGCGCTTTTGACCAGAAACGCTATCTTTACTCCCATAACCGGGAAACCGGTAAGTTTTGCCTTCGACGCCTTTACTTTCAGCGAAATAGACCCTCTATCATGTCTATGGGTGGCGCTCGCCGCTCTTATAGTCGCCCTCTTCGGCGTCTTATTCTATCACCTCGTATTTCTCTCGAAAAAACTGTTCTCTCGTATAGGCTTTTTCAAGGGGCTGGGCAAATTTTTGATACCCTTTGCGTTTACGGGCGCATTCGGACTTATAACCGTATACTCGATGGGAGGGGGACGTGAGTTTATCGAAGTCATGGGCGGACTCGACGGAGCTTCGTCCGTTTCCGTTTTGGGAGCCTCGCTCACGGCGAGCGTAATTATAATAGTTATTCTCCGCCTTATCTCCGCCGTTATGATAATGGGGTGCGGAATTCCGTGCGGAGTATTCATTCCGATGCTCGCGCTCGGCGCCGGAGGCGGAGCTGTTTTGTCTCTTCTTTTTCAGCGCTGGGGAATGGCTCCCGAATACTCCGATTATCTCATTCTGATCTGCATGGCGGCATTCTTTACTTGCGTCGTCAAGGCGCCGATTACGGGTCTTGTAATGATATTCGAACTCACGGGACAGTTCGTAAACTTCCTTCCGGCCCTTCTCGGAGTGGCGATAGGATATCTCGTAAGTTTTGTGTTCCGCACGGAACCAATCTACGAAAAGTGTCTCAATATGTACATCGAAGAGGAAAAGCTGTACGAAAAGGTCAAAAAGGAAGTGGTCACAGTGTCCGTACAGTCCGAAACCCGTGCGGACGGCGAAAAAATCCGCGAAATTATCTGGCCCGCGAACGGACTTGTGCTCGAAGTCATCCATGCCGACGGCTCTCGAAGCGTAGCGGACGGCGAAACCATTCTGCACGCCTCCGAGAGCATAGTGTTCGAGTGCGAAACTTCCGACAGAGAGGACCTTCTCGATTATCTTTATTCGATAGTCGGTAAGCCGATTTCCGACGAGTGATTTAGTTTGCCTGAATCGTCAGTCAAAGTTCGGGAAGACATAAGATAATCGCCGCGATTTTGGGCGAGGCAAGAATAAAAACAGCTCTGCGGTCCGTAGAATAATTTTCGTCGGGCCGCATTTGACGTATTCGCTCTCAAACGAAGTAATATAACCGTAACTTATAAATATTATCATAAATAATTTAGCCGACGCGCGCACACGTGCGCGCAAAGTCTTTCTTTTGACTTGACTAAACAGCTTGATTAAATTATAATTATATAGTGTTATTCTGCGGATTTTATCCTGAATAACGGAGTTATACTATGTTTGTCAACGACTTGAACTTAAAAACCGCTCCGCTCGAAGGAGAGGTGAGGATACCTTCGGGTTGCGCAGTCAGCGCGATTATCGACCGTTCCGGCAAAAAAATGACGGGAGAGAAAATAATCCGTTCCATAGCCACCATGCACGACCGTTCCAACGGTCTGGGCGGCGGCTTTGCCGGTTACGGAATCTATCCGGATTATAAAGATTACTACGCGTTCCATCTCTTTTACAACGATTTTCAGGCAAAGAAAGAGACGGAGGACTTTTTGATTCAGCATTTCGAGGTCGTATATTCCTCCGAAATGAAGACGAGAAAGCATAAGAAAATAACCAACGAGCCGATCATATACCGCTACTTTTTGTATCCGCTGTCAAAGCGGCTTGCCAATTCCCTTCTCGACGAAGAGAGGTACGTAGTCAAATGCGTAAATAAAATCAACGCCGAAATAAAGGGTGCGTTCGTGTTTTCCAGCGGCAAGGATATGGGCATATTCAAGGGCGTCGGCTTCCCCGAGGATATAGGCAAATTTTATCTTCTCGACGAGGAGTATGCCGGATACAGCTGGACGGCTCACGGCAGATATCCCACCAACACCCCGGGCTGGTGGGGCGGAGCCCATCCCTTCGGACTTCTGGATTATTCCATAGTCCATAACGGCGAAATCTCGTCTTACGACGCCAACCGCCGCTATATAGAAATGTTCGGTTATAAGTGCTCCCTCCAAACGGATACAGAGGTAATAACTTACATAATAGATTACCTTCTCCGCGTAAAGAAACTCACGTTGAGAGAGGTGGCGAAGGTTATTTCCGCGTCGTTCTGGTCAACTATCGACGAAAAGAGCGAAGAGGAACAGAGGCAGGAAACATTCCTCCGCAAGGCGTTCCCGTCTCTGCTTGTGACCGGTCCTTTCTCCATAATTTTCGGATTTACGGGCGGACTCATGGCCCTCAACGACAGGTTGAAGCTTCGCTCCATGGTCTGCGCAGAAAAGGGCGATGTGGCATATATATCGAGCGAGGAGTGCGGAATTCGCATAATCGAACCCGACGTTGATAAAATTTTCGCTCCCGCCGGCGGCCAACCGGTAATCTACACTCTTAAAGACGGAGGCGCATTGTAATGGATATTTTTATTCCCTCCGAGTACGAGGTTGTGCGCAATCCAGACCTCTGCATAGGTTGCCGCGTCTGCGAGAGACAGTGCTCAAACGAAGTTCATAAATTCGATAAAGACCTTAACAAGATGATTGCCGACAGCCGCAAGTGCGTGAACTGTCACCGCTGCGTCTGTCTCTGTCCCACCGGAGCAATCAAAATAGTGAAAAATCCGGATACGTACAGGCTGAACTCCAACTGGCCGCAACAGACAATGAACGAAGTTTACCGTCAGGCCAATTCGGGCGGAGTTCTGCTGTCCTCCATGGGCAATCCCAACGATTATCCGGTGTATTTCAACAAGATTCTCGTCAACGCGTCGCAGGTGACCAATCCTCCCATAGACCCCTTGCGCGAGCCCATGGAAACGGTGGTCTATCTCGGCAAGAAGGACGTGGAGTTGAAGAGAGACATAAACGGCAAACTCGTGGACAATCTTCCGCCTCAACTCAAATTGAGCGTACCGATAATGTTTTCGGCGATGAGCTACGGCTCCATATCCTATAACGCTCATGAGGCTCTCGCAAGAGCCGCCGAAGAACTCGGCATTTATTACAATACCGGCGAGGGCGGACTTCACCGCGACTTCTATAAATACAGCAAAAACACAATAGTTCAGGTTGCCTCCGGCCGATTCGGCGTTCACGCCGATTATCTCGCGGCGGCGGCCGCCATAGAAATAAAGATGGGTCAGGGCGCGAAGCCGGGTATAGGCGGACATCTCCCGGGCATGAAAATTTCCGACGAGGTTTCAAAAACCCGTATGATTCCGAAGGGAATCGACGCAATTTCTCCGGCGCCGCACCACGATATTTATTCCATCGAGGATTTGAGACAGCTTATCTACACGCTCAAAGAGGCCACCGCCTATTCAAAGCCCGTTATCGTAAAGGTTGCGGCCGTCCATAACGTGGCGGCAATAGCGTCGGGCATAGCCCGTTCGGGCGCGGATATAATAGCGATAGACGGCTTCCGCGGCGGCACGGGCGCGGCTCCCACAAGGATACGCGACAACGTAGGCATTCCTATCGAGCTTGCACTCGCGCAAGTGGACGAGAGATTGAGGCAGGAGGGTATCCGCGACAGCGTTTCGGTAGTCGTTGCCGGTTCCATACATTCCTCCGCCGACGTCGTAAAGGCAATAGCCCTCGGCGCGGACGCATGCTACATAGGCACGGCGGCTCTGCTCGCGTTGGGCTGTCATCTCTGCCGAAGCTGTCATACGGGCAAATGTAATTGGGGCATAGCCACCCAGCGCGCCGACCTCGTAAAACGCCTCAATCCCGATATAGGCTATAAACGCCTCGTCAACATGATAACCGCATGGGGACACGAAATTCAGGAGATGATGGGCGGAATGGGCATAAATTCCATCGAAGCGTTGAGGGGCAACCGACTTATGCTCCGCGGCGTGGGCTTGAACGAAACGGAGCTCAAAATCCTCGGTATTCACCATGCCGGCGAGTCAATGTAAAGAAAAGTCAATGTAAAAAGGTTATATCCCACGTAGAGAGCCGTGGGCGACATATAAAATTTTATAAGGAAAAAGGAAAAATGTTAACGAGTATCTGTGGAATCAACTGGGGCGACGAAGGAAAGGGCAGAATGGTCGATCTTCTGTCTGAAAAATTCGATATAGTCTGCCGCTATCAGGGCGGCAACAACGCCGGACACACCGTAATAAACGAAAAGGGCAGGTTTATCCTCAATCTGCTTCCGTCGGGTATTCTGCGCGAAAATATCGTAAACGTAATGGGTTGCGGCATGGTAATAGACATAAAGCACCTCTGCGGCGAAATCGACAAATTGAGGAGCGCCGGAATAAAAATCACGCCCGACAATCTCAAAATAAGCGACAAGGCCATAATAACCATGCCCTACAACGTTTTGCAGGACGAAATGGAGGAGGACCGTCTCACCAAGGCGACGGGCAAGCCCTATGGTTCTACCCGTCGCGGAATAGCCCCCGTCTATGCCGACAAGTATATGAAAAAGGCCTTCCGCATGGGAGAGCTTTTAAATACCTCTCTTCTGTATAAACGTCTCCCCGATATAGTCGCGTGGAAAAACATGACCATAAAGGCGTACGGATTTACTCCCGTTACCGTTGACGACATGATAGAATATTTCGAAAAATACGGCAAACCTCTCACCGATTATATAGTGGATACGGGCGTATATCTCAACAACGCCGACAAGGCCGGCAAAAACATAATGTTCGAAGCTCAACTCGGCGCTCTGCGCGATATAGACTTCGGCATCGTTCCCTATACGTCCTCGTCGTCAACCATTGCCGCATACGCCCCGATAGGAGCCGGAGTTCCCAATCTCAAACTCTCCAACTCCATAGGCATAATGAAAGCGTATTCGAGCTGCGTCGGCACCGGTCCGTTCACGTGCGAGTATTTCGGAAAGGACGCCGAACGCCTCCGCGAACTCGGCGGAGAGTACGGCGCGGCGACGGGCAGACCGAGGAGAGTGGGCCCCTTCGACGTCGTTGCCTCGCGCTACGGCATACGCTGTCAGGGCGCGGATGAAATAGCGCTCACAAAGCTGGACGTGCTTGACGACTACGAGGAAATAGAGATTTGCACAAAGTATAAACTCCACGGGAAGATTCTCGAAGAATTCCCCTTCACCGACGTCCTCGACGAATGTAAACCCGTTTTCGAAAAGGTAAAGGGTTGGCACTGCGACATAACTCGGTGCCGCAAGAAGGAGGACCTTCCGAAGGAAGCTCTCGACTATATCGCGCTCCTTGAAAAGCTGTGCGACTGCAAAATAAGGTACGTATCCGTTGGAGCCGAACGCGAAGCCTGCATAAAGATGTATTGAGTTTTGCGTAGCTTTCGCAAGTCTGCAAACGGATCAAATCGCGCGGAAAGGACCGCGCAATGGAAAATATATGAAACGTATTTACGTAAACGAAGACAGATGTATCGGCTGTCATCTCTGCGAGTGGGAGTGCGCGTTCGCAAACTCCGGCCTCGACAAAATGTTCAAATTGAAGGGCAGATTCGGCAGTGAATTTGTTCCGCGCATACAGGTGGAGGGCGGCGAAAAGTCGGATATCAACTTTGCCGTCAACTGCCGCCACTGCACGGGCGCCGTCTGCGTTCAGAGCTGTATAGCCGGAGCGCTCTCCAAAACCGACGAGGGCATGGTTGTAATAGACAGGGAGAAGTGCGTAGGCTGTTTTACATGCGTGCTTGTATGTCCCTTCGGCGCAATTATGCCGGCGGCGGACGGCAAAGCGGCGCAGAAATGTATGCTTTGCACCGACAATTCCGTCGGGGAGCCGAACTGCGTGAAGTACTGTCCGAACGACGCTATCGTATACGAGGAGCGGTAACTTATGGAATATGTTATAATCGGCAACGGCACGGCGGCAATCGCATGCATAGAGGGTATACGCACCGAGGATAAACAGGGCGAAATAGCTTTGATATCCTCGGAGAACAGACATTGCTACGGCAGACCTCTGATCTCATATAAACTTCTCGGCAGAATTTCCGCCGACAAAATGGATTACCGTCCGCGCGACTTTTACGAAAACAACAACGTCAGAACATATCTCGGCAGAGAAGCGGTAAAAATAGACGCCGCCGCAAAGACGGTCGTCCTCGACGGCGGAGAAAAGATACCGTATTCGAAATTGCTTGTAGCAACGGGCTCGCGGCCCTTTATTCCGCCCGTGAGCGGTCTCGACAAAATCAAGTATCACACCTTTATGACGTACGACGATATGGAGGCGTTGGAGAGAGAGCTCTCCGAGGATAAGCGCGTGCTCGTCGTCGGAGCCGGACTTATCGGCCTCAAATGCGTCGAGGGAATACTTCATCGCGTGAAGAGCGTGACGGTAGTGGACGTGGCGGACAGAGTTCTTCCGTCGATACTCGACCCCGACGGCGCAAGGATAATAAGAGCCGAACTCGAAGAATGCGGAGTTAAATTCATATTGGGCGACAGCGCGGCGGAATTTACCGACGGCACAGCCGTATTGAAGAGCGGCGCGCGAGTGGAATTCGATATACTCGTGATGGCGGTGGGCGTGCGCCCCAACGTCTCATTGATAAAAGATTGCGGCGGCGATGTGGATCGCGGAATCACGGTAAACGCCAAATGCGAGACTTCCTTGCCCGATATCTATGCCGCCGGCGACTGCTCCGAGGGATACGACATGTCCGTTGACTCGAAGCGCGTCCTTGCGATTCTTCCGAACGCATATTTTCAGGGCAAATGCGCCGGCATAAATATGGCGGGAGGAGTGGCCTCTTTCGTAAACGCCGTTCCGATGAACGCAATAGGCTTTTTCGGCTCGCACGTGCTTTCTGCCGGAAGCTATGACGGTGAATTGATAGTAAACGAAGTTTCGGACAGCTCTTTAAGGAAACTGTATGTCAAAGACGGCAAACTTTCGGGGTTCGTTCTCATAAACGATTTTGCGCGCGCCGGAGTCTACACCTCGCTTATACGTAATTCAACGCCGCTCTCCGACGTGGATTTGGAGCTGTTAAAAGAAAAACCGCAGCTTCTTGCGTTTTCAAAGGAAGAGCGCAAAAAGAAACTTGCGCGCAGAGTATAGGTTATAAAATGGAAATAAACGTAGATGAAAACCTGCACTTTCAGGTGCTCAACAGAAGAATAAGAGAGTCGTCCGAAAAGGAGATAACGGTAAACGGCATCATAGGTCAGCGCTATGTGGGCGCCGGACTTTCGGGCAAAACGTTGAAGTTGAACGGTATCCCGGGCAACGCTCTCGGCGCCTATCTGAACGGTTGCGACGTATATGTCTTCGGCAACGCGCAAGACGCGACGGGCGACACGATGAACAGCGGCAAAATAGTGATTTACGGCAATGCCGGCGACGCCACGGGCTATGCCATGCGCGGCGGTAAAATCTATGTAAAAGGCAACACGGGGTACAGATGCGGAATTCATATGAAGGCATATGAAGACCTCAAACCGATAATAGTAATAGGCGGAAGAGCCGGCTCGTTTCTCGGCGAATATCAGGCCGGAGGCATAATAGTCGTGCTCGGTCAGAACGAAGACGGCTTGCCGGTCGTCCACAATTTCTGCGGCACGGGCATGCACGGCGGAATTATGTATCTGCGCTGCGACAAACTTCCTCACAGAATACCCAAGCAGATAACCTATTGCTGCAAACTCGGCAAGGATATTCCCGAACTCAAAGCTATAATCGAGGACTACTGTTCCTATTTCAAAGAGTACGACTCGGATAAACTTCTCTCCGGCAACTTCTTTATTCTTACGCCGGACAAGGAAAATCCGTATAAGCAGATGTACACAGATAATTGAAAACGCGGAAACGCTTCCGCGTTTTTTAATGTCCAGATATCTTGCGCATGTACGGGCGGTATGTCTTGCCGTAATTGTGCTGCAAGTAAAGTCTTGCCGAAATTCGGTTCAAAGCCTCTTGAATTTCGGTTGCTAACGGCGGCAATTTATAGTATAATTAAAAAAACGCTCTGTGGGTATGTTATGAAATTTTACAAGATGCACGGCATCGGCAACGACTATATCTATTTCGACTGTATGAAAGACCGACTCGAAAATGTAAGCGAGCTCGCGATAAGGCTTTCCGACAGGCACTTTTCAATCGGCGGCGACGGAATAATTTTACTTTGCCCGTCAAAGACAGCCGACGTAAAGATGCGCATGTTCAACGCCGACGGTTCCGAGGGCAAGATGTGCGGCAACGGCATAAGGTGCATAGGCAAACTTGCGCACGATTTGGGCTATGTAAAGGGCGAGGAGTGCACGGTCGAAACCCTTTCGGGAATAAAAAAACTGCGTCTTCATATAGGTTCCGACGGCAAGGTCAATGCGGCGCGTGTCGATATGGGCGCGGCTATTTTGAATGGAGAAAAGATTCCCTCGACCTTCAAAGGCGAAAAAATCGTGTCACAACCCCTCGAAGTGGACAAAAAGATCTATCCCGTGACCCTCGTTTCAATGGGCAATCCCCACTGCGTGGTATTCTGCGACGATACCGATAATCTCGAAATTGAAAAAATCGGCGCCAAATTCGAAAATCATCCGGCTTTTCCGGAGCGCATAAATACGGAATTTATCCGCGTTATAGGCAAAAATCATATTAAAATGAGGGTATGGGAGCGCGGAAGCGGCGAAACTCTTGCATGCGGCACGGGCGCTTGCGCCTCTGCGGTTGCGGCAGTCCTCAACGGCGTGTGCGAAAGGAACGAGGATATAACCGTCAGTCTGCTCGGCGGCGATCTGACCGTAAGGTGGACGGAGGAAACGGTGCTCATGTACGGCGCAGCTACTCTCGCGTTCGTAGGCGAAATAGAGCTTTAACTTCGGCTTTAATTTATATTTTCCACAATATTATGTATTGCAAATGTTGCAATAGCCAAAATTTTGTGGTAAAATAATCGGGTATTATTAAATTGCTTAAAACTTGCGGCGGCGAACAGGGAGTTCCCGAACGCCGACGGCTGTTTTTACACAGGGGAATGGGCGCGACTTTTTCATAAAACGAGCGCATAAGGAGTATATATGACAAAGTACATCTTCGTTACAGGCGGCGTGGTATCCGGTCTCGGCAAGGGTATAACGGCGGCGTCGTTGGGCAGACTGTTGAAGTGCAGGGGCTATAAAGTGGCCTCCCAGAAGCTCGACCCGTACATAAATATCGACCCGGGCACAATGAGCCCCTATCAACACGGTGAAGTGTTTGTCACCGACGACGGAGCCGAAACCGACCTCGACCTCGGACATTACGAGCGTTTTATCGACGAAAATCTGAATAAATACTCCAACCTCACTACCGGCAAGGTATATTGGAACGTCCTCAATAAAGAGCGCAACGGCGAATATCTCGGCCAGACGGTGCAGGTAATTCCCCATATCACAAACGAAATAAAATCTTTCATATACAACGTCGGCAAGACCACATCCGCCGACGTGGTAATAACCGAAATAGGCGGCACGATAGGCGACATAGAGAGCCAGCCCTTCATAGAGGCCATACGTCAGGTGGCGAGGGAAGTGGGCAGGGAGAACTGCTGTTTTATACACGTGACTCTCGTTCCATATATTTCCGGTTCCGAAGAATTCAAATCCAAACCCACTCAACATTCCGTAAAGGAATTGCAGGGAATGGGAATAAATCCCGACATAATCATGGCGAGGGTAGACGCGCCCATGCCCAAGGACGTGCGCGCGAAGATTGCAATGTTCTGCAATGTGGAGCCGGAGTGCTGTATAGAAAATCTCACTCTTCCGGTGCTCTATCGCTGCCCCATAATGCTCGAAGAGAGCAATTTTTCAACAATAGTCTGCAAAAAACTCAATCTCGACCCGAGAGTTATCGACCTCGCGGAGTGGAACAAAATGCTTCAACGCATAGACGCTCGCGACAAGTCGGTAAAAATAGCCCTCTGCGGCAAGTATGTTCAACTTCACGACGCATATCTCTCCGTAGCGGAGGCTCTCGCGCACGCCGGATACGAAAACTCCGCCAAGGTTGAAATAAAGTGGGTCGATTCCGAAGAAATTACAAAAGAGAACGTCGGAGAACTGCTCTCCGATTGCGACGGAATACTCGTTCCGGGCGGCTTCGGCGGCAGGGGAATAGAGGGCAAGGTGCTGTGCGCGGAATATGCAAGAGTCAACAACGTCCCCTATCTCGGCATCTGCCTCGGCATGCAAACGGCCGTCATAGAATTTGCGAGGAACGTTTTGGGCTATTCCGACGCCAATTCCTCCGAATTTGCTCCACATTCAGAGCATTGCGTAATAGACCTTATGCCCGACCAGCATGGAGTAAAGATGGGCGGAACCATGCGTCTCGGCGCCTATCCATGCCTCGTGTTGGGCGATATAATGAAAGAGGCGTATAAGGCGCCCGAAATATCCGAGCGTCACCGCCACAGATACGAGTTCAACAATAATTTCAGGGAAGAGATAGAGAAGGCCGGCATGAAGATAGCCGGAACGTCTCCCGACGGACTTTTGGTGGAGGCGGTCGAAATTCCGCAGAACGACTTCTATATAGGCGTTCAGTTCCATCCCGAATTCAAATCGAGACCCCAAGCCGCTCACCCCATATTCCGTGAATTTATTAAACATGCCGTGGCGCATAAAAAATAAAGCATAAAAAATAGAGAATAAGAAGTAAAACATATAAAAAGAATAAGAAGTTAAGCGTAAAGAAGTAAAAAACAAGAAATAAAGCGTAAGAAATAAAAATATGAATTTCAATCTCAATTTCAACAACATAGCCGAAAATTATCTCTTTGCCGAAGTCGCAAACAGAGCTTCGGCATACGCTTCTTCCCACGTCGGCAGCAGAGTATTGAAGCTGGGCATAGGCGACGTAACTCTGCCCCTTGCGCCGGAGGTCATAAAGGCTCTGCATGCCGCGGTAGACGACATGTCGAAGAAGGAGACCTTTCAGGGTTACGGCCCGTACGAGGGCTACGACTTTTTGCGCGAGAGCATACGCGGCTACTATAAGAGCCGCGGAATAGAGCTCGCATTGAACGAAATCTTCGTCTCCGACGGTGCAAAAAGCGACCTCGGCAATATTCTCGACATATTCTCCACGAACAACGTCGTACTTGTTCCCGACCCCGTATATCCCGTATACGTCGATACAAACATAATGGCCGGAAGAAAAATAATCTACGCCGACGCAACTGCCGAGAACGGATTTCTGCCTATGCCCGACAGCTCTGTGCACGCAGACGTAATATATATCTGCTCTCCCAACAACCCCACGGGCGCCGCTTATACGAGGGAGGCCTTGAAGGAGTGGGTGGACTACGCCAACAGAGAGGGCGCGGTGATTCTGTACGACGCCGCATACGAATGTTTCGTCAGAGACGAAAATCTCGCCCGTTCCATATTCGAGGTGGACGGAGCGAGAGAGTGCGCCATAGAATTCTGTTCGTTTTCAAAGACGGCCGGCTTTACGGGGACGCGCTGCGGCTACACGGTTATTCCCGAGCAATTGAAGAAGGGCTCGTGCTCCGCAAACAAAATGTGGCTTCGCCGCCAGAGCACGAAATTCAACGGCGTGCCCTACATAGTTCAGCGCGGAGCGGCGGCGGTTTTCACCGAAAAGGGACAGAAAGAGATACATGAAAATCTCGAAGTATACAAGAGGAACGCCGCACTCATAGCCAAGGCCATGGACGAGTTGAATATCTGGTACACGGGCGGCAAAAATTCCCCGTATATCTGGTTGAAATGTCCGGACAATATGGGAAGTTGGGAATTTTTCGATTATCTTTTAAACAATGCCGAAGTTGTCGGAACTCCCGGCGCCGGATTCGGCAAGAACGGCGAAGGTTTCTTCCGCCTTACGGCGTTCGGCAGCGAAGAAGTTACCGCGGAAGCGGTGTCGAGAATAAAAAAACTGTTAAAAAAATGAGCTCATATCGGCATGGCCGATTGAATATTACTGCTTTATCACGGTAAATAAAATGAACAACATCGAACGCGGCGCAGGAATACTCTGCCATATATCATCTTTGCCCGGGAAATACGGCATAGGTACGCTCGGAAAAGAGGCGTACGAATTTGCCGATTTCCTCAAAAAATGCCACGTAAAATATTGGCAGATACTTCCGCTCGTACAGACCGGTTTCGGCGACAGCCCCTATCAGTCGGTGTGCTGTAATTCCGGCAATCCCTATTTTATCGACCTCGAAGCTCTGCGCGACGAGGGACTTTTGGATGACGAGGAACTTGCCACTTGCGAGCTTCCCTCCGGTCCGGTGGACTATCCGGCTCTCTATAAAACGCGCTATACCATTTTGCGGCTGGCATATGCGCGTTTCAATATCAAGGAGAAGGAATTTGCCGATTTCGTCGCAAGCGGAGAGTTCGACGATTACGCCGTATTCATGTCCTTAAAGACGCGTTACAACGATACTTTCGATTGCTTCCCCGACGCGTATAAATATACCGAAAATCTCGCCATATCCGAATTTCGGGATTCGGTCTATAAGAGCGACTATTGTTTTTGGCTGTTCCTTCAATTTGTATTCAGGAAACAGTGGAAAAAGCTCAAAGAATACGTCAATTCCCTCGGCATAAAGATAATCGGCGATATTCCGTTATACGTCGCATACGATTCGTCGGACGTATGGGGTCACCCCGAACTTTTCAGACTCGACGAGGAGTTGCACCCCACGGCAGTAGCCGGAGTTCCGCCCGATTATTTTTCAAAGACGGGTCAGCTTTGGGGCAATCCGCTCTATAATTGGGAGGCGATGTCCGCCGACGGCTACCGTTGGTGGGTGAACAGAATAAAGAACGCCTCCGAACTCTACGATGTTCTCCGCATAGACCATTTCCGCGGTCTCGACAGATACTATGCCATTCCCATGGGGAGCGCAACGGCGGAAGTGGGAGAGTGGCTCGACGGCCCCAAAGAAAAACTTTTCGACACTATAAAAAAGGAATTGGGAGATATCCCCATAATAGCGGAGGACTTGGGAGTTTTAGACAGCGGCGTCATAAAGCTGCGTTTAAAGACAGGTTACCCGGGCATGAAGATACTTCTCTTCGCCTTTGACGGCAAGCAGTCCAATTCCTATCTTCCTGTAAACATGGAGGAGAACTCTGTGGCATATACCGGCACGCACGACAACAACACCGCGGTCGGTTTTCTGAACGGAATGAGCGTCGCGCAGTTCCGCACATTCAAAAAGCGTCTCCGCGCCGCCCTCGAAACGGAGGGAGTTCCCTATCCTTTCGTCACCAAACAGCAAACGGGCAGAGCTCTCTGCGTCTGCGCGCTGGCTTCTCCGGCTCGGCTTGCGATAATCCCCATTCAGGATCTTCTTGGTCTCGGCGACGATTGCCGAATGAACACTCCGTCCGTTCCCAAGGGTAATTGGAGATTCCGTTTGACGGAACAGCCGTCGCGTTTCCACGCGGCAATAATGCGCAAGATAACCCTTCATTTCAACAGATAACGGCTCTGTTTAAAGATTCAAACGAGCAAGATTCAAACGAGCAAGATTCAAATGTGAGAGATTCAAACGAAAAAGATTAAACGCCGCGGAGCGCAAACAGCGCTCCGCGGCTTGAATTTTATTTTTGGTTCGGGCAGAAAAATATTTCGTAAATCAGCCGTTGTCGAAAAGTCTCGTGCACACCACCGTCATATCGTCGGCGGCGGTATGCCCCGAATTTTCCAAAGCCTTCGCAAGTATTTTGTCGGCGAGGTTTTGCGGATTCAACGGCTTCATTCCCTGTAAATATTCATAGAGTTCCGTGGCCGAAGAAAAGGAGGAGGTCACGCCGTCGCTCATGAAAACTATTATGTCTCCGCTTTTAAGAATTTCACTGCATACGGTGGGTTTCAGCGTTTCCAGAATACCGAGCGGCAGTGAAGCGCTCTCCATAATTTTGATTTCCCCTTCGCGCATAATGACTCCCGCCGGCGAACCGATTTTAACAAAATCCGCACGGCCGGTGTCAAGGTTTACGGCGGCGATATCTATGCAAGTGAATCTCTCGTCTCTGTTGAATGACAGCAGTTTATTTATTGTTTTCAGTACGGTATCCTCGGGCATTTCGGCTCGGTAGAACGCCTCGATAAGAGAGATGGCGGATTCGCTCACCTTGCGCGCATATACGCCGCTGCCCATTCCGTCGGAGAGCGCCATTAAAAAGGAGTGTTCGTTTATTCTTATGACCGAATGGGTATCCCCCGAAACTTGTTCGCCGTTTTTGACGGCGTAAGCCACTCCGAACGCCGCGTCCAGCTTTGGCGGACGAACAAACAAAAGGCAGGTGTTAAATCCGTCGTATGCCAGCTTGTCTTTCAATATGTAATTTCTTCCGAGCGCTCTGCCGATAACCTTGCACATTGCCTCCGCGTCGAATTTACCGCAAACGGAGATATAAATTTCGTCGGAAATTCCGTCTATCTGCACTTCGGGGCAGGCAAATCCGCTTGAAGCTAAAATTTCTTTTAAGGTTTTTTCGCTGTCCGAAAACTCTCCCGAAGTCCTTGAAAGCTCAACGGCGCAGTCCTTCATCACCTCCGAAACTCCGTGCGCTTGGTCGGCGAGCAATCGTCTGCCCGAGCGCGCGTTTTCGCTCTCCAACATATATCTTCTGTATTCCGAAAGTATATAATTCAACTGCGTCATCACCTCGGAGGGCGACATGCAGGCGGAGGTCACTTCCGAAGGCAGATCAATGAGGTTGACTCTGCCTTTGAGACAGCCGGCGTCTATCAGCCTTCTGAACCCCGAATACACTTCCGATTTTTTGCATCTTGCGGCGCGTTCGCAGTTCGTACAGCATCTGTCTTTCAGTTGAATAAGCATGCGCTCCTTTGCGGCGCTCTCGTCCACGCCCTCGTCAAGCGCCATAAACGCACACTCTATTTCTCTGAACAATTCCGAAATTCTGTAAAGTCTGTCCCCCGTGCGCTTGCGGTTTCTCACAATGGCATTGCCTTCGATAATTCTCTCGCATTGCAGTCTGAACTTGATTTTGCGGAGCCTTTCCGACGATGGAACGGAGGAGACTGCGACCGCCGAAAACAAGACGACGGAATAGACCGCTATCATAGCAACGGAGCAGTCGAAACAGCCGCGCAAGTACATATATCCGGCGGTCAACGCCGCCGTTATCGCGGACGGCGCAAATCTTCCCACGTTTACGAATATCAGCGCGGCGGCGGCAATCAATGCGTATGCCGTCAGCGGTTCCGGATCCAGATAGAACAGCGCATACGGCGCGGCGGCGGCAAGCGCTATAATGAGCGAAGCCGGCGAACGCATCAGCCGCGTAAAAAATATAATAACTGCGGCGGAAAAGCAGAGATAAAACGTCTCTCCGGCAATAGCTATAAGTCCGCAGCCGACGGCGGCATAAACAATCGCAAGACTTACATATTCGTCCTCGCGGAGCCGACAGCGATACAGCCTGTACAGAAGGGAGTATACGCTTTTAAAGCAGAAAAGAGTGAATATTCCCGAGACTGCGGCGGCAACGGCCTTCATGATATAGGGATTTATTCCGCTCGAAGTTCCGAAGCCCGTCCATTCGGCAAAAACAACGTACGGCGCGAGCGCGATTACAAAATATATGACCCCTTCGAATTTCAGTTTTCTCTGCGAGCGTCTGTATATGAGCACGATTATAGATAGGAACGCTCCCTCGAAAACCGCCAGCATGCTGTTCACGAGATTGAGCTCCGCAACGGATGCGAGCGCGTAAATGACGGGCACGGCGACAATATTCGTTCCGCAAAGCAGCATGGAAAAGCAGAGCCCTATGGAGAGAGGAACTTGGGGCAGTGCGAAATTTATAAGCACGGTAGCCGCGGCGTATGCGGCGTACATGAGAACACTTTTAAGGTTAATTTTAAGCGGCATACAAAAATTGTAACGCCGCCCGAAATAAAAATTCTGTCTGAAATTGTTATAAAATATGTTATTTGATTATTTCTCGGAAGTGGCGAGATATACCATCAGAACGGTAATATCCGCCGGATTTACTCCCGAAATTCTTCCTGCCTGACCGAGAGTGAGAGGACGCACTCTGTCGAGCTTTTCTCTCGCTTCAAGCCTCAATCCGCCTATTTTAGAGTAGTCTATATCGGAAGGGAGTTTCCTGTCTTCGAGCTTTTTGGCGCGCTCCACCTGCTGTAAACATTTCTTTATATATCCGTCGTATTTAACGGCGGTCTCGGCGGTCTTTGCTATTTCGCCGTCGCAACCTTCCAAAATTCCGAAAAATCCGGTTATATCCGCAAGCCTTGCGCCGCGCCGTATCAGATCGGCATAAGTAAGTCCGTTCACGCTTCCCGAAATTTTGTATTTTTCGGTGAACGCCGCACAGAGAGAAGGGGAAGGTCTTTGCTCCAAAGCCTTGACCGCACCGTCGTATTCCGCCTTGCGTTTTAAAAAGTTTTCCCTTCTTTCGGGAGTGAGAAGCGGAGTGTCCCAAATCTTCGGCGTCAGTCTGAAATCTGCGGTATCCTGCCCGAGTATAATGGAGTATTCGGCGCGCGAAGTCATCATTCTGTACGGTTCGTCGCTGCCCTTCGTAACGAGGTCGTCTATAAGAACGCCTATGTAGCCCTCGTTCCGTCCAATGACAAGCGGTTCTTTTCCGAGTATTTTGAAAGCGGCGTTTATGCCGGCTATCAGTCCCTGCGCGGCGGCTTCCTCGTAGCCCGAAGTGCCGTTTATCTGTCCGGCGGTATACAGTCCCTCGACTTTCTTGAATTCGAGAGTGGGGTATACGTCCAGCGTGTCTATGCAGTCGTACTCTATGGCGTAGGCGTATCGCATAATATCGCAGTTTTCCAGCCCTTCCACCGAGCGGTACATTTCTACTTGAATGTCGTGCGGCATGGAGGTGGACATTCCCTGCACGTAGACTTCGTTTGTGTCGCCGCCCTCCGGTTCGAGAAATATCTGATGTCTCTCCTTATCCGAAAATCTGACTACTTTTGTCTCCACGGACGGACAGTATCTCGGACCCGTACTGCTTATCTGACCGTTGTACAGCGGAGCTCTGTCGAGATTGTCGAGTATGATTTTGTGCGTAGCGGAATTGGTATAGGTAATAAAGCACGGCAGTTTGTTTTCGGGCGGCATATCCAGAAATGAGAATGCCGGAACGTCTTCGCCGTTCTGTCTTGCGCACTTTTCGAAGTCCACGGTTCTGCCGTCAAGTCTTGCCGGAGTACCCGTTTTGAATCTTCTGACGTTAAATCCCAATTTTATAAGATTATCCGTAAGTTTGTCGGCAGGCGCAAACCCGTTCGGGCCGCTTTTTTTGCGCACTTCGCCCGTAATAGTCTGCGCGTTCAGATATACGCCCGTCGCAATGATGGCGGCTCTGCATTCCAAACGTCCGCCGTAATCGGTAACCACTCCGCAGACTCTTCCGTTTTCGGTAAGAATTTCGGAGACTTCGCCCTGAATTATTCTCAAATTTCCGCAGTTTTCCAGCGTTCTCTTCATTTCACGGTGGTAGGCGTTCTTGTCGCACTGCGCGCGCAGACAGCGCACGGCTTCGCCCTTGCCTTCATTGAGCATGCGCATCTGCAACGCCGTCCTGTCCGCGTTTATCGCCATCTGACCCCCGAGCGCGTCTATTTCCCGCACGAGGTGTCCCTTGGCGGTGCCTCCGATAGAGGGATTGCACGCCATAAACGCAATACTGTCGAGGTTGAGGGTCAATACTGCCGTTTTAAGCCCCAATCTCGCCGAGGCGAGAGCGGCTTCACAGCCGGCGTGACCGGCGCCTATGACCACGATATCAAATTTTCCTTCCGAAAAACTCAACATATATCAATTTTCCCTTCCAAACAATTATTGCCCGCTTCTGACGGGCAATAACTCTATTTTTTAAGGATAATATTTTTTATGTCGTCCACGTCCTTGGCGATTTTGTCGTTCACTCGCAACATTTCTTCAATCTTGTCGCGAGAGTGGATTATCGTCGTATGGTCGCGGCCTCCCAGCTCCTTGCCTATCGAAATGAGGGGGAGCGACAACAGATCGCACATAAGATAACAGCAAATCTGTCGAGGTATAACTATTTCTTTTTTCTTGCTCTTTCCCGTAAGGTCGGCCTTCGAGACTCTGAAATAAGCGGCCACCGCAGAAATAACGCTTGCGGAAGTGACTTCCTCCTTGCCCTCCGAAACCGCTTCGTTGAGCGCGTTTGCGGCGAGCTCCGCGGTTATGGGCACTTCGTGGAGCTTTGCGGCGAAAATGACTTTCGTCAGTCTGCCTTCCAGCGTTCTCACGTCGTCCCCCGAATCCTGCGCGAGGAAGTTCAGAACTTCATCGGGAACGATACACTTCTTTTCAAACGCTTTTCTCTTCAAAATGGCGATTTTATCCTCGAAAGTGGGGGGAACCACGTCGTAGACGAGGCCGCCGAGGAATCTTGTCCTCAATCTCTCTTCCAGAGCGGTAAGCTCTTTGGGGGGATGGTCCGAAGATATGACTATCTGTTTTCCCTTCGAAACGAGTTCGTTGAAGGTGTGGAAGAATTCCTCCTGAACCGCCTTTTTGTTCTCGATAAACTGTATGTCGTCAATTATCAGCACGTCCGCGCTGCGGTAGTGCTGGCGGAGCTTGTTTCCCCTGTCGCGCGCGTCTGGACCGCGGCTCGTAAACATTGTGTCGATAATTTCGTTTACGAATTGTTCGCATGTGACGTAAATAACTTTAAGGTTAGGCTTTTCAACCGTTATCTTGTTGGCTATCGCCTGCAATAAGTGAGTTTTGCCCAAGCCCGTGCCGCCGTAGATGAAGAGAGGATTGTACGTTCCGGCCGGATCCTCGGCGACCGCGAGCGCCGCGGCGTGCAGAAATTCGTTGTTTCTGCAAACGACATAGCTGTCGAAAGTGAACCTCTTGTCGAGGTTGGAGGGAGCGGCGTAGGAGTCGTCCTCATCGGGGGAATTGTATGCGAACCCGTCGCTTCCCTCGACTTTCAATCTGAAATCCACAAGTCCGACGTCCGCCTTTATTATTGCTTCGCGCATCTTTTCGGCGAGCGTGCCCGTTATGTACTTTGCAAAGCTCTCGGTGGGAGTTTCCAGCACAATATATCTGCCGTCGATGTCTACCGGCGTCAGCTTTTCTATGTAGGTGGTGTAATTTATGTGCGACACCAACTCCTGCATCTTCTCTTTTATGGGATTGTAAATAAAGTCAAAGTTTCCCTTTTCTGCCATAACGGGTAAAATATCCTTTGAAATTTAAAAATTTTTTGCTATAATAGTGTAAACAAAAGATGCTTGAAATCAATTATAATACAAAACGGAATTAAAATAAAGTATTTTGACGGAAAAATGCGCATAAAAAATTTGAATTTGAAAAATTTCAGAAATTATTCCGACGAGACCATAGATTTCGGAGCCGGACTGAATGTGCTATACGGCAAGAACGCGCAGGGCAAAACCAACTGCGCGGAGGCGGTATATTATCTCTGCACGGGCACGTCGCCGAGGGCGAAAAGGGATAAACAGCTCATACGCCACGGAAGCGAGTACGCCGAAATTTCCGCCGTCGCCGAGGGCAGATACGGCAGAATTGAAATTTATGCAAAGATAACCGAAACGGGCAGAGAACTGCGCGTCAACGGCAATAAAATAGTCCGAAACGCCGATATTCTCGGCAATCTTTTCGCCGTATTCTTTTCGCCGCGCGAACTTCGTCTCATTCAGGACGGACCGGAGGAGAGACGCCGCTTTCTGAACGTTTCCATATCCCAACTTTCCCGTCCTTACTATATTGCGCTCGTCCGCTACAACAGGATACTCGAACAGCGCAACAACCTTCTTAAAGACAAAAATCTCGACACGGTATTCGATTCTCTGCCCGTCTGGGACGAGGAACTTTGCAAATACGCCGCCGTCGTAGCTCGCCGCCGAGCCGATTTTATAGAAAAACTTGCGCCCGTTGCGCGCGATATGCACAGCCGCCTCACCGCCGGAGCGGAAGAACTGAAAATTTATCCCGAAAAAAAGTATAAGGGCAGCGAGGAGGAACTGAAACATAAGCTGTATACCGAGCTTTCAGAAAATTACGAGCGCGATATCCGCCTCGGCTATACCGCGTCGGGGCCGCACCGCGACGATATCGGTATAGAGATAGACGGACAGGACGCAAAATCTTTCGCCTCGCAGGGTCAGACGCGCACTGCCGCGCTCTCCATAAAACTTGCGGAAATGGAGATTTTCAAAGAACTCTCCGGCGAATATCCCGTGCTTGTGCTCGACGACGTGATGAGCGAACTCGATTTGCCCCGTCGCAAAGAGCTTGTCGAGTTGACGCAAAACCGTCAGGCCATAATAACATGCACGCATGCGGAGCGTGTTCTCTACGGAATAGAGGCCTTCAAAATCAAGATAGAGGGAGGCAAAGTCAAAAGATGACGGCGGACATGCACGTTCACACTCTCGCTTCCGACGGAATGTTCTCTCCCGAAGAGGTCGTATCTCTCGCCGTCGCCGCCGGACTTTCCGCTCTCGCCGTGACCGACCACGACACGGTTTTCAATACCGAAAAAGTCAACACGTTATGCGAAAAAGTCGGCATAAAGGGCATTGCGGGTGTGGAAATTTCCGCCTATGTGGGCGATGTGAAAATCCATACGCTCGGGTACGGATTCGACCTCTGTTCCCCGTGTTTTGCGGAGTTTATGAACGAATTGTACGAAGGTTCTTTGGAGAGAGCCTCGGACATAATTACCAAACTTTCGTCCGTGGGCGTAAATCTGACTCTCGACGAGGCAAAGGCCCAGCGCGCATATAGTTCGGTCCCCGTCCATGCCATGCACATAGCTCGCGCGGCGGTAAAAAAGGGTTACGGCTCCTCGCCGTTCGAATTTTACAAAAATTACATGATGTGCGGCCGCGCGGCGTATTCCGACGCCTGCCGTCCCACTCCGAAGAGAGCGGTGGAGGTCATAAACGCCGCCGGAGGCATTGCCGTAATGGCTCACCCGGGAAGAATAGAGATGCCGAAAGAACAGCTCCGCTCTCTGATATCCGAACTCTGTTCGGCCGGTCTGGGCGGCATAGAAGCCGTATATTCTACACATACTGTATCCGATACGGCATACTTCAAGGAGATTGCCGGACAATTCGGTCTGTTGATTACGGGCGGTTCCGACACTCATTACGGCGGAGGAAGAAGGCGCATAGGCAGTCCCGTTTTCAGCCCTTCGGAAGAGCTCCGGCAAAAGTTGAAAATTTGATAAATATATTAAAAAAACTCAATATTTTCCTATGTTTGTCCGCCGTTGCGACGGGCATTCTTTTTTGTCTTTGCGGCTTTACTCCGGCTCTGCCGAGGGGGGTCGTAGTGAACGGCGAAAACGTCGGGGGAATGACGGTCAAGGCCGCAACTGCTCTTCTGCGCTCGAAGGTGGAAGAAAATCTGAAAGGCAAACAGCTTAAAATTGCCGGCGAAGAGAGAGTTTATACTTTCGCATATCCCGAAATCTCATATAAAGACGACTTCAACCGAGTTCTCGCCTCCGCCCGTCGCAACCGAAGTTACACGGCGAGCGTGAGCTATTATCTCTGCGGCCTCGACGAGGCACTCGGCAATATCTGCGAGTTCGAAAAGGTCGAAAGGGTTGAACCTCGCGCCCAATTCAACCTGTCCGGCGAGCCCTTTGAATACTTTGAGGGCAACGACGGCAGACAGGTGGATTTCACGAGGCTCAAATCGGACGTCCTTCACTCTCTTTGCGGCGGCTTCGAGGACGTCTCGTTGAAATATCTGAAAACATTCCGCCGCACGTCCATGTCGTCCGTCAGGGAGCAGACGGCTCTGTTGGGCAGTTTTACGACTCGGTACGACTCTTCCAACGTCAATCGCTCCTCAAATATACGTCTTGCGGCGGAACTTTTGAACGGCGTCAAAGTGGAGGGTGGAAAAACCTTTTCGTTCAATGATAGTGTGGGGGCAAGACTGCCCGAACGCGGATTTTTGCCGGCAAAAATCATTGAGAACGGCGAGTTTTCCGAGGGCGTCGGCGGCGGAGTATGTCAGGTCAGCACTACCTTGTATAACGCCGCCCTCTTATCGGGCATGACGGTGACCGAATATCACCCTCATTCGCTCTCCGTAAGTTATGTCGAGCCGTCCAGGGACGCCATGGTCAGCGGCTCCGCATGCGATCTGAAATTCAGGAATCCTTCCGCCTTTCCGCTGTATATCCGCTCGCACGCCGCCGACGGTCTGTTGACGTTTGAACTCTACGGCAAGAGCGACGGAGCGAAGTACTCCGTCGAGAGCGTGGTTACGGGCGATATCGAGGCAAAGGAGGAGTTTTCCGACGACCCTTCGAAGGTGCGCGAAGGCAGAGCCGGACTGACGAGCGAGGGCTATCTTATAATAGACCGTTCGGGATACGTGAAGAGGATCAGGCTCCGCGCGGACAGATATCTTCCGATAAGCAGAATAGTTCTGTCGGATAGCGATCAAAAAGACGGAAAAACGCCTTCCGACGGAGGCGCAGAAAATATTTCAAACAACTAAATATTGAAAATTTTAATTTTCAATACACGATAACTTGTGTTTTCCGATATTGTGTGCTATACTTAAAAGGTACAATTATTTTTTATCGGAGATAGCTATGATAAAGATATTACTCGACGCAATGGGCGGCGACGGAGGCGTATCCGTAAACGTACGCGGAGCATGCAGCGCGCTTGCCGCCGACAAAGACATTTACCTCGTGCTTACCGGCCGCAAGGCGAAGATAGAGGAAGAGCTAAAAAAGAACAAATACGATTCTTCCCGTCTCGAAATAGTTGACTGTCCCGACGTCATCGATATGAACGATATCCCCACCGAAGCCGTCAAAAAGAAGGGCTCGTCCCTCGTCGCCGGCTATTGGATGCTCAAAAAAGAGGAGGATATCTGCGCTTTGGTCACTGCCGGTTCAACGGGCGCGACGATTGTGGGCGGACAGCTCATATTGGGCAGGATCCGCGGAGTAAAGCGTCCGGCGCTGTGTCCGGCAATTCCCAATTCCCGAGGCGGTTTTACCCTTCTTTGCGACTGCGGCGCCAACGCCGAATGTAAGCCCGTAATGCTCTGTCAGTTTGCCGTTCTCGCATCCGCGTATGCGAAAGTCGGCTTCGGCATAGAAAATCCGAAAGTCGGCCTTCTGAACAACGGCACGGAAGAGCATAAGGGAGACCCTCTCCATCAGGAGACGTATAAATACCTTTCCGAAATGAGCGGAATAAACTTCATCGGCAACATAGAGGGCAGAGATATAATGATGGGGGAGTGCGACGTGGCGGTGTCCGACGGCTTTTCTGGGAATATCGCCTTGAAGTCCATAGAGGGCTGCGGCAAACTCGTCATAGATGTTCTCAAAAAGGAATTCAAGAGGAATATCCGCTCCAAACTCGGATATCTCTGCGTCAGAAAAACCATAAATCGCATGCGCTCGCAACTCGACTTCAACCGTTTCGGCGGCGCGTTGCTTCTGGGTCTCAAAAAGGTTGTGGTAAAGACCCACGGTTCGTCCAAACCCGAAACGATAGCGGCTTCGATAGCCAACGCCGCGCAGATATACCGCAACGGTCTCGTGCCGGCGGTTGAGAAACTTCTCGGCGAGGCCGATCTCGATTCTTTAATCCCCTCCGAGGAAAATTAATGGATTATGCGGAAATAGAGAAAAAACTCGAATATGTTTTCAAGGACAAAAGCCTCTTGAAGCGTTCGCTCACCCTTCCGTCCGCCGACCCCGACGAAAACAATCAGATAATGGAATTTTTCGGCGACGCGATATTGGAGTTTCTGGTCTCCGAAAAGATATACGACGAGAACAAGAGCGAGGGCGAGCTTACTGAACTTCGGAAGAGCTATGTCTCCGACGCCGCTTTGACTCCGGTGTCCGAGAGGTTGGAATTTGACAAGCACTTTTTAAAAAGTTCGCACGATAACGTTCTGAAAAAGTCCAAACCTTCGGCATACGAAGCCGTTCTCGCGGCCATATATCTCGACGGCGGCATAGACGCCGCGCGCTCGTTCGTGTACCGCACTATCGATTTCGCGCCCGTCAGTCCGCAGATTAATTACAAGGGCAAACTTCAAGAGCTGTTGCAGGGCGAGGGAAAACCTCTGCCCGTATATTACAGAAAGCAAACGGGCACGCCGCAGAATCCCGTATTCCGTGCCGCGGTATGCGTGTCCGACATGGAGTTCGTCGGGGAAGCCGGAAACGTCAGACGCGCCGAACAGCTCGCCGCTCAAAAGGCCCTTTCATATCTCGAAAACAGGCGTTGATTGAGCCATATTCCGCACTCTACGCCATTTGCTTTGCGTTGCGCGGAAATTTATAAGGCCTTTCGAAAGCGAGTCGGAAGCGGAGCCTTGCGCGAGCGCATCGGAAGCTGTTTTACAAAAACCATAATGCAATAAAATACTGAAAAAAGAACGAGGATTCTATGCTCACTTTTAAACAGATACAACTTGTCGGTTTCAAATCTTTTGCCGATAAAACGGTGATTCCTCTCGGCGAGGGAGTTACATGTATAGTGGGGCCGAACGGTTGCGGCAAATCCAACGTTGCCGACGCGATTCGCTGGGTCCTCGGCGAACAGTCGGCCAAAATGATGCGCGGTTCGCAGATGATGGACGTCATTTTCGGCGGCACCGAAAAGCGCAGAATGATGTCGTTTTGCGAGGTTACGCTGACTTTCGACAATACCAACCGCATTTTCGATATCGACGCCGACGAGGTTGAAATGACCCGTCGTCTTTACCGCGACGGCACAAGCGAATATCTTCTGAACAGGGAGATGTCCCGAATGAAAGAGCTGACGAGGCTTCTTCACGGCGCGGGAGCCGCCAAAGAGGGATATTCCATAATAGGCCAAGGCAGAATAGAGCAGATAATGAACGCCAAGCCGGAGGACAGACGTTCGATATTCGAGGAGGCCACGGGCATAGTCGTGTTCAAAGACAGAAAACTCGAAACCGAGCGCAAGCTCGCCGCCTCGCGCGACAATCTGTTTGTTTTCAATCAGCGCTTGCAGGAGGTGGAGAGGGTACTGCCCTCCCAGAAAAAGGCGGCGGAAAACGCATTGAAATATCGCGAATTATACGACCAGCTCCGCTTGCAGGAGATGAATTTGTACATAGTCCGTCACGACAGCGCCGCCAGCGAAAAGGCCACGCTCGCCACGCAGAGCGCCGCTTTGGCAGAGGGTATAAAATCCCTCGAAGAGCGCGCCGAAAATCTCCTCAAAGAGTATCAGGAATGTCGCGACAGTGTATCTCGCGCCGACGTCGATTTGCAGGACCTTAACGACAGGATTCGTCTCTATGAGGTCAATATAGAACACAAGAGCGGCCAGACCCGTCTGTATACGGAGAGGGCGAGCGCCGTAAAAGCGCAGCTTGCCTCCGCGCAGGAAGAGTTGGGCTATTCCGCAAAGCGTATAGACGAAATCGACAGGGAATTGAAGCGCGTAGAAGCCTTGCGCGAGAAAAACGGTCAACGCATCGCATCCATGACGGAGAACTGCAACGCATACCGCTCGCAGATAAACGATCTCACAAAGCAGATTTCCGAATATGAGTATCTCACCGGCGAGCACAGAAAGAAGGTGTTGGACGCCTTTAAAGACCTATCCGAAATGCGCCAGAATATGGGCTCTCTTTCGGCGCAGAAAGAGCTGCTGCGCGAACGTCTTACGGAAATAGAGGAGGATATGTCCAAGATACGCGCACGCCGCGACGCCGCGAGGGACGAGTACTCCGAGTGCATAGAAAAGAGCAACGCCCTCACCCTTTTGCTCGGCAACGAGAACTCCCTTTTGGAAGAGGCGGAGAAAAAAGTCTCCGACGCCGAAAACCGCGTGCAATTACTCGTAAGACAGGTATACGACGCCGAGGCGCAGATAAATTCCATCAACACCAATCTCGAAACGTACCGCGCCCTTCGCGACAAGTTCGAAGGCTATGTGTATTCGGTTAAAAATCTGATGAGCCGCAGTCGCGAAGATATGGATTTGTCGTCGAGAATACAGGGTCTCATAGCCGACGTGGTATCATGCGATAAGGACTACGAGGTGGCGATAGAGACGGCATTCGGCGGCGCCATGCAGAATGTCATAACACGTACGCGCGACGACGCCAAATATCTCATCGAATATTTGAGCCGAGTGAGGGGCGGACAGGTTACGTTTCTGCCGATAGAGGCAATGCGCCCTCATCCGGAAAACGACCAGATAAGATCGGCAGTGCGCGACAGGGGAGCGATAGGCTTTGCCGTAAACCTCGTAAAATACGATAAAAAATTCGAAAACGTAATACATAATCTTCTCGGCAATACTCTTGTCGTAGACAATATCCAGAACGCTACATTGATTGCCGCAAGATATCCACGCGCCTTCAAGATAGTCACCTTGAACGGCGATGTAATAGCCGTAAGCGGCTCCATGACGGGCGGTTCGCGCAGAGAAAATTCCGGCAATCTTCTGGCAAACGAAAGAAAGATAAAGGAGCTCGAAGAGGGTCTGGAAACAAAGCGCGGTTTTCTTTCTCGCGCCGAAGACAGGAGAAAGGAACTCGAAGCCGCAAGGGACGAAGCCGACGGCGAACTCTCCGCGCTCAATTCGAAATTACAGAGCGCGAGGGTGGAGCTCGCACAGCTCACCGAAAAGCAATCGGCTCTTATGCAGGCGCAGACGTCCGCCGAGAGCGAGTATGCGGCATACGGTCAGTCGATAGCCGCCCTCAAAGAGCGGCTTTCCGGTCTCGACAGCGAGTATACGGGAGTAAGCCAAGGCGCAAGCGACCTCACCGCGCAGTCCGACGAAGCGTCCGAAAAGATGGACGATATGAGCGCCGTATACGATAAACTGATTGCCGAGCGCACTTCCGTGGGCGAAAAGCTCAACTCCATGCTCGTCGAGATAGCCTCTCTCGAAAGTGCGGTAAAGGCCGGAACGGAGAACGTCTCCCGTCTCAACGGAGAAAGAGAAAAACTTACCGACAAGATAAGGCAGATCAATTCCGCCATACCCACGATTCAGGGACAGATCGAAGAACTCAATCTCCAAGCCGAACGCACGGCTCTCACCGAAGAGGAGCAAGCCGTTGTAAACGACCTCCGCCGTCGCATAAAGGAGACCACGGCTTCCAAAATTTCTTACAACGAGCGCATAAAACAGATAGATTCCGAGCGTCTCGACTGCGCCAACGAGCGTGAAAAAATGCTCGACAGGCAACATTCCGTCGAGATGGCGGTGTTCAAGATAGACAGCGACCTCGAAAATCTCGAACAGCGCATAACCGAAGAATATAACGCCGATTACAATAAATGTCTTGAATATAGAGTGGACGATTTCGACGCGTCAACGGCCGGTTCGAAGATTATGACTTTAAAACGTCAACTCGGCGCGTTGGGCGGCTTTAACGAGGAGGCTGTCGCGGAGTACGAGGAGGCGGTCGCCCATCACGAGAAAATGCTCCTCGAAAAAGAGGACCTCGAAAAAGCCATAGCCGATTTGACCGAAGCTCTCGACGATATCCGCGCCGAAATGCTTAAAATCTTCGACGAAGGCTTTAAGACCATAAGCGAAAACTTCAAGCGCACATTCAAAGAGCTGTTCGGAGGCGGCAGAGCGGAGCTTCAACTCGACTATACCGACTGCGAAGACCCTCTCGATGCCGGCGTTGAAATCATCGCCTGTCCCCCGGGCAAAAAACTGACCAAAATTTCCCTTCTTTCGGGCGGCGAACGCGCGCTTACCGCAATAGCAATACTCTTTGCCATAATAGGCATGCGTCCCATGCCGTTCTGCGTACTCGACGAAATCGAGGCTGCGCTCGACGAGGCGAACGTCGCGAGGTATGCTCGATATCTCAAAAAGTTTGCCGAGAACACGCAGTTTATAGTAATAACCCACCGCAAGCCCACCATGGAGAACGCCGATATTCTCTTCGGTGTCACGATGGAGGAGAAGGGCGTTTCAAAAATCGTATCGGTAAAACTCTCCGAGGTCGAAGAGAAGCTGGGCGGCGATACCGTAATGTGACCGCAGATTTGAGCGAATTGTCAATATATATCGAGTTTTTAAGGGTAACAACATATGGGAATATTTTCAAAAATAAGAAACGCTCTCAAAAAAACCAAGGAAAGCCTCTCTTCGGCGCTCTCCAATCTTTTTTCGAAGGACAAGATAGGCGGCGAGTTTTACGACGAACTCGAAGAAATTCTGATAGGCGCCGATATCTCCGTTACGACCGCAGAGGAAGTTGTGGAGGAGATTCGCTCGGAGGCAAAGCACGAACGCTTAAAAGATAAGCAGTTCGTCACCGATTTATTGAAAGACGTGCTTGAAGAAAAGCTCGTCGAGGCCGAAATTCCCGAAATTAAATATCCGGCGGTTATAATGCTCGTCGGCGTAAACGGCGTAGGTAAAACGACTACCGTAGGCAAACTCGCCAATTACTTTTTGAATCAAAAAAAATCGGTCACCGTAGCCGCGGCGGACACCTTCCGTGCGGCGGCGGCAGACCAGCTTTCTATTTGGGCGGAGCGCGCCAAGGTTCGCATCGTAAAGCATGAGGAGGGCAGCGACCCCTCCGCTGTGGTGTTCGACGCCCTTTCGTCCGCAAAGGCAAGGGGTACCGACGTTGTGATTATAGACACCGCCGGCAGACTTCACGTAAAGGCGCATCTCATGGAGGAGTTGAAGAAGATGTCGCGCGTCGTCGAGCGCGAAATGCCCGAAGCCAATTTTTACAAACTGCTCGTTCTCGACGCGACCACCGGAAACAACGCTTCCAATCAGGCGGAAATTTTCGACGAAGCCGTTGAACTCGACGGAATAGTTTTGACCAAACTCGACAGCTCCGCAAAGGGCGGATTCGTAATTTCGCTTTGCAGTGAATTGCAGATTCCCGTGATATTTACGGGAGTGGGCGAGAAGATCGACGACCTCGAACTTTTCGATCCGGAAGAATTTATAGAGGGAATACTTTAAACGGCGGATATGGCGGATATGACTAACAAAGAGAGAATGCTTTCCGGCGAGCTGTACAAATGCGACGGAAATCTTGTGGCGGAGGGCGACAGAGCGCGCAGACTCTGCCGCGAACTCTACGGCGAAATTTCCGAGGAACGCCGTCAGGAAATAGCTCGCGAACTTTTCGGAAAATGCGGAAAATCTCCCCATCTTACGCAGGGATTTTATTGCGATTACGGCAGCAATATAGAGGTTGGCGACAACTTTTACTGTAATTACGGAGTATGTATACTCGATGTGTGCAAGGTGAGGATAGGAGACAACTGTCTCATCGCCCCTCAGGTCGGCATATATGCCGCGGCTCATCCTCTCGACCGTAAACTTCGCACGGAGGGCTGGGAGTACGGAAAGGAAGTAGTCATAGGCGACGACTGTTGGATAGGCGGCGGAGCGATAATAAACCCGGGCGTGACCTTGGGCGACAACGTGGTTGTGGGGAGCGGAGCGGTAGTCACTCGCAGTTTCCCCTCGAATGTTGTTATAGCCGGCAATCCGGCAAAAATCATAAGACGCCTATAAAATAAATCCGAGGCGCGAAGAGTTGGATGCGTTGATGTATTTAGAAACCCGATTGGCAGAATGAAATTAAAAAATGATATAAATAAACGAAACGCTATTTGAAGGCGTTCAAAGGCGGCGGACGAAATCTTCGTCCGCCGCCTCTTTCAGGTTTCAATATGAAAAACCTGAACACGCCCGTAAATACGGCGGTCATCCGCCATACCATTTAAGGGCGTCGCGGTAATAAACCCCTTCGGAAAAGTGAAAAATCACAGATCGTCGGCGTCCTGCACGGGCTTACCTCCGTCAATCGGAGAACCCGTATAACTGCCGTTGGGGTCAAAGCCGTCGCGAAACTTATTTGCAGTTTTTCGCGTTCTTGCTGCCACAGCTCTTACCGCCGCAATCCTTATTTTTCTGATTGTTGGACTGCTTACTGTTTTCGTTAGTCTTTCTCATATTTTCTCCTTTTCAAACGGAATATGCAATTCCACTTCGCCTTGACTTGCATTACAGAGAGGGCACTTATCCCAGGCTTTGGTAGATGTGTGCATATATCCGCACTCGCCGCAGATATAGAGGATGGGTGATTCGTTGCTGTAAAGCACGCCTTTTTTGAATGCCTCGTAGAGGTAATTGAACACCATTTCGTGTCTTTCCTCAACTCGCGCAACAAGTTTGAAAAGGTTTGCAATATCTTTAAAGCCTTCATCCTCGGCGTCTTTGGCAAAAGCCGGATAAACTTCCGCATGTTCCTTGTGCTCGTCGTCCGCCGCGAATTTCAAACCCTGTTCGATATCGCCGCCATGATAGGGATAGCCCGCTTCAAGCTCGATATTTTCCAGATATTCGCCGCGTTTATTCAGCTCTTCAAAGAACCTTCTCGCGTGCACCGTCTCGTTTTTGGCAATAGTTCTTATAGTGTCGGCAAGGGTGATATATCCCTGTTGAGTAGCCTGCCGCGCAATGAGCTGGTATCTCATTCCGGCTTGGCTCTCTCCGGCAAAACTTCTTGCAAGATTTCTGTAAGTCTTTGTTTCATCGAATTGCATAATTTTCCTCCGTCAGCCTTATTTTGCGGAAAAATCCGACGGTTATGCGCCTTTTGATTTGCTGGAATTATTTGTATATGCCGCGCGGTTCGCTCCGTTTTGAAAACTCCTTTCCGATTGTTGGTTTTTTAGTCGAATTACGCAAAATTATTTCAAATTCGGTCTTAAAATCATTGATTTTCCCTTTTGCAGGCTATATAATTTAATCAATCAAAATTTCGGAGGCAAAAATATGTTAAACGAAAAAATCGCCGCGCTTTTGAACGACCAGATAAACAAGGAGCTGTATTCGGCTTATCTCTATCTCGATTTTGCAAACTATTTCGAGGACGAGGGACTCGACGGCTTCGCTCATTGGTATGAAATTCAGGCGCAGGAAGAGCGCGACCACGCGTTCATGATAAGGCGCTATCTCATAGACAGCGGACACAGAGTGACTTTCGACGCAATCGCCAAGCCCGACAAGGTTTTCAAGACCCATCTCGACCCTCTCGACGCCGGTCTCGAACACGAAAAATACGTAACTTCGCTTATAACGAAAATCTACGCCGAGGCCTTTGCCATAGGTGATTTCAAGACCATGCAGTTCCTCGACTGGTTTGTAAAGGAACAGGGCGAAGAGGAAAAGAACGCAGAAGACCTCATAAAGAAGATGAAGCTCTTCGGCAACGAGCCCAAGGGACTCTATATGCTCAATCAGGAGCTCTCCGCGCGCGTCTATACACCGGCATCGCAGGCTGAATAATTGGAACTTAAAACAAGAAGCAATAAGACGGCGGTCCCGTGTTCGGGACCGCCGTTTACTGTTATGGCTCATGGATAAAAATCAACGCCGCACCATAAAGGTGGGCTTTGAACGGCAAATTTATTAGGTAAATTCTGTTTTATATTTAGGCAAATTTCATCCACGCCCATTTTAACGACAAGGGAATTAGGCAAAATCTGTTTTGTATTTAGGCACATTTCATATAAAGACTTTTTGAACGCGCGCCCTTACTTGTACGGAACGGAGCCGATGGTTTTCGCGCATATTTTTGTCCCTATTAATGAAATGACAGTGTAAAATTTAGGTGAACAAGCCGATATACAGCTATTGACTATGGCCGAATGAAATAGTATAATGCTAATGTAATAATGTTGTGTAGGAGCCGCCGAATCCGAATTTTCTCGGCGCGAGTTTCCGAAGTTTGATTATTACAAACGTCGTTCCGGAAGTGGGAGCGGCCGGCTGTTTAAACGGCCGAAAAAATGAAAAGGGGAAAAGACAGATGTTGAATTCAATCGGTTTGAATTTATTGAGTATCGACATGAACGCAAATCCGGCGCTGTTCTGGTCAATAATCGTTCTGGCGGCCGTTCTTGCCGCGGCGATTGTGGTATTTCTCGTGATAGTACTGCGCAAACGCCGTTCGGACGAAAACGTGAAGGAGGAATCTTCCGACCAAAGCGAGAAAGAGCCCGAACTTTCCCAAGCCTCGATATCCTCCGCGCCCGAAGAGCCCACAGATGAAACCGTAGCGGACGAGCCAAAAGACGTCGCGGCGGAAGAAAATGCCGCAACTCCCCAAGAGGCGGCAGAGGAGGAAACCGTCGTTATCATAAACTCCGTCGCTCCCGAGAGCGTAGACGGAGCGGCGAACGTGGCGGCTTACTCTTCCAAATACAACAGAAGTTACATTTCCAAACTGATTCAGTCGGACGACGAAACCAAGGAATGGTACACATACATAAAGAACGAACTATTGTCCTACGAAAAGGTAAAGGCTCGCTATAATTGGAAGCGCGAAACTTTCAAACGCGGCAAGACGGTCATTGCAAAGATAACCTTGCGCGGCAAGACGCTCTGTCTGTTCCTTCCTCTCGACGTCGGGGATTTCGGCGACGGAAAATATAAGTTGGAGTATGTCGGCAATATAGCTTCGCTCAAAGACGTTCCTTGCATGTACAGGATAAAGAACGACCGCCGCGCGAAGTACGCCGCCGAACTTATCGCCGAAGTCATGGCAAAACTCGGGATACAAAGGGGCGCAGAGAAACACGAAAATTACTATATGCCCTTTGAAACGGACGCGGCTCTGCTCGAAAGAGGTCTGATTAAAATATCCGAAGGCGAAATAATACCCGTCGGCAGAAACGCCGCCTCTCCCGTGGCGGAGAGCGCGCTGTCAGAAGATACCTCCGACGAAGAAATTACGGCCGAAGAGCCGTCGGAAGAAACTTTGCCGTCGGAAGAAACTCTGCCGTCGGAACCGGCCGCAGGAATAGAGCCGTTACCCGATACAGATACGCAATCCCACGCGTCGGCGAGCCGTTCGACTATCGACATCAGGTTCAATAAATCCTTCAAAGCTAAACTTATTCAGTCCTCCGACGCAACAAAGGGCCGGTATTCTGAAATCAAGAACGCGCTTTTGTCCTATAAAAAGACAAAGAGCCGCATATCATGGCTTAACGACAGCATAAATTGCGGCAGAACAAAACTCGCAAAGTTCGCTATTCGCGGGAAATCTCTCATACTGTATCTTGCTCTGAATCCCGACGACTATACGGGCACGAAGTACAAGGTTGCGCGCTCCTACGGCAAGCGCTACGAGCTTGTTCCCTGCATGTATAAAATCAAGAACGCAAGGCGTGCGGAGTACGCGAAAGAATTGGTCGCTCTGCTTGCCGACGAGTTTGCTCTCGTCAAAATATCCCGCGAGCCGGAAAATTACTATCTCCCCTATGAGGAGAACGAACCCTTGATAGAGCGCGGACTCATTAAAGAACTCAACGGCGCAAACGGCGAGGTCGAACTATCCCGAGAGCCGGAGGAGGCATCAGAGGAGTCTGCCGTAACCGAAGAGCCCGTTGAAACCGAGGAGTTCGCCGCGGTCGAGGAGCCCGTTGAAGAGCCCATTGAGGAGCCCGTCGAAACCGAGGAACTCGCAGAATCGGAAGAGACTTCCGAAGAGCTTGCGGCGGAGCAAACGGAAGAATATGAGGACGGCGAACAGGAAGAGGCGGAAGAGACAGCCGAAGTTGACCCTTCGGAGGAGGGGGAAGTCGAAGAACTCACAGCCAACGAGATAAAAGACGTAAATTCTTACGATGGCAGCTCGCGAGGCGACGAGGACGGTATTCCCGTCGTCGGCGTCATGTTCCGTAGGCGCGGAAGAAAGGTGTATTGGTTTGACCCCGACGGCAAGCAATGGACGAAGGGAGAAATAGCCTTATATAAGTCGGAGAGCAACCCTCCGCAGGAAGTTATAGTGGTGGACAACGCGCGGATTTCTCCCGAAAAACTTCACCTTCCGTTGAAACCTCTCTGCAAGGTAGTCGTGACTCACCGAGCCGCGCCGAAGAGAGAGCCGGAAAAGCCCGTCGCGAAGAAAAGACGCGGACTGTTCAAAAGATAACTTTTTGTCCGCAAAAAACATGCGCAAAGTTTGACAAATCTTCCGTGCGGTGATATTATTTATTTAAAATAAACGATATATTAAAATATATATTTATTGACAGAGGTGTAATATGGACTGGTTAAACGAAAACTGCGGCGTAATAGTGCTGGTTATGTCTATAATATTAATCGTGCTCGCCGCGCTCACTGTGTGGCTGCTGTTCCGACTGCACAACAAAATCGCCGTTCAGCGACTGAACTTTCTCGGATTTTATTCCATCGAAAAGCAATCCAAAAAGCGCTATGCCGGATTGACGATAGGCAATAAGTCTTTGAACGACGTCGGCTTGGACGAACTCGGAATACAGAACGGCAAAGTAAATTTTCCGCTCACGGAAAAATACAGGGAAGAACACGGCTTGCAGAGCGACGCAAGAATCGTGGTGGAACAGAGAAACTCCATAACGTTTAATCTCTCCTGCAAAGACATTCGCGAACTTGTGATAGACCACAACGGCAAAAAAGTTCTTCACTCTCTCCGTCTTTACGCCGTAGACCTCACGGGCACTCTTTACCGCGGCAGAATTCCGGCGGTCAAGAAGCTGTTGAAGGAGATGCTTATTGCCGAAAAGAAGGGTATAGAGCCCTTTGCGGATGAAGAAAAAACAGCCGATTCGATTGAGTCCCAACCGGAGGCGGCGCCCGTTACCGACGAGGCGGCCGTCGATACCCCTGTAAACGAGCCCGTACCCGAGACGGAAGATAACAAAACAGAAATTTAGATTGACGAAAGCCTTTCCGTCAGGTACTCGGAGAGCAATCAAAAGAACTTGATTTCAATCGTAAAAGACCAATTGGGCGAGTGAAAATAATAGCGGCGAAAATATTTTCGCCGCTATTATAATTTCTTTGATTTTATATGGACTATTTCTTATTAATTTTATATCGATTATTTTTATGAAAAGGGCGGCCGTTGAAAATTCAGGCTATATTACGCTCTCTTGCAGTTTTTTCAAAAAGATTTCGGAGCATTTCGGGAACACCTGATACTTTTTCCACGCAATGTCGAGATGTGATACGAGCTTCGGAAAGAGCGGCCGAAAGCAGAGTTGACTGTCCCCCGACGTATTGATAATGTGTTCGAGCCCCACGGCATATCCCACGCCCTCGGCGACAAGTAGTGAGGCGTTATACAAAAGGTCGTACGTGGCGACGATATTCAGCTCTTCCGACTTCCTTTGAAACCAATCGGTAATGACGCTTTTGTCCAGAGAATGACGTGAGCGTATGATGGGCGCATTCCATAAATCTTCGGGCGTGATAAATTGCTTTTTTGCAAGCGGACTGTCCTTGCGCATAAGGACGCCCCAAGTATCTGCGAGCGGCAAACGGAGATAGTCGTACTTTGTGAGATCGGCCGGCTCTATGAAAACGCCGAAATCTATGAGTCCTTTGTCGAGCTTCTCCTTAATGGCAGTCATATCTCCGCTGTATAAGTGAAATTTGACGGAGGGATACCTTTCTCGCACGGCATGAGCGGCTCTCGCAACGATTTGCAGGACGTAACTTTCGCCGCCGCCTATATAGACGTCTCCCCGAATTTCCGCAGGCGGCGAGGAGAGTTCGGCTTCCGTCTTTTTTTGCAGCTCCAAGATTTCCTCGGCGCGCTTTTTGAGGAGTTCTCCCGCTTGGGTGAGCGTGATTTTTCTGCTTCCGCGTATAAATAGCTGTTGACCGAGTTCCTCTTCCAGACGCTTCATCTGCCGTGAAAGGTTGGGTTGTGACACATACAGCGCTTCCGCCGCCTTCAAAATGCTCTCTTCGCGCGCTAACGCCAAAAAATATTTGAGTTCCCGTAATTCCATAAAAGCTCCTTTGAGAATATTATATCGCAATAAACTATGCTTGTAAAGCATAGTAAAACTATAAAATATAAGTATTTGACATATAAATTGTTTTGGCATTATAATAGCGACGTAAATAGAGGCGAATATGACGAGAGAGCAATTTATAACGGAAGTCAAGAAACAGAAATATGTTGTCGCCGACTCCGAAATGCATATTCATATGCACGAGGGCGCGGACAGAGCACGAAAAATTACGGCAGAGATCAACGGAGCCTATCATACGATGCCCGAACTTCGCGAGCTCTTTTCGGAGCTTACGGGGCGAGAGGTTGACGAAAGATTCGGGCTGTTTCCGCCCTTTTATACGGATTACGGGAGAAACATCGTTCTCGGAAAACACGTTTTTATCAATTCGGGCTGCTGTTTTCAGGATCAGGGCGGTATCGAAATAGGTGACGACGTTCAAATCGGGCAACAGACCGTTATTGCAACCATAAACCACGACCTCTGTCCCGAGAAACGCTGGAATATGTTCCTCGCGCCGGTAAAAATCGGAAACAAAGTTTGGATCGGCGCGCACGTCACGATTTTGTCGGGTGTAACCATCGGCGACGGCGCGGTGGTGGGCGCCGGAGCGGTCGTCACAAGGGACGTGCCCGAAAATGCCGTCGTCGCCGGCGTTCCGGCAAAAATCATAAAACCTGTAAAGGAGTAAATCATGGAAGAATTGAAGTTGACGAAAGAGTGGGACAAGGTATTCCCCAAAAGCGAACGGGTGAACCACGAAAAGGCTGTGTTTCACAACCGTTACGGTATAACTCTCGCCTGCGACGTTTATTCGCCGAAAGGAGCAAAGGGAAAACTTCCGGCCGTTGCGGTCTGCGGACCGTTCGGTGCGGTCAAGGAGCAGGCCTCCGGCCTCTATGCGCAGGAACTCGCGAAACGTGGCTTTCTTGCGATTGCCTTCGACCCGTCTTTCACCGGCGAGAGCGGAGGCGAGCCGAGATATGTCGCCTCGCCAGATATCAACACCGAGGACTTCTCTGCGGCGGTGGACTATCTCTCCTGCCGCGAGGACGCGGATTCGGATAAAATAGGTATAATCGGTATCTGCGGCTGGGGCGGCATGGCATTGAACGCCGCGGCAATGGACACGCGAATAAAGGCGACCGTCGCTTCCACCATGTACGATATGACTCGCGTAAACGCCAAAGGCTACTTCGACGCGGCGGACAGCGAAGAGGCGCGCTTTGAAATGAAAAAAGCCCTCAACGCACAGCGCACCGTCGATTACAAAAACGGCAATTACGAACTCGGCGGAGGCGTAGTCGATCCTCTTCCCGACGACGCGCCGTTCTTCGTAAAAGATTATTATGACTATTACAAGACTAAACGCGGCTATCATTCCCATTCCCTCAACAGTAACGGCGGCTGGAACAAAACTTCCTCGCTCTCGTTCATAAATATGCCGATTCTTGCCTACATTAACGAAATAAGGAGCGCCGTACTCATCGTTCACGGAGAAAAGGCGCACTCTTGCTATTTCTCGAAGGACGCCTATGCCGCCATGACGAAGGACGGCAAATACACGCAAAACAAGGAGCTGTATATCATTCCCAACGCCGTGCATACCGACCTTTACGACAGGCTCGACGTCATTCCGTTCGATAAGATCGAGGCATTTTTCAAAGAAAATTTATAAAAGAGTAAAGTTATGAAGAAGTCGATAATCATAACCTTAATGATAATTATGTTACTGTTTACTTTTGCCGCGTGCACGGAAACGAATAACCCAAACGAACCCCCCAATAAAAACCAAACGGATCAAAGCAATGAAACAGATACGAGTGAGGGTGAGAGCGATACGCCTGCGGCGTTCTCAAACGTGCTGATCGCATATTTTTCTTGCACGGGGACGACGAAAGGCGTTGCGGAACATATCGAAGAAAAAACAGGCGGCACATTGTATTCCATAGTTCCCGAAGATCCCTATACCGAGGACGATTTGAAATACTACACGGACTGCCGCGCCGACAGAGAGCAGAACGATCCCGCCGCTCGCCCTGCGATAAGCGGAAGCGTGGAGAACATGGAGAAATACAAAGTCGTCTTTTTGGGCTATCCCATTTGGCACAGTCAAGCCCCTAAAATCATCTGCACTTTTCTTGAAAGTTACGATTTTTCGGGCAAGACGATTATTCCGTTCTGCACCTCGCACAGTAGCGGCATCGGTTCGAGCGCGACGAACTTACATTCTCTCGTAAGTGACGCAACTTGGCTTGACGGCAGAAGATTTTCTTCGGGTACTTCGCAAAGCGCGGTCGATGAATGGGTGGATTCGCTCGGACTGAAATTCGCGCCAGACGTCTCCGCGTTCGACCTTAATAGCGGCGAAAACGGTCACGCACCCACGGTAACTCTCAACAGCGGATATGAAATGCCGATCTTGGGACTTGGCACTTATTCTCTTACGGGCGAAACGTGCAAAGCCTCGGTGAAAGCGGCACTTGAAAGCGGCGTTCGCCTTATCGACACCGCGCACATGTACGGCAACGAAAGGGAGATCGGAGAAGCGATACGGGAATCGAATGTGCCGCGCGAAGAGATTTTCGTCATTACAAAAATCTACCCCGGCGAACAATATTCTCACCCCGAAGAAGCGATACAAGAGTCGCTCGACAAACTAAATATCGGCTATATCGACATGATGCTCTTGCACCATCCCGGCGCGAATGACGTTAAGGCGTATAAGGCAATGGAAAAAGCCGTGGCAGACGGGAAGATTCGCTCTTTGGGACTGTCAAATTGGTATATCGAAGAGATAGACGACTTCATTTCACAGGTGGACATCAGACCTGCGCTCGTGCAGAACGAGATACACCCGTATTATCAGGAGCAAGCCGTCGTGCCGTATATGCACAATTTGGGAATTGTTGTGCAGGCCTGGTATCCGTTCGGCGGCAGAGGGCATACGGGCGAACTCCTTTCCGATGAAACAATCGTAAAAATTGCCGAGGCGCACAACGTGACGGCGGCGCAGGTGATCTTACGTTGGCACTTACAGCGCGGTGTTGTGGCGATTCCCGGTTCAAGTAATCCTGCCCATATCCTCGAAAACATTTCGGTGTTCGATTTCTCGCTTTCAAACGAAGAAATGAATGACATCGCCGCCCTCGACAGGAACGAAAAACACGATTGGTATTGAGGTGAAAAATTAAACTGAAAAGATTATTTATTTTATTGCTATGCATATTTGTCTCTATGCTCTCGGCTTGCGGTTCGAAGAACGGAGAAACGGCTCCGTCGCCGTCCGAACAAACGACGGAAAACTCTACGGATTTGCAAGATTCGTCGGAACCGAACGAAACGCCGGACGTGGAAAACTCGGAAAATAAGGAGGACGAAATTACGGATACCGTTTATTTGACGATAGGAAGCCATAGGATTTCCGTCAAGCTCGAAAAGAATGAGGCGACAGACGCCTTGACGGAGATTTTAAATCAGGGCGATATAACATATACCGCCGCCGATTACGGCGGATTCGAAAAGGTGGGGGATCTGGGCCATACGCTCCCCCATAGCGATAGACGCATTACGACGGAGGCCGGCGACGTCATTCTATATTTGGGCAATCAAATCGTCTTGTTCTACGGAAGTAATACGTGGAGCTACACAAAGCTCGGAAAGATGAATGGCTATTCCGCGTCGGAGCTGAAAGCTATTCTTACGGAAAGCAACCCCGTTTCCGTAAAAATAAGTTTGCAATAGCTTTGCATATTGAAATATCAACATTATGGTAGAGGTTTACGAGCATACTACCGACAAGATGAGAGAGAAAGGTAGGAAAGCAGTAAATGAGCTGTATTCGCATAAACCATCGGGATGAAAAATGAATTTTCGTCCACATTTTCACAAGTTTGGTCCACATTTGAAAATTTTTAACAAGAATTTTTCGTCCACATTTTTTAAAAATGTGGACGAGATGTGGACGAAAACGGGGTTTTATCCCAATGGTTACATAAACACGATAAAAGGGCTTCCATATTTTGTATGGAAGCCCTTTTTCAAATACAATATATTGTGGTTTTACTTCGTCAAAGCCTCTTGTACGGCGACCGCAACGGCGACCGTCGCGCCGACCATAGGGTTATTGCCCATGCCTATAAGTCCCATCATCTCGACGTGCGCCGGAACGGAAGAGGAACCGGCAAACTGCGCGTCGGAATGCATACGTCCCATAGTATCCGTCATGCCGTAGCTCGAAGGACCCGCCGCCATATTGTCGGGGTGCAGAGTTCTGCCCGTACCGCCGCCGGAAGCAACCGAGAAATACTTGATTCCGTTTTCGTTGCACCATTTTTTATAAGTGCCTGCAACGGGGTGCTGGAAGCGAGTGGGGTTGGTGGAGTTGCCCGTAATCGAAACGGAGACATTCTCCATCTTCATGATTGCAACGCCCTCGGGCACATTGTCCGCGCCGTAGCATTTAACCTTTGCACGGGGACCGTCGGAGAACGAAACGCTGTCAACAACTTTGACCGTCTCGGTGTAGGGGTCGAATTCCGTTCTGCAATACGTGAATCCGTTTATTCTCGAAATGATATAGGCGGCGTCCTTGCCCAAGCCGTTCAAAATGACGCGGAGAGGCTTTACGCGCACTTTATTTGCGTTTTCGGCTATCTTAATGGCGCCTTCGGCGGCGGCAAAAGATTCATGACCGGCAAGGAAGCAGAAGCAATCCGTCTCTTCCGAGAGCAGCATGGAGCCGAGATTTCCGTGACCGAGACCGACTTTTCTGTTTTCGGCAACGGAGCCGGGGATGCAGAAAGATTGGAGCCCTATACCTATTGCCTTTGCTGCGTCGGCGGCTTTTTTGCAACCTTTCTTGATGGCAATAGCCGCGCCGACGGTATATGCCCAGACTGCGTTTTCAAAGCAGATAGGCTGCGTGCCGCGCACTATTTTATCGACGTCTATACCCTTTTTGAGGGTGATATCTTTACATTCTTCTATGGTTTTAATGCCGTATTCTTTCAGAACGCCCAAAATTTTCGCTTCGCGTCTGTCGTAACTTTCAAAAAGAGCCATAATCAGTCAACCTCCTTATCGGTTCTGGGGTCAATGTGCTTAACGGCGCCGGATTCTTTGGAATATCTGCCGTAAGTACCGATAGCCTTTTCATATGCTTCGTTGGGGGTAAGCCCTTTCTTGATGAAGTCCGTCATCTTTCCGAGGGATACAAACTTGTAGCCGCATACCTCGTTGTTCTTGTCGAGCGCAATGGCAATTACGTAGCCTTCGGCCATTTCGAGATATCTGACGCCCTTCAACTTTGTTCCGTACATGGTTCCCACTTGTGAACGGAGCCCCTTGCCGAGGTCTTCGAGACCTGCGCCGACCGCAAGTCCGTCCTCGGAGAACGCCGACTGCGTTCTGCCGTAAACTATTTGCAGGAAGAGCTCGCGCATAGCCGTGTTGATTGCGTCGCAAACGAGGTCGGTGTTCAGCGCTTCGAGGATGGTTTTGCCGGGCAAGATTTCCGCGGCCATGGCAGCGGAGTGCGTCATGCCAGAGCAGCCAATCGTCTCCACGAGCGCCTCTTCGATTATACCGTCTTTAACGTTAAGCGACAGCTTGCATGCGCCCTGTTGAGGCGCGCACCAGCCGATACCGTGGGTAAAACCCTTGATATCTTTGATTTCCTTTGCCTGAATCCAAAGCCCTTCTTCGGGAATGGGGGCGGGTCCGTGCTCGAATCTGCCGGAAACGCCTTTGGCAACGCAAATCATATTTTCAACGTCTTTTGAATATTGCATTACATTTCCTCCGAATTTTATTTTTAACCGTTGAATATTATAGCACAGATATTCGTTCTTTTCAATAATCAGCCGTAGATTTTTCAAAAAAAATTGTTACCTTATCAATATTTTTGTTTACGGGCAGTCAAAAAGTAGTATAATTAAAATGTAAAGGAATAAATCAGTTTTTCGGAGTAAAACGATGCTTTGTCAACGCTGTAAAAAAAATCCGGCGACCATAAATACAATCGACGTAATAAACGGTGAAAAGTTCGAAAGTCACCTCTGCGCGTTGTGTTATGCCGAACTTGCCGGCGATTTGAGCGCAAAGGCCCACAACTCCATATTGACCGACCTCTTCGGCGTCGGAGCGGCGGAGGAGGAAAAGACATGCCCCGTCTGCGGCACAAGATATCGCGAGTACGAGCAGACAGGCCTCTTGGGTTGCGCCAGCTGTTACGACGTGTTCAAAGAGGAGTTGATGCCGGCGATTAGACGCATACAGGGCAAGGATACCCATGTCGGCACGGCAAACATAAACAACGACGAGTACGGACTTTTGAGGAAGTTAAAGTCCTTGCAGGAGCGGCTGGAAACCGCTTTGAAAGCTCGCCGTTATTCCGAAGCGAATATGCTTAACAGGCAGATTAAGGAAATAAACAAGATACTCTACGGCGGAGGCGGAGAAGATGAATGATTTGTCCAAGACTGTGGTTTCAACGAGAATCCGTCTCGCGAGAAATATAGAAGGCTATCCCTTTCCGTCTCATCTCAAAGACGAAAAACAGGCTCGTGAAATAATCCGTCTCGTTACGAGCGGACTTTCGCGGCTCGACGGCTTCGACGACGACCAATTTAACGTATATTATATGAACGCCGTCTCCGAAGAGGAGGCGCAGATACTTAAAGAAAATCACCTCATTTCACCCAATCTCATAAAGAACAAACGCGCTTCGGCGGCAATCATAAACACCGACGAAAGCGTATCTATAATGATAAACGAAGAGGACCATCTCCGCGAACAGTGTATATTGAAGGGATTCGAGTTGGATACAGCCTATAAAACCATGGCCAAAATAGACGCCCGTATCTCCAATTCCATGAAGTTTGCATATGATGAACAGCTCGGATATCTGACCGCCTGTCCGACAAATCTCGGCACGGGTCTGCGGGCTTCGGTAATGGCCTTTCTTCCGGCGCTTACCATAAACGGAGTAATGCCCAGAGTCTATCGCTCCATATCCCGTCTCGGTCTGACCGTCCGCGGAGTGTACGGCGAGGGAAGCGAGGCGGAGGGCTATATGTATCAGATCAGCAACGAGGTCACTCTCGGCGTAACCGAAAAGGAAATATTGACTCAGGTCGGCGACGTTGTGAAAAAAGTGGCGGAGCTGGAAGAGGCGGAGAGGCTCAATCTCAAAAAGGGTCCGTCCTCGCTTGAAATAAAGGACAACTGCATGAGGGCGTACGGAATACTCACTAATTGCGCCGTCCTCGCCACTAACGAACTCTTGAAACTCGCGGCAAGCGTCAAACTCGGCGCCTGCCTCGGATATATAAATATAGACGACGTATCCGCCATAGACGATCTTGTAATAAAGATGCGTCCGGCAAATATAACGGCGGCCGCCGGGAGAGCGCTTTCCCCCGTCGAGCGCGACGTTTACAGAGCGGAATATGTCACAAAACATTTAAGACAACTGACGAAAGGAGGGAATTAAATATGGAATATTCATACATCAACCGCTTTACCGACAATTTGCAACAGGTCATCTCCGTTGCGGAGGAGGCCGCAAAGGTCTACAATTCGAGCTATATAGGCAGCGAACACCTCGTATTCGCCATGCTCAACTGCCCCGATTGTACGGCCTATAAGGTGCTTACGGCATGCAACGTGTCCGAACCGGAATTCAGGGAATATTTCGCCCGTTCGATTGACTCCAATTCCAATATACAAGGCTATACGCCGCGAACAAAACATATGATAGAGCGCGCGCTCGAACTGTCCGTCGATATAAACGGAGAAGATTCTCTCGCCGGCACAGAACATATGTTGCTGGCAGTCATGTCGTCTACCGACTGCCTCGCCATGCGCATATTGCGTGCTCTCGGAGTGAATTTCTCCAATCTTGCAAGCAAAATCGAACTTGCCATAACGGGAAATCTCGGCGACTCGGAAGTCGAGGAGAGTCACGACCCGTTCTCGTCTTTCGGCAATCTCTATTCCGGAAATTCCTCCCAGCCTCAAAAGCCCCAATCCAAGGAATCCAAGCGCACTTCGTCTGCGCTCGATAAGTCTGTATTGAGTTACGGCACCGACCTCACCCAAAAGGCGCGCGAGGGCAAAATAGACCCCGTTATAGGCAGAAAGAACGAAATAGACAAAATCATACAGGTTCTTTCCCGTCGTACGAAAAACAATCCCGTGCTTATAGGCGAACCGGGAGTCGGCAAGTCGGCGGTTGTGGAGGGGCTGGCGCAGGCGATAGTCAAGAACGCCGTGCCCGACCTTCTCAAAGATAAAATAGTATTTTCACTCGACCTTGCCGGCATGGTCGCCGGAGCAAAATACAGGGGCGATTTCGAAGAGAGACTCAAAAACGCCATAGAGTCCATAAAGAACAGCGGCAACGTAATTCTCTTTATCGACGAGATACATCAGATAGTCGGAGCCGGCTCCTCCTCGGATGGGAGCATGGACGCGGCCAACATTTTGAAGCCCATGCTCGCTCGCGGTGAGTTGCAGACGATAGGCGCAACCACCATAGAGGAATACAGAAAGTACATTGAAAAGGACGCCGCGCTCGAACGTCGCTTTACGCCCGTTCAGGTCGAAGAGCCTTCGGTCGAAGACACAGTTTCCATTCTCCGCGGTCTGCGCGACAAGTATGAGGCGCACCATAAGGTGGTAATCACCGACGAGGCGATAATAGCCGCGGCGACTCTCTCCGACAGATATATAACGGACAGATTCCTCCCCGATAAGGCCATTGATCTTATCGACGAAGCGGCTTCGCGCGCCCGTCTGAACAGTCTGAATAGCCCCGACGAGGTAAAAGAGCTCGAAGAAAAGATAAAGAGGCTTACCCTCGAAAAGAACAAGGCGGCCAAAGGCGAAAACTATTCGCAGGCGCAAAAACTTGTCGAGGAGATAAATTCCGTACAGGAACAGATAAACAAATTGAAGTCGGAGTGGAAGGGCGAAAAACAGACTTCTTCTCCCACGATAGGCTCCAACGAAATAGCCGATATAGTCAGCGGTTGGACGGGAGTGCCCGTTGTGAAATTGACCGAGCAGGAGAGCGAAAAACTTCTGCACCTCGAAGAAAATCTCCACAAGAGAATAATAGGGCAGGATGAGGCCGTCTCCGCAGTGGCAAAGGCCATTCGCCGCGCTCGCGCCGGCCTCAACGAGCCCAACAGACCGATAGGCTCATTCATCTTCGTCGGTCCCACGGGCGTCGGCAAAACCGATCTTGCAAAGGCGCTTGCGGAGGCAATGTTCGGCGACGAGCGGCTCATGATAAGGCTCGATATGTCGGAATTTATGGAAAAACACTCCGTTTCCAAGCTCATCGGCGCGCCCCCGGGATATATAGGTTACGACGACAACAACGGCGGACAGCTCTCCGAAAGAGTCAGAAGAAAACCTTACAGCGTAGTACTTTTCGACGAGATAGAGAAAGCCCACCCCGACGTGTTCAACGTCCTTTTGCAGATACTTGACGACGGCAGATTGACCGATTCGAAGGGCAGAGTCGTAAACTTCAAAAACACCATAATCATAATGACTTCCAATGTCGGAGCCGGACAAATCAAGAAGATGTCCAATTTCGGATTCTCTTCCTCGTCCGAAGAGGAGGGCGGCTACGACAATATGAAGGACAACATAAACGAGGCGTTGCGCGAACAATTCAAGCCCGAATTCCTCAACAGGATTGACGATATCATAATTTTCCGCAAACTCACAAAGGAGGAGGCCGGCAAGATTTGTCATAAAATAATAGACGGTCTGTCGGAGCGTCTCAAAGGCAGAAACATAAAACTTGTGATTTCCGATGAGGCAATGGATAAGATACTCGACGAGGGCTATTCCGAGCTCTTCGGCGCGCGTCCCTTAAAGCGCACCATTCAGAAGCGCATAGAGGACAGGCTTTCGGACGAGATACTCGCCAATCATATACTTTCCGGCGAAACGGTCACGGTCGGGGTAAAGGACGGCGAACTCGTGTTCAGATCGGAAAAAGTATGACTTTTTAAGCAAAAATGCCGAAAATGCGGCAAAATATGGGGAGCTCTACTCACGGTAGAGCTCCTTTTTTGCGTTGGTAGAGTTTGTTTTTCGCAGCTCTACCGAAGCGCGTACAAATGTGGAGAGCGGAGACGTTCAAGTAGGTTTATTTTATGTCCGCACGCGCTATAATTAAAGGCGAGGTGAAATATGAAACAGGTATCGGCAATAACGGTCAAAAGGGCCAACGGCAAGACATACAGTTATCCGGTGTTCTATACAAAAGGAGAGGAAATTTTCAACGCCGTTTCCCATATCGTCGGCGGCGCGCTGGGTTTGACGGCTCTCGCAGTCGGAATAATTTTGGCATTTCCCGACGCCGTAAAAATAACTGCGGTTTCGGTATTCGGAATAAGCATAATCATTCTCTATACGATGAGCGCGCTGTATCATTTTCTGCCTAACGGCAGGGCAAAGGCGGTATTCAGAATTTTCGACCACTGCACGATTTTTCTGCTGATAGCCGGAACATACACCCCGTTTTGTCTCGTGGCGCTGGGCGGCACATATTTCGGGATTCCCATTCTTATTGCGGAGTGGGCTATGGCGGCGATAGGTATAACGGGCAATGCCATAGCTATGAACAATAAGGTAATAAAAGGACTCTCCATGGCCTGTTATTTTTTGATGGGCTGGCTGATATTGGCGGCTTTCGTGCCGCTTTACGCTAACCTCTCCGTTGCGAGTTTCTGGCTTCTTTTAACGGGCGGCGTGGCGTATACTTCCGGCATAATTTTCTATGCGTTCGGAAAAAAGGTCAAATACTTCCATTCAATATGGCATCTCTTCGACCTCATAGGCACCGTTCTTCAAGCGGCGTCCATTCTTCTTATGATAATTTGACTTTTATCTTTGACATCTGCCCGAGTGCGTGCTATACTTAAAGTATCTACAAATGACAGGTGTAAAATGAATGACTTTACTCAAAAAACTCTTGCAGTTACGAAAAAGACGGTAGACGGCGTACTCGCCGGAATGTTGATTTCCCTCGGCGGCGCGGTTTTTCTCGCGTGTTACAGCGCGGAAGTGGCGTATATGCGCTACGTCGGCGCGTTCTTTTTTTCGCTCGCGCTTGTCTGCATATGTATGCGCGGCTACTCGCTGTATACGGGTAAAATAGGGCTTCTCACCGAGAAACATACAAAGGAGGACGTCTCCGTGCTCTTGCTGTGTCTCTTGGGCAACTTGATAGGCACCGTTGCCTTCGGATATCTCTTGGGCTGGGTATTCCCCAACATGAAAGAGACGGCGCTCGCGCTCTGTACATCCAAACTCGGTCAGGGCTACGGCTTCGGTCTCTTGCGCGCGGTACTCTGCGGAATACTCGTATATCTTTCCGTGGATATCTACCGCAACAATAAAACGCCTCTCGGCATATTGCTCTGTATTCCGGCGTTTATTTTGAGCGGTTACGAGCACTCCATCGCGGATATCTTCTATTTCGCGACTTCGGGTATAGCTTCGTGGGAGGCGTTCGGATATCTTGTAATGATAATAATAGGCAACTCGATAGGCGGACTTTTGATACCCGTTCTGCAACTAATCCGTCCCTCGAAGGCAAAGGCCGAAAAGACTTCGGAAAAGCCCGATTCCGATGTCGCCTCCGGAACGGAGAACGAAGAGAACAAATCGTAAACGGAGAGTATAAGGGCGATATAGAATTAAAAAATTAACGGCGGCAAGCGCAGACACGCTTGCCGCCGTTTTCAACCGAATAGACCGCTGTTTTTCAACCGAAGAAACTTACTGCGCCCTTAAATACGGCGTATGCGACGTTTTTCTGATAATTCGGGTCGGACAGAAGTTTTTCGTCCTCGCCGTTGGTCATAAATCCGCATTCCACTATGACCGACGGACTCTCCGTGCATTTCAGCATGTAATAGTCTCCGGAAAGGGGAGAGCTCTTCTTCACGCACTCTTTCATTTCGTTGAGGGAGGATTGAATACATTCCGCCAGCCGCTTTCCGGTTTCGCTCTCCGCGTTGTAAAAGGTCTGACCGCCTCTGCGACTCTTCAACGGGCAGGAGTTCTGATGGACGGATATGACCATATCCGCAGCGCAATTTTCTATAATCTCCTTTCGCTTTTTCATGTCGCGCATCTTGAATCCGTTTGTTGGCAGACCGTAGAGCCCTCCGTTCGAAGTCCTTGTCATAACAACTTTAAATCCGGCTTCCGAAAAAAATCCGCTTAATTGTTTGGATATCGCAAGATTAATGTCGCTCTCCTTAACGCCGGTATTGACGCCCAGAACGCCGGCGTCTATGCCCCCGTGACCGGCGTCGATAACTATGACCCTTCCGCTCTGCGCGGCGGAGGCGGCGGAGGCAAGAGCTCCGGCGCAAAGTCCCAATGCGATTCCGGCAAAAATTATGGCGATAACGGTTATGATTACGCTCTTTTTAAATACTATTAATTTCACGCTATATACTATGGAATATTTGCTTTTTTTATTCCGAAGTAGTATAATCAAAGCGGAAAAAGATATGTTTGAATTTTTCGCGCCGCTGCCCGAAAACAGGGCGGACAATTTAAATCCCGTAACGCTGGCTTTTGTCGGCGACGCGGTATGGTCTCTGTATGTAAGGCAAAAGTTTTCGCTTGAAGCGGACTATACCTCTGGCGTTCTCCAAAAGATGACTTCCGCAGAGGTCTCCGCCCACGGTCAGAACGTTTACCTTAAAGGAGTAGAGGAGGAATTTACTCCTCACGAGGCGGATATTTTCAGGCGCGGAAGAAACGCGAAAAAGCCTTCCCACAGCAAGAACGCCGATATTTCGGAGTACAACAACTCCACGGGCTTCGAAGCTGTGCTGGGCTGGCTGTATCTCACGGGCAAAAGCGACAGGCTGCTCTATCTTATGAGCCGCGGCGTCGGGAACAATTAGGAGGATTTTAAAATGAAAACGGAGGGCAGAAACGCCGTTTTTGAGCTTCTCAAAACAGACAAGCCCATAGATAAAATTCTTCTCGAAAAGAATTCGGGCGGTTCGCTCGGCAGGATTTTCGCCGAAGCTCGCAAAAAAGAGGTCCGCGTTCAGTTTGTAGATAAAAAGGTTCTCGACAGAGAGAGCGCGGAAGGCAGACATCAGGGAGTTATAGCTTTTTCTTCCGATTACGAGTATGCGACCGTAGACGAAGTGATTGAGGCGAACTCACACGACGGTTTGATTATTCTGTGCGACGGAATAGAGGACGTGCACAATCTCGGCTCAATAATAAGGGTGGCCGAATGTGTGGGAGCAAACGGAGTGGTAATTCCCTCCAACAATTCCGCCAGCGTAACCGAGGCAGTCATACGCGTCTCTTCGGGCGCGGCAAACCATATCAAAGTGGCAAAAGTCACGTCCATAAACAGAGCCATAGATATTTTAAAGGACGCCGGCTTTTGGATATATGCTCTTGAAGCCGACGGCAAATGTATATACGAAACGGAGCTTTCCGGCAATATAGCTCTCGTCATAGGCGGAGAGGACAGCGGCGTCAGACGCCTCACGCGAGAGAAATGCGATTTTACCGTCTCCATACCTTTGAAGGGCAAAGTCAACTCCCTCAACGCGTCCGTCGCGCTGGGAATAGCCGCATATGAAGTTTTAAGAAGAAGATGACCGACGAACAATTAATAATATCCGCTCGCGCAGGCGATAAAAACGCCCAGAGCGAAATCTTAAAAAAATATTCTCCTCTTGCGAAGTCCGTCGCCGCCGGATTTTTCATTAGCGGCGGCACCGACGAAGATTTGTTTCAGGAGGGAATGGTTGGGCTGTATTCCGCAATCGGCGGTTACGATACGAAGAGCGGAATAACATTCTCCACATACGCTTATAAATGCGTCAGGAACGCCGTTATCGACGCCGTAAAAAAGAGTCTCGGCGCAAAATATTCCGCGTTGAATAATTTCGTGCCGATAGTCGAAATAGATTCCATGCGCGATTTTTCCGATCCCGAGGACGAGCTTATCCGCCGCGAGCAGCGCGGCGAATTTCTGCAAAGAATTTCCGCTCTGCTTTCGGCGTTTGAATTCAAAGTGACGGTAATGTACCTTGACGGACTTACCAATTCGGAGATAGCGTCCTCCATGGGCAAGTCGGCAAAGAGCGTGGGCAACGCCCTTGCGCGCGCAAAGAACAAGTTGCAGAAATCGTACTATAAACAGAACAAATCGAGTTAAGTAAACGGAGGAATCAATGGCATATCTTGCGTTTTACAGGACTTTCCGCCCCACGTCGTTCGACGAGGTGGTCCGTCAGGAACATATAGTCCGTATCCTCAAAAATCAGATAGACGGCAAAAGAGTGGGCCATGCCTATCTCTTCTGCGGTCCTCGCGGCACGGGAAAAACCACCCTTGCCAAAATTTTTGCGCGAGCCATAAATTGCGAGAACCCCGTCAATTCCTCGCCATGCGGCAAATGCCCCACGTGCCGCGCTCTTGCGGAGGGGAGCAATCTCGATATTTCCGAAATCGACGCGGCTTCCAACAACGGCGTGGACGAGATGCGCGACCTCCGCGAAAAAGTACAGTATCCCCCCGTGGCGGGAAAGTATAAGGTATACATTATCGACGAAGTGCACATGCTCACGCAATCGGCGTTCAACGCAGTGTTAAAGACTCTCGAAGAACCTCCTGCGCACGCCGTGTTCATTCTCGCGACGACCGAGCCTCAAAAAATTCCGGCTACCATTTTATCGAGATGCATGCGCTTCGATTTCAAACTCATTCCTCAAAAAGATCTCGAAGACCTCATCAAAAACGTACTTGAAAAGACGGGAAAGGAATATGAGGCCGAGGCCGTTTCCGCAATCGCCAGAGCCGGCGCCGGAAGCGCTCGCGACAGTCTCTCCATTGCCGATATGTGCGCGTCGTACTCCTCCGGAAAGCTGACTTACGACGACGTGACCGCCGTTTTGGGGTCTGCGGATTTTTACGAAATTGCAGATATCTGCAAGTATATTCTCACCGAGGACGGTCAGAACGCTTTGCTCGCAGTCGAAAAAATACTTTCCACGGGCAAGAGCGTCGGCGTTCTCATAAAGGACTTGTTGAATTTCCTCAATAATCTCGCGATAGTCAAGGTTTGCCGCACCGCGCGCGAAATAATCAATCTGCCGACGGAAATGTACAAAAAAATGGAGGAGGTCGCCTCTGCGACGGACGGACACAAGCTCCTTCGGGTAACGGAAATTTTAGCCAAGACCGAAACGGACATGCGTTACTCCACAAGCGGCAGAATAACTTTGGAAACGGCAGTTATGAAGTGCTCCTCACCCGAGGCCGATTATAACGTTGACGCTCTTATCGGCAAGATTTCGGCGCTTGAAAAGAAGATAGAAGCGCTCTCCGCCGACAGACAGCGCTATTTTTCGCCGGAAGTCTCGGCAAAGGCAACGGAAGGTGGGAAGGAGCCTCTCAAAGACTCCGATTTTGCTGAAAACACGGGAAAGAGCCGATCGTTAGGCTCGGCCGCAAAGCAATCGGAGAAAACCGAAAACAAATCTTTGAGCTCCTCGGAAGAGCTCATTCCCGACGACGGCGTCTCGCCGTTCGGCAAATCGGTTGCGATGAAGAGCGAACCCACGCAGCCGGCGCTATGGGACGAGACCCCCGAAATGGCGCCTCGCGTCGGAAGCCTCGGCGAGAGCGAAAAGCGGACGATTTTCGCAAAAATCATAAAAAGTCTGCGCACAACCCATAAAAATGCGGTGGTTTTCACCCTTTGCATGGACTTGCAGATGGAATTCGAGGGCGACAAACTTATTCTTATCTCCGATAACGAGTCGGTATACAAGGCGCTCAACCGTCCCGATAATTTCAATTTTCTCGGCGGCGTCCTCACGGATCTCGGGATTACGAGTTACGAAGTCGTATTCCGTCCCAAGGGCGAGAGCGATTTCGACAAGGCCCTCGGCGAGCTTAAAAAGAATTTCGGCACGGATATAGACGTCAAATAGCTATTATGGAATAAATACCCTAAAAATAAGGAGTGAAAATTATGGCAGGATACAGAGGCGGCGGAGGAATGGGCAATATGCAGAACATGCTCCGCGAAGCGCAGAAAATGCAGGAACAGATGCAGGAAGCCGATAAAGAGCTCGAAGAGCTCGAAGTCGTAGGGCTTTCCGGCGGCGGAGAAGAGGGCGACGAAACGGTTGTCGTCTATATGAACGGCAAGAAAATAATAAACGGCGTCGAATTCGGCAGCAAACTCTCCGAAATAGTGGATATAACGGACGAAGACGACGTGGAAATGCTCGAAGACCTCATCATGGCGGCTATCCTCGACGGATATAAAAAGGCTGACGAGGCGTACGAAGAGAAAATGGGCCCCTTTGCCAAGGCCGGCGGCGGACTTCTTCGCTGACGCGGCGGCATTGAGACATTCTGCCCGACGGCGGTTTGACCGCTCCACGGGCGTTTTCTGGTAGAAAGGAGAAAGATTTGGACGTATTTATCGAGCCGATAGGCAGACTGATAAACGAATTTTCGAAACTCCCGGGCGTCGGCAAAAAGACGGCGCAACGCTATGCCTATAAAATAATAGGCATGAGCGATGCGGAGGCCAAACAGTTTGCGGAGAGCATTATCTATTGCAAACAGCGCGTCAGGTATTGCAAGATATGCGGCAACTTTACCGAAGACGAGGTGTGCGATATCTGCCGTTCGCGCGACAAGAGCACGATTTGCGTGGTGAAGGAGCCCAAAGACGTCGTTGCAATGGAAAAACTTCACGAGTATAAGGGAGTATACCACGTACTGCACGGCGTAATTTCGCCCATGGACGGAGTAGGCCCGAACGACATAAGGATAAAGGAACTGCTTGCCCGTATAGACGGCGGCGTAAAGGAAGTAATAATGGCGACCAATCCCGACGTCGAGGGCGAGGCTACCGCAATGTATATAGCAAGGCTTTTAAAGCCTCTCGGAATCACTGTCACAAGGCTGGCGCACGGGATACCCGTGGGCGGCGAACTCGAATATACCGACGAGGTCACGCTCGCTCGCGCGCTGATAGAGAGAAAACAGATTTAGGAGCAAAGTATGAATGTATCCGTACTCGGTTGCGGACGATGGGGTTCGTTTATAGCGTGGTATCAGGCTACCGTTCTCAAAAATAAGGTCATATCTTGGGGGCCGGAGGGAGACTATTCCTACGAAGTGCTCAAAAGGGAAGGCAAAAACGAATACGTCGTTCTCGACAAATCGATTGAACTTACGTGCGATTTGGAGCGTGCGGTGACCTCCGCCGACGTAATTATAATTTCCATTTCTTCGCAGGGGTTGCGCGGCTTTATGCAGAGGGTCGTAAAATATCCCGTACAGGATAAAATTTTCGTACTGTGCATGAAGGGAATAGAGGAGGCCACGGGCAAGCGCCTCTCCGAAGTGCTAATAGAGAGCGGAATCGGAAGAGAAAAGATTGCCGTATGGGTGGGTCCGGGTCACATTCAGGCGTTTACTCGCGGAATCCCTAATTGCATGGTTATAGACAGCTACGACGAAAATCTCAAACGTTATATCGCCGATAATTTCAAATCCAATCTGATAAGATTCTATTACGGAAACGACATAATAGGCAGCGAGATAGGCGCGGCGGCAAAAAACGTGCTGGGCATAGCCGCCGGCGTGCTCGACGGAAGCGGCTATGTAAGTCTGAAAGGCCCTCTCATGGCGCGCGGCGCATACGAAGTAGGCAAGCTCATCAAGGCCATGGGCGGCGATTTTACTTCCGCTTACGGTTTGGCACATCTCGGCGACTATGAAACGACTCTCTTTTCGGAATATTCCCACAACAGGAAATACGGAGAGATGATGGCGCACGGCGCGCGCTTCGAAAAACTTGCCGAGGGCGTAATGACGGCCAAGGCAATGAAGGAGCTGGGGGATAAATACAACCTCGAACTTCCCATAACCAACGCCGTATACGAGGCGTGTTTCTTATCTCATGCCTTTGAATCGGGCGACGGAGCAAAGAATTGCATGAAAATAATTTTGAAGCTCTTCGAACGCAGCACAAAGAGCGAATTTTAAATAAAAGAGCGCATTTTTGAATATTTTTGATTAAAGACTTTATTACAGGACTGAATATACGGGACAGATTATGATTAGAAACGATTTAAGAAACGTAGCGATAATAGCGCATGTAGACCACGGCAAGACCACTCTCGTAGACGCAATGTTGAAACAGAGCCATACCTTTCGCGACAATCAGGCGGTTGAAGAGAGAGTTATGGACAGCAACGACTTGGAGCGCGAGCGCGGAATAACTATTCTTGCAAAGAATACGTCGATTCATTACAACGGCGTAAAAATAAATATAGTGGACACCCCGGGGCACGCCGATTTTTCAGGCGAAGTGGAGCGCGTAATGATGATGGTAAACGGCGTGCTTGTGCTTGTGGACGCGGCGGAGGGTCCGATGCCGCAGACAAGATTCGTGGTGCAAAAGGCCCTCGAAATGGGACATAGACTCATAATAGTCGTAAATAAAATCGACCGCCCCGACGCTCGTCTCAACGAGGTTCAGGATGAAATTTTGGAACTTTTGCTCGATTTAAATGCTTCCGACGACCAATTTTCCAGCCCCGTCGTCTGGTGTTCGGGCAGAGACGGCACGGCCACTCTCGATTTGAACAAGCCCGGGACCGATCTGTCTCCCTTGTTCGATACTATTCTCTCGCACATTCCCCCCATGGACGCCGACGTCGAGGGGCCGGCTCAACTTCTGTGCTCCTCGATAGACTATAACGATTATGTCGGCAGAATAGGCATAGGCAGAATAGAGCGCGGCGTTATAAAACAGGGACAACCGGTAGTCGTTGCCAATTACAATAATATTCAGCTCAAAAATGCCGGCAAGATCGTGAACCTCTATCAGATTGAGGGGCTCAACCGCGTGCCTTGCGAAGAGGCCAAGGCCGGAGATATAGTATGTTTTTCTGGTTTGGAAAAGATAAATATAGGCGATACCGTCTGCTCCCCCGATTGCGTCGAACCTCATAAATTCGTGAAGATAACCGAACCCACCGTCGAAATGACATTCTCGGTCAACGATTCGCCGTTTGCCGGACAGGACGGAAAATTCGTAACCACCCGTCACCTGCACGACAGACTCTTCCGCGAGCTTTTGAAAGATGTCTCTCTGCGCGTGGAGGAGACGGGCAGCGCCGACAGCTACCGCGTCTGCGGCCGAGGAGAGATGCACCTCTCCATTCTGATTGAAAGTATGCGGCGCGAAGGCTATGAGTTTCAGGTCTCGACCCCCAAAGTGCTCTATAAGGAAATCGACGGAGTTCGTTACGAGCCGATGGAACGTCTCATAATCGACGTTCCCGACGAATCCACGGGAGCCGTTTTCCAGAGCATGGGCAACAGAAAGGGCGAACTTCTGCACATGAGCGCCGTCGGCAGCCGTACTCGCCTCGAATTTATAATTCCGGCGAGGGGGCTCTTCGGATACAAGTCTGAATTTCTCACTTCCACAAAGGGCGAAGGAGTCATGAACAGCGTATTCTTCGAGTATCAGCCCTACAAGGGCGAAATCGCCCGTCGTACGACAGGCTCTCTCATAGCTTTCGAAACGGGAGAATCTGTGACGTACGGACTTTTCAACGCACAGGGCAGAGGCACGCTGTTTATAGGCGCCGGCACACCCGTCTACGAGGGAATGGTAATAGGCGAGTCTCCTAAAAGCGAGGATATAAACGTAAACGTCTGCAAAACGAAGCACCTCACCAACACCCGTTCTTCGTCGAGCGACGAGGCGCTACGCCTTATAACGCCCAAGAGAATGAGCCTCGAAGAGTGTCTTGAATTCATAGGCGACGACGAGCTTCTCGAAGTCACGCCAAAAAATATCCGTATACGCAAGCGTATTCTCGACAGCGAACTTCGCGCAAAGGCACGCGCAAAAGAGAAAAAACAGGCATAAAAAGTCGTAAAATGCAATAAAATATACCACTCCGTGGGAGTGGTATTTTTTCTGCGGAAAATAACTCGCGCAAGCGTTTAAATTATCGGAGAGATTATGGAAGGACAGAATCTGACAATAGAGAGCTGCAAACGCGTCACAGCCACCGAAATAACTGCCGTAGACGCGTTTTCCGACAAACAGATAGTTTTGAGCTATGCCAACGGCAGAATTGTGGTACAGGGCAGCGGAATGAAGATAGTGAACTTTTCAAAGAGCACGGGTGCTTTTACGGCCACGGGCGACATATATTCCGCGCGCTATATCCAAAAGGGTATAGGCTTGAAGCAGAGGCTGTTCAGATAAATGCGGACGTATATATTCATAGTCTGCATGCTCTGCGGAGTGGTGAGCGGAGTGGTTTACGATGTGCTTTATATAGCTCGCTGCGTTCTCTGCGGTCCGTACAAATCGGGGTATACGGTAAAGGACAGAATTTTTTTGGTCATATGCGACTTTTTATACTGTCTGGTGTTCGCCGTGGGCTTCGTCTTTGTGTCCGTAATGTTTGATTTTGAGAACGTACGTTGGTATATGTTCCTCGGTTGCGCTCTCGGAGCGGTCATATATTTAAAAAGTTTTCACATAATTGTTGCATTTTTCGTGCATAAAGTGTATAATAATATCACACTTAAAAAGGAGAAACGAAATTGACCGAAGAAAAACGCAACAGAATTATGGCGGCGGTAGCCGTAACGGTTGTGCTGTTAATCACGATTCTCGTCGCTATCGTCATATATCAACTTGTCGTTATCTCCTCGATAAACGGTGAAAAACGCAAGATAGAAGATGAAATAAAATATTACGAAGAGCAGACGGTTCAGCAGCAGGACGAATTGGAGTATCTTCAATCCAAAGAAAATCTTCAAAACAAGCTCCTTGAATACGGCTATCATTTTTGATTGACTTTATGAAAATTTCAGCAATCGACGTAGGTTCAAATTCCGTCCGCCATGCACTTGTTGCGGACGGAAAAACTTTATATAAACGCCTTGCCACGACAAGACTCGGAGAGGGTCTGGCGTTTACGGGCAGACTCAAAGACGAGGCAATAGAGCGCACCGCGCTTGCCGTCGCCGGTTTTGTCGAGGATGCGAGGGCGGAAGATTCCGGACATATCTATGTGTTCGCCACCGCCGCCGTGCGTTCGGCTTTGAACAGGAATGAGTTTTTAAAGCGCGTAAAAGAGCTCTGCGGAGTGGACGTGGACGTCGTAAGCGGAAACGAAGAGGCGCGTCTCGGAATTCTCGGCGCTCTGCGCGGCAGAGACGGCGGCATCATTGACGTCGGCGGAGCCAGCACAGAGGTCACAGTCCAGCGCGGCGGACAGGCTCTGTATTCGCACAGCGCGGACGTCGGCACAGTCCGTCTGCACGACATTGCCGGACGTAATCTGAAAAAACTCCAAGAGGCCGCCGCCCCCGAAATCGAAAGATACGGAAATTTCGACGCGTCGGAATTCGATATGTATGCGATAGGCGGCACGGCCACCACTTTGGCTTCGGTAAAGAACAAACTTAAAGTTTACGACCCTTCCGTGACTGACGGCACCGTTCTACAAATAGATGAAATTTACGAAATGGCCCGATATATGTTGAGTTTATCGGTTGACGAATGTCGAAACATAACGGGTATGGAGCCTCGCCGTGCCGACGTGATAGGCGGAGGCTGTCTCTTGACTTATCTTGTAATGAAACACTTCAACGTGGAGAAAATCACCGTTTCGGAGAGCGATAATTTAGAGGGCTATGTCATGCTCAAAGAGGGCGGATTATGAACCGTGCTCTTAAAATAATTTCCGCCGTCGTTTGGGCCTTATGTGCGGCCGGCACGATATATTATTACGTCTATACCGTCACTGTTATAGAAGAGTGTAGCGCGGCCGATATCTGGCTTTTCATTCTGTTTTTTGTATTGTCGCTTGTGACAGCTTCGGGCATCCACGAACTCGGCCACTTTGTCTTTGGACTGCTTTCCGGAATGTATGCAAAACTGACGGTTAAATCCGTTTTGCCTTCGCTTCGCTCTACATGCGTCGAAATCATTCCCAAAAAAGAGGACAAGATAAAATCTCGCCTTATAATAACGGCTCTCGGCGGAATTGTCTTTAATCTGCTTTTTATTGCTTTGGGAGCGGTTGCGCTGTTCGTGCCGCAAGTTCCCGTCTGGATATCTTCCGTAGCCATATTCCACTTATCGCTGTTTTTAGATAACGCCTTGCCGATTGCTTATAATTCGGGCAAGTCTGACGGACTTGTTATTTTCGGACTTCTCCGCAACACTCCCGAATCGCGTGTGATGATTGCCGTTTTAAAGGTACAGTCGCATGTGCTTGCCGGAAAGCCGGTGGGAGAGTATGACAAAGATTATCTTTTCGACCTTCCGCAGATTGCGGAGGACGACCCGTCGTTCATCTCTCTTTGCGAACTCCGTGCGAAGTACTTCGAAGCGGTCGGAGACGGCCTCTCCGCCGCAGAGTATCGCGAAAGATTCGAACAGCTCAAAAAGGAATATATCGATTAGCTTATTCTGTAAAGTTTGCCGAAACAGTGAGGACATATCCTTCCCCATATTTCGGCCTGCGTCTTGCAAACGTGATTTCCGCAAGTTCCGCACTCGAAAAATTTATCAGCAAAATCAAATTCCGCCGCATTGGCGCATAAAGGTTTTTTCATGAAAAAAGTATGCGCAAAATGCGGTTTTTTAATGCGTTTTTATCTTCAAATTCTTGCGTTATTTCTAATAATATGGTATAATAGATAAAATAAAAATCATTTGTGTTCGGGAGAATGTAAAATGCCTGAAAAAGTCCAATCGAATTACGACGCGAACTCGCTTCGCGCCTTGAAGGGTCTCGAACCCGTGCGCGAACATCCCGGGATGTATATCGGCCCTACCGACGAAAAAGGTCTGCACTGTCTTGTGCGCGAGGTCATCGACAATTCAATCGACGAAGCCCTCGCCGGATATTGCGACCGAATCGACGTTACGATAAACGCCGACGGGTCATGTTCCGTAAAGGATAACGGAAGAGGTATTCCCACGGGTATAAACGAAGAGGAGGGAATAAGCGGCGTCGAACTTGCTCTGACCAACCTTAACGCCGGCGGCAAATTCGGCGGCGGCAATAAAGCCGGCGGATATAAAATTTCTTCCGGTCTGCACGGAGTAGGCGTTTCTTGCGTAAACGCCCTCTCGGATTATCTCATTGCCGAAGTCTGCCAGAACGGCCATGTCTACCGCCAGAGCTATAAGTGCGGTATTCCCGACGCTCCCCTTGCGATAGTCGGCGACACGTCCGAAACGGGCACCACGATAACCTTTCATCCCGACGCGACCATTCTCGAAACTACCGAATTCAATTACGACACGCTGAAAACTCTCTTGCGCGAGCTCTCCTATCTCAACAAGGGGCTTACGCTCACTCTCACCGATTTCAGGGGAGAAAAGGAGCGTCACGACAGTTTCTGCTACGAGGGCGGCGTCGTCCACTTTATAGAGGATATAAATCGCGGAAAAGAAGTACTGTTCGAAAAGCCCGTATACTTTGAGGATTCGGAGGGCGACGACAAGTTCCTCGAAATAGCCATACAGTACAACGATAGCTATATCGAACAGATTTTCCCGTTCTCGAACAACATACGTCAGCCGGACGGCGGAACCCATCTCGACGGTTTCAAGGCGGCTTTGACGAAAATCATAAACGACTGCGGCCACCGCCTGAACATTCTCAAAGAGAACGAAAAACTCTCCGGCGAAGACGTGCGCGAGGGCATTACCGCCGTCGTCTCCGTAAAGATTGCCGATGCACAGTATGAAAGTCAGACAAAGGCAAAGCTGTGCTCCACATATGTCCGCGGCTTTGTCTATAAGGCGGTAGTGGAGAAGTTCGGCACATATCTCGAAGAACATCCCAACGAAACCAAAGAGCTCATAATGCGCTGCATAACCGCGCAGAGGGCGAGGGAAGCGGCGCGGCTCGCGCGTGAAGAAACGCACCGCAAGGGCGTTTTGGAAAGCACAAAGCTGCCGGGCAAGCTCGCCGACTGTTCCGACAAGCGCCCCGAACTGTGCGAAATTTATATAGTCGAGGGCGATTCCGCCGGCGGCACGGCAAAGCAGGGGCGCGACAGAAGATTTCAGGCAATACTGCCCCTCCGCGGCAAAATACTGAACGTTGAAAAAGTCCGCATAAACCGTGTGCTCGAAAATGAAGAAATAAAGGCCATGATAACGGCGTTCGGTTGCGGAATACAGGAAAATTTCGACGAATCCAAACTCCGTTACGACAGGATTATAATAATGACCGATGCCGACGTGGACGGCTCGCATATCCGCATACTTTTGCTGACGTTTTTCTTCCGCTACATGCGTCCGCTCGTTGAAAACGGTCACGTATACGCCGCCCAGCCGCCGCTCTACAAGGTCTCGGCGAAAGGCATACCCGACACCTATCTCTACGACGACAAGGCGTTGGAGGAATTCAGAAACACGTTCGACGGCAAGTTCGAACTTCAACGCTATAAAGGTCTCGGCGAAATGAATAAAGAGCAGCTCTGGGAAACCACGATGGATCCGGCGAAGCGCACGCTCGTGCGTATAAACGTAGAAGACGCGGTGGAGGCGGATAAGACCTTTGCTCTCCTTATGGGCGAACAGCCCGAACTCCGCCGGCAGTTCATTGAAGATAACGCAAAGCTCGTTGAAGAGCTGGATATTTAAGGAGCAGATATGGCAAAGAAAGAAACAAGCCCCGAGCTTACCGAAGAATTCAGAAAAACTTTGCAGATGACCAAGCTGTTGGACGTGGAGGTGGACGAAGAACTTAAAAAGTCCTTCATAGCTTACGCCATGGCGGTCAATGTCTCCCGTGCCATACCCGACGTGCGCGACGGTTTGAAACCTGTACACAGGCGCATACTTTACTCCATGCACGAACTCGGTCTGTATTCCGACAAGGCATTCCGTAAATGCGCGCGTATAGTCGGCGATTGCCTCGGTAAATATCATCCTCACGGCGACAGCTCCGTATACGACGCTCTCGTCCGTCTCGCGCAGGATTTCTCAATAAACGAGCCTCTTGTCGAGGGACACGGAAATTTCGGCTCCGTTGACGGAGACCCTCCCGCGGCAATGAGATATACCGAAGCCCGACTCTCCAAAATAGCTTCGGAGATGCTCCGCGATCTCGATAAAGAGACGGTGGATTTCTATCCGACTTTCGACGACACCGGAATGCAGCCGGCCGTTCTTCCTTCCCGTTTCCCCAATATGCTCGTAAACGGTTCCGACGGCATAGCGGTCGGAATGGCGACGAATATTCCTCCCCACAATCTCGGAGAGGTTATCGACGGCGTGATAGCGCTCATCGAAAATCCGGATATAGAGATAGACGAGCTCATGCAGTACGTGACCGCTCCCGACTTCCCTACGGGCGCGCTTATTCTTGGCAGAAGCGGCATTAAAAAAGCCTATCGTACGGGCCGCGGCAACATAATTATCCGTTCTCGCTGCGAGATAGAGGAATATCAGAGCGGCAACCAGACGAGAACGCGTATAATAGTCACCGAAATTCCCTATCAGGTCAACAAGGCAAAGCTCATAGAGAATATAGCCGATCTCGTAAAAAACAAGCGCATAGAGGGAATTTCCGATATCCGAGAAGAATCCGACCGCGACGGCATGCGCATAGTCATAGAAATCAAGAAGGACGCCAACGCGCAGGTCGTATTGAATATGCTCTACAAGCATACCAATCTGCAAGTATCCGACGGAATAATAATGCTGGCGCTCGTTGACGGCGCACCCAAAATTCTCAACCTTAAAGAGTGCCTCTATTATTATCTCGAACATCAGAAGGACATAATAATCCGCAGGACCAAGTTCGACCTTCAAAAGACCGAAGAGCGCGCTCACATTCTCCGCGGACTCGTTATAGCGCAGGCAAGCATAGAGGAGGTTGTCGAAGTCTGCCGCAACGCCATCGATAAAACCGACTGCGTAACAAAGCTGGTATCAAATTTCGAACTCGACGAGAGACAGGCGACGGCCGTAGCCGAACTCCGTCTGTACAGAATATCCCATCTCGAAGTCGATAAAATAACTGATGAGCTCAAATCGCTCGAAGCGCAGATAATAGATTTCAAAGATATACTCGCCAACGAGAGCAGAGTGCTTCAAATAATAAAGGACGACTTGCTCGAAATAAAGCGTAAATATCCCACCGAGCGCAAGACCGAGATTGCCGTGGATTTCACGGGAAATATCGAAGACGCCGATCTTATCCCCGAAGAACAGGTCGTAATTTCAATGACACATACGGGCTATGTGAAGAGGCTTCCGGTAGCGGAATACCGCGCGCAGAACCGCGGCGGCATGGGCGTTACGGCTCACCGCCCGAAGGAGGAGGATTTCGTGGAGAGAATGTTCACGTGTTCCTCTCACGACGATTTGCTGCTCTTCTCGACGCTGGGCAAGGTTTATCGCATAAAGGCCTTCGAAATCCCCGAAGCGGCGCGTACGGCGCGCGGCAGAGCCGTCGTAAATCTCGTTCAGATAAGCCAAGTCGAGAATATAACGACCATTATCCCCGTCAGCGCCTCCGAGGGCTATATAGCCTTTGCGACCGCGCGAGGACTGATTAAAAAGACAAAGCTCGAAGAATTTGAAAGAATAAACAAAAACGGTAAAATCGCCATACGGTTAAACGAGGACGATTCACTCATTTCCGTGCAGTTCACAACGGGCGAGGACGAGCTGATGATAGCCTCCCGTTCGGGCAAGTGCATACGTTTCTCGGAGGAGAACGTCCGTTCCATGGGCAGAGATACCGCCGGCGTCCGCGCAATGAAGCTCGATGGCGACGACGTGCTGGTGGATATGCTCGTCGTGGACGAATCGAAGAGCCTTTTAACGGTAACTTCGAACGGCTACGGTAAGCGTTCTTCTCTCGAAGATTACCGTATTCAGGGCAGAGCCGGCAAAGGCATAAAGGCCGGAGTATTCAACGACGCCACGGGCTATCTCGTAAATCTGAAACAGGTTTCGGACGAAGACGACATTATGATCATCTCCGACGGCGGCACGATAATCAGAATGCATGCCGACGCGATTTCGCAGATAGGCCGCGCCACTCGCGGCGTGCGCCTAATGCGTCTCAAAGACGGAGTGGTTGCGACGGTCGCCGTGACCGAACGCGACGACGAGGCCGAAGCGGTGGCTCCGGAGGAGTCGTCCGACGGCGTTGAAGAAACGACGGAGAGCGACGAATAACAAATTACCGTATTCGCTCATTAATTTCACAGCAAAACGGCTTGCAGGCATTTGCCTGCGAGCCGTTTTTATGTTATACTTTATTTGAAATGAAACTTGTTTTCTTTGATATAGAGTGCGCCGGCGTTCACAAAACTTACGCAAAGATATGCGCCTTCGGCTATGTCGTCTGCGACGAAAAATTCAATATATTGGAAAAGGAAGATATTCTCATAAATCCGAAGGGGAAATTCGAACTGACGGACAGGAAGGGAGAAAAGGGTCTCGTTCTGCCCTATGATTATTCCGATTTTAAAAAATATCCTACATTTCCTCGCGTCTATGACCGCATAAAAGCTCTCCTCGAAGATAGAGACAGTTGCATTTTGGGACACGCCGTTTTAAACGACGTCAAGTATCTCAATCTCGAATCCAGAAGGTATCGCCTTCCGTCTTTCGACTTTTCGTTCTATGACAGTCAGATGCTGTTCATGACCCATATAAACGATTTTTCCCATCAATTCGGTTTGGAACACATAGCCGTGGCTCTCGGCGTGGAATTTACTCCCCATCGCGCGGCGGACGACGCATACGCCACGATGCGCATAATCGAGGCCATGTGCAAACACTACGACTGCAATTTCCCCGAACTCGCGGCAAAACTCAACGTCACGGCCGGCAGGATCTGCAACTATCAGGTAGTCCGTCCTCAATCCAAAGGTTTCAAACGCTTCAACGCCGAAAAAAAGGCGGCTCGCGACGAGCGTTCCAAAAAACGCATAAAATTCTATAATAATCTTTCCCGTAAGCGCGTAAATAAAAAGGGCGGCGTATTGAGCGGCAAAACCGTCACCTTTTCCCGTACGATAGAGGACGACATCGAAGTGTCAATTCCTCTTGTCAATAAGATTTACGCCGTCGGAGGAAGGTATACATCCAAGCTCGACGGCTGTACGCTCTATGTTTCGTCGGAAAACGATTCAACCGCTCGCACTCGTTCGGCCGCCGAAAGGGCTCTGCCGCGAATGACCCTCGAAGAGATATCGGAGCTTATAAATGATTGAACTTCCCGAAGAATTCAAACGCAGAATGTCGGCTGCGCTCGGCGACGGATACGGAGCTTTTCTCGAAAGTTATAACCGTCCTCCCGAACGCGCCATACGCGTGAATACAATTAAAATTTCGGTAGAAAATTTCAAAAAGATATCGCCGTTTTCTCTCTCTCCGGTGGAGTGGGAGCAGAACGGATTTTTTGTTGAATCCGAGGCCCCGGGCAAGACTGTACTGCATGCCGCCGGAGCCTATTATGTTCAGGAGCCGTCCGCCATGTCCGCCGTGCCCGAACTCGGCGTAAAGGCCGGCGAACGCGTCCTCGATTTATGCTCTGCCCCGGGCGGCAAGGGCACGCAGATAGCGCAGTGCATGAATGGCGAGGGTACCCTTGTTTTGAATGAGCCGATTTTGTCGAGGAGAGATATCCTTGCGGAAAACGTTGAGCGTTTAGGCGTTACAAACGCCGTCATAACCTGTGCTACGCCCGATTTTTTGTCCGGATATTTCAAAGAATATTTCGATAAAATACTCGTAGACGCACCGTGTTCCGGCGAGGGTATGTTCAGAAAAGAACCCAAATCCGTTTGCGAATGGTCTCCGAGCACAGTTGAAATGTGCGCGCAGAGGCAGGCGGATATCCTTGCGTCCGCCGACAGAATGTTGTGTGGCGGCGGACGGCTTGTGTATTCCACGTGCACCTTTTCGGAGCAAGAGGACGAATTTCAGATAGAAAATTTTCTCAAATCCCATAAAGAATATTCTCTTGTCAAGATGAAGAAACTTCTTCCCCATACAGTGCGCGGCGAGGGTCACTTCGTCGCCGTTCTTCAAAAGAACGAAGGGGAAAGAGCCGAAGAATTTCCGCTCCTTGAAACCAACATAAAAAGAGCCGCCGATAGGCAGTATCGCGAGTGGGAGAGCGCGACTTTAAACGCTCGCATCGATACGCTCGCTCAATACGGAGACATGCTCATGTGCTTTCGTAAGGGAGCGCGCGATTTGACCGCATATCTTCCCAAAAACGAAAAATGGCGGTTCAGACAGTCGCTCTTTTTGGGTAAGACGGACGCGGCGAACAGAACTCCGTTTACGCCTTCTCACGGATTGGCCAAAAGATTGGATCCATCTTTTGCTAAAAGTATAGAGGTGGACGAGGCAACCGCAATAAACTATCTGCGCGGATTTACTTTCGAGTGCGCGCAGGAGCTCAAAGGTTGGTATCTTGTCACATTCGAAGGACTTTCCCTCGGTTGGTGCAAGGCTGTAAACGGCGTGGCAAAAAACCATCTTCCGAAGGGTATAAGGATTTGATTTCAGCCGTATTGCAATGGCATTATATAAAGAATAATTGACGAAACAATAAAAAAATCCGCTTCTCATGAAGCGGATTTTTTAATTCAATGCTTTTCGGAACTTTTATTATTCGTCCTTTTTGTCGTCGGAGTTCTCCGTGTTTTCAACGGGAGAGTCGGCATTTTGCTCTTCAACCGCACTTTCAACGGGCGGCTCTTTTGAAATCTCTTCAACCGCGCTGTTATCGTCGGTTTCGTTCGCAGGTTCCGCGTCGGTTTCCGCGGAGGGCTCGTTTTCAACGGGAGAGTCGGCGTTTTGCTCTTCAACCGCATTTTCAACGGACGGCTCTTTTGAAGTTTCTTCAACCGCGCTGTTATCGTCGGTTTCGTCCGTAGGCTCCGCGTCGGTTTCCGCGGAGGGCTCGTTTTCAACGGGCTCCTCTTCGACGGGAGCGGTCTTGACGAGTTTGAGCTTCCTTATATAGCGCTCGCGCTTTTTGTAGTTATTCTTCTGCTGATTTTTCTGCTCGCGCGTCTTTGCGTATTTTTTCCAGAGCTGTCTGAAAAGTATTGCTGCAAGGGCGAATATGAGAACTACTACGAGGATAATCGAGGTGATTAAAAGCCAAGGCGATTCTCCCGTGGTATCCGTTGTGTTTTCATCGTCGTCGTTGTCCTCCGTCTCCGAACTTATGGATATGGTCTGGTCTATTGCGGAGTAGTCAACGTACATGTTGTACGAATTATCTTCTATATCGTGCGCCTTGAAGTATACGAGCGTTTCGCTGTAAGAGGAGGGGTCGTATTCATAACCCGTTTGTCCGACTTCGGCGGTTTCGCTGTTGAAAGGCACATACTGTGAAGAGTCATACCAACTGAACGTGTAATATTGAGATACGAATTCCTCGCTGTCAAGTCCTATCGATTTGAAGCCTTCTTCGATTTTTGCCTCGTCCACGATTTCATTGGCTATCTTCTGTAACTCGTTTATATTGAGTTCGTCGAAGTTTTTATCGGAGAGTCTGCTTGCGTCCGCTTCCGCGATGAGTTTGACGTAAAGATCCTTTATGGAAGACTCGTATTCTTCGAGAACGGAGGAGTAGTCGTTTTCCGTAATGCTGTAAGCGCTGTAATCGAATGCGACTGCGCCCGTAACGCTTTCCTTATCCGCGATAGTCAGATTTTCCGCTCCCGTTTCGCCGCGTTTTCCGCTCCAAAGCTCTAATCTGTAACTCTTTTCGGCGCTGCCCGTATGGATTACGAAATTGACGTTCACCCATTGGGGTTTGCCCGTATTGTCGAGCGTGGGGCCTATTTCAAACGAATATTCCGGAACGGATGTCTTTTCTTTTCCGTACTCTCTCTCGTATTTGTCGTCGAAAGGCTTTACAAGCTGTCCGCGTTCGCCGTTGACGAGATAATAATAATTTCCCTCGTCGCCGTCATATTCGTAAACTCTCTGTGCGTCAACGCAGAGGTAGTGGTCTGCTATCTTCGTGCAGGCTTGGTCGCTGTAATAACCTTTTCCGTTAATAAGGTCGTTGTAGCTTACGTCAACAAGGTTGTCGTAGCTTACAAGCTCGCCGTCCTTATAGAAGGTGTTCTTTTCGAATTTGGGATATTTGAATCTGCAAGTGAGATTTGAAAGGTTGGCGTAAACGCCGTCGTCTCCGTCGTACAATCCGTCGTCGCGCAGTTTGTAAACAATCGCGGCGCGATGCTCCGAGTCGGACCAATCCTCATCGTATTTCTCGCTCAAAACGTTGCCGTCGCCGTCGTAATAGAAGGAGTGGGCCGGCATATTGAGATCCATCAGTCCGTAATCTTCCGAATTAACCAGATATACGTATGCCTCGGCGCCCTTGGAAACCATCACCCTCAAACTTACCGTGGTGTAGCTGTTTGCGGACAATGTCTTTGCACTGCCAATATATCCGTAGTTCTTTGCGAGTTTTGCCGCGGAGTAATAGGTCTCGTCCTCGTTCCATTCGGTGGCTTGAATGTAATTGTCGCCGTCTTTAACGAAGAATTCGCCTATGTGCTCTTTGATATAATCGTCGGTCTCTGTCGCTCTGTCGTAATATTCGCGGAGAGAATTTACGATTATAAGAGGCTGATAACATTCTTCGCCGAAAACGTCGTTCCAGCTCGCCGCGCCGCTCGAAAAGCTCTTCAAGATCTTGTCCTTGACGGTGGGATCATAGTCGTCGAAGCCGTCTCTGTTTATGAGGCCGGATATGCCGTCCTTCACATTGTTCTGCTTGTCGTAATCGTCGCCGAAGGCCTTGTCGGTAACATAGCTGCTTCCGCCGTTTACTCCGTAGTAAGTGGATGGAGTTCCGACTTCCTTCTTGACGTTATTCATTCTCGTAGATTCGTCGAAAGGCGTTTTTGACGAATTATCTTCCTCGCCGAAAGTAAAGGTTTTGGCATAGGTTCCCTCCGAAACGAGCTTGAAAATATCCTCGGATACTTCCAGCGATTGCAGATTGCCTATTGCCGCCCAACCGTCCTTATAAGAGGTTCCGGTAGTTGTGGAAAGATTTGTATTTCCGAAACTGAATTCCAATTTATAAGTTTTTTCGGTATCGAGTTCGTTTTTGACAAAGAAGAAGCACTGCACCCAGCCCTTGTAGATATCTTTGTCGTCGCCTATTTTGGTCTTGACGTCCGTCGTGTCAACCGAAATCTCAACGCTGTTGTCGTCATCGTCCGCGTCTACAAGTCTTATCGTCGCCGCGGTGGAAGAGTTCATGTCGGAAGTCTTTACCCACAGTGAAATTATCTTGTAATTACTCCCCGTTCCGTCCTCGGGCTGAATGGTAAAGTCGCCTATTGTTGTCGTGTAAGCCGCTCCGAATCTTGAAAGAGTGACAAGCATGCTCGCATGATTGGGGAGGGAGAAGTCCTCCAAGGCTTTCAGTCCGTTGTCTCCCGTAAGGGCGGAATTGAGTCTGGGCGAGAGGTCGAGGAATGAATATCCGTCCGAACCCGTCCCCGTGAAATCGGCGGCAGTGAATTTCGCGTCCGCGCCGTATATTCCTATGAGGTCGTTGAAAGTAGGTCTGCCGCCCTCGTTCTTCAATGCGTTGGGAAGAGAGTAGGGCGAGCTGTCTCCGCTTTCTACTCCGCCGTTGAGCTTTGCGTCGTTGGTTTCTGCGGAGGCGAGGACCTTACCGGAAGATTTTTCAGTAGTCAGAGCCGCGCTTACAGTTATGCTCGGGCTGTTGAACGGTATGGCTACCTTCTGCGAAGTCTCCGAGCTCGTATAATTCTCCGAAGCGAGGTCGAGCATATAATAGAAGTTTTGCGAAAATCTGGTATCTGCAATTTTGCGCGTTCCGTCGGAGGTGTCCAGAGCGGCGTCTGCGCAGAAGATTTTATCTTCGGCTTCGCTTGTGAGCGAGCAGTATGCCGGTCTGTCGTTTTCAAGCCCCAGCTCGTCCACATTGTCTGGATAGGTGCTCAAATTCTCTCCGTCGGAGTCTTTTGCTTTGAGGTCGATTATTTTTTTGACCTGAACGTCGTCAAAGAAGGCGTAGCCCGTAACTTTATCGCTGTTATCGTTTCCGCCCAAGCCGAGATTAATCGAAATCGTGCTGTCCGCAAAGTCGCAGGCGTTGACATAGATAGTGTATTTAAGCCAGCCGTTACTGCAAACTTCGGAGTCGAGATTGCTGTTGTCCTTGATAATTTTTTCGGTGTTTATGGCCTCGATTCTGAACGGGTCCAGAGAAGTGGAGGCAACGTTCTGAACGACTTCTATATAGGCTCCCCTGTCTTGGTCGTCCGCCTGCAAATAACCCTTGTCGTATTTGAGGTCGGAAGTCTTTACCCACAGCGAAATTTCCGCCGCGGTATTCGCTTCGAGGGTGATGGTCTGCGAAGAATAGTGCTGCTCGATACCGTTGTATTTTGTGCCGGTGGGATAATTATGAATCATCAGCACATTGCCGGTAGGCTGCGTTTTGGCTTCGTCAAGGTAGTAATTTCCGTTGTCGTCGAGGTAAACGGATGTCGTTCCGAGAGCGGAAGAGCTCTCGTCGTATGAGCCGAGGTGCGTCTCCGGATTATCTATTACGGCGTAACGGACAGGTTCGGTAAACGCTTCGTCGAAGTAATAATCGCCGCTGTCGGCGTCGAAATATACTTTCTCGCCCCTGAAAGTGAATCCGGAGTCGGCATTGCCTTCCACTCCGATAAAGTCCTTATAAGAGCGGTCCGAAACTTTGCCCTTCAATATGAGTCCGTCTTTTGCGTAACCGTCCTCGTCGTCGCCTATATCCTTCGTCATTGCGGCGGCATAAGAGTCGATATATAAAATATCGCCCGAATCCATGCCGTTGTAATCGACGTAGTTTTCCTCGTAATCCGCGTCGTCGGACTTCAAGTCGTTATTGGCGTCAAGTTTGGCTTTAAGTCCGGTATCCGAAATAAGCTCCCATGCTTTCGAAGAAGTGTTTATGATTCCCGACATAACTCCGGAGCTGTCGCCCGAACGCGTCCAGCTGTTGACGTTTTTGATAAGATGAACGGCCTTTTCCGGAACGTCGGAAAATTCGAAATCTCCGTTTTTGAGAAGTTGAGTGTCTTCTCTTTGAGAGGTGGACGAATCGGTATCGTCGTTCTGCTCGGGAGCGCATGCCGCGGCAAGACCCGTGCATGTAACCGCAAGCGCGCACAGCGCGGCGATTGCCGATTTCCTGAATTTTGTGAATTTTCTTTTTCTCATATAAATTGCACCTGAAAAAATATCGTACTATATCATTTTAATATAATTTGATTTTATAGGCAAGCAATTATCGGCGGATTGGCAATAAAAAATTATTATTTTTCCATAAAATGCAGAAACTTAAATAAAACCTGTCGGAAATAGAAATTTATATGAAAGTTATTGAAACAAATTTGAAGAGCGTGCTGTACGGCGCGCTGACGGGCTCCGTAAACGGATTATTCGGCGGCGGAGGCGGCATGGTGGCAGTGCCTCTTCTTAAAAATCTTTCCGGCTACGGCGAGAAACGCGCTCACGCAACGGCAATTCTCGTCATCGCGCCCGTCTGCGCAGTATCCGCTCTCGTCTATATCCTCGGCGGCTACTTTCACGCGGATATAGTTGTGCCCACCGCAATAGGCGCTACGGTGGGCGGATTTTTGGGCGCTAAATTGCTCGGCGTTCTCCCCGAGTTTGCCGTAAACATAATTTTTATCGCGCTTATGCTGACGGCCGGAATAAGGATGCTGATATGAGCTTTTTTATCTATCTTGCAGTCGGATTTTTATCTGGGATAATAGGAGGAATGGGAATGGGCGGAGGGAGCGTTTTAATACCCGTTCTCACCGTTTTCACGGGAGTGGAACAGCACGTTGCGCAGGCCACCAATCTTCTGGCTTTTCTGCCCATGTCTTTAATAAGTCTCGGCGTGCATAAAAAGAGCGGACTGATAGGCGGCGCGGAAGTGCTGTGGATAGTTATTCCGGCTCTTCTGACCTCCGTTTTGGGCGGCTTCGCGGCGGCGTTTCTGCCTGCCGACATACTCAAAAAACTATTTGGAATATTCCTTTTGTTTTTGGGATTAAAGGCACTCTTCGTTCTGAAATTCACTCCCTCGAAATGATCTTTTTTATGGGTTTGAAGGTGTACATCTTCATGAGATATGCGGCGCACGCCGTGAACAGGATTATCAGCGGCAGAGCCACGGCAAGTTGAGCCGCGGAATTGACGAAATTTTTCAAAAGATTCACCGAAAGCCACCCGAACAGACACGAAACGGCAATCAATGCTACGCCCTTCGCCAAAAATTTATTTATGTTTATCCCGTCGCATTTCTTTCTCAACAGTCGCAAATTCAGTCCGGCTGAAATTATATTGCTTGCCGCAAGTCCGCAGACATAGCTGTAAACGCCTATAAACGGCGTCAGAACGCCTATACATATAAGCGTTGCCGCCGCGCCCACGCTGAAATAAAGCAAAGTTTTCTTTTCACAGTTCATCGAATTGAGCAAGGTGTTTGTCATCATCGCAACGCACATCGGCAAAACTATAAAGGAGCTGTAAGTAACAATTTCGCCGCAGAGTTCGCTCGAATACAGGAAATCGCTCACGGCTCTGCCGAGCGCAAATAATATCGGGATTATGACCGCCGCAATAAGGACGGAGGCGTTTATAGATTTTTCCACGTCGCTTTTGACCGCGGCCGTCTTTTGTCTGTAAAAATTTTCCGAGAGTTCGGGGGCTATTACCACGGCAATAGAGCCGATTGCCGAGGACGGTATGAACAGCATGGGCACCGCCATGCCTACGGCTATTCCGTAGAGGCTCATCGCTTCCGAGTTGTCGCTGCCTCCGGCGACGAGCAGTGCGGGCAGCAGAAACGCCACGGCGGAATTCAAAAGAGAAGCCGATGTGCGCATGGCGGTGATAGGCGCGGAGGAGGATACGAGCGGCCGCAGTTGCCTCTTTGGATTTACGAATTTTCCGCCCGTCGAAAGATACCAACCTATCGAAACGACAAACGAAAAACAATAGGAAATGACTACCGCGATTACGGCGTATTCCGCGCCCGTAACGGGGTCCGGCGCGGAAGAGATGAGCATCACGCCGCATATGACCATCACGGCGTCCTCCAAAAGTTCAATAACGGAATAGGGTAAAAATTGTTTGTTTCCCCAGAATGCGCCGCGTATAACCGAATAAATTGCCGTAAGAACAAGCCCGGGCAGCAAAATTACGAAGATATCCATGCACCGTGGGTCGGAGAACAAGAATCCGAACGCGTCCCTGCCGAAAAACAGTACCAGCGCGACCGGCACGGTTATTATCATCGTGCATACGATTCCGGCGGTTACGGCGGAGTGCTTGCCGCTCAAATCGTTCTTCGCGGCGCTCTTGGCCATGAGCCTCGAAACCGTGACGGGAACTCCGCTCGAAGCCGCGGTGAGGAACACTGCGAATACCGTCAGGCAGATCTGATATATTCCCAGTCCTTCCGCGCCGATTATCCTCGAAAGAACTATTCTGTACAGAAAGCTCAATCCCTTTTCGATTGTCGAAAACACGGCGACTTGCGCCGCAGACTTGTAAATATTGCTTCTCATCAACAATATATTACAGATTTCCCCACCGTTTTTAGAACAATTTTGACGTCGTTAAGCATATACTGATAGAAAAATTCACGCGAGGCGGAGCAATGCGGCTTATTCTCGACAGAGGCGATTTTTACAGAGTGCGGAGGGGACAGACGCCTTCTATGATAGAGTCTGTTCTGAATTTTCCCGTCAAAGAGTGTTTCGACGGTGCCGTATTGCCGGTTGAGGCATGTACTGTTCATATCGTGAGAACGGGCGAAACGTACTTCTCCATAGCCTCGGACTACGGAACGGAGGAGGAGACCTTGAAGAATTTCAATAATTTCAGACCTCTGTATCCCTCTTGCCGCGTTTTTATACCGTGAACAGCCGTCAATCACTCGCCGTAAGGCGTCAGCATATAATAAAATATACCCACGCTCTATGCGCGGAAACTATAACGGAGGTCAAAAATGTCATTTTTTTCCAATAATTTTCATTCGGATAAATGCCCGGGCGCAATAACAGGCAATCCGTTGAACGGCATGTGTGAAAAAGTTTGCATTCAGGCACAGAAGATTTTCGACGCCTGCATCAAGCAGATTCAGTTAGAAAATTTAACTCTGACGTTAACCGACGCAGTGCCAGCAAATCCTACATACCCTCTTACGTTCATAAGCGCAAGGTCGCTGTCGTCCACAGGAGACATAATCAGCATGAATGTAGAAAGACTGGGCGAGAAGCCGGGCTGTGCGAGAGTGCAGGCTACGATAGGCATACCCGTCGAGGTTCTGTACACCGATGCAAACGGAGTAGAGGGTTCCGCACAGGCCACGATTACCGTGGCGCAGGACGTTCTTCTGTCGGTTCCGGCGCCTTCGATAATGCCCTATACGATTACCGCCGGCGCGTCCGCCGTTTGCGCACAGGCGACGTTCAATGCGGACGGCACCTTCACCACGAACGGTTGCGTCACCATAATTTTGAAGGTGGTAATAGACGTTCAATTGCTTGTTCCGAGCTACGGCTACTGTGCGATACCGCCGGCTCAGGACTATTCGCAGGAAGTGTGCGCCGGCTTCTTTGAATTGCCGCTCTATCCCCAACAGCGCAACTGCGCCTGCAATAATTAATAGGAAAGAGAATAGGAAAGAGCAAGCGTACCCATGAAAAATTGCAAACCGGATTGACCGATTGACATTTTGTCGGTTGATTTAAATACAGGCTTTCTTCCCCGAAAATGAGGAAGGAAGCCACTATTTTTGTCGTTAGAATAGTACTATGTCACGCATAATAAGCAAATTATTATACAATTTTGCGCAATATGTCTATTTAATAATATTTATATTAAATTCGGAAAATCGCTTTAAATTTTGTGCGGCAAGTGGTAAAATATAGTCATGAATATTTTTTCAATAAGCGATTTGCACCTTTCCGGTAAGGCGGATAAGCCCATGAACGTATTCGGAGACGGGTGGGAAAATCACTTCGAAAAAATCAGAGCCGATTGGCTGAAAAAGGTTGCCGCAGACGACATAGTTCTCATCTGCGGCGATATCAGCTGGGGTATTACGCTGGAAGAGGGACTGTTCGACCTTCGCTCAATGAAGGATCTGACGGGCAAAAAAATTTTCATAAGGGGCAATCACGACTATTGGTGGAACGGTATCACGAAGCTCCGCCGCGCGGCTCCCGACGAAAGTTTTTATTTTCTTCAAAACGACTGCGTTAAATTCGGCAATGTTGTGATATGCGGTTCGAGGGGATGGACGTGCCCGGGCAGCTGCGACTACACGGACGTAGACGAAAAGCTGTATTTGAGGGAGACCGAACGGTTCAGACTGTGTTTCAAGGAAGTCGAAAAAATTCGTTGCGAGGGGGATAAACTCATAGTCATGATTCACTATCCCCCGTTTTCGCAGAAATCGCCGGAGACGCTATTTACGGAGCTGTTTAAGGAGCATGCCGCGGACAAGGTGGTATTCGGACATGTGCACGGCGATACCTATTTCCCTTATCGCACCGTAAAAGACGGAATAGAGTACGTTCTGACTTCATGCGACAAAGTAGGTTTTACTCTGCAAAAAATTCTTTAAATTTTTTCCGCGACGCTTTACAAGAGCTATATATTGTGTTATAATTTATTAGACTTACAAAATGTGTAGGCAAAAAGGGCTTTTGCCGCTTTTTTTCTGCTCAAAACAAAGGTAATATCACATGCTCAAATCAAAAGATTTATTAGGCCTGCAATATCTTTCTGCCGAAGAGATAGGCGAGATACTTGACGGCGCCGTCGAAACCAAAAAGTTTCTGAAAGGCGACAGAAAGAGCACCGACGTTCTTAAAGGCAGAACGCTCGTCACTCTCTTCTATGAAAACAGTACTCGCACTCGCACGTCGTTCGAACTTGCCGGAAAGTATCTCGGCGCAAACGAAGTGAACATATCGGTGGCTACAAGCTCCGTTCAGAAGGGCGAAACTCTTATAGATACGGGCGAAACGCTCGATTCTCTCAAAATAGACTTCATCGCCATACGTCACCCTATGGCCGGCGCGCCGGCGCTTCTTGCAAAGCATGTAAGGGCGTCCGTTATAAACGGCGGCGACGGCATGCACGAACACCCTACGCAGGCGCTGTTGGACATGTTCACTTTGAAGGAGCATTTCGGCAAGATTCGAGGCTTGAAAGTTGCGATTATGGGCGATATAAAGCACAGCAGAGTTGCGTTGAGCAATCTGTTCGGTTTGAGAAAGCTCGGAGCGGAAGTATACATGTATGCGCCGGGGACAATGATTCCCAAAGACATAGAAAAATTGGGGGCGCATATCGCCAGATCGCGCGAAGAGGCGATAGAGGGCGCAGACGCCGTGATGGGCTTGCGCATACAGCTTGAACGCATGAACGGCGGACTTTTCCCCTCTCTCGGGGAATATGCGAAGTATTACGGAGTCAACGCCGACTGTTTCAAATATGCAAAGCCCGACGCGATAATTCTTCACCCGGGTCCGGTAAACAGGGGCGTCGAACTTACTCCGGCTCTTATTGACGGAAATTCCAGCTACATTTTGGAACAGGTTACAAACGGTCTTGCCGTCAGAATGAGCATATTGAAATTGCTTGCCGAATACAGGGAGAAAAATCTATGAAATTGCTTATAAAAAACGGTACGCTTGTATTGCCGGAGGGCGAAAGAAAGGCTGATTTGCTCATAGAGAACGGTAAAATAGTCTCCGTCGCCGATAAAATAGACGAAAAATGCCGTACGCTTGACGTCTCCGGCAAGTATGTGCTCCCGGGACTTATAGATATTCACGTGCACCTTCGCGAACCCGGGTTTGAGGGCAAGGAGGACATAGAAAGCGGTTCCAAAGCGGCCGTGAAAGGCGGCTTTACGCAGATTTGCTGCATGCCGAACACCAATCCTGTCTGCGACAACGCAGTAGTCGCAAAATATATTCTTGCCAGAGCGAGCGAAGTCGGACTTTGCAAGGTTCACCCCATAGGCGCCATAACCAAGGGCGAAAAGGGAGAAACTCTGTCGGATATCGGCAAGATGAAGTCCGTCGGCGTCGTGGCTTTGAGCGACGACGGAAGATCGGTAATGAATTCATATATAATGCGCCTTGCAATGGAGTATGCGAACGATTTCGATTTGAAATGTCTCTGCCACTGCGAAGACGCAAATTTGGCCGATGGCGGAGTAGTCAACGAGGGCTATAATTCCACTGTCGCCGGCCTCAAAGGAATACCTCGCGCCGCCGAAGATATCATGATTGCGCGCGAAATTTCCCTTTCGGAGAGCCTCGGTATTCCCGTACACATATGTCACGTTTCCACATGGTCGGGAGTGGAGATAATAAGAAGCGCAAAGGCCCGCGGAGTAAAGGTCACCGCGGAAACCTGCCCTCATTATTTTACTCTTACTGACGATATCATAACTACTTACGATACCTTTACAAAAGTAAATCCCCCCGTGCGCGAACAGCGCGACGTGGACGAAATTATTCGCGGACTTCAAGACGGCACTATCGACTGCATCGTGACCGACCACGCTCCCCATTCCTTAAAGGACAAGCAGGTTGAGTACAATTCCGCCGCTTTCGGCATAAGCGGAATAGAGACAAGCCTTGCGCTCGGCTATACCTATCTCGTGAAAACGGGCAAGTTAAGTATTTCGGAGCTTGTCGCGCTCATGAGCGGCAGACCGGCCGCAATTCTGGGACTTGAAGGCGGAGAGCTCAAAGTCGGCGCCTCCGCGGATGTTACGGTCGTCGATTTTGATAAGAGTTATGTAATCGACGGCTCCGAATTCGTGTCGAAGGGCAAGAATACGCCTTTCAACGGTTATAAAGTAAACGGAGTCGTCGAGTACACCATTGTAGACGGCGAAATAAAATATTCAAATTGATGAGAGCGACGCTTTATGCGTCGCTTCCGCATGTAGAGAAAGACGTCGGAAATGTATTCCGAAGGAATATAAAAAAATTAGCGAGGCTGATAAATGATAGATTCGTTGATAAACAAAATCATTAAAATGCAGAATCCCACGTGCGTGGGGCTTGACACCGATTTTTCATATCTTCCGGACGAAATGCGCGAGGATATCTCCACCTTCGAGGGCGCTGCCGAAAGGATAATAGAATTCAATATGAATATAATCGATAAAGTATGCGACATAGTTCCGGCGGTCAAAGTACAGATTGCCTACTATGAAATGTACGGCTACGAGGGGCTTCGGGCTTTCGATTATACCGTAAATTACGCGCGCGGCAGGGGAATGACGGTAATAGCCGACTGCAAGCGCAACGACATAGGCTCTACTGCCGCATGCTATTCGAGGGCATACCTCGGCAAGACCACGCTCGGCGACAAGACATTGAAGGCTTTTCCCTCGGATATGCTTACTGTAAACGGATATCTCGGCTCCGACGGCATAAAACCTTTCGTCGAGGACATAAAAAACAACGACAAATCCATTTTCGTGCTCGTAAAAACTTCCAATCCCTCCTCGGGAGAATTGCAGAATTTGAAGCTCGAAAACGGTCAATTCATATATGAAAAGATGGGCGAACTTGTCGCCGAATGGGGCAAAGAGTATATAGGCAAATACGGCTATTCCGAAGTCGGCGCGGTTGTCGGCGCAACTCATCCGGAGGAAGCCGATCGTTTGCGCAAGCAGATGCCGCAAACGTTTTTCCTCATTCCGGGCTACGGCGCGCAGGGCGGAAGCGCGGAAATGCTCAAAGTATGCTTCGACAAGAGAGGTTTGGGCGGCATAGTCAATTCCTCACGCGGAATACTTTGCGCCTATAAAAAGCCCGAGTACAGCGGAATGACCTATTATGAGGCCGCGCGTACGGCATGCCTCGATATGCAACAGGATTTACAGAATGCAATAGGAAAATTCGGGAGATGAAAGATTTACTCGCAACTGTAAAGAGCAATAAGAGAATTGCGGAAAATATTTATATGATTACTCTCACCCTTCCGGAAAGCGTGGGAGCAATGCACGGCGGACAGTTTGTCAATCTGTCCACGGGCAACGGCGCGAACCTTCTCCGCCGGCCGTTGGGGGTATGTATTGCCGACGGCAACGACCTATCGGTTTGCTATCAGGTAAAGGGTAACGGCACGAAGTATCTTTCAACGGTGGAATCCGGCAGAAAACTGCAAGTGCTTCTGCCTCTCGGTAATTGGTTCGATTTGGACGGTTATAAAAACGTAGCGGTAATAGGCGGCGGAGTGGGGATTTTTCCTCTCATAGCAACTATACGCGAAAACTGTTCCGAAAAAAATTTCTATTCATATATCGGTTTCAGAAATGCCGGAGCCGTCTGTCTCGAAGAGGAGCTTAAAAAGAGCAAAAAACTTACGATAACCACCGACGACGGTAGTTATGGAATAAAGGGCAACGCTGTTTCGGCATATCTTGACGACTTCGAAAGCGTGGCGGCAGACGTCATTATCGCCTGCGGTCCGCCCGTGATGTTGAAGGTGCTGAAACGCAAATTATCGGAAGCCGGAATAAAAATTCCGTGCTATGTCTCTCTCGAAGAGAGAATGGGTTGCGGATTGGGCGCATGTCTCGTCTGCGTATGCAAGAATTCCGACGGCGAAAACGTCAGGGTCTGCCGCGACGGTCCGGTGTTCGATATAAACGAGGTGCAGTTGTAATGGCAAATTTGCAAGTGGAAATCTGCGGAGTAAAATTCAAAAATCCCGTAATTGCCGCAAGCGGCACTTTCGGATTCGGAAGGGAATACAATCTCCTTTACGACATATCCGTTTTGGGCGGCGTCTCGACGAAAGGGACGACGATAGAACCCCGTCAGGGCAATCCCGTTCCGAGAATAGCCGAAGGCTCGTCGGTCATACTGAACGCCGTAGGGCTTCAAAACCCGGGCGTAGAGCACTTCATCAAGGAAGATTTGCCCTTTTTAAGGAAAAAAGGAACGGTTGTAATAGCCAATGTCGCCGGAAAAACTTTGGAAGATTACGGCGAAATATGCGCCCGTCTCGACGGACTTGCGGACATGGTGGAACTCAATATTTCATGCCCCAACGTACACGCCGGCGGCATGGCTCTCGGCATCAGGCCGGAAAATATTTGCGAAGTTACGAAAATTTCCAAAAAAGGCCTTTCGAAAACTCCGCTGATCGTAAAACTTTCTCCCAACGTGGAGAGCATCTCGACTAACGCGCGTGCGGCGGAGGACGGCGGAGCCGACTGCATTTCGCTGATAAACACGCTTACGGGCATGGTCATAGATATCGAACGCCGTAAGCCGATAATCGCCAACAATACGGGCGGCGTTTCGGGAGCCGGAATAAAGCCTATCGCGGTAAGAATGGTGTATGAGGCCTCGCACGCCGTAAAAATTCCCGTCATCGGAATGGGCGGAATTACGAGCGGAGAGGACGCCATAGAATTCATGATGGCCGGAGCTCGCGCCGTTCAGGTCGGAACGGCCAATTTTTCAAACGGCAACGCCATGCCGGAAATAATATCCGGTATCGATTCATGGCTCGACAGGCACAATATTAAAGACGTAAACGAAATAGTAAATACTTTGACGTTAAATTGAGGAGAATGTTATGACTTATAAACAGCAATTCATCAAATTCATGGTTGATAACGGAGTGCTTAAATTCGGAGAATTCACATTGAAAAGCGGCAGAAAAGCTCCGTATTTCATAAATACGGGCAATTATAAATCGGGCGCGCAGCTTGCGAAACTCGGCGAATATTACGCCCGTTGCATTGTCGACAACAACTTGAAAGCGGAAACGCTCGTCGGTCCGGCGTATAAGGGTATTCCGCTCGCCGTAACGACAGCCGTTGCGCTCTATTCCAACCACGGCATAGATATGAATTATACGTTTGACAGAAAAGAGGTAAAGGACCACGGAGAAGGCGGTCTCTTTGTCGGCAAACAGCTTACGGACGGCGAGAAAGTTATTCTCATCGAGGACGTTATGACGTCCGGCAAGGCTCTCCGCGAAATGCTTCCGAAACTCGCGCTTGCCGCGAAAGTCGAAATAACGGGCATGATAATATCCGTTGACAGAATGGAGAGAGGTCTCGAAAGCAATCTCTCCGCCGTACAGGAAGTATATAGGGAATTCGGCGTAAAAGTGTACCCCATTGTTACGATTGCCGACATTATCGAGGCGATAGAAGAGGGAATAATCGACGGTAAAGATTATCTCGGCAAAATGAAAGAGTATCGCGCTCAATACGGCGTGGATTGACAGATTGCAGAATTAATAAAAGCCCTGTGCGGATTTCGCCGCACGGGGCTTTTAAAATTTTCTGAAATTGTAACCGCGGCTCTTAAAATACCGAATAACTTTTTTCAGCGCTCCCACGGTAGTCAATTTATCCGAAGTGTCGTGCGCGAGCATGACAATTCTGCTTTTGTCGGCAGCGGTGGAGACGGCGGCGGAGTAAAGGTTTTCCGACGTCGCGTCTTTCAGTTCGCAATCTCTGAAAGAAGCGTTCCAATCCACGAATTTGTATCCCTCTTTCTTAACGGAGTCCGTAAATTCTTTTTTAACGTTAAAACTTCCCCCGGGGAATCTGTAAATATTCGCATATTCTCCGGTAATTCTGCATATCACGTCGTTGCACTTTTCCAAGTCATCGATAAGTTTTTCCGGCGAAGAGTAAACTTCGTCGTATTTATGAGAGTAGGAGTGCACTCCTACGGAATGTCCTTCGTCATATATCCTTTTAACTATATCTTTTCGCTTTTCGGCCTGACTTCCAACGATAAAGAAAGTCGCCTTAACGTTTTCCTCTTTTAAAACGTCCAGAATTTTCGGCGTCACCTTGTCGCTCGGTCCGTCGTCGAAAGTCAGATATATATCCTTTGAATATTCGCTTGCAAAGGTGGGGACGGTGGGATTTTTGAAGTAATTTTCCAAAAGCGCGGCAAACAGCGCGACAACAATTATGAGCGCTGCAACAGCGGCAAATCGTCTGTTCATATCGCTATTATGTGCAGATTGCGCTTATTTAAAATACTCTCAAAACAATATTTGAATTTTTCTATTCAATTAAAAATTTTACACACTGAAAGAAAAAACCTTACCCCATATCTATATTTATTATGCAATCTAATATGGCAATCTGCAATTTTCGCATATCTTTTGAATAAATGTAATCTCTTTTCGTCGTTTCACATTCGGCAATAAGCCTTTTGATTTCGTCTGTAAAGCAATTATTCGGATTAGCTTTTTTCAGACCTTGCAGTCCGTCCTCGATATCTTCTAAAACGGCCTCTGCTTCGGCCTGCGAATACTTGCCCGTGTCAAGTTGGTTTGCACATTCGTAGCATATACGCGAAAGCGAATCCAAGGTGTTCAGATTGCCCGAAAACAGCTTGCCGTTTTTCGCGTCGGCGTTGGCAAAATGATATTCGTTAGTCTTTATGTTCAAAACCGAGCACTGCAATCCACGTTTCAGAAGATTTTGCCTTACTGTTTCGGCTTCGCTTTCATTGTAGTAACAAGCAACCGTGACGTAAAAATCACCGTCGTATCCGAGCACATATCCGGCGCCCCCGTAGTTTGAAACGGTAGTTGAAATGGCGTCGGCGGAGAGCGCGTTATCGCGTATGGCGTAACATACAAAGTAATATGACGCGTCGAACGTCAGTTGCCTATTTGAAAAAACCGCGGCATACAGCACGACTCCCACGGTCGCCAGCACCGCCGCCGAAACGGAAATTATAAAAGGCAATAAGTTTTTTGTCTCCGCACGCATGGTTTTGTCTCACCTCGATAATTTAACTCTATAATTAATTTCCGTCGATTGAAATCCGATAATTAAAACCGTTAATTAATACCCTTTAATTAATATATGTTCGGTAAACTGCCGTCTTGCCCGTTTGAGTTGACTTAAAAAATTCTTCAATGTATAATGAGTGGGAAGTAAACGAAACGGCGGACGGGAGACGTAACGTGGAATCCATTACATGCGAGGAATTGTCAAAACTCGATAGCTCGGAAATTTTGCTTATCGACGTCAGAGATTCGGGCTCATATGAATACGGGCATATTTCGGGAGCAATAAACGTTCCTTTCGATAGCATTTCCGATTGCAATTTGCCCGAAAATAAAAAACTTGTGGTATATTGTCGGAACGGCAAAACGAGCCGAGAGGCGGTGAATAGGTTTGTCGCTCGCGGTTTCGACGCATGCGAACTTTACGGAGGTTATGCGCAATGGATGAAATATCGCATATCCGACATGTCCGCCGACACGGCGGCAAAGGTAGAGGAAGGTTTGAGAAAAAAATTTTCGAAAAAACTTTTTTCAAAGTTTGCCAAAGCGATAGTTGAGTATAAACTGATTGAGCCGGAGGACAGGATAGCCGTATGCATATCCGGCGGCAAAGATTCCATGCTTATGGCAAAGCTCTTTCAGGAACTCAAACGCCATAACAAATTCCCGTTCGAACTTAAATTTTTAGTCATGGACCCGGGTTACAGCGCGGAAAACAGGGAGCTTATCGAGGCCAACGCAAAACTTCTGAATATCCCCGTAACGATATTCGAGACGAATATCTTCGAAAACGTTTTCAATATAGAAAAGTCTCCATGCTATATCTGCGCTCGCATGCGCCGCGGCTATCTTTACAGCAAGGCGAAGGAATTGGGTTGCAATAAAATAGCCCTCGGCCATCATTACGACGACGTTATAGAAACAATTCTGATGGGAATGTTGTACGGAGCGCAGATGCAGACTATGATGCCGCGAGTAGACAGCGCAAATTTCGAAGGCATGCGGCTCATACGTCCCATGTATCTTATCCGCGAATCGGATATAGTGGCATGGAGAGATCACTATAACTTGCGGTTCTTACAGTGCGCCTGCAAATTTACCGAGAGCAATTATTCCGAAAGGTATGACAATTACTCAACGGGTTCGAAGCGCAAAAAAGTAAAAGAACTCATCTCGATGCTTGCAAAAGACGACCCCGAAATAGAACAGAACATATTCAAGAGCGCCGAAAACGTCAATTTATCCACAATTATTTCATATAAGGACAAAGAGGGTAAAATACACAGATATTCCGACGAGGACGGAAATTGATATATCTTTTGCAAACAAAATAAATTCATTATAGCCGTAAAACGCTTGCAAAAATTAATTTATCTGTTATAATGTTATATCGTCGGACGCTACTGTGGCTCAGCTGGTAGAGCAGCTGATTCGTAATCAGCAGGTCGCCGGTTCGAATCCGGCCAGTAGCTCCAAAAAACAGCGTTGCCAGTCACGGCGACGCTGTTTTTTTGTTACTGTGACGGTGAGAACCGCGTTCGTGCGAGGCGCGGAGCGCCGACGCTTTGCCGAGGTTCCGCTTGCGGAAGCGGCAAAATCCGGCCGTTAAGTTTAAGTTAGCGGCAAAGTGACATATAAAAGCGATTGTCTTTCGGCAACCGCTGTTCTTTTGCCGAGGTTCCGCTTGCGGAAGCGGCAAAATCCGGCCGTTAAGTTTAAGTTAGCGGCAAAGTGACATATAAAAGCGATTGTCTTTCGGCAACCGCTGTTCTTTTGCCGAGGTTCCGCTTGCGGAAGCGGCAAAATCCGGCCGTTAAGTTTAGGTAGCGGCAAAGTGACATATAAAAGCGATTGTCTTTCGGCAACCGCTGTTCTTTTGCCATAAATTTAAAAAGAACCTATTTGAAAAGCCTTCGATATCTGTGTCGGAATATCTTTATAGTTCAAAAATTCTTTTGATCTGTTCACATAAATTGTTGACAAGACAACAAAAATAAGATATGATAACGTCCGTGAGGTGCTTATGGAACAACGTTACACGACATTTTCTTTGTTACTGATTAATATTTCGCGCTGTGTTCAAAAGATAAAAAATGTTGAGATGGCGGCGCTTGGCTTCAAGGGGAAGCAAGTGCAGTGCCTGTTCGCGCTTTACAACTGTACCGAAGGGGTAAGTTTGACTAAACTCGGCGAGATGTGCGGCGAGGACAAGGGAATGATGTCCCGAACAGTGAAGGAACTTGCCAAAGCAGAGCTTGTCTACGTTGACGTGAGTAGTGAACGAAAGTATAAAAATCCCATTCGTCTGACGGACAAAGGCAATAATGTCGCTTGCATTGTCGCCGAAAAAATTTCGTCGCTCCTCGAAGAGGGTAGCTTGGGGATATCAGACGAAGAACGGACGCAACTCTATCATTCGCTCGGAATAATTTCTGAAAATCTTACGGGAATTTGCAAAAAATACGACCTTAAATAGAGGTTTGCGGAATTTAATGTAAATGGAGGACGGCTTTATGTGTAAAAATCTTATTACGCAACTTATCTACCGCGTTGTGTTGTGCGTCGTTTCGGCTTTTGCCTGTCTACTGTCGCTCGGCATCTTTTATATTTCAAAAGACGTTGGTAACGAATTTTCTTGGAACTTTTTGAAGTTCTACACCAATATCAGCAATTATTTTGTATTAGTTGTCTCGATTATCGTTCTTGCCGATACGGTGAAGCGTGTGAGAATGGGAGAAACAGAGGGATACAACAGAAAACTGCGAACGTTCAAGTTCATGACCGTAATCATGATTCTCGTCACCTTTCTTGTTGTCATTTTTCTGCTCGATTCTCCTTTGAAAGCGAGTTATTGGCAAAATATCGGCAATATGTCCTATCATTTCCTTGCGCCTTTGCTCTTTATCCTCGACTACATAATCTTTGACGAGAAGCGGACTATCTCCGTCTTTGCCCCTCTGTACAGTCTCATCATTCCGCTCATTTATGTCGCTTACATATTTATTTTAGGGGCCGTAATTCCGGAATTTTCCTACCCGTACTTTTTCCTCAATGTTAATGAACTCGGCTATGGCGGAGTTCTTCTTTGGGTGTTGGGTCTTATGGGTGTGTTTGTAGTGCTCGGCTATCTTCTGTGGCTTTGGAATAGATTCGACAAGTTAGACGGCAAGTGGAAATTCGACTTTCGGAATATCATGTTTCCGACGAGACCTCGCCCTCTTGCCGAAAATACGGAACAATCCGAACAGAACGCGCCTCGTGAGGAGTGAGAGATAAAATGATAAAAATTCTGATTGACAGCGCATCCGACATAGAACAGGAGGAGGCGGAAAGAATGGGGGTCTGCATGATCCCTATGGAAATACTATTCGGCAAAGAGGTTTATCTTGACGGAGTCAATCTTTCGCACAGACAGTTCTATGAAAAGTTGATTGAAAACGACGTGATTCCTAAAACCAGTCAGATAAACGAATTTCGGTGGGGAGATACATTTGAAAAACTGACGCAAAGCGGCGACCAAGTGATTGCAATCACTATTTCGTCGAAGCTCTCGGGCACATTTGCATGCGCCAAAAAGGCGGCAAAACGCTTCGTCGGTCAAGTGTTCGTGGTTGACAGTCTGAATGCCGCCACCGGCGAACGTCTGCTCTGCGAATATGCACTGCGCCTTATCAAAGAAGGCTTGGACGCCTGTACCGTCGTAAGGGAATTGGACGAAAAGAAGAAGAAAGTGCAGGTTCTCGCCGTCGTTGATACGTTGAAATATTTGAGGAAGGGCGGAAGGATTTCGGGAGTAGTGGCTTTTGCCGGCGAGATGCTCTCGGTGAAGCCTGTCGTTTCGGTTATTGACGGGGAAGTTAAACTCGTCGGAAAGGCGGTTGGTAGCAAGCGGAGCAACAATTTATTGATGCAGCTTGTGGAAAAATGCGGAGGGATTGATTTTTCCATGCCTTACGGACTCATGTATTCGGGGCTTTCTGACGAATATCTCAAAAAATATTTGCACGACAGTGCCGCGCTTTGGAGAGACCACGTCAGTGACCCCGACGAGATTCCGACTCGTCTCATTGGAAGCACGATAGGGACTCATGTGGGGCCGAACGCCGTCGGAGTTGCGTTCTTTTCCAAGTGAAGTTCGAAGAGTGCTGTTTGAAGTTCGTCGATAAAACGAGCTGTCAAAAAGTCAAACAAAGTACAAAAACAGAGGGGCGCCGTAGGACGCCCCTCTCTCTTGTTTTCAGCCGTTGCAACCGCAACCGCAGCTGTTGTTGCTTCCGTAGAGCAAGTTAGCGAGCGTGCCGTTCCTCCACATGCTGTATACAAGCGCGATAAGTATGGGCGTACAGCTTCCCGCAAGAACGCTCTCAATTCCGTTACCGCTGCAACTTGCCGCAAGAAGCAGCAGAATTAAAATCCAAAGGCATCCGTTGTTGCCGCAAAACTGCGAAAAAATGTTCATAATTCCTCCTTTGATAAAGCTGCACGGCATATGTAATTTTGTATGAGTGGCGTGCAGTATTGTATATATTAAATAATATTTATTTTTTCGTTAAAATGTTACAGTGCTCTCAATCGCTTGCCAAATTTTAAGGCAGATGCTATAATAAATCATATTTTTCGATACTTTCGGCGGATATTTATAAATTCGACCGTATAAAAGTATAATATTTTTTTGAAGCGGGTATCCATAGGAACCCGACGGAGGTGTTTTATGAAGAAGAGTAAGGCGCATTATATTGCCTTTCTCGGCGTAATGGTGGCGCTCATTTTCGTTGTGCTTACCCTTGAAACGTATGTGTTCATGGGTATGCTCGGAATCAATCCGGCATTTTTATCCCTGCCGCTCGCCTTGGCGCTCTGTCTTTTCGGTACTTGGAAGGAAGAGTTTGTCGGCGGAACGATTTTCGGCCTTTGCTCCATGCTCATAGCCGTAATGGTCGGCTATCCGGCAATGATAAATCCTTTGGTTTCCGTTGTTCCCCGTATATTCATGGGAATCGCGGCATATTGGACCTATCATCTCATATCTTTCATTGTTTCAGGCATACTCAATGCACGTGAAAAGAAGGGCAAACTTCCTCTGGGCAAGAAAGCGAACGTAATGTTGCGCGAAACAATTCCGGCCGCCGTCGGCGGAGTGGTGGGCGCTCTTACAAACACCGTGCTCGTGCTTCTTATGCTTTGGGTGTTCGGCGGCGACGCTTTTGCGACTGCATTTTCGGTGGCGATTGTATTCAACAGCCCGATTGAAATGGCTTGCTGCGCCGTGCTTGTGCCGCTCTATATACGCATAATGAAAATTGCGCTTAAAAATTCCAATAATCTGCTTTTCCAAAATAAAATAAAGGGCGAAGCCGCCCAAACCGTTTCACAGAGCGAGAAATAAAATGATACTTTGTCTTGACGTGGGCAACACAAATATAAAGTATGCCGTATACGAGGGCTCAACCCTCAAAATAAGTTTCCGTATTGCCACGGAATATAAGAGGACTTCCGACGAATACGGCGGTCAGCTCATATCCATTCTATGCAACAACGGCATTGATGCGGAGCAGATAAAGGGCGGCATAATTTCTTCCGTCGTGCCCCAACTCGACTATACGCTCGACAGAATGTGTCAGACTTATCTCAAATTCAAGCCGCTTATGCTCGGCCCGGGTTTGAAAACGGGTATGAACCTTTTGGTTGACGACGCGAAAGAGGTCGGCGCCGACAGAGTGGTGAATAACGTTGCCGCAGTAAAAAAATACGGCTATCCCCTCATAATTATCGATTTCGGCACGGCCACTACCTTCAATGTAATAGACGGAAAAGGCCGATTTATCGGCGGAGTGATCGCTCCCGGCATTAAGGGCTCTCTCGACAGCCTCGTAAACGGTACTGCCAAACTCCCGAGGGTGGAAATAGAGCGTCCCAAGACCGTCATAGGAACTAATACGGTGACAAATATGCAGTCCGGAATATTTTACGGATTTGCGGGCCTTGTCGAATATCTCGTCAAGCGCATAAAGCGCGAGATGAAGACGGAAGGCGTAAAAGTAATTGCAACGGGCGGTTTTTCGGAAATTATCGCCCATGAGATTTCCGGCATAGACGAAGTGGACAAGCTGCTCACTTTGGAAGGGCTCAATTATCTCTATCATTTAAACAGTACGGAGGCTGAAAAATGAAAAAAGTCGGCGTAGCCATTCTTGGACTCGGAGTTGTGGGCGGCGGCACATATAAAATACTGACCGAACACAGAGATAAATATATAAAGACCCACGGCGTAGACATAACGGTAGAATCGGTTCTCGAACTCCGCAAAGACCGCGCCCTTGCGTTGGGCGTGGAAGAGAGCAGAATCGCTTCCAATATCTCCGAAATCTGTTCCAATCCCGAAGTGGATATAGTAATAGAGGTCATGGGAGGGGTGGAGCCTGCGAAGAGCTACGTCCTTGCCGCTCTGAACGCCGGCAAATCCGTGGTTACGTCCAATAAAGAGCTGTACTGCAAATACGGTTACGAGCTCGAACAGGCGGCAAAACACAATCACGTCGGACTGTTTTTCGAGGCCACTTGCGTGGGCGGAGTTCCCGTTATCCGCGCCCTTTTGGACAACCTTCAAGGCAATAAAATCACGTCAATTATCGGAATAATCAACGGCACGACCAACTATATACTTACCAAAATGACCGACGACGGCAAGTCCTATGCCGAAGTCTTAAAAGAGGCCCAATCCCTCGGCTATGCCGAAGCCGACCCCACTTCCGATGTCGAAGGCTATGACGCCGCGTATAAACTCTCGATTTTATCCAGTATTTGCTTCAATAAAAAAATACCCTTCGCCGATATCTATCGCGAGGGTATAACAAACATATCCGAGGACGACATTGCATACGGCAAAAAACTCGGCTATGTGATAAAACTTCTCGCTATCGGCAAGGATGCGGAAAAGGGGGTGGAAGTCCGCGTCCATCCATCGTTCGTGCGTGCGACCCATCCGCTCGCAAGCGTAAGCGACAGCTATAATGCGGTCTACATTACGGGCGACTGTGTGGAGGACGTCATGCTTTACGGCAGAGGCGCGGGAGCTTTGCCGACCGGCAGCGCTATCGTCGGAGACGTAATTTACTGCGCGACTCATACCCAGCATAGGTATTCGACTTTCCCGAATACCGAAAAGGCCGCCTCTTCAACGAAATTCATAACAAATTTCGAAAGCGCATATTATCTCCGCCTTTTGGCGGCGGACAGGGCCGGAGAGCTCTCCAAGGTCACGTCCGTTTTGGGAAGATACGGCATAAGTGTGGCGAAAGTGGTGCAGGATATCGATGAGAAGAACAGAAACGGCGAAGTAAATCTTATTCTCGTCACCCATTCCACGAAAGAATCCAATGTCAAAAAGGCGGTCGCAGCAATAGGTAAGGATATTTCCGACACTCGCGTAGTCTCCGTTATACGCGTTCTCGTCTGATTGCCGTTTGTTTGATTTTACAGATTAAAAGTCCCCGACAAATAAGTTTGTCGGGGACTCGTTTTATGCCGTCGAATTTAAATATACTTCAAAAATGCCGTATATTTTGCCGTCAGATATCTATTTCTGTAACGTTGTCGTCCGTAAGATAGCAGAGCTCTTCATGAGTGACAACGCCCTTTTGAATCTTTTGAGGGTCGAGCTTGATATATTTAATTATTCCGCTTGCAAGCGTCTGCCCGTCTCTGTCAAGTATCTGCGTATCCGCGGTTAAAAAGTTTCCGGTATCTTTTACAATTCTGCCGCGCCCCAAAAGCTCTACTCCGTACGGCACGGGCTTGCGGAACTTCGTCTCCAAAGATATCGTCACGCCGAATGTCTTTTCGTCAAGTTCTGTCGCCCAAAGAGCTCTCAATCCCATCTCGTCGAGCATGGCGGTGATTAGTCCGCCGTGCACTCTCCCGGGATAGCTCTGATGCTGCTCACGATAAGAAAAGAGCGTCGCAACGCTTCCGTCCTCCATAGTGTAGAATGGAGCGCGCACTCCGTACTCGTTGTCCAATCCGCACATAATGCACATTTTACTGTTTCTCTGTTTCTTGATGACTTTCATAATAAATCATATTATATCATCGCCGCAGTCTCTTGTCAACTCGGAAAATATTAGTGTTTTATCCATATTGAACTATCGCGACATTAATATATCACAACGGAGCAACCGCAAATTTCGCCGGAAATGACGAACAAATGTATTGTCCGTATTAAAATATCGCAACCGCCGTCGAGTACAGTTCCGAGGGGCAGTACACCACAACCGTCACGGGCGCCGACTTTTCGGGAATTTCCAAGGACGACATAAAAGTATGTTGTCCCGTTTTTGACGAGGCCAACTATCAACAGGACGTTCAGGACTCCCTCGGTGAAGAGATTACCGAAAGCACCGATCTCGCCGATTCGGGTAAACTCGAAGTGGTTGACGAAGTTCCCACGCCCAAGATGGCCGCGGAAATGTCAAACTACTACAAGACCAAAGATGCACGGGTGACGGGCGTTACGGTTGAAGGTTCACAAATGACGGTTTCTTTTACAGACCCCGACGCTGACGCAAACCTTACAATGCAGCTCACAGTCAATCTTGTAAAGGACGAGGTTGTAAACACCTATGCCGACGGCGTTCAAATTATTTTTTTAACCGATTTATTTTCTTTTAGGCGTGAGCTTGTCCGCGCGGCGACAGCCGCGCGCTTGTCAAGACAAGCGCGCACTTAAATGCCTAAATGCTATTTTGATTTTGACTGTTTGATTTTCTCTGTGCCGCTGTGATATAATGGGAACGATAAATAGGAATTTAACGAAGGAAACTATGCAACACAAGGGAACGAAAATTCTTGAAACGGAGCGGCTGCTCCTTCGCAGGTGGAAGGAGAGCGACGCCGAAGAGGCGTTTGCGCATTGGATGAACGACCCAGACGTCACAAAATACCTCACATGGACGCCGCACGGGGACGTCGAAGTTACGCGAGCACTTCTCAAAATATGGGAACAGGAGAGTTGCGAGCCGCATATCTACAAGTGGGCGATCATCCTCAAAGAGGGGAACGTCCTCATCGGTGACATTGCCGTTCTGCGCGCGGACGATTTTCAGGAACGCGGCACGATCGGCTACTGCATGGGAAAGGCGTGGTGGGGGAAGGGCATCATGACGGAGGCTCTTTCCGAAGTTCTGCGCTATTGCTTTGAGGAAGTGGGATTTTTCCGCATCGACGGCGAGCATGCGGCGGAGAATATCGGTTCCTCCCGCGTCATGGAAAAGTGTGGGCTCGTCTATGAGGGAACGCGCAGAAACTTCTTCCGCCTGCCAACTACGGGCGAGCGTGTCGATATCGTGGAGCGCGGTATTCTGCGCGAGGACTATTTAAAAAAATAAAATAAATTTAAATTGAGGACATATAAAGAAGGCGAGGGCGGTTTTGCCCTCGCTTTTGCAAACAAAAAAGACGCAAGTCTGTTCAACTTACGTTCTTTTTGGCGCAGATGGAGGGGATATTGCAGTTTCCCACTGCGTGTGAGCCTCGGCAAAGCGTCGTCGCTTCGCTCCTCGCGTGAACCGCATGGGTTCTTCATCCTCTAAACTAAAAAGACGCAAGTTTTTTCAACTTACGTCCCATTTGGCGCAGAGAAGAGGATTTCCTCCTTTGTGCGCCCATAAACGCACCCGAACGCAGTACTTGTAAATTTGAGGAGACCTTCCCTGTGTTCACGGACGGACCCTTTTATTTTGAGTTCAATTATCAATTTCTTCACCTCTTCGATAATCTCGGCTACCGTCTTTCCGACGATAGCAGGTTCAGAAACGACTTCTTGAAACCCATTGCCTGAAAGATAAGTTTGTGGCGGGGGAGGAGTTTTGAAGTCCCACATTGCCGCCGCATATCCCACGCATACGCCACGTATGGCTTCCACGTCCCGAAGGGTTTGCTGTGTACTTTGCTCAATATTCTCGAGTTTTTGAGCGATGATTTGTCCGAGTTGGTTCATTGGTATTTCCTCCTAAAAGATAGTAGGAGAATTATACCAAAGGTGTTAGGTTAGCTCAAACAGGAATGATTACGGATTTAATCGTGAAATCATCCTTCCTCTAATTGGCAATCGTAGTCATACCAAGTAAATTTGCTTCCCGAAACTCGGATTTTTGTTTTTACAATAAAATAAAAATCCGTATAAACGCCGAAAGCATTGGGGGCAGAAACGGCGCCCTCGATAAAGTAAATCCCAGAATAATTCTTATGCACTTCCATTTGCGATTCCTTGATAAACTTTGCGCTTGATGGATATTTCAATTTCCCTTTGACAATCTGTATGGCGGCACCTGTTGCATAATAAAATTCTTCTTGTGTGTTTTTTATGGATGATCCCATACTGATTTTTGTCTTTTCAGTTTTTGTTTCTTCACAGACAGAACATTCATAATCCGTATATATTTCGGTCATGGTTTCGCGTGAGCCCGTTTTGACCCATTTGTGCTTTGACGGGCTCGCTTCCGACCATTCAGTTTTTGTCTCTCCGCACCCATCGCGGTTACAACTATAATAAGCGTTCCCTGCTTTCAAGCATGTCGCTTCGTCCTTTGTAATTTTCCAATCGTGTCCCAATGCCCCAACCGCAATTTGAGTAGTTCTTTTACAGTTTGCACATTGAATAGTTGTGATTCCATCCTGTGTGCAGGTGGCAGTAGTAGAAAGTTCTTCTCTCCATATGGACGATTTTCCAAGAGTAGTTGGATCATTTTCACAATATGGGCAATTTGTATCGCACCCTATAAGTGAAAAACAAAGAGCGAGAGCCATGACGAGCGCCAAAAGAGGGGAAAGTTTCTTTAAAATGTTTTTCATATCATTATCTCCTTAAAATATTATCTACGTTTAATCCATATCCAATGGCAATGCCGCAAATTAGTCCAAAAACTCTTTCGCGCATTTCATCGGGCAACTCGTGGTAAATTTTCGCCGTATTGACGAACCGCTCCTCCGAGAGTAGGTCAGGCATTTCACCGAATACGGCAGGAACGGTGGTAGTGGCAGGGGAAGTAGAGGTTGATCTTTCAATAACCAACTTTTTTTCTCTTGCCTTATTAAACGGATTTTCAGAATAATAGTGATACGCATTTGCAATCGCCCAAAGAGTTCGCTGGCTCGGTTCAATCCCATTTTTCCATTGAATAAGTTGTTCATCAGTAAGCTCAAACTCTTTTGCAACCTCAAAGACACTTTTCTGCTCTTTGGCGCATATCTCAACAAAGATTTGATATGACGAAACAGCATATTCGCGACCAAGAAGGTAGTCAATAGTTACGCCGAAATGGTCGGTGAGCTTTATTAAGGTATCTACGTCAGGTACGCGATTACCGCTTTCGTATTGACAAATTGTATTCCGAGCCAAACCCACTGCGTCGCCAAATTTCTGTTGAGATAAACCATATGCTTTCCTCAAAGTTGCTAAATTTTTCATTGGTAACGCCTCATATATGCATTATATCACAAAACGAGAACAAAACAATAAAAGTTATAAAAATTTTGTCATAAATAGTTAATTAAATAAACGAGAATACAGCATATAATGTTCTAAATTGTAAAAAAAGAATTCCTTAACGAAAAACGCCTTACCGAAGTAAAGCGATTTGTGCAATGGGGTATAATACAAATTTGGTACACGCAAGAAATCGTTTCGCAAACTTAACATGATTTTCAATAATTTTTAATAGTAAGGCGAGAGATATTGTGATAATACTCTCGCCTTAACAATGTATATGGCGCAGAGAAGAGGATTTGAACCTCCGGACGGGTATTAGCCGCCACACGATTTCCAATCGTGCGCCTTAAACCGCTCAGCCATCTCTGCATTGCCGCTCGGCATTTTTCAGCCCAGCTATTTAATGATATTAAATTTAACAAAAAAAATCAAGTGTTTTTCGGCTCAATAAAAAATTTACCTCAAATTTTCAAGCCGCGCCATGGCAAAATTGCCGACTGTACGCCGCATGCAACCTTTCCGACGGTTTTTTTGACGATTTTTTATGCTCCGAATGGTTTTCGTCGATTTTTTTAACTTCAAACCGAACGTTAAAGCGACTTTTAAATATTTTTTTCAGCATGTTTTCGGTTGCATGCACAGACCTATTGTCGGCCGTATAATATAATTAACGCTTATATATAGTATAAGTTTTATTTGGTAACCGCAGTGCGCGCTATCGTTTGATAATTTATTAAGTATATGTTATAATAAATATAAATAAAATTTATGCATAATATGCGTATAATTTATCAAGGAGTATTTATGAATTACGTAGAGAAAGTTTTGAAGAATCTTAAAAAGCAGAACCCTAACGAACCCGAATTTCATCAGGCGGCGACGGAAATTTTGACCACGCTTGCACCGGTAGTGGAAAAGCACCCCGAATACGAAGCGGCAGGTCTCCTCGAAAGATTTGTCGAGCCCGAAAGAGTAATAATGTTCCGCGTGCCTTGGGTAGACGACAAGGGCAAGGTGCATGTAAATAAGGGCTACCGCGTTCAGTTCAACAGCGCGATAGGTCCTTACAAGGGCGGACTTCGTTTCCACCCGTCCGTAAATCTGTCCATAATCAAGTTCCTCGGACTTGAACAGATTCTTAAAAACAGCCTCACGGGGCTTCCCATCGGCGGAGGCAAGGGCGGTTCCAACTTCGACCCGAAGGGCAAGAGCGACAGAGAGATTATGGCGTTCTGCCAGAGCTTTATGACTGAACTCTATCGTCACATCGGCGCCGATACCGACGTTCCGGCTGGCGATATAGGAGTAGGCGGCAGAGAGATAGGCTATCTCTTCGGACAGTACAAGAGGATTCGCGACGAGCATGTCGGCGTTCTCACCGGCAGGGGGCTCACCTACGGCGGAAGTTTGGTCAGGACGGAAGCCACCGGTTACGGACTTGTATATATCACCGAAGAGGCTCTCAAAGTCCGCGGCGACAGCTTCAAAGGTAAGACGGTAGTAATATCCGGTTCGGGCAATGTCGCTATTTATGCTTGCCAGAAGGCGCAGAGCCTCGGCGCCAAAGTAGTTGCCATGTACGATTCCAACGGCTATGTCTACGATCCCGACGGCATAAAGCTCGATATCATAAAGGATATAAAGGAAGTAAAGCGCGGCAGAATCAAGGAATATGCCGACAGAGTTTCGGGAGCGACGTACACAGTTGGTTGCAAGGGTATCTGGACTATTCCCTGCGATATAGCTCTTCCCTGCGCCACTCAAAACGAAATTGACGCCGAATCCGCCGAAATACTCGTCAAGAACGGTGTCAAGTATGTCGCGGAGGGCGCAAATATGCCTTCCACGCTCGAAGCTATCGATATATTTCAAAAGTACGGAGTTGTATTCCTTCCTGCAAAAGCCGCAAATGCCGGCGGCGTAGCGACTTCCGCGCTCGAAATGGCGCAGTCCTCCGGAAGAATGTTCTGGTCATTTGAGGAAGTTGACGCAAAACTCAAAAATATAATGGTAAATATTTATCACAATATCGACAACGCGGCAAAAGAGTACGGTTACGAGGGTAACTATGTAATGGGCGCCAACATAGCCGGCTTCATAAAAGTCGCAACGGCAATGATGGCTCACGGCGTGGTTTGATTGCATGACATTTTTCGGCGGAGCTCTGTCGGCTCCGCCGTTTTTGTATAAAAACGACAAATTATCGCTATCCGCCGCGCATAAAGCTGAAAAAATATATTGACGGCGATATCAAAAAGTTGTATTTTAATATAAAGTATTTCGGTTGAAATTATGAGACTTGTAGTAAAAGTGGGTACGTCTACGCTTACTCACCCCAACGGAAAACTTAATATAAGGCATGTGGAACAGCTCTGCAAAGTGATTGCCGACCTTAAAAACGCCGGCAACGAAGTGCTTTTGGTTTCTTCCGGCGCGATAGGAATGGGAGTGAGCAAACTCGGTCTGAAATCCCGTCCTTCGGATATGCCCACAAAGCAGGCTGCGGCGGCAGTGGGACAGTGCGAGCTCATGTATGTATACGACAAGCTCTTCGGCGAATATAATCATACTGTGGCGCAGATACTCATTACCGGCGACGATATAGAGAACGCCGGCCGCCGCAAGCACCTTGAAGATACCTTTTTCCGACTGCTCGAACTCGGAACGATTCCGGTAATAAACGAAAACGACACTCTTGCGACCGATGAGATACTTTCCGTGGGCGATAACGACACGCTTGCGTCAATGGTTTCGGTGATTGTACGCGCCGACCTTCTCGTGCTTTTATCCGATATCGACGGTCTGTATACGGCAGACCCCAGAAAAGATTCTTCCGCACGGCTCATTCCCGTGGTGGATAATATCGACGGCAATATAATCAAACTTGCCGGCGGAGCCGGCAGTGAGCTGGGCACGGGCGGCATGGCGACGAAAATTTCCGCCGCAATCAGATGTACAAAAGAAGGAATAGATATGATTATAGCCAACGGCGCCTATCCCGAACTTCTGTACGGAGCGGTGGAGGGAGCCGACGTCGGCACGAGGTTTAAAGGCAAATGACCACTCTTGAAATTCTTGAAGCGGCCAAGGGCGCTAAAAGCGCCGCGGCGCTCATGTCAACCGAACAGAAAAACGCCGCGCTGATAAATATGGCTTCGGCTATCGAGGACGAGGCCAAGGCAATATTGAAAGCCAATATGTCCGACGTGGAGGATGCGAGAGGCAAGTTGGGAGAGGCCATGCTCGACCGCCTTACTCTCACGGATTCCCGTATTCGGGCAATGGCGGACGGCTTGCGCGAAGTGGCAAAACTTCCCGACCCCGTCGGCATAATCTCCGAACAGGTAACCCGTCCGAACGGCATAACAATAAAAAAAGTGAGCGTGCCTCTGGGCGTTGTGGCGATTATATACGAAAGCCGCCCCAATGTTACTGCGGACGCTGCTGCGCTTGCGTTGAAGAGCGGAAACGTCTGCGTTTTGCGGATCGGAAAAGAAGCGTACGGCTCGGCCCGTGCAATAGTCAACGCTATGCGCAAAGGTCTGAAAAAAGCCGGAGTTTCACGCAATGTGATAAATCTTATAGAGGACACTTCCCGAGAGAGCGCGACCGCGCTCATGACGGCTGTCGGCTATGTAGATTTGCTCATTCCCCGCGGAGGCAAAGGGTTGATTCTCTCATGCGTCGAAAACGCGAAAGTCCCGTGCATTCAAACGGGTACGGGAATATGCCACGTTTACGTCGATGAGAACGCCGATTTCACCAAGGCTCTCGACATAATCGAAAACGCAAAGTGCAGTCGGCCGTCCGTTTGCAACGCTATGGAAGTTTGCCTTGTTCATCGCGCAATCGCCGCGGATTTCTTACCCCATTTATACAAAAGATTGGTAGAAATGCGAAAAACCAACCCCGTCGTGCTCAAACTCGACGAGCTGTCTTTCTCCGTTCTCGGCGATAAATTTAATTGCCGCCGCGCCACCTCGGAAGATTTCGATACCGAATTTCTCGACTATGTAATGGCGGTAAAAGTCGTTGACGACGTGAAATCCGCAATCAATCACATTTCACTGCACGGAACGGGACACAGCGACTGCATAGTGACCGAAAACGAAAAAACGGCCGAATTTTTCCTGCGTTCGGTTGACAGTGCGGCTGTGTACGTGAACGCTTCCACGCGTTTCACCGACGGCGGCGAATTCGGGCTCGGTTGCGAAATGGGTATCTCGACTCAAAAATTGCACGCTCGCGGCCCCATGGGTCTGAAAGAGCTTACAACCTATAAATATATGATTACGGGCAACGGTCAGGTTCGCTGAAACCGACGCTCTCCGCGCCCCGAAACATGTTGACAAAATACGTCGGCTGTGATATATTGATTTCACGGTCGCACGCAGGTGTCGCCTATCGGTATGGCGTCAGCTTCCCAAGCTGATTTGGGCGGGTCCGACTCCCGTCACCTGCTCCAATTTTCTTCCGCCTTATTCGGCGGAAGATTTTTTGTTCTCCGACTTTCTCTTAACGCCGCCAAACCGAGTGCGTTGAAATGCTGTCACCGATCGGGTCTTTGAAATAATTGCTCAATCTTGCGCTTTTAAACGCGCCGCCCGATTAAGTAAAATTAAGTAAAGTAAAATTAAGTAAATTTGAGTTTTATCTTGAACCGCTCTGCGCCCTCGCCTAAATACCTCGCCTTGTCTTTCGGATAGAGTAAGCCGAACTACCGCGACCCGAATTTAACCGCCGCGCAACGAAAAGTAGCCTTTCCGCAATCAAACCGCCGCGCCGAAATTTCGATTAAACGCGACCCTACAAAGATTCTAAATAAACCGCTCTGCGCTCGCGCCACGAATTTAACCGCCGCGCAACGAAAAGTAGCCTTTCCGCAACCAAACCGCCGCGCCCCATATTGCAGACAAAAAATTTTTTTGAGACTGTTGACAGTTCGGTTCAAATATAATAAAATGAATACAGGTGCGATTATGCGCCCGTTTTACATTCGAAAGAGGTAATTGTATGAAGAAAATACGTGACGTTCTGTCAGTAATTCTGATAATTATTCTATCGCTTACGGCCATTGTCGCGGTTGCCGTGTCGGTCGTCGAACGGTCTCCGAATTCCGTTTCGGATTACTCATTGTCATATAAATCGACATGCGTAACGGAGACCCCTTCCGAAGTCGGAGCTTCCGATTGCTTGATTGC